>NZ_CP019633.1:0-1475805 GCF_001997385.1 Sedimentisphaera cyanobacteriorum | reverse complement strand
ATACTCAATAGATTTCTAAATCGAAATCAAGAACGATTTTCAAGCCCGTTTGCTTTCAGCAGGCGGGCTTTTTTTCGGCTCATTTTTGAAATTTTCTTTTACGAGATTAAAATGTATTGCTGAATTGCAAGCATCATAAATTTAGGGAAATAATGAAGCAAAATGTTTTAGGAAATACGGGCATAGAAGTAACAGAGCTCTGCTTTGGTGCTCTTCCGATGGGGCCTCTCCAGAAGAACCAGCCGGCAGATTTCAACGCCCGCCTCACAGCGGAAGCCATAAACAGCGGCATAAATTTTATCGATACCGCCCAAATGTATCAGACATACACGCCTGTACGCGAGGCAATGAAGCTCACCGGCAAGCGTCCTGTAATCGCTTCCAAATCAACCGCCGCCGATTTTGATGCTATGCAGGAAGCGATAGACGAGGCCCTCGAGAAGCTCGAAATAGACTATATCGACATCTTCCATATGCACGCCGCTCGGGCAGCGCCTGATATATTCCAGCAGAGAAGCGAAGCCCTCAAATGCCTCAAAGAGAACAAGCTAGCCGGGAAAGTTCGTGCGATCGGCATCAGCTGCCACAGCCCGAAAGTGGTTTCCGCTGCAGCAGAGCGGGAAGATATCGACGTGGTATTTGCGCTTATCAGCCTCGGCGGGATCGGCATCATCAACGGCACAAGAGAAGATATGGAGCGGGCAATCGAGCAATGCAGCGATGCCGGCAAGGGCGTATATTTGATGAAGGTTCTCGGAGGCGGGAATTACGTGGATAACTACGCCGACTGCCTTGAATATGCCCGCAGCCTGAAAGGCTATCACTCAATCTCGATCGGGATGGTGAGCATGGAGGAGATAGACTGCAACGTAAGGTATTTCTCCGGCCAGCGAGAAAACCTGCCCAAGCTCCAAGGCTTCAGCAAGCGTTTTCAGGTTGTACGCATCGTCTGCACTGCCTGCGGTAAATGCATTGAAACCTGCCCGAACGAAGCAATCTCAATGCGGGACGGCAAGGCCGATATCAGCAGCGATAAATGCCTGCAATGCGGCTACTGCGTATCTGCTTGCCCGCAGTTTGCCATCAGGAAGGTTTAGCAGCCCTGCGTACAGGGTCAGCCAGCGAAATACCAAGCCTTTCAGCCAGTTCGAGGCATCTCTGGAAGCCTATATCTATATGCTCCGGGCAGTGGGCATCGGAATTGATTACGCCTTTCGCCCCGCAGCTTGCTGCAATGCGCCAGAAATTATCGCTCGGATAGCCCGAAAAGTCATCTCGGCAGAAGCCGTAGCCGTTTATCTCTAAGGCCGTCCCTGAATCAGTGGCAGCATTGCAGATTCTCTCGCTGCACTTCTCTGCATAGCTGTCCCAGCTCGGGTATCTAGCGAGAAACAAATCCGGATGAGCAGCAAATTCGAACATCCCCGTCTTGATCCCCTCCACAAACAAATCTGTATAGCTTTTCAATGCATCTTTATCCATCGGATAGGCGTGTGTGCTTATTTCCTCGCCGCCGAGCGGATAGAAGTGCAGAGCTATTGCGAGATACTCAATTCCGAATTCCTCCCTGAGCGTGTCGTTGTAGAATTTCTCGTATCTCGGGAAATACTCGCATTCCATCCCCGCATACACCTCCAGCCTGCCGGCAAATTCATTTCGCGCATCCTCGATTTTTTCGCAGTAGTCTGGAAGCTCGTCTATATCCATTCGCACAGAACCCCATTTCCCGTCCGGCAGAGGGGTATGATCGCTTATACCGATCGCCTCGAGTCCGGCTTTTTCTGCTGCTGAGCAGTAGTCTGCCGCATCGCCAGCAGCGTGTTTGCAGCGGTAAGTATGTATATGGTAGTTTGTTTTGTTTATGTTCATAGTCTCTTTCTTCATAAATTCCAGCCGGCTGTATTTTACACAATATCTCGGTTCCAGCTAACACAATTGCTTTGGCTTGCATAATTCTAATCATTATACTTCTTTGTTTGCGAATTGTTTTGCTTTATCGAGCTTATTCTGCTATAATCCCGCACCCGCAGGAACTCATCAATTTGTAATTTTAAGAAAACGGAGAAATATTATGAGCCGCAATATTGCTATAGCTGGTGTTACAGGCGTTGTAGGCCAGGAATTTTTGAGACTCATAGAAGAGCGAAACTTCAAATTCGATTCGCTCAAAATGCTTGCAAGTTCGCGTTCAGCAGGTAAGAAAATTGCTTTTATGGGCGAGGAATATACGATAGAAGAGCTCACAGAAAACAGCTTCAAAGGCGTTGATGTTGCGCTGTTCAGCGCAGGCGGCTCGCAGAGCAAGAAGTTTGCCGATGCGGTTGTTCAGAGCGGAGCTGTAATGATAGACAACTCCTCAGCATTCCGCATGGACCCAGCTGCGCCGCTCGTGGTGCCTGAGGTTAATCCAGAGGCAATCAAGGCCAACAAGGGAATAATTGCAAACCCAAACTGCTCTACGATCATTGCCCTCGTGCCGGTATGGCCGCTGCATAAGCAGAACAGCGTTAAGCGTATGGTTATAAGCACCTATCAGGCCGCCAGCGGGGCGGGAATAGCTGCGATGAATGAGCTCAAAAAGCAAAGCGCAGATATACTCGAAGGCAGGGAGCCGGTATGCGAGGCGCTTCCGTATCAGGCTGCCTTTAATGTTTTCTGCCATGATTCCAAGATCGGCGAAAACGGCTACAACGAAGAAGAGATGAAGATGGTAAACGAAACCAGAAAAATCTTCGATGATTCGCAGATCGCAATTACCTGCACATGCGTTCGCGTGCCGGTAATGCGGGCGCATAGCGAGAGCATCAATCTCGAATTCGAAAAGCCGGCAGATCCCGCTTGGGTTCGTGAGGTGCTTGAGGATTCCCCGGGCGTTATCGTAATCGACGACCGCGATAAAAACCGCTTCCCTATGCCTGCCATAGACGCAGACGGCAAAGACGACATCTACGTGGGCAGAATCCGCCAAGATGAATCCATCCCGGACGGAAGAGGAATCAATCTCTGGGTCTGCGGCGATCAGATTCGCAAAGGAGCAGCCTTGAACGCCGTGCAGATAGCAGAGGCTATGGATTTCTAAGAAGCTTAAGATGAACTATTATACAGCCCTGCCTTTTAGGCGGGAGATTCTAAGAAGGCGAGTATGGTAAAGCAGCGCATCTTTTTCGGTATAATAATGGCCGCCTCAGCCACACTCCTCTGCTGGCTGGACAGCGTGCTGATTTGGCGTACCGGCAGCGGGGAGCAGGTGCAGGGGTTTATATGGGCATTTATCGCAGAGGCAATGATGCTGTCTGCTGTTAATGAATTCTCAAAATTGGTAAAAGGCAAGGGGGCGAGGGTATTCCCCCTTGCATCATATATCGGGGCTTCACTTTTCTGCCTCAGCTATTTTCTCAAGCAGTTCGGATTTGCTTTCGAAATCTCACAGGCTTATCTGCATCTTATAATTATGTTTGCCGCAGTACTTTCTGCAGTCCTGCTCTCATTTATCGCCCAAGGCAGAGCAAAAACGAACGAAGGTACAATCCTGAATTGCGGAGCCACCGTATTCACAGTGATGTACTGGGGATTTTTCAGCTCATTCTTCCTTGCAATACGAGTGGAACACAGCATTTCCGCACTGATTCTGTTTGTTGCTGTGGTGAAAATGTGTGATGTAGGGGCGTACACCTTCGGCAAAATCTTCGGCCATACAAAATTTGCCCCTCTTGTAAGCCCCAAAAAAACATGGGAAGGTATGGTGGGAGGCTGCATTTTCTCAGCCGTTACAGGTGTGCTATTTTCCGTTATATTCTCTGTTATGCTGTGGTGGCAGGGGGCCATTTTCGGGATTATATTCGCTTTTGCAGGCCAGCTTGGAGACCTCGCCGAATCTATGCTCAAAAGGGATGCCGGCATAAAAGACTCCGGCGACAAACTCCCGGGCTTTGGAGGCGTGCTTGATATCGTCGATTCGCTCGTTTTCACGGCTCCGTTTGCGTATCTGTTTTTCAATATCGTTGGATAAAAGGCCGCACTGCAACCTTTAAGGCTCAATTTTCCTGCCCTTATCCTCCGCTTGCTTCCTCGATAGATGCCTCTTTTGCCGTGGTGTCTGCTGAGGCGGTGCTCTGATTTTGTCGGATTCGTTTGAGCAGTACTGGCCATATCAGCAGTACAGCAAGCGGGCATATTGCTGCCATTATGCCGAATGCAAGAAATGGCTTGAGCCAAGGCTGTTCAGCGATATACATCCCAATCGCACCTGCTATAAATTGATAGCACACGATGCCTGAGCTCGCTGCGCCTATGTCTTGGCTGACCTGCTCAACGATAAGGTGATTTATCAGCGGACGGCTTAAGCCGAGGAAAAACGAATATATCCCCATACCAATAAAGAACACGTACCATTTTGGCACGCCCATCAAAAGAAGTGTCAATCCCCCAATAAGGCAGCCGGTAAAACAGATTGTGAGCAGGCGATATTCGCTGTATCTCTTTATCAATTGAGTGCACAGGGCTGAACCGAGTATAGCACACATCGCATTGGCTCCGAACAAAGCTGCGAATCTCTGTTCGCTCATTCCAAAGTGTAAGATGTATGCAGTAGCAGAAAAAGCAATAAAACCAAAAAAGGGCGGATTTATCAATCCAATCGCACCATTACTAAGCATATAATCAGCATTTTTGCTCAGTCGTACATATCGCTTCAGCATTGCTGTAAAGCCGCCTTTATCTAGTGATACTGCCGTTTCTGTGTAGATATTGAGCGTGACTGCAAGCGATATCACGCTGAGAAGGGCTTGAGCAATAAAGATCATCCGCCAGCTGCTGTATTTGAGGATCAGCGCACCGAAAGACGGGGCGATCATTGGAGCTGTTCCAAGAATTATGCCTATCCATGCCAGCAGCTTCTGACGCTCTTTGCCCTCAAAGCGGTCTCGGGCTATTGCAAGAACCATTGAGGATGCCCCTGCCGCACCGATTCCCTGAAGAAGACGCGCCGCGATCAGCTGATTAGCATTCTGAGAGAGTGAGCAGAGTATTGTAGATACGATAAACGTTATAAGACCGCTGAGCAAGATAGGTCTTCTGCCGAATCGGTCGGATAAACCGCCCCAGATTAGAAGCGCAATACCGTATGCCGCAAACCAAAGAACAAGCGAGAGGTTGATGACAGATTTTTCAACACTCCACTCATCTGCTATCCGAGGTATCGCTGCAAGATACATATCAGTTGCAAGAGGCGGAACAGCCGCAAGCAGACCGAGGAATAATGTGTAAATCTTCCTGTTTTTCAATGAGAGAGTTCCCTGAGAATATAAAACATAAAATTATATCCGCTTGCTGAATATCAACAACAGATAATTATAACAGCTAAATATACAATACTTTAACCACACCGCAGCCTCGCCCCAAAAATATCACTTGACCTTGAGTCTTTTTTTCAGATAATCACGTTTTCAATTTGCTCGGGCGGCGGTCGTTCGGGCGGAGTAAAATAATTTATCGAAAACGGGTAAACTTATTATGCCTAAGATGAAGCCCCACAAAGGATTGTCCAAGCGGGTAAAGATAACTGCCAAGGGCAAATTCAAATATAAGCGTGCCGGCAGCAACCACCTTATGAGTGCGATGAGCCCTAAGAGGCGCCGCAATCTCGGCAAAGACGGTTATATCAGTGATGAGTATGCGGGTAAATGCCGTGATATGCTTGGTTTGAAGAAATCGAAATAGTTATCTGCCGGCGTTTTGCCGGCGGGGAAATGCTGCTTCTCGGCTCCTGCAGCTTGCCGCCAGCAGCGAAAATTTAACGAAAGGAAAGCTGAAATGCCACGTACAAGAATAGGCGCTGCGAAAAAGCGCAAAAACAAAAGAATTCTAAAGAGTGTTAAAGGATACAGAGGCCCTTCAGGACGCCAGCTGCGTCTTGCCAAGGAGGCCTCGGTTCGTGCCGGAGCAAGGGCAACTGCCGACAGGAAACTCAGGAAACGAGATTTCCGCAGGCTCTGGATAACCCGCCTAAGCGCTGCATGCAAAAGCAGCGACATCTCATACAGTCATTTCATTAACGGACTGAAAAAGGCAAACATAAATCTCAATAGAAAGATGCTCAGCGAGATTGCTATAGATGATCCTGCTGCTTTCAAGAAGATCGTAGAAGAAGCGAAAGCTGCTCTTTAATTAAAGCTCAGAGCTATTTTATGCTTAAAGATTTTGAAAACACCGGCAAAGAGGCCATGCAGGAGCTTGAGCAGGTTCAAAGCAGTGAAGCCCTTGAGCAGTACCGGATTAAGTATCTCGGCAGGAAAGGGCTGATTACCAAGCTTCTCAGCAAGATTGGCGAGGTTGCCCCGGAAGATAGAGCAGAGGCCGGCAAACTTGCCAACAAGATTAAAAATGAAGTAAATCAGGCCTTCAAGCAGAAGCAGAAGAGCCTTTCCGGCGGCGAATCCGGCAAGGCCGAGAAACTGATTGAAGACGTTACCCTTCCTGGGCTCAAGCCGGCAGTAGGCAAGCAGCATGTAATATCAAACACTGTAAATGAGCTGCTGGATATTTTCGGCAGGATGGGCTTCGGCATCGCATACGGGCCGGAAGTGGAAGATGAGTGGCATAATTTCATCGCTCTGAATATCCCTGATGAACACCCCGCAAGAGACCCTGCGGATAATTTCTATATTGATGAGAACACCCTTCTTAGAAGCCAGACATCCACAATCCAGATCAGGGTTATGGAGTCTCAGAAGCCCCCTATAAGGGTTGTAGCTCCCGGAAGGGTTTACCGCCCGGATACGGTTGATGCAACTCATATGTTTATGTTCCATCAGATTGAGGCGCTTGTTGTTGATGAGGGAGTTTCCATGATAGACCTCAAAACAACCGTCGATCAGTTTGTCCGAACTTTCTTCGGCGAGGATACCAAATGGCGTTTCAGACCGAGTTTTTTCCCGTTTACTGAGCCAAGCGCTGAGATCGACCTTCTTTTCCATAATAAAGACGGCTCAGAGCAGTGGATTGAGATTGGCGGCTGCGGCATGGTAGATCCGAACGTCTTTGATTCTGTCGGTATAGACAGCGAAAAATATACGGGCTGGGCTTTCGGGCTTGGCATCGAAAGACTCGCAATGCGGAAGTTCGGCATATACGATATAAGACTGCTCTACGAAAACGACTTGCGTTTTCTCGATCAGTTCTAATCTCGGCAGGCAGGAGGCAGCCTGATTAAATCGGATTGAAAGAAAGTTATTTAGTTTAAATAATTTCTTTGTTTTCATTGACCGATAGTTTATAATGCTCTTCGCTTAAAGTATAATAATACGGTGAACGGAGTCCCCGAATGCTGGTTTTGAGCAGACAAAAAGACGAATCTATAGTCATCGGCGACAATGTGGTAATAAAAGTTGTTGATGTTAAGGGCGGCAAGGTGAAGCTTGGGGTTCAGGCTCCAAGGGATGTTACTGTGCACAGACAGGAAGTTTACGACAGCATACACGAGAAAGATTCTGAGAAGCAGTAATTGCTGTTTCTACGGATAAAAACCAGATTTTCATTACATGCTTAGCTTTTCTCTAAGAAATTCAAAACATTTTACTTGATTTTTGCATTCCTCAAATTTATTATCTAACTGTTTCCCTTTGTTGGGAAATAGTTTTAAATAAATTTTATAAGTGTAATAGCATTCAGACCTTGTGGTGGTCTGTAATAATAGTTGAAATCAAAAATAGGCAGAAAATTTGTATCTACAGGAACTGAATATTGAATAAATGTTCAAATATACGTTTTTCAACCTTCTATTTGAAGCCTTTCCGCAGGCCTTAGAGCCGTTGTGCGCGGAAATTTAATCTCAATAGGCCCTGCGGGTCTATTATACGTCTCACCACGCCGGATTTCTATTGCACTTTTGAGCGACTTACAATTGAAAGGTAATCTGGTATGTTAATAAATATATTAGCAATTTCGCCAATTTTAGTTGGCGGCGGCGCTGCAGTTGTTTCGGCAATTGCAACTTTTGCCGTAATCCATTCGATTGCTGTGGCAAAGCAGCAGACACTAAAGCACAAATTAGACAAACAAACCGAAGAAGCAAAAAAAGAAGCTGAAGAAATCCTTAAAACCGCAAGAATCGATGCATCCTCTGAATTTATGAAAAGGCGTGAGGAATTCGAAAAGGAGTGCAATCAGGTTCGAAAAGAACTGCGAGATCAGGAGAAACGGCTAAGCAAAAGAGAAGATGCGAACCAAAGGCAGACTGAACTCTTCGCAGAGAAGGAAAAAGAGATTGCTGTTTCACAGAACGAGATTCAGGAAAGGCAGAAACGCCTTTCTGCAAGGGAAACCGCTCTTACAGATATTATTGCCGAGCAGAAGAAGGTGCTTCTTCAGATTACGGGGATGAATGTTCAGGAGGCCAAAGAGCTGCTTCTCCAAAGGCTCGAGGATGAATGCGAGCACGATATGAATGTCGTTATCCGCAAGAAGGTTGAGGAAGCGAACGAGACCGCAGAAAGAAAGAGCAGGGAGATTATCAGCTCTGCTATCCAGAGGTTCTCAGCCGAGCAGTGCTGCGAATCCACCGTATCAATCGTTGACATCCCGAATGATGATATGAAAGGCCGTATTATCGGACGGGAAGGGCGGAATATCAGGGCTTTCGAAAAGGCCACCGGCGTGGATGTGATCGTTGATGACACCCCTGGCGTGATTGTCGTAAGCGGCTTTGATCCGGTAAGAAGGGAAGTGGCAAGGCTCACGATGGAGCGGCTTATCCAAGACGGCAGAATCCATCCTACTCATATCGAAGGTCTTGTTGAACAGACCAGAAAAGACGTTGATCAGCGTATGCTCCAGATTGGCAAGGAAACTGCTACAGAGATGGATGTCCGCGGGCTTTCGAATAAAGTTCTCGGTAAGATTGGCGTTTTGAGGTACCGCTCAAGCTACGGCCAGAACGCCCTTCAGCACAGTATTGAAGTGGCGTATCTCTCGCAGGTGATGGCTGATGAGCTTGGGCTCGACGGAAGCATGGCAAGGCGCGCAGGCTTCCTGCACGATATCGGAAAGGCCATAGACCACGAACACGAAGGCGGCCATCCAGCCATTGGTGCTGAATTCCTCCGAAAGTTTAATGAAAGCCCTGTCGTTCTAAATGCAGTAGCAGGGCACCACGGAGACATTGCTCCGGACAACCCGTACACCCCTCTTGTGGCAGCCGCAGACGCTATCAGCGCATCACGCCCGGGAGCAAGAAGAGAAACCCTCGAACGCTACATCAAGCGACTGCGTTCCCTCGAGGAGATTGGAAACAGCTTCAAGGGCGTTTCCATAACCTATGCTATTCAGGCGGGTAGAGAGATTAGGGTAATTGTTAATGCCGACGAGATTGATGATAATTCTGCCGAGAAGATTGCACGTGATATCGCCACTAAGATTGAAAATGAAATGACATATCCGGGCGAGATTAAGGTTACTCTCCTGCGTGAGGTCAAATGCGTGGAATTCGCCAAATAATACCAAGATAATAAATAAAGCGGGCTGCAGGTTGGGTTCAATCACAATCTGCAGCCTTTTTTTTTCGCTGCAGCGAAATCTATGCTCGCCTGAATCTATACCCTAAATATCACAAAAACGTTTCTAAACCCGAGGCTAACCGAAAACGGCGCTTAGAAGCTTGTCGAGATCCATAGGCACCTCGTTTTCCCAAACCTCCAGCACTGTTCCGTCTTCTGTAACTATAACAAGCGGCGTAGCCGTGAGCCACTGCCTCTGATTGACAATCTCGCCTGTCAGGCAGGTAGTATCCTGCGGCACAGGATCCGGAGCAGAGCTGCCTTGCGAGGGCAGGTGAATGAATGCTACCTTCACGTCCTGCCCGGAGGCCTGCATAACCTGATTAAACTCTTCGTAAACTGGAATCGCCTCGCGGCAGTTCGGGCAGTCGTTATGGTAGAAGAGCATTATGGACAGCCCTTCAGCGAGCTGATCTGCAATGCTGATGTCGTAAAGGTATTCGAAGTATTCACCTTCCCACTTCTCTTCTTCCACATAAAGATAATCCTCAGTTTCTGCCGGTGGTTCAAAATGCACCATCGTCCAGCTGACAGAGGCAATAAGCAGGGCTGTAGGCAGGGCGGTTGAAACCAGATGTCTTGCGTTCGGCCAAGGCGGCGGCAGGAGCTTCTCGCCTTGAGGCCTGAACAATGTAAGAAGGATTAAGACGGGCAGATTAATAGCAAAAACAGTAATCCACGGATTAACCGTTACCCCCCCGAAGCACCCGCAGGAGGCTGCCCCGCTAAGCCCCTTGTATAGGCTGTCGAGAGTAAAGACGATGAAAGCGATAACAGCGAGAAGCCAGCCGGCCTTTCTGAATATTCCGCAAACCAGCCAAATCGCAAGCCCGGTTATCAGCACCGTTTGTACGATAACAAATTCCCTTGCCTCGAATATGTTTGCGGGAACGATCGGTTCGCTGAGAACCATCTTGAACTTGGTCGCTGCCGAGAAAATCAGAACAGCGCTGGTGAGCCATAGGGTTATTTCGCTGAGAAGATTCCTGTTTCTTTCGTTCATTTAAGCGGTCCGGTGATAGTGTTTAGTGCCGTTGCAGGGGATACATCTTTCATTTCAGCAAGCTTTCGGCAGTCGCTGAATTCCGGCTTGCAAAAAACCTGCTTTCCGTTATAAAATCCTTTTTTAAGATTTACTTCACAACCCTCAATCTCTACGGTCTCAAACTCTCTCTGGAGGGTTATTCTGTCTAATTTATGGTATCTTATGCCGAGGGTTATCCCGCTTTGAAAGATTATTTCAGCTATTCGGTCAAGGTCGTCCTCTTTGCAGAGAACGCAGAATTTTACCCCCGGGCGGCCTTTTTTCATATATATAGGCTCTGTCCAAACATCCAGACAGCTTTCCTTTCCAGCTAGTTCGCCCGTGAGCGAGCCAACAAGTTCGCCTGTGCTGTCATCCACGTTTGTTTCCATCATAACGGCCTTCTCCATCATCTGCTCATCGCCTGAACTGCCTTCAGTAAGGCGGATAATATTAGCCATTTTCGGAAACTCTTTGCTTCCGGCTCCATAACCGCTGCGTATGTTTGTATAGGCGGGGGGTTCGCCGGGTAGGCAGAAATATTTCAGAATTGAAGCGCCGGTGGGTGTGAGCAGCTCAGTATCTGCCTCGCCCCTGAAAACATTGAGCCCTCTAATGAGAATCTCTGTTGCAGGCGCAGGAACTGGCATAACACCGTGCGCACATTCCACTGTCCCGCTTCCAACGGCAACCTTCGGACAGTAAATCTTCTCAAATTCAAGAAGATATATACCAAGGCAGCAGCCTACTATATCCGCAATTGAATCAGCCGCACCAACTTCATGGAAATGAACCTTCTCAGGCGTAGTGCCGTGAACTTGCGCCTCGGCTTTGGCTAACATCGAAAATACCGCTTTGGAATCCTGCTGTACTTTCTCTGGCAGATCAGCAGCATCGATCATTCGTTCAATATCAGGGAGATGACGGTGCTGATGGTGATGGCCTTCGTTTGGGCTGCTTTGATGATGATGGTGGATTACAGGGGCGAATTTCACCGCTCTAACCCCGCTGCGGATCACCTCTGTTATACTAAACCCTTCGAGCTCTTCAATCCCAAGAGACATCAAAGCAGATTTAATCTTTTCAGAGTCTGCCCCGCAGTCTATAAGAGACCCGAGAATCATATCTCCAGCAGCTCCTGATGGGCAGTCGAATATGCCGATTTTCATTGCCTTGCCGTTCCTTACATTTCTTCAAATTTAATATTCTCAGGAAGCTGTTTTTGAATTTGCTCAGCCCTGAATTTATCTTCTTCGATAGGGTCTGTGGAGAAAATGCAGTTATGGATGTAGGCAGGAGTAGATCTGCTGAACATTGAATCAGCCTTTTTCAGCGAAAGGCCTTTAATCAGCCCGGCTTCGATACCAAGACGAAGAAAGCTCAAATGCCTTTCAGTTTCATGGAAGGTGATAAGTTTTGCATTTCTCAGCACTGCGCAGGCCCTTTTTATACCGTCTTCTACAACAATGCTTTTCTTCTGAATCACTTTCTCCCGAAGGAATCTTTCACGCTCGGATATCTGAACTGCCGCTGTTTCCATACGGACGATTATTTCATCTTCGCTTAAGCCGATCTTCTGTTCGTTTTCGATCTTAGAGTAGTCGGAAATCCCGGAAGAATCTATGATAGAGTTTTCAATGGAAATATTGTACTGCTCGCAGAAGTAGTCGAGGTCTTCATCCTCTGCCTCAGCGGTAAGCATTGGTATATGAAGGAAGTATGTAACGGTAAATCCAGTACCTGAGTTTGATATTTTGCTGCAGTGGTAGCCGTATTTCGGGCCGAAAGAAAATCCGAGCTTTTTTTCAAGTTCATCATCTATATTCGACAGCGTTTCCCAGCTGTCGAATATATCATCATCCTGGCAGTTTATAAAAAGGCTTATATGGTCTTCCCCGTTGATAACGAGCGTTATCTTGCGGTTCCTGCTTACAAGAATAACCCCCAAGCTGCTTTCCTTAAACTCCTCGTCTATAAATCCCTTCTCGAGGAACATATCTATAGCGTCAAAATCGCAGTTTTCCATACTGAAAACTGTTCCGTTCTTAAAAAAATCAAGCTCCAGGGCGGAACTTAATATCTCTTCTTTAATATCTTTCAGTTCAGAACTGCATGCAGACTTCCTGAAGCGATGATTAATCAGATTCCGACGGAGATTGAGCTGAGTGCCCATCACTACATCAGGCATTTGATACAGTTTGTACATATTTTCCTCAAGCATCAAAGGCTCCTGAGCCTGTCTCGGATTTGTGCAGCACTTTCGTAGTCTTCATTTTCAAGGGCTTTTTCGATACGAATATTCAGTGTCTGCCTTATGTTTTCGTTTACGGTATCTTCAAGACTTTTAGACGGCAATTTCCCTGAATGAACGGGATTTTCGATTTCAGTATTGCTGAGAACATCGCTTATCTTATTGCTGAAAACGAAATAATCCTCAGGGCAGCCAAGGAGTGTGTCTCTCGTGAAGCCTGAATAGGTTTCCCCGCACACAGGGCATTCATAATTTTTTTGCTCAGCAGGGCTTTTTGTTTTTTCCTCTCCGCCGGCTTCTGGGCTTACTGAACCTATCAGTTTACCCATCATTTCACTTAATGAACCCCCGTTAAGAGCTTCTGAGAGCGTTTCCTGAACGCACTTCTCGCAGAAGTGCACCTCTCTTTGCTTACCGTTTATATATTCGGCCATATGTACTGAGGCAGGCCGTTTATTACATCTCTGGCATAACATATTTCACCGCCTTTGCAAAAATTCAATCTCTGCTGTATCGAACGAGGCAGCCCTTTTCCTCTTCAATTTCCACATAATCAAGCTCAACAGAGCTGAGCTCCTGCTGCATTTTATCATAGAAATGCTTGCATACAAGCTCTGTGGTTGGGTGCTGTCCGTTCAATTCAAGCTCGTTTAGATTCTGCCCTATATTGCTTATAACAATATTCAGAGCTTTTCTGAAATCCTTAAATTCGAATGCAAATCCGTATTCGTCAAGTTCCCGCGCTGCCGCACATACTCGTACACGCCAATCGTGACCGTGGCTCGGCTCTATCTCACCGCCGGGCATCTTCACCGCATGCTCAGCATAAAACGTGTCTTCTACGGTTACCTTATACATCCTACGAACTTTCTTTATTTCTAGTTTGCAGCCTTTTAAATACATTCTGCGGGATAAGGTTCGATACATCACCGCCTAAACTGGCCATTTCTCTTATTAGTGTAGAGCTTACAAACCCAAATTGTTCACTCGTCATCACAAAAACCGTTTCGATACCGGCAACAGAGCGGTTGGTCATGGCCAGCTGAAATTCATATTGAACGTCGGTAAGGTTTCTCAGGCCCCTGAGCATTACATCGGCCTTGATGCTCTTTACATATTCAACCGTAAGACCCTCGTATTTTTCCACAACTACCTCTGGCCGGCCTGTAAAGAGCTCCTGTATCATCTCAACTCGCTCATCGCCCGTGAAAATCGGAGTTTTTACGGAATTTTCACCTACCGCAACCACAACCCGCGAGAACATCTTTAGTCCTCTTTCGATTACGTCTATATGGCCGTTGGTTATCGGGTCGAATGAGCCCGGAAATACCGCAGTGATGTCTTTTCTATACACGTTTATTCTTCCTTTTAGATATAATCCTCTTCAATGATCCATTGTATAATCTTAAATTCAAATATCAATCAATTCAATTGCAGCATGTTTCCCAATAAAATATAAATATTCAGCGTGATTTATTTAATTGTTATGTTATAATATTTCCATCTTTGTAATAATATTTTTAAAGATGAGGTGAATGATGTCAGAAAAAACTTACACCCCTTTGTCAAGATGCAAAAATTGCTCAACAATTTTTTGTTCAAGAATGATTGGCGGTATTGGAAATCCAAGAAAATTTCAGTCTGTGGGTAATATGGAAAATTGCCCTAAATGTAATAATATGGCTTATGCCGCTGAGGCTGCTTATGAACCAATTTCAAATGAATTAATAATTATTAACAATATCTCTGACAAAGATATTAAGCCTCTCTATGAAAATGAAATAACGCAGGGAAGAGTTTGGGGTCTATAGAAATGCCTGCTTTAGAAGGGTTTGGAGTTTGCTGAATTTGTTCGATTTTAGGATAAAGTATTTCCTTTGAACACCTGCTCCAATTCCGCTGGTAAATTTTTCTCTGCTGGCAAGATAGATTTGAGCAGAGCCTTTGGAAGTTTTTCTCTCCTTGCCTATGCAGTTCCAAAAAGAATCAATGCAGTTTAAGGCTTGAGTATCTTCTATTGAAGAAAGCAGAAGATCTTCGAGCTCGCCCTCGCCGCAACAGTTCGGCATAATATATGCGGCTGCTGAAAGCTTTCTTTCACTGTCTGAAGTGAATTCGCCGAGTTTTTCCGGCTTAGGGAAGCCTGTATGCGAAAGAGCGTTTTTAATACTTTTAAATGTGTTTTCACAACTATTGTCTGCATCAATGATGACGGCTAATCTCCGCACTTTCCTAAAACCAGGGATTTTTGAAACATCCTTCAAAGTTTGTTTGAGATTTTTTTTGCCTTTAAGCTGAACTATTTGAAAACTGTCATCTTCGGTTATTCTTTTTTTAATAAAAGAATTCAGAAATATCTCATCGTCCTTTCCTTCCACAATGAAAACAATCTCCGATTCAGTTTTTTCCAGTTCAATTGAAGGCATTTAACTTTACCTCATTTCATACTCTTTCTCAATTGCAGACTGAATTTCATCAACATTGTAGTCTATTATGAAGTTTTTGTCGTCTTCTTTTTCAAGTCGGTACATTTTTGTTTTTTCGCTGGATTTTTTTCCTGCCTTGGCAAAGCTTGATATGCAGTCTATGGAGTGAGTTACAGCCATAATTTGCACATTATTGTTTTCTGCAAGCTTCAGGATAGCCTCCCATAAGAAGAACTGTGCAGAATAGTGCAGCCCTGTGTCGATTTCATCAATAAGGATCACTTTCCTCCCAGAGCTGATTATGGCCAGAGAGATAGCCAGAAACCTCACAAAACCATCCCCCATCACTCCGATAGGATAAAGTTTGGATTCCCCAATATCAACGTAGATTGAATCGCTGCCTATCTCAAGATTGTTTACTGACGGTGAAAAGTTTTTCAGAATCTCAATGACTGCATCTAACTGCTTATTTATCTTGAGGTTAGTAATAAAGTGAGGCATTTTGCTGATAAGATTTGCTTTGCCTGTAATAAACAAACTTGAGGTAAATCTCAGGAAATCAGGTTCTCTTCCGTGAATACCAAATTTAACCAAATCATTGCCTTCTTTATGGTCGAATTTGATAGTTTGAGAGCTTTTGCGTCCATCCCTATTTTTATCTCTATCAAACTCGCTTATATTCAGAGTAAGCCCTGAGATGCTGCTGCTGAAATAATCACTGTTAAAGCTCTCTTCGGGGTCGGTTTCTATATGCCTATAGTCTGGCAGGAAAGGCTCGATCTGTGTTGTAACAGTTTTCTCTGTGAATTCTGATTTTATCTGAGGTTCATTTTTAGTGTTAAAGCTGGTGAAGAATGTGTCCCATGGATATTTATCGAGCTGACTGATACCTCGGAAATTGTTAATATCTATAACAGCTCTAACAGGATTGCTGCTGGAAGCGAGGTATAATGCTTCTAAAAGGGTAGATTTGCCGGAACTGTTATTGCCTACAAACAGATTAACTCTGCCTATGTCTGAAACAGATATGTTTTTTAATGCTTTGAAATTATTTATTTGTGCATTTAATATCATTTCGTTTCTCAGCAGCATATAGTTAAAAATCCTGTAAAACAGCAGTCAATTTTGTTATCATCTACTTTTAATCGTGAAAAGCAATGATGTTTTTTCTCCTCAGGGGAATGAAATGAATAAGATTACTATTGAACAATTAAATACTATCAAGGGTATATTCCAGAAGAATCTTCCAGGCAGTGAGATCAGGTTCTTTGCGGAAGGCGAAAGCCTCCCCGAGCTCTCCCCGGGTCTTGATCTGGTTTTGATGGGAGACAGCGAGCCGGACAAAAAGATATTGAAGCAGATAAAAAAAGAGCTTGCTGATCAGATGCCTTTCAGTGTTGATATATGCATCTGGGCAAAGCTGCCCGACGAGCTCAGGCAGGCTATGATAAAGAAAATAAAAAAAATATGATAAAACACCTGCACAGGAGATAAAATATGTGGGACTATGCAGAAAAAGTAAAAGAACATTTCCTCAATCCACGGAATGTGGGCGAGGTTGAGAATCCTGACGGCGTGGGCGAGGTAGGCTCTCTTGCATGCGGAGATGCCCTTAAGCTCACATTCAAACTCGATGACGAGGGCAAAATTGAAGACGTTAAATTTCAGACATTCGGCTGCGCTTCTGCGATTGCCTCTTCTTCAGCTCTCACAGAGCTTATAAAGGGCAAAACGCTCGAGGAAGCAGAGAGCATAACAAACAGGGACATCGCTGATTTTCTCGGCGGGCTTCCGGATGAGAAGATGCACTGCTCTGTAATGGGCAAAGAGGCCCTTGAGGCGGCAATCGAGAACTACCGAACAGGGGAAACCGTTACCCACGAGATGGAGGGTGATGTGGTTTGCACCTGTTTCGGGATCACCGATCATGAGATAGAGGAGGTTGTTCGGGATAACAATCTTGAAACGGTTGAGCAGGTAACCAACTACTGCAAGGCCGGCGGGGGCTGCGGCGGCTGCACAGGCGAGATCGAAAAGATTATTCAGCGTGTGCGCGGGGAGAAAAAAGAATCCGGTGAACAGAAGCCCAAACGCCCCAAAAACCTCACCAACATCCAGAAGATTCAGCTCATTCAGGAGATTATCAACGAGCAGGTTCGCCCGTCGCTCAAGGCAGACGGCGGAGACCTTGATCTGATAGATGTTGTGGGCGACGATGTGATTGTGGCTTTTCGAGGAATGTGCGCAAACTGCAAAATGGCAGAGCTTACCCTCACAGATGTCGTTCAGGCAAAGCTCAGGGAGTATGTAAGCGAAGACATTAACGTTTACGAGAAAAAATAAGCCGGATTTTTGAGTTTTGAAAGCCTCTCCCGAAGGCAGGCAATAGGAGAAACATTATGGATACTATATACTTAGACAATAACGCCACAACCCAAGTGGCCGAAGAGGTGTTTGCAGATATGAAGCCGTACTTCACAGAATACTACGGCAATCCGTCCAGTATGCACACCTTCGGCGGTCAGGTGGGCAGAAAATTAACAGAGGCAAGAAACCGCTGCGCATCGCTTATAGGCTGCGACCCTTCGGAAATAACCTTTACCTCCGGCGGTACAGAAAGCGATAACTGGGCTATACGAGGGATTCTCGCCGCTACACCGAACAGAAGAAAGATTATTACAAGCAGAGTTGAACACCCCGCAGTGCTTACGATGTCCCGGTCTATGGCTCCGCACGGATACAATGTTGTGGAGATTGATGTTGATGAAAACGGAAGGCTCGATATCGACCAGCTCGAGAAAGAGGTTGACGAAGATACTGCCCTCGTTACGATTATGTGGGCTAATAACGAAACCGGAACGATATTCCCTGTGGAGAAAATAGCTGAGACAGCCCATAATTCGGGTGCTGTTTTCCATACAGACGCCGTTCAGGCCGTGGGTAAGATTCCGGTTGATATGGCAGAAAGCAAAATAGACCTCCTGAGCGTTTCCGGCCATAAGCTCCACGGGCCTAAAGGCATTGGCTTTTTATATGTCCGCAAGGGCGTGATGCTCAGGCCTTTTATTAAGGGCGGACATCAGGAAAGCGGCCGTCGAGCCGGAACTGAAAACACAGCAGGGATAATCGGGCTTGGAAAGGCCTGTCAGCTTGCTGAACAGAATATAGAAAAAGAAAATACTGAGGTAAAAAGGCTTCGGGATAAGCTCGAAGCAGGACTGCTCGAAAAATGCCCGCATGCCTTTGTCAACGGAGACAGCGAAAACAGACTTCCGAACACAACCAGCATCAGTTTCGAATACATTGAAGGCGAGGCGATTCTGCTTATGCTGGATAAGTACGGAATCTGTGCGAGCAGCGGAAGCGCATGCACGAGCGGGTCTCTGGAACCCAGCCACGTGCTAAGGGCTATGGGTGTGCCCTTTACAGCCGCCCACGGATCAATAAGATTCAGCCTCAGCATATACAACAACGAAAACGAAATCGATAAAGTTATTGAAGTTATGCCGCCTGTTATTAAAAGGCTCAGAGAGCTTTCGCCTTTCGGCAGGCGGCAGAAATAGGAAATTAAAAATTATTATTCCCCGGTAAAAGCCGGGGAATGTTTTGACAGAGTTTAATCAGGCTCAATCCCTTAAGCGTATGCTTCAAAGAGCAAAGGCTTGGACTATGCGCTGAAGTGACAGTCGTTCATTAATATTGTTTAACCGAAGGAGTATAATTATGAGAGAAGCCTGGGAAGGTTTTAAGGGAGAAAGATGGAAATCGCAGATAGATGTGCGGGATTTTATCCAGTGCAACTACACTCCCTACAAAGACGGCAGCAGTTTCCTCGCAGAGCCAACGCCGCGAACTAAAGACCTGCTTAATCAGGTCGAAGAGCTTCAGAGGCTCGAGCAGGAAAGAGGCGGTGTTTTGGATATCGACACTGAAAGGGCATCGAGCATTGCGGCGTACCCGCCGGGGTATATCGATAAAAATAAAGAGCTTATATACGGCCTCCAAACTGATGCGCCCCTGAAAAGGGGGGTAAACCCGTTTGGCGGGATTCGTATGGCACAGCAGGCTTGCGAGGCCTACGGCTACGAGCTCAGTGATAAGCTTGAGGATATCTTCAACAACTACCGCACTACCCACAACGACGGGGTATTTCGTGTTTACACAAAACAGATGCGTACAGTTCGCAGAAGCGGGCTGATTACTGGGCTTCCCGATGCATACGGAAGAGGCAGAATCATAGGTGATTACAGAAGAATTGCCCTATACGGCCTTGAATTCCTTATGAACGAGAAGCTCAAAGACAAAGATCAAATCGGCGAAGGACCGATGACTGAGCAGAGAATCCGCCTGCTCGAGGAGCTTTTCAAGCAGGTTGATTTCCTCCAAAAGCTTGGCCAGATGGCAAAATCTTACGGATTTGATATCAATAGACCCGCAAGAAACGCAAGAGAGGCAATTCAGTGGACGTATTTCGCTTACCTCGGGGCTATCAAGGAGCAGAACGGTGCTGCTATGAGCCTCGGTCGCACGAGTACATTCTTCGATATATACATCGAACGGGATATAGCAAAAGGCCTGCTTGATGAAAGCGGGGCTCAGGAGCTGATTGATGATTTCGTCCTCAAGCTCAGGCTTGCACGACAGCTCAGAACGCCTGAATACAACGAGCTCTTCGCCGGCGATCCAACTTGGGTTACCGAGGCGGTAGGCGGTATGGGAGAAGACGGCAGAACGCTGGTTACAAAGAGCAGCTTCCGCATACTCAACACGCTCAACAATCTGAATCCATCGCCCGAGCCGAACCTTACTGTGCTCTGGTCTGACAAGCTCCCCGAAGAGTTCAGGAAGTTCTGCGCAAGGATATCTGTGGACACAGATTCCATCCAGTACGAAAACGACGACCTTATGAGAAGGGAGTTCGGTGATGACTACGGCATAGCCTGCTGCGTTTCTGCGATGAAAATCGGCAAGCAGATGCAGTTTTTCGGTGCAAGGGCGAATCTTCCAAAGGTTCTGCTCTGCGCTATAAACGGTGGACGCAATGAGATTACAGGCGATTATGTTGCACCGGAGAGCGAGGCGATTGAAGGCGATATCCTAAATTATGATGAGGTTATGCAGAAATTCCTCAGCTATATGGACTGGCTCTGCGAGCTGTATGTAAATACAATGAACGTGATTCATTATATGCACGATAAATACGCATACGAAAAGCTCCAGTTAGCGCTGCATGATACTTATGCAGAGCGGTTTATGGCGTTCGGGATAGCCGGTATGAGCGTTATTGCTGATTCGCTCAGCGCAATCAAACACGCTGAGGTTAGAGCGGTTCAAGATGAGAAAGGGCTCATTAGGGACTTCGAAATCAAAGGCGATTTCCCCAAATTCGGCAATGATGACGACCGCGTGGATGCTATCGCAGAGCAGATAGTCGAAGGATTTTACAACCGCCTCTGCAAGCATGAAACCTACCGTGATGCAAAGCCAACGCTCTCAATACTCACAATCACTTCGAATGTGGTTTACGGTAAGAAAACCGGCTCCACGCCGGACGGCAGGAAAGAAGGCGAGCCGTTCGCCCCGGGGGCAAACCCAATGCACAACAGAGACAGCCAGGGGGCTCTTGCATCGCTGAATTCTGTTGCCAAGCTGCCCTATGAGGCCTGCCTCGACGGCATCTCCTGCACATTCAGCGTTACCCCGCAGGGGCTCGGAGCTGAGGAGGATGAGAGAATCTCGAATCTCGTCAACATTATCGGCGGATACTTCAAGCAGTACGGCCATCATATGAACGTAAACGTGCTCAACAGAGAGCGGCTTGAAGACGCCATGGAAAATCCCGGCAAATATCCGAACCTTACCATAAGAGTTTCCGGATATGCTGTGAACTTCAACCGCCTTTCACGGGCTCAGCAGGAAGAGGTTCTGGCAAGGACTTTCCACGATAAGATTTAAGAATCCTTTTATAGGCGGCTCTGGAAACGGAGCCGCTTATTTTGTTTTGCCATTTTTGAGGCTTCAAGCGGCTATTTTTAGCTTGTATTTGTTTTGCAGGCGCTTATATTTCTCGCCCGTTGATTAACAGGAATTCGGAAATGAACAATAAGAAAACTCTTCTGAATATAAAAGCCGGCAAAACGGTCATAGTAAGCTCTATCAGCTCCGGCCACAGACTCCAGAGACGGCTCTCGGAGATGGGCGTTGTTCCGGGTACGGCAATAAAGGTGCTGCAGAACAGCTCGGCAGGGCCGCTGCTTTTAGAAATCAAAGGAACAAAAACTGCTCTTGGAAGAGGCGCATCAGATGCTATAATTGTAAGGGAGATTGGTGTTTAATATTAGGTGGCGAAAATGGAAGAAAAGAGTAGACAAAAGATTATTGAGCTTGCAGAAAATGCAGCAGCATCGGAGATTGCAGGAAGACCCTTTACCCCCGAAAAGCCCGAAGAATCAGAGCTGTCAGCTCGCAGAGGCTGTTTTGTTACGCTGAAAACCAGCGGAGAACTCAGGGGCTGCATAGGCTGTTTCACCTCTCAAGAGCCCCTCTACAAGACAGTGTGCAGTATGGCTAGATCGAGCGTAAGCTCTGACCCGAGATTTGCAGGCAGAAGGCTCAAATCCTCAGACCTGCCCGAGCTTGAGATTGAAGTGAGCGTGCTCTCAGAGCTGAAAGAAACTCAAGACCCCCTCTCACTAAGGCCAGGGATAGACGGAATCTACATTCAAAAAGGCTTCGCCTCAGGATGTTTTCTCCCGCAGGTAATAAACGAAACCGGATGGAACAAAGAGCAGTTCCTCTCATACTGCTGCTCCCATAAGGCCGGCCTGCCTGCTGATGCTTGGAAAGACAAAGATACGAAGGTGTATCTGTTTACAAGCGAGATTATCAGCAGCCGCTCGGAATAAGCTTTCCCTCACGGCCTGAGAGCTTCGTTTGAGAGAAAAAGATTTGACAACTGTAAGCTTCGTGTTACCCTTAAGTCCTGTCTGTATTGTGATTTGCAGTTTCTGTGTCCAGCAGACGGGCGTGGATAGTTTATAGAACTTATATATAACTGGAGACGAAAAAATGAGGCAATTAAGTTTTCTCGCTGCACTTATTTTCGTTTCTGCGGCCGTTATGGCCACAGGTCACGATTTTCCTTATAAGGCAAAAGTTGCCGGCGAAAATGTATTTGTGCGTTCCGGTGCGGGGATGAACTACTACCGATGCGCGAGGGTGTCATCGCCGGAGGAAGTAACAGTAACAGCAGAGCGGTTCGGTTGGTCCCGAATTCAGCCGCTGGATACCTGCTATTCCCTCATCGCAAAGCAGTATGTCAAAAAGAGCGATTCGGGAAGCGGTGTTGTAGAAGCGAGCAATGTGAACGTATGGGCAGGCTCGCCTTACGCTTCACCCGTGCATTCAACAACCCGCCAGCTTAAGCTCAGCAGCGGGGCGGAAGTTCAAATCATTGGAATAGACGGCGACTACTACAAAATCAGGCCGCCCAGAGGCGCATCATACTGGATTAACAGCGCATACCTCGAACCTGCAGAATCAGCAGAAAAGCAGGAGAGCTCTGAAGAAAAGAGTGAAGAGCAAAGCCGGCAGGCGGATGAATCATCAGAAAACCAGCAGAGAAGCTCCGCTGAATACGACAGTGAACAAGGCGCATCCGAGGTGAAAGAGGATGAAGCTCAGGCTGGCAGTAAAGAAAATTCAGAAGCTCAGCAGGCAAAGACGGACTCAGAGCCTGATAAGCCCGAGATTACACCGGAGCAGGCGGAAAAACGCAAGCAGGCATACCAAAATTATCTTCGCTGCGCAGAACTTGTGTCTAAGGAAAAAGACAAGCCGCTTGAGGTGCAGGATTATAAGCCGATTAAGAAAAAGCTCGCTGAGATTATTGAGGCTCCAGAAGCCGGAAGGGCGGCAGTTTACGCAGAGGCTCTGCTTAGCGAAGTGAACCGCTATGAAGCAGCAAAGCTTGCTGATGAGCTGCTTAGAGATCAGGATTCAGAGCTTGCAAGAAGACGCAGCGAAATAAGGAAAAAATACAGCCGGAAGGAAAACCAAATCACCCGCGAAGAGGGCTACGCCTATACAGGCGTGCTTGCAGAAAGCTATGTTTATACGGGCGAAGAAAGGGATTTCCGATTCGCTGTGAAGGATCGCAGCGGCTCTATCAAGGCATACGCAGAGCCTGCAAACAGCACAGTTAAAGCCAGAGCTATGGATATGCTTGGAGAAATGGTTGGCTTCAAGGGCGAGATAATTGCAGACCCTGCTACGTCAAAAGTGGTTGTGCATTTCTCTCAGGTATTCGAAATATGGGAGCCCAAAACCGGCAGTGATTCAGAGCAAGGCTCATCCGACAGGGAGAAAGACTGAACTCAAACAGCGGATAAATTTAATTCTTCAACCCCGTTTCTAAGGCGGGCAGAGGGGCTCTTTTTGAAAATTTATTTACGGATACCATTATGCCAAGCCATAAGCTCAGTACAGTAAAGACCGATAAATACAATATTTTCGGCTATTCGGTGGCTGGGGAAGAATCGGTTGTTGCAGTACCTGAGCTGGGTGTTTGTTTTGATGCGGGAAAAGCTCCCGAACACATTATCCCTATAGACAACCTCCTGCTTACACACGGTCATATAGACCATTCAGCAGGCATTGCCTACTACCTCTCACACAGGCAGTTTTCAGACCAAACCCCGGGCACTGTGTTCGCCGAGAGCTCTGTTATAGACAAGCTCAAGCAGCTTGCTCAGATTTGGTCTGAGCTGGACGGAAGCCGCATAGAGGCAAATTTCATCAAAGTTCAGGCAGGGCAGTACTACCCCATCAAACCGAGGCTTTATGTTGTGCCGTTCAAAACGCGCCACAATCGGGATTCATACGGCTATACCGTCGTTGAGGTTAGACAAAAACTCAAAGAAGAATATCTCGGGCTCAGCTCTCCGGAGATTGTGGAGCTCAAGAAAAAGGGCACAGAGATTACCTACCAGCTTGAGATACCGCTTGTGAGCTATACCGGCGATACCGCCTATTCAGACTATTCCTCGATTGAGCTGGTGCGAAAAAGTGAGGTTTTCATAACTGAATGCACCTTCTTCGAGCACGACCATCTGGAAAGGGCAAAGGCAGGAAAGCATATACACATCTCTGAGCTTGAAGATATGCTCGCTCCGCTCGAGTGCAAAACCATAATCCTAACCCACTTCTCCCAGAGGACAAACATTGGCGAGGCAAAAAGCATACTCAAAAAAACGCTTCCGGATGAGATCTACCGGAAGATAATCATACTTATGGACGGTTACAGGAATAACGGTTATCAGAAAGTTTAATAGAGGAATGGAAAATGCCGCAGGTAAGCAGTAAAGAATTCGGCAAAGTTCAAGGAAAGCCCGTTGAGCTCTACACGCTCACTAACGACAGCGGAGCTAAAGCTGAAATAATCACTCTCGGCGGAACGCTTGTTTCGCTTTATATGCCCGATAAGAACGGCAAGCTTGATGATATTGTTCTCGGTTTTGGTAATCTTGAGCAGTATCTCACAGACTCTCCGTATTTCGGGGCGAATATCGGCCGCGCAGCAAACAGAATTGCCGGAGGAAAGTTTACCCTTGAGGGCAGTGAGTATCAGCTTGCGGTTAATAATGGCCCGAACGCCCTTCACGGGGGAGAAGAGGGCTTTAATATGAAGATATGGGACGCTGAGGGCTATACCAGCGGCGATTCCGCCTGCCTCAAGCTTACTTACACCAGCCCCGACGGGGAGGAGAACTACCCGGGCGAGATGAATGTGGAGGCGGTTTACTCTCTCACAGGCTCAAATGAGCTGAAGATTGATTTCAATGCCTCTTGCGATAAAACAACAATCGTAAACCTTACCCACCACAGCTATTTCAATCTTGCAGGACATAATTCCGGAAAGATTTACGACCATAACCTCAAAATCGAAGCAGACCAATATACCCCGGTGGATGAAAATATGATTCCCACAGGGCAGCTCAAGCCGGTTGAAGGCACGTTTTTAGATTTCCGCAGTCCCAAGCGAATAGGCGAAGATGCAGAAGAAGCTGCCAAGGAATACACCAGCGGCTTCGACCACAATTTCGCTTTGAACAAGCCCGAAAATGAATACGGACTTGCTGCGAGTGTTTATGACCCGAAATCCGGGAGGAAGATGGATGTTTACACAGACCAGCCCGGTCTGCAGTTTTATGCAGCCAATTTCGTTGAAAATCTAAAGGGCAAGCAGGGCGCGCTTTACAACCCGCACTGCGGGTTGTGTCTTGAGCCTCAGAAATTTCCTAACGCGATAAACATCCCGAGCTTTGCTTCACCCGTTCTGAAGAAGGGCGAGATTTATAAGCACAGCATTTCGTATTCATTCAGCACTGAATAGTCTTTAACGGCCGGCAATGCCGGCCTTTTTTAACTCTTTATTTATGATTTATCTGATTGCAGTATCTTTAATCTGGTCTTTTTCATTCGGCCTTATCAAAACGAATATGTCCAGTCTGGATCCGGCCTTAGTGGCCTTTCTGCGCCTCGTTCTTTCGGCTGCTGTTTTTCTCCCGTTCCTGAGGCTCAAGAAGACAGCCCCGCAGGTGAGCCTGAAGGTTTTTCTTATTGGGGCTTTGCAGTTTGGACTTATGTATATTGCATACATATATTCGTTTCAGTATCTCAAGGCATATCAGATTGCCGCTATGACTATTTTCACCCCGCTGTATGTGGAGATTATAAACGATTTTATTAATCGCCGATTTGCCCCTCGTCCGTATCTGTTTGTGATAATGGCGGTATTTGCCTCAGCTCTGGTAACTTGGGAAAGCCTGAGCGTGTTTGAGGCTCAAAAGGGCTTTTTTCTTGTGCAGCTCTCGAACATCTGCTTTGCCGGCGGGCAGGTGCTCTACAGAAAGCTTCTGAAATCGACTGAAGTTAAAGACAGGGAGATTTTTGCCGCCGCTTACGGGGGAGCAGCAGCCATAACGTTTACAGCGGTTCTTCTGCGGGGCAGTCTTCCTCAGGTAGCTCAGATAAGCGTAAGTCAGTGGGCGGCGCTTCTGTATCTCGGAGTAATCGCATCCGGCCTTTGCTTCTTTCTCTGGAATAAGGGCGTTCGGATTGCAAATATCACAAACGCAGCGATCTCCAACAACCTCAAGATGCCTTTGGCAGTGGCGGTTTCTCTATTCTTCTTTGGCGAGTATAAAACCGAAAGTGCGGAAAGTATTGTTCGTCTCGGCCTCGGCACAGCCCTTCTCGCTGCG
The DNA here is from genome assembly GCF_001997385.1 of Sedimentisphaera cyanobacteriorum. NCBI lineage: Bacteria > Pseudomonadati > Planctomycetota > Phycisphaerae > Sedimentisphaerales > Sedimentisphaeraceae > Sedimentisphaera > Sedimentisphaera cyanobacteriorum. The sequence goes on along the minus strand of NZ_CP019633.1, from coordinate 1,449,289 downwards.
AGCCTTATCCTCAATTCAAGGCAAAAGCCGGCAGACTGATTTCAGCTTAGAGCGAATTTTCTCTCGCCCATTCTCTGGCACGGTTGAAAATTTTTATGTTCAAATCTATCAGCTTCTCTTTGCCTGAAAAGCTGTCTTTTACGGCCTGTTCGTATTTTTCAGGAGCGATTCCCGTGTCGCATATCTCTATCATAACACCGAGCATAAAGGAATTGGCTGCTTTTGCGCTGCCCATCTGTTCGGCTGTTTTAATTGCGGGCACAGCAACTGCCTTTGCATTTTCCGGAAGCTTTGAGCCTTCGGCAGTAGAATCGTATAAGATGTATGCCCCATCACGCACATCTGCTGCAAATCTCTCTAGCGATGGCTTATTCATCGCTACGAGTATATCGGGATGATAAACCACAGGCGAACCGACAGCCCTTCCCGCTGCTACAACTGAGCAGTTGGCTGTTCCGCCTCTCTGCTCGGGGCCGTATGAAGGGAACCAAGATACGTGCCTTCCATCTGCGCAGGCAGCCCTTGCCGCCATCACTCCCATGCTGAGTACGCCCTGTCCTCCGAAGCCTGCTATCTTCAGTCCGAAGCCTTTGAAGCTGCTGTCGTCTGAGGGGTTAGGGGCGTTTTCCGTTTGGAGGTTGAAAAGGCCGTCTATAGCGGATTTATCGAAGCAGCTTTGCTCACGCCCCAGACGCTCAGTCTGCTCGATTTTATCCCTGAAGCAGCCGAGCGGGAATACCTTCTCCATCTGCTCATCCACAAATTTCATACTCGACTGAGCATCCTGCCGAAGATTGGTAGGGCAGTTTGAAAGTATCTCAACAAAGGCATAGCCCTTTCCGTCCCGCTGGATTCCAATAGCTTTTCTTATAGCCTTTCTTGCCTTTCGGATTTTTTTGATATTCGAAACTGATACCCGCTCAATGAACACAGGGGCATTCAAATTGCTGATTATCTCGCTCATCTTTAGCGGATAACCTGCGTCTCTTGAATCTCTTCCTTCAGGGCAGGTTACAGTCTGCTCGCCGACAAGCGTGGTTGGTGCCATCTGTCCGCCGGTCATTCCGTAAACCGTGTTGTTCACGAAGAACACAGCGAGCTTTTCTCCGCGGTTCGCTGCCTGCATAGTCTCGTTCAGCCCGATGGAGGCCAAGTCCCCGTCGCCCTGATACGATATCACAACCGCATCATCCTGCGCCCGTGATACGCCTGTACCAACCGCAGGCGCACGTCCGTGAGCCACTTGCAGATTGCCCGTATCAAAGTAGTAATATGCGAAAACTGAACAGCCGACAGGGCTGATCATTACCGTCCGTTCCTGAACGCCGAAATCGGAGATCGCCTCAGCGATCAGTTTGTGTATGATTCCGTGTCCGCAGCCCGAGCAGTAATGCGTTGCTGTGGGCGCTGCTCCGCCTTTACGCTCAAATACATCGTACATTGAGGCCGGTTTTTTTATTACTTTTTCTGCCATTTCAACACCTTCAAGCGGAGAGCTCCGCAATTTTATCCATTACTTTTTCCTGAGTTATCAGATTCCCGCCGAGCCGGTTTACAATATGAACATCGCGTTTGTACTCAACTGATGCCTTAATGTCCTCGGCCATCTGTCCGTTGCTCATCTCTACCGAGATAAATTTTACATCCCTCTCAGCTATTCGTTTGAGCTCATTTTTCGGGAAGGGATAAAGGCTTATAGGCCTTAGAAGTCCTGCTTTTATGCCCTTGCCCCTGGCCTGTTCAACAGCGCTTTTTGCGATTCGGCTGCTGATACCGTATGAAACAAGCACAACATCTGCATCTTCTGTATTGATAAGTTCGCAGCTCTGTTCGCTGTGCTCAATCCTTTTGTATTTTTCCTGAAGCTTAAAGTTAAACTCTTCAAGCTCTGTAAAATCGAGGAAGATCGAGGTTATAAGGTTTTTCATAGTTTCCTTATTCCCCGAAACCGCCCAAGAATTGTCTATTTCCGGCTTAACGGCCTGCTCGGGAAATCTAACAGGCTCTATCATCTGCCCCAGCACCCCGTCGGCAAGGACATAAGCAGGGTTTCTGTATTTGAAGGAAAGCTCGAAGGCCTTCATAGTAAAATCGCACATCTCCTGAACGCTGTTTGGGGCAAGAACGATTGTTCGGTAGTTCCCGTGTCCCCCGCCTTTGACTACCTGATTGTAATCTCCCTGCTCCGGCCCGATATTCCCGAGCCCGGGGCCAGCCCGCATTATATCCACTATCACTGCGGGAAGCTCTGCTCCGGCGATGTATGATATGCCTTCCTGCTTCAGGCTTATGCCCGGGCCGGAAGAAGCTGTCATAACTCTTTTTCCCGTGGAAGCTGCACCGAAAACCATATTTATTGCAGCTTCCTCGCTTTCTGCCTGTACGAAATTTCTTCCCAGCTTAGGGAAATATTTTGAGGCCTCATGGAGGATTTCGCTTGCTGGCGTTATTGGGTATCCGAAGTAGCAGTCGCAGCCGGCATAAAGCGCCCCGATGATTACTGCGGTGTTGCCCTTTGCAAGTTGTGTTGCCATTATCTATATCTCCATTATTCTAAGACTCCTTGCCGGAGCCCTTATTGTCATCATCTTTGTCCGGGATGTGAACTTCGATTGCATTTGGTTCGGGGCAGGTATAAAAGCAGTTGCAGCAGCCGATGCACCCGTCGCCTTTGTATTTTACGAAGTGGTAGCCCCTGTCGTTGAGCTCTTTGCTCATTTCAAGCACGTTTACAGGGCAGTCGAGTATGCATCTCCCGCAGGCCTTGCATTCAATTGCCCGAATAATAGGATACGGCTTTTTGCCTTTATCTTTAGTCATTTGGATTTTCCTTAGTCTTAAAAACAATAATCAGGCATTTTGAGCCTGATTTTAGATGCACCCTCTCCCCCGAATGCATATTTTTGTAATTATAAATTTTCCTCAGTTATTTTCAAGATATGCCGGCAAAGAAAAACGCAGAGGGGAATTAGTTGATAGAAAGAAAGATTACTGAAATCGGAAAAAATAAAGTCTATTCTTCAATCTTTCTGCACTCTTTTGTCCAGTCTGAGCTAAGTGCCTTGAGGTCGCATAGGTCTATCTTTGCCTTTTCCTCCTCATAGTCGGGAATCCCGTTTGCCCCTGAAATGTTTGCAGTTAAGTTTTTGTAGCCGGCGGGTATCTGGTGATTCATCCAGTTTCTTGCAAGTATGCTGAAGTCTTCCATATCAGCCTTGCTGCTTTCGTTGAAATCTGCCAGGATGCGGTTCCCTATATATAGAACTCCGCTTCCGTATGGCTCTGAATGTCTGTATTCTCCGGGGGGCAGGTCTTTTAGAGGTATAACCCCCTCATTGCCTTCTATAGCAGCTCTGACGTCATATAACGGATAGAATTCATTCAGCCCGTTGGGGTCTTCAGGCGTGCCTCGGCTGCTTGTCTGCTGGAATAAGATAGAGCTGCCGCCGAATGCGGGGGCCTCTCCCTGGAATGTGAATATAAGGTTGTTGGAAGTTTGCTCTCTGAAATTTCCGTAGCTGCTGAGTTTCAGGTAGTAGGGCGCTGTGCTGTCTTCTGAACGCACATCAAGCGATAAGCTGTTGGGGTCGTTGGGGTCGTTGTAATATGTAACATCCGAGTAAATAACGGCTTCCTCAGTTGTGTCGGATAAACATTTGTCCGAGAGATCGTATCCGTCCTTTGCGTTGGGATATCTGTCGTCTTTTCTGCTTATATCTATCTTTCTGGAGACTATCTGAGAGCCGGAAATTTCTAAATAGTTTTTGATTCGCAGCCTTTGCGGCAGGCCTGCATAAAAGTTATCAAGCATTAGATAGCTCTTGTATATACGGTCGTTTCGGTCGTAAACGCCGCAGGTGAGGTAGTATTCGCCCGCTGTTTGCTCAGTGAACTCATATTCGAACGTGCTCCAGTTTTCCATTGAACGGAAATCACCAACGGTTTCCACATCCATCTCGGTTTTGCCGTTTTCGAATTCAATCTCGATAGTAGAGAGGTCTGTTTCCCTCTCTCTGCTTGCGGGATTTAGTGTTATTTTGGCATAATCATTCCAGCCGTAGTAGTCGGCTGTTGCAAAATAATAAACGCCGCCAATCACTTCTCCGGGCTGAAAAGTGATCTTTTGACGTATCTCTGCCATAATAGAATCCCCGTCGTCTGAGCCCGTATCACCGGTAGAAAGAACTGCGAAGTAATCCCCGTGAACAGCTTGTGCAGGATCTAAATCCCACTCTACTTGAGAGGCCTGACTGTACTCAAAAGATACATCTGCAGTCCCAAATGAAGAGACGCATCGAACTGAATTCGTTGTTTCCCAGCTTTGCTCAAAGAGGTTTGGGTCGTTTTCGTCGAAAATCTCAAAACTTCCGTTTAAAATATCTGCTCCGGACAAAGGTTCGCAGCAGAACGCAATAAGGGAAAACAGCAAAATGTTTATTGTATTTTTCTTGGAAAAACTCAATTTTTTTATTAAATAATAACACTGTTAGCAATGATAACTTATAAAAAATCATACGCCTATCCAGGCTCTATGGTTCACTAAAAAGCCGATTATATTTCTTGTTTGAAATTCAACAACCATATTATGCATTTTATGGCTAAAAAATACTAAAGCTGATCGGATAATCCTGCCCAAATTATCATCTCAAAGCCCTTATAACACAATATTTACGGGAGGCTCTAAATCAAGCTGCAAAAGATGACTAAAACCGAGAAAACCTGCTGAAAACACCCCCGAGTGAGCTGCAAATATGGAAAGGTATATTGTTTTTGAAGTATTTATGCTTATTATTGTGGGCGAGAATAATTTATGCAGCAAAATTAAAACTGTTTAATCAGTTAATGGTATTAGATATATGTTTTACTATTATGATGATATGGTAACCAGAGGCAGGGGGCTCATTCTCCACCCGGGAGCTCTGGGCGACTGCATCTTAACGCTTAAACTTGCAGACTACCTCAAATCCCGCCTCGGCCTTGCCAGCATCGATTTTTTCGGCCAGATAAGGAACATATCCTTCTTCCCGGGAAGAACGAGCATAGACAGAATAAGCGATATAAGCTCAGCCAGCATATCAAGGCTTTTTCTGCCGAGCAAAGACTTCGATCCTTCAGCGGAGAAAGACCTTGCAGAGAAATTCAGCTTTTACGACTGGATAATCAGCTTTATGGGCGAGGAGGGGAGTGATTTTGAAGCTAATCTTGCTGTAACTGCATGCCTTAGCTCCGCGCCTGAGATTTCGATTATTCCTGCCTGCCCGCCGGAGGATTACCAAGGCCATATAAGCCGGTTTTATCTGGAAAGTTTCTTCAACAGAAAGCTTGTTTCATTAGAGGCTTTCGGCATTGACAATCCGCATAAATACCTCCACCAGCAGCACGAATCGCTTATTTTGGCAAACTTAAACGATGTTCACGCTGGGCGGGAGATGCTGCAAAGCCGCAGTGTTGGGCTGAAGGGCTCAGAGAGGCTTGTAGTGATATGCCCTGGCAGCGGAGGGGGATTTAAGTGCTGGCATATTGAGAATTTTATCAAAGCATCTCAAATCCTTTCATCAGAAGGCTTTAGGCCAATCTTCCTGCTTGGTTATGTTGAACAGGAGCGTTTCACCTGCGATGATGTGCGGCGTCTTGAAAACGCTGGGGCTGTGCTTTCAGGGCTCAGCATTGAACAGGCAGTGAGCCTGCTTACCCATACGGATATCTTTCTTGGTAATGATTCGGGCGTAACTCATCTGGCAGGGCTTATGGGGCTGCCGGTGCTTGCTGTTTTCGGGAAAACCGATCCTAACAGATTTTCCCCGCTGGGGGGCAGGGCAAACATAACTGTTCAGCCGGAAAAAAGCTTCTCTGAATTCAGCGAAGCAAGCGTTGAGGATGTATGTTCGAGGCTCAGAGAAATGCTCGATTAGGGGCTCTGCTTATCCGCCAGCCTGCTTTACTTTGTATCCTTTGTCTTTGAGAATTTTCTCAAGCTGATCACGCTTTTCGCCTTGAATTTCGATTCTGCCTTCCTTCATGCTTCCCCCGCAGCCGCACTTTTTCTTCAGCTCGCTCGTGAGCTCTTTTAGATCGGAATCAGTAAGCCCGAGCCCTGTAATCACGCTCATCCCTTTGCCTTTGCGGCCTTTGGTTTCCCGCTTTATGCGAACGATTCCATCTGTGGGGCGGGGCTTTTCAATCTCAGAGCAGATGCATTCATCCAAAGGCCTGTCGCATTCAGGGCACATCCTGCCTGAATCAGTGGAAAAAACTATTCTGTCGTTCATTTTCTGCCTCCTGCATAGATTAAAAATTCATCCAAAGCACTTCCGTTCTGGTTTGCCCTGAATTTTTCATATAAGATTTCGTTTCAAGCTCTTCTCTGCGCCAGTCTTTGAGCTTTTCTGAGTAGAGATTTGATTCGTACCCGCTGAGAATCACTTTCCCTCTGCATTCTCTGAGTTTTTCGAGCAGTGTTGTATGCTCCTCTACGCTCATTTCGCATCCGTAGGTGTTTGTGTTGCTGTTTCTGGTTTCAGGCAGGTAGGGCGGGTCGCAGTATGTCAGGCTGTCTTTTCGGTCGTACTTGCTGATCAGCTTTACAGCATCAAGGTTTTCAATCACCACGCTCCTGAATCTCTCCGCAATCGGCTCAAGCCCTTCGATGGATGACAGATATTTCGATACAGGTTCGGCCATCTTGCGTCTTGCTCTCAGGCTCATCACCCAGCTTGCAGGCCTGAGCCTGCTCATACCTGTGCCTCCCATGCTTTGGCGGCATTTGATGAAGAAGTTATATGCCCTGTGCACCGGCTCTTCCGGCTCGGGTTCTGCGATAACCTTCTCAAAAACCTCCCTTGAATACGGGGTTAGAGCGAGCCTTCGCTCAAGCTCTTCGAAAAGCTCTTTTTCCCTGAGAACGTAGTAGAAATTTGAGATTCGGCTGTCCAAATCATTGAAGATTTCCACCTCGCTTTCAATTTTGTTGATCAGTATGTTTCCTGCGCCGCCGAAAGGCTCAATAAATATGCGGTGCTCGGGAAAATATTCTATTATCCACTGCGAATAATAGTATTTTCCTCCGTACCAGGCAAAAGGTGCCCGCCGGCTGCCCGCATAGTAACTCGTGCTTTTTCTTTGCTGATTGCCAAAAAGATCCTCAGAGCTGTCTTTTGTTTTAGACATATTCATATTTCCTGAAAAAATGTATATGTGAATAATCTAAGGGTGCTGAATATTAATTCAAGAAATTTGTTTTTTCAACGAGAAAAATTAACTGCGCAGATTCTCATCAGTACTTTTCTGAAAAGCAGAAAAAACTCTTAAAGGTGCTTATAAGGGGTTATTCCATGAAAAAACGCCGGACAGTCTTTTTTGCAATAATATAGAAAAGTTTGCTCAAGAACAAACCGATAACAATCCCCGCCAGATTAAAGAGCAAATCCAGCCAGTCCGCATTCCTCCCTACAAGTGCCTGCGTCCCTTCATCCACTGCCGAAAATACAAGCAGTGCTCCAAGCAGGCGGTGCAGTGCCTTCCGGGAAAATTCCGCAAATCTTGCTGCTAAAAAGTACAGAAATGCAACCCCGCCGTATGCTAGCAAATGAAGAGCCTTATCTCCCAATGTGTGGATAAATCCGCCGTAATCTTCTTTGAGCTGCTCCATCGGAGCATGCGTAAGATAGATTAGCAGTATCGTTGCCAATACCGCAAGCGAAAATACTAATCTGGAGATAAACAGGGTGCTGAGCTTCATGGATTAAAAAAAAAGCGGAGCAAATTAAGCCCCGCTTTTATGACTTTTGATTATAGGTCCTGAGGCTTAACAGTGCTTCTGTTATTAGAATCTGTTCTGCCCATAGCATCATCAAGCATAGCGTAAATCTTTTCGTTGATAGCATCAAGAGTTTCTGATGCTGTCATCTTTCCGCCCTCTTTGATGTAGGCCTTAACCTTGCTCGCTACAATGAGCGGCTCCTTTGGTGCTGACTTCTTTGCTGGTTTTTTCTTGGTCGTCTTCTTCTTGGTCGTCTTCTTTGCAGCACTTTTCTTGGTTGATGTTTTCTTCGCTGTCTTTTTGGCAGTTTTCTTAGCAGTTTTCTTTGCCATAGAGTAAACCCCCGGTTTTAAATAAAGTTAATAAACACTTAACAACCCTAAACACATGTTTAGCAGTTTTTTTAACGTATGTTCCAAAGAACGTGTGTACAGACAGAGCAAGCCCATTATTAATCTTCGACAATGCCTGAACTACTTGAATCCCTCAACCTGGTTGTCCAGATACTTAGATATAACGCTCTCCAAGTCAACGCCGTTGATGTTTGCCAGTGTACAAAGCCAAGCAAACACATCGGCGAACTCCTCCTGCTTGTTTTCAAAGTCGTCGCCGGAAAGCGCGGTAGCAAGCTCTCCAACCTCTTCAATAAACCAGAGAAAGGTGGCGTTAGTGCCGCGCTTCCGATCAACTTCGCCATACTTCTCTTCAATAAATTTTTGGAATTCTGATATTTCCATTGAAGAGAGGTATTAGCCTTTGATAACTGCAGAAAGCTTGACATTTACTAAGACATTCTTTGTCTTGTCAACTGCCTCTTTGCAAGCATCTGTGATGTGCTTCATATAAGGAAGCTCTTCACATCTTTCCGGCAGCTGAATCTCGCTGTTAGCAGGGCCGTCAACTGCTTCGATAATTTCGAGCAGGTTGATATCGCCCGGCTGCTTTGCAAGATAAAAACCGCCTCTTGGCCCTCTCTTACTTCTGAGGACATTTGCCCTTACAAGATTCTGAAGAATCTTAAGCAAATACTCGAGAGGAATGTCGAATTCTTTGGCAATGCTTGATGCAAGAATCGCAGTCTTCGGATCACCATTCTTAGCAATGTAAGCTGCCGCAATTAAACCGTAACCTGTAGATCTGCTGAATTTCATTTAGTAACCCTCCGCAAAATCTAAAAACAATTAACAATAACGGGAACCGACCGGCTAATCGGCTCGCCTGGTTTCTCAAACTTTAATTGATAATACACTTCCTACGTAATATTTCAAGTTTAATTTGTGTTTTAGTAAAAAAAAATAAATATTTTCTGTAACGATATAAATATTGCTTAATCAGAAAATCCCTCGTCCCAGTCTTTCCATACCGGTTCAAAACCCATTTGGCTTATCACCTTTGCTACATCTTCAGGCGTTCTGTCGTCGTCGATCTCGAACTGCGAAACAGTTTCATTTTCGCTGCCTGCATACCCGCCCGGATTCGTCTTAGAACCGGCGCTAATCCTTGTTACACAGATACTTAGCGTATTTTCTCTGAATTCGGAGGTCTCTCTTGTGGAGATGGTTATCCCGATATCGGGGAAGCAAAGCCTAAGAGCGAGCATCATCTGAACAGTCTCTCTGTCAGATACGAAGCTCACAAAATCCTGCGGGTCGACCTGCTCGGCCGGTCTTATTCTCGGGAATGAAATTGATACTTGGGATTTCCAGAAATTTTTTATAAAAAAATTGCCGTGTTCGGCCATTGCGAGGGTTTCTTTTCTCCAATCGCTTATCCCGAGCAGTGAACCGAGACCGATTCTCCTAAAACCTGACTCTGCTGCACGCTGTGGTGTATGCAGGCGCCAGTTGTAATCTTTCTTAGGCCCTTTGGTATGCAGTTTGGAATAAATGCTGCGGTCGTAAGTTTCCTGATATATCGTTATTCCGTCTATGCCGGCGTTGTAGAGCCTTTCGTAATTCTCTTCACTGCATGGGTAAATTTCGATATCTATAGCTGCAAAGAGCTTTCTTATCCTGCCTGCAAGCTCTTCAAAGTATTCCACAGATGCGTAATCGGGGTCTTCCCCGGAGAGCAGAAGGATATGGCGAAAGCCCATCGAGCGGATCGCCTCTGCCTCTTTTACGGCCTGATCTATGCTGAGTCGGGTTCGCTTAAACTTGTGCGTAAAGTTGAATCCGCAGTATGCGCAGTTGTTTTGGCAGTAGTTGGAAACGTACAGAGGGGCATAGAGCTGCCTTGCCCTGCCGAATCTGCGCAGGGTCATATCCTTGGCCTGCCTTGCCATATCCTCCAGGTTCGCTGAGGCAGCAGGCGAAAGCAGGCGTGCGAGCCTCTCGATTGAATATTCAGCAGGTTTTTCAAGCTCAGAAAAAGCCTGCCTCTGGGTTGTCTCTTCAAGAATTCTTGAGATTCTGCTCTCAGGGTCGAAAATTTCTTCCGGAACGCTGAATTGCTTATTCTGCATTTTTACCTCCTTTCAGTCTCGTAAAAAGCCTGTAAGCGGGCTTGAGGCGTTTGCTGTTTCGCTAACGCATCCAGGGCCTGCAAGATATCCCTGTCTGCCAGCCTCCACAGACTTTGCGAATGCCTGAGCCATCTCAGAAGGCTTATCGCATACAGCGATTGCCGTATTCACGAGTACTGCATCTGCTCCCATCTCCATAGCGTCCGCTGCATGTGAGGGAAGCCCAAGACCGGCATCCACAACAACAGGCACTGAGGCCTGTGAGATAATTATCTTTATTGAATCGCGGGTTTTGATGCCTTTATTTGAGCCTATCGGAGCTGCCAGCGGCATCACAGTTGCGCAGCCTGCATCCTCAAGCTTCTTGGCCAGAACAGGGTCTGCATTAATATAAGGCAGCACGATAAATCCCTCATCTACAAGCTCTTTGGCTGCTTCCAGCGTTTCTACTGGATCGGGCAGAAGGTAGTACGGGTCCGGAGTTACTTCCAGCTTAACCCATTCAATCCCGCTCGCAGCTCGGGCAATCTTGGCAAGCCTTACGGCCTCTTTTGCATCCCTCGCTCCGGATGTATTCGGAAGAAGCTGGACGTTCTCACGCATAATCGCAGAGAGCATATCATCGCTGCTGTCTTCTATATTCACCCTGCGAAGGGCAACAGTTACCATCTCAGAACCGCTTGCCTCTATAGCATCGCTCATAATTCTGTTTGATGCAAATTTGCCTGTGCCTATAAAAAGCCGGGAGCTGAATTCTCTTCCTGCTATTATCATTTTATCATTCATTATCCGCCTCCGACGAATCTGATAAGTTCAATTTTTTGCGAATCTTTAATTTTTGTATTCTCGAAATTGCGTTTCTCCACAATCTCACCGTCCACCTCTGCAACTACTGCCGCGCTGTCTATACCTAAATGGTCTATGAGCTCCTTCACGGTGGCAGGGGCGCTGTTATCGGAGAAATTCATATCCTTGCCGTTTACTCTTATTTGCATAGCTTTTCCTCTAAAAGTTCTAAAACGCAGTTTGCCTGATGCGCTGCTGCTATCGTAACTCGCGGCGCCCAGAGGCTGCCCAGCTCTTCCACGCTGCTTTTCATATCGCCGGCGATATACAGCCTCTCGCTGATTTTCGTTGTCTTTATCTCGTTGCTCCGGCCAAGGCCGGCCGCTCCGCTTCCTGCAACTACGATAAATCTGCCTGCTTTCAGCAGAGTTTCGATAAGCTCCTGTTTGCTTTCTGCTTTATCCAAGCACTCGCATACTATATCGCATCCTCTGAAAACCTCGCAGGCATTTTCGCTGCTCAGCCGAACGGTATGCTTATCTATACGGCAGCTCGGGGAAATATTCGATGCAATCTCTGCTATGGCATCTGTTTTCAGCTTGCCGATATCAGAAAGCCTGTAGCATTGCCGAGCGAGGTTGGATGAGTCCACTCTGTCGAAATCGGCCGTCGTTAGCCTGCCGGAGCCAGAGCGAATCAGCATTTCACCAACATGACTGCCCAGCCCGCCTAATCCTGCAATCCCTATTCGGGCATTCTTCAGAACTGCCTTCAGCTTTGCGCTGCTCTCTGACTGTTTGCGGAAATTATCTTGTATATTCATTTTACCCATAAAAAAAGCACGCCCGCAAAGGACGTGCAAATTTTTCTTTTTTGCCTTCCTTCGCTGGTCTTAACCAATCAGGTTCGAAGGGTCGCCGCACGTGCGGCCTCTCAGCTCTGAAAAGAGCTCCCCCGGCTGTATGTCTATTTTAACATCTATGCTGCTGATTTCAAATACAATTAAATCAAAAAACAGTTCACAGCCATCCCATAAGTCCATAAATTTATCGTTGAGGGCTTGTTTATTGTATTAAAACGCCCTTTTCTTGAAGGATTTGAATTACCCCAGTTTGCATTTTTTTTTTGCTTTTGTTCAATTGGCAGTTTTTTGCTCAATACTGCCCGCTCTCTTTTCACCTCTTTATTTTCGTAAAATCTTGCTACATATTAAAACCCGGCAAATAAGCCTGCTGAGGGCTGCCAACCATACGCGGTGAACCACGTGCTGTCCCACAGGGAGCCATAACGCTAAAAACATCCAGCCGGCTGAATAATACACCCCTCAGTAAAGTAAACAATCGGCTGAATGCTCCTTTCCACTGACCGAGGAAACCTATATACCTTATTAAAATATAAGCCAGCATAGCCGTCCATACTTGCCATAGAATTGCTTTTTGGCTATGCCCTAGGAAATCGCTTAGCTGCAAAGTCTGTTTTATCTGCTTGAAAAACACCTCTATACCCCAGCGGCACTTATATAGGTCGCAAATACTGCTCGGCGCCCACTGCATATTGTTCGTGATAAATTTCATAAGCTTTTTCTCGCCGTTAATTTCCACATAAGCCTTAACTAAACGGAGCTTCTTCGGGTATGCCTCGCGGCTTTTCGGCATTTCAAGTTCAATTAAAGCATCGTATTGGATATTACCTTTTGGTTCTGTATTCTGTTTAACAAAACGATATTTCATATTATCTTTGGCTCTGGTAACCCAGAATAATTCTCGCCTGTCAAGATCTGCTAGATGCTTAAAATCCACGTAAGCCTTGTCAAAAACCGCTATTTCGCCGCTTTTAAGGTCCTGACAGAGCTGATAAGCTTCTGTCGAATCATGGGTTGAGGCTTCTTTTACAATAGCAAATTGAGGCAGGAACGTCTGGAGATTCAGCTGCATATGGCACTTTGCAGCCGCTTTTCGTCTGCGATGTTTAGCCCAGTCAATACAGTTGGCTACAAGCTGGATCGTGGTTGAGTCAACCGCATATATTGCTCTCTTAAAACGCCTCGGAAGGCCGGAATACTTATGGCCTCTCCCAAAATCAAGATGTTTGTTCTGGATATGGGACAGCACCTCCCAGAAGAGAGTCTCTGCCATAAGAGGATCTCGAACCCTGTTTGCATGAGAAAGCCCATTCCTGCTTGGAGGGGTTGCACGGCGGATAGGAGTCAAAGCTCCAGAATGATTACGCAATGTGTCGGAAACGTCGTTGAGCGAGAGACTGTGAGCAATCTGGACATGAAGCATAGATACAATGTGCGACCAGCAAGAAAATGTTCGTGATTGCTTGTCAATACCGAAAGACCGAGACAATTTTGAAACAAGATGTGCAGGAATATGTTGGCATATTTGCTTAAGAATGCTATATTGATGTTTGGCGGGTGTCATGGGTTACTCCTAATTTGTTTAATTAGACTGAAAGAATTAGTGTAACTCATACCCCGCTGATTTTAAAGAAACATCTTGTATTTTGCTCTTCTATGGGATGACTGTGAAAACAGTTCATTCCTTAAATCCCGAAAATTAAAAAATTTCAAGCACGGCTGTTTATCTTTTACTTACAATCATTTACGTTCTGTAATTGCATAGTTGAGGCCTTTATGAGATGTGTATTTAATACCTCACAGACCAGCAGGACAGCAGATACTAACTGTCTCAATCTGAATGTGCAGGATAAGGATATTAAACAATAACAGAAGGCAATGTTAGCAGGTTATTTTGATGTTTTAAGTGTGATTCTCGGTTCGCCCATAAGGCACCAGTCGTATGCCTGTTCTCCGTCGGCATCTGTAATCATAAATGTTATGAATCTTGCATCGCCAACAGGCAGAGATACATCAGCCGGCGCGTCTAATGCAGTTGTGTTTACCCGAGAATACTTTACCTCACCATCAAACAGCAGATACCAGCTCAGGTTTACATCTGTCCTTTCGAGAGTATTCTCTGGTACTCCGATTCGAGCCTCGAATTTATCGAGAGGTGCGAAATCCACATGCTCCCGCATCTGTTCCAAATCAAAGGTGATGCCTGAATTTGTGTGCATATAGACAGCGGGGTGTGCTTCTGTGCCGTACTTCACATCTCCGAGTTTAAGCGGATAACACGCCAAATGAGGACCGTATGGCTTTACCTTATACTTCCCGCGGTATTTAGGGCGTTGGCTGATGCTCGGGCCGTTGGCTATTATGCTGAAGAAGATAGAGTTGGTCTCACTTTCCCAGCTGAATTTATGACCTTCAGAGCTGATCACTGCAGATTTACCTGTCGGCACAAAAACCCCGTCTATAAACGGATTATCGCCCACTTTGCTGTAGCCCTTTCTGCCTTTTCGAAGTTTTGAAACGCCTTCGTAGCTGGTTTCATATTTGCCTGTATCAGGCAGGTAGCCGGAGCCTGTTTTTCCGGTGCCGAAGCCGGCGCCCCCGCCTGTTATATCTGCGAGGTCTATAAATCCTTCTCCGCGCCACATTATACCGTTCTTTTCAGATATATACCGTATAAAGGCAGAAGGTTTAATGTCTATAAGCGATACTTTCCCGTCTGAATCGGAAACATTTATCGCAGTGTTTTCTGTAACATCCATACTCACGCGGTCAAAGCCTCTAAGTGCTGCTACTGTTGTCCTGCCTTCTAAGACGTGAAGCTCTGTATCTCCATTGAGCATTGATTGCACGCCGAATTCTGTCCCGAGGTCAACTATGTTCGTATTGCCTGATTTAACTGCGAATCCTATAGCACTCTGCGGGACCGTAGCGTAAAGCATACCGTAATCCAGATCGATGCGGTCTTCTGAAACAATCTGGTATTTTGCCGGAGCCTCTATCGTGATAATTGCCCCGTTAGCAAACATCATTTCGAGGCAGCCATCTTCAAGTATTGTAGATTCTCTGGATATAAGCACGCTTTCTCCTGAGCTGATCAGCTTGCCTGCATTAGTACGTGCGTCCAACGCATCGCTTACTCTGCCTACCGGAGCCAGTTCAAATTTGCTCTGCCAAAAGAAAGGAACTGCAATTATCGCAATAAGAGCTGCCACGCAGCCGGCCAAAAGGTAAAGCTTATACTTTGGAAACCTCTTTACGTTTTGATTTTCTGTATGATTCCCGCAGCTTTTTGATGGTGGGTGTTTATGTCTGTCTTTTTTGCCCAGTGACGGGGCGTTTCGTTCCTCTTCAAGAAGCTCTTCGAACATCTGTTCGGGAATATTCAAAATCCCATTCTCCCCATCTATAAGCTCAGATACACCCCTTGCGCGGAATCTGCTGTAGAGGTTTACAAAATCAACATATACGACCCTGGCATGTCCGTCAGATTCCAGAATATCAGCAAGCTCCTGCTGCATATTCTCAGAAGCCGACCCGTCCAGGTTGGCCAGTATCAGTGCGTATAAATTTATATTATTATGTTTAGAGGTCATTTCTTGCTTTCTTCCTGTTCACGCAATTCATCAGAAGCTTGTGTATCCTTGCAAGGGCGTAATGGGCTGCCCTTGCAGATTTGGAAATCTTAGCCCCAATGCTCTTTAGGGTGAGGTTATCTTCATATCTCAGACGGATTATGTCCCTGTCTTGGGTCTTCAATTCTTTTATACATAATTCAAGCAGTTCGCTTTGTTCATCAACAGGCTCTCTGCTGCAGTAGTCCTGTTCGATTAGATCCAGCAGATCGCTGCTGAACCTAACTTTCCTGTTTTTGTTTTTCTTGTAAAAGCTGAGCACCTGATACTTTGCGATCGTCATCGCCCAGCTTCTGAAGTTCATAGTCTCTTTGTAATTCGGGAATTTCTTCCACATTACAGTGGTAACTTCCTGCATGATATCGTCTGCATCGTTCGAATTCGATACCAAAGAGAGTATAAACGCGTAAACGCGTTTCTCATGCTTGATAAGAAGTCTTAAAAAGCGGTTTGTATCTTCGTCTCGTCTGTCTTCATTAAACTTTTCCATTTCTCTAATAGTGTCTTATCCGAAGTGAGCGTTATTTTACGAAAATTTTTTCTAATTTAACAATTTTTCTTCTTTTTCTTAAGTTTATCACCGAATAGCAATACCCTTTTCTTGATAATTACGTTTCAGTTTATTATAATCCTCTTTGTTGGAGCATTGAAATTGAAAATGATATTATAGTCTCGGTGCGGAAATGATTTGGAACAAAGAAATCGAGCAGATGCCTCTGGATAAACTCAGAGAGATTCAGTCTGCCAGGCTTTCAAGGCTGGTAAAATACGTTTACCAGAACTCGGATTTTTACAGAGCCAAGCTGGACAGAGAAGGCTTGAACCCCTCAGAGATCAACGGACTTGAAGACATCGAAAAGCTTCCCTTTACAAACAAGACAGACCTTCGAGACAGCTACCCCTTCGGGCTTTTCTCCACAGATGTAAAAAGGCTCTCGGAGGTGCACGTTTCCAGCGGCACTACAGGTAACCCTACAGTTGTGGGATATACCAAGGAAGACCTCCAGCTATGGGCTACGGTAGTGGCAAGGTGTCTATGCCTTGCTGGGGCAGAGCAGGGCGATATGCTTCAGGTTGCCTATGGGTACGGGCTTTTCACAGGCGGTCTCGGCCTTCATTACGGCGGAATCGAGATGGGGCTGACAGTGATCCCCGCCTCCAGCGGGAACACCCAGCGTCAGCTGAAGATGATGCAGGACTTCAAGCCCCGCATAATCGCCTGCACGCCGAGCTACGCTTTGTATATGGCAGACGAAGCGAGAAAGGCAGGCCTTGATCCGGCAAAGAGCAGCTGGGAGATTGGTATTTTCGGCGCAGAGCCGTGGAGCGATTCGATGAGAGATGAAATCGAAGAGTCTCTCGGCCTGATTGCAACGGACATCTACGGACTAAGCGAGATAATCGGGCCGGGCGTATGTCAGGAATGTACATACAAAGCCGGCCTGCACATATTCAGCGATGTATTCTACCCTGAGATAATAGACCCGGCCACAGGCAGGCAGCTCCCGCCCGGAGAAGACGGCGAGCTGGTTATAACAACGCTTACGAAAGTGGGAATCCCGCTTATCAGATACCGCACGAGGGATATTGTGAGTATGGATGTTTCTCCCTGCCGCTGCGGACGCACGAGCCCGAGACTCAGCAAAATTAAGGGCAGAACTGATGATATGATGATTATACGAGGGATAAACGTATTCCCGTCTCAGATTGAAGATGTCCTTCTCAGCATAAGAGGCACTCAGCCTCACTATCAGATCATCGTTGACCGTGCTGAAAGCGGGATGGATACGATAGAGATTCAGGTTGAGGTTGAGCAGCAGATGTTCTCTGATGAGATCAAGCAGCTCGAGGCCCTTGAGAGGCAGATTAAAGAAAAGATGGATTCGGTGCTTTCTCTGGGCGTTAAAGTAAGGCTTGTCGAGCCCGGGACGGTTGCAAGGAGCGAAGGGAAGGCTAAGCGAGTTATTGACAAAAGAGGGCAGAAATAATCCCGCAATTTGTGAGGTGAGAAATGAAGATTACTCAGATATCAGTTTTTCTTGAGAACAGAGCAGGAAGGCTCTCTGAGGTGTGCCGGCTTTTCGGCAAGAACGATATAGACATAAGGGCGCTGAATATCGCAGAAACAGAATCCTTCGGCGTTATGAGGGTGATTGTGAACAAGCCCGAAAAGGCGATCGAAGTTTTGCGGAATAATAATGTAACTGCAAACATAACTGACGTAGTGGCTGTGGAGATACAGGACCGCCCGGGCGGGCTGTCTGAAGTATTAGATACTGTTACCGATAACGGGCTGAACGTTGAGTATATGTACGGCTTTATGGAAAGACAGCAGGGCAAGGCGATTATGGTCTTCCGATTTGAGAATCCCGAAAAGGCAGCAAATGTTCTCAGCGAAAAAGGCCTGAACGTCTTAAGCAGCGATGTTATACTATAATTCAGCAAGGTCTGAGTGAAGGCTGAAGCTGTATTGCTCCACAGGCGAACAATATTACTTCTGAACTATTACTAATAATTGATTTTGATTAGTTAAAGGAATATAAATGCGCAGATTTTTCATAACACTTGTAATAATCTCTTCAGCTTTGCTTGCAGGAGGGGAAAAGATTGAAAAGATAATAACAAAGCTTGAGAAGCGTGCAGACTCCATATCCTCGCTCAGAAGCGAGATTAAATACACAATAGAAGAAGATAACGGGATTTTCGAAACTAAAACTGAATATTCTGGCAGATTTTCCTTTTTCAGACAAAAAGCGGATGGCAGAAAAAGAGAAAAGGCGGCGGTTGTTTTCCTTACAAAGAAAAAAGATGACGGGGAGCCGATAAAGGAAAAGAAGAGATACGTTTTCAACGGCGTATGGCTGGTAAAATTCGACTATCCTTTGAAGCAGGTTTCAAGGGTGCAGCTTGCGCCTGAGGATAAACCTATCGGCACCTTAGACCTTCTTGCCGAGGATTTCCCTATTGTAGGCTTTGGCAGCAGAAAGAAGCTTAAGCAAGACTATAAGATTACACTGCTTGAGGAAAATGAGAAAAACATTTCCCTCGGCCTTAAGCCCGGCGAGAAAAGCGATAAAAACAAAGAGCTCGTCATAGATATTGATAAAGAACTGTTTGTTCCGAAGAAGATAACCGCAAAGCTCAAAGGCCAGAGCGAAACAATGCAGATCAGCTTCAGCGGCATAAAGATAGACGAAAAAATCAAAAGAAAAGATTTTTCCGTTGAAACTCCTGAAGGCTTTTCAGAGAATATAAAGAGATTAGAAAAAACCGGAAGTAAATCAAAGGGAGAAAAAAATGGCTAAAGCACTTGTTATATACTACTCACGCAGCGGAAATACCAAACGTATGGCCGAGCTGATCTCTGATTCGATCAGTGAGAGCAGTCTCGAATCTGAATGCAAGGCTGTAGCAGATGTAACTGTGGAAGAGCTGGCAGAAGCTGATGCTGTGATTCTCGGGTCGCCAACATACTACGGACAGATGGCAGGCGAAATGAAGAAGCTCCTCGATGAGACTGTAAAAAGGCATGGCCGGTTCGACGGAAAAGTCGGAGGTGCGTTTACAAGTGCTGTGAATGTGGGCGGGGGAAATGAAACCACGCTTATGGGCATACTCAGCTGCCTTCTTGTGCACGGGTTTGTAATTCAGGGCGACCCTCAGGGCGACCATTACGGCCCCGTATCGCTTTCAAAGCCGAATGAAAGAGTAGAGAAGCAGTGCAAAAGATTTGGAAAGCGTATCGCAGAGCTTACGCTCAAAATTGCGGAATAAATCTTTCAGCGAGAACCTGCTTAACAATCATACACCAAAAAACATTATTGAAATGAAGGGGCGTTCCATTTCGGACGCCCCATTTTTTGCTTCTTGATAATGCTTTCAACTTCAGGGTAATTCCATAAAGGCTTTTTATCAGATTAAGATTTGATCAATAATCTGAGCTCTAAGCGATAGTAACGTTATCATCCAGATAAACATCCTGGATTGCGTGGAATATCTTAACTCCTTCATCCATCGGCTTCTGGAAGGTTTTCCTTCCGCTGATAAGCCCCATTCCGCCGGCACGTTTATTTATAACTGCGCTTTTAACCACCTGCTGGAGGTCGTTTTCGCCTGAAGGCCCGCCGGAGTTTATTAGGCCTCCTCTTCCCATATAGCAGTTGGCAACCTGATATCTCGTTAGGTCTATCGGGTTATCGCTTGTGAGTTTGTTGTAAACCAGATCGCTGGTTTTGGAGAATCCGATATCCTTAAACCCGCCGTTGAGCGTGGGCTGTTTCTGCTTGATCAGATCGGCCTCGATTGTAACACCGAGGTGGTTTGCTTGGCTGGTCATATCAGCGGAGGTATGGTAGTCTTTCCCGCCGGTCTTGAAGTCGTTGTTCCGCAAATAACACCAAAGCACAGTAAACATTCCAAGGCTGTGGGCGATTTCAAATGCGTTTGCTATCTCCTCAATCTGCCTGTTTGATTCCTCTGAACCGAAGTATATTGTAGCTCCTATGCCCGCAGCTCCGAGATTGTAAGACTGTTCTACGCTTGCAAAGAGCCTCTGGTCGAACGTGTTTGGATAGGTGAGCAGTTCATTGTGGTTTATCTTTACGATAAACGGAATCTTGTGGGCGTATTTCCTCGAAACCGCTCCAAGCACGCCGAATGTGGACGCTACTGCATTGCAGCCTGCCTCAATCGCAAGCTTAACGATATTCTCAGGGTCGAAGTAAATCGGATTCGGAGCGAAAGATGCCCCCGCAGTATGCTCGATTCCTTGGTCAACGGGGAGTATCGAAAGGTATCCCGTCCCGCCGAGGCGTCCGTGCTCGAAAACGTTTTGCAGATTCCTCAGCACACGAGGCCCGCGGTCGGTCTGCGAGACAACCCTGTCAACAAAATCAGGGCCGGGCAGATGGAGCATTTGGTTATCAATAGTTTTGCATTGGTGTTCCAGAAGCCCCTTGGCCTCACTTCCGAGAATTGATTCCAGATTATTACTCATAAGATTCTCCTTTAGATAAATCATATTCTGTTTCAGAAAACATCTTCTTTAGAGATATTAACATATAAATTGCCGATTCAAAAATTTAAAAAATAAAAAACTTCAATTTTCATACTTATTTTTCTTTGACAAGTTCAAAGTTGCGTTATAATTGCTTATGTTTCGGTCTGTAAAAGCAGTCTGAAGCGCCTGATTCACGAAACAGGATGTGATAAAAGGCTCAGCGGATTTGGCCTTGCGGGCTTGCGATGCTCTGTATGCTTTTTTAGAAAAGCTCTCAGGGGCGCAGGCTGACGGCCGCGCGTACTGCTGTGCTGTATATAGCTAAAATAAAGTTAGTCAGGAGAATACAATGAAAAATTCTTCTAATGCACCTCAGATGCAGGGTGCTCAGATTATTGTTGAAATCCTCAAGGAGCAGGGCGTAGATACTATGTTCGGCTATCTTGGCGGTGTCGTCCTTCCTATATTTGATAAGCTTTACGATACTGATATAAGGTTTATCACGCCGCGCCACGAACAGGGCGGGGCTCATATGGCAGATGCCTATGCCCGCTGCACGGGAAAAACAGGAGTCTGCATTGCAACATCCGGCCCTGGAGCTACAAACCTAACCACTGGAATAGCGAATGCTATGATGGATTCTGTCCCGATGGTTGCCCTTACCGGACAGGTTCGTACCGAGCTGATCGGCGGGGATGCGTTTCAGGAAGTGGACACCACAGGCATAACACGTCCCATCACAAAGCACAATATAATTGTAAAGGATGTAAACAATCTGGCTGAAGAGCTCAGGCAGGCCTTCTATATCGCCTCAACAGGAAGGCCAGGGCCGGTGCTGGTTGATATTCCGGTAGATGTATCAGTGGGTACTGGAAGGCTCAATCCTCCCTCTGAGATTGATATGCCCGGCTACAAGCCGCGGGTTGAAGGACACAAAAAGCAAATCGAAGCAGCAGCTGATGCAATAAACAAGAGCGAAAGGCCGGTGCTTTATGTTGGGGGCGGTGTAATCATCTCTAATTCCTCCCGAGAGATTACGGCTCTGGCCGAGAAGGCCAATATCCCCGTTACAACCACATTGATGGGCATGGGAGCTTTCGACCAGAACAGCCCGCTTTCGATAGATATGCTCGGTATGCACGGAGCGGCTTACGCAAATATGGCAGTTCAGAATTCGGATCTGCTCATCGCTGTAGGCTCTCGCTTCGACGACAGAGTTACCGGTCAGCTAAAGCGGTTCTGCCCGAACGCAAAGATCCTTCATGTAGATATAGATCCTGCAAGCATATCCAAAAACGTTCAGGTTCACGTACCTGTGGTAGGCGATGCGAAGCTGGTTCTCCCTGAGATAACAGAGCTGCTTGAACACAAGCCTCGTGAGTCGTGGTTCGCCCAGATAAGCGAATGGAAGAAGGCGCATCCTTTCACCTACGACAAAAACGCCTCAAACATAAAGCCTCAGTATGTTATCGAAGAGCTGTGGAATCAGACCAAGGGAGAGGCCACAATCACAACAGGCGTAGGCCAGCATCAGATGTGGGCAGCTCAGTTTTACAAATACAAGTACCCCCGTCAGTTCATCACCAGCGGCGGGCTCGGAACTATGGGCTTCGGACTGCCTTCGGCAATCGGCGCTCAGGTTGCAAGGCCGGAAAGCACAGTGATAGATATCGACGGCGACAGCAGCTTCAATATGACATTGACCGAGCTTTCAACCGCTGTAATGTACAATCTGCCCGTCAAAGCAGTTGTCCTAAACAACGGATATATGGGGATGGTCAGGCAGTGGCAGGAGCTTTTCTATCAGAGAAGATATTCACACAGCCACCTCTTGAATCCTAACTTTGCGGAAGTGGCAAAGGCGCTCGGAGCAGGCGGAATAAGCATCGAGAGAAAAGATGAAGTTCCCGGAGCTGTAGAAAAGATGCTTTCCTACGACGGCCCGTGCGTGCTGGACTGCCGCATAGAGGCAGAGGAAAATGTGTGGCCTATGGTTTCACCGGGCAAAGCGCTCGATGAAATGGCCGGCCTGGAAATCTTTGAAAAAATGCCTTAATTCTGGGAGATTGAAATTGAAGCATGTAATAAGCGCTCTGGTTCAGAATAAGCCTGGTGTACTGGCACACGTTGCCGGTATGTTCGCTGCAAGGGCCTTCAACATTGATTCCCTCGCAGTTGGAAGAACAGACGACCCGAACCTCAGCAGAATGACTATAGTTGTAGTAGGCGGAAGCGAAGTTCTCGAGCAGGTTAGAAAGCAGCTCGGAAAGATTGTTTCTGTCGTGAAAATTCAGGATTTTGCCGGAAGAGATGTCGTGGCAAGAGACCTTATGCTAATTAATATTCACTGCCGAGCGGAGAAAAGGGCAGAAATTCAGGCTCTTGTTTCTATGTTTGAGGGCAAAGTGGTTGATATCGGGCCGAAAAACGTTATGGTTGAAATTTCAGGCCCTGAGAGTAAAATGGAAGCTTTTATAGATGCCTGCCGGCATTACGGCATAAAAGCTACTGCCAGAACGGGTACTATCGCTATGCCCAGATACCGCAAAGGTGATAAAAGTTAGCAATTAAGAAATAATTTGATTACAGGAGATAATAATGGCAAAAGTATTGTATGAACAAGATGCACCTATTGATGCCCTCAAATCGGGCAAGGTGGCAGTTATTGGCTACGGCAGCCAGGGACACGCACACTCGCAAAACCTTCGGGACAGCGGAGTTGAGGTGGCAGTGGCAGAGGTTCAAGGCTCTGATAATTATAAGCTTGCCCAGCAGCACGGTTTCGAGCCCAAAGACATCGCGGGAGCCATGAAAGGCGCAGACCTTATCATTATGACTCTTCCCGATGAGATTACAGCGAAGATATTCACCGAAAACATCAAGCCTAATCTCGAGCCCGGCCAGACAATCGGCGTATGCCACGGATTCAACATCAACTTCGGGCTTATCGATGTGCCTGAAGAGAACAATGTGGTTATGATAGCCCCTAAGGGCCCTGGTCATCTTGTAAGGAGCGAATTCGTTAAAGGCGGCGGCGTACCGTGTCTTGTAGCTGTAGAGCAGGATAAAACCGGCAAGGGAAGAGAAGTAGCTCTTGCATGGGGCAACGGTATAGGCGGCGCCCGCGCCGGCATACTGGAGACCACCATCAAAGAGGAAACAGAAACAGATCTCTTCGGCGAGCAGGTAGTACTTTGCGGCGGACTAACATCGCTGATAAAAGCAGGCTTTGAAACTCTCGTTGAAGCAGGATATCAGCCTGAAATCGCATACTTCGAATGTATGCACGAGGTCAAGCTCATTGTCGATCTTATGTATGAGGGCGGAATCAACTATATGAGATACAGCATATCCAACACTGCTCAGTGGGGCGATATGATCTCCGGCCCGAGAATCATCACAGACGAGACCAAGAAAGAAATGAAGAAAATTCTTGGAGAAATTCAGTCTGGAGAGTTTGCAAAAGAATGGATAAATGAGTACAATAACGGTCTGAAGAGATTCAAGGCTCTATATCAAGCCGATCATGACTGCCAGCTGGAAGAAGTAGGCAGAAAACTGCGTAAGATGATGAGCTGGATCGATTCTAAAGAAGTTTGAGTATAACTTTGCAGGAGCTGAAAAATGCTCCTGCATCTATTTACAGCAAGTTTTCCTTATGAGAAGAAAGGGATTGCTTTGAGATTATCGCTTAGCGTATTAGCCGTTTCGGTTATGGTTTTATTTGCAGGAGGCTGCAGCAGCTTAAACAGCGTTTCTGCACCCGAAGACGAGCTCATTTTCGACCGCTTCCATGAAATGCAGATTAGCTTCGACACCTCCACAGACATCCTTCCTGAGATAAAGAAGGACGAGATGGGTGAGTATGTATCCGAAAATCAGAATTCTGTTGCTTCATGGGGGCAGAAGGATGACGGAGCTGCAATATGGATGAATGCCGCAGTATTCGGGCAGGACAACAACCGCCTCGCCCGGAAATATGCATTTGTCTTCGAAGAGAAACAGTCTAACTTTGGCCTCTACGGAGGCACGGCAGGCAGAGGAAGAATCGAGCTTGAGTATTCACTTCCCGGCGACTTCGACGATATAACCTACGCAAATCAGGCAGAGCGAAGGAAAGAAATCATCATTACAGGAATCAATATGTTCATTGGGGATATTGACCCGATCAGGCTGGACAGCGACTATGTCTATTCCGGCGCAATGCTTGTGAAAAAGGCATTCTCTTTGATGATGTATGAAATTGAGCAGAATCCTTCAAAGATTGCCCTGCTTAAAGAACGCAGAGGGCTTGATTTTGATTTCCCGACCTTTGGTCTGGCAAGGGCGAGAATGCTTGTTAATGATGAATACAGGGTTCGGGTGAAGATAAAGATCGGCAAATATGCTGAAGACTTTGAGAATCATCCAGATGTGATAGAGATGGATAAATTCGTTAAGCCCAACGAAATGCTGTCTCCTCAGCCTCAGGTTCAGCCTGCTGAAGAAGCCGAAACGGGCGGCTCGAATTTCATAACCGATTTCTTCAGTAATCTCTTCGGCGGCGGAGGCGAACAGCAGCCCGCAGAAGAACAGCCTGAAATTGAGCCTCAAACCGGCGAAACTCCAGACGTTTCAACGGATGTAGGCGAGGTTGAAAACGACCAGCAGGAGCAACAGCAGGACGCTGAGCCAGCTCAGGAGCAGACTGAAGCTGAAACTGCGGCGAACGATGACCAGCAGCAGACTGATGCGAATGAGGGTGAAAACTTCCAGGAAGAAACTGCCCCGCAGGAAAATCAGGAGAATGCTTCCGAGCAGGAATAATTCCAAAATTGACTTACAAAAAAGGTCGTATTGGGTGCATTTTTTCCAAGCGGCCTTTTTTTATGGTGTTTATTCCAAATTAGTTCTTTGCAAACAGCCGGTTAGAAAGTAAATTAGGATAGATGGCAAAAGAAGAAAAGAAATCCAGCTGGCCAAGGATAAAAAACAAAAAAGCGTTTCACGATTACGAGATTCTTGATAAAATCGAGGCGGGCCTGGAATTAAAGGGCAGTGAGGTGAAATCGCTCAGAACGGGAAGCGCTGATTTAAACGCTGCTTATGGAAGAATTTACAATAATGAATGCTTTCTCATAGGCTGCAAGATTGAGCCATATAAAGAAGCCACGTATAACAATCACGACCCCGAGAGAAAGCGAAAGCTTCTTCTGCACAAGGCTCAGATTAAGCGTTTGCATACAAAGCTTGAACAAAAGGGCTATTCGCTGATTCCGCTTGCGATTTATTTCAACAAGCGGGGAACAGCAAAGCTTGAGCTCGCCCTTGCAAGGGGCAAGAAAAAGCACGATAAACGCGCTGCTATCAAAGAAAAAGATCTCAAACGGGATATGCAGCGTTATTCGAAATACTGAGATTGAATTTTTCAGGAGAATTTATGGAATGCAAAAAACAAGATAATATGAAAAACTGCAACTGCACCTACGAACCGTGCCCGAGAAAAGGTGTATGCTGCGATTGTATTCAGTACCACCTGCGTATGAAACAGCTTCCAGCCTGCTGTTTTCCTGATGATGTGGAGAAAACATACGACAGAAGCTTCAAGGCCTTCGCAAAGGCTTGGAACCTCTAATATTAATGCCTTTATTAAGGAGCTAAGATAATGGATGAAGACTATAAAAATCAAAATAGCGATGAGAACGCACCTTTTGAAAAAGAGGATGACCAGGAGCAGAATCAGGATTATCAAAACAATGAAAGATTAGAGCTCTCCGGTGAGCCTGAAGGATATAATACTGAAGAGCCTGCGCGTGAAGTGAAGCAGGAACAGCCCGCTAAAGAGGCTGCGCAGCAGAGCAAGAAGGGCGATAAAAAGGCCGGCAAGAAACCAGAGAAAGAGCCGAAAAAGAAAAAGGGGTTCTGGTGCAGGCTGTGGTCTGCGATGAAATTTATCTATATGGTGATTACAGTACCGTATTTTATTATGGTAGTGCTGTTTATTGTGGCATTCCTTGCTGCTGTGTTCAGCCACGATGAATTTATAGATATTGAAGAGGGCTCGAGATTAGCAAGAGGCGGCTTCAATGAAACCGTAATTATGGAAGGCAGCAGAGATAACAGAATCGCACTTATAGACGTGCAGAATCTAATAACTTTTGAGACCAGCCAAAAATTCAGGAGCCAAATCAAAAAAGCTCAGAAGGATGACTCCGTTGCAGCTTTGATTGTTCGTGTAACATCTCCGGGCGGTTCTGTATCTGCGAGCGACCAGATCCACCATTACATTGAAAGCTTCCAAAAAGACACCGGCATTCCCGTATATTCTTTTATGTCCGGTGTTGCGGCCTCAGGCGGATATTATGTTTCCGCTGCCTGTGATGAGATTTATGCCGAGCCCACCACAATCACCGGGTCTATAGGTGTAATTAGTCGCCCCTGAAAAAGTTTTAAATTTCCTTAAATTCTTTTCTGATAATGGTTTATATGATTGAAAAGCTTTCGAGATATGGTATAATATTGCAAGTGTTTATCTTCCATCTATCAAAACATTGCAATATTGGGACAAAATAATGAAGGCAAAAAACAATAAAGCAGGCTTACTCTTTCAGCAGCCATTAAAACCTCTTGTAAATCCTGATCACTCTTTAGTCCAACTCTCAGAGGTTGTCAACTGGTCTCGCTTTGAAGAGAAGTTTGGCAGTTTATACAGTCCTGATTCAGGCAGGCCGGCCAAGCCGATTCGCCTGATGGTCGGCCTTCAGTATCTCAAGTACACTTTCAATCTCAGCGATGAAGCAATCGTTGCCGGCTGGGTTGAGAATCCTTACTGGCAGTATTTCTGCGGCGAAAGATACTTCCAGTACGAGCCTCCTATTGATCCAACCAGTATGACTAAGTGGCGTAATAAGGTAAAATCTGATGGTCTTGAAGAGCTGCTCGAAGAAACTATCAAAGCCGGCTTGAAGCTTAAGGTTATCAAAAAGAACGATTTCAACAAGCTCGTTGCAGATACAACCGTTCAGCAGAAGAACATCACTTATCCGACCGACGCAAAACTCTGCCACAAACTGCGCATTAAGCTTGTAGATCTTGCAAAAGCCTCAAAACTCCAACTTCGCCAAAGCTACGAAAGGGTTGGAAAAAGGGCGTATGTAATGCAGGGCAGGTATCGACGTGCAAAACAGTTCAAAAGAGCTAAAAAAGAAGTGAAGAAATTAAGGAACTACCTGCGGCGAATTACGAAAGAGGTCGAGCGGAATATAGCAGGCAATGAGCAGTTAAGAATAATTTTTGATACATTGCTTCAAGCCGCTAAGAAGCTTTTAGCCCAGACAAAGAAAAGCAAAAATAAGCTCTACAGTATTCACGAACCTCACGTCTGCTGCATTGGGAAAGGCAAAAGCCACAAGAAATATGAGTTTGGAAATAAGGTTGGAATTGTAACTACTGCCAAGAATAATTTTATCGTAGGAGCGTTGGGCTTTGAAGGAAACCCTTATGATGGCCATACTCTTCGGGCTAATCTGAAGCAGACAATGAATTTAATCGGGAGAGAAAAGCTTGGAGATGTTTATGTTGATGGAGGATACAAGAAACATGGCTGCGAAGATATTGGAAATGTTGAAATTGTAGAAAAGGGCTGGCGAAAAAAGAAACGAAGTATCAAGAGGTGGATTAAGAGAAGATCGAGCATAGAACCAACGATAGGCCACCTCAAAGAAGACAACAGGTTGGGAAGAAACTTCTTGAAAGGTGTAGAAGGGGACAAAATGAACGCCCTCGGCAGCGCTTTTGGGTACAATATGCGTAAACTTCTAAAGAAGTTTACTTTTGCCTATATTTTTATGCTTAAAATTATTGAATTTTACAGAAATTTGGCAATGAAAAGCAAATTAAAGACTCGATTAGCCTGATATATTTTTTTAGTTTCCCCAAAATCATTGATTTTTCAGGAACGACTAATTATGCAGTCTTTCAATCTCGAAACCCTTATGAATGAGAAACTGGGGATAAACAATATCACAGTAAAATCAGGCGAAAAGAAAGACTGGCCTAAGATGTTCGACGAGGTAACCCAGCAGCAGCTTGATTATATAAAAAGCAAGATGATAACCCCCGCCTATGAGCGTTTTGTTACTCTTGTGGATGAAGGGCGCGAGAAGCTCTCCAGAGAACAGGTGCTCAAGCTTGCAGACGGCAGCATATATTACAGCGACGAGGCGGTAAATAACGGCTTGATTGACGGGGTAAGCTATCTTGAAAGCCTGAGAGATAAGATTGCAGAAGATGAAGGACTTGAAGACCCCGAAATTTTCGGGTTTAAGCAAACCTTCAGTTTGGAATATCTCTTTCGCAATGCCGCAGCGGATACGGGATTTTTCCCAAATGCTGAGCAGACTCTCCAGAAAATCAACACCCCTGAACTTATGTATCTTTGGAAGCTTGATAATTAAGGCCGATTAAAGATAATGGCTTACGCAAAAATTTGAGATTTAATTTATTCTCCTTAAATTAAATAATACACCGAAACAGGCCGGAGGAATTTCCTGCCTGTTTCTTTTTTGGTTCTGCCATGGATGATTTTACTGTAATTACAAAACTCCCGGGAAGGCTGGTTAAATTCAGCTCGCCTGAAGAAGTGATAAATTTGAGCTCTGCCAATTTCTCAGATGCGCTTCGCTTTGCGCAGGAATATGCGGAAAATGGCGGGTATGTCGTTTCGATTTTGAATTACCAGCTCGGCGAATATCTGGTCAATCAGGCAGATGGCTCAAACCTCGGCACCCTGCTTTTCTACAAAACCTGCTCCAAGCCTGCGATAAGGCCCTGCAGTGATTTTGCAGTTACGGGGATTAGGCTTTCTCAATCACGAAGTGATTACTGCAATGCCCTTGCCGAGATTAAAGCCGAGCTCGAGGCAGGCAGAACTTATCAGGTGAATTACACTACGAGCGTGGATTTCAATTTTTTCGGCTGCCCTCTGGCATTCTTCATCCATTCTCTGAAAACCCAGCCCACTGCCTACAACACAATTATAAAACTTCAAGACAGGTATATCATCTCAGCAACTCCTGAGCTTTTCTTCTGCGCCGAGGGACGCAGTATATACTCAAGGCCGATGAAAGGCACTTGCCGCTTAGAGCAGGGCGAGGATTTTCTCAGGAATGATGAAAAAAATGTTGCTGAGAACGTGATGATCGTTGATCTGCTCCGCAACGACCTCAACAGGATATGCGATAATGTGCATGTGCCTGAGCTGCTTGAGGTGGAAGAGTATAAATCGCTGTATCAGATGACTTCCAAAATCTGCGGGACTCTGCGAGAGAAATCTTTCCTGAAAATAATCGAGGCGCTTTTCCCGTGCGGGTCTATTACCGGAGCCCCCAAGAAAAGCACGATGGATATTATCCGACGGGTTGAAAGCTCCTCAAGAGGTCTCTATACCGGCTCAATCGGCCTGAACAGCAAAGACCGTATGCTCCATGCAATCGCAATCCGAACCGTTGAGATAGAAAACGGAAAAGCACGCATGGGAGCGGGCAGCGGGATTACAGTGTGCTCCGAGCCGGCGGAGGAATATGAGGAAACGCTCCTGAAAACCAAATTCATCGAGGCTGGAAGCGAATTCAGAGTGTTTGAATCAATCCTATGGGACAGCAAAAAGAGGGAATTTGCACGCCTGAACGAGCATCTGGAAAGGATTATGAAATCTCTCGGCTTTTTTAAAATTCCCTGCAGCAGAGAAGCTCTCAGAGAAAGGCTGCTCTCAGCATTGGGCTTCTCGTCCGATAAACGCGTGCGGCTTTCAGTTAATTCGAGGGGGAAGATTGCCGTTGAGTCTTTCCCGTTAATCCCTTGGAAGCAGGGGTGGATTGGGCTTAGGCAAGTTCCAAGCAGGCCCAAGGCTTTCACTATGCACAAAACCTCCAGAAGGCTCAATCTCGATTTGAAAAACTTCACCGAGCACATACTCCACACCAGTTCCGGCGAACTGCTCGAGGGCTCTATTTCCAATCTCTTCCTGCGATTTGCAGACCGCTGCATTACCCCTCCCGCAGAGTCCGGGCTTCTTCCGGGCGTTGAAAGGGCTGCCTTCATCAGAGAGAATAATGTTCTTGTAAGAAGGCTTTACCTGCAAGACCTGCTCAAGGCCGATGCGATTGTGTTTACTAATTCAGTTCGCGGATGCATTGAGCTTAAGCTTCCCGAATGCATTGAAAAACGCTCTTGCGTTCTTCAAACTCCCAGCCAATAGCCAGAGAGAGCATCGGGACTAACTTCTGCTTCAGACTGGGGTATGATATCCTCTCTCTCAGCTGGGAAAGTATGATTTATCATGGGCTGCTTTTCAAATTACTCAAGCTGGTCTGAATCTTTTACGTGGTCTTTGGTTATAACAATTCCAAACTTATTGCTTCCAAAATTCTTGGGAGAACGGAATTATCCGGGTTTCTTGATTTTTTCTGGCAAAATTTTACGCCTTTCAAACATCTAATAGTGAAGAAAATATATTTGCATTCTAATTTTAGGGAAGCTTATGATGACAAACAAATCAGCATTTCTTTTGTCGGCTGTGTTTTTTGCAGCTCTCTGCCTTGCAGACGAGGCAGCTAAAGACGTTTTTTACTACGGCGCCGATATTTCCGCACTAAGCAAGGTGGAATCGCTTGGAGGTGAATTCAAAGACAGCGCGGGCAGCCCTGCTGATGCTATGGAGCTGTTCGCCGAAAACGGCTGGAACTGCGCAAGGCTGAGGCTCTTTGTAAATCCAAACGGCAAAGGAGCAGTTGTAAACGACCTTGAATACACTCTGAAACTCGCTGAAAGGGCAAAGAAAGCGGGGATGGATCTGCTGATAGACCTGCATTATTCTGACACATGGGCAGATCCCGGCCACCAGAATAAGCCCGAAGCTTGGGAATCTCTGGATTTTTACCGCCTCAGAGAGAAGGTTGAAAGCTATACAGCAGAGGTTATCAAAAGCTTCTGTGATAAAGGAATCTGCCCGGAGATGGTGCAAATCGGAAACGAGATTAACCCGGGCTTCCTTTGGCCGGAGGGCAGGATAAAGTGGAAGGAGGAAAAAAGCTGGCTTCGCTTTGCACATCTGATAAAGGCGGGAATACGAGGCGTCCGTAAGGCCTCGCCAGAGGGCAAAAGGATCAAAACCGTTATCCATACAGCCCTTGGCGGGAATACCGCCGCCACAAAAACCTTCTTTGATTATATGGAAAAATACAGAGTTGATTATGATGTTATCGCCCAAAGCTGCTACCCTTGGTGGCACGGGACGCTTGAAGAGATAGGGGAAAACCTGAAGTTTATGGCGGGCAGATACGATAAGCAAATCATAATCGCTGAAACCGCCTATCCCCGCAAAGAAAACTTCTCGAAGGGCAAGGGCAGCTGGACAGAAGAACGTATGGCTTGGCCAATGACAGAAGAAGGGCAGGCTCAATTCCTTGCCCAGCTTGTAAAAACCGCAAAATCCACCCCAGACGGCAAATGCATCGGCATATTCTACTGGTACCCCGAATCAATTAATGTAAAAGGTATGCATACATGGATGAACGCAGCGATGGCTATGTTCGATAAAAACGGCAAAGCCCTCGAAGCCCTCAAAACCCCGCTAAAACATAAATAACCAGTTTAAGCTGGATTTCAAGCAGCTGGTATTTATTACAGTTTTTCCGTTAATCGAACCGTTTCAGTGTGGTTTTACTTGAAACGGTTTTTATTTGTGCTAAGCTGTGATAGTACTTTGAATATTCAGCGGTTATTGTAATGCCGCAAATTTCAAGAGTTGTTTTTATGAAAGGAATTCAAAATGAAATTCACAAAAGTGTTAGCGTGCATTCCTATTGCCTTTGTTCTTATGGTGCTTTATCCGGCAGTTTTGTCCGCAGGCGAGCTGGAGCCGTCTTCCCCTCCCTCTTCAGGCACAATGAAAACCCTTGATGAGGTTGAGCCGAGAATCCCCATCTCGGGCTCTGATGAGCCTGTAAGCACATTTCAGATTGATGGTTCGGGCTCATACTACCTCACCGGCAATAGAGTATGTTCAGGCACAGGCATTTACCTCGGTTCAGGTGTGGGAAACGTTACGATAGACCTATGCGGATACACCCTCTCAGCGGAAGACGGCTCTACGGGTACTGGAATACTCATGCAGAGCTGCAGCAATGTTGCTGTCTTGAACGGAACGATTACAGGCTTCTCTCTACGCGGAATAGCAGAATTCAACAGGACCGGGACTGGGAAAGGGCATAAAATTTCCGGCGTAACTATTTCAGGAACGGGACCCGGCTATCCCACTTTTGATGCATTAAGCCTCACAGGCAGTGAGCATTTGGTCGAAAACTGCATAATCAGAGACAACAGCAACGATGGTATTCTGATTATGGGAGGCGGAACTGTACGAAATAATACAGTTGTTAACAACGCTGATAAAGGGATAGTTGCTTACAATAGGAATATTGTTACAGGCAACAGGTGCTGCTTAAACGGCGATTCAGGAATAGTGAGCTATGGGGCAAGCATAATCAAGGATAATGTTTCCTGCAGCAATGATGAATATGGAATTCATACAAATGCCGACGGATGCAGGATTGAGGGAAATGTTGTTTCATCAAACCAAGTTTACGGCATTTATGCTTCAGATAACTGCTGCATCAAGGGCAATACCGCTAATGAAAACGGAACCGGCGGAATCCACGGGGCTCAAAACTGCCTGTTTGTAGATAATGTTGCCTGCAGCAACACAAGCTACGGAATCCATTGTTCCGGCAATGGTTATATCGACAGCAACGCAGCCGTAGATAATGGCATTTCGAACATTTATACCGACAGCAGCAGTACAGTGGGAACGAATCATGCTCCGTAATCGCCAAGGGCTGTTCAAAAGAAAGGAACTGTAATGAATACTTATATATTAAAGCTTTCTGCCCTTGCCTTTCTGATTCTTGCAGCCGGGTTTTTCTGTTTCGCTGAAAATATAGACCCATACCAAGACGGCAGTCAGTATGCCTGGAGCGTAAATGCCGGCTGGCTCAATTTTCAGCCCGCTCAGGGCAGCGGCGTGCAAGTCTCTTCTGATTCAGTACAGGGGTTTGTGTGGGCAGAGAACATCGGCTGGATAAACCTCTCGCCTTCGAATTACGGAGGCGTTATAAACGACGGCAGCGGAAATCTCTCAGGCTTCGCTTGGGCTGAAAACGCAGGCTGGATCAATTTCGCCCCTAACGGCGGAGGGGTAACCATCGATTCGGACGGCGAGTTTTCAGGCTGGGCATGGGGCGAGAATATCGGCTGGGTAAACTTTGCTGTTTCGGATGCCGTCCAGGCGTGCAGGGTGTCCTTGGAAGACCTCTACAGCTTTGCAGATGACTGGCTCAAGCAAATGAAATGTCCCGGAGACCTGAATCAGGATTTCAATGTAGATATGCTGGATTCTGCCGTCTTAGCGAATTACTGGATGGATTACTGCCCGGATGCTTGGCCGCTCAAGTAATTTTTTTCAGCTAAGCTTTCTTTAGCAATCCTAAAATGCTTGGCCTTTCATTAAAAATATATACCCCTTAGCGTGTTCTGCGGCGATGTGAATTGTATGATTCGGACAGGACAGCGAAGATTGTTTGCAAGTTGTCTATTATCAATGTTTTAAATACATTAAAAAATCGTGTAGTCAGTGCAGCCTGCGGATTTTTATGTCTCTCTCGGCGACTAATCAGGCACAGAAAAGATTGCAATTTTGCGGGGATTGCTAAAATAATCCTTTATGCCAGAAAAGCCGAAAAGTAAAAGCAAAAAGCAGCGGTTCGAAAAGCCTTCTCTGCAAAAGGAAGTTACCACGCTATGGGACTATCCATCGCAGAATTACGGAGGCTCAGAGCAGGGCGATACCAGCTATATCGGAGCCACGCCGAGCTACGTGATATGGAATCTGCTCCAGCGTTATACCAAGAAGAACGATCTGGCAGTTGACCCGATGTGCGGCAGCGGCACAACGCTGGATGTGGCCAGAGACCTGGGGCGAAGAGCTCTCGGGTATGATGTAAACCCGACGAGGCCGGATATATTCAATGTGGATGCACGAAAGCTCCCGCTGGAGGACGAGAAGGCGGATTTCGTTTTCATAGACCCACCATACTCCACCCACATCAACTACAGCGATGACCCCCGCTGCATCGGCAAGCTCCACGCAGGCGAAAAAGAATACTACGATTCAATGAGGCAGGTGTTAGCCGAGATTCACCGCATACTCAAGCCGGGAAAGTTTTTCGGACTCTACGTTTGCGATTCATTCGAGCTCAAGAAGGGCTTTTTTCCGATAGGCTTTGAGCTCTTCGCTATTATGCGGGAAAAATTCACGCCGAAAGATATAGTTTCCGTTGTGCGGCATAATAAAACGCTCGAAATGGGGAACTACAGAAAAGCAGCAGACGAACAGAACTTCTTCCTGAGAGGCTTCAACTACCTGTTCATTATGCAGAAACCGCAAAACAAAAAGCCGGCAAACCCCCGGAAAATGACAAAACGTAAAAGACCGGCTAAAAACAGCACCAGACCCGCAAGCAGAAACAAGAACCGCATTAAACAGACTAAAGGTTCGCCAAATCGCTCAAAGCGAAGAAAAGAATAGATTTGCCGTTTGCAGAAATTTACTTTACAGTCTTATTTGAAATTGAAATAGTTATTAGGGAAGCAAGGTAATTGATGGATTTACAATCTGATTGGGGCAAGTATAGACCAACAACAAAAGGGGACTTTATATCCCGCCTTATTTCGATGGGGTTAAGCAGAGGTTCTGTTAGAAAAAAACTATACTCTTACTGGGTTAAGTCTTTCGGGCCTATAATCGACTGCGAAATAAGAGGAATTAAATACAGGCTGAAAGTAGATGACAATTTAACAGATAAAAAGCTTTTCTTTTCCAGAGCAGAAAAAGACAATGAAGAAATTGATTTCCTCAGCGAGGCTTGCTCAGGCAAAACTTTCGTAGATATAGGAGCAAATATAGGATATTACTCCCTCACATTAGCCAAGCAGGGTGCATCCAGAGTTGCAGCAGTGGAGCCTAATCCTGAAGCGATAGGCAGGCTGAATTACAATATAAAGATCAATGGATTTGATTCAAAGGTTTCTGTTGCTCCCTTTGGAGCGGCAGACGGCGAAAGCTTTGAGCTGGATGTAAGCGGGAATCTCGGTATTGCAAGTATATGCAATGAGAATAAGGGCGAGAAAACGATAAAAATCCAGACAAAGCCGCTCATAGAAATACTTGCAGAGCTGAAAGTTGAATCAATCGGCGGATTGAAGATCGATATTGAAGGTGCGGAAGATAAAGCACTTGCCCCATTTCTCAAAGCTGCTGAGAATAAACTGCTTCCTGAAGCAATCGTATTAGAGCTTGCCCACAAAAACTGCTGGCAGGAAGACCTGCAGGACATGCTTGTAAAATCGGGCTACAACCTTGTTAGAAAAACAAACGGCAACGGGCTCTATAAAAAGAATAAAACTCAATGAAATTTCTCAAATCATCCGAAACATACAAGCTGGACCCCAAAGACCTCGCTTCTCTGCCTGTTCACCCCGATGCGGACAGGCTGGAGGGCAGATTCAGCGAGGATTTCGCAGTGCTTATAGGAAACGCTCAAAAAGGCGAGGCAGATTTCTTGGTAAAGGGAAAAGCAAAGGCTTTCAAGGCAGCTGAAAACGGGATAGAATATGTGCCGGCAAGAATTGCTTTCAAAAATAATATGCCGCGTTTCCTGAGTATTCTCAGTATGTTTAAGTTTGCAAGAAAGAAATTCAAATACAGCTCTGCAGGCATCTATCATATAAGCGCAAAAGAAATCCGAATGATGGGGATAGAGCGGGGGATAAGAACAAAAGAAAATGCATACGGAATCCGAAACCCCAAATGGCGAATCCCGGAAAGCAAGAGGGCGGGCAAATACGAAGAGCTTTCAAAGCAGATCAGGGAACAGGGCTACAAAGATGAGCATCCAATCAGCATTATGGTTTGCCGCAGCTTCGGCGTGCTGGACACCTTAGACCAAGGCCACCACAGAATCTCAATCTGCCTCGAACAGGGCGTTGACAGAATCGCTGTGGAGTTCAGGGCAGTCTCAAAGCCGCCTCTGGTTTTCGCACTGCTGCTTTGGCTGCCGGCAAAGGCGAAAAGGATTATTACGAAAATCCAAAATGATAAGCAAATCAATTTTCATTCAAACAAATCTTCGATGATATGATCCTCGCTGCCGAAAAGTTTTTTCTTAGTCCTTCTGAATGTCCCGGGCATTTGGCCAAAATCTATTGCCTGATAACCTAATTTGGCCAGATCATAAGCCATAACTGCAGCCGTTGGGCCTAAAACCAGCAGAACAAGATACTCCTTTGGATTATAGGCTTTGATTTTATTAAGTATAATATCGTATTTGGCGAAGGCATTTTTCGCGGGCGCATAAACAATATCAGCACTTCGGGCATTATTGAAAAGCTCCTTTTCGAACGTGAACCGTCCCGCCTTGCCGACAACAATAAGAATCTTTCTATTTTGCCAGATCTGCTTTATAAGCTGCACTCTTTCGATAAACTTGGATTTACCATCAGTTGGAAGATTTCTGAAGCACAGGGCTGAATAGTATTTTCGCTCGGGCTCTAAAAGCTTGAGAACTTTATCACCAATCCTTACAGCAAATTTCTGCCAGACTTTCCCAAGAGAATCAAAATCGCTGACCGGAAATATTGCAACAATAATATCAGGCTTATTGCTCTTTAGCACCTCAAGCATTCTGCGATTCAGCTCACTGTTTACATCCTGAAAAGATTTGTGCCTTTCTCCAACTATCAGCTTGAATTCGCCGTCGCCAAATCTGCATACGCTTTTTTTCGAATGCAATATCTCTCTTAGAGTTTCCTCATCGCAGTAAGCTGCTGGATAAAGAGAGATGAATTTATCTATGTCTTTCCTGAAATGCTCAATTAAACGCGAATCTGCATTTTCACGAAACTTTTTCCTTTTGTCTGAGTTTAGTATAAATGAGGATAGAAAGAGGTTTACGTGGCGCAGTGAAAAGTATCTTAGTTTCTTCCAAAAGTTATCCAACTCTCCAATCATCTTTATTTATACACCTCACCCTGCCAGATGTAATCTTCTGAGTATGGTTTGCCGAAGGTTGTTTCGGCGATATATTTGATAATCTGCTGACCGGAAAAATTATCGTGGTAGTATTTTCTTCCTGCACCGGCGATATCTTTTCTCATTTGGTTATCGTTATGAAATTCAATAATCTTTTTCTTCAGCTCATCTTCATCTTTGAAGTATGCGGCGCAGTTTTCCGGGATAATATCCTTCATCTGCCCTGCGTCCCATATAAATGCAAGGATTCCGTTGCCCATTAGCTGTGAGATTCTAGCAGATGAATAATATTTCCAGCCTTCATAGCGATTCAGATTGAGGCTCATCTTCGTTTTTGAAAGCACGCTGTCGTACTCCTGCCCCCATACAGCGGGGTTTCCGTAGATTCCGAATGTCTCAAATTTCAGCTTGTCTTTGAGGTCATTATGCAGATTAACTATCAGAGGATAGCGGTCGTCTGTTTCACTGCCTTTGCCGCAAAACGTCAGATCATATTCGAGCTCGTCCTTCTTTGAATTGTCCATATCTTCGATGCATGGGTCGGCTGCGTTGGGAATGAAGCTGACGATATTTCTTCCCGTGCAGAACTGCCTGAGAAAATCGCCTCCGGAAGTGATAAACATCGCATCAACGTGATTCTTTCGCCAGTGCAGCTTTTTAACGTTCCGCTCTCTCCAAGGAGGGTCAACGTTTATATATGCTATCGGTACATTCGGCATAATTGCCTTCACCCTGTCCAGCGTATTGTTTGTGATAAGGTCGCTGTGGCCGATGATAATCAGATCAGGATTCCAGTTCCTGCAAACTTCTATAAACTTCTTGTTCGCTGCGGGCACCCCAAGCGGTTTTATATGCAGAGGAGCCTCGAATTTTGCAATATCCCTCTCGCTGTATTCGATCACCTTCCAGTTGTTCCTGATCATGCCGTTAAAAAGCTTCCTTCCGGTTGATACCTTGGTAAGCCCGTATCGGCGGATCATTATATTATCCGAGTGTACTATTCTCATATCTTAAAGCCTGACTATTCTTTCACAAATATCACTGAGTCTTTTCTTCTGCATCTCGAACGAGTATTCATCCCGTACAGTCTGCCGAGCCTTCTGGCCAAGGCCGGCTGCAAAATCTTCATTTATTATTATTTTCTCAAGGGCGTCTGCAAGTTTTTCAGGATTTTCTTTTTCAATTATTATCCCGCCGCCATTTTTATTTATCGCCTCGGAAGGGCCGGGCAGGTTTGTTGTAATGCAGGGTTTACCGAAAGACATTGCCTCAAGCAGGGCCACGGGAAGCCCTTCCTTTCTTGAGGGCATACAAAAGATATCTATTTCGCTGAAAAATTTCTCTTTGTTTTTTACCCATCCCGGCAGGCTTACTGAATCTTCAATGCCAAGCTCGCTGCAGAGATCTTCCAATGATTGTCTCTGCTCGCCTTCTCCCCCGACAACCAGACTAAACTCAATTCCCCTCTGCTTCAGTATCCCGCAGGCTTTAAGCAGCACATCGCAGCCTTTTTCGTGATGCAGTCTTCTCATTGTTCCTATAACAGGTGGGCTGTGGAAATGAAATTCCTTTGGCGGCTCCAGGCGGACTGCATTCGGGAAGTAGAAAATCCGTTCTGAAGGTATGGCTCTGCATTTGAGCTTTTCTTCTAAATCCCTGCTTATAACGAGGGAGGCATCAAGCCCTGTGAAAAGTTTGTTGCGGTAGTTGTGGGTGGTTGCGCAGATTTTCGTATTTTCAGGGAGTTTCTTTTTTACAAACCTGCTCAGGCACATTGAAATAGCCCTGTTTCCATGCAGAAAAACTATATCCGGCTGAATCTGCATAACTGCTCGGGCAAACTTCCACCCGAAAAAAGGATTAAGCTTTCTGGTGTTGGAAATTAAAATCGGCTCTCTGCCTGCTGCCTCAGCCACATTCTCTTTATAGCTTCCTTTGCAGTTGCATATTGGGAAAATTTCAAAGCCCGCAGCTTTGAGGGTCTTGGTGTGGTCAACGAATACCTGTTCGAGCCCGCCTTTGCCCTTTGCAAACATACACTGAACTATTTTCATAACTATTCCCCTGAAACTTTGCGTATTTTTATGCTATTATCCTTTATCCGTTTTATTGTCAAGAGAATAAGAACTCCGACAGCCTTAACTTGATTAACAAACAATACTTTTATATAATTATGATTGATGTTAAAAATTGCAGTTCATTAATTCGAGAAATATATAGTCGCCCCTGAAAAAGTTTAAAATTTCCTTAAATTCTTTTCTGATAATGGTTTATATGATTGAAAAGCTTTCGAGATATGGTATAATATTGCAAGTGTTTATCTTACATCTATCAAAACATTGCAATATTGGGACAAAATAATGAAGGCAAAAAACAATAAAGCAGGCTTACTCTTTCAGCAGCCATTAAAACCTCTTGTAAATCCTGATCACTCTTTAGTCCAACTCTCAGAGGTTGTCAACTGGTCTCGCTTTGAAGAGAAGTTTGGCAGTTTATACAGTCCTGATTCAGGCAGGCCGGCCAAGCCGATTCGCCTGATGGTCGGCCTTCAGTATCTCAAGTACACTTTCAATCTCAGCGATGAAGCAATCGTTGCCGGCTGGGTTGAGAATCCTTACTGGCAGTATTTCTGCGGCGAAAGATACTTCCAGTACGAGCCTCCTATTGATCCAACCAGTATGACTAAGTGGCGTAATAAGGTAAAATCTGATGGTCTTGAAGAGCTGCTCGAAGAAACTATCAAAGCCGGCTTGAAGCTTAAGGTTATCAAAAAGAACGATTTCAACAAGCTCGTTGCAGATACAACCGTTCAGCAGAAGAACATCACTTATCCGACCGACGCAAAACTCTGCCACAAACTGCGCATTAAGCTTGTAGATCTTGCAAAAGCCTCAAAACTCCAACTTCGCCAAAGCTACGAAAGGGTTGGAAAAAGGGCGTATGTAATGCAGGGCAGGTATCGACGTGCAAAACAGTTCAAAAGAGCTAAAAAAGAAGTGAAGAAATTAAGGAACTACCTGCGGCGAATTACGAAAGAGGTCGAGCGGAATATAGCAGGCAATGAGCAGTTAAGAATAATTTTTGATACATTGCTTCAAGCCGCTAAGAAGCTTTTAGCCCAGACAAAGAAAAGCAAAAATAAGCTCTACAGTATTCACGAACCTCACGTCTGCTGCATTGGGAAAGGCAAAAGCCACAAGAAATATGAGTTTGGAAATAAGGTTGGAATTGTAACTACTGCCAAGAATAATTTTATCGTAGGAGCGTTGGGCTTTGAAGGAAACCCTTATGATGGCCATACTCTTCGGGCTAATCTGAAGCAGACAATGAATTTAATCGGGAGAGAAAAGCTTGGAGATGTTTATGTTGATGGAGGATACAAGAAACATGGCTGCGAAGATATTGGAAATGTTGAAATTGTAGAAAAGGGCTGGCGAAAAAAGAAACGAAGTATCAAGAGGTGGATTAAGAGAAGATCGAGCATAGAACCAACGATAGGCCACCTCAAAGAAGACAACAGGTTGGGAAGAAACTTCTTGAAAGGTGTAGAAGGGGACAAAATGAACGCCCTCGGCAGCGCTTTTGGGTACAATATGCGTAAACTTCTAAAGAAGTTTACTTTTGCCTATATTTTTATGCTTAAAATTATTGAATTTTACAGAAATTTGGCAATGAAAAGCAAATTAAAGACTCGATTAGCCTGATATATTTTTTTAGTTTCCCCAAAATCATTGATTTTTCAGGAACGACTATATATGCGTATAGCACAGGTTATGCTCGCTCGGAATTTTGGCGGTGCTGAGCGGTCATTTGTTGACACATCAAGGGCTCTTGCAGAACGTTCGCACGAGGTTTTGGCTATTTGCCATAAAGATTTTGTAAAGAAAGAAAGCCTTGAAGGCATTCCAAATTTAACTCTCAAAACTGTTAATTCCCATGGGGAATGGGATGTTTCCACGCCTCACAGGCTTCATAAACTCATACTGGATTTTGATGCTGATGTTGTTCACACCCAGCTCAAGCGGGCAGCCTGGCATACAGGCAGGGCCCTGCGCAGGGAAAAAATTCCCGTAATAGCAAAGCTCCACAATTATGTAGCACTTAATAAATACAGGCATATAGATATGCTTATCGCCACCAC
The DNA here is from genome assembly GCF_001997385.1 of Sedimentisphaera cyanobacteriorum. NCBI lineage: Bacteria > Pseudomonadati > Planctomycetota > Phycisphaerae > Sedimentisphaerales > Sedimentisphaeraceae > Sedimentisphaera > Sedimentisphaera cyanobacteriorum. The sequence continues at coordinate 1,407,521 of NZ_CP019633.1, read as the reverse complement.
TGAAGACCAGAAACGTCATGCCCTTAATTTGGGCTGGCCTGAACAGAGGGTTAGAGTTTTGCCGAATTTTTCTCGTATTGAGCCTGCCGAGTCGGCAAAGCAAATTCAGGATGGTAAAATAAGAATCCTTTCCTATGGCAGATACGTTCAGAAAAAAGGTTTTGACCTGCTCCTTAATGCGTTTGCTGATATTCTCGCTGACGGGATAGACGCAGAGCTTGTAATAGGCGGAAGCGGACCTGAACTTGATAATCTCAAAGCCCTGAGCAGAAAACTGGGCATCAAAGATAGAGTGAATCTTGGCGTTTGGCTGGATGATGTGTCCCAGGCTCTTGATCACGCGGATTTATTTGTGCTCCCTTCGCTTGATGAGCCTTTCGGAATAGTTGTTCTTGAGGCTATGGCAAGAGGCATCCCGATGGTTTGTACAAAAACCCAGGGACCGTCTCAAATTTTAAGCAGTGAAAACGCCTATCTAACAGAGAAAGGCTCCTCTCAGGCCTTGGCTGAGGCAATAAAACAATCTCTGAGCAGCAGAGATGAAGCAAGTAATAAAGCACAAAAAGCCCTTGAGCTGTATCGTAGTAAATATTATCAGCAGGCGATAATCCCAAGGCTCGAAAAGATCTACAGATTGCTTATTTCACGGTGAGTTTTGTCAGCTCCCTGTACACCTCAAGCTCTTTATCGACCATAATCCTGAGGCTGAAGTTTTCATCGATATAATCTCTCAGTCCGGAGAAGTTCATATTTGCAGCTTCTTGAATTTTCTCGGCGAGCTGATCTGCATCTTTTGGGTTGAACAGCAGGCCGGTTTGGCCGTCTTTGATGATATCGAGCGTACCGCCGTGGCTGCTTCCCACAACGGGCGTATTCATGGCCATCGCCTCGGCTGCTATCCTGCCGAAAGATTCGGGCTTGCTTGATGCAGCTGATACTGTAAGGTCGCTAACGGCGTAAATCTCCCGCACATTCGCCTGAGGCCCTGCAAATTTGAAGGCCTCCTTCCCGCCGAGTCTTTCGGTCATACTGTGAAGCTTTTCGAAATAATCGCCCTTATTCCCTGCCTTTCGGCCAACGATAAGCCCCACAGCCTCGGGGTGCTTTTTTCGGTATCTGGCAACTGCGTGGATGAAGTCTTCATGGCCTTTCCATTCGGTAACCCTTCCGATAATCGATATTACGTATCTATCCTCAAGTGCATACTGCTTTTTGAATGCTTCGATAAATTCTTCATCTGTCTTGGCTGGGTCGAAGTAGTCCATATCCACGCCTCGGGGGACATACCGGAGCCTGTCATAGTCGAATTTGTAATTTTTAACCACGTAATCCCTGATAGCGCTGCTCCCGTAGATCACCCTCTCCCCGGCGGTCATAATCTTGCTGTATGCGCTTACGCTGTTAAATCCGTGCACCGTGGTTACCAGCGGAATCTTCATTCCCTTCAGGGCAAACCAGCACATCCACGCCGGCACGCGGCTTCTTGCATGCACTATATCGGGCTTGAGCCCCTTGATGAATCCCCGCAGTCCCCAAGCCCTCAGCGGGGCGGTGATTGGGTTTTTCGAGCATACGTCCATTGTGATATGTTTTCCGCCTTCCGCAGCGAGCTTGCCTGCCAGCTTCCCGCCTGCGCTGATAACGAAGCTCTCGTGTCCGCGTGAGGCCAGCTCACGGCTGAGCTCCACTGCGCCTCTCTCTACGCCGCCCTGATGGAGCTCGGGAACTACCTGAACAATTTTCATATTATCTCACCAGCCTTTGGGTTTCTGCGTTTTCATTGTTTTCCGCTCCGAGTATGCTGATTCTCTGAATACTTCTTCTCGTATATGTCAGACTTCGCAAAAACTCCTGTGAACGTTCGGAGCAGGATCTTCAAATCGTTAATAAGGTTTCTCGTTTCCACATACTCCACATCCAGCTCGAGCTTTTCCTCTATCGTAAGCGAGCCTCTGCCTGAGATCTGGGCGAGGCCTGTAATCCCGGGTTTGGCCTCGAGTCTGCGTTTCTGCCTTTCGTTCCATTCGGCAATCTGCGAAACGTACAGCGGCCTCGGCCCCACCAGAGACATCTGCCCCTTCAGCACGTTCACAAGCTGGGGCAGTTCATCAAGGCTCGTTTCGCGAAGAAGTCTTCCGGTTTTCGTAATTCTCGGGTCATCGCTTGTTTTGGGCGAATTGCCGAACGGATCAGCATCTGCCCTCATCGTGCGGAATTTGATCATCGTAAAGGGTTTTGCGTTTCTGCCTGCCCTTTCCTGCAGGAAAAACGGATTCCCTCGGCTCTCCAGGCGAACAGCAGCTGCGATAAGCAGTATCACCGGCCACAGCACGAGCAGGGCGGCAAGCGATACTGTCAAATCTATAAGCCTTTTTACACAATCGCTCAATTTTTCCCCGCTTTGGCTTTGCGTTTCCGTTTTACATCTTCCGGACGCGTTTTCCACCTCCGATGTATCCACCAGTACTGCTCGGGGGCCTTTCTGATAAGCTTTTCGAGCTCGCCGGAATATTCCTGCGTGAGCCATTTGAGCGGGTTTTCTTTATCCTGCCATTCGGCCGGGGTTATAATGCGTCCGCATTCAATCTCGAAGAAAAATTCACCCATCCTCTGCCGGCATACGCCTACAACTACGGGAAGGTTTTCGGTTATAGCGAGCAGGCCTATGCTTTTGTAAGTGCTTGCGGGCTTGCCGAAGAAATCGACGAATATCCCCTTCCTCCCGGCGTTCTGGTCTGCGATGAAGCCCAGCGTTGCACCTTTCTTAACCAGCTCCGGCATAACCTTCGCAGCTCCCTTTTTGTTGATTATGTGCTGGCCGTGCCTCTCACGCACGGAATAGAGCCATTTGTTTACGAAGGGGTTGTCTATCGGGCGGGCAATGCTGTAAACATCGAAGCCGAAAAGCCCCATCAGATAGCCCATAATCTCGAAGTTTCCGTAATGGCCTGTGAGCATTATAAGCCCCTTCTTCTCGGCCATGAGCCATTTTGCCCGTTCGGCGTTGATAAATTCTGCATAATCTCGCCAGTTATCCCGACGGACGAGCTTTGTTGTGAAGAAAACGTCAACAGCAAGCATAACCAGATGCTGAAAGCTCTTGATGCAGGTTTGTTTGATCCATTCTTCATCCTTTTCAGGGAAGCTGCTGCGCAGATTCTCCACGGCCTTCTTTCTGCCTTTCGGGTAATGGTCCCACATAATCTCGCCAATCTTCATTGCGAGCCTTAGCGAACGGCGAACCCCGAGGGTATGCAGCACTCCCGCTGCAAGCCGAACGCCGAGATATTCGATATAATGTTCGGCAGTGCTGCGCTTTCGTTTGTTTTTTCTTTTGCTTTTTCCGGCCATAGATGGGTATTTTAATAATTCCCGCAGAATTGCCAAATGAATTCAAACCCCCAGAGCGATTTAGGTGTCTTTCGCAGGCTTATATATTTTGGTTTGACCAATCAGTAAAAGCATCCGGTTTATCAATTTTCAGCAAGCGGGCAGGCGGTTAATGATAAATTTGGCTTTTGATTATTTTTTTGTAAAACGCATACAGGTGCTGATATTTTTATATATACTCGGATTTTAGTTTTGAAAAGCAATTCTAAGCTTTAGTTTTGACTATAAAATTAGTAAGTAAAACAAAAGATAGTATAATGCAAGGCTATGTCAATTCAGTCTTCCAAATCATTGTTTTATGTTGTGTTGAGTTGAATTGTGATTTTATTAGAAGGGTTTGTTTTGCAGCTGGGCTCTTGATGCGTCTTAATTTTCAAAGAGATAGGCTTGTTGCAAAGTCATTTAATTTTTGAGTAAATGAAAAAAACTCTAAAAATTCTAAAAAAACGCTTGACTTGCAAGGCTTCAAAAGATAAGCTGTTTTTTACAATTTATTTTTAGTAAGCTTAGTATTTGTCATTTGGGATTTACTTATGACCCATTATAAAAAAGGATTTACATTAATTGAACTGCTCGTTGTCATTTCAATCATAGCGCTGCTGATGGCAGTTCTTATGCCCGCTCTGGGCAGGGCGCGTGAGAGCGCAAGGATAATTGTATGCAAGTCTAATCTCAGGCAGTATGGCTTGGCAATTCAAATGTATACAAGCAGTAATGACGGTTATTTCCCCTATATATATAACTGGCTCTATTCTCAGGATAATTTGAGCAAAATAAGCAAAGGCCAGTATCTCCAGCCTGACGGTTCTTACGAATCCGGCCCGGCCTGTCCTCCTCAATGCGTTTGGCACAACAGTTTGGCAGCTCCGGACGGGGGGCTTTGGCCTTACCTTGAAAATGAGGGTGCGCATTTATGTCCTTCCTTCCCTTCTTTTGCAGAAACTTACGGTTCAGATCACCACCCAGGCCATCAGCAGGCAATCCCTATCGAACCGCAATACAGCTACAGTATGAACTATTGGCTCGGTGTAGAATCGAATAAATGGAATCCTTGGGTTACATCTGTACCGCCTCCCGCTTCTCATCCGGACAGCTTAGAAGCCAGCGGCAGATCTATTAAGATGCTGAGAGTTGACAAGCCGGCTGATATTGTGGGATTTGCAGATGAGAACGCATGGACTATCCCAGGCGTCAGCGATTACGGCTTAGATGATAATTCGCTGTATATACTCCGCTCAAGGCCTGTTAATTATTTCGGAACTTTCCATAACGTTTTCGGAGAGGAAAAAAACAGGGGCGAGGGGAATGTGGTCTTTCTGGATGGCCATACTGAAACAATGAGCTTTGGCGAAAAAATATCGAGGAACGGTTCGCCCTCTGAAGTTAGAGAAGAGGCGTTCAGGCTTGTTTGGCCAAGATAAAAAAATGAATAATAATGGGCAATGGGCTCAGAAAAAATGTAGTTTAATTTGGAGAGCAAGAAAATGAGAATTCGAAAAATGAACAATTGCTTGCTGATGTTATTAATGGCTGTTTTCATTATTTCTGCTGCAAGCCCTGCTTCTGCTGTTTACCATCACTGGAAAATGGATGCGTGGCAGGAAGGCCTTTACGTGGACGGGAATGCTAATACCCACGGCATAGCTGACAGCGCAGACAGTAGTGGACAGGGAAGCATTGCAGGAAATTCAGGAGACCCAAATCCTGCACATGACCCTTTATATGTGTGGGGAGAGATGGAGGATCCTGATTTGGGAGGCGGAGAGAATGCCTTCAGCAGTGATGCTGCTCCCTCCGGTATGCTGAACGGTATTTCATCTGCTCAGTCATTTAATTTTAATGCAGTTCGAGAATTGGGCGGAAATATGTTCTATGCTGCCGATCAATACGGAAATGAGTATAGCTCCGGAAGCTTTACTGCCGAGCTGTTTTTCAAGCAGATAGGAGATACCTCTGGAGCTCAGACTCTGCTCTGGGCAAAGGAAGGACACGCTGCGAGCCATCTCCAGCTAAATACCGGAAATTCCGGTGCGGGAGGCCTTGAGTTTTGGGGGTATGACGGCTCTGGTTTTGTTAACATTGTTATGACAACAGAAGACAGGGCAGCAGGTTTTCAGGACGGGATGTGGCATTATGCTGCTGCAAGATACAATAACGCATCTAATGAAATGAGCCTTATGGTTTACAGCGAAGACGGCAGCGCCTATTTCAAGAACCAGACTCTCACTAATGATATGATTATCAACGGAGGCAATAACAATATTCTTATAGGCCGCAGAGAAGGTGAAACACCAGTTGAACGCTTTGCCGGTTTGATTGATGAAGTAAGGCTTTCCGGCAGCGCCATGAGCAATCCTGAGCTTATTGGTGTACCGGAGCCTGTTACTGCACTTCTTTTAGGAATCGGGAGCTTGGCTTTTACCAGAAAACGTAAAACTTAATATTGTAAAGATTGATAAGCAGGCGAACACAGATGTCTGCACCGTCTGTGTTCGTTTTTTTTATGTGCAGGTTCGAGGTTTTTATATGATAATTAAAAAAACAGTTTCATTGCTATTTTTATTGGCGGCAAGCATTTTAGTTTCCGCTGCAACTCCAATCAGTCATTGGAGTATGGATTATACAGGGACAGTTAATCCTGTGGTAAATGATTCTGCTGTCGGAGCAGGGCAGGGGGTTCTCTCTGGCGGTTTGGCGGTTGATGCTTCCGAAGACCACCTTTATTTTTTTCCTGAAAACGGATATGTTTCAGGCTATGATACCCCGCCGGCAAGTATGTTCAATGAAGGATTTTCAGGCGGTGAAGAATCGTTCTACGCTGGTTATATGCAGGGTCAGGACGGCGTTTTGTTCTTCCCTCAAGACGGCTACGGAAATGAATTCGATTTCGCTGATTCTTTCACAATTGAAGGATTTTTCAAAACTGACGGCGACCAGTCTCAAAACGGATTTCAGCAGATTCTGATACAGGATGAAGTAGGATTCAGCTATAATATTACACTCAACGAAGGCGGTGAAGGAGCTTTAATGTTTGCTGTAAACACGATAGCCTCTGGAACCGGCCAGATCACCACAGTATATGCAGGCGGCCCGGGTACTGCAAATTTTGCAGACGGGAGCTGGCACTACTTTGCAGCCCGTTTTGACGACCGCAGCGACCGTTTTTCTTTGACAGTAATGAAAGAGGACGGCTCGGTATATTCAGCCACGCAGGCACTTCCGGGCGGCTCTGAGCTCCTTCATGAAGGCGCAGGGAATATGCTTATCGGCAGGGAAAACTTTACAGGCGGCAGGAATTTTAACGGTTTTATAGATGAGCTGCGTTTCAGCTCCGGAATTGTATCTGATACTCAGCTTATGGGTGCTGTTCCGGTTAGCGTAAGCGTTATTCATCCTCAGGATGGTCAGCAGAATGTTGTCGCACAAGATGCCTATCTTGAATGGTGGGGTGATGATGAGGTGATTGCTTCCTATGATGTTTATCTTGGAGAAACGCAGGCAAGTATGACAAAGCTTGGCAATGTTTCCGAGAGTTTTTATGATGCGCTCACATCTCTTGAGGCAAACAAGACCTACTACTGGAAGGTTGATGGGTTAGATGCCTCAGGCAATGTTGAGGTAAATGGCCCGGTCTGGAGTTTTAACACGCGTCCTGCCCCGCAAAAGGTGCTCGAATGGAAAATGGATGAAACCTCAGGCCAGACTGTTCAGGACACTTCCGGAAACGGAAATGACGGCAGCTTTGACGGCTGGTCGAATCCAACCTGGACTACAGGCTTTGAAGGAAACTGCCTTGAGTTTAACGGTGGAGGTTCTGTAGTGAATCAGAGCCCTGATAATCTGCCTTTGGCAGGCGAGGATTCCTGGACGATGAATATCTTTGTTTATATCGATCAGCCTTTAGAGGAAGAAACTATAATTGCCGGAATGGGCGATCAGATGTTCACCAGCAGCGAAAATACAGAAGACCCTTCTGCTGACCCAAATATGTTCGGTTCGCTGCGTTATATCGCCTCTTTCCCTTGGAGCGGGATTACGATGTACGGCAATCGTACAGATGTTGAATCAGGCGAAAATTTCACTCCCGGTGCTTGGCAGATGATTACAGCAACCTATGACGGGTGGACTAATCAGTGCGTCCTCTATAGAAACGGCTCAGAATTAGCGGCAGGGCAGTTTGATTTGAATGATGCAAGCTCTGAGGTAAAGGCCTCAACGTACCAGAATATCTGGTCTAATACCTTGAATTTTGTCGGCAAGCTCGATGAATTCAGCATCTACGACCAGAAACTCTCGCCGGCAGAAGTTGGCGGGATGTCTCCGTGGGCATACAACCCCTATCCGGCAAACGGAGCTGAGGGTGTTGATATAGATGCAGAGCTGAGCTGGAATGCCGGAAGAGATGCGGTAAGCCATGATGTGTATTGGGGCACTGACCCTAATAACCTCACATTCCAGGGCAATCAGAGCTCAACAAATTATGACCCGGGCGAGCTGGAATTCTCCAAAACATACTACTGGAGAGTTGATCAGGTTGACAGTATGTCTAACACCCTTGAGGGGAAAGTTTGGAGCTTCAGCACTGTGATTCCTCAATGCGACCCGCCATTGCCGGGCGATGCTGATGGAAACTGCTATATCGACTTAAACGACCTTGCAATAATGTCTTCAAATTGGCTCAAATGCAATCTCGTGCCATCTGAAGCGTGTCCATAGAAATATCATTCAAACAGCGGGGGGGGGCTTTCCCCCTGCTGTTTTTTCAGCAGATTCAACCGCATCTAAAAAATCGGGAAGCTTATTTTTAAAAGCTCTTCACTTGCGTAATGGTAAGATTGATTTACAGATACGGTGCTGCTGCGGTCGCAGAGAATTATATATCCGTATAAGCTAATACGGATTGTAAGATAAAACTGAATTGCAATTCGAAGGGAGATATTTCTTGAAACCCTTGTTAGAGAAAACAGTTTTCAATGCCGTAATAATTTTAGCGGCTTCAGCCTGTTTTGCCCAGACAACCGTGCGCTGGTCTATGGACTGGACTCATCTTGCAAACCCTGCGGTTTACGACAGCGCTTTCGGGCTTGGGCAGGGAACAATAGGCGGTCCTAGCGAAGGGGTGGTGGAATTCGATCATCTCTGGTATTTCGGAAATGCCGGCTTTACTTTCAGCTCTGTTAAGCCGCCCCAAACACTCTTCTCCGATGGTTTTTCACCTCACGGGAATTCATTTGATGCCGGCGAACAGTTTGATGAAGGCGTTCTGTTTTTTCCGCAGGATCAGTATGGAAACGAATTTGACTACCACGGCTCTTTTACAGTAGAAGGGTTTTTCAAGACTCACGCAGACCAGTCCGCCGGCGGAGTGCAGCAAATACTCCTCCAGGCAGAGAACGACTACAGCTACAGTATATCAATAAATGAAGGCGGGGCTGGATGGCTCAGGTTTGCTGCAAATACCACAATCGACGGAATAAAATCAGTGGATGCAAATGCGAGGAACTATGCCGACGGCAGCTGGTATTATTTCGCAGCCAGATTCAGCGAACCGTCCGATGAAATGTCTTTGACAGTTTTGACTGCTGACGGTCAAACAGAGCAGAAAGAAGTGCAGCTCTCAGAAGGTTCTCAGCTTCAAAGAGGCGGCAGCGCTAATATGCTTATCGGGCGTGAGAACTATGGAGGAAGCAGGCAGTTTAACGGCCTGATTGATGAACTCAGAATCAGCGATGGGATTGTCCCGAATTCCGAACTTATGGGCAGAATAGAAGCAGAGAGAAACCCTTACCCAGCACCCAGAGAGCAGGGGGTTGGTCTTGATATAGAGCTTCAGTGGGACTCGGGAAGCGGCGTTTATGCTTACAACGTATATTTCGGACGTACAGAGCCTCCCAAATTCAAAACCCAGCAGAAGCAGACCGGATATTCTCCGAATACATTAAAACCGGGTACAACGTATCTCTGGCGTGTTGATGAAATATTGATGGACGGAACTGCTGTTCAGGGTGAGGTTTGGTCGTTTACCACCCAGCAGCCCGCATGCGATGAGTTTTCTGTTCATGATTACAATGACGACTGCATTGTTGACATCAATGATTTGTCCCATTTTGTTGCAGCTTGGCTGGATTGCGGAATTGTACCTGAAAATGCTTGTTTTTGAGAATTGCTGAGGAAACATTATGCTAAGATTGAAGAGCTTAATTTTTTTGATGATTTGTGTTGAATTTTTCTGCGGCATAGGCTGCGCTGATACAATCGGTCTGTGGTCTATGGATCCTCTCTCCGGAAATCCCGTGGTTAATGATTCCAGCGGAAACGGCAGCCACCTCTGGTATATGGGGACAGAGGGCTATACCACTTCCGACCAGACTCCTCCATCCGATATGTTTAACGAAGGCTTTTCCGGCGGCGGCTATTCATACGATTCTTCCGCGCAGTCAGGATACGGAATCCTTTTCTTCCCGCCCTCACAGTACGGAAATGTTTTGGACTTCTCCGGTTCCTTCACTGTTGAGGGATTTTTCAGGACAAATGGTGAACAGTCTCTGGCAGGGCCGATGCAGGTGTTTCTGCAGGCCGACAGCGATTTCAGCTACAGCTTAGTTCTTAATGAAAACGGCAATGGAGCTCTTAATTTCAATATCAATATGATTCCGGGCGGGATTCAGTCTGTCCCGCTGAACAGCAGAAACTATGCTGACGGAAACTGGCATTATTTTGTGATAAGATACATCAAAGATTCAGGCCGGCTGATTTTTGGCGTGCTCAATCCTGATGGAAGCTATGATACGAATATGAAGCAGTTTTACACCGGAAGCCGCTTGAACTTAGGCAGTGATGAGTCTATGTTTATTGGACGAGAAACTTCCGGCGGCTCACGAACTTTCAGAGGATTGATAGATGAGCTTCGCTTTAGCGAGGTCGCGCTTACAGATGAGCAGCTCTTAGGTGATTTGCCAAATAAGAACACAGCTTCCAGACCATCACCAGCAGATTATAAGAAAGAAGTTTGGATAAATCCCTCACTGCAATGGGCGCCTGCACCCGGCGCTGAAGAGCACAGAGTTTATTTAGGCTCCGAGTTTCCTTTAACCTTCCGTTCCGAGCAGGAGGGTGTTTCATATCTGCCCGGCGGACTTGAGGCAGGAAGAACGTATTACTGGAGAATTGATGAGGTATTCGGGGAGGAAGTGGTGTCCGGAAAAACTTGGCGGTTTTCAACTGTAAATCCAACCTGCAAGTTTCCTTCCGTTCACGATGAAAACGCAGACTGCTATGTTGATTTTGCAGACTTTACCGGCTTCACGGAGTTTTGGCTTCAAGGGGTTGACATCACACCTTACAAGCAGGCTGCCGAGTATAATGATGCCCAGGTTGTATTAGACTTCGAAGAGGGTCAGGGCTATCAGACCAACGACATGGAATCAGGGGCGATGCTGGGCATAAACAGCCCGTTTTATGACCCCGAATGGGAAGACGGCGCATACGGAAAGGCGCTTCGTTTTGATGGAGGAACAAATTGGATAACAAAATCTATACCGCAGGATAAGCTTCCTTCAGAAGAGCTTACTGTAGAATGCTGGGCTGCGCTGGAGTCTTACCCTGTAGATGATGCTGCCTTTGTGAATCATTATACAGCACCCTCAGCAGGCTATTTCTTTGGGATTACAAAATTCGGCAGGTGGAATCTTTCAGTTTCCGTTGATGGAAACTGGCATACTTGCTGGGCAACGATGGAGCTGCCGAAATACAAATGGAATCATATCGCGGCAACCTTCCATAAAGACCAGGGCATAAAGCTTTATCTTAACGGCCGCCTTGTGGGCACTGCTGCTTCTCCAGCTGGAAGACCACTAACTCCCGATACCGAAACCGACCTGATGATAGGCAGGGATATTCATACTCAATGGTCTGGACCTTATGCCCACGGCGCTGTAAACGGGATTATGGATGAGCTTCGGGTGTATAACAAAGCCCTCTCTCGCAAACAAATAAGGGCAGAATATGCTAAGGCTTTGCCCTTGGATAATAAACCGGATCTTATACCATCTAAAGAAAGGTTCATAACTGATTCTAATGCCCGACCGGGATATCATGCAGGCACATCAGCGAACTGGACAAATGAACCTACAGGCTTAGTTTACGACCCCGACCGCCAGGAGTGGCATGTATTCCATCAGAAAAACCCCTCGGGGAGCTTCTGGGATCATATACATTGGGGGCATCTTAAGAGTTCCGATTTGGCTGACTGGGATCATATGCCGAATGCCATAGCACCGGAGCCCGGGATTGATTCGGGAGGGTGCTGGTCCGGCAATGCGGTTTATGACAACGGCATCCCAACCCTCGTTTATACCGCAATTGAAGGCAAGGCGCATGTGGCCTTGGCAACGAGTGTTGACGGCTGGAAAACATGGCAGAAACAGGGGCATGTGCTGAGTGATGTCCCGCCCGGATATATGGATTATCGCGATCCTTATGTTTGGAGGGGAAACGATTTATGGTATATGGTTATAGGTTCAGGCGTAGATGGTGCAGGCGGTGCAGCGCTTCTCTACAAATCTGCAAATCTGAGGGATTGGCAGTTTCTTCATCCGCTGCATACCGGGAATATAAGCTCCTCAGGCCACTATTGGGAGATGCCCGTTTTTCTGCCCATTGGAAACGGAAAGCATATACTCCTGATTACTACAATGGAGTCCGACGGACCTGCCAGAGAGCTTTATTGGATCGGTAAATGGGAAAATGAACATTTTACGCCTGACCACCCCGAGCCAAGACAGCTGGATATATTCAATTGGATGCTTGCTCCCGCTGCATATACAGCACCTGACGGCTTGCCCAGAATAATGGGGATTGTGCCCGAGCAGAGATGCGCCGCACTTATTGAAAATGCAGGCTGGCGGCACACATTCTCCCTGCCGCGAAAGATATATGCAGCTTCTGACGGTACATTGCGTCAGAAGCCGGCACCTGAGATTGCAAACCTCAGGGAGTATCATTTTGAGCTGGAAGACAAAGAATTGGCTACGGGCATTGGAGAAGAAAACCTTCGACCAGTTTACGGGAAAATGGTGGAAATAAAGGCAGAAATCGAGCCTCAGGATGCGGCTATTGTCGGCGTGAAAGTTCTCAGAAGCCCTGACGGGGCAGAAGAAACTTTAATCTATTACGACCGGCTTGCAGGTACTGTTAATATAGACAAAAGAAATTCAACGCTGGATAAAACCGGCTCTGAGACTAATCTGTTAAGTGCCGGGTTCGATATTGCCGGGGAGCCTGTGAAATTCCATATATTTGTAGACCACAGCATTTTGGATGTATTTATTAACGACAGGGCAGTCTTCAGCACGCGTGTTTATCCAACTCGTGCAGACAGTACAGGCGTTCAGCTGTATTCAATAAGCGGCACCGCTCACATTAATTATCTGGACGCTTACAAGCTCCGTTCGGTATGGGAGGATGAGGATTGAATGCGGAGCAAAAGGGCGGATTTGTTTTAACCAAAGACTGTTTTTACAGGGACTGTTTAAAATCTTTTTGTCTTGAATTTGCGTCTTTGCGATGCAGACAGCGGGAATTTTTTCGATTTGGAATATAAATCTTCGTCTGTACTGCTGTTCAGTAATAAACTCTTTTGCTGCAGTTTCGTTTGTTAGGATATTTATTTGTAAAAATACTTGTTATTATTGTTAAGGAAATTTTTTCTTATTAGCTTTAATCATTCGCATTGCGAATAAAAAAACAGCTGTTTGAACTTTCAAAACGGCTTTTTTATCGGTTTTTAAGGCTTAAAAAGGTTTTTGGAAGCAGATAATGTTTTCAGAGTTTTAATAAAAAACTTTACAACTGAAATCTTTCGTGTTATAAATATTGTTTAATCTGCCCATTATCAGCGGTAGTTAGTGTCCTGGCAGGCTCGATTAGCAGTCGTGCCAGTTATTTTTCTGAGGATATCGTGCGGCTTTGCCGCTGAATTGAGGGCGGGTATTAGCTTTGCACGTTTACTTTGAAATTGGAAAATTAAATTAAGAGAGACAGGTATGTCAGTAATTCAAGTTAAAAACCTTTTCAAGGTTTTCGGAAGGAATACTTCAAGAGTTTTCCCTCTGATTGAAAAGGGAATGAACAAAGAAGAGATTCTGGCCAAGACCGGCTGCACAATAGGCGTAAATGATGCCTCTTTTGAGGTGCAGAAGGGAGAGACGTTCGTTATTATGGGGCTTTCCGGAAGCGGTAAATCCACTCTGGTTCGCTGCCTGAATCGTCTTATCGGTCCGACTAAAGGTTCGGTAGTAGTTGACGGCAAAGATATAATGGAGCTTGACCAGAAAAACCTCAATAAGCTCAGAAGCCGGAAGATGTCTATGGTTTTCCAGCATTTCGGCCTTCTGCCTCACAAGAACGTGTTGAATAATGTTGCTTTCGGCCTTGAAATTAGGGGCGTTGAGAAGAATAAGAGATATGAGCTTGCTGAAAATGCAGTTAAGCTGGTTGGTCTTGGGGGTTATGAAGACAGCATGATCGCCGAGCTCAGCGGCGGTATGCAGCAGAGAGTGGGGCTTGCAAGGGCTCTTGCCGCTGATACAGATATCATTCTTATGGATGAGGCCTTCAGCGCACTGGACCCGCTTATAAGAACCAATATGCAGGATGAACTGCTCGAGCTTCAGGCGAAAATGCACAAGACAATTGTATTTATCACACACGACCTCGACGAAGCACTCAAACTCGGCGACAGGATTGCAATTATGAAAGACGGCTTCATTGAGCAGATCGGCACGCCTGAAGATATCCTTATCGCTCCCGCGTCTCAGTATATTCGTGATTTCGTTGAAAATGTTGACAGGTCCAAGGTTATCACAGCAAAAACTGTTATGAGAAAGCCGGAAGTTATTGCCTCTCATAAGGACGGGCCTGCCCAGGCCCTAAGGCAGATGGAGCGTTCAGGGCTCTCAACTCTGTTTGTTGTAAACGAGAACAGAGAGTTCATAGGGCACGTGAAAATTGATGATGCAATCAGGCTTTCTAAAGAGAATAAAAAGAAGCTCGATGAAATTATCGTTAAAGACGCCTACACAAGCACACCTGACACAGCTATTGCCGAAATGATACCGGCAGCCTCTGAGACGGCGCTGCCTATTCCGGTAATTAGCGAGAACGGACACTTTGAGGGGATTGTTACCCGTGCAAGTATTCTTGCAGCAATGTCATCGGAAGGAGATAATAATGAATCTTAAGATAGGCGATACATTTGAAAAGGGAATAAACTGGCTTACCGACAATTTTGAAGGTTTCTTCGACGGAATCAATCAGGGCGTTGGTACGCTTATTGATAGTCTTGAAACCACTTTCACGGGTGCAAATCCGTGGGTTCTGATAGGTATTCTGGTCGTGCTGGCGTGGTATCTTAAGGGCTGGAAAAACTTCCACTATCCTATAATGACTCTTATCGGCTTTGCCGTTATTGTGGGTATGGGGCTGTGGGAGGCAACAGTTCAAACGCTTGCTCTTGTGCTTGTCGCTACATTTATTGCCCTTCTGATAGGTATTCCTGTTGGGATATTTGCAGGAAGGAGCGAGAAAGCAGAGACAGTGGTAAGGCCTATTCTGGACTTTATGCAGACAATGCCGGCTTTCGTTTATCTGATTCCGGCCGTGCTTTTCTTTGAGCTTGGCAAGGTTCCGGGCGCTATGGCTACAGTGATTTTTGCTATGCCGCCGGCAGTAAGGCTTACCAGCCTTGGGTTAAGGCATGTGCCTAAAGAGGTAATGGAAGCGGCAGTTTCATTTGGTTCGACAACAACTCAGCAGCTTGTTAAGGTACAGCTGCCCTCCGCTCTTCCGAGTATTCTTGCAGGTATTAACCAGACGATTATGCTTTCATTATCTATGGTTGTTATCGCTGCAATGATTGGCGCCGGCGGACTTGGAAAACAGGTTCTTTTTGGAATTACCCAGTTAAAAATTGGATTAGGGTTTGAAGCCGGCCTTTCAGTTGTTATACTTGCAATTTATCTGGACAGAGTAACCCAGGCAATGGGTGAAAAGTGGGGAAATCGTTAGAATTTTATTTAAAAGGAGAAATCCGAAATGAGAAACAAATTACTCAAACTCACATTACTATCGTTTGCAGCAGTATCGCTGATCGCATTCAGCGGCTGCAAGAAACAGACAACCGGCGGCGGCGAAGAATCGCAGGGCGCTTCTTCAAGCAGCTCTGAGTCTGCTGAAGCTCAGTCCGCCAGCGACTCAAAGGTTGTTAAAATCAGCTACGTAAACTGGGCTGAAGGCGTGGCTGTTTCGCAGCTGGTCGAAGAGATGCTCACAAATATGGGCTATGAAGTTAAGCTTACAATGGCTGATGTAGGCCCGATTTATGCATCTGTGGCCAAAGGCGATCAGGACGTTATGCTTGAGACATGGATGCCTGTAACGCACAAGAGTTACTGGGACCAGTACAGCGAAAATTTCGAGCAGCTCGGCGTCTGGTTTACTGATGCAAGAATTGGGCTCGTTGTTCCTGAGTACATGGAAATCAGCAGCATTACAGAGCTAAACTCTATTAAAGATAAGCTCAAAGGCCAGATTACCGGTATTGATGCAGGTGCTGGAATCACCAAGACAACTGAAACAGCTATAAAAGAGTACGACCTTGACTATACACTGCTTACCTCAAGCGGACCTGCTATGACAGCATCTCTGAAATCAGCTATCGATAAGAATAATCCTATCGTGGTTACAGGCTGGGCTCCGCACTGGAAGTTTGCAAGATACGACCTAAAATTCCTCGACGACCCGAAGGGAATCTACGGAAGCGCTGAAGAGATTCGCATGGTTTGCCGCAAGGGATTCAAGGAAGATATGCCGAAAGTTGCTGCGTTCCTCTCAAGCATCAAATTCAACACTGCTCAGATTGGAACACTTATGGACACTATGGCTAATGCCGATGGCGACAAAAAGGCAGCTCTCAAGGCTTGGATGGCAGAAAATCAGCAGCTGATAAACAGCTGGAAGTAGTTAATTTAAAAGTGAAATATTGTTACAAATTGGAAAGGATTCATTGATGAAGACCCTAAAGACTCCTTTAGCGGCCGCACTGATGGTTGCGTTTCTGGCTGCGGGCGTATTTGCTGCAAGCGAGCAGGATATTGATTCTGCTTTCAGCGGCATCAAATTCGGGGAGACAGACGATGCCAACGCCTCGTTTGATAAGCAGGTGCTCCCTATCACTGCAGGCCCTCTCAAGATTGGCGGATTCGTAAGAGCGAATTACGCTTACAAGAGCTGGGCAAAGGATTACGAGCACGGCGGAGAGCTCGCACTGGACACAATCGGCGTTAATGTAAACTTGCAGGGAACTGACCCGATTATCGGTTCATTCCAGTACAGGTATTACAGAACACATCACGCTGACCCAGGACACTTCTATCACTTCCTCCATCACGGATGGCTGGGGTATAAGTTTGATGACACCAAACAGATCCAGGTGGGTGTACATCAGGTACCCTTCGGTATCCTGCCTTACGCATCTCACAACTGGTTCTTCCAGCTTCCATACTACGTAGGTCTGGAAGACGACTACGACCTCGGTGTTAAGTGGGTTCAGGATATGGGCAATACCAATCTGCAGCTTGCCTACTACTACGGCGACGAAGGAAGCTACTACGGCGACAGCCGCGACTCATCAAGGTATTCTTATGATGTAGTTGAAAACGATACGCCTCAGGGCGCTAATACTGAACGCAATCAGGTTAATATGAGACTTGCTCAGACACTTGACCACGGCGATGGCGACAAGACCGAGCTCGGACTCTCTCTTCAGTATTCTCAGCTGCATAACAATGAAACCGGCGGCGACGGCGACCACTACGCAATCGGTACTCACCTCGACGGCTACTACGGCAAGTGGAACGCCAAGCTTGAAGCTATAAGGTACGGCTACGATGCAGAAAACCCTGCAGGCGTAAGCGATGATTACGTAGTAATGGGTGCATACGACTTCCCGTATCAGGTAGCAGCAGACGGCACAATGCTTGTAGCTGGTATCAGCAGAGATCTCGACGTTAATTTCGGCCCGATCAAAACTGTTACCGTTTACAACGACTACTCAGTACTGCTCAAAGACAAATCAGACTACAACGATTCACACCAGAACGTTCTCGGTATGTCTTTCAGCGTTGGAAGGTTCTTCACTATGGTTGACCTTGCAATGGGTAAGAATCAGCCATGGCTCGACAGCAGCTGGACAGACGGTCTTTCTGCTGCCGCAGACGACAAGGGCTGGCACACAAGGTTCAATGTAAACATTGGGTACTACTTCTAAAACTAAACCTTGCATCTTAATCATCCGATAAAAAGATTTCGGGCAGTCTTGTGAGGGCTGCCCATTTTACTGCGCTGAATATAGTCAGTATTTCAGATGTTCATAATCCTCTCCTTGGGTGCGGGTTAATTTGAAATTGTTTAGAAAGGAAAGTTATGATGAAAAAAATAATTAGTGTTATGGCGTTTTCGTTTTTGGCGGCTGCTGTAATAGGTATTACAGGCTGCAAAAAACAGGCTCCCGAGCAGAATGACGGCGACCGGCAGGCGCAGCAGCAGGAAGAATCTCAGGGCACAAAGGAGATTAAGCTCAGCTACGGCAACTGGGCTGAAGGCGTTGCTTTTGCACATCTTATGGAGGTAATGCTTACGGATATGGGATATGATGTCCAGATGACCCTTGCAGACCTCGGGCCGCTTTTTGCGTCTGTGGCAGAAGGGAATCAGGATATTATGGTTGAAAGCTGGATGCCCGCCACTCACGGCCATTACTGGGAGCAGTACAGCAAGGATTTCGATGAGCTGGTAACGTGGTTCGACACTGCGAAAATCGGGCTCGTTGTTCCGGATTACGTGAAAATTGACAGCGTTGCAGATTTGAACCAGATCAAAGACGGCTTGGACGGCCAGATAACCGGCATCGATGCAGGCGCCGGGATTATGAAAAAAACAAAGCAGGCGATTGAGGATTACAGCCTCGATCTCGAACTGCTCACTTCAAGCGGCCCTGCAATGACCGCATCATTAAAATCAGCTATCGACAAGAAAGAGCCAATCGTTGTTACTGGCTGGGCTCCGCACTGGAAATTCTCAAGGTACGATCTCAAATTCCTCGAAGACCCGAAAGGCGTTTACGGGAGTACTGAGAGAGTTGTGGCGATATGCAGAAAGGGATTCAAGAGCGATTTCCCGGAAGTGGCTGAGTTTTTCTCGAAAATTAAGTTCAACACCGCTCAGATCGGCTCGCTTATGGATGTTATGGCAAACGCAGACGATAAGGAAAAGGCCGCAAAGGATTGGATGAAAGATAATCCAGCACTTATTGCCACTTGGACAACGGTTCAGTAAGCTAAGCTTTGAATTGCGGATTTAATATTCGATCCTTGAGATTACCGCTTCTAACTTTATAAATATGAATTAGAAATTTGGGATTAAAGCTTGGTTTTCGGATTTAAAATTAAAAACCCGTCTTAAATAGACGGGTTTTTTGATTATTGACGCAGAATTAAATTGTTTAATTTTCAAATTCTTTATAGAAAAGCTGAAAATCTTTAATATCAACCTTGCCGTCAGAATTCAAGTCGCTTTCAAGGCTGGTATCAGAAAGCCATTCAGACTGCAATAAAGCAAGATCCAGCAAATCTACAAAACCGTCTTCATTGAAATCGCAGGGGAGATAGTTTGCTTTCGCAACAACCACAACAGGGTTTACTACGTCCCCGAGAGTGGAGCCGGTCTCAAAATCGAAAATGTATTCCGTTTCAAACACCTCATCAAGCTCCCTGTCATAAACCTTCAGTGAAAAATCCTCTGCGATTGAAAGGTCATAAAAAGCCTGAAAAGCGAAAATAGTTCCCGCGGGCGAATCCACAGGCTCGGCAGAGCAGCCTGAAATTGTGCCCTCGGATGTCCATGCGGAAATTGCCGAATCAGGTGCAAAGGCAATTTGATTGCCCTGCTGATCGAAAACCTGTGCGTAGATGCACATTGAGTAATCATATCCCTGCGGATTTTCCCATTCCGGAGATGCGGCTTGTGTTGCACAGGGCAGCATTATACAGAGAAGGGAAAATGCTGTAACATTCATAAATAACGCCTTAGTTTTCATCTTGTGCCCCTTTTTATTGAGTTCCTTGTTTTCCATAGCATTATTCTAAGTGTTATTACTTTAAAATGCAAGAAGAAATGCAAGAAAAAATTCAAATTTTTTAGTTTTTGATTAATTTATTTTTCGCGGTTTATAAAACTTATTCACATTTCTCCATTAATATAAGATATAATGATTAGAAAAAAATACAAGGTTAAAAGGAAGGAATAGTAGAAAAAATGTAAGATTTTTTGTGTATTTGCAGTTTTAGATGTAAATAATTAACCTTAAACAGCAATGCACGCCAAAACTGCGGAAAAATTATTGTAAGTTATTTCCTTTCACAGCTTTACACTCTCACTTGCCGGCTTCGCAAGCTGCCTGCTGGATAAATCTGCTTAATCAGCGATAAAAATTATGCGCCGAGCAAATAAATCAGACTGCTGTCTTACGTCTTAAAAGCATCCCGCCCAAAGAGAAAAGCATTATACTGCACGGCTCGGGGACAGTAATCATACCATCTGAGACAAAGTAGTCAGTATTTTCCTGTAATGAGCTGTAACTTACATAAGCACCATCGTTCCATAGCTTCAGTTCAAATGAAGCATTAGAATCTTTACTGATAGCTTCAATAAAAGAATCGATGCTGTCGCCTCCGCCGGCAAGATAAATACTGCCTTCAAGTCCGATGTTGACATTCGTTACAGATGAACCAGCGGCATATATATTCTCAAAGGAAGCCGAGCCATCCTCTATAGTAAGGTTTGCGGTGTTATTAACTGTGTACAAGTATGTGTTTGAAGTCAAAGAACCACCGTTAGTAATTGTAATGCTGCTGTTATCTGAGTTATCTTTGTAATTAAAAATTAAGTGGTTAGTGCAATTTACGGTTCCATTATTAATAGTCATTTCGCCTAAATCCCCATCTCCAATTACAAGGTTATGATTTGTGTTAAGAGCTGCTCCAGAAAGAACTTCTATCAGCCCAGAAGCTCCCATTCCAACCGACAGATTTTCCGAGCCATTAACATTCAATGTTGTACCTTCTCCGGAGAGAGAGAGTTCGCCGTAATGATTGTGACCAACGTAAATTCGATTTAAACTTTCAACACTGCCTCCATCGCCCTCAAGAGAGCCTTGGTCAGTATAGCCAACAGCGATCTTATCGTCACTAGACACTTGGCTCCAGCTACTGACTGATTGATAGTTTGAGCCTGACCATATTCCATTGCTGCCGGAAAATGAAAATGATGCGAAGGCTTGGGGCAATAAAAACATAACCATTGCTGATGCTGCCAAGAACTTGAATGAACAACTTTTTTCTTTCATTTAAACTACCTTTCAACACAAATCTCCCAAATTTTTCAGGGTGTTATACCAACTATACTAATTCTATTATTATATATACCAATATTTAATCATATATTCAAGAAGAATTTGGTATTATCTAAGAAAAAATTGTGTTTTTTTTACCACGAAGCCCTAGAAACACACGAAGGGGATATTTTTTTTGGTGAAATTATTATGCACAGATGACACGGATAGCACAGGTTGTTTTTAAGAATGTAAAGCCCTTCTATAAAATATCTTACAAATATCCTTCGTGGTTTTAAAATGAATTATTCACCACGAAGAAACCATATTAGCGGAAATTAGTGAAAATTAGCGGTTAAAAAATCTCCCCTCCTATACCTCTCCGCCTGCGGCGGATTCATTCGTGGCTCGGCTTAAATATTTCGTGTCGTGGAATTGCTGCCTAATACTAAGGGCAATCAGAGCCGCACGTGGAGTCCGCCAAAGGCAGAAAGCCTGTCCGCCGAAGGCGGGAAACAAGCGGATAGATGCGGCTTTAAAAAGCTTTGCCGGGAAATATTGTCGCACAATATTTGCTTTCGCTGAGAAATTTTTGTGAATAATTAGCCGCACAAACGGCTTCTTGCCCTCTTTTAATCTCTTTCTACGCAGAATGGTTATTTAATTTCGTATAATGGTTTTGAAATGACCAGCGGCGTTTATACAATTATTCTCAGTATCGCAGTTAAATATGGCTGGGATTAAAGGGTTAAAGCGGTTCCGTGTTTTTTGCGGAACCCTTTTTTTATTTTGCATTTCTGGTTTTCTGCCGAACCATACTAACATTAGACAACTGCCCCCTTATAAAATCAGCTTCAAAATCGCTTATCTTGCATCTTGAAAACAATGCCCTTATTAGTATAATCTCTCTTTCTTATTATGGCCGAGTGGCGGAATAGGCAGACGCTGGGGATTTAAAATCCCCTGACCGAAAGGTCGTGTGGGTTCGAGTCCCACCTTGGCTAAATCGCCCCTTTTTATCTGGTTTTGCAAAGAGGGGTTTTTTTTATGCAAACTACTGCAATCAAAAGGGTTCTTGACTTCGGAGGTAAATTCTCATAAGTCGTTGTCAATATGAAACTCGATATTTTTCGCAGGCATTACAAACCCTTTTCGGAAGGTTTTTTGGCGGGTGAAATTACATTTTCACAATCATACTGCCGAATTCACAGCAGAGCTTATAGCAGAAAGAATAATCTCGCTCTAAACCTCTTCCTCTTCAGCGGAGCAAATCTGTTCAAGCTTGTTTATGAGCTTTTCAATTTGAACAACATCAAAAGTTTCCACTGCCATTTTCAGTTTTCTGCCTATCTCTGTAAGGCCTTCTTCATCTTTTTCCTCGCCGAAGGAAATTATCTTATCAGCTGCAAGCGAGACCTCGTTTATCACAAGTCCTGAGTTTATCATTTTTTTCAGGGGTTCTATTGTACTTTCCCAGATAACAGTTGAATATTCCGGCGAAACCTTTTTATACTCATCCTCATAAGCCTTTATCTTTGAGCTTTCAAAATCAAAATATCTGCTCAAAACATCGCATAGCTCGCTGAAGTTTACCGGCTTAAGCAGGGTTTCATCGAAACTTGTCAAGTCGTAGGAGATGCTGCTTTCCATAGCCGCAGTGAGGGCGATTATCGGTATATCGCCAAAGGTTTCATCCTGCCTGATCTTCTGGGCAAAGCTGCTGCCGTCTATTACAGGCATTCGCAAGTCTGATATGATTATATCCGGTTTGAAGCTGTAAAGCTCGCTGAGCCCTGCTTCTGCACCTTCAACTGAGAGTGTATCGAAGCCAATCTTCTGTAGGTACTCCTCGAGCATATAGCGGTTGTCCTGAATGTCGTCCACCACCATTGCCCTTATACCTTTTGCCCTAAGGAATACGTCCTTTTGATTATTGTCGTTTATTACATCGGGCTTATCTACTGCCTTCTGGTCAGGAAGAACTATTGTAAAACAGCTGCCTGCACCGAGCGCACTTTCAAGGAATATTTCCCCGCCCATCTGTTTTATGAGTTTCTGAGATATGCTCAGTCCGAGCCCTGTACCTTCGTAGCTCCTTGAATCGGAAAGCTCAACCTGCTCGAATTCCTCAAAAATTATTCTCTGATTCTCCTCTGAGATTCCTATTCCGCTGTCTTTAACCCATATTGTTAGGGTGCCTCGGCTGTTATCACCATAGTTATACTGAAAATCTGCGCCCATCTCAATACTGCCCTCGTCGGTGAATTTCACAGCATTGCCCGCAAGGTTTATCAGTACCTGATTTAGGCGTTTGTTATCCAGCATAAGGGTTGGTATGCTGCCTGCATCCAAAGAAAAGCTCAGATTCTTCTGCATTACCTTGTACTTAAATATCATACTGATCTCTTCAAGCATTTTGAGAACATCTGTCTCTTTAGATGTCATACTAATCTTATCTGCTTCGATTTTGGAGATATCGAGTATGTCGTTTACAAGAGAAAGCAGTGCCTGTCCGGCGGTATTAATTGATTCCACATAGCTCTTATGGCTGTCTTTTTCTATCTCGAGAGCAAGTATCTGGCTGAAACCTATAACAGCATTAAGAGGGGTGCGGATCTCGTGGCTCATATTTGCTATAAATGTACTTTTAGCCTTATTTGCAGATTCAGCTGCCTGTTTAGCTTGGAGGAGTCTTTCCTCGTAGGCCTCTCTCTCGCTTACGTCTGTAACGATTGCTGCAAGGAGTTTTTCTCCGTCTTGTGAATTGAAGGCTATTATATCAACCTCTACGCTGATGAGGCTGCCGTCTTTCCTTTTCTGTTTGCTTCTTTTTGTGAGGTTCTGCCCAGGCTGGAGACTGCTGTAAAGCTCGCGGTAGTCCTCGATGTTTTTCATCGTGCTGGACTGAGCCATTGTCCAAGCACGAACAGATTCCATATCCTCCTGAGTGTAGCCTGTGTTTTTCAGCACAGTTTCATTGTAGTATATAATGCGTGAGTCTTTGTCGGCGATATAGATCTCGTTGCTTGAGGAGTTTATAGCCTTGCTCATAAGCTGCAGGCTCTTCTGCATCTCGATTCGTTCGGTTATATCTCTGGAAACAATGCAGTATAGCTGTTTATCTTCAGGCGAAATAAAGCTGGTTATATTAACCTCTGAGGTGTATTTACTTCCGTCTTTACGTGTTTGAACAAACTTATCTATTCGGCTGCTTCCTTGGGCAAGCAGGCGGTTTTGATATTTCTCGTTTGTGTTGAAGATTCTCGAGATATTCTCGCCCCTCAGAGATTCCTTGTCGTAGCCGGTATTATGGGCAACTGCTTCATTGCAGTAGATGATATTTCCGGTTTCATCGCATACGTAGATCTCATCGTTGCTCGAATCCATAGCAAACTGATTGAGCCGAAGCTGCTGTTCTGTTTGAGCCTTTTCTGTGTCGTCCCAGAGCATTACCAGCACGCACTCGCGGGAGTTGTATTCAATGCTTCGCTGGTAGATGTTTGCAATGAAGCTCCTGCCTTCTTTTGTGCTTATTTTAATCCCGAAATTAAGCGGATTGTTCTCTGTACCGTCTTTGCTGGTGTTTATCGCTTGAAGTTGCGAGCAGGTTTTTTCAGCAAATAAATCACTGTAATGTTTGCCTTTTAAGCTATCCGGATGTTCTCCTATGAGCTCTGCAAAACGCTCATTTGAATAAACAAATTCATTGTTTCTGGTTATAAATACGCCGAACATAGAGTTTTCAGTTATATCTCGGAATAGGGCGGATTTCTCCA
The DNA here is from genome assembly GCF_001997385.1 of Sedimentisphaera cyanobacteriorum. NCBI lineage: Bacteria > Pseudomonadati > Planctomycetota > Phycisphaerae > Sedimentisphaerales > Sedimentisphaeraceae > Sedimentisphaera > Sedimentisphaera cyanobacteriorum. Next base: position 1,382,909 of record NZ_CP019633.1, on the reverse strand, counting down.
CTGCCTCTTTGCGTGCCTTTTCGAAGTCGGTTACATCCTGAACAACGCCCCAAAGGCCTTTCGGCTCTCCCTTTTGGTCTCTTTCGATTTGAGGCTGCACCCTGAGCGTTTTTCTTACGCCTTTGTAATCGAGCGTCATAAGGAATTTTTTGGGCTCAATTCCAGGTCCGTATTTTTCAAAGTTTTTGGCTACCAGAGGAACGTCTTCTTCGCTGCCCTCTATCGCATCAGCGAGCTCATCTAGGGAAATTTCTGTTTGTCCTTCCGGCATCCCCATTATCTTTCTGATACCGCCGGAAATTTCGTATGTCTTCTTTTCAAAGTTGTAGCTGTAGTATCCGAGGCTGGCAATTTCCGCCACGTCATGGAGGGTATGGCTTTCGGCAATTTTCCGCTCAGCTTCCACTTGTTCTGTAATATCCTGATTGAAGCCGGCAAGCAGATCTTTCGAGCCTGTATTGTGATAATCGAGAAATTCGCAGTAGATATAAATTTTCCGCCATTTCCCTGTGCCGCTCAGAAATCTCGCTTTAATCCCGCTTTTTGGATTTTCGCTGAAATTTAGAATTGAATCCATCAGGTTTTCATAGTCGTCCGGATGACATATATCTTTTAAGATTTTAGGTGAATGAGGCCCTTCCCCGAGCGGTTCTAACCCGAGCATCCTGAAGAAACCCGGCTGGGTATAAAAGGCATTTTCGTTGTAGTCATACTCCCACATCCCCAGCATAGACCCCTTGAGCAGAAGCTCAAATTTCTTCTGTGCCTCCACAAGCTTCTGGAACTGCTGATGCTGGAAAGTGAAATCGAATATTGATATGATAACGTTTGATGTTCCCCCGCTCTCATTCTGCAGAGGTTTAGCCACCAGCTCAACTATATATTCAGCTCCCTGAGCAGACTTCATATTGAGATCTTTTTTGAGGCTTCGGGTTTCCGCCCGGGCGATTACGCTGTCTATAATCTCTTCCAGACTAACTTTCTGCCCGTTATGAGTGAGCTTGACAATATTATCAGCCTTGCTTCCTTCCGGCTGCTCGCTTATGCCCGTCATACGAACAGCAGACTCATTCATTCTGAGAATCTCTTTATCCGGAGAACAGACGATAATAGCCTCATTAACAGAGCTCAGTATCGTCCTTAGAAATTCATAATTATTAGAAAGCCTTGCCGTTAAGGTGTTGAAAGATTTTGAGAGCCTGCCGATCTCATCTTCGCTCTCGCCGAAGTTAAGCCTTGCAGAGAGATTGTTCTCGCGGATGTTCTTCTCAAGCGATTCAGAGCCTTTCAGGATTCTTCTTATTATCTTCTTGTTCATAAAAAATGAGAGCCCGATAAGACCGATTATAGAAAGGCCTGTCGCCGCCTGACTGACAACCGACATCACCGAAAGATGTTCAATGTTTTTCTCCCGGAGTTTGCTCGATGAATCCCCCAACTCAGAGATCACGCCGTCTAAATTATCCCTGATGCGAAGCCTTTTCTGGAAGTAATTTTCGTAAACATCCGGGGCCATAACATCGTCTCTGCCTGAGAGGATCGAGTATCTGCTTGCCAGTTTGGGATCTACTTCGTTAGGATCGCGTCCTGTGTATTTCTCTCGAATCTTCTTGCTGAATTCTATTTCAAAATCTACAAGATTGTTGATCTGGTCTATGATGCTGTTGAGGCTGGATCCCTGAGAGCTGTTGAGCCCGAAACGCTGCGGAGAAACATTAGAATAAAGACGTCTGTTTTCATCGAAGCCTTCCTGGAAGGGCATTGCTTTTGTGCCCCCCATCTGGTTTACTATCTTGGCGAACTCTACTGCATAGCTCTCCTCGCCGGAAATGCAGTAGGTCTCGAAATACTGAGAGGCAATGCGCATCTTAAGCTGCATCTGATAGGCTAAAGAAAGCAGAGCTTCCTCCCTTTCCGCCTGCTGCTCGATTTTCTTCGAAAGGCGAAGTGAGTACTGCTGACAGAAAAGCGGAGTTATAAACAACAAAAACATACCTGCCAGGTATATTATGTGTGTCTTGCGAAGGCTTTTAGTCTTTAAGTTTATTTTTGATAATCTCAAGACTCTATAATCCGTTAAACTGTTACCCTTAATACTCTTTAAATTTGCCGCCTCCGAATATTCTAACAACTATTTACATTAGTTACAGAATAATTACGTGATAATTCAAAAAAATTATAGTTTTTCGTATTTGAGAAAAAGAAAATCGCCTGGTTTATCCATCCTCAAACCTACAAAACCATCATCGCAATCCGTTATTTTTTCTGTCTTTTCAAGAAGATTAGTAATTTTTAGTTTTCCTGACCCTAAAAACAGCAATTTTACAGTGTTGTTTTTGTACGTGTTTTCTTTCTCACGGAAAATCAGGATAAAGCCCTCTTTTGCTTCCCGGCTGCAAAACTGAAACCCTGCCCAAGACTCGCCGCTGGGGCTTTCTCCTATCGGGAAGGTGAAAAGATTGCAGAGCTGTTCTGAGTTTTCCGCATAAACCTCAAAAACTTCAGAAACTGCCTGCTTGTCCTCGATTTTTTCGAAAAACTGGGCTTTCATCCCGGGCAGTCCTGAGCAGGAGGCCGCAGCTGCAAACTCAGGGCTGTATTCGCCAAAGTCCTGAAGAAGTATCAGCCACTTGCTCGGGTTGTTGTATTTTGCAAGCTCCCAGCAGTCTTTCAGTATTTGGCTGCCGCTTCGTGTATGCTCGCTGTTGTAAGGGTAGAGGCGCATCTTTCCGTATTCCCTTAGGCAGTAGTAACCTGCGCTGGGGTATTCTTTTCCAGTTTCCATGGAGAAACAGGAATATCCTTCAGTTTCACGGAGGTATCTCTCGCTCCTCTGACGGAAGCTCTCCAGCTCATTGTAATCCCTGATTTTGGAGTTGTTCAGCGTCCAGAAGGAATTTTTAAGCCTTTCATAATTCCATAGCAGGTCTTGCGTTTCTATGCTGTTAGCCGCTGAAAGGCCGGTTCTGAGGTTGTTCTCAAGCATCGCTTTGAAAACATCCTCCCAGCCGTTTGGGAAGAATTCGCTGTCCGGACGCCACATATCCCTGCCGATCAATCTCTTATCCTTTTGCAGTTCCCAGCCGGAATCTATATTCACTATCCCGAAACCGGCCTTGCCTGCCAGAGCCATCTTTTCAGCAGCAGTTTTGCTGTTAACCGGATTCTGCTCAAGGCTGGTATTGTACCTGCTTCCGGTTCGGTAATAGGTAAATCTGCCCAGCGAATCTTGGGGGAAAATCTTCCGGTCGAATTTTTTCAGGGAAAGCAGGAGCTGGTCTTTATCGCCCTTCGATAACACTGTCCAAGTAGGCCAGCCCTTGCGGAATCTGTCTGCCTTCATTTCAAACTGCCTGATTCCCCAGCCTGTTACTCTGAGCCCTGAGGGGGTAAGCGAGAACCAGCCGGTATCAAAGCTGTCCAGATTGCAGCACTGATTAGACTCTTTCACCACGGCAATCCCGTTCTCTCCGCTCTGGAAGGTCATCAGGTTTGCCCAGTCAAACTGGCGGGATGTGTCGGATTTTACGTTGAGAGTCTCTTCCTTGAGAAGCGAAGGCTGAGGCGCTTTTTTTAGGAAATCTTCATTTATGCAGTTGTAGCCTGCAAAGTTTATCCTGCCCCCGGTGAAATTGATATTCAGGTTCTCTGTTATGCCTCGGCTATGATTGTAGCTTCTGCGTTGCAGGCTTCGCTCGCCGCAGTCCATATAGGCCGCAAGGCCGAAGCCTTCAGGAGCCTTCCCGAGTATAACATCAGCACGATTCACAGGCAGTTCGGAGCGGTGCATTGGTTTTCTGCAGTTCTCCTCATACATCCATATCTCACTTATTACAGCATCAGGACCTTGACGCTTCTGGATTTCGATGAAAAATTCTTCCTCCAAAAGCATATCACCGGGGATAGCAATGGAGAATTCATCCGGTTTTTCCTGCTTGTTTTTGTAGTCTGGGAGTGTTGTGGTGGGTATTAAAATTGCCTCAGAGCGGTCGCCTCCAATTTTCGCCACAACTCTCTGCCTTCTTCCGGTACCGCTCCAGTCCCACCAGCTAAGGCCGAGAATATAATCCCTGTTGTAGCTTATGTTTTTAATTTGAAATCTTATCTGAGAGCTGCTAGAAAGCACTGTAGCGAAAGCGGGGTCTGTCTGGTCTCTGAAATCATCAGGAAAATGCGTGGAGCCGTTTTCTGCTTTGATAATAACCTTGTCTTTTTCGGTTTTTATCGGGGCTATGCTTTGCGGAGGTCTTTTTATCCCGAGCTGTGTTTTTATGCCTTCTGCCCCGGGATACACATATGCCTCATACAAAACTGAAGTCTTCTCTGAAGGGTAGTAAATTACTGCCTTGAGCCTCAGGTGCTTTTTGGTAAACGGGGAGGCTTGTTGAACTTCGGCATCTAATTTTCTGATAACCCCCTTTTTATCTTCAGTTACTGCGAAGTATGCCCAGTCGCATTTTGTTTGGGGTTTTTCGATCCATTCTTTGCCTGTGCTGAGATTTTTCAGGCTTACTGTACCCAAGCCGTAATCTGTCCATTGCCATACTCGCTGCACCTTGCCTGTGGTTGCGGTCAGACGCTCGCCGTCGCTGTAAATCCTTGCATCCCCGAGGGATTTGTCTATCGGAGGTATAAAGGCAAAACTAAACGCTGGAATGAACAAAAAAGCAAAGGCAGCTGCTTTCGTCACTGATGCATAACTCTTTAATGCTGTTTTAAATTTCATTTATTATCCTGCTTCTATAAGCTGTTAAACCAGCTGTTTAATCCTATAACATAGTCCAACTGAACGGGTCTTTATCTTCTTTGGATACTTCAGCTATGATGTCTTTGTTCAGCTCAGTCAATTTTTCAGCAAGGCTGGTGAGTATAAATCTTTCTGATACGCTGTGGCTCAGGCATATACAGCTAAGGCCTGCTTCCTGCGCCTTGAGGGCTTCGTGATGTTTCATCTCGCCGGTGATGTAAAGCTGGCAGCCTGTCCTGACAGCAGAGGAAAATATGTTCCCGCAGGAACCTGCGCATACAGCCGCCTTTTCAACTTTTCTCTTCTTTTCGCCTATAAGGCCGAACACCTCAGCTCCGGTAATATGTTTAATCCTTTTTGCCACCTGCTCCACCGTGGCCGGTTCTGTGAGAGTTCCGTATCTGCCGAGACCGTATTTTGTCTGGAGTGTTTCCATCGACACGAAATCATAAGCGGGCATTTCGTAAGGGTGGGCTTTGAGTACTGCTTCAAGTACATCGCCTCTTTTATTTTCGGGCACTGCCGCTTCAAGCCGAATCTCAAATACCTGTTCAAACGAATCTACGCTACCAATTGCAGGGTTTGCGCCTGATAGGGGGCGGAAAGTGCCTCTACCTTCCGCGCTGAAGCTGCAGCAGTCGTAATTGCCGATTTTCCCTGCGCCCGCTTGGAATGCTGCCTCTGCAACGCTGCCTGCATAATCCTTCGGCACGAAAACCGTAAACTTCCAGAGTTTGTCCGAATCCAGCTCTGCCGGGTCGCTCAGGATTTCCGGCTTTTCTATTCCCGCTGCCTCTGCAAGCTTGTCGTTCACTCCTCCGTGAGCGGCATCGCATGCGGTGTGTATGCTGAAAACATTGAACCCGTTTCTGATGAGCTTGTAAATAACGGGCTTCTCGGACTGCATCGTAATTTTTTTCAGTCCCTCCCATATCACTGGGTGATAGCAGAGGATGGTGTCGAAGCCGCCTTTTTCCGCTTCGCTGTAAACGGCCTCTGTCAGGTCTATGCAGAGAAGAACCCTGCCAAGCCGGGCATCATTATCGCCTATCAAATGCCCCACATTATCCCAGCTCTGTGCGAGCTGAAGCGGGTAGATTTCATTTATCAATCTTAGAAACTGTTTTGCGTTTACGGCCATTTTATAAAAACTAAAAACTGAAATTATCAAAAACAGGCGGCTTCAAAGCCCTGCAATGAAAACCGCCCTGTCTCTTAGTTCAAATCACTAACGTCTTCATCACCATTCAAGCACTGCGCCTTTATCAGCGCTTTGAGCCATCTTTGCATATTTTGCCAGATAGCCCGTTTTGATCTTCGCCTCACGCGGCTTCCATCTGCTGCGTCTTTCTTTCATCTGCTCTTCGGAGATATCAATTTTGATTGAATTCTCAGGGATGTCGATGTCGATTATATCTCCGGGCTCCACAAGTCCTATAGGGCCTCCAGAAGCCGCTTCGGGGCTAACGTGACCGATGCAGGCGCCTCTTGTTCCCCCGCTGAAGCGTCCGTCTGTTATCAGGGCAACGCTCTCGCCGAGCCCGGCACCCATGATGTAGCTTGTGGGGCTGAGCATCTCCTGCATGCCAGGCCCGCCTTTTGGGCCTTCATAGCGGATTATCACAACATCGCCTTCTTTAACCTTTCCTCCGAGTATGCCCTCGCAGGCCTCTTCCTGGCTCTCGAATATAACAGCAGGGCCTCTGTGTTTCATCATTGATTTATCAACGCCTGCAGTTTTAACCACGCACCCGTTTGGAGCGAGGTTGCCGGTGAGGATTGAGAGCCCGCCGGTTTTGCTGTAGGCCTTTTCGAGCGGATGAATGCATTCTTGATTTTTGATATCGGCTCCGGCAATATTTTCCCCGATTGTCTTGCCTGTAACGCTGAGGCAGTCTTCGTGTATCAGGCCTTCTGTTTTGGATATTTCCTTCATAATCGCGCTGATTCCGCCTGCCTCGTTTACGTCCTGTATGTGCCAGTCGCTGGAAGGGGAAACCTTGCAGATATTCGGGCATTTTCTGCTTATGCTGTTTATTCTTTCAAGGTCGTAGTCAACTCCTGCCTCTTTGGCAACAGCGAGGGTGTGCAGAATAGTGTTTGTAGAACCGCCCATAGCCATATCTACAGTGAACGCATTATCGACAGATTTCTCGTTGATGATATCAAGAGGCTTGAGGCCTTTCTTGAGGAGTTTGAGTATTTGGCTGCCGGCCTGTTTATAGAGCTTTTCCCTTTCCGGGTCCGTCGCAAGAACAGTTCCGTTGCCAGGCAGCGCCATGCCTATCGCCTCGCAGAGGCAGTTCATACTGTTCGCTGTGAACATACCTGAACAGCTCCCCTCGCCCGGACACCCGTTTGCCTCGAGGTCTGCAAGGTCTTCATCTGTGATCAGGTCTTTGTTTCTCTTTGCAACGCCTTCAAATATGCTGATTAGGTCAACCACGTTCCCGTTTTTGTCAACGCCTGCCTTCATCGGGCCACCGGAAACGAAAATTGTGGGAATGTTTACGCGCATCGAGCCCATAAGCATTCCGGGAACTATCTTATCGCAGTTTGGTATGCATACCATCCCGTCGAAGCAGTGGGCGTTGCACATTGTTTCCACAGAATCAGCGATAATCTCTCTGGAGGCAAGCGAGTATTTCATCCCGCTGTGTCCCATAGCGATTCCGTCGCATACCGCGATTGTGTTGAATTCGAACGGAACTCCGCCAGCATCACGTATCGCCTGTTTTACGATTTTCGCAACGAGATTCAGATGAACGTGCCCGGGTACAACCTCGCAAAAGCTGTTCGCTACAGCGATAAAGGGCTTGCCCATATTTTCTCTTTTTATCCCGCATGCACCGAGCAGGCCGCGGTGTGGGGCTCTTTCTATACCGCTTTTTACTGTATCACTTCTCATTTGTTATCTCCTGTTATCTTTTACAAGCAATTTTTCTATAATAACATTGCGCACTGAAAATACAAACTATAATTTCCAGTTTACATCGCCTGTGTATATATGTTCAATTCTGTTATCTTTTCTTTCAAGCACAAGCGCCCCATGGTCGGTTATGCCTCTGAACAGTCCCGTTTTTAAAATCTCTCCGTCTTCGGAAATATCGATCTTAAGGCCTAATCCGAAGGCCAGCTCTTCCCAGCGTTTTTTAACCGCTGCAAAGCCTTCATTAAGCCATATTTCAAACCAAAAGCTCATTTTTTCGAGTATTGTGTTAATCAAATCTTCCGGTCTGTAGCAGATGCCGGTTTCAAGATATACTGAGCTGGCAGGCTGATCGATCTTTGCAAGCTGCTGCTGAGTCATATTAATGTTTAGACCAATTCCGCAAACGGCCATAGTTTGGCCTTGGCAGTCCGCAGTTTCGCAGAGAATCCCGCAAATCTTTCTGCCCTCGCATAGGATATCGTTCGGCCATTTTATCTCAGCCTGCTCGATTCCCAGTTCCCTGAGCACCTCGCAAACAGCCACTCCCGCGGTTAGCGTTATGCTTGATATATCTTTTCTCTCTTCTCTGATTTTTGATACAAAAGAAAAGGTAAGGTTTTCGCCTTCCGCCGAGTTCCATATCCTTGCTTTTCTTCCTCTGCCCTTGAGCTGCCTTTTTGCTGCTGCGGCTGTGCCGGCAGGGTCAGCGAGCGCGCCTGAGGAAATCTTTTCTTTAAGATAGGTGTTGGTAGAATCAAGCTCATCAAACCACACTGGTTTTTTGAAGCTGTTTCGAATTTTTGTTTTTATGTTCTCATCTCCTCTTTATTCAGCAGTCTCTTTTACTTTTCGCTGTTGAGGCGGCTTTTAAGCTTATCAGCCAGCTTCGTTCCTTCAGGGCTTTCAAGGAAATACATAAGCGATGCGAACTTGTCGTAGATCTCCTGATGCAGCTCGTGTTCGCATTTGCAGGCCGCTTCTTCTGCCTTCTGCTCTTCCACGCAAAGCACATCTTCGAAAAATCTCTTCAAAAGTCTGTGTCTCGATTCTACTCGAACCGCCTCATTACGACCGTTCTGAGTGAGCCTGATATGTTCGTACGGAGTGTAATGTATCAGCCCCTTGGCTGATAAGGACTGAAGCGCACCGGTTACCGAGGCCGCTCTAACTCCCATTCTGCCTGCGATTTGCTTAACCCTTGCAGAACCTTCCTTTTCCTGAATTAAGTATATGGCCTCCAAATAATCCTCAAGCCCAGAGGTTAATTTTTTTTCCATAATTCACCTTTTATAAAGCCTGAAAACAGGCTGTTTGTATTTTTTTACTGCCCCTAACGCTTGATAAATGAATCTTAACCTTATATGATGAATATGTCAAGTTCTCTCGGGATTGAGCAAACTTGCTTTTCAGAGAGGTTTTTAGGTCTAAAAGGAGCAGAAAGGCGAACAATGGAGCCTTATGAATGTATAAAAAATGGTTGAGAGGATTAGGGCTCTTATGGCTTATACAAAAAAACATAATCAAGCAAAAGGTTTTCTATGTGGTTGAAATGGTTTCCATGGAAATTTTTAATATCGTATGCAGCAAAAAGACACGGTTTTTTAGACCCTGTAGTTCTTTGGTCGTATTTTCAGAGGTTTTCTCAGCCTTCTGAGGTTGCCGGGCCTATAGAGCTGATAAGGGATAATATCGTTTTCCATTCACGCGGGCTTATAAACAGCAGGGCAATACCCCAGAATTCAGACTGGATATGGCCGTACTGGATTCAAAGGCAGTTCAACCCTTCGGACAAGTCTTTCGTGCCCAGCGCATTCTCACTGACGTACATCAATCTTACCCATCGCAACTGGACAGCAGCAGGCCTTCCAGGGCTCGGTTATTTGCCCATTACAGACCCTGCAGGTACGGTAACACCCCACTGGGACGGCTGGTCTCTGGATTTCTGGCTTGTCGATAAAAACGGCAATGTGCAGGCATCCTCCAAAATCGAAGGCAAAACAAAACAGAGGCTCTGCTTTTTCGGGAATCTCGCTGTTGTTACAAAAACCGAGTTCGATTCGGGCAAGATAATCTCCGCAGTTCAGGTTCGTCAGAGCAAGGGCGAGTATGTTTGCGATATTAAGCTTCGTGTTCGCTCATCTGAGAGGCTTGCGGTCTCCCTGCGCCCATACAATCCTGAAGGGATCAGCTTTGTGCATACGGTAAAACTGGACAATGAAGCCCGCAGATGGCAGATCAACGATAAAACCTCTGTCCTGTTTGACAGGCGGGTTGATAACAACTATATGCAGAGATATGCAGACGGCGATGTTTCAGCCAGGCTTGCGGATAAGTCTTCTGAAACTCAAGACTCGGTTAAATGCAGCGTTGGCATGGCCACAGCAGCAGCTGTTTTCGAGCCTGATGAGAACGGGCAGCTCGATATGAACCTTTATATACCGCTGAGAAAGCAAACCTTCTTCGGCGACAGGTCTTCCCCGAAAGGAAACAAACCTGCAGGCAAGGCTCTTTCCTGGAAGGATTCGCTTAAAGGCAGATGCAGAATTATTATCCCCGATAAGAAGAAGCAAAGGCTCTACGAAACCGCCTTGAGAAGCGTTGCACTTCATACCGTGGGAGAGGATGTTTACCCAGGCCCGTTTACATACAAACGCTTCTGGTTTAGAGACGCCTCATTCATTCTGGATGCTCTTTTATGTGCGAATCTCTCGCATCTTGCCGAACCGGTTATAGGCTCATACCCATCAAGGCAGAAAACAGGGGGCTATTTCCGCTCTCAGGACGGCGAATGGGATTCTAACGGTCAGGCAATATGGATTATTCACAGAAACTGGAAGATGAAAGGCAGACCGCTTTCCACTGATATTTTTGAATCGGTGTGCAAAGCCGCAGACTGGATCTGCAGGAAATGTACTAACCCCGATAAAGACTCAATGCATGCAGGGCTTCTGCCGGCGGGCTTCAGCGCAGAGCATTTCGGCCCGAACGACCATTACTACTGGGACGATTTCTGGGCTCTGGCCGGCCTGCACTGTGCTGCGGAGATAGTCGAATCCTCTGGTATGATAAGCAAAGCAGAGAAATACAATAATCAGGCTATTAAGCTCCGCAGGGCTATTGATGCAAGCATTGAGAAGGCGTCTGCAAAGCTGAACCAGCGGGCAATTCCGGTATCACCCTACAGGCGTCTTGATGCAGGTGCTGTGGGATCTATTGTATGCGGATATCCGCTCCAGCTTGTGGAGCCTGAAGATTCCCAGCTGCTTGCTACAGTAGAATTTTTAATGAACAACTGCCGAGTAAAGGACGGTTTCTTCCTTGATATTTCGCATTCGGGCATAAACCCGTATCTAACTCTGCATATTGCCCAGGTGCTTATGCGAGCCGGAGACAGCAGGCATTTTGAGCTCGCTGACACTCTTTGCCGGCTTGCTACGCCTACAGGGCAGTGGCCTGAGGCGGTGCACCCGAGAACCGAAGGCGGCTGCATGGGAGACGGCCAGCACATCTGGGCGGCTGCTGAATGGGTGAACTACATCAGAAGCTGTATGGTTTATGAGCAGAAAACGAAGAATCAGCTCATCCTCGGAGCAGGTATTCATCCAGATTGGACAAAGGCAGGCGAGGTGGTAAGCATAGGCCCAGCCCCAACTCTCTGGGGAACAGTAAATCTTACACTGCGATTTGAGGAAGATTCAGTTTCTGCAGAATTCAAAGCAGACTGGCACGGACAGACGCCCGAGGTTGTCCTGAAGATTCCCGGATTCTCGCAGAAAACAGCGACGCAGGAAGCAGGGGAGTTTAAAGCGGAAAGGATAAATGATTAATGCGTATCCTGATGGTAACAAACAGTTATGCCCCTTATGTAGGGGGTATTGAGAAGTCTATCCAGTCTTTCGCTCAGTATTTCAGGGAGAAGGGACATTCTGTTCTGGTGATTGCGCCGAAATCAGATAAGCCTGTGGAAGACGAGCAGGATGTACTCAGGGTTTCGGCGATAAACAACTTCAACGATACCAACTTCCCCGTAACCATACCCCTGCCCGGGGAGATACGTTCGAGGATAAAGGATTTCAAGCCCGATATCGTTCATTCGCACTTTCCGTTTATCGTTGGCAGTACCGCCCTTCGAATCGCTGCTTCAAGAGAGATTCCCCTTGTATTTACATACCATACAATGTATGAGAGATACATACATTATATAAACGCAGATTCCGAACGCGTAAAACGCTTCGTCCGCTCCGTTACAAAAGGCTATTCAAACCTTTGCGACAAGATAATAGCCCCGAGCAGGGCGGTAAAATCGATGCTTATTGGCAGGGGGGTTAAAACGCCCATAGTCGTAATACCCTCAGGCATTGAAGTCCAGCAGTTCAAAACAGGCAGAGGTCAGAATTTCAGAAAGAATTACGGCATATCCGAAGATTGCTTCCTGATGGGGCATATCGGCCGATTTGCTCCGGAGAAAAATCTGGACTTTCTTCTCAGCTCTGTAATTAAAGTGCTCAATAATAATCCTGATGCTTGTTTCCTCGCTGTTGGAGACGGACCGCAAAGAAGCCAAATGGAGCAGAAAGTAAAAGACCATGGCGTTTCTGGAAGGGTTGTTTTTACCGGTATGCTCTCTGGGCAGCAGCTTTACGATGCCTACGATGCAATGGATTTGTTTGCATTCGCCTCAAAAACAGAAACGCAGGGTATGGTGCTCGCAGAGGCTATGGCTTCAGGAACGCCCGTGGCAGCTTTGAATGCCCCTGGTGTTGACGATATCCTCGAAGACGGGAAAAACGGGCTTATGGTGGAGAATGAAAATGCCGATTCATTCGCTGAGAGAATCGGCGAGTTTTTAGAACTGCCTGAAGATGAGAAAAAGGCTATGCGCAAATGCTCAGAGAAAACAGCTGAAAGGTTTTCGATAGATGCCTGCAGCGACTCGGTACTGCAGCAGTACAGCGAGCTTTGCAGCTTCCGCAAAGACACCCTCACAGAAAAGCATCAGGCTCGCTGGCAAAACTCCATGGAGCTGATAAAGGCCGAATGGGATATATTCCGCAATTACGTCAGCGCCGCAGGGATGATGTTTTACACAAGACAAGGCAGAGGCAAGTCCGGCGAATAATCATTACGGCTTAAAGTCGTCTGCGTTTTTGAGCCAGTACGGGCTTTCAGAAATTGTAAGGGCTGTATCTATAAGCGAGATATGCGAATACCCCTGCGGAAAATTCCCGAGAAGACGCTTGCTTTCAAAGTCTATATCTTCGCTGAAAAGCCCGAGGTGGTTGCCGTAGCTGAGAACCCTTTCGAAGTTTTCTGTTGCCTCTTTTCGCCGGCCTATGAAAAAAAGGCACTTTATCATCCAAAAAGTGCAGGTCGTGAAGCTGGATTTCGGAGTCCCGAAATCGTCCGATGTCTTATAACGATACATCAGCCCGTCCCTGCAGAGGTCTTTATGAGTTTCAAGCACAGTATTAACGTAAGTTGGATCGCTCGCCTGAAGGAAACCGTATTCATTGGCCAGCAGATTCGCCGCATCGATAGACTGAGACCCGTAATACTGCGTAAGCGTGTTGGTTCTCGGGTCTCTGCCCTTTTTGAGAATATCTTTCTTTATAACCTCACGCAGTTTGATATAGCTGTTGGCCTCTTCGCTTTTCCCGAAGAAGTTTGCAATCCTTGCAGCCCTGTCCATGCCAACCCAGCAGAGCAGTTTGGAGAAGGTGAAGTGTTTCTGTTCGGTGCGGAATTCCCATATACCTGAATCGAGCTTCTGCCAGTTGTTTTTTATATGCCTCGCGAGGGTTCTGGTTACCGTCCAGAGGTCTTCTTTGTTGTCTATTGAGTCGTGGAAGAATACAAGGCTCTCCCAAATTGCATCAAGCACAATCCCGTATATGTCGTTTTGCTTCTGCCTTGCTGCGGCATTTCCAATACGCACCGGCTTTGAATTTTCATATCCATCCAGCCAAGGAAGCTCTTTTTCCTTGAGCACCCCGCGGTGGTTAATCGGATACATAATCTGAATCTTTTCGTTTTTGTACGGGATTATATCCAGCAGAAACCTGAGGAAGCGTCTTGCTACGTTGTAATGTCCGAGCCTTGTGAGAATGCTGATTGTCATCGACGCATCTCTCAGCCAGCAGTAGCGGTAGTCCCAGTTTCGAACCTCTCCGATTGTTTCAGGCAGGCTTGTCGTGGCGGCTGCGAGAATAGCACCTGTCTTCTGGTATGCAAGCAGCTTGAGCACAAGGGAGCTTCTCTCAACCTCTTTCTGGTAGTTGGTGTAAACCTTAGTTTTAGACACCCAGCCCATCCAGTAAACCCTTGTTCGCTGGTATTCAAGCTCGATCCAGTCTAAATCAGGGCGGAAAAGCTTCTGATTGTAGCCCAGAAGAAGGAAGTGGTTTGTGGTGATTTTTACCGGCTTGGAGGCAATCACATCATCGAAGCTGAAATCAGTGTAGAGATAAACAGATTCATAAGCCCCTTTCTTAGTGGAGTATTTTATGTATTCGCCGTTCTTGCTTACCACAGTTCCGTCCTTGGCGTAGGCAGGCCGAGGGTCGCACTTGATCATTACCTCAGGTTCGCCCTTGATATGCCTTATGAACCGAACAACCTCAGGCGGGCAGTGATAAAATCCGGCCTCGGTTTTGTATCTGGGCATAAAATCATACACGCAAAACGCATCTTCGCCGTTGCTGAATTCGGTGGCCAAGACGTTGGTCTTGTCGATATATTTCTGCGTAATCTGGTAGTTATCTGCTGCTTCCAGAGAAAAGCTCCCTCCGATATTTTTATCGAGTATCTTGGCAAATACCGAAGGTGAATCAAAATCCGGAAGGCAGCACCAGTCTATACTGCCTTGCTTGCTCACTAATGCTGCGCTCTTGCAGTTGCCGATAATTCCGTAGTCGAGATTCTGCATTGATTCCTCAAATGTTGTGTAATTGTTATTTAAGCTGTTTAAGAAATTCACGAAGCTGCTGAGGCCTGTTGAGCTTGTATTTAGCAGCTGAAATGCCTTTGCCTATCTTGCAGGAAACAGACCCCTCAGGCATGGCTTCAAACATATCTTCATCTGTGCAGTCATCGCCTGCGCAGAAGATAAAATCCCAGTCTTCCTTGGCCGTCCAGTAGCCTGCGGCCTGTCCTTTATTCACGCTTACCGGCTTAACCTCAACAATCTTGTTTCCCTCGAAGACCCCAATATTGAGATTTGCTGCCATCATCATAAGCGTATCCTTAAGCTCCTGCGTACGAAGCTTTGCGAGGTCCGGTTCGCTCTTTCTGAAATGCCATACAAGAGAGGAAGACTTTTCCTCTATAAGCGAGCCGGGAGTTCTGTCAACTGTAAGCTCCAATATGGGCTTTATCATCTCTTTCCAGTTGCTCTCAGCGTTTATGGCTGATTCCCAGTCTCCCCCGGCGCTTTTATAGAAAGCCCCGTGTTCTGCCGCGAGGTTCAAAGGCAGAGCCCCGAGCCAGTTGGAAAGCGTGTCCTTATCTCTGCCGCTTATTACTACAACGGTATTCTTTTCATTTGTGCATAGGCCTTTCAGTGTTTCTATAATGTCCTGACAGGGCATCGCATCTTCCGGGAGCCTCGAGAACGGGGCGAGAGTGCCGTCGTAGTCGAGAAGAATAAGCCTTTTATCAGAATTGTTATACTCCTCAACAGCATTCTGCTGATGCTGACGAGTGAAGTATTTGGTTCTGAGCCTGCTTTGTTCTTTCTTTATCTCCTTAAGGCTTACGATGAACTCTGTAGCCCACCGGCCGACAGTGTATCTGGAGATTCTGCCCTGCATCATTTTGTTTCTTTTGGCTCTCTGGTCTTGGGGCATATCGAGGGCGGTCTTTATCGCATCCACAATCTGGTCCTTGTGGTGCGGATTGATTACTATAGACTCGGAAAGCTCGCTTGCAGCGCCTGCCATCTCGCTGAGAATCAGAACTGCCTGATGGTCTTTGTTTTTCTGGGCAGCTATGAATTCCTTCGCCACGAGATTCATACCGTCTCGCAGGGGCGTGATAAGCCCAATATCCCCGCGGTAGTAGAATTCTGAGAGCTCGTCAAACGGAAGGCTGCGGAACATATACGAAATCGGCGTCCAGTCAACAGTGCTGTATTTTCCGTTGATGCGTCCTACGTCCTTCTCGATTGTTTCCCTCAGGCTCGCATACTCCTCCACCTCCGTCCTCGTTGGAACGGCAATCATGACAAGACGCACCTTACCATGATATTCGGGGTATTTGCTGAGAAAGCTTTCGTATGCCTCGAGCCTGTTTGGTATGCCCTTGGTGTAGTCCAGCCGGTCAACAGAGAGGATAATCTTGGGCTGTTCATCCTTCACGGGCTTATCCCTGAATTTCTCGGGGATTGAGGCATATTTTTCGTAGTCTATCCCCATCGGGAAGGCATCCACCCTTATCTGCCGATTATCGATCTGGAGCTTGCTGAGGTGGTGTTCGCATCCGCATATCCTGTAAACACTGCTCAAAAAGTGTCTTACGTAGTCATATTCGTGAAAGCCGATTAAGTCTGCGCCGAGGATACCGTTCAGCAGCTCGCTTCTCCTGGGCAGCTCCCTCATAAGCTCGAATGACGGGAACGGAATGTGAAGGAAAAACCCTATCTGCGCCTCGGGAAGCTTTTCTCTTATCATCTCGGGAAGAAGCATAAGCTGATAATCATGCACCCAGATGAAGTCGTCCTCGTTCACATGCTTGACAAGCTCGTCGCAGAAGAGCTGGTTGGCGGATTTATAGGCCTGCCAGAAGGCCTCGTCGTATATTGAAAGCTCGGAGAAGTAGTGGAAAAGAGGCCAGATGGTTCTGTTGCAGAATCCTGAATAAAAATTGTCTATCTGATCTGTTGACAAAAATACCGGATAGCACCCTCTCTCAGTGAGCGTTTCTGATGCCTCTTTCTTTTCTTTTTTTGTAAGAGCCTCTGAGGGGATCCCGGGCCAGCCGAACCATATCTTCTCGCCGTGGCCGGTGAGTGAAGATATACCCGTGGCAACTCCGCCTACGCTGTCTCGGTAGCCGAATTTACCGTCCTGCTTGGTTACGTTTACCGGAAGCCTGTTTGATATTATAACTAATCGGGACATCTTTACCCCTTTCCTTGTTTAGTTTGTTAACACTTGCTCTCAGTTTATCGGATTTAGCGATAATATCAAATCAGATGTTCACAAACTTTAAAATTCAACCGGCTGATTTCGAAGATTTGCTTTTTGTCTTACCACTAAGGGCTCTAAACACACAAAGGAGATATGGTTTTTGGTAAAATTATTACCCACAGATGGCACGGATGGCACAGATAAATTTAAGAATGTAAGCGCTTGCAATAAAACAATTTACAAAAAATTCTTCGTGTTCCTTCGCGCCCTTCGAGCCCTTCGCGGTTTAATCCAATCCCACGAGGATTAAAAAAATTCCACGCCAAAATCCTGTCTAAAAACAAACCCGTAAATCAGGGCTGCACTTTCAGTCGCATTGATAGCGGGTTTGTGAGCGGTTTAAATCCGCTTGTTCGCGTGGTGCTGTGCTTATTGCTCGTTTGAATCGAGGATTGCCCTGTTTCTCTCGAGGATTTCGCGAATCTTTTTCTCCCTGCCTGAGTCTGCGGGGCTGTAATACTTTTTTCTCTGCTGCGAGCCTGAGTAGTTCTGGGGCACAATTCCTCCCGGGTAGTCGTGGGGGTATTTGTAGTCCAGCCCTCGGCCGAGGGACTTAGAGCCCTTGTAATGGGTGTCTTTGAGGTTCTGGGGGACATCGGTTATCCTCCCGTTTTCAACATCGGCCACCGCCTCCCACACGGCTTTTGCGGATGCGTTGGATTTGGGAGCGCAGGCCAGATACGTAACCAGCTGTGAAAGCGGAAGCTGAGCCTCAGGCAGCCCCACAAACTCCGCCACCTGCACAACAGAAGCCGCAAGCACTGTGGCGAACGGGTCTGCATTGCCGATATCCTCCGCTGCGCACACCGCCGCACGCCTTGCGATAAAGCGAACATCCTCGCCGCCTGCTATCATCCTCGCAAGCCAGTAAACAGCGGCATCCGGATCCGAGCCGCGTATGCTTTTTTGCAGAGCGCTTGCGATATCGTAATGCGAATCGCCCTTGCGGTCGTAGGCAATTTGCTTTTTCTGCACCGATTCACGCACATCCTCCAAGGTTACCTCTCTGCTGCTGCCGGCTTCGGGCTTTTTGCTCAAAACCGCAATCTCAAGGGCATTCAAACTTCGCCTTGCATCTCCATCGCAAATCTGAGCGATAAATTCCATTGCTTCTTCTGAGATGGATAAATTCGTTTCGCCGAGGCCTCGTTTTTTATCTTTCGCAGCCCTTTTCAGAAGCTTTTTGATATCGTCTTCAGAAAGCGGCTTAAACTCAAATAGAGTGCTTCTGCTGATAAGCGGGCCGTTTACTGAGAAAAAAGGGTTCTCAGTGGTTGCGCCGATAAGTATCAGAATCCCGTGCTCCACTTCGCTGAGCAGGCTGTCCTGCTGTGTGCGGGAAAAACGGTGTATCTCGTCGAGGAAAAGAATCGTTTTGGCCTTTGAGTTTATCAGCCTCATTTTAGCCCGCTCTGTAATGCTGCGAACGTCTTTAACTGAGGCTGACGGGGCGTTTAGGTATTCGAAATGTGCGTTTATTGTATTCGCTATCACCCTTGCAAGGCTCGTTTTGCCTGTACCCGGAGGCCCGTAAAACAAAACGCTTGTGAGGCTGCCGGCATCAAGCATACGCCGCAAGAGCTTCCCTTCGCCCGCAAAATGGCTCTGGCCCGCAAATTCGTCAAGATTCTCAGGCCTCATCCGAACAGCTAACGGGGCGTTTGAAAGGATTCTTTCTTCTTCCTGCTTTTTGAATAATTCATCCATAGCCCAGATTATAACAGGCTTATCCCCGCAAGGCAATTTGCGAGCAGCGAGCAGTAAGCGGCGTGTGGCGTTTTTTCTAACTATTCACCGCCTGTAAAGCATTTTCAGGGTGTTATTTACCTTTGTAAAGGCTCTTGATATTCCTCGCACCATAAAGAGTCCAGCCGATTTCGCTGCTGCTGTCTCTTGCAGTAAGAGTAATCTTGCGCACCAGTCTGGTTTCCGGCCTGCGGGTATATTCACGAATCTGAGTTGTTCCTATATACTGCCTGCGCGTGTCCCAAGAGGCCTCGCTGAGGTCTTCTTGGCGAAACATAAACCCGAATCCGGCAAGCACATTCCCAGTTTTGGGCATCAGTTTTGCGCTTCCCATAGCGAAGCTTGGCAGAACCTCGTCATCGGCCTTCCTTGAGGACCAGATCTTCGTTATAGTCTTGTTGTCCTCATCGATTCTGTACTCCTGAGCGCAGCTTCTTATTTCTGCCGGCGGGGCAGGCTCTTCAAAAGGTCTTGCTCTAAAGTTGTCGTTGTTAAACAGAAGCAGAGTGCCTTCTGGAGTAAACTCCGGAGCGTGCTGATGCCAGAACCATCTTTCTGTTCCCTTTAGCTCGAGCAGCTTGCCCTGAAGCTCTTTCGGCCAGCCGCTGGGCTCGCCTGCGATCCACTCAATATCTTTGGATGTTTTGTCTATTTTCAAGATTGCGCTTTGATGTCGCATATTGCACAGAAACGCATCATCTTCTGGAATATAGCTCACGCTGTTGGCATGGCTCCAGTCTATCGTATCCGGCCAGCCTCTGCGTTTCCAGTAGCCGCTGAATGTCATATAGCCTATCCGATACGGGTCGAGATGCTCGAAAGCGTTCCACCTCCAATGCACTTTCCCCCAGCGGTCGAACTCGATTATCTCATCGCCCATAACCCACTGTGGCTTTCGTGGGGCATCGGGGTTCTTCGAGCTTGTGTAGTACTTATCAATCCTGCGCCGGTCTGTTCCGAGTATCAGGAAATGCCCGTTCTCAAGCTGTTTAACGCTGTGATGGAATGTGAGTGTATCCACAGGAACACCTTTGCCCTCGCCTTCAGGCCTGCCCTTAGCATACCAATGATTTACAATATTGCCCAAGAGGTCTATCTCCACGAGACGGTTATCCTGAGTGATATAGATAATATGGCCGTTCTCGATGAATCTGAAATCACTGATACGTGAGTCGGCCTTATAATACCATACCAGTTCGCCTTCAGTATTCACTGCGGTTAGAAGGCCGAAATTTTGATTAAAATCCTTCCTTTCGCTTCCTTCAGCCTCCTTGGATTTTGCTGGTATTCTTCTTCTGGGATTGAACATTATAAAACCGGGCTCAACGGCATACTCATCAAATACCTGATTAGTTATTTCAGGAAATTTTTGATTGCCTTCAGGCAGCGCTGGACTTTGAAACTCCATCACTTTGGAATTAATTTTCTGGCCGATCTTGTCCTGCGCTTCAATAACGAGGGTGTAATTTCTGTCCGGGCAAAGCTGCACTATCGGAAGGCTTTTTCGATATGTCTGGTCGTTTTCGAATATTATTTCCCGCTGACATTCACCGTCGCTCAAAAAAACGCGTGAAGTAACAGGATGGTTGGTTTCGAATTTTAGAACCGCTGCCAGGGGCACAGATTCATTTGGATTATGAACAACTTTCGGCTTGGACGTGAAAAAAAGAGGGTCATGCGAATCTTCAAGCCAGCTCTCCCTGCAGCCTGCAAGAAGAAGTACTGGCAATAAAAACAGACCAAGCTTAATTAATTTAATCATTTGAACGCTCCATCAGAAAACTCTGCTCAAAGTTTTTAGTTCTGAGAATAAAAATCTGAAACAATTGAGTAATGTTTCAGATTTTTTACTACGCAGTAGTTTTTATTTCTTTTCGCTGGAATTGTTCTTTTGTTTTTGTTTGTTATTGTTTTTTCCAGCATTGGGCTCTTTCTTTTCAGCAGGTTTTTCTGCCTGCTGCTTATTTGTCTGAGCCTGTTTTTTCTCTGCTGCTACCTCTTTTTTCTGCTGCTGTGCCTTCTTTTGAGCCGCTTCTTTCTGCTGCTGCGCTTTTCTTGCCTTTGCTTTCTGGTCTTCAAGGTGTTTTTGAAGCTTGTCTTGGAGCTGTTTGAGCTGATTCAGCTTATTTTTGTATTCAGCATTAACCTTTTTGGCTTCTTGTGATTTAAGCTTCTGGTCATTAAGCTTAGTTTCGAGCTGCTGAACCTGATCTTTCAGCCTTTTCAGTTCTCGTTCGGTTTCGTTTATGTCAATTTCAGTTTTTATTCTGCTGATAGCCTGTTCAGCAGCGTCTTTTTCGAGTTTTTCAGTGTACTGGCTTTCTGTGCCCAGCGGGCTTGTGAATGTTTCGCCAATGATCTCGGAGAGATCCTTATCCTTTACGCGGCTCTCAAGCTTATTTTCTGCCCAGTCCATTGTTTCTTCATAGGGCCTACCATTACCCGAAATGCTCGGTGTAAGGATGATTGTGATTTCCTTGGCACGCTGTTCGTAATCATCGCCTGAGAAAAACATTCCTATAAACGGAAGGTCCTTGAGGAATGGATACCCCCTTGTTACAGCAGAATTTTCCATCTTCCTGAAGCCTCCGATAATGAGGCTCTCGCCGATTCTTATGCGGTTTTCGCTAAATGTTGCCTTTTTTTCTGTTATAACAGGCCTCTGCACCACGCCTTCCGGCGTAGATTTGGAGCCTATGGAGATCTCAGTTTTAAGTCCTATAGTACCGTTCTGATAAACATACGGAGTTACTTTCAGCTTGTCCTCTATCCAGATGTATTCTGTTTCCTGATAAGGCTGTATGTTATTTTTCGTTACAATCTTAGTTATCGGTACTCGCTCTGAAGATGTTACCTGAGCCGGCTCTCCAACGAGAGTTTCCACTGTCGGGTTTAGAAGCACCTTGAAATACCCCCTCGATACGAGCATATCTACAAGAGTTTCAACCTTCTCTCCGTTTTCGGAGTAGGAATATCCGAGTTCCATACCCATATCAGAGCGTTCGGTTTCTCTTATAGAGGCTCCCGGGAAGCTGGGTCCATCACCTTTAGGCGTCATAGCTACATCAGAGCTGAATACTTCTTCAACTTCCACTCTCGTTTCTTTGTCCATCGTAAGGTCCGCGTAATTCTCCGCTATAACGCAGTTTATGCGAACCTGAATAGGAGGGATGTCGATTAATTTCAGAAAATCGAGTATCTCATTGGCGAGCTTCTCATTCCCGCAGGATATAATAAGCTGATTGGCAGAGTCCAGGCGGGCAGTTCCCACCTTGAATTCCTTTTTCAGCATATTTTCTACATATTGCGGTGAATGATTTTTTGTGTAGTAGAAAAGCTTTACGCCCTGAGAGGTCTTTTGAATCTCGGTATCTGAGGTGATCCTTTCAGGTACAGGACGGTCAACCTCTAAGTCCTTTCTTATCTCTGATGCTGCTTCGAGCAGCCTCTTTGCTTCGATTTCGGTTTTCTTTTCGTCGAGAACCTCGCCGCAGCCGATAAGCAGTAACGCTGAGAAAAGAACAGTGAAAATTGTGAGGGCGGAATTACTGATTCTCATTTCTTCCCTCCCTGCTTAGAATTCTGCTTCTTATCGGGATTGATTGTCTTTTCGAGCTTTTCGGTAATTTTTTCAACCTTTTCGATTTCTTTCTGGTATTCTTCAGCGGACTTCTGCGCATTTGAGGCCTGAGACTTCTCGAATTCAAGCCTTCTCTTAAGCTCGTTAAGCTGATTACGCAGTTTCTTGAGCTCTCGTGAGCGATTGGCAAGGTTTATTTCCGCCTTAACCTTCTTGAGCTCTTCTTCATCCTTGCGCGATTTAACCTCTCTTTTATGCATCTCATTCTGGAAAGGATCGATCATCATCCGTTCGATGATTCTGGTAATCTCTGAATCGGTTACATGGTCGTCGAGCTGAGCTCTAACCTTTTTGAGCATCTCGTCGTAAGGCTCTCCATGGCTTGAAATGGAAGGAGTTATGATAAATGTAATCTCCTTTGCCCTTTCTTCAAAATCTTTACTCGAGAATAAAAGCCCTACAGCCGGAATATCTTTGAGGAACGGAAAGCCTCTGATTACAGAAACCTTCTCAGCCTTTTTGAAACCGCCTATGATGAGGCTCTGTCCTGGTTTGACGCGATTTTCGCCAATATCAATACCCTTCCTGGAGATAATTCTCTGCTGAACAACACCTTCAGGCGTTGATTTTGAGCCCATAAGCACCTTTGTTTTTATGCCGATAGTTCCGTCTGCATAAAGATGCGGGACAACCTCCAGATAGTCTTCAACCCAGATATATTCAGTGAGGTTATAAGGGTCCCTGTTTCTTTCGGTTATAACGCGGATAGTGGGCACCTGCTCACGTGATTTGAAGGTAGCTTTCTGGCCTGAAACCACCTCAAGCTCGGGGTTCATCATTACCTTGAGATACCCCCTTGACTCAAGCATATCCACTACCACACGCACAAAATCGGTATCACCTATATTCCCGTCTTCAAAACCCAGATCGAGACTAAGATCAGCCCTGTCCGGCTCGCGGAGTAAAGCGCCCGGGAAGTTAGGGAGATAATCACTGTATTTCCCGCCTTTTTGCTTTCCGCTTAGCGTGATATCTGTACCGAACAGCTCGCCAATATGTACAGTGGTTTCCCTGTCCATTGTAAGGTCTGCGTAATGCTCAATAAGCATGCAGCTTATCTTTATCTGCACAGGCAGCACGTCAACACTGTTGAGAAAACTGATTGCTTCTTCAGCCTGCGCTTTGTTTTTGCAGCTTATGATAATCTGGTTGGTTGTGCTGGAGGGGTTTGCCGAGCATTTAAGCTGATTTTTAAGAAGGCCGGCGAGTACGTTAGGCGGCTGATTTTTCGTGAAATAAACCACCTTTGTGCCCGAAGAGGTCTCAATTATCTTCGGTTCTTGTTCGTAAATATCAGGCAAATGGTTTTTTACAGAAGAATCTGCTTCAATGCGTGAGGCTTCTTCCAGAAGTACCTTAGCCTCGAACTCTGTAGCATCGTCTGTTATGAAACCTTCGCTTCCGCAGCCTGTTATGAATATCGCCGCAGATAAAATGAAAATGAGCCTCGAAGTCAAAATTTGAACCCTTCAAAGCGAAATAAAATATTAAACACGCCTGAAATCCGTTTCAAGCCAACTTATTCTAATTGTTAGAATAACAAAATTCAAGTTAATAATCCAAGTCTTCCTGTTTGTACTTGATTTTAGCAGAATTTGTTCATAATTTCAAACGGTCGTAATTTTTTTCTTTACCTACTGAAATTTAAGCTTGTTATAAATGCATCTGAGGAAAATATAATGGGAAAAAAGAACCAAAAGCCCGATGATATGGATGAGAGCTGCAAAAACTGCGACGGGCTTTGCTGCAGATACATAGCTCTGCCTATAGACAACCCCGAAACCGAAAAGGATTTCGATGATATAAGTTGGTATCTCTGCCATGAAAATGTCAGCGTTTTCGTAGAAGAAGGTCAGTGGTATGTGAGCTTCAGCACGCCTTGCAGGTATCTGTGCCCGGAAACGAGTATGTGCCTGAACTACAAAAACAGGCCGCAGATTTGCCGCAATTTCGATTCAGAATCCTGCGAGTTCAATCAGGATGAATACGGCTACGAGCTGCATTTCAAGAACGACGAGGAGCTTCGAGAGTATATGAAAGTGAAATTTGAGAACAATCTTACTGACCGCGGGCGTAAGAAAAGGAAGAACAAGAAGAAAGACAAAACCGAATAACACAATCTGTATTCAAATCTAATGCGAAAACGGGTTGTAAAGATTTGAGGTTTTCCTAAAATCTGGTGATGATGAAATTTATAAATTTTAAAATTCTTTCAATAATTATTCTGCTGGTTTCCTTTCTGCAGGCAGCTGGACAGGAAGAGCCCCCTAAAGACCCCAACTCTTTAAACCGGCTGCAGGCCGAAAAGCCCGAAGAACCCGGGCCGAACGAGATGTTCGGAAAGGTGCTCAAGCCTTCGTTTGTAAACAGCAGGGGTGAGGTGGATTATGCTAAGGTTAGAAGGCAGAAAAACGACATCTTAGATGTTTTGAGGTGGATGAGGAGGCTTGAGGTGGAAGATTTTCTCGTTTGGGAGGATGACCAGAAGTCTGCTTTTTGGATAAATGCCTATAATGTTTGTGTTATAAAAACCGTATTCGATCATTACCCAATAGAGGCGTCCAGAATCAAGATGATTTTTTATCCTGCAGAGAGCATAATGCAGATTGATGATCCATTTGAAGACAAATATTATGCGATTATGGGCAATGAATACAACCTCAGCGATATGGAGAAGAATGCGGTTGATGTTTACGGCGACCCTAAGGTGCTTCTTGCCCTTTCTCAGGCTGCCGTGAGCTCGCCGAGGCTCCGCAATGAGCCATATACCGGCTTCAGGCTCGAGAAAATGCTCGATGAGCAGGTAAAGCAAACCCTCCTTCGAAAAGACTTTGTTGCCCCGGACCATAAGGAAAAAGAGCTTGCGATTTCAAGGCTTTTCAAAGAGAAATCTGAATATTTCCGCGAGCATTACTTCACAAGAACTCGTTTGAAAGCCAGAGACGAATCCATAAGGGGCATACTGAATTTTATCTTTATCAGCAAGCCCGATTCGAACTGGGTTGTTTATAAAAATCCCGAATTCGATGTTAAATATTCCTACTTCGACTGGCGTCTGAATGACGCTAAGATAAGCGATTAAAAATTTTGGTTGAAAAAACAGCTAACTCCGTATAGAATTGCAGACTTGTTTACTTTTCTTGGAATGAAAGGTTCAGTTTTAAATTGGAAAAAAAGATAACGCTTGCCTCTGAAAGCATTGCCTCTCTTGTATTCGGCCCTGCCGATGAATATCTGCGGCAAATTCGCAAAGCGTTTGATGTTCGTATAAGTGCAAGGGGCGAAGAAGTTAAGATTTCTGGCGATTCGGATAATTGCGCCAAGGCAGCTAAGGTAGTAGAAAGGCTTGAGAAGGCCGGCCAAAAGCGCAAGGGAATAAGCCCGGAGGAGGCACGAAATATAATTACTCAGGTTTCGAAAACAGATCTCGACCCTTCAGCCTATTCAATCGAGGTTTATTCACATAAGTCAGTTGTAGAGCCGTTTACAGACGGCCAAGCGGACTACTTGAAGCAGATGCTCGAGAACGATCTGACCTTCTGCACCGGCCCGGCAGGTACGGGGAAAACGTATCTCGCTGTGGCTATGGCGGTTTCTATGCTGAAAAAGCAGCAGATTCGCAAGATTGTGCTTGTTCGTCCTGCTGTAGAGGCCGGCGAGAAGCTCGGCTTTCTCCCGGGCGATATTGAGGCGAAGGTAAATCCCTATCTTCGTCCCCTCTTCGACAGCCTTGAAGACCTCATGGAATACGGACAGATGCGCAAGCTGATGAGCCTTGATGTAATTGAGATTATTCCGCTGGCCTTTATGCGGGGAAGAACGCTCAACGAGGCGGTTGTTATCTGCGATGAGGCGCAGAATACAACGCCTTCACAGATGATGATGTTTCTCACGAGGCTGGGCAGGGATTCGAAGATGATCGTTACAGGCGACCTTACGCAGGTGGACCTCGAGGCGAGGAACAAGAGCGGGCTCTCAGATGCAATCGAAACGCTCAGCGATGTTCACGGCGTCGGCTGCTGCGAGCTTTCAAGAAACGATATCGTACGCCATAATCTCGTGCAGAATATCGTTAAGGCGTATGAACGACGCAAAGAAAAGCTCGTGGAGAAGGTAAAGCGTGAGGGAATGATTTAGCCCGGCAAAAGCTTACATTAGATAAAACATTTTTCAGGAAATAATAATGGCAGAGAATCAGTGTTCAGGGTGTTCCCAAAGCGGGAGCTGCCCATCAGCAAACGCCGGCGGACAAGCCGGACAAAGCAGCAGTCAAATCGGCAAGAAGATAATCGTTATGAGCGGCAAAGGCGGCGTTGGCAAGAGCAGCGTGGCAGCCAATCTCGCTGCCTGGCTCAGCAGCCGGGGCAGCAGTGTGGGGCTTCTCGATGTGGACCTCCACGGCCCGAGCATACCGCGGATGATGAACGTTACAGGAGAAGATATACATCAGGTGGGCGAGATGGTAATACCCGCAGCAGGCCCGTCAGGGCTGAAGGTGATGAGCATCGGATTCCTGCTTGAGAGCGATTCCACCCCCGTAATCTGGCGCGGCCCGGCAAAGCATAACGTGATAAATCAGTTCGTTAATCAGGTGCACTGGGGCAGCCTCGATTACCTTATCGTTGACTCCCCGCCAGGAACCGGCGATGAGCCCTTATCCGCAGTGCAGACGCTCGAAAAGCCCGACGGGGCGATTATCGTTACAACCCCCCAGCAGGTTTCGGTGATGGATGTGAGAAGGTGCATCTCCTTCTGCGGCAAGGTGGAGGTGAAGATTCTCGGCGTTGTGGAGAATATGGCTGGATACGTTTGCCCCAAATGCGGATACCGCGTGGATGTGTTCCTCTCCGGCGGCGGCGAGAAGGTTGCAGAGGAATTCGAACTGCCTTTCCTCGGCTCTGTGCCAATGGACCCGGAATTTGCTATCTCAGGCGAGCAGGGAAAGCCCATCGTCCTCCAGGGCGAAAAAAGCCCAACAGCTCAGGCACTGGCAGCCTCTTTCTCAAAAATCAAATTCTAAAATCGTATTAAACAACCCCTAAGCCGGCACTTTCCCCGCCGGCTTTTTTAATTTATAACAAGACGTGAGGTTTTGCGAATAAGATGAGCTGGCATAGGGTGTTTTAACTTCCATGTTATACTCATAGGCTTTGATCCTTTGTGTTCGATGTATTCTGCCTGACCTAAGAAATAATAAGGATTTGCTAACTGATTGCTATTTTCTTTATCTTCTCTGACAAACAGCAGAATTGAATGATTATTAGCCTTATGGTTAATATACCTTTGTCCTGTTTTAGAATGCTCTGAAGTTGAAGACTGGCTTTGCCAGTGAAAGAAAGTTTCGTTAATTGCATAATCTTTATACATTGTGGTGGGGGAGTAATGCTTTTTGGTTTTATTCAAAGTAATGAAAAGGGCATCAGAATTTATATTAGGCAGATATAAAACACCTTCTCTCATAGCCGGCTGCTTTTCTAAATTCCAAAAATCAAGTCCTACTAAAATTTCATCACGAGTGTATTGGCAATGAATTTTAAGGGGAAGTTGCGGGTTTGCTTCTTGACCTGCAGAAACAGTTTTTACACTTTCCCTGCAATAGAGTGATAATTTTTGCAATTCCTCCTTTAAGATCGGGTTTCGGTTTAGCTTTTCTATATTTTCTTTGATACTGGGGTGTATTTCGTTGGGATCCCGCCCCCAAAGGCTAATAAAAAAGATTGATAATTTTTTAACCCCGATTTCTCACTTAGGGGGTAAAAAGTGCGTTTTTACCCCCGTCAGAGGGGTTGGTCTGTCTCCAAATCTTATTTAAATCGTTGCTGTTTAGTTTATACTTTACGCCACTGACTATGTCAATCATAAAATTTAATGAAAAATGCAAAATTGTTGACTTCCTGCAGGTTTTCAGCTATATTTATCCACATTTAACTACATATACCATTAAATCCTTTAAATGAGAATGCAAATGGCCACAGAAGAAAAATGGGTAGATATGGAAGACGTGTCCCAACACCTCAAGGTGAATAAAGAGACCATACGTCGCTGGATTAAGACTCAGGATTTTCCAGCACACAGGGCTGGCAATCTGCTTCGTTTCAAATTGTCGGAAGTAGATGCATGGGTGCGTCAAAGCTCTACGGACAATGAAACTGATTAAACATTAAATGCAGTATGAGTAAAATAGGGCTACAATCACCAATTTCGGTTTTAAACTTACGAACAAAGCCTCGGAATGCTTTGTGCAGACTAGGTGTGTCCACAATTGGTGAATTTCTTTTAGTTGATATTTCACAAGTAACACATTTGGAAGGAGTTGGACAAGGAACCGCCACTGTAGCTCTCCCATAGAATTGAACACTTTAAATTAGACGGTTCCTGAATAATATAAACCAACTCAAATATTTAGAAAGGAACTTAAAATGCGAAGATCGAGGTTTAGTGAAAGCCAGATACTTTCGATTCTCAAGGAGTCAGAAGCCGGTTTAGAGGTCAGTGATTTGACCAGGAAATACGGCATATCCCGTGCCACATTTTACAACTGGAAGAGCAAGTATTCTGGTATTGGCGGCAGTGAGATAAGGCGTTTACGCGAGTTAGAGCGAGAGAACGGCAAGCTCAAAAAGATGTATGCGGACTTATCATTAGAGAATAACGTTCTCAAGGATTTAATAGAAAAAAACTTCTAAAGCCTGCCGAGCGAAAGGATTTTGCCAGGCAGGCACATTCTAAGGGCTTATGCGTGCAATCATCTTGTAAAGCAGCAGGCATCAGCCGGGGCAGTTTTTACTATACTCCTTCAAGAAACGATGATGCTGAGGTAAAAAGACAGATAGAGCTGGTAATAGATTCCCGTCCTCGACGCGGATTTCCAAAGATATTCGACAGTATCCGCCGCAAGGGATATAGCTGGAATCACAAAAAGGTTTATCGTGTTTATAAGGAAAATGAATTTCAGCTTAACAACCGTAAAAAGAATTTGATAAGGCAAATAGAGCGTAAACCTATGCCAGAAGCTACGAGAGCTAATGAGATATGGAGTATTGATTTTATGAGCGATAGTTTGAGTAATGGTCGGCCATTCAGGGCTTTCAACGTTATCGATGAGTTTAACCGTGAGGCATTGGATATTGAGATCGACACGAGCTTACCTTCGCTTCGCATAATTCGTAGCCTTGAATTAATAGGCTCTGATCGGGGTTTCCCCCGCTTTATTCGCAGCGATAATGGGCCGGAATTTAGGAGCCTTCAATTTCGCAGGTTCTGCTGCCGAAACAGAATCAGGCACCGCCGTATAGAAGCAGGCAAGCCTCAGCAAAACAGTTTTATTGAACGATTCAATCGGAGTTATCGAGAGGATATACTTGATATGTACAGTTTTAAGAATTTATCAGAAGCTCGTAATTTAACTTTAGATTGGCTTATAGAATATAATTATGAGCGTGGGCACGAATCACTGGGAGGGAAAACTCCTGTAGAGTATGTTCGCAGTTTTTTGCCTTTCACCCCTCAAAATAATTCTGAAGGGGCAAAAGGAAAAAACTGCTGTTTGAAGGAATTTGTCTAATTATTACTGTTCAAAGACAGGGGAGAGGCACAGAGTTTTTCAAAGAGCTTACCCATGAGCTATTTCAGTAATTTTAGAATTTTTAAAGTTAAAACCGAAATTAAAATAAAAATGAAAAAAATATACGCCCAGTTTCTTTTTATATAACCATAACCTATCATTCTTATCTTATTTATATAATAGAACATCCTGTCAATATCCAAATACCATCTATAAACAAAGTTGTTACTCAAAACGGCATCAATTTCTGGAATTCTTACCATATCATGTGTATCAATTAAATCAAGATTGTAAAATTTATCCCAATTCTTTCTGTTTCTTATTTTTATTGCTTGTTTATGGGCCTTTTTAAATTGGCCAGCGTAATAATATGTTGAAGCTTTTTTATAATCATACGTTAGTTGCCATTGAGGAGTAAAACAAAACCTATGCGACTTACATATATCAAAAGCTTTTGAAGCCTTCTCAAAATCTTTTCCTGCAAAATGGAACTCTGCTTCAAAAAAACTAGTATCCAAATCTTTCCCAGGCCCAAAACGACTTTTCTCAAAAAGTTCTCCAGCTTTTTCTAAATCTCCGCTATCGATATATACTTTTATTGCAAATATTTTTGCACCAAAAAACTCTTCTAGAGCATTAAAAATATCTAAGGCCTTACCTTTATCGACTTCACTTAAATAAATAGCCAGATTAAACCTTAAGTTTCTCAAAAACTTTTCATCTTCACAGCAATCAACCGCTTTTTGCATATACTCAATACCTTCGGCTATAAAATTTAGATTACAATAAAACCAGCCAATATTGAAGCAAAGTTCACACTTTTGAGGTGTTGCCATTGAGTCGAAATCGATTCCGCAATTTATGACAGAATCAATATAACTTCTATCATAATAACATGCGGATAACAATCTTGCATACTGAACCGTAAAAAACCCAATACCTGTTTCTTTTTCAGCTCTTTTTCTACAAAAATTATAGCGTGAAACAGGATAGCTATATGTCATAGCTGGTAAGGCTAAAATATTTTTTATAGCTATTTTTTGGGATAATATTTTTTCTTTTGTCGCGTTGATATCCATAAACGAACTTTACCTTTCAATATGATACTATGGTGCTGGCCCTATTGTAGGTTGTTGTGGCATATATTCATCAGCGTCGTCGTCAAATATAAATTCCCAAAGACCTTTAGCCATATCTTGCACATCTTCCTGGCTTGCCAATAGAGCAAGGCCTGCTGCAATAGCCGCCCATTTAGGCATTTTCCCCCAGCCACCGGGTCCTCCCCAATTCCAACTTACTTGCTGATTATAATTATAAACACAGCCATCCCATAGAAGAGCAAAATACAAGATGTTTCTTTAAAACCAGCGGGGTATGAGTTACACTAATTCTTTCAGTCTAATTAAACAAATTAGGAGTAACCCATGACACCCGCCAAACATCAATATAGCATTCTTAAGCAAATATGCCAACATATTCCTGCACATCTTGTTTCAAAATTGTCTCGGTCTTTCGGTATTGACAAGCAATCACGAACATTTTCTTGCTGGTCGCACATTGTATCTATGCTTCATGTCCAGATTGCTCACAGTCTCTCGCTCAACGACGTTTCCGACACATTGCGTAATCATTCTGGAGCTTTGACTCCTATCCGCCGTGCAACCCCTCCAAGCAGGAATGGGCTTTCTCATGCAAACAGGGTTCGAGATCCTCTTATGGCAGAGACTCTCTTCTGGGAGGTGCTGTCCCATATCCAGAACAAACATCTTGATTTTGGGAGAGGCCATAAGTATTCCGGCCTTCCGAGGCGTTTTAAGAGAGCAATATATGCGGTTGACTCAACCACGATCCAGCTTGTAGCCAACTGTATTGACTGGGCTAAACATCGCAGACGAAAAGCGGCTGCAAAGTGCCATATGCAGCTGAATCTCCAGACGTTCCTGCCTCAATTTGCTATTGTAAAAGAAGCCTCAACCCATGATTCGACAGAAGCTTATCAGCTCTGTCAGGACCTTAAAAGCGGCGAAATAGCGGTTTTTGACAAGGCTTACGTGGATTTTAAGCATCTAGCAGATCTTGACAGGCGAGAATTATTCTGGGTTACCAGAGCCAAAGATAATATGAAATATCGTTTTGTTAAACAGAATACAGAACCAAAAGGTAATATCCAATACGATGCTTTAATTGAACTTGAAATGCCGAAAAGCCGCGAGGCATACCCGAAGAAGCTCCGTTTAGTTAAGGCTTATGTGGAAATTAACGGCGAGAAAAAGCTTATGAAATTTATCACGAACAATATGCAGTGGGCGCCGAGCAGTATTTGCGACCTATATAAGTGCCGCTGGGGTATAGAGGTGTTTTTCAAGCAGATAAAACAGACTTTGCAGCTAAGCGATTTCCTAGGGCATAGCCAAAAAGCAATTCTATGGCAAGTATGGACGGCTATGCTGGCTTATATTTTAATAAGGTATATAGGTTTCCTCGGTCAGTGGAAAGGAGCATTCAGCCGATTGTTTACTTTACTGAGGGGTGTATTATTCAGCCGGCTGGATGTTTTTAGCGTTATGGCTCCCTGTGGGACAGCACGTGGTTCACCGCGTATGGTTGGCAGCCCTCAGCAGGCTTATTTGCCGGGTTTTAATATGTAGCAAGATTTTACGAAAATAAAGAGGTGAAAAGAGAGCGGGCAGTATTGAGCAAAAAACTGCCAATTGAACAAAAGCAAAAAAAAAATGCAAACTGGGGTAATTCAAATCCTTCAAGAAAAGGGCGTTTTAATACAATAAACAAGCCCTCAACGATAAATTTATGGACTTATGGGATGGCTGTGAAAATAAGGGATTATGTATTCATTATCTGTTTTAGGTGAAGCCTCTTCAATGAGCGCTTTTTCAAGTCTTTTACTATCTCCTTGCTGGTCGTATGTTTCAAACTCTTTATCATTCCAATATGTTTCGAAAGTAGCCGAAATTTTATCCCATTGATAAGGTTGTTCATATTGGCTGATCTTAATATTCCATTCTAAGCCGTCCGTTAGAGCTGCTTGAGAAATATTCGCAGAACCTATGTAAGCAGAGGAAAAACCGGTTTCTCTATGAATAAGGTAAGACTTTGCGTGTAATCTTGTCCTGTGAGTATCGTAGCTAACTTTAATTTCTGTGCTGGGTAAGTCGGATAGAAAATTTACTGCTTTAAGGTCTGTAGCTCCCATATAACTGGTTGTTATAATTCTCAGGCGGGTATCGTTTCTTTTAGTGAACATACGCAGAGCCGGGGCTAATATTCGAATACCGCTCCATTTAATAAACGAACAGAGTATGTCAACACGGTCAGCAGTAGCAATTTCTTTTGTAAGCTGAGAAATTAAAGTAGGGTCTTGATTTGTTCCTGACAATAAAGCACCAATAGAAAGAGGGGTGTCGGGGCGTTCAGCAAAGCGCATATCAGACGCAGATACCATTATAGAAAGAAGTTTTTTTGCTTCTTTAGATATCTTAGCTTCATCAAAGCCTTCAATATTATTCCGCTCAAGAGAATTGATAATTTCATTGCAAATCCGAATTTGTTTTTGGAGTCGGCTATCTCTTTTTTCGGCGTCTTTGCTAAGCTTTTTTTCTGGCTTTACCTCAGCAAGCCCTTGAGCCAGAACTCTATAAAGGTATTGAGCGAGGAAATTGTGGCTGTCTGCTGGATCTAATGGAGTGCATTTAAAAGAATTTGGTGGAATTGCTTTAAGTTGATTTTCCATAACCAAATTAATGATTTTTCGTAAACACCATCTTTTAACATATAACTCTCATCAAGTAAGATATAAACTTATAGTTTAAATTAACATTAGAGTAATTCTATGCAATTATTTTAAGTAATCAAGAATATGTTTTTTTGTAATTCACAGGAAATTAGTTTTTTAAACATTGCTTTCAGCTCTAATGGTGTTAGCATACCCGCCCTCTGTTTAGGTATAAAGAAAGCGAGGGATAAAATGACATTTGAATTCGACATATTCGCCCATTTTCTAATGCCGGTGCTGATTTTCCTCTCCCGCGTAGCGGATGTGGGGCTTGGGACAATCCGGCTGATTTTCATAACCAAGGGGATGAAAAAGCTTGCCCCTCTGGTTGGTTTTTTTGAGATGCTTGTATGGGTATTGGCGATGGGCGTGGTGATGAAGAATCTGAACAACCCGATTTCTTATATAGCTTATGCCGGCGGATTCGCAGCGGGCAGCTATATCGGTATTCTGCTTGCCGAGAAGATGGCTCTCGGTAAGGTGCTGCTGCGTGTGCTTATAGTTAAAAACTGCCAAGACCTGCTGGAAGAACTCCAGCACGAAGGCTACGGTTTTACCGTTGTTGACGGCAGCGGAGCGAAAGGGCCGGTGAAGATTGTGTTTTCCGTGATAAAAAAGAAAGACCTGAAAAAAGTTGTAGATTTTATAGACAAGCACCACCCCAGAGCATTCTACAGCGTGGGTGATGTGGGCAGCGTGCGTGAGGGGATTTTTCCCACGAAATACCCAACATCATTCTACAGGGCATCCCTTCCTTACAGACTTTTCAGGAAGGGGAAATAAGGCTCAAAACCGCCTAAAGCCCAAGCGTTTTCAGCTCAAAGAGGGCTGCTGTTCTGCCTTATAAAGATGAGAGCAGGGCGGGCGGGAAAATTTTTAAGAAAAAATTGTATTTTTTTGTTTGGCGCAATTTAAACTTTTTTGTATATATACAATTGTTCACAGTTTGAAGTGAGCAGAAAGAATGAGAATTAACTTAATTTTGTGAAAGGATGTTAATTATGCCAGCAGTTATCGATAAGGAAACCTGCACCGGCTGCGGGGCCTGCGTTGATGCGTGCCCAGTAGAAGCAATCTCTCTCGACGACAACGGCAAGGCTGAAGTTGATGCAGATGCATGCATCGACTGCGGTGCGTGCGTTGATGAGTGCCCGGTAGAGGCAATCTCCATGGAATAAACCGTGTAATGCTTTGAAACAGCAGTTCAAGGGGCAATCTTTAAAGGGATTGCCCCTTTTTTAAGGCAGAATTATGGCTTACGAACAATATATGCATTGGGCGATAGAGCTTGCCCGGCGCGGCTTTGGCAGCGTTGAGCCGAATCCTATGGTGGGCTGCGTTATAGTAAGCCCTTCAGGCGAGGTAATCGGCGAGGGCTGGCATAAGCAGTTCGGCAAAGAGCATGCGGAGATAAACGCCCTTAAAGACTGCCGCCTTAAAGGGCTCAGCCCAGCCGGCAGTACAGTTTACGTTACTCTCGAGCCATGCAGTCATTACGGCAAAACCCCGCCCTGCGCAGCAGCCCTTATTGAAGCTGAGGTGTCTGAGGTGACAGCGGCAATGGAAGACCCGAGCGAGAAGGTGGCCGGCAGGGGGTTTGATATGCTTCGTAAAGCAGGGATTAAAGTGCAAGTGGGGATGTGCAGAGAGCAGGCCGAGCTTCTGAATCCGGCTTTTATCAAGCAAAGCCGGCGTTCCCGCCCGTGGGTTATCCTCAAATGGGCGCAGAGCCTCGATGGATATATGAGCGAAACAGATGCCGGCGGAAATACCGTATGGCTCACCTCGGAGGCGAGCAGGCAGGATGTTCACCGGCTGCGAAGGAGCTGCGATTATATCCTTGCAGGAATCGGTACGGTTCTCGCAGACGATCCCATGCTTACAGCAAGGCCTTCCTGCGGCAGAAGTCCGCACAGGATTATCCTTGATTCTAAGCTGAGAATCAGGCTGGATATGAAGCTTTTCCAAAGCATCGATGCTGCCCCGCTCACGATTTTCACGCTTTCAAACGATGAGGAAAAAATCCAAGAGATTAAGGATTGCGGAGTGGATGTTGAGCGTGCTCAGAAAGACGAGAACGGCCGCTGCAGCATCAGGGGCGTGCTGGACAAACTTTCCGCTTTGAAAGCCCAGAGGGTGATGGTGGAAGCGGGCCCGGAGCTGCTCAGCGAATTCATCCGCTGCGGGCTTGCAGATGAGTTTTGGGTGTACACGGCGCCGAAACTGCTTTGCTCAGCTGGAAAAGACAGCCTGCCCGAGGCGATGGCAGGGCTCCCCCGAAGCCGGCTTTGCCACACCGAATTCACCCCGTTCGATAAAGATATAAGATTCACCGCACTCGCCAGAGATATAAGCGAAATTTAACAGCCCGATTAAAACGCCCCGACGTTTATCGGATAATCGAGCTTTTTGCCCTTGTAGTTCTTTCCGCCGTTTCCGCTGATATACATCCCCGCATCGGCGCCGGGAGAGTCGGGAGCGAGCTGGAAGCCCATCGGATTCCAAAGCCCGTTTTCGTCTGTGAAGCTTCCTTTGAAACGCGGCTTGTCAGTAATAGCTTTGCTGTCTTTCGGGCGGTCTTCAAATTCGCCTGAATACAGATTGTTCATAAATCTGGTTTTTCTGCTGCCTGCCATTATGAAATCCGCCTTCCCTTCCACGTAGAAGATATTGTTCGCAAAGAGCGTATTTTCAGGGTAAGGCCCGCCCCAGTTGTCCATCTCCACAATCGTGCGGTCTATCTCTTTGGAGTTCTTTCGGGGCACGTAAATCAGATTGTTGTAGATTCGTGTATTGGTAACAGGGCCGGATATGTGGAAGGTGGGCGAGAAGCCGGCGGCATGGCCTTCGGTGCGGAGCCCGTCGTTTATGCTGATATTGTAGCGGACTATCGTTCCATCGTTTATCCTTTTAGACTTGCTTGCCCCGCCGTTGCAGCATATAAGCAGGAAGCCGCCTTCGTTGTCGTGGCTGTAGTTGTACTGGATTATCGTCCCGCGGCAGTTCCAGTCTGAGTCGAAGCCTTGGCCGTCCCAGCAGGCCTTGTGGTCGGATACTTCGTTGTACTGAATGATCGTATTGTCCGAAGACCAAGGCCAGATGCCCGCTGCTGCATCGCCTTTCTCGAGCATTCTCGGGCAGTCCCGCATAACGTTGCCTTCGATTAGAGCCCCGTCGCAGCCTATAGGCACGATTCCGTCGCCCGGGATCCCCTCAAGCAGATTGTCTCGAACCACTACATTCAGGCTCGGATGCCAGTTCTCGCGGTTTGTATAGCCTCGCGAATTCATTCCGTTTCGAACGCAGTCTTTCAAATGGCAGTTTTCAATTACAAGCCCGTCGAAGCGGGTTTTCTTTTCCTTGCCGTGATTCTGCCAGATAATTGCAGACCCGCCGCCTTTTTTCTTCTTATACTTGCTGCCGTTTACATCGTGTATAAAAAGATTGCTGATTCGGATATCGTTTCCTTCGCCGAAGTCTTTCAGCTCAATCCGAAGCCCTCTTCGCCCGGGTTCGGGTTTGCTGCCGGTATTGGTAATAGCGAGCCCTTCCAGCGTAACGTATTCCATATTGAAAAGATGAACGGCTTCGGGGAATCTTCCTCCGCCTGCGATTTTCGGCTTGTCTCCTTCGCCGTAGCTTCCGATGTGAATCCGTTTGCCTTCTTCGCCGCAGCCCTGAGGCTTGAAGTGGCCGGCAAATTTCTCGCCCGCCTTGAAAAGCAGTTTGTCGCCGGGCTTGAGAGTTATGGAGTTAGCTTTTTCAAGTGTTTTGAAAGCCTTTTGCGGGCTTGTTCCTGAATTATTGTCATTGCCTTCACTGCTGTTAACGTAGTACTCAGCAGAAAAACACATTGCTGCTGCTGATAGCAGGATTAGTGTGTATCGAATCATAAAAACCGCCTTAATCTAATTTAACTGCAAATTTCCTTGAGCTCTTGTTCATTTATTATCTCAACGCCGAGGCTGCTGGCCTTTTTCAGCTTTGAGCCTGCTTTTTCGCCCGCAAGGAGGTAGTCGGTTTTCGAGCTCACGCTCGAGCTAACCTTCCCGCCGTTCTGTGAGATAAATTCCTTCACCTGATCCCTTGTGAACTGCGATAGCGTGCCGGTTACCACGAAGGTTTTCCCTGCAAGCGGCTTTTCCTCACCGCTCTGCTGGACGTACGGCCTGACGCCGCGAGCCAGCAGATTATTCACTGTTTCCCTGTTTTCTGCATCTGCGAAATATTCCTTCACGCTTGCTGCTGCAACGGGGCCGATCTGGTCTATCGCTTCCATATCCTCCGCTGAGGCGTTCATAATCGCCTCCAGAGAGCCGAAACGCTCAGCGAGTATCTCGGCGTTCTGCCCGCCGATGTATCTTATGCCAAGCGCCTTTACAAACCGCCAAAGCGGTGTCTCTTTGCTCTTTTCAATCGATGCGAGTATGTTTTCCGCGCTTTTATCGCCTATCTTATCTAAGGATGTCAAATCTTCTCTGGAAATTCCGTACAAATCTGAAAAATTTTTCACGAGCCCCTTCTCTATCAGCTGTTCGATTACGGCCGGGCCGAGCGTGTCGATGTCCATCTGTCCCTTGCCCACGAAGTAAACGAGCCTGCCCTTGAGCCTTGCCGGGCAGTTTGGGTTTGTGCAGACCAGATACACCCCGTTCTTGTCTTTGGCGGTTTGGCTGCCGCAAACGGGGCATTCCTTGGGAGGCAGGAATCTCTCGCTCGTTTCCGGGCGGTGGTCTCTGAGCACCTTCACCACCTGCGGGATAATCTCGCCTGCCTTCTCCACAAGCACAGTATCGCCCACTCTTGCATCCAGCCTTTCCACCTCGTCGAAGTTGTGCATGGAGGCTCTTCGTACGGTTGTCCCTGCAAGCTCCACTGGCTCGAGATTGGCAACGGGGGTGAGGATGCCCGTTTTGCCCACCTGAACATCAACGGAGGAGATTTTCGTTTGCTTCTGCTCGGCGCTGAATTTATACGCCATGCACCATCTCGGGCTTCTGCCCGTAGCCCCGAGCTTCTTCTGGGCCTCGAAGCTGTCAACCTTGATTACCATCCCGTCTGTGGGATAATTGAGGGTTTTGCGTTTTTCGTCCCAGAGCTGGATTATCTCGATAACCTGCTCGATATTTTCGGCCTCTGCTGCCTCCGGATTCACCGGAAGCCCCATCTCTTTGAGCCTGTTCAGGGCGGCGAAATGCCCCTTCGCAGAGAAGTTTTCCGCTCCTGCAAGCCCGTAGCAGAAGAATGAGAGCTCCCGCTTAGACACCTCTTTCGCATCGAGCAGTTTCAGCGACCCTGCAGCGGCGTTTCGCGGGTTTGCAAATCGCTGCCTGTCTTGAGCGTCTCGGAGCTTGTTGGTTTTCTCGAATGCACTGAAAGACATAAACACCTCGCCCCGAACCTCGAATCTGCCCGCTGCGGGATTATTGAGCTTCAGCGGGATGGAGCGGATTGTCTTCACGTTTGCGGTTACATCATCGCCCTGTTCACCGTCGCCTCGGGTGGCTGCTCGCTGGAATATTCCGTTTTCGTATATCAGGCTTATCGCAAGCCCGTCGATCTTCAGCTCAACAGTATATGAGTAATCATTGCTGCCCAGCCCCTTGCGCACGCGGCTGTCGAAGGCGCGGAGCTCTGCGCTTTCGTAGGTGTTGTCTATGCTGAGCATCGGCACAAGATGGCTCACCCGCTCGAACCCCTCGCTCGGGGCCTCAGATACCCGCTGCGTGGGCGAATCGGGCGTTATGAGCTCGGGATGGTCGGCTTCTAGCTCCCTTAGCTGCCTGAAAAGCTCGTCGTATCGGAAATCCGATATCTCCGGGCTGTTTAAGACGTAGTAGAGGTAGTCGTGCCTGCGGATCTGCTCTCGTAAATCTTTCGCTTTTGATTTTAAGTCCATTTCTTCCCCTGCATAATATTTCTCTGCCGGCAGCCGAAAATAATACCCCGGATTGTGTCTTTAGGCAAGCTCTGTTCCATTGAATTAAATGCAGAAAGAATAATCTTTTTCCCTTGAACCGAAAATCCATTATGGTATATTTCGAATATCGTTTTTGTAAAGATAAGTTTTGCACATATAAGGAAGCAGGATGAAAAAACAAATCTCAAGAGTATCAGTTTTTCAGAGCAGCAGGGTGGTATCGCTTTTGTATTTCTTCTTCGGCCTTCCGCCCGCTGTTGCAGGTTTATTTCTCGTTCTATTTACTGAGAATCCGGAGAACAGGATTCCGGGAATAGTTTTTCTGCTTATGCCCGTTATTTTATCTGTCATGGGGTTTGTTTTTCTCTCAATTATGATTGCAATATACAATTTCCTCGCCTCAAAGGTTGGGGGAATAGAATTCGAAACCTCAGAGGCAGAATAGATATGCTTGATACACTCACCCGCGCATTCGCCAGCGGCATTTTAATGGATGTAAAGCGTTATAATATAACACTTTATAAGAAAATGTTTTTTGCCCTTAAGAACTTGCTGGTTTTCAGCAAATATATTTATCGCGCAGATAATCTTGTCTAACAGTCCTTAGTGAATATTAGAGCTGCTTAACGGGCGGAAATTACAGAGCCGCAAAATTGAAGCAAAAAAGCCTGGAAAACTAATCCTATTTGCTGGCACCTCTGTAATCGATGCCTTTAATTCCGTTTTTCGTAACGTTCGGATCGGGCAGGCTGTCGTTTGCCGTTTCGAGTTCTTCTGCCTTGAGGAAATCCACGTGGGTATCGGCGAAGAGGAAATTTCTCGCCCCTTTCCAGCACCACCATCCCCCGTCCTCGCCGTTTTCGACCTGCTCGTGATTGCTGTACCATTCGCCGAACATAATCTTCTGCGACGGGTGCGATGCGCTGCCCGTCTTCTGCGGAACCGCCTTGAGCTCACCTGTCCAAGTGCCGGCAACGCTGGAGATGGAATTGATCTGCTCAGGACTGTGGTAGAAGCTCATTGAGTATGCGTAGCTTGTGGCTTCGTATTTATTTTCTGCTGTGCGGTCTCCCGGGCAGGATAGCACGCTCGTTCTGCCTTCCTGATTGTCGAGATACGGCTTTACGTAATCCCTGAAGCCTCGCCCCATCCAGAGCCACACTCCGGAAGGCAGGGGATCTCCGCCTGCCATATATTCAAGCCCGTTGTCCTGCGTGTACATTTCAGAGCCAGCGGCTATCTGCCTGAGGCTGCTGCTGCATACGGTTCGTTTTGCAACATCCCTCGCCTCAGCGAGAGCCGGAATCAGAAAGCTCATCAGCAGGGCGATAATGCTTATTACCACAAGAAGCTCTATTAAAGTGAAGCCTTTTCTGCGCATATTGTAAAAGTCCGGTTTAATTTTGTTTTGTTCTTTTGTTTCACAAAAACTGAGCGGCGTATCGTATAAAAACCCCGTGCAGTGTCAAACAAAATTCAGCAGACGAAGATTTTTCTTAGAAATGAGAGCACTGTGGGCGGTTCGAAGTGATTTTTGCTCAGCCGCACGTGGACAGTTTTCTTGTCAACCGCTGTAACCCTGCGTGAGGTTCTGCTGAAGATGTCGGCTGCTTTGGAATCCTCTGCCTGCGGGCTGAACGAAAAGACAAGGTCTTTCCCCTCAGCCCTGATTCTTTCAATCAGGTTTTCAGAAGCCCTGAGCTTTATTTTCGCTAGGTCTATCAGCCATACAACCTGCTCAGGAAGAGCTCCGAAAAGGTCTTTGAGCTCCTTTTCGAGAAGTTTGAGGTCTTCAAGCGTTTCAGCTTCAGCGGCCTTTCGGTATGCCCCGAGCCTCTGCTTGTCTGAAGGGATGTAGTTTTTGGGGATGTGTGCGGTGAATCCAAGGTCGAGCGAAGTTTCGGGTTTGGGTAGGGTATGGTCGCCTTTCAGCTGCTTTACTGCATTCTTGAGCATTTGGCAGTACAGCTCATAGCCTACTGTGTCGATATGCCCGGACTGCTCCGCACCGAGGATATTTCCCGCGCCTCTTATCTCCAGATCGCGCAGTGCAATCTTAAAACCCGCCCCGAGCTCAGAATACTCCTCAATCGCCTTAAGCCTTCTCGCAGCAACGGGGGTGATTGGTCTGTCCGGCGGGATAAGCAGCTCTGCTCTTGCTTTTCGTTTGAACCTGCCTACCCTTCCTCGGAGCTGATGGAGCTGGGCGAGGCCGAAGCGGTCTGCATTGTTTATCACAATAGTATTTGCGTTTGGAATATCAATGCCTGATTCAATTATGGTGCTGCATACAAGGATATCGATTTTCTTCATTGCAAAATCGAGCATTGCCTTTTCGAGTTTCTTTTT
This sequence comes from Sedimentisphaera cyanobacteriorum, assembly GCF_001997385.1. Classification (NCBI taxonomy): domain Bacteria; kingdom Pseudomonadati; phylum Planctomycetota; class Phycisphaerae; order Sedimentisphaerales; family Sedimentisphaeraceae; genus Sedimentisphaera; species Sedimentisphaera cyanobacteriorum. The sequence goes on along the minus strand of NZ_CP019633.1, from coordinate 1,341,036 downwards.
GTGCATCTGTCCGTGCGCTGCAGCGATATTCGAATCGGGGAAGAGCTCGCGGAGGTGGTTTGCTGTTTTGTCTATTGTTTTCACGATATTATGCAAAAAGAATACCTGCCCCTCCCTTGCAAGCTCCCTTGATATAATCTGCTTTATGAGGGAGCTGTCGTAGCGGTGGATTGATGTTGCCACGCTCCTTCTGTCCAGCGGGGGCGTTGAGAGCGTGCTGATATCCCGCAGCCCCATAAGAGACATATGCAGAGTGCGAGGTATAGGCGTTGCCGAGAGCGAGAGGATGTCAACGTTCACTTTCAGCTTCTTGAGCTTTTCCTTGTGCTCAACGCCGAACCTCTGCTCCTCATCGATAATAAGAAGCCCGAGATCGGCAAAGGCTATATCATTCGATAAAAGCCTGTGAGTGCCGATGAGGATATCTATTCTGCCTGCTCTGGATTCAGCGATGATCTCTTTTGCCCGTCCGGGAGATACAAACCTGTTCAGCACCTCTATTCGAACAGGATATCCGGCAAACCTGTTTCGGAAAGTGTTTGCATGCTGAAGAGTTAAGATGGTGGTTGGGGCGAGCAGGGCAGTTTGCTTGCCTGAAAGCACGGCCTTAAACGCCCCGCGCATAGCGATCTCTGTTTTTCCGTAGCCTACATCCCCGCACAGCAGCCTCTCCATCGGCTTTGCTGTTTGCATATCGGCCTTTATCTGCTCTATAGCTTTGATCTGATCGGCCGTTTCCTGATAGGGGAATGCATCTTCAAACTCCCTTTGCCAGTCGCAGTCTTGCGAGAATGCAAATCCGCCGGCCTCTTTGCGTTTTGCCTGAAGCTCAAGCATTTCAGAGGCCATATCCATAACAGCATCGTAGGCCTTCTTCTTCTGGTTGAACCAGCGTTTGCCTCCGAGCCTGCTCAGCGAAGGCTTCATACCGCCAGAGCCGATATATTTGTGTACGAGGCTGATATTTTCCACAGGCACGAATATCTTTGCATCATCAGCGAATTCGAGAATCATATGCTCCCTTGGACAGTCATTCTGCTCGATGATTTTTGTGCCGCGGTAGATTGCGATGCCGTTTGTTATATGCACTACGAAGTCGCCCGAGGTTAGATCGGAGAGTGAATGCACGCCCGCAGAACTGCGGATCCTCGCTGCGCGTCTGCGAACAAATTCGCGAGCGAAAATTTCATGATGGCCTATTACGATAAGCCCTTCCTGCCTGCTGGAGAATCCCTCGCGAACATAGCCAATATTTATTTGCAGATTCTCCGGTACAAAGTTTCGCTGAGATAAGATAAGCTGCTTTGTTCGTTTGATTTGACCCGCTGATTCGCAGTAAAGCAGAACCTGCTCGCCGCTTTCGGCCTTTTCGCAGAGCTTTGCGAGGGCCTGCTGGCTCTTCTCAAGGGCAGAACCTGCCTCAGTTTTGTATTTTTCTATGCTCTCAGCGCATAGCTGGATGTGGTTTTCTTCACCGCCTGCTGAACCGAACCTGCTGACTTCAATCAGCCTTAGCCTTGATGCAGCTTTGTAGATTTCGCTGAAGGTGAAGTATTTTCCGCTGCCTTCTGCCCTGCTCAAATATGCCTGAAGAACCTCACCTGCCTCGGCCGGTTCTGCAAAGATAATCACCGCCTCCTCGCTGATAAGGTCAAACACGCTCAGCCCGCCCTCAGGCATAGGCTGAATGCGTGAATAGATTTCCGCTTTCTGGATCTCACCCTCGGATGTTTGGTTATCCAGATTGATGTATCGGATTGTTTCCACCTCATCGCCGAAAAACTCAATCCGGACAGGCCTTGTTTTCTCTGAGTGCCCCTGAGTGTCTGTAATTCCGGCAGCAGGCGGGTAGATATCGAGTATTCCGCCACGTTTGGCAAATTCGCCCGGTGCATCTACCGCCTCGCAGGGCTCATAGCCTTGGTCTGCGAGCCAGCTTGCGGCAAGTTCAGGTTCTATTGATTTCCCGCAGGCAATCGAAAGGGCATCTTTCTCAAGCCCTTCAGGGTCTGGAAGGGGCTGGGACAATGCCTGAACAGAAGCGCACATAACATCGCCTCCTGAAAGCTCTGGGATTTTCGCAGCTGCCTTTAGACGCTCCGCTGCTGTTTCGCCCACCGAATCGCTCAAGTCCTGCTCGCCTTCCCAAGCAGGCAGATACAGAGGACGCCTTGAACTGAATGAATGTATCTCATCGGCAGCGCAGTCTGAATCCTCTATGTGCGGGTGCACAATCAGAATCGCTCGGCTGAGCCTTTCAGAAAGCCTTGAGGCCAGCCAAGACGGATAAGCTCCCCAGCTGCCCGTACATACAATCCGTCCCGTGCCTGAGCTGAGGGCTTCAATGATTTTCTCTTCGCAGGAATTCATATTAACCTTAAAGGAATAATATAACCATAATGAAAATTTGCGAAAGAGTTTTAAAAAGTTTAACCGCCTGTCAGCCTGTATAAATCCCCCGCCAGAAGACTCATAGCAAGGCTTATGAAATTGAACATCGAATGCAGGAGAATGCAGACCGTAAGGGATCGCTTCTTCTCATAGGCATATCCAAGCACCAGCGAGAAAAGCATCAATGAAGGCCAGTGCGTCCAAACGCCTGCCCCGTGAACCACGGCAAAAATCGCAGATGTAATCACAATCGGCAGTCCCCGCCTTCCTGTGGCGGAATTGAGCCCGCTCTGAACAAGGCCGCGGAAAATCGTTTCCTCAACAAACGGAGCCACCAACACTATATTCACGCCCGCTGCGATGCTTGCGAGAAGGAAGCTGCCGTCTTGCCTTTTTGCAAGAAGATCATCTATAAAGGGATGGTTCTGAGGCTGAAAATCATCGCTTAGAAGACCCAAAAGGCGAGTGGTGAGAATCACGCTAAGCGAGATAAAAGGGTAAACGGTGAGTATAAACTTGCCGGCAGATTTAAAATTGCTTCCAAAATTCCGAAAACTTAAACCCAATGAAGAAATGCCCTCAAAATGGAATGAACGGAAATACATCTCAAGGAAGACTATTGTGATTATCCCGGCAGAGGCCATCCCTATCTGCTGAGGCAGCATTGTATCGGACATAATTGTTTTGAGACCTTCGGAAAATGCCGAAGCGAGGATGATATAGCTGCCGGCGGCCAGCAGAACCGAACCAAGCGGCTGAGTTCTGTGCCAAGGGGGCATTCTGCGCAGAGCGCCAGCGCCCAAACCGGTATTAAATGCCCATTTAATGCCTGCAAAACCCGCTGCTGCAAGCCAGATTATATATATATATCCAAGTAGTAAATTAGCTGCTGAGACCATTTATTTTTGTCTTTCTATTTTTCCCCGCTGATTATATACACTCCCCCACCAGTTTAACAGTATAAACTTTGCCAAGCCGAAAAGCTTATGCCGGTTTTTACTTTTGCCTGCACTGAAATCCTTTTACGTTTTGAAGGCTTATAAATTTTGACTCCGCCGCATTTTTAAGTATAATTTAAGCTCTTATTTTATTCAGAAATCAATGGTAGGGGCTTGCTGCCGAAATACGATGCGAGCCCTAATTTACGGAGCAGTTTAATCCGATGACAGACGAGATAAATAGGCCTGAATTTGAAGAAATCATCGAGGGAAAATCAATCCTTGATGAGATGAAGCATTCATATCTGAATTATTCGATGAGCGTGATAGTATCGCGTGCTCTCCCTGATGTTCGAGACGGGCTCAAACCCTCTCAAAGGCGTATCTTAGTTGCGATGAACGACCTCAACCTCGGTCCGCGCGGCAAGCACAGGAAATGCGCTAAGATTGCCGGCGATACCAGCGGTAACTACCATCCTCACGGCGAGGCGGTCGTATATCCTACGCTCGTTCGTATGGGGCAGGGCTGGAGTATGCGTTATATGCTCGTTGACCCGCAGGGTAACTTCGGCAGCATAGACGGCGACCCCCCAGCTGCAATGCGTTACACCGAAGCGCGAATGCACGCCGCTGCGACAGATATGCTTGAAGACCTCAACAAAGAGACCGTTGACTTCGTGCAGAACTACGATGAGACCAGAACCGAGCCTGTGGTTCTGCCGTCCAAATTCCCGAATCTGCTTGTAAACGGCTCCACGGGAATTGCTGTTGGTATGGCCACGAATATGGCCCCGCACAACATCACAGAAGTGGGCAGGGCGATAATAAAGCTCATAGACAACCCCGAAAGCAAAATCCTCGAGCTTATGGAAGAGCTGCCCGGTCCGGATTTTCCCACAGGCGGAATAATCTGCGGCAAGAAGGGCATTATGGATGCCTACACCAACGGACGCGGTCATGTGCGTGTTCGCTGCCGGTATGATGTTGAAGAAACAAAGACCGGCAAGAGCAAAATTATCATAACAGAGATCCCCTATATGGTTGTGAAAACCAATGTGGTATCGAAAATTGCAGACTGCGTTCACAGCGGGCTTCTGCCCGAGGTGGCAGATGTTAATGATGAATCCGACAGAAAGGGGCTGAGAATTGTTGTTGACACCAAGAAGGACGCAGAGCCGGAAGTTGTTATAAACAAGCTCTTCAAATACACCCAGCTCCAGACAACCTTCGCTATAAACAACGTTGTGCTCGTGAACAACCGCCCCATGACGCTCAATATGCGTCAACTGATGCAGGAATACCTCGACCACCGCAAGGACGTAATACGAAGAAGAACCCAGTTCCTGCTTAGAAAATCACGCAACAGGGCTCATATCCTCGAAGGGCTGATTCTTGCAGTAAGCGATATCGATGAGATAATCGAGCTTATTAAGAGCTCTCCGGATGTGCCTACAGCAAAGCTGAATCTTATGAACAAGCCGCTCAAGCTCGTTGAGTCTGCAACGCTCAAGAGGCTTCTGCCTGAAGATTTCCTCGCCGAGGCTGAACAGGGCGAGAAATACCTCACCGGACCGCAGGCTGATGCTATTCTCGGTATGCAGCTTCAAAAGCTTACAGGCCTTGAGATTGAGAAGCTCGCAAATGAGTATGCAAAGCTTGCCGAGCAGATAAAGCATTACGAAAAGATCCTCGCAGACGAGAAAATCGTGTTTTCCATGATTCGCGAAGATCTCTCTGAGATGGTGGAAAAATACGGCGACAAAAGACGCACCGAAATCACCGAAGCGGTAGAAGATTTCGACATCGAAGACCTTATCCAGGAAGAGAAGGTTGTGGTAACGGTAAGTCATGAAGGGTACGTTAAGCGTATGCCGATAGACACCTATCGCAAGCAGGGCAGAGGCGGACGCGGAATTATCGGGTCAGACAGCAAAGACGACGACTTCATCGAAAGGCTCTTTATCGCCAGCACTCACGATTACCTTATGGTGTTTACCGATAACGGCCGCTGCTACTGGCTAAAGGTTTATCAGATTCCAAGCCTCTCGAGACAGAGCAAGGGCAGAAGCATTGCTAACCTGTTAGAGCTGGGCGATTCACGGATTATGTCTATTATAAACGTCCGCGAGTTCGACCGGCGCAACCTGATTTTCGCTACGCGCAAAGGTATTGTTAAGAAAACCGTCCTTGAAGCTTACGGAAATGTTCGGGCTAACGGGGTTAATGCTATCAAGCTCGATGAAGACGATGATCTTATAAGTGTTGCCATTACAAGCGGCAGCGATGAAATTCTCCTTGCCACCAGAAGCGGAATGAGCATAAGGTTCAGCGAGGAAGATGTTCGCCAGATGGGGCGCACAGCTCGAGGCGTTAAGGGCATTAAGCTCAAGGGCGAAGACAGGGTTGTAGGGATGATTATTCTCGAAGCCGGAAGCTCAATACTCACTATATGCGAAAACGGCTTCGGCAAACGTACAGCCCTGAGCGAATACCGCTTGCAGTCCCGCGGCGGCACTGGCATCATCAATATCAAACAGTCCGAAAGAAACGGGAAGGTTGTGGCTGTGATGGCTGTAGCTGATGAAGACGATATTATGATGATAACAAGAAACGGAATTATCATAAGAACCGGCCTTGAAGAGGTTCGGGAAATCGGCAGAAATACAGCAGGCGTGAGGCTGATTAAGCTCGGCAAAGACGATCAGGTGGTATCAACTGCCAGAATTGTAAAAGAGCAGGAAGCTGAAGCTGAAGTGGAAGCAGCTGAAGAAGCCGAAGATGCTGGAGAAGATTGAATTTCGGCTTGAATCCACCGATTTAGTTAGGCTAAAACCAGAATAAATTCAGAAAGCCCGCTGATGATTTTTCAGCGGGCTTTTTAGAAGCAATGTCAGCAGTATTAGAGGCAAATCTTAAAATAACGGTCTGTCAACAGCGCATGGGAATGATATTCTCGGGCTTAAAACCACTCCATTATCTCTTCTGCCGCTATCTGATGCGCTTTTTCATTTGGATGATTATAGCCGTTTGATAACAGCTCCTTGTTGTTCACACCTTCAGCGAGAACATTGTCGAAAGCTTTAAGCAAATCTGCAAGGCCGATATTGTACTCTGCTGCAAGCTCTCGTATCTGAGAGGCGTGCTGATTAAGCGGTTCGCTGCTTTTGCCGGGGGTATGTTTAATATCTATCGTCGGGGTGAGAAGTATAACTTTAATATCCTCAGCAAGAGCCTTCCGGATCATTTCTTCCCAGGCGGCCTTGGATTTTTTCAGACCGGCAGACCTGTCATTAAGGGCATAATCAATGAACAGAACATCCGGTCTGTGGCAAAGCACATCTCCCTCAAACCGCTTTACTCCCTCCACGGCCTTTTCGCCTCCGATTGAAGTGGTTATAACATTCACCACCGCATAAGGGTACTTTTCTTTGAGCATTTTGAAGAATAATCTTGGATAGGATTTAAAAGGCCTAACATTCGGCGTGTCAAAGTATCCGCTGGGTACGCTGTGTCCGTGAAAAACAAGGTTTACGGTTCTGTTGTCCGGCCATTTTTTTCGCAGCTCGGTTCGTATATTATTAAAGTAGTCTGCAGGGTTTGCCGGCTGTTCTTTGCCCTTAGCATCGATTAAATAAAGAGCCGCTCCCATTCCTGTATTAGCATACTCGCTGTTTTTCTCAGCCGGAACGTTTCGGAGTTTGTTTTCTATGCAGTTGTACGCTGCGGGCACTAAAATCAGCTCATCGCTGTTGTAGTATTCAGGCTGGAGTGAATCTTTAAGGTCTTTCTCAAACTGCATAATCGCATTGATATATCTGCGATCTTTTGCAGGGGGCGCTTCCCTTCCGGGCGGGATAAGAAGGAAGATTTTTTTGTTGTGGTCAACAGCCCACTCAACAGCCTCCGCTATATTTTCCAGTTTGGTTTGCCCGGGGTGGTGCCCGCTTCTCTGTTTGTATTTCTGCACAGAGAACTCATAGCATATCCCGTCTAGCAGTTTGAGCTCCTGAGCGAACCTTTTTTCCTTAAACACACGGAAATTTGTGATCAGCTTGTAATCAGGGTAAAGCTCTCTGTATTTTCTGATCTGTTCTTTTGAGATGGTGCTTCCGTATCGAGATTCGTCATAGGTCATACACCACTGCTCTTTGAATCCGTTTCGCCTGCCCGCATCGATAACAGGTGCAGCGCCCTTTTTGCTGTGTACTTTGTGATTCTTTCTTCCCTTGCCCCAGTGGAACTCGCCGAGATAGAAATCCCGCGTTTTGATGTTTGAGAGCACCTTATCCTGCTGGTCTTTGCTGAGCGTACGCGTCCATGCGTCAAACCCCCAAACGCCGTCCGCTCTCTGCGCAACCTGCTGCCAGCCTTCGGGGTTTATAAGCTCCTTTGCGCAGTGGGAATGGCCGAGATGAAGAAAAACCTGATACGCAGAAACCTGCATTGCTGCAAAAAATAACACTGCTGCCGTAATTCGATAATTCATATCCCGCTTTCATTTTAAAGTTAGATAAAGATTATTAACAGTCCGAAGGGGCGTTTTCCGAAGCTTCATTCCAGTATTCCAGTATAACGTTTTTACTTGAATTTAAGCGGAAAACCTATTTTAATTGCCATAAATTCATGCGGAGGAGCTAGCTTCAAGGTCTAAGCCTGCGAAGAGGCCTGCATTGTATTTATGCCATGCCAGCGAGCCGATCATAACGGCATTATCCGTGCAGTATTTCATCGGGGCTATGAGCAGGCGGATACCTCTTTTCTCGCATTTCTGTTTCATTTGCTCTCTGAGGATCTTATTCGCAGCTACGCCTCCTCCGAGCAGAACAGTTCCGGAATTCTGGATTTCTGCTGCGAGCATAGTTTTCTTCACGAGCACATCCACGACCGCCTGCTGGAACGAGGCAGCGATATCGGCAATTTCCTTCTCGCTCATATCGCTAACCAGGGAGCTGCCTTTCATATTCTGTCCCTTGCAGTGGTACAGCACGGCAGTTTTAATCCCGCTGAATGAAAAATCCAGAGAATCCTTTCCCAGCATAGAACGCGGAAACTGAATCGCTTTAGGGTTTCCTTTTTCCGCTGCTTTCTGAATGCTCGGGCCTCCCGGATATGGGAGGTTCAAAATCTGAGCTACCTTATCAAACGCCTCGCCTGCTGCATCATCTATCGTAGAGCCTGCAAGCTCAAGCTCGAGGGCGGATTTGCAGCTGTAGATGCTGGTATGCCCGCCTGAAACCACAAGAGCAGTTGCGGGAAGAGCGATATCCTCCGCCTCTATCATTGCAGACTGCAGGTGTGCGTGTATGTGATTTATGCTGATAAGCGGTATGTCCAGCATAAAGGCGAGGGTTTTCGCTGCAGTAACGCCTACAATCAGCGCTACCGAAAGCCCGGGACAGTTCGCCACAGCCACAGCATCGAGATCGGAAAGCTCAATGCCCGCATCCTGCACCGTCTTGTCCACTACCGGATATATCCTCTCAATATGGGCTCTCGATGCAATCTCCGGAACAACCCCGCCGTAATGTTTATGCAGATCGGCCTGAGAGGAAACCACGCTCGAGAGAACATTTTTTTCCCCTCGAAGAACTGCGGCAGCTGTCTCATCGCAGCTTGTTTCAATAGCGAGTATTAGAGTTTTCTGATTATTCATCTTTCTCTGCTGATTCAGTTTCTTTTTTCTTAGAATCGCGTTTGAGCATAGCACATACTATGATCGTTCCCTCATAGAGCACGTATAGCGGAGCTGCGAGCGAGAGCATCGAAACAGGGTCTGGAGGTGTTGCCCCGGCAGCTGCTACAAACAGCCCGAGGAATACGAATTTCCTGCCCTTTCTGAGCTTTTCAACCGTTACAAGCCCGAGCTTTTCTGCAAAGAATATCACAATCGGAAGCTGAAAAGCTATTCCGAAAGCAAGCGTCAGGGCGAGCATAAAATCCACGTAATGGTCTAATGTGAGGTTTGTCTCCACGTAATCTACTCCAACATCGAATCCTATGAAGAATTTCAGTGCAAGGGGAGCTATTACTGTTAGGAAGAATGTGGCACCGCCCACAAACAAAGCAGCACTGGCCGGCGTTACTATATATACGAATTTCGTTTCGTTTTTATAAAGCCCGGGGGCGATAAACTTCCATATTTGGTAAAACACCCACGGGGCAGTGAAGATAAGGCCGAAGATAAGCGATGTTTTCAGGTACATCAGGAATTTTTCTGCCGGCTTGATAGCCTGCATATGCGGCGTACCGCCGGTGAGTTTTACCGCATCTGCATACGGTTCGACGACGATCCCGAAAAGGAATTTGCCGAATATCAGGGCTATAATAAAGCCGACAATAAGCCCTGCAATTGCAAGAAAAAGCCTTAGCCTGAGCTCCTCGAGGTGATCTCCGAGGCTCATAGACTTCATCTTCCCATCTTCTTTGTTTATATCCTTGTTTTCGGTTTCGGCCATAAAATTTTATTCCCGATTATGCTCTCAGCAGGGCTTGAGAGCGTTTTTCTTTACAATTTCTGCGAAGCTTTCCTGCAGGCTTTTTGTAATCCTGCCTACTTTTCCCCCGCTGACCGGCCTGCCGTCGAAATCAGTTATTCCCACTATATCTTTCGTGGTAACGGCGAGGAAAAGTTCGTCTGCCTTTGCAGCCTGAAGCGGGTTCAGCGTTTTCTCTGCAAATTCAATCCCGCAGTTTTCAACTGCCCTTCGCACAAACATTCTGCTTATGCTCGGGAGTATTTTATTGCTAAGCGGCCTTGTTACAACCATTCTGTTGAAAACAGCAAAAAATGCTGAGCTCGCCCCTTCTGTAATATCGCCTCTTCTGTCTTTCAAGATTGCCTCAAAGCAGTCTTTGTCGCGGGCAAATTTTTTGGCCATTGCGTTCGGAAGAAGGTTCAGGGATTTGATATCGCATCTCTTCCATCTGAGGTCTTCTGCAATGCAAACCTTCACCCCGTCTCTGTGCAGCTTTTCATAGCCCTCTATATGCGAGAACATCATAAATATATTCGGCTTTATCCCTTCAGGCCAGGCGTGAGACCTTGGGGCAGAGCCCCTTGTTATATGCAGGTATATGCAGCAGTTGTCAATGCCTGTTTCCTTGTATGCATCAATTATTTGAGCTCTGAGTGCTGGGATATCTACGCCTTTTATCCAAACTGCCCTCAGACTTCGATCCAGCCTTTCAAGATGCTCATCAAGAGCGAAAAGCCTGCCGCCGTAGGTTCGCATCACCTCGTAAACGCCGTCGCCGAAGAACAGGCCGCGGTCTAAGAATGAGCTGTCTAATTCACTGAGCGGGACTGTCCTGTCCTGAATCACTGCCAGTTCCATTGGCATTCTGCTCCTTGTTCTGCTGGTTTCTTTTACTGCTTTCTGACCTTTCCTGAAGGCCTTCTTCGTCGATAAAATCGCTCACATCATTAAACTGCCTGTAAACGCTTGCAAAGCGGATATATGCCACCTTGTCTATATCTTTAAGGTGGTCCATGATGCATTCGCCGATAAACTTCGATGAAACTTCTTTATCCGAATGCTGGAATATATCTTCCTCCACGCGGTCTGCAAGGAGTCTTACTTGGGGAGCAGCGATAGGCCTTTTATAGCAGGCCTTCTCGAGGCCTGAGATAATCTTCTCGCGGTCGTATGGCACGCGGGTATTATCTTTCTTGATAACGCTGAGCCCCATATCTTCGCTTATTTTTTCGTACGTAGTAAATCTCTTCCCGCAGCCGTGGCAAAGCCTGCGGCGACGGATTGTACGTCCTTCATCGGTAATGCGGGTGTCGACTACCCTGTCATCATCAACTTTACAAAAGGGGCAGAGCATTTAAGCGTTATCCTTAATTTAATACTATATATGACAATGCGACTATTATAAGCACTAAATATGCGTTGAGTCAAACGAAAAGGCGGAAAAATGGCATTTACTGATAAATTCGTTTCTTCATCTCTGAAATTTGCACCCGACCGCAGAAATCAGAGCAGAACGGAGCAAGCACACAGGTTCTCACTCTTGCAATGACGTTCGTTTAATAGACAATCCCTCTCAAAAAGACATTGTACTCTCAGTAAATCGGTGCTTTAAGCGTTTTAAGCAGGTTAAATTAGTATTATGTCGATAAAAACACGCTTTCTCAGCGGAGTGATTTCCAAAAATGAAGCGATTTGGCGGCGATTTGCAGCCGTCCATGTAGCTCTCCCATAGAATTGAACACTTTAAATTAGACGGTTCCTGAATAATATAAACCAACTCAAATATTTAGAAAGGAACTTAAAATGCGAAGATCGAGGTTTAGTGAAAGCCAGATACTTTCGATTCTCAAGGAGTCAGAAGCCGGTTTAGAGGTCAGTGATTTGACCAGGAAATACGGCATATCCCGTGCCACATTTTACAACTGGAAGAGCAAGTATTCTGGTATTGGCGGCAGTGAGATAAGGCGTTTACGCGAGTTAGAGCGAGAGAACGGCAAGCTCAAAAAGATGTATGCGGACTTATCATTAGAGAATAACGTTCTCAAGGATTTAATAGAAAAAAACTTCTAAAGCCTGCCGAGCGAAAGGATTTTGCCAGGCAGGCACATTCTAAGGGCTTATGCGTGCAATCATCTTGTAAAGCAGCAGGCATCAGCCGGGGCAGTTTTTACTATACTCCTTCAAGAAACGATGATGCTGAGGTAAAAAGACAGATAGAGCTGGTAATAGATTCCCGTCCTCGACGCGGATTTCCAAAGATATTCGACAGTATCCGCCGCAAGGGATATAGCTGGAATCACAAAAAGGTTTATCGTGTTTATAAGGAAAATGAATTTCAGCTTAACAACCGTAAAAAGAATTTGATAAGGCAAATAGAGCGTAAACCTATGCCAGAAGCTACGAGAGCTAATGAGATATGGAGTATTGATTTTATGAGCGATAGTTTGAGTAATGGTCGGCCATTCAGGGCTTTCAACGTTATCGATGAGTTTAACCGTGAGGCATTGGATATTGAGATCGACACGAGCTTACCTTCGCTTCGCATAATTCGTAGCCTTGAATTAATAGGCTCTGATCGGGGTTTCCCCCGCTTTATTCGCAGCGATAATGGGCCGGAATTTAGGAGCCTTCAATTTCGCAGGTTCTGCTGCCGAAACAGAATCAGGCACCGCCGTATAGAAGCAGGCAAGCCTCAGCAAAACAGTTTTATTGAACGATTCAATCGGAGTTATCGAGAGGATATACTTGATATGTACAGTTTTAAGAATTTATCAGAAGCTCGTAATTTAACTTTAGATTGGCTTATAGAATATAATTATGAGCGTGGGCACGAATCACTGGGAGGGAAAGCTCCTGTAGAGTATGTCCGCAGTTTTTTGCCTTTCACCCCTCAAAATAATTCTGAAGGGGCAAAAGGAAAAAACTGCTGTTTGAAGGAATTTGTCTAATTATTACTGTTCAAAGACAGGGGAGAGGCACATCCATGATTAAGCTTTTTGCTTGCTGAAATAAGCTAAGTAATTATACTCAAGCTTCTTGAGATTCTTTGGAAGCACACGGTCTTTATAAACTTAGACAAATTGAAACGTATCTCTTTTGAAAACTAACGAGGTGAAATTATGGATTTATCCCGGCAGGATAAGCAGGTAGTCGAACAACTCAACGAAATGGCCAAGCAGCAGGGGCTTGATATCAGCGGCGGCAAAGTTCGTCGCAGCTCTTCGCGTTTCTGTCTCGGCGTGGAGCACGGTGATTACAACGGTACCGAGCTTTTCGGTGTTGGCACAGACCGATTTATCTGGATGGCCTATAAACCAAACGGAACGAAAAAATTTCGTCTTTTCAGCGGAAATTTCCCTGAAGACGGCATAGTAGAATTCGAAATCGGCAGTGTACCCAGCCCGTATTCAGTTCGTGATTCTTGGAGCAGATTCCCCTACGGAGCAGATTATATGCTCAAACAGAAGGGCTATCAGCTCAAGGAAGGCTTTGATGCAGTGATCTACGGGAATATCCCGGGCGGGGGTATGAGCCGGTCTGCTTCGCTTGCCCTGAATCTAATCCTCTCAATGTGCGATGCGAGCGGGGTTGAGATTGAAAATCAGCTCGACGTGATCGATATAGCAGTTGGCATAGAAAATGAGTATATCGGCTCGCCCTGCGGAGAACTCGACCAAATTATGATTCTTTTCGCTAAAGAGGGCATGGGTACGCACTACAACCCCGCAGACAGGTCTATCAGCTATGTCCCGATGGGCGGGGATACCGACGAATTCAGGATTGTAGGGCTCGATACCGGAACTGTACGTCCCGGGCTCGAGAAATCCACCTACAAGATCAGGCGTGCTGAATGCGAGGAGCTTGTAGAGAAGGCTCAGGAAGCGGGCTTTGAGATAAGCTGCCTTGCGGACATAAAGGATGAGGCTCTTTTCAATCGAATTTACAATCATTTCATCGTAACAGACCCGGAGCTTGTTCAGAGGCTGGTGTATATATACAACGCCCAGAAGAGGTTCTATCAGATGCTCAACGCATGGAGAGAAGGCGATATCGAAACTGTCGGCAAAATCTTCCGTGAAGACGGTATCGGGCTGCGGGATGATTATGTAATCTCCGGCCCGAGCTTGAAACGATGTGCGATACAGTTAGAACCGTTGACGGCGTTCTCGGTGAGAGGATGCTCGGCGGAGGCGATAAAGGCGCAGCGGGCGCGCTGGCAAGGGCGGAAGCCGTTGATGATTTGAAAAAGGCCGTAAACAACGGATACCCAAGAAGCCATCCGGACTTTGCTGATAAGTATGCAGTGCATGTGTGCAAAGTGGTAGATGGTATAAAGGTGTTTGAAGGCGCTCTTTAATAAAGCAAAGCCAAAACCGACATTATTAAAAAAATTGTATGCAGGGCCTCGCTGTAAGGGGCTCTGCATTTTTAAGTAAGATAAAAAAAGGAATAGAAAAATGAAGCAAGAATCCAAGGTTAAAAATCTCCTTATCGGGTTTGCCCTCGGTATAGGGCTTGCGGTATGTATGGGGCAGGCGGTTGCCCCGCGAGAGGGTACTTATCAAATTTCTTCGGGCGGAGCAGATTCGGTTTTTATTTTAGACACACGCAGCGGCCAGATTTGGCAGAGAACAGACTCGGACATAACCGATTTCGGAACGCCTAATAAGCCTAAATCTGAAGAGAAGAACGTTATAAAAACCCAGTAAAAATGGATTAAGCAGCGTAGAGACCTATGGAAAATACGGTTTATATATCTCTTGGCAGCAATCTCGGGGATAAACAGGGCAATATACGCAAAAGCCTTGAGAAGATTGGGGAAAGCCCGCACTGCAAGCTTGAGAAAACAAGCCGTATAATAGAAAATTCGCCCCTCTCCAGCTCTAATCAGCCCGACTACTGCAACTGCGCTGCCAAAATTTCCACCAGCCTTGCCCCTGCCAAACTTCTGGAGAAGCTCCAGAAAATCGAAGATTCTCTCGGCAGAGAGAGGGAATATAAATGGAGCTCGAGGACAATCGATCTGGACATAATATACTTCAACGGAGAAGTGATAGACGCCCCCGAGCTTCAAGTTCCCCATCCGCAGATGCACCTTAGAAGCTTTGTTCTATGTCCGCTTGCCCAGATAGCCCCATCAGTCAAACATCCCGTTTTAAAGTATAGCACCTTAGAAATGCTTGAGATTGTGCGGGGCAGGAGCTTTTTCAACGAAAATCACAATCCGCGCCTTGTATGCATTGCAGGGACTATCGGAGCAGGGAAAACAACGCTTGCAAAGATGCTTTCTGCAAAGCTCGAAACAGAGCTTCTGCTCGAAGATTATCAGAACAACCCGTTCCTGCCGTTTGTGTATCAGGGCAGGGAAGACCTCGCTCTGAACAGCGAGCTGTACTTCCTGGATAGATCGCTCCAGCAGCTCAGACGCACCAGCCTGCGGCCGGATAAGATATACATCACAGACTTCCTGCCCGAGAAATCGCTTATCTTTCCGAAATTCTGGCTGAATCAGGAGGAAAGGCTCATCTTCTACGAGCAGTTCGAACGCGCCGCGATAAATTTCTGGCCAGCCTGCCTCATTCTGCACATAAAATGCCCGCCGGAGATTTACCTTCAGAGAATAGAACAAAGGCAAAGGAAAATCGAATCACGCCTTCCCGAAGATTTGGTTTACAGGCTAAGCGAAGAGTATTGCAGGCTCATTAGAAACTGGAAAAAATCGCCCGTTCTCGAGATAAACAGCGGGTATGCTGATTTCAGGGATCAAAACACGATATCTGACATAGCAGAGAAAGTGAGGTATTATCTGAAATGAAAAAGGCTGAAACAAAAAGTGAGATTCGCCGGATAGTTTCCAGCGTTAAGGCTGATGGAAAATCCGTTGGTCTTGTACCCACGATGGGAGCCCTGCACGAAGGGCATCTCTCGCTGATCGAACGTGCCAGCTCAGATTGCGATTTCGTTGTTGTGAGCGTTTTTGTTAATCCAACGCAGTTCGGTCCGAATGAAGACCTCGAGAGCTACCCCCGCAATTTATCGGAAGACTTAAAACGAAGTGAAAAGGCGGGGGCTGATGCGGTGTTTGCTCCGTCTGCCGGCCAGATGTATCCCGAACCCCAGAAGGTTTGGGTGGATGTTGAAGGCCCGCTCACAGAAACGCTCTGCGGAGCAGCACGCCCGGGGCATTTCCGCGGCGTGGCTACTGTTTGCACGAAGCTTTTCAATATCGTTCAGCCGGACAGGGCATATTTCGGACAGAAGGACGCTCAGCAGCTAGCTGTGATAAGGGCTGCAGCTGCCCAGCTTGATATGCCGCTGGAGATTATCGGATGCCCGATTGTGCGTGAGGAAAGCGGGCTTGCAATGAGCAGCCGGAATGATTACCTCAGCGAAGACCAGCGAAAGCAGGCGGGAGTGCTTTATAAATCTCTGATGCTTTGCAGGGAACTTTTTAATTCAGGACAGCGCGATACTTCCCGTCTGAAAAGCAAAATTCGTGAAACCATCCAATCCTGCCCCTCAGCAGAAATAGACTATATCGAAATCGTGCGGAAAGACACCTTCCAGCCCGAAGAGAACATATCCGCAGAATCGCTAGCAGCAATAGCCGTGCGTATCGGCCCTGCAAGGCTGATAGATAATATAACGCTGAAGCCCTGAATTTAAGCTTGCCTCTCAGAAGGCCAGCGGGCTTTGCCAAGCCTTTTTGAGCGAGCCGATTGAGGCGTTTATCAGCTCATTATCACCGCCTGTAATCACTACCCGTTCATTATCGGTTACCCTGCCTATGCGAGAGAAAACGCAGCCGTCCAGAGCCCTTTCGAAGTCGGCAGTTTTATCCGCCTGCACTTCCACCACATACCGCGAATTCGATTCGCTGAAGAGCCTTGCCTCATTGCTGAGCTCTTCGGCGCATTTTACAAGCCCTGCATCACATTCTATTCCGAGCCCGCCTGCAAAGGCCATCTCAGCAGCAGCAGCGGCAAATCCGCCTTCCGAGCAGTCGTGCGCGCTTCGAACTAGGCCGGAAGATATAGCTGTATGCATTTTCTTTGCAGTTTTAAGGGCAGCAGCAGTATCCACTTTCGGCACGTTCGCCCCGAGTTTGCCGTTAATGCTGTAGTAATGTGAGCCGCCCAGTTCGTCGAATGTTTCGCCAACGAGGTAAACAGCATTGCCCGGCTTCTTGAGGTCCATCGTAATACATTCACGTACATCATCGACCTGCGTGAGAGCGCTTATCAGCAGTGTAGGAGGGATATTGATTTCTGTTCCGTCTTCGGTTTTGAATTCGTTGTTAAGTGAGTCTTTTCCTGAGATGAACGGAGCCTCAAAGCCCATTGCCCCGTCGTAGCAGGCCTGTGAAGCCCGCACGAGACCGCCGAGGATTTCCGGCTTCCGGCAGTTACCCCAGCAGTAGTTATCAAGCAGGGCGATTCTGTCCGGACGTCCGCCCACGCACACAACATTACGCACAGCCTCGTCGATGCCGGAAAGAGCCATCCAGTACGGGTCTATGTCGCCGTAGAGCGGGTTCATACCGCACGCAATAGCAACGCCCTTATCGCTCGCCTGCTTTGGGCGTATTACAGCTGCATCGGATGGGCCGTCTAACGCAACGCCCACCAGCGGCTTTATTACGCTTCCGCCCTGAACCTCGTGGTCGTACTGGCGGATAATCCATTCCTTGCTCGCAACGTTGTATGAACTGAGAATTTCTTTCAAATCCTCATTGTAATCAAATTTATTCTTCGGCTCAGGCTCGTCGAGTTTCGGAGTCTGCCATCTGGCTGTTCTTGAATACTGGGGGATGCCGTTATGCAAAAATTCCATCTCAAGCTCGCCCACCTGAGTGCCTCTGTAGTTTAGGGTAAGCTTTTTGTCGCTGGTAAAACGGCCTATCTGAATTGCCTCAACGTCTTCAGAGCGAAAGATTTCGAGGATCTTCTCGAGGTTCTCCGGCTTCACAGCAAGCACCATCCGCTCCTGCGCCTCGCTGATCCATATTTCTGTGTAGGATAGCCCCTTATACTTTAGCGGCACTCTCTCCAGCTCCACATTTACGCCGGTTTTCTCGCCCATCTCGCCTACAGCTGAGCTCAGCCCGCCTGCGCCGCAGTCTGTGATGGCATCATAGATGCCTGCATCTCTCGCCTTGAGGATTGTGTCCAGAGCCTTCTTTTCGGTTATCGCATCGCCAATCTGTACCGCATGAGAGAATATGTCTTCGTGTTCGTGGGTCATCTGTCCGCTGGAGAACGTGGCTCCGTGTATCCCGTCGCGGCCGGTTTTTCCGCCCACAACAACCACATAATCTCCCGGGCTCGCCTCCCCGAAGCACTTATCGCGGGGAATCAGCCCCACTGTCCCGCAGAAAACGAGAGGATTGGCCATATAACGCTGGTCGAAATACACTGCCCCGTTCACTGTTGGTATGCCCATACGGTTGCCGTAATCGCGAACCCCGCTCACAACGCCCTTCATCACTCGCCTTGGGTGCAGAGTGCCTTTCGGAACGTCTTCAAGCTTTGTATCGGGCTTCCCGAAGCAGAATACATCTGTGTTGGCAACGGGCTTTGCGCCGAGCCCCGTGCCCATGGGATCGCGGAGAACCCCGCCGATTCCTGTGGAAGCGCCGCCGTAGGGATCGAGGGCTGAGGGGTGGTTATGCGTTTCCACCTTGAAACATACAGCATCATCCTCATCGAACTCCACAACGCCTGCATTATCCTCGAATACCGAAACGCACCATTTTTTCGAGAGGTCTTTTGTGGCTTTGAATACTGTTTCCTTGATGAGATTGTCGAAATGAATCTTTTTGCCGTCGAAATCCATATCGATACTGCTCTTGAGGGTTTTATGGACGCAGTGCTCGCTCCAAGTTTGGGCGATTGTTTCCAGCTCTACGTCTGTTGGGTTGCGTCCGATACGCTGGTAGTACTGCTGAATCTCTTTCATTTCTTTCTCATCGAGAAAGAGATCCATTTCTTTGCTGAGCTTCATAAGCCCTTCTTCGCTGAGCGAGAGAAGCTCAATCTCAGTTTTTTTGAGCTGGTATTCATCGGTATGCGGGGAGGGGGGCTCAGAATCGCTGCCGAAGATTACCTCTTCGACACAGTCGTTGGCAAGAACCCTTCTTGTAATAACGTTTATGTCCTCGTCGCTGAGTGAGCCGGTGATAGCGTATTTCTTTGCCGTGCGCACGCTCGATGCCCTTGCTCCCATATCGGCAAGTGCAGCTGTTACAGAACCGGCCACCGAATCGGTAACACCGCTTTTGAGATGAACCTCCACGATCCTGCGGTTTTCGGTTTCCTTCTCGGTTCTCCTGCCCAAAAAGCAGTCTTCGCAGACAGTGTCGGTGAGCAGTTCATCTGCCACTCGTCCTGCAAACGCCTCATCAAAATCCGCCTCTATAAGGAATACCTTTGTGCACTCCACATTTTCAACGCCTTCTATGCCCAGCTCCCTGATCTCCTCGAGAACTGCCTTTCCGTGTACGTCCGGCCAGCCTATCTTGCTGGATATTTCAAAACGCCAAATACTCAATTCAGCTCCTTTTTCTATGCTTGGCTAATAATCCTAATCTGCTCAATAAATGAGTCTGCCGAAGTGGGTATTTTAACAAAAACTGCCATTTTAACCATATCAAAATCCTCAGCCCTGCAGGTGCGTTGGCAATAATATTTCCCCGCATCGCTTAACATTCAATAAAAATATGTGAAATCAGAGCAATGTTGTGATATAAAACTTTCAGAACGAACAAAAATTTGCGCAATCAGTCAATTATGCACCCACGTATGCTTATAGTACTTCTGCGGCGTACGGAATAAGTGGACAGTAGATTTTATTCCACCCAGATCTCAGCGATTGAGATATGAACCAGCCGCCGAAATTGTCGAAAAAAATGCCGGCGAGAATACCCGCCGGCTGATAAAATGTTTTAAGGTGATTTCTAAGATGCCGTTTATCTCTTAAATAGCATGTCAGCGTATGTAGGCAGAGGCCAAATCTGTGCATCCACCATTCCTTCAATTTTGTCTGCCGCCTCTCTTAAGGCTGTCATCGCAGGGATTACCTTATCTCTGTAGCATTTAGCAGATTCTGCAGGTTCTTCTATGTTTTTCGCCTCTCCGCAGGCATTTTCAAGCTGCGAGATAGCGTTTGACAGATCGCTGATAGTTTCGTTGAGTTCCACGAGAAGTTTTTTCTGAGATGCCGGCTCTATACCTGCAGAGCTTACGGTATTCACAGATGATGCGACTTGGCTGGAATATTTAACGGCTGCCGGAAGGATCTCCCTCTTAGCCATATTCAAGGCAGCAAGCGCCTCGATATTCAGCAGACTGGCATACTGTTCATACAGAATCTCCTGCCTTGCGGAAAGCTCAGAGCTGTTGAGAACTTTTTGCCTTTCGAATACAGAAATATTCTTCTCCTTGTCGAGGCTCGCAAGAGCATCCACAGTGTTTTTCAGATTAGGCAGGCCTCTCTCTTCCGCCTCTTTCTCCCACTGGTCTGTATAATTATCGCCGTTAAATATTACCTTTTCATGCTCTACAGCAAACTCTTTGAGCATCTTCTGAACGTCTGAATTGAATGAATCAGAAGAGAATTCTTCTATTTTCTCAGCCATCTCTTCGAGTACATCGGCCACTATTGTATTGAGTACAAAGTTCGGGCCTGAAAGGGACATAATCGAACCCGGCATACGGAATTCAAAGCGGTTTCCGGTGAATGCGAATGGCGAGGTTCTGTTTCTGTCTGTGCAGTCCTGAGGCAGCTGGGGGAGAGTGGAAACCCCGAGCTTGAGCTGCCCCATCTCCTTGGATGAGCCCGGCCCGCCGGATTTTATCTGCTCGTATATTTCAGTAAGCTGTTCCCCGAGGAAGACGCTTATAATCGCAGGAGGGGCTTCATTCGCTCCAAGGCGGTGGTCATTTGATGCACTTGCTACTGATGTCCTCAGAAGGTCTGCATATTTGTCAACAGCTCTTATAACCGCAAAAAGGAACACGAGGAACTGCATATTTTCGTGAGGTGTATCGCCCGGATTGAGCAGATTCATCCCGTCATCTGTGCTCATAGACCAGTTGTTGTGCTTGCCCGAGCCGTTCAGGCCGGCGAAAGGCTTTTCGTGGAGAAGACATACAAAGCCGTGCTCTCTAGCCACACGCTTTAGCGTTTCCATAGTAAGCTGGTTGTGGTCAACTGCCACATTAACCGAGGCAAACACCGGAGCAATCTCATACTGAGCCGGAGACACCTCGTTATGCTGGGTTTTGGCGGTTATGCCGAGCTTCCACAGTTCGCGGTTTAGGCAGGCCATAAACGAGGCAACGCGTGATTCAATCTGACCGAAATAGTGGTCGTCGAGCTCCTGCCCCTTTGAGGGAGATTCGCCGAAAAGCGTGCACCCTGCAACAAGCAGATCGAGCCTTTTATCAACAAATTCCTTGTCAACGAGGAAGTATTCCTGCTCAGCGCCGAGAGTAGAATTAACTCTGCTGCTTGTTTTGTTGCCCAGGGCCTTTAAAACCCTTGTCGCCTGTTTGTCGATCGCTTCCATCGAACGCAGAAGAGGGGTTTTCTTATCAAGCACCTGACCTGTGTATGATATAAACGCACAGGGAATGAACATAGTTACATTATCGCCGTCTTTCTTGCAGAATACCGGGCTTGTGCAGTCCCAGGCGGTGTAGCCGCGGGCCTCGAATGTTGCCCTGAGCCCTCCGCTGGGAAAGCTTGAGGCATCCGGTTCGCCCTGAATCAGCTCTTTGCCGCTGAATTCCATAATGATTCTTCCCTCAGGCGTAGGGGAGATAAACGAATCATGCTTTTCCGCAGTCGCTCCGGTCATAGGCTGGAACCAGTGGCAGTAGTGTGTGGCACCAAGCTCCACTGCCCAGTCTTTCATCGCACTGGCAATAACATCCGCTACCTGCAAATCGAGCGGCTCGCCCAGTTCCACGGTTTTCTTGAATGCCTTGTAAACAGTCTTTGGAAGACGTTCACGCATTACCGCATCGTTGAACACATACGACCCGAACATCTCACTTAAAGGCTTCTTGGCATCTTTACTCATTTTTTACTGCTCCTGTAATTATTAAAATAAGTTTTTTTCTGTTTCTCTCCAGCAGAAACAACTGCTGTGCCAAACACGGCGAAAACCGCTGAAGCATATAAAAATCAGCAGGGAAAGAAACGCTCAATTCCCTCCCTCAGCGGGTTCGCAGCCCGGTTTGAATACAATACAGCAGAAAGAATTGACATAAACACATATCATTAAGGTGTTTACAAACAACCTTGCCGGACAGCTTAAAAATTGAATCTGTTTTTGAATTTTTATTATACATAAGCAGAGTATATATTAAAAGAGCTAAATTTGAATTTTTCATTAAAACAATAAACAAAAAAGTATTTTTTAATTGAACTAATTACATATTTGTATAGATTAGGTGATAAAGGCTTACTCAAAAACCCAATTGCAATTTCAATAAGTGAAGGAGCTTTTATGCCTTACAGACGGATTCACGAAACCGAGCTGCTCAGCCGTATAGCCCGAGCCCTTGCCGAATCGCTGGAACTCAAACGAACACTCGCAGGCGTGCTCGAGGCCCTTGAGGTGCATATGGCGCTTCAGATGGGAACTATAAATCTGCTCGATCCTGATTCTGAAACTATAAAAATAGCCGTCGCTCATAATATTGATTCAGAGCTGCAAAAGCAGATTGAATACCGAGAGGGTGAGGGGATAACAGGCATAGTTTATCAGTCAGGCGAGCCGGTGATTGTGCCTGATATCCAGAAGGACAAACGCTTCCTCGCCAAAGCGGGCGAGAGAAAACCTAAGGAAGACAAGAAGATGGCATTTATCTGCGTTCCGATAAAGGTTGAAGGCAAAACTGCCGGCGCGATGAGCGTTAGCAAGGAAACCAGCTCTGGAAAAAGCCTTCAAAACGACGCAAGAATCCTGAACGTTATAGCAACGATGGTTGGCCAGGCAGTTAAGATAAACGACCTCTACACAAAGGAGAAACGCGGCTGGCAGGAGGAAAACCTCAAGCTTCGTCAGCAGCTGAGAAACCGTTTCAAAATACACAATATGATAGGCTCGAGCAACGCTATGCAGGAGGTTTTCCGTCTCGTGGAGCAGGTTGCCCAAAGCAATGCTACTGTTATGATAAGGGGCGAGAGCGGGACAGGTAAAGACCTTATCGCCCACGCAATCCACTACAGCAGCCTCAGAGCAGATAAGCCGTTTATAAAGATAAATTGCACAGCCCTTCCTGAATCGCTTCTGGAGAGCGAGCTTTTCGGGCATGAAAAAGGGCGTTCACAGGCGCTTCAGACAGGAAAATCGGGCGCTTTGAACGGGCAAACGGAGGCACAATATTCCTCGATGAGATTGGCGATTTCTCGCTGAACCTTCAGGTGAAGCTCCTTCGGGCAATACAGTTCAAGGAGTTTGAGAGAGTTGGAGGGAACGAAACAATAAAGACAAACGTACGAATTGTAGTTGCAACAAACCGCAACCTCGAGGAAGATATCAAAAACGGCGTTTTCCGCGAAGACCTATACTACAGGATCAACGTTTTCCCAATCTTCCTTCCACCGCTCAGAGAACGCAAGGATGACATTATGCTCCTCGCAGACTACTTCCTTGAGAAATACAGCAAAGAAAACAGCAAAAACATCACACGCCTTTCCACCCCAGCTATCAATATGCTGACAAGCTACCACTGGCCCGGGAATATAAGGGAGCTGGAAAACTGCATTGAAAGGGCGGTCCTGCTCTGTAATGAAGAGGTGATTCGAAGTGAACACCTCCCCCCCTCGCTTCAGTTTGAAGAGGCCGCAGCTCATAAAACACCGGGGAGAACGCTGCCTGAGATGGTGGAAAATTTCGAAAGGGAGATGATAGTTGATGCCTTGAAGAAAAACAGAGGCCAGCAGAGAAAGGCAGCCCAGCAGCTCGGGCTTACAGAAAGGATGATGGGCTACAAAATCAAAAAATACAACATATACCCCAAGCAGATTGTCTAAGCTATGATGATTTCGGCGATAAATTTTTATAAGCTCTTGACAATGAAAAACTCGATCTTTAGACAGGATCGAAAGGATTTTTGGGCGGGGAATTTGTTTAAACTTTGTGGGATTGGTTTAAACCACTAAGGGAGCGAAGGACACGAAGATTTTTGTAAGATATTTTATAGCAATGATTTACATTCATAAAATTATCTGTGCGATCCGTGTCATCTGTGGATAATAAACTTTGATGCGGCATAAATCTGCGAGATTTTTTTTCCGAGCTGCGTTTATAATGCGGCCAAGCCTGTGGGCATTAAAAAAAGCTCGGCGATATTACTCACCGAGCTTTAAATTTCTTATCAGGGCACTGAATCGTTAAGGAGTCTGACGTAAAAGGCTAAGCAGCTAAAATTTTGGCCTAATTGCCTTACTGCTTAGTTTTTCATCCCTTAGAAAGGAGGTGATCCAGCCGCAGGTTCCCCTACGGCTACCTTGTTACGACTTAGTCCCAGTTACCGAGTTCACCGTAGGCAGCCGTCTCTCCGAAGAGTTGACAAGCCGACTTCGGGTGCTCCCGATTTCCATGACTTGACGGGCGGTGTGTACAAGGCTCAGGAACATATTCACCGCGTCATTGCTGATACGCGATTACTAGCGATTCCAACTTCATGTTCTCGAGTTGCCAGAGAACAATCCGAACTGAGGCAGACTTTGTGCGATTTGCTCAACCTCACGGCTTTGCGTCGATCTGTATCTGCCATTGTAGCACGTGTGAAGCCCTGGGCATAAAGGCCATGAGGACTTGACGTCATCCCCGCCTTCCTCCGGTTTAACACCGGCAGTCCCGTTAGAGTCCCCAGCTTAACCTGCTGGCAACTAACGGCAAGGGTTTCGCTCGTTCAAGGACTTAACCCAACATCTCACGACACGAGCTGACGACAGCCATGCAGCACCTGTGTAAGTTTCACTCTCCGAAGAGAGCAGCCCGGTCCTGTTTCCAGGAAGGCATCCAAACATGTCAAACCCAGGTAAGGTTCTGCGCGTTGCTTCGAATTAATCCACATGCTCCACCGCTTGTGTGAGCCCCCGTCAATTCCTTTGAGTTTTAGCCTTGCGACCGTACTCCCCAGGCGGTGCACTTAACACTTTTGCTACGCCCGCAATAATGTCAGAATTACTGCGAACCAGTGCACATCGTTTACGGCATGGACTACCGGGGTATCTAATCCCGTTCGCTACCCATGCTTTCGTACCTCAGCGTCAGGTCATACCCAGCGGGCCGTTTTCACCTCTGGCGTTCCTCTTCATATCTACGCATTCCACCGCTCCACGAAGAGTTCCACCCGCCCCTGTATGCCTCAAGTTTTCCAGTTCGCCCCCCAATTCCCCGGTTGAGCCGGGGGATTTCAGAGAACGCTTAGAAAACCGCCTGCGTACGCTTTAAGCCCAGTGATTCCGAACAACGCTCGCCACCTTCGTATTACCGCGGCTGCTGGCACGAAGTTAGCCGTGACTTCCTTTAGAGTAGTTCTGCTTGCGCTTACTTGCTCTTGACAGCAGTTTACACCCCGAGGGGCTTCTTCCTGCACGCGGCGTCGCTGGGTCAATCTTTCGATCATTGCCCAAGATTCGTTACTGCAGCCCTCCGTGGAGGTCCGGGCAGTGTCTCAGTCCCGATATGGCGGACCAACCTCTCAGTCCCGCTACCCGTCGTTGCCTTGGTGAGCCGTTACCTCACCAACTAACTGATAGGGAATAGGCCGCTCCGATGCCGATAAATCTTTGATTGCCTGCCCTGCAGCTGGCAATGTTATCAGGTATTACCGCCCCTTTCGGTAGAGAGCAAGCTCTCGACGCTATACCTGTGCATCGGGTACGTTACCTATCCGTTACTCATCCTTTCGCCACTAGCCATGAAAGGCTCGTGCGACTTGCATGTCTTAACCACGCCGCCAGCGTTCGTTCTGAGCCAGGATCAAACTCTTCAATTTAAATCCTTATCTCATAAATCTACTGTTTAAGCGATTTGTGTGATTTCTTTTTTACGGATGCTTCACACTCCAGTTTCTCGCAAGGAGTATGATTTATAACACACCTGTGTTATTATTTAAGCCTTAATTATGCGGTGCGAGCCGCAAAAATTAAAGCACTCCTAACGATTCTGGTCTGTACCCTGTTAAGTTGTTAAAGAACTCCTCGACAGCCTTCGCTGACAAGGAACGTGGAATTCTATAGAATTGAGAAGCTAAGTCAAACCAATTCTAAATAAAATTATGAAAAAGTTGCTGATTGACTCATAGAGCCATAAAAAACTGTTTATTAGAAGGTGATCGTGCTTAAGAGTTTATTCTTTTGGTGCGTGTTTATAGGTTAGGTATGCAGAATCAGAGAATGCAACCATATAAATTTCCTTTACGTTTTTTGAAGTTTGAAGAAACTTACCAATCTCTCTTACTGCAATCTTCGCTGCCTCGGGCAGGGGGAAGCGGTATGCACCTGTGCTAATCGAAGGAAAGCTTACAGAACTGAGCCTGTATTCTTCTGCAAGCCTGAGGGAGTTTTTGTAGCAGTCTGCAAGGAGCTGATGCTCGTTGTAGTCTCCGCCTCTCCATACAGGCCCTACAGTATGAATTACGTATTCAGCGGGCAGGTTGTATCCCGGTGTTATTTTGGCCTCGCCGGTTTTGCAGCCGCCGAGAGTAACACATTTGGCAAGAAGCATCGGGCCTGCGGCCTTGTGAATTGCCCCGTCAACACCGCCGCCCCCGAGCAGGGTCTTATTTGCTGCGTTTACTACAGCATCAGTCTTCTGTTGTGTTATATCACCTTTTATAACTTTGAAGCTTTTTTCCATTTGCCGAACCTGAAAATCTTCACAAAACAAACGAGAAGTTTAACGTTTTACCGTCTTTTTTCAACCCCTATCTGTTTGCAGTAGGAAGTTATAGGACACTGAGAGCAAAGAGGCGAGAGTGGTTTGCATATCTGCTGGCCGTGTGCAACGATATAGGTGTTGTACCTTATCCAATGCTTTCTGGGCAGCACCTCTTCAAGCATCTGCTCTGTTTCGTATGGGGTTTTTGTCTCGATAATCCCGAGACGGTTTGATATTCGGTGCACATGCACATCAACGCATATTGCCTCTTTGCGGAATGCCTCGCCGAGCACAAGATTTGCCGTTTTCCTGCCCACCCCTTCAAAGCTCATCAGCTCCTCGAGGCTCTGAGGAACCTGTCCATCAAAGCTTTCTATAAGTTTTTTTGCGGCGGATTTTATTCGAGGGGCCTTTGTACGCCAGAAGCCTACCGGATAGATGAGTTTCTCGATATCTGCAACAGCCAGTCCTGCAAGCTTTTCCGGGGTTCCTGCTTTTTCGTAAAGCCTTTTTGATGCAGCTGCTGTTGTCTGGTCTTTCGTTCTCGAAGATAGCATGGTGGAGATAAGCACCTTGAACGGGTCTTTCTCCTGAACCGCTATAAGTGTTACGATGGGAATCTTATAGTTATCGAAAGATATACGCAGAGATTCCATAAGCCCGTCTATGTCTAATTTTTTGCCGTAAGGTGTTATTTTCATTTGAAGCTTTCTTTTCATTAAGAAAGAGCTTTTTAATTTTTATTTCAAGCAGGATGCTATTATATCGCTTCTCTGCGGGCAATAAAGCTGTTTTTGGCGGGATTCTGTTAAAATATAGGATTGAAAAGCGTTCTATTGGATATGATTAAAAGTTAATGATATTTTTCTGTCGGATAAAATAAGTAATTTAGAGCTTTGTATACATTTAATTTTGCCTCAGCAGGGTTATTGGCAGCTTAAGCGTTCGGTTTCGCCGCAGGGAGATATGCTGAGAATCCCTTCGAGATTGCCAGTTTTTTAGGGCACGCCCAAATTTTGCAGAGCAATATATCCCACAAAAAAAAGCAGATCTCCCAAAACTTATAAAGTTATGGCAGATCTGCTTTCAGGGGAGTTTTTAGCTTCAGCCTACGATTTCATTGCCCACTTTTCGTGCTCTTTCAGCTTTATCAAGTTCTATCCCAAGCCTCACGCCAACTTCGACAAGAATGTTCCAGCCAGCTGCAAGATACGTATATCCTTCTACTCCCTGCACCGGCGAAACCTTGATAGTCGGGAATATTGTTTGTTCATCTGAAACTGCTATAACATTAAGCCCAACACCGTCTGCAAGCGTTTCTTTGATCTTTTCAAGCTCTGGCTTAAAGGGGTTCATAAGGATAACAGCATCATCCTTATTCAATACTTCCTCGATTCCATGGACGGCATAAGTTCCCTCAAGGTAGTCGCTTTTCTTTCTTGTAATCTCGTTTGTTTTGAGCGTAAGCTCTTCTGCAACTCCGTCATTTCTGCCGGCAAAATAGATCGTCTCGGCATTTGCAATCGAATCAGTAATCTCGCTTGGTACATCAACTTGAAGAACATCCTGCACAGAGTGTGCAAGTTCTGAGAGCAGGGGGGAAATGCTGCTTCCTTCCACCTGCCGGATAAGCTCCTGATAGAACAGTGCCTGTTCAGCTACGCTTTTAGTTGCAGCAACTGCTTCCTCCCAACCGCAGCTCAAAACAAACGTGTCGTCGCAGATTTCGGAAAGTTTTGTGTTCTTTCTTGCGGTAAGACCATAGCAGTTTATATGTCCCTTTTCTTTAAGCTGGTTTATAAGACAAATAACTTCTTTTGTAGAGCCGCTGTTAGAGGCTCCAAACACTATACTTTTTGAGAGGTCATATTCACTTGCCTGTCTTGCGCCTTCAGTGGCAAGCTTTAATGCAGAGCCCTGAGCCATAGCATTATATATAGCATTTTTGGCAGGGAATATTCGGCTTGAACCCTCACCTGTAAGAAAAAGGCTCCCGATTTGTTTTATAGAATTTACAAGCTCCGAACAGCCTAATAATGAAAAATTTCTGATAATATCAGGCGTTTGAAGCATCTCACGGCACAATGCAAACTGGTCGTATTTTGATTGATAATTCATTTTATTTTTCCTTTCAAGCCATTAATGGAACTGGTTTATAGTTTAAAGCTGCATACTTTGGCATCTCGCCGATAAGAGGTGTTAAGTATTCAAAGAAGGCATCTGTTACAAAATTTCCTTCAGGATTGATAAATTCATCGGGCATAGGCTTTGCACTCACGGCAACTTCTGACAATGGAGCGGTAGAGGTCTTGGAGTGATAATTGAAAACATCGCCGTATCTTTCAATAGTAACCATAACACCCGTAACGCCTTTTTCTGCTAGCTGAACAGCATCTCTTCCGCAAATGTAAGCCTCTTCAATATCAAGCGATGCTGCTCTGTCCGCAGCGCACATCGGCAAAGATTCTGTGATCTGGAATTCTCCTCTGAACCCAAACTCGTTTGCAGTCATTTGGTGCAGGGCCATTGCTGCACTTGTTCCGCCCATTGCACCGAACTCAACATTATTGAATCTATCTTTCGTATCTGAGTCTGATACGGGTGTGCCGTCTGCATAAGCGATCCCTTCGCCGCAAACGATGGAGACAAAGCCGTACTGGTCATAGCATCTCTTTACATCTGCCAGAAATTTTGCCTTGTCAAAAGGGCGTTCAGGAAAGCACATTATATGAGGAGCATCAAATTCTTTTCTCTTCCCTGCCCCGCTGGCTCCGACAAGCCAGCCTGCTTCTCTTCCGATACATTGGTACACAACGAACTGGTCAACATTTTTCATATCTCTTGCAAGAATGCCCGCCTGCATTACAGAAAGTGCCATATACCTTGCCGCTGAAGGGAATCCAGGTGTATGGTCTGTCCCGAACAGATCATTATCTACAGTCTTCGGGATGCCCACAGCAATTATTTCATAGCCGCTGGACTTTGCGTAAGCTTCGATGCGATGGATCGTGTCCATTGTATCATTACCGCCGATCAGGAACATAAAACGTATGTTGTATTTAGCAAAAATTTCAATGATCTGCGGAATATCCTCATCTTTGAGTTTGTATCTGCACGAGCCTAAAGCGCTTGAAGGGGTGTTTTTGAGAGCTTTGATTGAGCTTTTAGATTCAGCTCCAAGATCGATTATATCTCCAGCCATAAAACCTTCTATCCCATAACGCATCCCATAAACGTTATCAATATTTTCAGATTTCAAAGCGTTTTCTATTACGCCTGAAAGAGATGCATTTATAACTGATGTCGGCCCGCCGGACTGGCCTATAATTGCATTGCCTTTTGCCATAATTGTCCCTTGCTTATTATATTTCTTTCATTAACCATTTAAGAATATTTCTGAAAAACTGAGCGTAATAATTGCCAACTTCAATAGCTTCTGCGCCTTCTGCCTGCGCATGTATTCGGGTTTCGCCCCAGTCAAGCAGCTGCCCTGCCCAATGCGGCGCAACATCAGAGGTAAAGGCAGCTGTTCGGCTGCTCCCGCTGGAGCCAGTAATAAGAAGCGGATAGCTTTTTTCTTCACTGAAGTTATATGAGGAGGATTCTGTCTTGCCCGCCGAAAACTTTACAGCTTTCAGGATTACATCAGAATTCGGCTTGGGCGTAACTTTGTTGAGCCCGCCTATCACAGGAGTTTGCTTGTCAAAGGGCAGCTCAGAAACTGCAGGGTGCAGGGATTCTCTTGATATCAGCAGGGGCGAGGAGCAATTCATCCTGTCATCATTTTCTGAAATACTGACAGGCAGAATTTCTGCAAGGGCAGTGTCGCTGTAATTGCCTTCCAGCCCCTGAAACGACTCCCATCCTCCTATCATTATCAAGCCCGTTCCCTGCTTTACCTTCGCCGCTAACTGCTCTAACTGGCTTGCTGTAAAATTTGAAGAAGGATAATCGCTTATCACAACAGCTTTGTAGCTGTTTTTCAGCAGATTCTCATCAAAAGGTAAGTTGGATGCGAGGTAATCAAAACTCATGCCGCTGTAAGACATAATCCCTGCAAGGTATCCTCCCTGCTGCCGGAGGTCGGTATCGCCTAAGTATAGAATGTCTTTCATGCTCATCTCTGCCTCTGCAGATAATAATGATGGCTGCGTTCAAACATCGCATAATAGGCTTCAGGATGATAAAGCTTATACTTTAATTCTCGCAGGTATTCATAAGGGCCTGAATTTTCGGCTATCTCAATGAGTGAGCTGATCTGCTTTTGTGATTTGAACATTTCCACTGCCTGCAGCTTTTTTTCAAGCAGTGAAAACGGCGCCTTAACCCGTAAATGGGGCGGTTCAGGGAAGTCGCAGTACACACCCATCTCATGGACATAAGGAACCTTTGATATAGGCTTGCCAAGCTCAGGCCATATATCGCCTGCTGCATGAAACAGGCTTATCAAAAACTCTTGATGTACGATCTTGTGGTCTGGATGTATATCACTTGAGGTAGGCAGGAAACACTGGGTGGGCGCTATGTTTCTAATCCAATAGGTGAATGAATTCTGAAGGCCTTCTGCCCCTTTAAGCGACATCTCGCCCTCATCAAACCTTCGTCCCTGACAGCTGTTTAATCGACAGTCCTGAAAGCCAAGCCAGATTATATTCTCGCGAGGTATGCCAAGAGACATATAGCATTCATAGGTCTCTTGTTTTCTGAGCTCAGCAATCGAATTTTTCTCATTCTCATCGCAATAACCCATTGAACCGTCTGTAACGACCATTATATATACAGGCACGTTTTCTTTAACAGCAAGCTGCATAAAAAGCCCTGCACCCAATAAAACATCATCGTCATGAGGGCTTACAAAAAGAAACCGTTCTCCTTTTCCCTGCCAGCTTCTTGAAACATCTGCAAGGGTTTCTCCGGTTCTTCTTTCGTCGCCGACAAGGCGGACATACTCTGTTTTTGTTTTAAATTTTTCGCTGAATATCATAATGCGCTTTCTGTTTTCAGTATTGCAATTCGCTTTTTGATTATCCCATAATTATCCTTGACTTCCATAGAGCCAAGTAACATAATAATGGATATAAGTAACTTTGGGAGAAAGCGGTGAAACAGAAAGAGCAAATAGAAAAGAAGACGCATCTTGCCCTTGAGGGAAGTGTCAATGATGAGAAATCGAAATATTTCTTTTTTGACACCAAGCCGGATACAAAAGAAAAGCTCGCTGTTGTCTTTGGCGGATACGAAGAATGCGCTCCGGATTTTGAGATACAGAGAAGAACCTACCCGTATTATGTTCTTGAGATACCAACGAAGGGCGAATGTTTTTTTGAAATTGATACGCAAGATTATAAACTCAAAAAGGGTACGATAGGGGCTTTTGCTCCTGGTACACCTCACCACTACAGGTGCAATAAGGATGACCCGATGGAGCATATCTTTCTTGCATTCACTGGCACTTACGCAAGTAAACTTTTCGAAACTGCGGGGTTGGGCAATGGCAAAGTAGTTCAAGTTACTAACTTTTCGCGAATTGATTTTCTAACTGAAGTGATCCTTGAAAAGGGTTTAGAGGAGATGGAACTTTCCTCAAGACTGTGCTCTTTGTATCTTGAGGCTGTTATTCTTGAGCAAACATTAAGCCTTTCGCCCTCTGAAAACAATCATACCTTATCACTTGAAAAATACAGGAAGTGCAAAAAGTACATTGACGGAAAATTCTCTGAAATCATTTCGCCTATGGATGTTGCAGAGGCGTGCTCGGTTAACATAAGATATATGTCAAGATTGTTTAAGAGGTATTCAAATATCACGCCTCAAGAATACATAATGAGGCTGAAGCTCAACAAGGCCGCAAGCATATTATTAACGACAAACTTGACAATTCGTGAGGTGGGCTATGAAGTAGGATTTGAAGACCCGTACCATTTCTCAAGAAACTTCAAAAAGTTTCATGGAAGCTCTCCGCTTCATTTTAAGAATACCCACATTGGGGGCTAATGATCTAATTCAGCTCGAATAATCCCCATTCAAACAAGTTAGGATTTAAGCGAAGCAGAGCCTAACTTGTAAATTAATACCGCAGACAGCAGTCAAAGCTTACTCAAAAATCAGCGTTCCAAAGAATTCAGGCCTATGGAAGTCTGGGTATGGCTTATCAACGAATGACCATGTCAGCCAGTGCGGATTAGAAGTGTTATCAGCGCATTTGTAGAAGTTAGCTTTCCATATTGTACCTGATGCCGGCTTGGTTAATGCTGAACGGCTTTCCAAGATGCTTAAAGGCAGACGATATTCCAATGTCCATGTTAAGGGCTTTTTTATCTCTTCCTTTACTAAGCCCGGAATTGAGTGAGCTATTTCTATCTGGTCGAGCTTTGCTTCGCTCATTGGTTTTGCTTCTACGCCCCGTTCGAGCTGGTGGTACATCAGTATTGTGCCTGCGCAGTTAGTTTCCAGATTGAAATAACCGTCCTTGATATTATCGCTTGGAGTGAAAAAGAACTCAACGCAGCTGTCAAGACACACAGGTGAATTATAGCCTTCAGCTTCAGCTTTAACGTATCTGTCGTCAACTTTGAATATGACGTATATGTTTTCTTGGTCATAAGCAAGCTTTGCCTTCACTTTTGGTATAAACTCAGGCTTATCCCCCATATACTGCGCAACTGTAAGCGGGTCAATGTTCTGCCAAAAAGGCTTGTTCCATTTTGCATCAATTTCCAATGGCTCATTGATGCGTTTAACTGAATATGTTTTTTCTTTATTTGCAGATATATCTAATTTACTGCATGAATTGCCGAATAAAAGTAAAGAGGCCATTATAATAAAACCCAATATCTTTTTCATTTTAAACTTTTTCTTTCGTCGAAATTAGAACTCAAATAATAAAAGGCCGTAATCAGCACATTAAAGCTGTTCGCTGCTTCACGCTGCTTAAAATCAACCAAGCTGATTCTCTGTGTTCAGCGGAGCTCTTTTATTATAAAGTATAGTCGTCCGTGCTAAATCAATATTTTTCTCACAGGCGTCTAATTATTAAGCCTGATTTTATTCGTCCCCATCCGGGCTGGTTTTTTCATCGCTTAAATTATGACTCCCCACGACTCTACCGTCATCCAATTCGTTTCTCTTTAGTGTTTTCAGGTCAACGAACATTTCTATCATATTTTTTATTCCGCCTATCAGGAGCCATATACTAACAACTACAGAAACTGCTATTAATATCCAGAACTGAAGCTGCCAGAATTTCGCCCATCCCATGGTTGTTGTATCCCCGGAGATCAAAGCATACGCTGTTCCAATTAAAAACACCGCCATCCAGCCCAGAGACCAGAAGATTGTTATAAAGTAAATAAATTTATCGCTCTTGGAAAACTCTTCTGTAACCCCGAAGATGCTCAGGCCTCGTTTAGGTTTTTCTCTTGTGTCTTCTTCTCCTTCTATTTTATATTTTCCTCTATGGAGCATTTTTTCGAGGTTGAAATTCTGTTTGCAGGTAAGCAGAGAAACCACTACATAAGTAAGTATTGCCGAAGCCATTGCTGCAGCAAACATCCATTGTCCGTTAATAGTGTGCCTCTCCCCTGTCTTTGAACAGTAATAATTAGACAAATTCCTTCAAACAGCAGTTTTTTCCTTTTGCCCCTTCAGAATTATTTTGAGGGGTGAAAGGCAAAAAACTGCGGACATACTCTACAGGAGCTTTCCCTCCCAGTGATTCGTGCCCACGCTCATAATTATATTCTATAAGCCAATCTAAAGTTAAATTACGAGCTTCTGATAAATTCTTAAAACTGTACATATCAAGTATATCCTCTCGATAACTCCGATTGAATCGTTCAATAAAACTGTTTTGCTGAGGCTTGCCTGCTTCTATACGGCGGTGCCTGATTCTGTTTCGGCAGCAGAACCTGCGAAATTGAAGGCTCCTAAATTCCGGCCCATTATCGCTGCGAATAAAGCGGGGAAACCCCGATCAGAGCCTATTAATTCAAGGCTACGAATTATGCGAAGCGAAGGTAAGCTCGTGTCGATCTCAATATCCAATGCCTCACGGTTAAACTCATCGATAACGTTGAAAGCCCTGAATGGCCGACCATTACTCAAACTATCGCTCATAAAATCAATACTCCATATCTCATTAGCTCTCGTGGCTTCTGGCATAGGTTTACGCTCTATTTGCCTTATCAAATTCTTTTTACGGTTGTTAAGCTGAAATTCATTTTCCTTATAAACACGATAAACCTTTTTGTGATTCCAGCTATATCCCTTGCGGCGGATACTGTCGAATATCTTTGGAAATCCGCGTCGAGGACGGGAATCTATTACCAGCTCTATCTGTCTTTTTACCTCAGCATCATCGTTTCTTGAAGGAGTATAGTAAAAACTGCCCCGGCTGATGCCTGCTGCTTTACAAGATGATTGCACGCATAAGCCCTTAGAATGTGCCTGCCTGGCAAAATCCTTTCGCTCGGCAGGCTTTAGAAGTTTTTTTCTATTAAATCCTTGAGAACGTTATTCTCTAATGATAAGTCCGCATACATCTTTTTGAGCTTGCCGTTCTCTCGCTCTAACTCGCGTAAACGCCTTATCTCACTGCCGCCAATACCAGAATACTTGCTCTTCCAGTTGTAAAATGTGGCACGGGATATGCCGTATTTACTGGTCAAATCACTGACCTCTAAACCGGCTTCTGACTCCTTGAGAATCGAAAGTATCTGGCTTTCACTAAACCTCGATCTTCGCATTTTAAGTTCCTTTCTAAATATTTGAGTTGGTTTATATTATTCAGGAACCGTCTAATTTAAAGTGTTCAATTCTATGGGAGAGCTACAGCCCAAAGTGTCATTTGTAATGTCCTATCATAATATTCCTTTACTGCTTTACTGGAAAATCATGTAGTACAGCATTTATCTCTTCAAGTATTTTTTTAAGATCGGGCAGAGATAGTTCAAGTTGAAATTTTAGAATATTTCCAGTTCCAAGACGGTCTGTGACCTCTCCAGCAAACTCAATATTCTGTTTTCGGTTTTTTGTTGCCCTAAAACATATCCAGGGTTCCATAGGCGAAAATGTTACAGACTCCACTTTTTTATAAAGAAACTGTTCAATTGCTTTTGATAATTGTTCAAACTCATCGCTTCTCAATAATGCGTCTGTTTTCCCTGAGAAACTCCCAACTTTAATCTTAATTTGAGTGTTCAGCCAATTTCCATCCCATTTATCCTGCTCCTGCGGATAAGTTCGTCTGGAAATCAACATATTGATACTGTCACCAGTTGTACCTATTATATTTACATTTGCCATCTTATATTACCTCCAAGCACTTGAAGAAGTAGCCCATGTTGTTACAACTTGCCCAAATTCATTAAGAATAACAACGGCATTTTCTCCTATATATTTAGTCGTTCCTGAAAAATCAATGATTTTGGGGAAACTAAAAAAATATATCAGGCTAATCGAGTCTTTAATTTGCTTTTCATTGCCAAATTTCTGTAAAATTCAATAATTTTAAGCATAAAAATATAGGCAAAAGTAAACTTCTTTAGAAGTTTACGCATATTGTACCCAAAAGCGCTGCCGAGGGCGTTCATTTTGTCCCCTTCTACACCTTTCAAGAAGTTTCTTCCCAACCTGTTGTCTTCTTTGAGGTGGCCTATCGTTGGTTCTATGCTCGATCTTCTCTTAATCCACCTCTTGATACTTCGTTTCTTTTTTCGCCAGCCCTTTTCTACAATTTCAACATTTCCAATATCTTCGCAGCCATGTTTCTTGTATCCTCCATCAACATAAACATCTCCAAGCTTTTCTCTCCCGATTAAATTCATTGTCTGCTTCAGATTAGCCCGAAGAGTATGGCCATCATAAGGGTTTCCTTCAAAGCCCAACGCTCCTACGATAAAATTATTCTTGGCAGTAGTTACAATTCCAACCTTATTTCCAAACTCATATTTCTTGTGGCTTTTGCCTTTCCCAATGCAGCAGACGTGAGGTTCGTGAATACTGTAGAGCTTATTTTTGCTTTTCTTTGTCTGGGCTAAAAGCTTCTTAGCGGCTTGAAGCAATGTATCAAAAATTATTCTTAACTGCTCATTGCCTGCTATATTCCGCTCGACCTCTTTCGTAATTCGCCGCAGGTAGTTCCTTAATTTCTTCACTTCTTTTTTAGCTCTTTTGAACTGTCTTGCACGTCGATACCTGCCCTGCATTACATACGCCCTTTTTCCAACCCTTTCGTAGCTTTGGCGAAGTTGGAGTTTTGATGCTTTTGCAAGATCTACAAGCTTAATGCGCAGTTTGTGGCAGAGTTTTGCGTCGGTCGGATAAGTGATGTTCTTCTGCTGAACGGTTGTATCTGCAACGAGCTTGTTGAAATCGTTCTTTTTGATAACCTTAAGCTTCAAGCCGGCTTTGATAGTTTCTTCGAGCAGCTCTTCAAGACCATCAGATTTTACCTTATTACGCCACTTAGTCATACTGGTTGGATCAATAGGAGGCTCGTACTGGAAGTATCTTTCGCCGCAGAAATACTGCCAGTAAGGATTCTCAACCCAGCCGGCAACGATTGCTTCATCGCTGAGATTGAAAGTGTACTTGAGATACTGAAGGCCGACCATCAGGCGAATCGGCTTGGCCGGCCTGCCTGAATCAGGACTGTATAAACTGCCAAACTTCTCTTCAAAGCGAGACCAGTTGACAACCTCTGAGAGTTGGACTAAAGAGTGATCAGGATTTACAAGAGGTTTTAATGGCTGCTGAAAGAGTAAGCCTGCTTTATTGTTTTTTGCCTTCATTATTTTGTCCCAATATTGCAATGTTTTGATAGATGTAAGATAAACACTTGCAATATTATACCATATCTCGAAAGCTTTTCAATCATATAAACCATTATCAGAAAAGAATTTAAGGAAAATTTAAAACTTTTTCAGGGGCGACTAATCAGTGTGTGGCGATAGCGCTGGATAAAAATCCTCTTCAGCGTGCGGCATCAGAAGGTGTTGCGGCAGCAAAAGCTATTGTCGGCCTGAGACGTTCATCCTATTACCCCCAGATTGACGCGACCGGCGGTTACAGCCGATGGGAAAGACATATATTCCTGCCGGAGGGGGTTACCAGGCCAGGCATGTCAAGCACCGTCGGACCAACCGAGGACTGGACGGCAAGTTTAAATCTTCGCTATAGTTTATATGACAGCGGAAAACGTCGAGCCGAACTCATGTCTGCTTTATTTCGGCAGCAGGCAAGCGAGCAAACCGCCAGAGAAATTCGCCAGGATATTATCCAGAATGTCCACAGGGCATATTACGGCTATCTGGCAGCACAGGATGCCAATCAGATTGCGAAGCAAAACCTAAGAAAAGCTGAAAATCATCTGGAAATCGCCCAAAAGCGTCGCAGCGCAGGCCAGATCCCCCAGGCAGAAGTCTTACGAGTAAAGGTTGATGTTTCAGAGGCTAATCTGTCGCTTGTGCGGACACAAAAAATGATTCGAATAGCACAGGGACAACTAAACAGGTCAATGGGTTTACCTGCTGAAATACCTGTAAGTATCAATGATCAGCACCCAGCTTTTCAGGAGCCTACGAAAAAACGTCTTTATTCAGCATTACAGAAAGCCGTATATCTGCGTCCCGAACTAAAAGCAGCCTTAAACAGGATATCAGCAGCAAAGAGTAATATTAAGGCAGCAAAAAGTGAATACGGTCCGGATGTTTCGGCAAGGGCAAGCTACGGCCGACAGGACGACGGTTTTTTCCCGAATGATGACAGCTGGATGGTCGGAATCTTCGTAGAACTGCCGCTTTTTGACGGCTTTGCCAGAGACAACAATGTCAGGCATGCTAAGGCTCAGCTTTCCGAGCAAGAGGCGCTTCTGCAAAACCTGATTCTCGAAGTTAAACAGCAGGTTTGGAATGACTTTGCAAAACTGAAAGAGGCATATCAGGCACTGGAAGCTACAAAAACTATTGTAGAAGAAGCACAGGAAGGTATGAGACTTACACAGGAAAGATATCAGGTCGGACAATCCACCACTAACGATCTGCTCGACGCCCGTACCGCCCTGGTCAGGGCTGAAGGCAACAGGGCACAAGCCGGGTGGGATTATTATACAGCACTGTCCGATTTCCACCGAGCTGTTGGTACTTTTAACTTTGACCTATAAACGAGATCCTTATGTTGTTCGTATAGATTGAATTGGGTTAAGTTCTGTGGAGCGGAATAAAAGGGTGCGTCCTCTAGGTTTGCGTTAATTGATCATGCAAGATTATTTTCATTCGAAGAGCGGTTTTGCCTCTTTCCCGCCGGGCAGGATTTCTGAACGCACCAGCTTGCCTCTCTCAAAGCAGCCTTCAGTGAGTTTTATGTCGAGATATCTCTCGCACTTGCCGCTCTGGTTTTCCTGATCTTCGATTATTACTCCCGCTTCTTCTCCGACAAGAGAATCCCGGAATTCCTCAGCAAGCTTATCGCCTGTTTGTGAGAGCTTCGCTGCTCTTTGCTTAATTACCCCGGCGGGCAGATGGCCCTTCATATTTGCAGCGCCTGTTCCAGAACGCGAGGAATAGCTGAAAACGTGCATTTTCGAGAAGCCGCAATATCTGCACATCGCTAAAGAATCCTCAAAATCCGCCTCAGTTTCTCCCGGAAAACCTGCAATCAAATCAGTAGTAACTGCCGGCTTATGCAGGCTTGATTTTATTAGATCAATCTTATGCCGGAAGGTTTCGCTGCTGTACTGCCTGTTCATAAGCTTCAAGACCCGGCTGCTGCCGGACTGAAGCGAGATATGGAAATGCGGGGCAAGGTTTCCGCGGCACTTATAAATCTCCATCAGCTCTTCGCTTATATCGCCCGGCTCTACAGAGCTGAGCCTGAGCCTTTCCAGCCCTGGGGTCTGCGCAACTGAATCCACGAGCTCCAGAAATTCACGGTTTACCCTCTCGTTCCAACGGTTTCTCTTTACGGTTTCTTTCCCGTACGCCCCGAGGAACACACCGGTAAGCACAATCTCCTTGTGTCCGGAATTCACAAGCTCCCGAGACTCTTTCAAGATATTGTCTAAAGGTTTTGATGAAATTTCAGTCCTGATTTTCGGTATTATGCAGTAGCTGCAGAAGCCGTCGCAGCCGTCCTGTACTTTCAGAAAAGCCCTTGTCTGCAGGCCGTAGTTTTTCAGCCCTATATCAAAAATTTTTTCGTCTGTTTTCAGTTTTCCGTAAACCTGCTCTAAAACCTGCTCAAGCGGATAATTTTTTCTTTGGAAAATAAGATTATTCAATTCCTCAGGTTTCTCTTCAGTTTTTGAATCTATAAGGCATCCGTTGGCAATAATAACGCATTCGGGGTTGGCTTTGTGTATTCGCTTTATCGCCTGCCTGCTCTTGGATGAGGCGTTTTTGGTTATGCAGCAGGTTCTCACCACAGCAATGTCGGCATTATCGGGTTTGAACGTCTGACTGAGCCCTTTTGACCGCAAAAATTGCCTAATTTGCTGACTTTCGTACTGGTTTACTTTACATCCCAGCGTAGTTATATAAAATGTTACCATACTCCAGAAGATATAAAAATTGTAACCAAAAACAAGCCCTGCTTTTTCAGGGCGGGCAAGGAGACTGTGATATATGGCATCTGGCAGCGAATACGTATGGGCTTTAGATGTGGGCAGTCGAGCCTTGAGGGCACTGCATCTCAGGTTAGACGGCGA
The DNA here is from genome assembly GCF_001997385.1 of Sedimentisphaera cyanobacteriorum. Classification (NCBI taxonomy): domain Bacteria; kingdom Pseudomonadati; phylum Planctomycetota; class Phycisphaerae; order Sedimentisphaerales; family Sedimentisphaeraceae; genus Sedimentisphaera; species Sedimentisphaera cyanobacteriorum. The sequence goes on along the minus strand of NZ_CP019633.1, from coordinate 1,300,623 downwards.
AACCGTTGAGGTTCTTGAATCAGAACTCATCGAGCACAGGCAGCTGCTCAGCGCTCCTGAAGTGGGCGAAGAGCAGAAAGAGCAGTATGCGGCAGAAACGATAAAGAAATTCGCCTCAAAGCACGATCTTCGAGGTGAAGAGGTGGCGATATCAGTACCCGGGCAGACAAGCTTTGCCAGGTTCGTAAAGCTTCCTCCTGTAGATAAAAAGCAGCTTTCAAAGCTGGTAAGGCATGAGGCCGCTCAGCAGATTCCTTTCGACATACACGAAGTTGAATGGGATTACGAGCTGATGAGCGAGGAGGATTCCCCGGACACATCTATTGGAATCTTTGCAATCAAGAATGAGCTGGTTGAGTCTATCCTTTCCCATTACACTGAAGCCGGCATTCGTGTTAATTATGTTCAGATGGCTCCGATGGCTATCTATAACTATGCCGCCTATGAATTCCCTGATGTGCTCAAGAATCCAGGCAAGGCTATAGTTCTGCTTGATATCGGAACGGACAATACAAACCTTGTGGTATGTTCCGGAAATTCGGTATGGCAAAGATGCATACCTATGGGCGGCAATGATTTTACAGAAGCTGTCGCAGACGCATTCAAGATTGATTTTGCGAAGGCCGAAAAGCTCAAAAGGAATTCACAGTCCAGCAAGTATGCCAAGCAGATATTCCAGGCGATGCGCCGCACCTACACAGAACTTTCAGAAGAGATACAGAGATCACTTGGATACTATTCTGATGCCCACAAGGTAGATTTTGTTCGTGTGATAGGCCTTGGCGGAGGCTTTAAGCTCCAGGGGCTTGCAAAGTATCTCCAGCAGAGTCTCGGGATCAAGATGTTTATGCCCACCGAATTCAAGAAGGTTAAGCTGGGGTCGGGAGTTTCTGCGGCAAGCTTCCACCAAAACATATTAGACAACAGCGTGGCTTACGGAATCGGCCTTCAGGCATTGGGTAAAGCCCCGATAAATGCAAATCTTCTGCCTACAAACGTAGCGAGGTCTATGGCTTGGAAGCAGAAGTCTGTTTATATGTATGCAGCAGCTTTTATCTTCCTTTTAGCCTGTATTGCAGCCTTCGGGAAAAGCATGGCAGACAAGATTGCTTACAGCGCAAATCAGGATACAAGAAGAGAAGTCAAAGCGGTAATAGACAGAGCTCAGGATGCTATCAGCAAACTCGATGAGCAGAAGCAGAAGGATGAAAAGCTTGAAGAGAAAATAGCAAAGTATATGGATTACTTTGACAACAGGGATATTATACCCTCTGTTGTTCAGGGTATAGGCTTCTGTATGCCGAATGCTGAGAACAACCCAGAGCAGGCCGAGCTTTATGAGGCTTTCAAAAACGGCAACATTGAAAAGGTCAAGCAGACTCCACGTTCTGAAAGAAAGCAGATATTTGTATCGAGCCTCGTTATAGATTATACAGACAGCGTAAAAACAACCGCTTTTTCTGAGACAAGAAAGCAGACCGAGCGAGGCGGAACAGACAGAACTGCCAGCCCCTTTGGCGGAGGAGGCGGCTTCGATCCGTTTGGCGGCGGCGGAGGAGGCGGCTTCGACCCCTTCGGCGGCGGCGGAACTGTCGGCGGAATGGGCGGTATGGATACTGAGCAAAGAACCGATGAAGAAGAAACAGAAGAAGACGGCCCAGGATTTGTTGTTGTGATTGAAGGGTATTCCCCTTACAGCGAAATCGGCAAGATTATGGACCCTGCCGGCGTTGGTGATAACAAGGATAAATGGGGATTTGTTACACGCCTTGAGAATTTCAAAGAAATTTTCGAAAGGTATGACATAGAGCTCTTCCAGAAGGAATCCTCGAATCACTTTGAATATGAAACAGGCCCGGTTTCCCCAGACAGCAGCGAAATGCCTGTAGGTATCGGCGTTGAAAAAACTGTTGAGAGGTTAGACCCCGAAGAAAGCAAGGCAAAGGCCGGCCAAGATATACTCGAAGAAGAAACAGTTCTCATTGACCCTGTTACAGGGGAAGAGATGAGTAAGGTGGTAAAGACAGACGAGAGCGGCGTTATCCAATTCGACGACTACAGCGAGAAAGAGTATGTTATAAGAGACCATTGGTTCAAGCTGAAGTTCAAGTTCCTTTGGAAGGATGCCCCCGAAGCCGACTCTGAGACAGAGGTCGCTGAATAATAGATGCTTAGCTGGAGAATTTAATGAATTTCCTAAAAAGATATTTAACTATAATAATACCGTCTGCTATCGCATTGGCAGGCCTTGTTGTACTCGTGCTTACGTGGCTTTCGAATTCTGCTTTGAAAGACAATATGCAGGACAGCGTTTCAATGGGTTCGCAGGTTCGCAGATTAGCTTCTCAAACGCCTTCTGAAGAGCAGTATAGGGTTGAGGCTTCCTATCAGAATATGCATGAAGAAGACGCATCAACTATAGAGAATATGTTCCTTCAGACCACAATGAGAGAGCTGATAAGCTATCAGATTTTTCCTAAGCCCGACGACACTTCAAGGCAGCTGTTTACGGACTACTCTAAAAAGTACAGGACAGCCGTTGAGAAGATGGTGGAAAATGCCGGCGGGGTTGATGCTCCCAGCGAGCAGGAAATAAAGAATGTTAAGGCTGCCCGCGAGAGAAGGTCAAGAAGTGAAGAAGGCGAGGATCCGATTGTTGAAGCCCTCTGCAGAAACAAAGCTGCTTCCAACCCGGTTTATATGAACCCGAGGAATTTTCCGTGGTACGATTTCTGGCATAAGTACGAGTTTGTATCGGAGAATATTGCGGTTCAGGACTGCTGGAATTCTCAGGTTGCCTTATGGGTGTATCAGGATGTAGTTAAGTCTGTTAAAGCGGCCAACGCAGATGCCCAGAGCGTGTTTGCCTCGCCCTTAAAAAGACTGCTCGCTGTGAGATTTCAGAAAAGGGCGGACAATGTTGACTACGTTTCAAGGGGAGCAGGAAAATCCAAGATTATAGACGAGCCTTACTACGTTACAGAAAACAACAAGCCCATTCTTGTGGCAAGCTCTGTTACAAACAGGGTGGGCGATAACGAAACTCTGGACGTAATACATTTCAGCGTGTCAGTGGTAATAGAGAAGAGCAAAATACCGGAATTTGTTGAAGAGCTCTGTTCTGAAAAGATGCATAAGTTTTACGGCTGGGACGGAAATCAGGAAGAAAAGACCTATCAGGGCAATCAGATTACAATACTCGATTGGAGTTCTATGCCGATATTGCGTGATGCAAGGGCACACGAATACTACAGATACGGCGATAAATCTGTAGTTCAGTGGACTGCATCATGCGAGTATATTTTTGCCCGCAAGGCTTACGAAGAAATTATCCCTGAAAGCATTAAAACAAAGATGCAGGGCGAAGAAGATTAAAACGAAATAACCCTCTTAGAATTAACGGGAAGAGATAATGAGTAGATCTAAAGAAAGTCCTATAGAACGTATTGTACACTGGATAGTGCTGGGTGTTTCGGTGCTGTTTTCACTTGCGGTACTGCTCTATTTTGTAATTATGGGGCCTAATGCCGTAAAGTATGGTTCTCAGGAGGTTTCCCCTGCAAACGTTGACAGAGAAATACTTGAGGACACTCAGGCTATTAAGAATAAACTTGAATCCTCCCCCGAACCCAAGCCGCAGTATTCTGCTAAGCTGGATGATTTCAAATCTATGATGGACAGCAGCTTAGGCGGGCTCGACCTCCAGCCCATTGGAGTGCCCGCTGCAGAGCTCGATGCAATTCAGGGAGACAGGGAGTATGGACTGCCTGATATACCGCAGCTTGCAAATCTTGCAGCACAGAAGGTGCGAACGGTTGGGTTTATGCCTCTCAGCAAGCTCGAGCCGGCAAATGATTATTCACAGGCTGAAGTAGAACCGAGAGATATTGACGTTGTTACCCTTCAGGCAGAGTTTGATATTTCAGAGCTGCTTGCAAGCTTTAAAAGAACTTTCGCAGGACGCGGCATCAAGGCCGAATGGCGAGACCAAACCCTTGCAAGTCCTGTTTTTGCAGGCATTGAAATGCAGAGGCAGGTGCTTACGGCCTCAGGCTGGAGCGAATGGCAAACCGTCGAAAGGCCTAAGGTGGATAAGTATGCAGAGCTTATACAGCAGGTTTACGATGTAGAGGCGGCAAATAAGCTTAATGTGCTTATGCCGCAGTTTAGAACCTCGGATGTTTGGAGAAATGCACTCCAGCCGCAGATGTACGATATTGCAGTCGTGGATCAGAAATGGTATCCCCCGTCGCTATATGATGAATATGAAAAGCAGCTTGAGATGCAAAGACGCGAAGAGCTCAGAGAGCTCAGAGAATCGCGCAGGGAGGAAAGTGAAGAAAGAGAAGACAGAAGAAGAAGGCCTCAGAGAGACACGCAGGATCTCGGAGGCGGAGGCTTTGATCCGTTTGGCGGAGGCGGCGGAGGCGGCGCAGGCTTCAACCCGGGTATGAATCAGCCGGACACAAACCGCGACAGAAGAACGCGAAGAAGAGATGAAAGACAGGAAGAGCAAACTCCGCAAAGGCCGCAGGTGGATTTGGAAGAAGAATATCAAAAGCTCCTCATAGAAGAGGGGCAGCAGCTCGAAGAGCTTTCCGGAGTTATAAATGTTTGGACGCATGACGACTCTGTTTCGCCCGGGCAAACCTATCGATACAGAATGAGATGCGGAGTGTTTAATCCTGTAGCAGGCAAAGAATGGCTCAGCGAGCAGTACAGCGAATACAATGATGATGTGGTTCTCTGGAGTGATTTTACAGAACCCACAAAATCCTTCGATATACTTAAAAATCAGTATATATTCCCTTCAGACGGCAAAACCAACGGAGTGCTCTGCAAGGTTGCAAAGCTTGAGCTCGGTCAGTGGCATCTGCATGATTTCTTTGTTAAACCGGGAGAGAGCGTTGGAAGGTTAGTTGAAGAGAAGAAGGACGATAGACGCCGTCGCCCCGGGCAGAGAGATCAGCAGGAGGAAGAAGAAACTGAACCTGAAGAGTTTGATTATGCAACAGGCGCTGTTTATGTGGACACTGTCGATACCAGCACTTGGTCTCTGCTTGGAAACTTCGTAGAAAAGCAGTATGAGAGTATGGTATATATTCAGGATCAGCAGGTGAACGTTGTTCCGATTAGAAACCGCAACTGGAGCTCTTCAATGACAAAGGCCTACAAAACGATAACCGCAAAGGCCGAGCGTGATATCACGGTTAAGGAATCCCGCTCAGGCGGATTCAACCGCGGCATGCAGCGAGGCGGCGAAGGACAGGGCGGCTTCGATCCGTTCGGCGGAGGCGCCGGTTTTGACCCCTTCGGCGGTGCCGGAAGATAATAATGATTTATATTTGAAAATACCCTAAGGTCTGCTCTATATGAGCAGGCCTTTTTTTGTGAAAGTTTCCCAGCCAGACGCTTTTAAAATTTTCCCTGATAGGTATAATTTACTTTCCGGTAAGTTGAATTAAATTGCTAATATTATTACAGGACTTTATCGTATGCTTAATAAAATAAATCCCGCAGAAACTTCTGCTTGGAAAGAGCTCAACGCACATTTTGATGATATGAAAAACGCTCATATGAAGGAGCTCTTCAGCGAAGACTCCGAAAGGTTTGAAAAGTTTTCTTTGAAATTTGAAGATATCCTGCTGGACTATTCAAAAAACAGGATCTCCGAGAAAACACTATTTCTGCTTATTGACCTTGCTGGAGAGACTAGGCTTAAAGAAGCGATTGAAAAGGTGTTTGCAGGGAAGAAAATAAACGAAACTGAAGGCAGAGCCGTGCTCCATACCGCCCTTAGAAACAGCTCTAATGAGCCAGTTTACGTTGACGGTGAGGATGTGATGCCGAAGGTGAGGGCGGTTCGTTCGCAGATGAAAGATTTTAGCGATAAACTGCTCAGCGGACAGTGGAAAGGCTGCACAGGAAAGCAGATCACTGACGTTGTGAATATAGGAATAGGCGGCTCTGATCTCGGCCCTGTTATGGTTACTGAGGCTCTCAGGCCATACTGGCAAAATATCACCCCGCATTTTGTTTCCAACGTCGATGGGTCGCATATATGCGAAACGCTCAAGAAAATTGATCCGGAAACCACCCTCTTTATCATTGCCTCCAAAACCTTCACAACTCAGGAAACTATGACAAACGCACATACCGCACGCAGGTGGTTTGTGGATAAAACAGGGAGTGAAGAAGCAGTCGCAAAGCATTTTGCTGCTGTTTCAACAAATCAAAACGAGGTGGAGAAGTTCGGCATAGACCCTTCAAATATGTTCGTATTCTGGGACTGGGTAGGCGGGAGATACTCGCTCTGGTCTGCTATCGGCCTTTCAATTGCCTGCACCATCGGATACGAGAATTTCTCAGCACTGCTCGAGGGAGCTGAGGCTATGGACTGCCATTTCAAATCACAGCCCTTTGAGAAGAATATGCCCGTTATACTTGCCCTTATCGGTATCTGGTACAACAATTTCTTCCAAGCTGAAACCGAGGCAATCCTGCCTTACGATCAGTATATGCACCGGTTCAGCGCGTATTTCCAGCAGGGGAATATGGAAAGCAGCGGCAAATCCGTGGACCGTTCCGGCAATCCTGTGGATTATCAGACAGGCCCGATTGTATGGGGAGAACCCGGCACAAACGGCCAGCACGCATTCTATCAGCTTATCCATCAGGGCACAAAGCTTATACCATGCGATTTTATAGCCCCTGCACAAACACACAATCCCGAATCAGACCACCACAGCAAACTGCTCTCAAACTTCTTCGCACAAACCGAAGCCCTTATGATGGGCAAAACAAAAGAGCAGGTCAGGCAGGAACTCAAAGATGCAGGCAAAACAGATGAGCAGATTCAATCGCTCCTGCCGTTCAAGGTGTTTGAAGGTAATAAACCTACAAACTCTATTCTCGTTAAGAAGATTACGCCAAGAACCCTCGGCAGCCTTATTGCTATGTATGAACATAAAATATTCACTCAAGGCGTGATATGGAATATCTTCAGCTTCGATCAGTGGGGCGTGGAGCTGGGCAAGCAGCTGGCCAAATCAATCCTCCCGGAGCTGAAAGAAGATGAAAAAATCAATTCCCACGACGCATCTACTAACGGCCTGATAAACGCTTACAAATTAATGAGGTAAATCTTGAATTTCGCTTCTGCAAATCAATGGAGTGCTGCTTTACGAAAGCAGTGCTCTTTCAATTGTTTAATTCTTAATCTATGGTAAGATAAGTGAATATAATATAAAAATTAGAAGGTTTTTATGGATGATAACGCTGTTCTAAAATCTATTAGAGCCGATGAAGCTCTTGTAGAAAAGATTAAAAGCAAACTGCCGGCAATGTTCCATCTAGCAGAATTGGAATGCTCAAGTGCTGGAAAAATTGGGATGGAAGTAGGTTTTTTGCGTGAGCGAATCATCATTGCTATGCTTATTTACAAATTCGGTCGGGATAATGTTAAGACAGACATCCCAATAACCCAGAAAGAAGTTGATGTAGAGGTATGTAAAAAGCCAATTTCTATAAAAACACAAACAGGCAGAGGGAAGTCAGGTTTTAAGCTGATTTGGACTGTTGATTGGGATAAAGTGAGCGAATTTTGCGAAAGCTATCGTCCTTTTTGTGATATTATCTTTGTCAGAATAAACTGGTATAATGCTGGTTCTTTCTACTATATTCCTGTAGAAGTTCAAAAATCAGTTTTTGGAAATTTGGGATGCAATAACTATCTAAAGTTTCCTAAAAGAGGTACAAATCCAAGGGGTGTTCAAATATCATCTAAGGCCTTCAATGAAATACTGGAACACGATAATACTTTTGAAATACAGGTACAATGGGATAAGAATAACTTAGAGTTCGATGCATACAAACGCTGGCTTGATATGTGGGAGGATCAATAGTATGGGCTCAGGTACAAAAACGTCTTCTTTCGGAACGAGTAAAAGAATAAATCACGACTCAAGCGGGTTTTACAATTCCAAGATTTATTCAAATCTCAGCAAATCTTCCGCATCTGAACCGGATAATGAGTTTCCCTCGGAGCTGCTGAATACAGTGATAAAGGCTGATGCACAAAATATGAAGGAGATTCCTGATAATTCGCTTCATTTGATGATAACTTCTCCCCCGTACAATGTATCTAAAGATTACGATGATAATCTTGACCTTGATGAGTATCTTGCTTTGCTGAAAAACGTTTACACTGAAACTTACAGAGTTCTGGTTAACGGCGGCCGCGCTTGCGTGAATATTGCAAATATCGGCAGAAAGCCGTATATCCCGCTGTCAGATTTTATATCTCGGATTATGCTTGATATCGGCTTTAAAATGAGGGGTGAGATAATCTGGAACAAAGGCTCAGGAGCGGGAGTTTCGATGGCTTGGGGCAGTTGGAAATCAGCTTCTAACCCTGTTTTAAGGGATGTTCATGAGTATATTTTGGTCTTTTCTAAAGGCGATTTTAAAAGGCCTAAGAAAGATAAAGAGAACACCATAAGCAAAGAAGATTTCATGGAATGGACTAAATCTGTATGGAATATGAATACCGAATCAGCTAAAAGAGTAGGTCATCCCGCTCCGTTTCCCGAAGAGCTCCCAAGAAGGCTTATAGAGCTGTATTCTTATAAGGAGGATATTATACTGGACCCCTTCATGGGCAGCGGCACAACGGCATTGGCAGCGTTGAAAACAGATCGAAAGTATGTGGGCTATGAAGTCGATCAGGGATATGCTGATGTCTGCAGAAAGAGGATTGATAAATACAAACAGCAGAGGAAAGAGGAAGATTCTCGTTTGTTTTAAAAAGTATTCATTCCCGAAGCGAATCAGAAGGCCGGTTTTAACTGCCGGCCTTTCTTTTGAATTGTTTTAGGTAAAAGAGATTTTAAATTTTGTTTGCTTTATAAGTGAAATTTTTTATTTTTTCCCGTAAAATATGCTTTCTCAGGCTATAAAACATTGAGAGATTATGCTTGATAAAGTTAAAAATATAGAGTTTGTAAACCTTCTTACTTCGAACTATCACAGGATATATAATTTCATCCTTTCGATGGTTCCAAATCGTACGGAGGCCGATGATATTATGCAGGAGGCCTCAATTGTGATGATGGAGAAGTTTGAAGAGCTCAGCAGCAGCGAAGAGTTTCTGCCGTGGGCCTTTACTGTAGCCAAATTTCAGGTGCTAAAATACCTCAAGAAAAAGGGCGACAGGGCGGTGCTGAACGAAAAGCTCATTCGTATGCTCTCAGAGCAGAGCAGGAAAAGATCGGAGAATCTTGACGACTGGATAGACGCACTCCAGGAGTGCGTTGGCAAGCTGCCCAACTTAGACAGAGAACTTGTTGATATGAAATACAATCAGCAGTGTACGGCAAATGAAATCGCAGGGCATACAGGTCTTCCTGCCCCTAAGGTTTACCGCCGGATATATAAAATTCACGAACTTCTGCAGAGGTGCGTCAGATTCGTGATGGGTGAGTCAAAATGACGGAAAAACAGAAAATAAGGCTTAGAATGCTTACGGTGGGCTCTGTGGAAACAGGGCTTTCGCCAAAGGAAAAGGCAGAGCTGGAGAGTATGCTTGAAAGCTCCGAAGATGCCCGAAGCTTCTACCTGGACCTTATCACAATCAACACTGCTCTTGGAAAGGTAGGCGGCGAGGCGGTGAGCTTTCAAGGTGAAGATTTTGATAAGATATGCCGCCAGATTGAGCAGATGGAGCTTACCGCTCCATGCGCGTGCACTCCAAAGCAGCAGGAGGGTAACGTTCAGCCCTTAGATTCCAGTCAGAAAAGGTCGGGTAAGGTTCGCTTTACTGCAGTGCGATGGATAGAGAGGTCTGCCCTTGCCGCTGCGGTGCTCTGCGTACTTTTCCTACTATATCAGCTTTATTACGTTAATGTATATGTGCCCAGCAGGCCTCATCAGGTTGCTCAGGTAGCAGATTCTTCAGATGTTTTGTGGCAGGGCAGCAGGCCTGTGGAGAATGAAAACGGGATTTACCTCCGCACCTCCAAACAATATCAGCTTGAGGAGGGTTTCGCTAAGATACTTTTATCCAACGGCGTAGAATTTCTGCTCGAAGACGAGGCGAAATTTGAGATTGAGAATGCAGAGAGGGTAAATGTGCTTGAAGGAAGTGCGTATTTTAAGGTTCCCTCTACATGCATCGGTTTCATTGCTGATACTCCAACTTCACGAATTATTGATCTGGGAACAGAGTTTGGGGTTTCTGTATTCTCAGGCGGCTCTTCTGAGCTGCATATGTTCAGGGGGAAATGCTCTATGGCCCCGCGTATCGAAAACAGAACTAAAGGCGCAAGGCTCTTTGAGGAAGGTGAAGCGGTTAAGATATCCGAAAAAGGCGAAACCTCCGATATTGTCCAAAGCTCTTCGGGCTTCTTGAGGATAATGGATTCCTCCAAAAATTTCTATTGGCATGGAGAAAATATAAGCCTTGCTGATATACTCGGCAGCGGCAGCGGGACAGGAAATGGTGTTATAGGCAGAGCAATAAACCTTTCATCAGGAGAATATATTCGGAAGACCACAAAGCTTCAGTCTAGCAAGTCCGGCTACAGGCTTGTTCCTTCAAATGAGATTGTTGACGGCGTATTCATTCCAGACGGCGAGGACGCCTCTCAGGTTACATCCAAAAATCACATATACGACGGCTTCGAAAATACAAGCGGAACCTGCTGGACACCCATCTCAAACGGCCCGAACTTTAATATGGGCAGCAATTACTACAACAAAAGATGCATTATTAACGGCCAGCTTTACGGAACAAAGGAAAATCCTGCTCTTTATATGCACTCTAATTCAGCGGTTACTTTCGACCTCAGAGCTTTGCGGACAATGCTGCCAGGCCAGAGAATTGCGGAATTCAGGACTATTTACGGAGTGCCTGATTATGAACAGGAGCCCTCAGATGCTCATAGAATTACAAACGCAGATTTTACTGTGCTCTTAGATGGCGCGGAAATCCTCAAAAAAGAGCAGGTGAAATACGGTCAGACGTTCGATTTTCGCAAAGATATCCCAGAGGACGCAGAATTCCTTACCCTCGCTTGCACAGATGCAGACGGTTCGCCTCATCAGGATTGGGGCGTTTTCGCAAGGCCTGAGCTCGTTATAGAGCAGAATTGAACAGCCCGATTGATACCGCAAGCTTGCATAATATAGATGCGACATGCCTTCAAACCTCGCCGCTTGCCGGCCGAAAAAAAAGCCGGAGAAGATCGTTTCCCCGGCTTGCATATTTCTGAATTGTGCTATATTAAAGCTTCAGTTTTTCGGCGACAAAATCAACATCCTTATCCCCTCTGCCTGAGAGATTAACGAGTATATTTTTGCCCTTTCCTATCCTTGCAGCCTCCTGCATGGCAAAATGTAAAGCATGAGCGCTTTCCAGAGCAGGAATAATGCCTTCGAGGTGAGAGAGCTGCATAAATGCCTCGAGACACTGCTCATCGTCAGCGGTTTCATATCGAACCCTTCCGATATCCTTCAGGTAGCAGTGCTGCGGCCCAACACCCGGATAATCAAGGCCTGAAGCGATTGAATAAACCGGCAGCGGATTGCCTTTTTCGTCCTGAAGGTTGTAGCATTTAAATCCGTGTATCATTCCCTTATGACCTGCTGTGAGGGTAGCTGCGTGTTCCTTTGTATTGAGTCCGTGGCCTGCCGGCTCAACCCCTACAAGCTCCACGTTTTCATCATTTAGAAAAGCAGTAAAAATACCAATAGCGTTGGAACCGCCTCCCACGCAGGCGGTTACGATATCGGGCAGTCTGCCTGTTTTTTCCTGAATCTGCTGCCTTGCTTCTCTTCCCACTACGCTCTGAAAATCCCTAACCATCTTCGGGAATGGATGAGGCCCTACAACCGAGCCTATCGCATACATAAAGTGGTCAGGGTCTCTGAGATATTCCTCGAAAGCGCTGTCAACTGCATCTTTCAGAGTTTTCGTTCCTCTCGATACAGGCACAATCCTGCAACCGAGAATCTTCATTTTGGTAACATTTGGGTGTTCTTTGACGATGTCAATTTCGCCCATGTGGATTTCACAGTCTATTCCAACCAGCGCGCAGGCTGTAGCCAGGGCTACTCCGTGCTGTCCTGCACCTGTCTCAGCGAGCACTTTTGTCTTTCCCATGTATTTTGCAAGAAGCGCTTCCCCGAGACAGTGATTGATCTTATGTGCTCCGGTGTGGTTTAGGTCTTCGCGTTTGAGATAAATATTTGCCCCGCCGGCCTTTTCTGTGATTTTTTTTGCGAAATAGATAGGGCTTGGCCTGCCTACATAATCGGTATACAGGTTAGCAAGATCTGTTTGAAAATCCTCCGTGGCTGTTACTTTCTCGTAAGCCTCTGCAATGTCATCCATTACTGCCTTCAGCTCCGGCGGTATCTGCTGTCCTCCATATTCCCCGAAATAGCCTTCCTTATCGGGCATTGCGCTGAATTCTAATGCCATTTCTGTACCTCTGAATTTTTGTTTAATAAAACTTAACTAAAATATTTTGTCAGCGTAACACTGTTGCCTTTTTCGTTATACTGCACATCATCCATAACGTATTTGATAATATAGACACCTCTGCCTGTTGTTTTGTTTAGATTTTCCTCAGCAGTAGGGTCTATAAGATTTTCTCTTTCAAAACCCTCTCCCTGATCGGTTACTGTGACTGAAAAGGACTTATCTGTCCAAGAGAAGTTTACAGTAACCTTCTTAGCAGGGTCTCGCTTGTTACCGTGCACAATAGCATTGTTAAGAGCCTCCGCTACTGCCAGCCTGAGCCACCAAATCGTATCAGAGGAGAGCTCACTGTCTGCTGCAGCGAAAATTTTATCACAAAGCTGCTGAGTTTGTGCAGGATAACTCACGCACAATGTTTCAGATTTCTCCATCACTCATTAATCGAAAGCAGTATTGCCTTATGGGATTCGCTTACGTCTTTGCGTATGGTGAAAACTTGGTCGAGCTTGGTTATTTTGAAAATCTCCAGGATGCGTTTATTAATGCCGCATAAGCTCAAAAAGCCGCCTTGTTTCTTGATCTCGCTGTTTATACGAATCAAAACACCAAGAGCTGAACTGCTGAGGTGTTCTACTCGGCTGAAATCTATTATCATTTTGGTAGGCCTGCATTCTTCTACCAGAGGGCTGAGCGTTTCTTCCAATGACATAATCTGCGCATCTTCAAGAAGTCTTGGGATGGTAATCTCTACTATTACCACCTTCCCTGCATATCTGACACTTACTACTGGGTTGTTCATGTTTATCTCCTGATATTTACAGCCGGGGCTGAGTGTCTTTGTTTGAGCCGAAGCCGCCGAGGCCGGGTTTTTCTCCGAAACCCTTAAAACTGCCGCCAGCGGATTTATTTCCTGTATTTCTTCCGCCTTTATTATATCTACTAAGCCCTGGACTGTCCAGTTCGCCGTTATCTGCGTTTTTTCCGCTGCTTTTGGTAATGAGTGAATAACTGAAAGTTCGGTACTGCTTCTCCATCTTCTCGTAGTCTGAGCCGAAGTACTCCTCGAATACTGCTACGCCCGCCTTACGGTTCAATGCAGTGTTTAGAGCAGCATTTCTGTCTTCAAGATTCACCAGTATGTTTCTGCTTATCCCCCATCTGCCTTTTGCTCCGTCTTGAATAAGATTAAAAAGCTTTGAGGCATAGTTTGCTTTGTCGTATTCCATTAAAAATCTTACAAAGCTGTAAAGCTTGGAATAATATGCATTCGTTTTCTCAGGGTTGGGATTTTTGAATAGAGAGGTTGGGTTGATTGTCAAAAGCTCGGTGAATGAAATCTCGTAGTTATCTGCTGCCGCCTCCTTGAGCCCCTGAATTCGCAGCTTGTTGTATTTTGGGTTAAAATCGAATCCGCCGTCGGTGAAACGAACGCCTTCAAAGCTAATAGCCATTCCTTCATCTATCCAGGCAGGAAGCTGATAACGAAAATGCCTTCTGCTGAACTGATGCCAGCATTCATGGCCTAAAAGCGAAAGAGTTTTATTCAGCCCTAAATTGTATGCTGCGCAAACTCCGTTGTGGTAGAAGGCGCCGTTTTTTATGTTCTTGAAATAAGTCCAGTATTCGGCTGTAAAGCCTTCTGTAAACAGCTCCCACTGCTCACGCTCTGCAAATATATAAATCTCGCTTTGGCGTCGGGAAACCTCGCTGATGCCCGTTACATCCTGAAACCGGCTGTGCAGAGTTTCAAGAAAGAGAGGGATCCTCCGGGTGAGCAGGAAATCTTTCAGTGTTGAATGCACTGCATAGTGCTCTGTTTTTATTGTAATTCCGCCATCTGCGAATGCATTCTCCCACATCTCTACAGATTCAACGGCAGGCAGATTCTCGAGCATTATCGTTAAGCTGCTTTCCTGTGAGACAGCTTCGCTGCTGTTGGGGGCAGGGCTCTGAATGTTTGCCTTAGTGCTGTCTGCTGTTTTTCCGCAGCCTGCTGTTAAAAGAGCTGCACCGGCTAATAATATCTTTAAATATACCTTCATTTAACAAGCATACCCTGAGCTGTTTTCTCGGCATTTTCTTTTCCTTCAAGCAGTTCGGCAAGTTTGAGTGCAAATGCCATTGCTGTTCCCGGGCCTCTGCTTGTTATGCAGTTCCCGTCTGCAACAACATCCTCACCCTCCAGATAGCTGTCTGCAAGGGAATGTTCAAGCCCGGGGTAGCACGTGCCTTTTTTGCCGGCCATAAGACCGTGAGAGGCAAGCACAATCGCAGGCGATGCGCATATCGCTGCATACAAACGCCGCGCCTCGGCCTGAGTTTTCAGCATTTCAGTGAGGATTCTCGAATCTCTTAAGTGCTCTGCTCCGGGCATACCGCCAGGGAGCACTATCAGATCGTATTCGTTTCCCGAACAAACCTCTATCGGGGCATCAGCCACGAGCTTAGTTCCTCTGCTCATTGTTACTGATATATCGGCAACTGAAGCTATTGTAAGCTCTGTGCCGGCACGCCTCAAAACATCTATAATAGTAACAGCTTCAAGCTCTTCACTTCCGTCTGCAATGGGTAAAAGCGCTGTCTTGCTCATTTTTTCTTCTTCCGAATTTGAGTTCAGAATAAAATTTCTTTCCGGCTGCCGAGCATTATAACAAAAACTGCAAAATTAGAAAATAAAATGTTGCGATACAGCAGTACATGTTTGACCTTTTATGCACAATAACCATCTCAAGCCGTTTGAAGAAGCATTGGAGATGCCGCGTCATTTTATAAAGAAAATGAAGATGCACTAGCGACAGGAACGGGCGGTTTGACTTCAGCAAAAACTTCAGCACACTGCGCATCCAAAGGCGGTTTTAAGCGAACTCAGGCGAACGATGGAAGCGAATATTCAGGGAATGCTGGAGGCAGCGAAAACAGGCCTGAAAGGGCTCAAAACCACCGTCTTAAGCCCTTGAGAGTTGATAAGAATCAAACACACCCGGCACGACTCGAACGTGCGACCTACGGATTAGAAATCCGTTGCTCTATCCTGCTGAGCTACGGGTGCAGCCCTGTACGCATAACTCTCGAGATAACTCTCCGCTGAGCAATGCGAGAAATGAGAATTTTATTATATTCGCAATCATAATCAAGAGTTTTTCGCCGGCTTGAAGCTTTTAGCGAAACTTAATTCCTCGCCAGCGAGAAATTGCTGGAAAATGATTTGCCGAAATGTATAATTCCGCATTCTATTTTTGCAAGAGGTATAGCATTGAAGGCTTTAGCAAGAGAAACTCTCAAAGTAAGCAAGCTCAAACTCAGGCTCTACGAAAAGCCGCTTCATCCGGAGCTTTTCGATGTACGCAGGCGCGTAATGGAGCAGTCTCCGGCCTGCGGGATCGACCTTTGGATAACCGGCTGTTCGCACCTGCTCAGTCTGCACGGGCAAAGATTCTGCGTTACCGAATTTCTCGGAACAGCAAGACAGAAAGACCTCCCGGCCGGCGAGGTGGACAGCTTCCGCCTGAAAGGCACGAAATATCACTCATACAGGCTCGCAGGCGGATCGATCAAATATCAGACAGAGTTCGGAATTGAATCTGTCTCGGAAAACGTGTATTCGTATATCACCGAAGAGCTCAAGGATTCAGCAGCCAACACCGGCAATCTGTTTATGTACACCAGCTCCGAGAGCGAAACGCTGGTAAGACCGTTTTCGTATGCCTCGATTTGGAAAACTGCCGATAAGGTGCAGCTTTCTGTATGCCACGGGTATCCCGCCGAAATGAAGGTGCTGAGAACGCTTTCACTATTCGAAATCAAACGTTGAGATAATACTTTTGCTTTCTCACTTGGGCAGTAAAATTATCCCTTCCAGACGTTACGGCTTTTGGTTCATCTCCACCTGCGGCTCGGTGTAAATGTCCGCTGTGTATTCTTAAACCATGATCGCTGCAAAGAGCAAAATTTTCTTGTTAAGTCTTTATTGATAAAACTTTACATTTAATAAAAATTGCCCAATCAGTGGAGTCTGTGAATAAATCTTTGCATTAGGCAATCAAAATTAGTGTTTTGGCTTTGTGTTTTTCGGCAGGTAATCAAATAAAAGCCCCGCAGGTGGTTCTGCCGGGGCTTTGGGGTTCGCTGATTTATCGCTTTCGGTTAAATTTCTCTTCCGGTTTTGAAGGCCTTGATGTTGAGATCTATAAATTTCGGCTTCACGCTGATCTTCACCGCCTCAAGCCAAGCCTCTTCGCTGAGCTTATCGAGCCCTTTTGAAAGAGCCCCCAGCAGCACAACATTCGCCGCCCGCACGTTCCCAAACTTCATGCAGGACTTGCAGTTTTAACCTATACTCCTATCGATAGGTATGTAACCTTGTAAAATTGTCAATTATCCATTTTTTTTTCTTGAATATAAAAATGAGCGTTATAGAATGAATGAAAAGCGTTTTTTGGGGATTAGTAATTTAGTAACTGCTTTTAAGGAGATCTGAGATGCAATCGAAGAAGTTGTTTTTTATGGTTTTTGTGCTGGCTTCAACTTTTGTGTAGCTCTCCCATAGAATTGAACACTTTAAATTAGACGGTTCCTGAATAATATAAACCAACTCAAATATTTAGAAAGGAACTTAAAATGCGAAGATCGAGGTTTAGTGAAAGCCAGATACTTTCGATTCTCAAGGAGTCAGAAGCCGGTTTAGAGGTCAGTGATTTGACCAGGAAATACGGCATATCCCGTGCCACATTTTACAACTGGAAGAGCAAGTATTCTGGTATTGGCGGCAGTGAGATAAGGCGTTTACGCGAGTTGTAGCTCTCCCATAGAATTGAACACTTTAAATTAGACGGTTCCTGAATAATATAAACCAACTCAAATATTTAGAAAGGAACTTAAAATGCGAAGATCGAGGTTTAGTGAAAGCCAGATACTTTCGATTCTCAAGGAGTCAGAAGCCGGTTTAGAGGTCAGTGATTTGACCAGGAAATACGGCATATCCCGTGCCACATTTTACAACTGGAAGAGCAAGTATTCTGGTATTGGCGGCAGTGAGATAAGGCGTTTACGCGAGTTAGAGCGAGAGAACGGCAAGCTCAAAAAGATGTATGCGGACTTATCATTAGAGAATAACGTTCTCAAGGATTTAATAGAAAAAAACTTCTAAAGCCTGCCGAGCGAAAGGATTTTGCCAGGCAGGCACATTCTAAGGGCTTATGCGTGCAATCATCTTGTAAAGCAGCAGGCATCAGCCGGGGCAGTTTTTACTATACTCCTTCAAGAAACGATGATGCTGAGGTAAAAAGACAGATAGAGCTGGTAATAGATTCCCGTCCTCGACGCGGATTTCCAAAGATATTCGACAGTATCCGCCGCAAGGGATATAGCTGGAATCACAAAAAGGTTTATCGTGTTTATAAGGAAAATGAATTTCAGCTTAACAACCGTAAAAAGAATTTGATAAGGCAAATAGAGCGTAAACCTATGCCAGAAGCTACGAGAGCTAATGAGATATGGAGTATTGATTTTATGAGCGATAGTTTGAGTAATGGTCGGCCATTCAGGGCTTTCAACGTTATCGATGAGTTTAACCGTGAGGCATTGGATATTGAGATCGACACGAGCTTACCTTCGCTTCGCATAATTCGTAGCCTTGAATTAATAGGCTCTGATCGGGGTTTCCCCCGCTTTATTCGCAGCGATAATGGGCCGGAATTTAGGAGCCTTCAATTTCGCAGGTTCTGCTGCCGAAACAGAATCAGGCACCGCCGTATAGAAGCAGGCAAGCCTCAGCAAAACAGTTTTATTGAACGATTCAATCGGAGTTATCGAGAGGATATACTTGATATGTACAGTTTTAAGAATTTATCAGAAGCTCGTAATTTAACTTTAGATTGGCTTATAGAATATAATTATGAGCGTGGGCACGAATCACTGGGAGGGAAAACTCCTGTAGAGTATGTCCGCAGTTTTTTGCCTTTCACCCCTCAAAATAATTCTGAAGGGGCAAAAGGAAAAAACTGCTGTTTGAAGGAATTTGTCTAATTATTACTGTTCAAAGACAGGGGAGAGGCACAAGAGTGTTCCAGAACCTTCTACGTTAGTGTTAATAGGAATTGGTATTTGGGGCTTTATTAAAAGAGATAATTAGTCGTTCCTGAAAAATCAATGATTTTGGGGAAACTAAAAAAATATATCAGGCTAATCGAGTCTTTAATTTGCTTTTCATTGCCAAATTTCTGTAAAATTCAATAATTTTAAGCATAAAAATATAGGCAAAAGTAAACTTCTCTAGAAGTTTACGCATATTGTACCCAAAAGCGCTGCCGAGGGCGTTCATTTTGTCCCCTTCTACACCTTTCAAGAAGTTTCTTCCCAACCTGTTGTCTTCTTTGAGGTGGCCTATCGTTGGTTCTATGCTCGATCTTCTCTTAATCCACCTCTTGATACTTCGTTTCTTTTTTCGCCAGCCCTTTTCTACAATTTCAACATTTCCAATATCTTCGCAGCCATGTTTCTTGTATCCTCCATCAACATAAACATCTCCAAGCTTTTCTCTCCCGATTAAATTCATTGTCTGCTTCAGATTAGCCCGAAGAGTATGGCCATCATAAGGGTTTCCTTCAAAGCCCAACGCTCCTACGATAAAATTATTCTTGGCAGTAGTTACAATTCCAACCTTATTTCCAAACTCATATTTCTTGTGGCTTTTGCCTTTCCCAATGCAGCAGACGTGAGGTTCGTGAATACTGTAGAGTTTATTTTTGCTTTTCTTTGTCTGGGCTAAAAGCTTCTTAGCGGCTTGAAGCAATGTATCAAAAATTATTCTTAACTGCTCATTGCCTGCTATATTCCGCTCGACCTCTTTCGTAATTCGCCGCAGGTAGTTCCTTAATTTCTTCACTTCTTTTTTAGCTCTTTTGAACTGTTTTGCACGTCGATACCTGCCCTGCATTACATACGCCCTTTTCCCAACCCTTTCGTAGCTTTGGCGAAGTTGGAGTTTTGATGCTTTTGCAAGATCTACAAGCTTAATGCGCAGTTTGTGGCAGAGTTTTGCGTCGGTCGGATAAGTGATGTTCTTCTGCTGAACGGTTGTATCTGCAACGAGCTTGTTGAAATCGTTCTTTTTGATAACCTTAAGCTTCAAGCCGGCTTTGATAGTTTCTTCGAGCAGCTCTTCAAGACCATCAGATTTTACCTTATTACGCCACTTAGTCATACTGGTTGGATCAATAGGAGGCTCGTGCTGGAAGTATCTTTCGCCGCAGAAATACTGCCAGTAAGGATTCTCAACCCAGCCGGCAACGATTGCTTCATCGCTGAGATTGAAAGTGTACTTGAGATACTGAAGGCCGACCATCAGGCGAATCGGCTTGGCCGGCCTGCCTGAATCAGGACTGTATAAACTGCCAAACTTCTCTTCAAAGCGAGACCAGTTGACAACCTCTGAGAGTTGGACTAAAGAGTGATCAGGATTTACAAGAGGTTTTAATGGCTGCTGAAAGAGTAAGCCTGCTTTATTGTTTTTTGCCTTCATTATTTTGTCCCAATATTGCAATGTTTTGATAGATGTAAGATAAACACTTGCAATATTATACCATATCTCGAAAGCTTTTCAATCATATAAACCATTATCAGAAAAGAATTTAAGGAAATTTTAAACTTTTTCAGGGGCGACTAATTAAATCGCTGCTGCAGGGGATAGGGCTATGCTGGAGAGCAACCCGAGCGCTGCAACTGTCAAACTTGGGAAAAGGCGGCCTAAAAACCGCCTTGCCTATTAAATTCCCAGGTTTGCCTAAAGCGATAAACTCCAGCCCGCCTCAGGCGGGCTGATTAAATTAGCAAAGCGTTGCGCTTCAAATTAAAATTCAAGGTGTCATTTATTTTACACCATTAATTGCGGTTTTTTTATTTGAAAAAAGTTTTTTTAATTTTTTTTTGTAAAATTTCAGCACCTTTGGATATAAGCTTTTAAGAGGTTGATAAAACTGGCTTCTAAGATAAAACTTAAGTTTGTTATAAAGGTTAATCCGTTTGACTATGCAGTTAAACAGGAAAAATATTTTGATTAGTTCTCAAAATTGGTTGATAAAAGCTGCCGCAAATCTTTCGGTGTGCAGCCGCAGACCTGCGCAGTCTTTTTTTCGGTGAAGGCGTCGTTGTTCGGCGCTTAGAAGTAATGTTTTAATCTTATTCCGGAGGCAATGAAAATGCTGAAAAAAATGAAATCGTTAATCTTTTTGTGTTCAGTTCTCGCTGCAGCGGGCGTCTGGGCTGGGGGTATTGTTCCCGGCTTTGATGATGCCGATGCGCTCTGCGATTATACCGCTGCAAGGGATGGCCAGACAAGCGATCCTGTTAATATCAGCCCAGGCAGCCAGATCACCTTTGCTGCACGCTTCACACCAGCGGCTATTGATGTTAGCGACGATGCTAACCCAATAGTTGTTCTTGAGGTAGGCGGTACAACTTACGGAAGCGGGCTCTACATCTGCAACGGAACCCTTGTTTATGCCATCAAGACCGGTGCTGGGGGAACTCCTCAAACAGGGCTTGAAGACCTTAATTTGGGAGACGGCGCCGCATCTGTTATTCTCGGCGATCTTCAGGCCGAAGAGCAGGTAGAGGTGTTCCTTTCTCTCGAGCTTTCAACAGGGAAAATTGCATACAGCATCAGCGGTGATTATGCAGTAAAAAAATTCAACAACTACCCTGCACAAACCAACCTCACAGGAAACAATTCCGTTGCATTTCTCGGTGCAGGCGGCTTGAATTCCGACCATATGGGCGGTTTAACAGGCGGAGATAACGGTCAGATGGATCTTCTCAATGCCGATCATATCTTCAGTATGCAGGGAGTTGAAGGTGCTGATATCCGCGGGCAGATTTTTAATGATGTATTTGATGATTCCTACATCCCGCACGACCCTAATCCTGCATCAGGCGAGATAAATGTGGACCCGAGCACAACCACAAGCCTTTCTTTCTACACTGCAGAAGACCTTGCAAACCCGGGCGCTCAGAATCCTGATGTAACTGCACATTTCGTTACATTCTATGAAGGCGCTGACGGCGAGCCGAATATGGATCAGATTATCTCTGAAGACACAATCGCAGCCGGCGAAGACCCCATCAGCTTCCATTATTCATTCCAGAGAGGCGATGAGGTGTTCTGGCAGATTGAAGAGCAGATCAACGGCGCAGCCAAGGGCAGCGAAGAGAACATCAAAGGCCCGGTTTGGTCTTTCAAAACTCTCAAGACCATTCCATCGTTTTTAGACAATCCAGATGATCAGCTCGTATTTGAAGATGAGGATGCTGTATTTGTATGCGGGATCAATTCAGGCGAGCCGATTTCATCTTTGAATTGGTATAAGGTTGGCGAGCCTGATGTTTTGGTTGATGATTCCGATCCGGACATCACAATCACAACCGTTCAGGACGGTTAAGACTATACTTCAACCCTCACAATCACAAACCTTGAAATTGCCGACGAAGGCCAGTATTACTGTCAGGCAGAAAACCTGAACGGCACAAATACTTCAGACAGCGCTTCGCTCAAGCTCAAAAGGCTCGTAGCCCATTACCAGTTTGAAGGCGATTACACAGACTCTGCCTCTGGCTATGATATAATCCCTTACGACTCTGAGCTTACAGGCCAGTGGACAGAAGGTGTTATAGGTCAGGCCCTTAACCTCAAGGATTTTGCCGATGAAAGCGCTGACCCATCCAGCTCCGGCGGAAACACTGCCGGAATGCTCTATCCGGGCGAAGGAACAGATATGATTACTTTATCAGCCTGGATTCAGTGGAGCGGGCCTAACCCTGCCGGCGGTTTTTGGTCTCACTGGTTTGGAAACGATGGAGGCGGCGGCTTTAATTTCGCCATTCAGGCAAACAGAGGAGCCGGGAGACTGCATATTAACAGCCCCAATGGAAATATGGACCCATTGTTTGACAACTTCCTGCCCGGTTCAATTACTAATCTTATTCAGGACGAATGGGTTCTTGTAACCGTAGCTGCAAATACTGAAAGCGGAAAGCTTTATATGAATGGTCAGCTGGTGCTTGAAGACTCTGATTTTTCAATCGCCACTAATGAGACAAACATCTATGTTGGCTGTGAAGGCAGCAATACAAACAAACCTGCATACGGGTATATTGATGATGCTAGGGTGTACAACTATATGCTCAGCGATGATGAGGTAGCCCAGCTTTACTACGACGTTACAGGCGAATCGGTATGCTCTGATTTTAATGCAGAAAATCTCCAGTACGATTTCGACGGAGACTGTCAGGTTAGCCTTAGCGACCTTCAGGCTGCTGCCGGAGGCTGGCTTAATTCCAAGCTTTATCCTTCAGACGGTTCGCTGTAATTGTTGAGAGATGTTTAAGACCTATTAGGAGATAATAAAATGAATGCAAAAATAAAACTACTTACAATTCTTTTCGCCTGCTTTATTGCAGGTTTTGCGGCAGCGGGCGATATTGTGCCCGGCCTTGATGATGCAGCTGCTGAATACGATGGAACCACACCTCTGGATAACGCAAACACTGTTACTGCGAATACCAGCTACAAAACAACATTCGCCGTTGTCTGTACGCCAAGTGCTGATGATATCTCAAATTCATACAGCGGCTCTGTTGTAGTGCTTGAGAACGGCGGAAACGGCAACGGCTCAGGAATTTACATAACCAATGGAATGTATGTCTTCTATGCAAAAGACGATGGAAGCGGCAATGCATATCCATCCGGCATGTATGATACAGACCTCAGCGACAACAGCATAAGCCTTCCTGTCGGAGCTGCAGTTGCTGATACCGAGCAGACCGTATATTTTGCTTACGATGCCCCCGCAGGACAAGGCTATGGCGAAGTGGACGGAGAGGCTGTGAGCTATTCGGTAACAGGTTTCGATGGCCAGATAGATCTTAGCGGCAGCCGTACTGTTACCTTCCTCGGAACTCACGAGGGCGGCATTGCCGGAGGCCCTGGAAATCTCGGCGCAATGACCGGTAATTCCGAAGCACCAGATATTTACAACACTGCAAATATCCGTACCTTTACCAATCCTGTGGTAGGCAATATCAGGGCGCAGATCTTTTACGATGTAAATTTTGATGTGCTCCCTAACGACCCGAGCCCCGCAAATGGTGAAATAGATGTGGACCCAGATGCCGTTACACAGCTTCAGTTCGATGCCGCAGAAGACCCTGAAAATCCGGGCTTTGTGAACCCGAATATTACAGGCCATTTCATCACTGTTTACAGCAGCTATTCGCCGGATCCGAATCAGGCAAATACCGTTGATTTTGAAACTTTCGTGGCCGCAGGCAATGATCCGCTTACTGTGCCTTACAGCTTCCAGCTCGGTGATGAACTTTACTGGCAGGTTGAAGAGCAGATCGGCGGCGCATCAAAAGGCGATTCTGCCAATATAACCGGCCCTGTCTGGAGCTTTACCGCTCTTCCTGCAATACCGGTTATCGATTCACAACCAGCTGATGCTGCCGGCTTTGCCGGAGAAACGCTTAGCATGAGCTGTGAATTTACAAGCAAAAGCCCTGCTAACGTATTCTGGGTTAAGGCAGGCGAGCCGGAAATCATCCTTGATGATGCAGACCCCGATATTACTATCTCAGGCTCTCAGCACGGCGACAGCTACGTTTCAACGCTTGAAGTGGCCAATATTGAGATAGCTGATCAGGGCGAATATCTCTGCAGAGTTGGAAATGCAGACGGCAGCGTTGATACTGCATCTGCCAAGCTCGGTGTTAAACGTACGATTGGCTACTGGCCCCTGGACGGCGATTACACAGACGCCTCAGGCGAAGGACATGATGCAGACCCAAACATAGTTCCTCAGCCCGAGCAGTGGGTTGACGGTGTTGACCCTGCAAAGACCGGCCAGGCCCTCGATACTGTTCCAGAGCCGTTTGCAGCAGCGGTAACTCAGCCGTTTGCCCCCGCTGCCTACACAAACGAAATGAGTATTTCGCTGTGGGTGAAATGGAGCGGCGAGGAATCACCAGGCGGATTCTGGGCAGGCCTCGTTTCAAGCACGGGCGAGAACGGCAACAACTGGTTCTTTGAGCTTTCAGCCGACGGACAGCTTCATGCAAACGCTCCGGGATACGATGCCTGGGGCAATCTTGATGCAGACAAACTAACTCCAGGCGAATGGACACACGTCGCCCTTGTTAATGAAGCAGGCGAAGTTGGCAAGATGTACATAAACGGGGCACTTGTTGCCGTTGACGAGACTTATCAGGTTTCAAAGGCGGAAAATCCTGTATATCTACTGTGCAACGGAATTCTCGCAGATGGTACGCTGGACAGACCGGCTGTAGGTGTATTCGATGAGATTAAAATGTACAACTATGCCCTTACCGGCGAAGAAATTGTTGCAGAATACTACGATATCACAGGTGAAACTGTCTGTACAGACCCGTATTCATCAGACTTGCAGTTCGATATCAACGGCGATTGCGAAGTAACCCTCGCTGATTTTGCTGTGTTCGCCGCTGATTGGGGAGAGTGTAACCTGCTTCCATCATCAGCTTGCGATTTCTAAAAAGATAGAGTAGAATCATCGCATAAACAAATTAAGACCCGTTGGCGAAAAATCCAGCGGGACTTTTCCTGTATCGTCACGTAACACAAATATATTTTGTTTTTAAGGAATAATATGACAGCAATATTTGTATTTATTTTAATTTTCTGTTCATTTGCAGCGGGGCAGGGTGAGATTGTTTTTGATGTATCTCAAGCTCAGTATCCGCCTGTTGTGAACAAATTCAGCGACGGCGTTTTCTTTGATAATACAGAACGCCGCGACCATAACGAGATGATAGCCCGCATGGATGAGATGAAATGTCTGATGATTGATTCGAATATCAGGGAATCCCGCAATAATTACAAAAACGGCTCTGATACGATGATTGGCAACAATCCGCTCAATCCGAACAATCCCAACGGGCTTTTCTATATCGACCAGCAGGGCCAGGTGCAGGCAAACTGCGATTTGAACTGGATTGAAAGACGCTCGGAGTGTCTTTCGGCTGGCCTTCTAAATTATATCCGCTGGGACGGAGTTCCGTATTTAGCAAACGATAACCCCGACGATGATTATTTCACTCTCGACCCGTTCAGAGAGATTGCCCCGAGCGATCCCAAACCCAGCGACTACAACCCCCCGTCCGCACAGGCAGACCGCCCGCTTTTTGCTCAAAAAATGGGCGAGCTTATCGAAAAAATGCACGATAATGAACCCGATTTTGTGCCCACTATCTGGTCTTTCTGGCAGGAGGTGGAGCATTGCCTCGGCGATCCTACCCCATGGGACAATCTTACTGCTGCGGATAAGATGAACAACCTCGAGATGTTTATCAATGATTTTTACGGCAATTTAGTGCCTCTGATAAAGGATATTGACCCCGATTACAAAATCGCCGGTATTCAGCAGAATTCTGCGATGTCTGAGTGGAGCAGTTTCAATCTTATTTCAGATTACGGCACGATCGGAGGCTCCGGCCTCGGAAATGCCGCCCACTTCTGGGCTGAGATGGAAGAGCAGAACGCACGGGAGTATCCCTTTGATTATCTCACAATTCAATCTTACCGCGGAACGAATATTCCCTCTCACCATATACCAAACAGCCGCTTTGCGCTGAAGAATCTTATGGCAGAGCTGCATCCTGAAAAGATTAACCGCTTCAACAAAACTTCAATTTTCATCAATGAGGCAAAGTATTACAAAACTAAGCCCCCCGAGAGCTCCATTGCCGAGATTAAATGGCTCTTAGACCTTGCCGATATCCCCGAGCTTGCTTACGTTTCATTAAATGTTATGCTCAGAGACTACAATCAGGAGCCGAGGGTTCGCTTTCTGGAAGTCTATAACGCTATGCCTGAGGGCAGATTGGCCGCCCAGAATTCATCCCCGCTCAACTGCCTCGCGTCTTTCCAGCCCGCAGACGGCTTCTATGCATTTTTCTGCAACGATTCCGGTTCCGCAGGCAGCGCTGATATAACGCTGAATAACGCAGGGCTCACCGCCTCGGATGAAGCGGCTTTCTGGAAGCTTGATTATGACAGCACCGATATGTATGCACCTTCATTCTGGACTGCGAAAAATGATGCTGTTCGAATTGACGAGAATACCTGGCAGATGCCCTATGAAGCCGGGGAGATTATTTTTATGGCAGTAAACGGCAGCCCTGAGATTTATCCGGGGCAGAACTACTATCAGCTCAGCCCCGAGAGCAGCCTTGCCCTTCGCGAGAGCAAAATCCAGCGCGGGGTTTACTCCTGCCATGATATGTATGTCCCTCGCAAAAACGATATGACTTCCAGCAAGTGGGGATATCTCACCCCGCCCGAACCGGAGGGCATGGGATACTTCGACCAGCAGCAGGGCAGGATGATTCTCGGCGTGAAGAACGACTCAGGCGCAGGCTGCGCAAGCGTGAATCTCAGAGAAGTTCCCGAGCACAATTATTTCGTAAAAGCAGATTTCTCAGGCGTCGGTCTGCCTTCGCCCCTCCCGCAGGATAGCTCGCTTATGCTGCGTCTGGATTATCTAAGCGGCGAAGAGGCAGTAGAATCGCATATTATTGCAGATTCCTCTGCCGGTAATCCCCTCAGCTTTGATGATATAGGCTGGTTCGCCCCGGGCGATGCTGTTTATTCCAGCACCTCGGACATTTGGAATCAGAGAGAATTCATCCTGCCTGTAAGCTCTTGGCAGCCTGCGGGCTGGGCGGAGGCAGATGGAGGCCTGCGCCGAATACGAATCTCTTTGCTCCTTGCCGGGCTCAGCGAACCTGCGGCTCTTATGTGTGATTTTGATGATACGATAACAGTATCCCCGCCGGAGATTTCCTCCCAGCCCGAAAGCGAAACGGTGCCCGCAGGGCAGAGCGTTCAGCTCACAATAAGCGGGACAGACATATCCGAATATCGGTGGCATAAGAACGGCTTACCCATCCCCGACGACCCAACGAACACAGAGCATTTTGGCGAAGACGGCCCAAGCCTTGTGTTGATGAATGTTCAGCCGGAGGATGAGGGGGAATATTCCTGCGTTGTGTATAATCAGGATGGTGCTGCTGCTGAAACTGAACCTGCTCAAGTGATCACTGAAAGGCTTGCTGGCTGGTGGAAATTTGACAGCAACCTCTCCGATTCGGTCAATCAGAACGTCCCTTCTGCTCAGCCCCGCAACGGTGCAGCAAACTCTCCCGCATTTTCAGCTTCAGGTATTGACGGGGCGTGCCTGAATTTGGATGGTACAATCAGCTCCGCCGCTGTTATTCAGGAAAGCGAGGATTTCTTCAATTTCTTCACACGCGGCTATACCCTCAGCTTCTGGGTGAAAAGCAAAAGCCAGACCTCCCTGCCGGCCGGCTTTGCAGGAAAGCTTTCAGAGTCAGGCTCAAAGGGCTTCTCCGTTGGGGCAAACTATCTAGGAAATGCTGTGAGCATCCTTCACGGAGGCTGGTATTATATGAACTCAGGGGGAAATGTATGCGATGAGAGCTGGCATCTTCTAACAGCGGCTTACGACCCTGCAAACAGCGAAGGACGCATTTACATAGACGGCGAGCTCGCCAAAACTGCCGATTCTCTTGGAACTCCGCAAGGCTCTCCTGCTGAATTCGTGATAGGGGCATCAGGGCTTTCCTCAAATGATGCTTTTAACGGCCTCATTGATGATGTTCGGGTTTGGACTTATCCATTGGCTCCGATTGATGCGGCGAATCTCTATCTCGATTTTGTCCCAGAGGCGGAAATTTGCCTTGCTTATCCGCAATACGATATCGCAGGCCCGGGCGGGGCAGGAGAGCAGTATAGAGACTGCATTGTCGATTTCTACGACCTCTCTGCTCTTGCTCAAAGCTGGCTAACTGGAGAAAACCAGCTCGATTGTGCATCGTATCCGGAATTTGATTTCGCCGGCGAAGCCGGAACAGGCCAGCAGCATAGAGACTGCTTTGTTAATCTGTATGATTTTGCTGTGATTTGCTCGCATTGGCTCCAGAGCAATATAATCGCATCCCAGCAATGAGCCGCCGGCTGATTCTGCGTTTTTTTGTTGCAGATGAATCTTAAAACCTCATAACCTAATTAACGAGCAGTTTTTTAAAAAAATGTGTAAATTTTCAGCTCTGCTGACATTTATAGTTCGAAAGTTTAATTTAGAGTAATAAATTCTGCAGTTCAGAATTGTTTTCGTATCTTGATATTTGTTTTTATATGCGAGGTTTTTATGATGAATCCGATCTTACGGAGATTATTGTTATCTTCGGCAATGTTTATGGTAATTTCAGCAAGCCTGAAAGCAGGCGAGGTAGAATTGGTGGAAAAGCCTGATGATTCAGTGAACAACTCAAATTACGTATCAAACAGGGATCCGCTGAAAGAAACTCCCCTTATCAAGCTGCCAATCGGTTCAATCGAGCCGGAAGGCTGGCTCAAAAGAAAGCTCGAGCTTCAGGCTGAAGGGTTTCACGGCCATCTGATGGATATAAGCAGATTCCTCAAAAAAGAGGAAAATTCTTGGCTCAGCCCCGAAGGAAAGGGCAAACGCGGCTGGGAAGAAGTGCCTTACTGGCTGAAGGGCTATCTAAACCTTGCTTATGTTCTCGATGATGAGCAGATGATAGATGAAGCGATGGTCTGGATTGAAGGTGCACTGAACAGCCAGAAGGAAGACGGCTGGTTCGGCCCGGATAAGAAGCGTTCCGGCGTTGCTACAAAGCTCAGCGGCAGAGACGACCTCTGGCCTAATGCTATTATGCTCTTCTGCCTGCAGGACTACTACGATGTTTCTGGCGATGAGCGCGTGATTGAGCTGATGACAAACTACTTCAAATACCTTGCGAAAGTCCCTGAGGATAAATACCTCCTTGGCTACTGGCCTAAAATGCGAGGCGGAGACATCCTCTACAGCATCTACTGGCTCTACAACCGCACCGGCGAGAAGTGGCTGCTTGACCTTGCAGAGAAGAACCACAGACGAACCGCCCGCTGGGATGAAGACGTTGTAAATTGGCACAACGTAAATATAGCTCAGGCCTTCGGCGAAGGAGCTACATACTGGCTTCAGTCTCACGAGAATTCCGACCTTATGAGCGCATACAGCAACTGGCAGAAGGTTCGTGATATCTACGGACAGATGCCGGGCGGTATGTTTGCTTCTGATGAGAACTGCCGCAAAGGACACGACGACCCGAGGCAGTGCGTTGAAACTTGCGGGATGGTGGAAGAGATGCTCTCGGATGAAACGCTTATGGCAATCACAGGCGATACTGTATGGGCAGACCGCTGCGAGGATGTGGCGTTTAATTCTCTGCCCGCTGCTCTCACCGCTGAGATGGACGGAATACGCTATCTCACGGCGGTAAATCACGTTAAAAGCGATGATCAGGAGCATAATCCGGGCATACAGAACGGCGGCCCTATGCTCCATATGAACCCGCACAGACACCGCTGCTGCCAGCACAATTTCGGCCACGGCTGGCCCTATTTCGCCCAGCACCTTTGGTATGCCTCTGCAGATAACGGCATTTCAGCAGTTTTCTATACTGACAGCAAAGTAACTGCGAAGGTTGGAAAAGCAGGCGAGGAGTTTGTAATTAAGCAGACAACGAAGTACCCATTCGACGGAAAGGTGTATTTCGAGATTGCTTCGGGCAAGCCAACAGAATTCCCCGTTTATCTCAGGATCCCCGGCTGGTGCAGCAGTCCGGAGGTTATGGTAAACAGCGAGGAATATGCCTTCTCTAACCAAGATGACGGCGGATTTGTAAAAATCAGCAGAAAATGGCAAAAGGGCGACACATTCCAAATCAATATGCCGATGAAGATAACCGTTAAGAAATGGACTGAGAACCACGACAGCGTTTCGGTTAATCGCGGCCCAATAACATTCTCATTGAAAATCAAAGAGAATAAATTCCGCTCCGGCGGCACAGATAAATGGCCTGCTTACGAAATCCACCCCGCCTCAGACTGGAACTACGCCCTTGAGCTTGCAGACAGTCCTGAGGAGTCTTTCGAGCTGGTTGAGAGGGTATGGCCTTCGGATCAGATGCCTTGGACGCACGAAGGCGCTCCGATTATGCTGAAGGCCAAGGGAAGAAAAATCCCGCAGTGGCAGCTGGACAGATTCGAATTGTGTCAGGAGCTGCAGGACAGCCCGGTAAAAACCGACCAGCCCGTTGAAGATATAAAGCTCATACCGATGGGTGCAGCCCGTCTTCGCATCTCAGCTTTCCCCACAGCGGGGCACGGCGAAAATGCAGCCCAATGGCAGCCTCCTAAAATTCCGGAGCTTCTGCCTTACTCGGCAAGCGCATCGTTTGAAAATGACACCTTGGAGGCAATGTACGATCAGGTGCACCCTGAAAGCTCAGGCGACCAGTCAGTCCACCGATTTACTTGGTGGGACCATAGAGGCACGAAGGAATGGGTTCAGTACGATTTCGATAAGCCCAAAGCTGTTTCGAAGACAAGCGTATATTGGTTTGACGATACAGGCAGGGGGCGATGCCGCGTGCCGCAGTCTTGGAAACTGCTATACAAAGATTGCGGCAAATGGAAGCCTGTGAAAACCAGACAAAAATTCGGCACAGAGCTGGATAAGTGGAATACCGTTTCCTTTGAGGAAGTTAAAACTGAATCTCTGCGGCTGGTTGTCCAGCTGAAGCCGGAATTTTCCGGCGGAATACTTGAATGGAAAGTAGATTAGCCGTCCAAATGATGATTAGCTAAATCACATTGAATCCGATTTTTAGGCCTGAACGTTTGAAGCGTTCAGGCTTTTTTCTTGAACTTAAAAAGAAAAAATGAAAGCTGAAATTTTACGTTAAACATTATTATTTTGAAAAAAAATGAAATTTTTTCCTGACTTAACAAGACCTCTCCACTATTGTTGATTAGACCGCCTATTGGGCTGGTAAGCTGATTTTTCAGCATTTTTTTAAAATTATTCTTTCTGCTGTTCAAAAAAAATAAAAATTTTTTTATAAACCTTACTTGACATTTCCGCAGTTTTCCCCTAAGGGTATAGGGGAGTTGAGAGAAAAAGCAGATTGTATTGGATCGCTGATTCGCAGTTTCTCGCTGGATTAGTGTAATCTGCAAATATATAATTTCACGTTGCCGTTCAATGGCAGCGTTGCGACCGGGAAAATTTTCCCGAGAACGATTGGCCCCGCATAAAGCGGTTGATCTTGATTAGGTCTATAAGACTGAAAGTGGGACGTATAGGCAGCTTGTTGCTGCGGACGTTTCCCCGTGCCATGGGCGTGTTCACGCCCGATAAGCGGAAGAACGAAGAACGGCAGAAATGCGCCGGTTGAAATATGCGCATAAAGTGAGCGCGGTTTTGCCCGGCTTTAGTTAAAGAAAAAAATGATATTATTTTAGGAGAAACTATGAGTAAGATTCTTGACGAACACGTGTTTACTTCAGAATCAGTTAGTCCCGGACATCCGGACAAAGTTTGCGATCAGATTTCTGATGCTGTACTGGATGCCTGTCTTGCGAAAGACCCGAAAAGCCGTGTGGCCTGCGAAACTCTTGTAGGGCACAATCTTGTTGTTAATGCCGGCGAAATCACCTGCAGCGGAATTGATTCAATCAATACCGAAAAGGTAGCCAGGGATGTTGTTAAGGAAATAGGCTACGACAGGAGCGAGCTCAAATTCTGGCACGATTCGTTTGAATACATCTCACGCATACACGGACAGAGCCCGGATATCTCTCAGGGAGTTACTGAAGGCCAAGGCCTCTTTGACGAACAGGGAGCAGGCGATCAGGGTATGATGTTTGGATATGCCTGCAATGAAACAGCAGAGCTTATTCCAACCCCGATTGCACTGAGCCATCGTTTGCTGATGGAGCTTGATAAAATACGCAAAGACGGAAAGATCGACTATCTCAGGCCTGATTCAAAATCTCAGGTTTCTGTGAAGTATGTTGGAGGAAAGCCTCAGTATATTACAACAGTGCTTATCAGCCATCAGACTGATGATGTTCCGCTGGATAAAATCCGCGAGGACCTTGTAAAAGTCGCCAAGGATGTTCTTGAGCCTACCGGTCTTCTGCGTGAAGATACAGAATACTACATAAACCCTACAGGCAAATTCGTTCTCGGCGGGCCTTATGCAGATGCCGGCCTTACAGGACGTAAGATTATCGTTGATACCTACGGCGGCGTAGGAAGCCATGGCGGCGGTGCTTTCTCAGGTAAAGACCCGTCTAAGGTTGACCGCTCTGCTGCTTACTATTCACGTTATGCAGCGAAGAATATTGTTGCTGCCGGTCTTGCTGAGAAATGCGAGATTCAGGTATCTTATGCTATCGGTATGGCAAGGCCTTTGAGCATCAACGTGGAAACATACGAAACCGGCAAGGTTGATAACGTTAAGATTCAGAAGATCCTTGAGTCCGGTCAGATTTTTGATTTCCGTCCGGCTGCAATACTTGAAGATTTGAATCTTCTCAATCCGTCTGGATGGACATATGTAGATTCAGCAAAATACGGACACTTCGGCCGTGATATGTTCCCTTGGGAAAAGACTGATAAAGTTGAACAGCTTAAAAAGGCGCTTTAATATGGCTCGTTTAGAAGAGAAAAAAATTATTGGCGTAGGCTCGCCTGTAATGGATCTGCTTGCGAAAGTGGATGATGAGTTTGTATCAAAGCATGCAGGCTCGAAGGGCGGTATGGAGCTCGTAGAGGATATGCAGATTCAAACAATCGTGCAGAACCTCCAAACAGAGCCGGCCATAGCCGCCGGCGGCTCTGCCGCTAATACAATTTTTGCTCTTGCAAAGCTTGAAGTTGCTGCTGCTTTTCTTGGAAAGATTGGCAGAGATGACACTGCCAAGAAATATCTAGACCAGTTCCAGAAGCTTAAGGGCGATCTTTCGAAGTTTAAATACTGCGATGAATCTGCTACAGCCAAATGCCTCAGCCTCGTTACTGAGGATGGACAGAGAACAATGCGCACGTGTCTTGGAGCAGCGGCTAATATGGCCGTGGCTGATATAGACGTTGAAGATTTCAAAGGATACGACCACGCCCATTTTGAGGGTTATCTGCTTTTCAACAAGGATATGGCAGTTTCAGCATTAAAGGCAGCAAAGCAGGTAGGCTGTTCGGTAAGTCTGGACCTCGGGTCTTTCGAGGTGGTAAAGGCTGCCGGCGGGGAGCTCAGCGATATACTTCGTGATTATGTGGATATTGTCTTTGCTAATGAAGATGAGGCAGAGGCTTTCACAGGAGACCCCGATCTCGAATCAGCCCTTGAAGACCTCGGCAAGCTTTGCGATGTGGCAGTGGTTAAGCTTGGTGCGAAAGGAGCTATGCTCCTTGATGAAACAGGCAAGGCTGTTGTAGGAGCAGGCGAAGCTGAAGTAGTTGTGGACACTACCGGAGCCGGCGACTACTGGGCAGCGGGTTTCCTTTACGGATACCTCAACGGACTGCCTCTTAAGGAATGCGGAGAGCTTGGTTCTCTTATTGGTGCGGAAGTAGTTCAGCATCTGGGTGCAGATTTGCCTTCTGAGCGTTGGCAGAATGTGCTTGAACAGTTTAAGAACCGAGTTTTAGCAGAATAAATGTTTTTTCAATAAATGGAGAATTATATATGACTCAAACAAAGTCTATTAACAAAAAAATCAGTGATTACGCAATTGCGGACATCGGACTTGCAGAGTTCGGGCGCAGAGAAATTGAAATTGCAGAAAAGGAAATGCCCGGTCTTATCGCTATGCGTGAGAAGTACGGGCCTGACCAGCCTCTAAAAGGCGCAAAGGTTATGGGAAGTCTGCATATGACTATCCAGACCGCTGTGCTTATCGAAACCCTTATTGAACTGGGTGCGGATGTTCGCTGGGCATCGTGCAATATTTTCTCAACTCAGGACCACGCAGCATCAGCTATTGTTGCTCGCGGAGTCCCGGTATTTGCCTATAAGGGCGAAACTCTCGAAGAGTACTGGCAGTACACAAAGAGAGCTCTTACTTGGCCGGACGGCAGCGGGCCGGATATCATCGTTGACGACGGCGGCGACGCTACTCTTATGATTCATCGCGGCTATTACGGCGAAGATAATCCTTCAATGCTCGATGAGCCTACAGATAATAAAGAAGTTAAGATTCAGAACGAGCTTCTCAAGGAAATCCAGAAGGAAGATAAAAAATTCTGGCATAAGCTCGCTAAGAACTGCCGCGGAGTTGCAGAAGAAACCACAACAGGCGTTCACCGTCTCTATCAGATGAGAGACAAAGGTGAGCTGCTCTTCCCTGCAATCAACGTGAACGATTCTGTAACAAAGTCTAAGTTTGATAATATCTACGGCTGCCGCGAATCCTGTGTGGACGCTATCAAGCGTGCTACGGATGTTATGGTTGCCGGCAAAACCGCAATGGTATGCGGCTTTGGCGATGTGGGCAAAGGTTCTGCTCAGGCGCTTTCAGCTCACAGGGCGAAAGTTCTTGTCAGTGAGATAGACCCAATCTGCGCTCTTCAGGCTTGCATGTCAGGCTATACTGTTCGTACCGTTGAAGAAGCTCTACCTGAGGCAGACATTTACGTTACAGCTTCAGGTAACTGCGATGTAATCACAGCGGAGCATATGAGCAAGATGAAAGATCAGGCTATCGTATGCAACATCGGCCACTTTGACAATGAGATTCAGGTTGATGAACTTAATAATTGGCCGGGCGTTACAAAGACAGAAATAAAGCCCGGTACGCATCAGTACACATTTGAAGACGGTCGTTCAATATACCTTCTTGCTGAAGGAAGGCTTGTGAATCTGGGCTGTGCTACTGGCCATCCGAGCTTTGTTATGTCTAACAGCTTCTCTAATCAGACTCTCGCTGCTATAGACAATTGGCAGAAGGATAAGAAGGTAGATGTTTATCACCTCGACAAAGAGCTTGATGAAGAAGTAGCTAGGCTGCACCTCGGAAAGCTTGATGCTCACCTTACAAAGATGACAAAACATCAGGCAGAATATATCGGCCTGCCGGTTGAAGGACCTTACAAGCCGGAACATTATCGCTACTAAATGAAATACTGTACCGGAGGGCTTGTGCCCTCCGGTTTTAACTTTCGTTTTTATTAATAAATCTCCGAAGGGCAGGTGCGCCGGAGGTGCGCCTGATATCCTTCTGAAAACAGAGATGTGAGTTTACGGAGAACTTAAAATGACATTTAAAGAAGAACAAACATTTGGAACAAAACCGACAGCAGTAAGAGACAGCGATCACTTTACCAGTGAGTATGTTGATTCGCTTGCTGAAAAATGGGATGACATCATAGATTGGGACAGCAGAGCGCAAGGCGAAGGCAATTTCTTTATCGATAAGCTTCGTGAATACAACGCAAAGTATATTCTGGACGTTGCTGCTGGAACAGGCTTTCACAGCGTAAGGCTTATTGAATCAGGATTCAGCGTTACCAGTGCAGACGGCGCACCCTCTATGCTCGCAAAGGCATTTGATAATGCAAAGGCAAGGGGTCATATAATGCGTACGGTATGCGCAGACTGGAGATGGCTCAATAGAGATGTGCACGGCGAGTACGATGCAGTAATATGCCTCGGCAATTCGTTTACGCATCTTTTCAACGAGCACGACCGCCGCAAAGCACTTGCCGAGTATTACGCTGCTCTCAAGCACGACGGCGTTCTCATCATCGACCAGAGAAACTACGATTCTATCCTTGATGACGGCTATTCAAGCAAGCACAAATTCTACTACTGCGGCGATAAGGTAAGCGTTCAGCCGGTGCACGTGGACGAAGGGCTTACACGATTTGAGTATAAGTTCGCAGGCAAAGACAGCTTCCATCTGAATATGTTCCCTATAAGAAAGAACTATATGAGAAATCTGCTTGGTGAAGTAGGTTTCCAGACAATTACAACTTACGGAGATTTCCAGACAAGCTTTGAAGAGTCTGAGCCGGATTTCTATGTCCATGTTGCTGAGAAGAAATATAATCCAGAGTTAAAGGAGAAATAAAATGAGTACAGCTTATTCCAAACCGGTACAGGTTGCAAGGGATTATTACAACAGCGAAGATGCGGACAATTTTTATTTTCACGTATGGGGCGGTGAGGATATTCACATCGGCCTTTATGACGGGAAAAACTCCATCCGTGAGGCAAGCAGAGAAACAGTTAAGGCGATGGCAGCCAAACTTTCAAAGCTCGGTTCTGATGTGAAGATTCTTGATATTGGAGCCGGCTACGGAGGTGCAGCACGCTACCTCGCAGCTGAGTATGGATGTCAGGTTACCTGTCTGAATCTCTCTGAAGTTGAGAACGAAAGAGACAGGCAGATGAATAAGGAACAGGGGCTCGACCATCTGATTGATGTTGTTGACGGTGCATTCGAAGACCTGCCCTTCAAAGACAGCGAATTTGATATAATATGGTCTCAGGATGCTATCCTGCACAGCAGCGACCGTGAGAAGGTTTTGAAAGAAGCTTGCAGAGTCCTCAAGAAGGGCGGCGAATTTGTATTTACCGATCCTATGCAGGATGACAACTGCCCGCCAGACGTTCTTCAGCCTATCTACGACAGAATCCACCTCAGCTCACTCGGCAGTCCTGCTTTCTATAAAGAAGCTGGCGAAAAGGCAGGATTCGAGTTTGTAGAGTTCGAAGACCATACATCTCAGCTCCCTACTCATTACGGCAATGTCCTCAAGGAATTCGAAAAAAGAGAAGATGAACTCAAAGGTATTGTTAGCGATGAATATGCTGCTAATATGAAAAAAGGACTTCGCCACTGGGTTGAAGGCGGAAACAGCGGCCACCTTGCATGGGGAATCTTCCTTTTCAAAAAACAATAATTCTCTGATATAAGAGATTCCTTTTCAATTGAGAACGCTGTTTAATACCAGCGTTCTTTTTATGTTTAGCAGGGTTCTTAATGTGATATTACGAGTAATAAATTTTTTAACAGCGAAATTAAGGGCTTGAAAACAGGAAGATTTTGATTGCTTTATTATCTTTGTTCTTCTTGTTATGATCGAATTGAAACAGCTTCAGGCAAGTAGCCGCCCGAATGATTAACCCTGCCCGGAAGTGAGAGAATCGGGGCAGGGTTAATATTGCGGTTTATGGTTTATGTTTGTTATCGGCTGATTTGAGCCTCAAAGGTTATCTTTGTCTCATCATTGGATTTCACGGGAACTTCAAAGCGTATTATCCCAGCTTCAGGCTTCTCGTAATCAAGGTTGTTGTCATATACACGGCAGTTTGAATAGCCGGCTGGGTATTTGAAATCCACTTCTACAATGCAGTCTTCATCCTTGTGGTTTCTGATTACAGCTTCCTTGAGGAATTCTTTGACCCGGGCATTTCTCACGTCTGCTTTGACGGTTTTGAATTCGCCCACAATATCAAAAGCCTTGCCCGTCTGAACCTTCACCTTCTCATCTTTGGGTGTATGTTTGATTCCTGATTCGCCTACAAATTCAAGGCTTCCGTCTTCTTTATCTTCTTTGAACGCACGGATAAGCCCTTCAGGAAGAGGCATTCCCATGGCGTTTTCTTCGCTGTTGACAAATTCAAAATTTATAGACGGGTTGTTCTCGTGCTTGCTCGTATTCATTATCTGTGAACTGAGTTTATAAGTCTTATCTATATCAACGTTCTTAACGTTTTCAATGAACCTGATCTGCTTAACCTGCTTGTTGTTTACTGTGCTTTTCCGCCCGAGAGTATAGAGGTGGAAATCCTGAAAGGCCTTTTCCTTGAATCCGCTGCCGCTGTCTTTTGATGCTGCTGCGTAAAGCTGTTCCATCCTGCGGTTTGTCTGGGGCTGTTCCTGTTTCACATCGCCCGCTATCAGCTTTATCTTAGCGTTCTTGAAATCCTTGCCGGATTTATTATCTATCGTAACCCATCCGGAGAATTCCATCTGCTTTTCGGAATCGCTTAGGATCATTGAGTAGTTTGCCTTCCAGCTTATTCTTGAAACCATATACGCAACCTGACAGGGCAGTGTCTGGTCTTTGTCCGAATCAGCAAGCCATACGAGCGTGGGTTTTGTGAGCATATCTCCATGTTCTTCTCCGAATCTAACGCCCTTTATCAAATCCCTGTTTAATATATGAATGCCGGTCCTGCTGCGAACCACAAAATCATTGCCTTTGAATGCGAGAAGCTCATATTCGTCCCGAAGCGGGGCAACGTTCTCATCTCTCTGTACGAATAATGTGATTTTCTTGCCAATGTATTTTTCGAGCAGTTTGTAGGGATCTACAAGATCGTATTCGTAGTTCTGCTCCAGAAGCGATATCTCAGCGTCCTCCATCGGCCTGAAGCTAACGCTGGTAGGATCGATGGTTTCAGCTACATCTGTAAATTCAACCCTGCTCGTTCCCTTTTCAAATTCAATATCCCGCACTTCCTTAACCACGCCGAGATTGTCATTATAGATTGTCAGTGCTGTTTGTGAACCTGCGAAAACCGCTGCGGCAACTGCTGTAAGGATAAACAAATTTAATGATTTCATCTTAAACTCCTTGAAATATATTTTAATATATAATAATTTGTCTTAATTGTTTGACAAATCCAAGAAGTGTTTGTTCCAGCAAAAATCTGAATGGAATAAAGTGCTGCAGAATCAAGTTTCTTTTGTGCTGGTTAAATCAGCTCTTCTACCATCCCGCAGATAATATGGTATGCTAAAACGTGTATTTCCTGAGCGGTGCTTGTGATTTCGGTGTTAGCGCAGATGCAGCAGTTGGAATGGGATTCGATAATGGAATTAGGCCTGCCAGTGAGTGAGATTATCTCAGCCCCGATTTGCTTGGCTTTCAGGATA
Organism: Sedimentisphaera cyanobacteriorum; assembly: GCF_001997385.1. NCBI lineage: Bacteria > Pseudomonadati > Planctomycetota > Phycisphaerae > Sedimentisphaerales > Sedimentisphaeraceae > Sedimentisphaera > Sedimentisphaera cyanobacteriorum. The sequence continues at coordinate 1,261,294 of NZ_CP019633.1, read as the reverse complement.
GCCTTGAGCACGTTCTCAGAGCTTCCGCTTGTGGAGATAGCCCAAAGGATATCCCCCTTTCTTACATAAGCCTCAACCTGCCTTAGGAATATGCTGGAATAGTTGAAATCGTTTCCAAGGCTCGTGAAAACTGCCGGATCGGCTGTGAATGTCATAGCGGGCATTGCCTTGCGTTCTTTCTTAAACCGGCCTACTAGCTCGCTTGCAATATGCGAGCAGTCCGCCGCAGACCCGCCGTTGCCGCAGAGATATATCCTGCCTCCCTTTTTGAAGGTTTTCGCTATTATCTCTGCTGCCCGAGTGAGTGAGTCGCTGCTGTTTTTCTCAAAGTTGTCGAGAGCTTTTCTGTGTTCAAAAATGTATTCACTGATTATATTTTCAGTCAATTTCAAGCTCCCTGAGTTAAAAGACGTTCGGCAGAATCTCCGCCGAACGCCTGAGGGTGTCATTATTTATGCTTTAGCCTATTGCTACTCTTTCAAAAGCAAGAATCTTAGACCCGCCTGCACCTTTAACTGCCTCTTCGACAGTCATTTCTTCATTCTTAACGAATTTCTGATTTACAAGGCAGTTCTCGGAAATCATCTTGTTGATCTTGCCTTCAACAATCTTATCAATAATCTGAGCAGGCTTATCTTTCATCTGCTCCTTGGCGATTTCTCTTTCCTTCTCGATAACTTCCTGATCGAAGCTTTCCGCATCCAGAGCCATCGGCTTAACAGCTGTAATGTGCATGCACACCTCATCAGCAAGCTTCTGAAGCTTTTCGGAAGGGCTCTCGCAGGCTATCTTCACAAGAGCGCCCATTTTGTTGTTGAAATGAACGTATGAGCCCACAACTGTATTCTCTTCAGAGCTCAGCTTTGCCCAGTCGCCGATTTCGGTTTTCTCGCCTGTTTTGCTCACAAGCTCGGTAATCAGCTCGGAAACCTTTTTGCCGTCGATTTCCTGTTCGCTAAGCTCGCTGCCCGGAGCTGCCTGAAGTGCTGCATCTGCAACCTTCTCAGCTACCTCTTTGAAATCATCGTTCTTTGCAACAAAGTCCGTCTCGCAGCAAAGGGAGGTCAGTACGGTATCTTTCCCTGAGCTCTTAACGGTAACTTTGCCCTCTGAAGCGCTGCGGTCTGCTCTTTTTGCCATTGTGGCAAGCCCCTTCTTGCGAAGGAGGGTCATTGCCTCATCGAGGTCGCCGTTGGTTTCGGCGAGGGCCTTCTTGCAGTCCATCATTCCCTGCCCGCTCATTTTGCGGAGTTTCATTACATCGGAAGCGTTTATTTCAGCCATCTTTATTTATCTCCGAAATATTCTGCATCTAATACCAAACAAACCTGCAGTTCCGGGAAGCCATTTTCCCGGATTCTGCAGGATTAAATTACATTCTAACAAAATTTTCTACAGCCCTTTAAGACTGATTCTCAGCAGAGGTAGCATTCTCAGAAGTCTTGCTCTCTTAGACGGAAGGCTCAGGTTTTTCGCCCTTTTTCTCTTCAGAGCTTTTTTCCTGACCTTCAGGCTTTGAATCTTGAGCCTGTTTGGGTTCAGAATCTTCTTTCTTGGATTCTGTTTCCTGCTCAGGCTTCTGCTCAGCTGTTTTTTCAGGTTTTTGTTCCTGAGCTTCAGAAGCTTTCTTATCGCCGTCTTTGGGCTCAGATTTCTTCTTTTCGCCTTTATCTGACGGGGCGGGAGCACGTTTGTCCTGAGGCTTTCTCGGCTTTCTCTTGCTTCTGGTCTTGGTTTTGCCTTCATCTTCTGAAGCAGCCTGAATGCGTGCAAGCGTTTTGCCTTCTGCAACAGCAGAAGCGAGCTCGTGAAGAATAATGTCAACAGCCTTTGTTGAGTCATCATTGCCCGGTATCGCAACATCCACCATATCCGGATTTGAGTTTGTATCAATGATTCCGATGGTAGGGATCTTGAGCTTCTTTGCTTCACTCAGGGCGTTCTTCTCTTTCATTACGTCAACAACAACTACCGCTCCCGGGAGTTTGTTGAGGCCGCGGAGACCGTCAAGATTCGATTTGATCTTGTTAAGCTCACGCTTGAGCATAGCGCCCATCTTCTTGCTTTCGCTCTCGATAGACCCGTCCTGCTCCATCTTTTCGAGCTGTTCCATCCTCAGAACCCTCTGACGGATTGTACGGAAGTTTGTCAGCGTACCTCCAAGCCAGCGGTTTGGGATAAAGTGCATTCCGGTCTGTTTGGCTGCGTCTGTAACGGCCTTTTTTGCCTGACGCTTCGTGCCTACGAAAATCACGTCTTTGCCCGAAGAAACCACCATGGTAAGGAGCTTTTTAGCTATCAGCAGCCCCTTGAGTGTTTCCTTCACGTTAATAATGTGGATCATTCCGCGTTTGGCGAAGATGTACGGTGCCATCTTAGGATGCCAGCGGGATGCTCCGTGACCGAAGTGTACGCCTGCTTCTATCAGCTGGCGTGCCAAATCCTTATTCACGAAGTTTACTCCTAAATTAAAAAATAATAAGTTGTAAATCCTTCTACGTCGAAGGATAAGAACGCAGAAGATACATTTTCAGCCTCGTTCTGTCAAGCAATAAATAATGGCGGAAAACCGAAAAACGGGATTTTAGCCTGTTTTTATTGCTTATCAAAGAGTCTTCAAAAGCCGTATTTGCTTGCACAGAAAACTTTTATTATTAGAATACGCAAAATAACGTATGCAGGGTTTCCTTGCAGCTTTGAATACAGCACCAGCTGCATTTAGTGATTGAATTGGTTAAAAAACAATATTTCAGTAAAGGCTGAGAATGAAAATTTTAGTTACCGGAACAGTCGGATTCATCGGTTTTCACCTTGCAAGAGTGCTCCTTGAAAGGGGAGATGAGGTTGTAGGTTTAGACAGTGTAAACGACTACTACGACGTCAACGTTAAGTACGGCCGGCTCCGTGAAACCGGCATCTCTCCGGAAGATATCGAATACGGAAAGCTGATTCAGAGCTCGAAATACGAAAACTATCGCTTCATAAAGCTAAAGCTTGAAAACGGCGAGAATCTGCAAAAGCTTTTCGAGCAGGAAAAGTTCGACCGAGTGTGCAATCTTGCCGCTCAGGCCGGCGTTCGCTACAGCCTCGAAAATCCAAGGGCGTATGTGGATGCGAATATTGTGGGCTTTATCAACATCCTTGAGGCTTGCAGAAAAAGCGAGATAGAGCATCTCGCCTATGCCAGCAGCTCCAGCGTTTACGGGCTGAATGAGAAAATGCCCTTCAGCACCTCCGATAATATTGACCATCCAGTGAGCCTGTATGCCGCCAGCAAAAAGAGCAACGAGCTTATGGCGCACTGCTACAGCCACCTATACAGCATACCGACAACCGGCCTGAGATTCTTCACTGTTTACGGGCCTTGGGGAAGACCGGATATGGCTCTGTTTATATTCACCAAGGCGATCCTTGAGGGCAGGCCGATAGATGTGTATAACTACGGCGATATGAAGCGTGATTTTACATATATAGATGATATTGTAGAAGGCGTTAAACGCGTTATTGATAATCCGGCCAAGGGCAGGGAAGACTGGTCTGGAATGAATCCCGACCCGGGCAGCTCGATAGCCCCGTTCAAAGTGTATAACATAGGCAACAGCTCGCCTGTAAGGCTTATGGACTTTATCGAGGCGATCGAGAAAGCCGCGGGAAAACAGGCTCAGAAGAATATGATGCCCATCCAGCCCGGAGACGTGCCTGCTACATGGGCAGACGTTACAGACCTTACAGAAGACCTCGGCTACCGACCAAACACGCCGATACAAGACGGCGTAAGACGCTTTGTGCAGTGGTATCGCGAGTTTTATAACGTCTAATGCAACAGATATTTATGGTTGAGATCGAAAAAATAAAATCGGAAATAGTAGAGAGTCTAAAACCGCTTAATCCTGAAAAGATAATCCTCTTTGGCTCCTATGCAAGCGGAACTGCCAATGAAGATAGCGATATCGATTTGTTTCTCGTTAAAGCAGGATATGAGTCTCAGCGATGCGAATTTGATACTGATGCCCTGATGGCTTTGAGGACATTGATTAAGAAGTATAAAATAGGATTTGATGTCTTTTCTTCTGGAAAACAGTTTTTAGAGACTCGTGAAGATTACTTCTTCAAGACAAACCTTATTGATCATGGTGTGGTGTTGTATGCCAAATAAAACTGCTGCAAAACAATGGCTGGAAAAATCTTTTCATAATCTTTCTGCCGCCGAAATTTTGATGAATGCCAATCATTATACTGATGTAATTGGCCAAGAGTTGCAACAGGCTTTGGAGAAAATGCTAAAGGCTTTTATGGCTTTTGAAAATGCCAGAATCCCTAAAACACACAATCTTGTTGAACTTTATGAACTTGTTTCTGATTGCATCTGTATTTCAGATGCAGATGTGTTGTTGCTTGCAAAGGCTACAAAATTCTATGTTGAAGAGCGTTATCCGATAGGTGGTCTAATTATGCCTGATAGAACTGAAATTGCTAATATTTTAGCTCTATCCAAACGCCTGCACATTAATGTTATCAATATCTTATGTATAGATTCTGAGTAAGTAGTGGTTAATATAGAAAAAATAAAATCGGAAATAGTGGGAAACCTGAAGCCGCTTAATCCTGAAAGTGTGATCCTTATTCGGTTCGTACGCCGAAGGCCGCCCCGATCAGGACAGCGATATTGATCTGTACGTTGTAACTAAAGATGATTATATACCCCAAAACTGGGACGAGAAAAACGAGATATATTTGAAAGTTGCTCGAAAAATCAGGGATATCAGAAAAAGCGTGCCGATAGATTTAATTGTCCATACAAAACGTATGCACGGAAGATTTATTGAGATCGGAAGCTCATTTTCCAAAGAGCTCTTAGATAGAGGGGTGCGTTTGCTGTGAAAAACTGCCCCGCAAATGAATGGCTGAAGGCTGCAAAGGACGACTTGCTTCTGCCTTACCCTGGCAAAAAGCTTTCCGGCAAAGCAGTTTTAATACGCTGTTCAAGCAGGGTTTACAGCTCAGGGGGAAAATATATTATTTTAATATTGTTAAACGCAGAAAAGTTAGTGAAATTATAAGGCTGATTGTTATAATGCTCTGCATCATAAACTCTGATCAGCAAAAACAGGACGTATTGTTATGAGTAAAAGCGATAAAGCCCCTTACGTGGGGATAGTTGGCCTTGGTTATGTAGGCCTGCCGCTGGCAAGGGAATTTGCCGAAGGCGGGGCGAATGTGCTGGGCTTCGATGTAAATCAGCAGAGCGTAGAACGCATCAATGCAGGAAGCAGCCCGCTCAAGCACATTCCAAACGAGCAGGTTGCAGGTATGGTTGATACAGGCCGCTTCGAGGGCACAACCGATATGTCCCGCTTAAACGAGCCGGACTGCCTGCTGATTTGCGTACCCACCCCGCTTACGGAAAACCGCGAACCGGATATGACGTACGTGGAAAACACCTGCCGCACGATCGCCGAGAATATGCGGAAAGGCCAGCTCATCGTTCTCGAAAGCACAACCTACCCGGGCACAACCAGAGAGCTTATGCTCCCCATTCTCGAGCACGGCTCAGGCCTCACTGCCGGCGAGGATTTCTTCCTCGCATACTCTCCCGAACGCGAAGACCCGGGCAACAAATCCTTCCGCACAGGCACAATCCCCAAGGTTGTAGGCGGGCTGAATAAGCCCTCGCTCAAAATGGCAGAGCAGATTTACAGCTGGGCAATCGAGCAGCTTGTGCCGGTGGAGAGCTGCGAGGTGGCCGAGGCCGCCAAGATCATCGAAAACACCTACCGCTGCATCAACATCGCTATGGTAAACGAGCTCAAGATGCTCTTCGACCGCATGGGCATAGACGTATGGAGCGTGATAAACGCCGCCAAAACAAAGCCCTTCGGCTTCCAGGCATTCTATCCCGGCCCCGGCCTCGGCGGCCACTGCATCCCCATAGACCCGTTCTACCTCACATGGCGGGCGAGGCAGTATGGCCTCCCGACCAAGTTCATCGAGCTTGCCGGCGAGATAAACACCTCAATGCCCGAATACGTGATCCACAGAACGATGGAAGCGCTGAACAGCCATAAGAAGGCGATAAACGGGGCGAAAATCCTCGTCCTCGGCCTTGCGTATAAGAAGGATATAGACGATGTGCGGGAGTCTCCCTCGCTTGAGCTGATTGAACGCCTGCGGGATAAGGGGGCGAAAGTGAGCTATAACGACCCGTATATCCCCGAAACTTGGAAGCAGAGAAAATACGACCTGCGGATGAAGAGCAAAAAGATTACGGCAAATATGCTCAAAGGCTTCGATGCTGTGCTTATCGCAACAGACCACTCACACTACGACTACCAGATGATAACCGATAACGCCCAGCTCGTAATCGATACAAGAAACGCCTGCGACCGCCTACGCGGAACGAAGAAAAAGGTTTGGAAGGCATAGAGCATAAAACTAAAAACTTATTACTTACAACTGAATTAAATGAAAATAATAGTAACAGGCGGTGCGGGCTTTATTGGCTCGGCCGTAATAAGACATATAATAAAAAATACCGACCATAGTGTGCTTAACATAGACAAGCTCACCTACGCCGGCAACCTGTCCTCGCTCAAAGAGGTTGAGGATTCGGTTCGCTATAGCTTTGTTCAAGCTGATATATGCAATAAGCCTGCGATTCAGGATATTTTCAGCTCTTTCAAGCTTCAATTAAGTAATCTTCACTTAAATTTGATACTTATATAGGACATCATTTGAGCGGAAATAAAAGAATAGCATTAAATAGCTTATTGCTTTATATTAGACTAATAATTAGTACTTTGTTAGGGCTGTTTACTGCAAGGCTTGTCTTGCAAAATCTTGGCGCATCTGATTATGGTCTTTATCATGTAGTTGGCGGAATTGTTATGCTGCTTAATATTCTGAATATCTCCATATCTGGTTCTACGCATCGTTTTATTGCCAACGAATTGGGTAAGGGAGCTAAAGGTGATTCAAATAGTATATTTAATATTAGTCTTGTAATTCATTTGTCATTTGCTCTTTTAATATTTCTCTTAGCCGAAACCATTGGTCTTTATTATGTATACAATTTTCTTAATGTAGAAGAAGGCAAATTGGATGATGCTGTTTTTGTGTACCACTTTTCAGTTTTAGCAGCGATTCTAAATGTTTCTGTGATACCTTACCGAGGTTTGATTTCAGCTAAGGAAAATTTTTTAATTAGGGTTCTAATTGAAACATTATCCTCTTTCATGAGATTCATAGTAGCATTTTCTCTGATCTTTTTCCTTAGCAATAAACTGAAAATTTATGCTGTTTTAACAGCATTGGTTTGGGGAACTTGTTCATTCCTTTACTTTATTTATTGCAGGATTAAATATAAAGATTTGGTTAAGTGGAAAATTTCTTTTAAGTGGCATAAATATAAGGAAATGTTAAGCTTCTCTGCTTGGTCTTTATTAGGTTCTTCTGCTGCCGTTGGCAATAGCCAAGGGCTTGCTATGGTATTAAATTACTTTTTCGGTACGGTAGTCAACGCATCCTTTGGCATTGCAAAGCAATTAACGGGTTTATTGATTACTTTTACGCAAACTCTTAATACTGTATCGGCTCCTCAAGTTTTTAAAGGACATGGCGGTGGGGACTGGCAAAGGGTTTTGCAGATAGTCTATGGAATGTCTAAATATACTTTCTTCTTAATGCTTTTGCCTTCAGTCCCCATTTTGCTCGAAACAGAATTTCTCTTGAAGCTTTGGTTGGGAGATGTGCCGGCTAATACAGTGATTTTTTGTAGAGTGATGATTATAGCTGTTTTAGTGCAAACTCTAAGGGGCACTTCCGGGATTCTTCTGAATTCAAGCGGCAAAATTAAGGAATACGAAACATTCAAAGTGTTCTCCTGTCTCTTATGCCTTGTTGTTTCTGGTGTTATGTTTCATATTGGTTTTCAAGCTGTTTGGGGTCTGATTAACTTTGCTTTGTCTGAAGTAATAATTATGGTTGCTTTGATGATAATCTTAAAATTTAAAATTGGTTTTGATATCCTGAATTACTTAAAGAAAGTGCAATTAAGAATAATTGGAGTTCTATTGTTCTCACTGCCTCTTGCGTTTATAACATTAGTCGACAAAAGCGGTTTCTTGAAATTTGCAGTTGTTTCATTAATATCTTGTGTCTGGTGTTCTTTGGGGATATACTTTATTGGTTTGAATGGGTATGAACGAATTTACCTTCAAGAAAAATTACAAAGTATATTTTACAAATTATTCAGTTTGCGGAAAAATGCTATTAAACGATTATGTTTGTGAATAATTTCTATAACCATCATTTTGAAAGGTTTCATTATGAGTATGGCTGTTTTAGTGCCGTCCTTCGATAAATATAGTTTTCTTTGGCAGGCTTTTTTTAAGTTATTTAAAGAGTATTGGCCAAATTGCAGATATCCGGTTTATCTTGGAACTAATTATAAAAGCGCAGATATTGATTGGGTAACAGATTTAAAAATAGGTGAAGACACTTGCTGGGGATTAACAGTTTCTAAAATGCTTGAGATGATAGAAGAAGATTATGTAGTGATTATTTTGGAAGATTTTTTTATCATTGAGCTAGTAGATGATGCGGCAATTGAGTCGGCTTATGAATTTATAAAAGCTAATGGTATAGACTGTTTGGGACTGCATGCTTGCCCAAAACCCAAAACACTACCTCAAGATGGCCAAATTTTTGGTGAAGTTTTACCGGGGGAGCCGTATAGGATTAATGCCCAGGTTTCTATATGGAAGAAAGAGTCTTTGCTTAAAGTGCTGAGGCCTAATTTCAGCCCATGGGATTTTGAGACATTGGGAGATGTAGTTGCTCGAAAAAATAGCCTAGAAATTTGGGGAAGCTATAAGCCTTTAATACATCATGAGCAAGCAATTGGTAGAGGTAAATGGTTTCAAAGTATTGTACCTGTTTGTGAAAAACATGGAATTAACTTTGATTTTTATGAAAGAGGTTTTTACGAACCGCAAAAACCAAGCTTCATCGCTAAGTGTAAAGGCTTAATAAAGCCCCACATAATTCCCATTTTGTGCTGGATTAGATCTAAATGAGTTAGATAGTAATTTTTTGGAAATAATATGCTAAATAAAATTGAGTACCTTGTTTACTTGTTTCGAAATAAAGTCCGTATTTTTTTAGAAAAAAAACTTATAAAATCAAAGATAAAAATTAAAAAATATGCAGGTGTAAATATATTAAATAGAAAGGAAGGTAATAATCTTATATCAAGATCAATCATTGAAGGGAATCCATTTTTTGCTGGTCGCTATGGGACTGTGGAAACTAATATTGTTAAGCAATGCATAGAACAAGAATTTAATTTCAGGTCATCGTATTCTGATGCTTTAATTAACAGTGCAAGAATAAATGCTGGGATATTTGATGCCAACCCCAGAGTTTTAGATAATTTTACTGATTTGATGATTGATTCAACAAAAAAAGCGGATTTGATAGGTGTTTTACGAACATCACAAGAAGATTACATTCTAAAAAAATATGCTGAAGCTGAAATAGCCGAATTAGTTTCTTTAGAACCTTACTATCATAATTTTCCTTGGTCTAAAAACTTGAAAGGTAAAAAAGTTTTGGTCATCCACCCATTTGAACAAACTATTATAAACCAGTATAAAAAAAGACAAAATCTGTTTAATAACCCCGATATATTGCCGGATTTTGAATTATTAACAATAAAAGCTGTTCAGACAATCGCCGGCGAAAAGAGCGAATTTAAAGATTGGTTTGAGGCTTTAGAACATATGAAGTATAATGTTAACAATACAGATTTTGATGTGGCGATAATCGGATGCGGGGCATACGGCTTTCCACTTGCCGCTCATGTGAAAAGTTTGGGAAAGCAGGCAATACATATGGGTGGAGCAACTCAGATTCTCTTTGGCATAAAAGGTGGCCGTTGGGAGAATAGCTCTGTTATATCTCATCAATTTAATGAAAACTGGGTCTATCCTTTGGCAGAGGAAAAACCTAAAAACTACAAAAAAATTGAAAATGGGTGTTATTGGTAATGTTATAATATTTAAAGACTAATTAGAAAGCAAAGATTTGCGAATTACCTTTTATTCAAATTTTATGAACCATCATCAGTTCAGTTTCTGCAGAGAAATGTATAAATTACTTGGAGGTAGTTTTACTTTCGTTGCAACAAAACCCCTTGCTAAAGAAAGACTAAAACTTGGATTCTCGGATATGAACAAGCAGCACCCTTTTATTTTGACTGTTTATGATAGTAAAGAGAATGCAGTTAAAGCCATGGAGCTTGCATTTGAAAGTGATGTGGTTATACATGGTTCTGCACCAGAAGTATATGTAACGGAAAGAATGAAGCATAACAAGCTCACATTCAGATATTCTGAAAGAATCTTCAAGAGAGGGATTTGGAGAATTCTCGACCCAAGGGTTCTGATTAGCTTATTGAAACGGCATACTAAATACCGCAGCAGCAACCTTTATATGCTTTGCGCAAGTGCTTATACCGCAGGAGATTGTGCTTTAGTGGGAGCTTACCCTCAAAAATGTTTTAAATGGGGCTATTTTCCCGAGTTTATCAAGCGAGATTTGCAAGAAAGACGCAATTCTGACAAAGAGCGGCTAGAAATTCTTTGGTGCGGTCGTTTCCTTGATTGGAAGCACCCTGAATATGCTGTTTATTTAGCCAAATATCTCAGGAGCAAGGGGTATGATTTCCATATTAATATGATAGGAACGGGGAATTATGAAAATAAAATAAGAAGTATGATTCAGTCTTCTCAGTTAGATGAAAAAATCTCAATGCTGGGAGCGATGCCCCATAAAAGGGTCAGGGATTATATGTATGCCAGCGACATATTCCTTTTTACAAGCGACTATAATGAAGGCTGGGGGGCAGTGCTCAATGAATCAATGAACAGCGGATGCGCGGTTTTGGCAAGCCATGCAATCGGATCAGTTCCGTTTTTAATAAATAATAATCGTAATGGGCTTGTTTATAAATACGGGAATATAGATGATTTCTGCAAAAAGGCAGAAAGCCTTTTATTGGATGAAGGTTTACGTAAAATGTTGGGAAAAAATGCATATAAAACCTTACAGCAAGAATGGAATCCAGAGAATGCCGCAGAAAGTTTTATTGATTTATCTGAATCTTTGCTGCATGGCAAATTGAACTGCTCTAAGAGCGGTCCTTGCAGCAGGGCATTTCCGCTCAAACAATGGCAGTTTTAAGGAGTTATCTTATGATTGACACAAAAATAAATAGCCCGAAGTTAAGTGTAATAGTAGCTATATATAAGGTAGAAAATTATTTGCAAAAATGTGTTGAAAGCATATTAGGTCAAGAATTTGCCGATTTTGAACTGATTCTGGTTGATGACGGTTCTCCTGATAATTGCGGTGAGATATGCGATAAATATGCTCAGAAAGATAGCCGTATTGTTGTGATCCATAAAGAAAATGGAGGTCTTTCCGATGCTAGAAACGTTGGATTGGAGGCTGCGAAAGGAGATTATGTAGGCTTTGTTGACAGTGATGATTATATTTGCAGCAATATGTATCAAAGACTTATAGAAGTTGCCGAGGAGACCGCAGCTGATCTTGTGATTTGTGATAATTACAGAGTTTATGAAGATAATGGGAAAATAGAGGTGCAGAATTGGCTGGGAGAATCAAAAGAATATAATAATTATGATATTATGCGTGAAATCTTATATGATAATATAGGAAGCCAGGCGTGGAATAAATTATATAAAAATGACTTATTTAAAGATGTTAGGTATCCTGTCGGACGCACGTATTGTCAAGATCTGGCTACTACATATTATTACTTTGAAAAGTGTCACAAGGTTAAGTATATAGCAGAACCTCTTTATTTTTATTTGGTTAGAAATACAAGTGCATCATTCAATTATAAAGATCCAAATAAAAAGTTTCACATTTTTCTTGGTTTTACAGAAAGGTATGAGTTTTCAGTAGTGAAATATCCATGCTTTTCCCACGTATGCCTTAAACTTGCAATCGAATGCGGTGTAGGATGTTTTTACAATGCATTTAAGATTAATGATGAGAATATATGCAAATCAGTAGCTGACTTTTTCAAAACCAACATTAAAAAGATAGGCAAGTCGAAAAAGCTTACTGTTACAAAGAAGATATATGCTTTTCTTATCTTGTCAAGCCCTCGCTTTTATGTCATTATTCAAAGTTTGGCAAACAAGATGAGATATTCCAAGGTAGAATTATGAATTATATAAAAACTAAAAATAATCCGGAACATGGTTCAATCTTATATATTGAATCTTTGTTAGCCTTGATTTTGATGATAAGTACTTTTCTTCGTTATCATCACAATATGGCTAATATGTATTTAGAGCAAAAGATAGGTACAAGCATATCCCCTTATGCATGGTATATGCTTGTCATTATCCTTATTGCATTTTTAATATTTATAGGAAATTCAACTGCCTGGGTTAAGGAACGAAGGTTTATATATTACGGTTTTTTGTATTCAGTTGCTGGGTTTCTATCATTGTTAGCTTCCAGAGCTTATACTCCCATAGAATGGCCTATGATAATGATCGATATAAGTTATTGGTTATGGATAATTGTATTGTCTTATTTTGGATCATTGAAAATTAATACCTTAAAATATTTTACTTTTGCTTCTGTTGTAGCCGTTAGTTTTTATTTGGTTACCTTTTTTAGAATCAGACAGGGGTTTGCAGTAGAAAGCACCAGAGGTTATAATGCGATATTTTATATATCCTATTTTTTGCCACCCATTTTGTTGTTAAAATCAAAGGTAGTCAAGTCTTTTTATTTAGTTTTAATTTTTGCGGCTATTATTGTTTCAGTTAAGCGAGCTCCGTTAGTTGGTTATTTAACTGCTGTAGCTTCTTTTTATTTTTGCACTCTTAAATTTAAAGGTATTGGAATATCTCGAAAACTTCTTGCGTTTTTAGGCTTAGCCCTTTTGTTTATAATATTGGCAATTCTATACAAAGAGTTATCAGCGATGGGTTTTGCTATTGGAACGAGGATGGAAAATGTAGTAAAGGATCAGGGGTCTGGTAGGATAGGCATCTTTCTTGCGACATTCAATCATCTTTCATCTCAATCTTTTTTTGAGTGGATAATTGGTAATGGTTATGGGGCAGCTAATAGAGTTGGAATAGGCCGTGCTCATAACGATATTGTTGACATTCTATTTGCCTATGGTGTCATAGGTCTTATCTTTTACTTATTATTTATTTATGAAATTTGCAAGATTTTTCTTGACATGATGAGATTTAATTACAGGCACGCAGGGGCTTTCGCAGCTTCTTTAGCAATGTATTTTTGGATTGGTAATACTGAGATGTCTATTACCATACCTTATAGTTTTATTCTTAATGCACTTTTCTGGGGATGGGTGATAGCTGATTTCCATAATGCAAAAAGATATGCTGACCCTGAAAGACTTGGCGTTTTAAGTTAGTTTAATAGTTGCTTTTGTTTTAAATTATGAAGATTATATGAATATTCTCTGGATAACAAACATTATTCTGCCTGATATGGCGGAGAAGTTGGGGGGCTCAAGGCCGGTTACCGGCGGCTGGATGCACAATCTCAGCAAGCTTGTTGCAAAAAGTGAAAACGTTCATTTAGCAGCAGCCGCTGTATATCAGGGTGATGAGCTTCAAAAAGAAACGATTGACGGCATTACCTACTACCTTCTTCCAATTAAAGGAAGCAATATTAAATATCATTCTGAGCTTGAGCCGCTGTGGCAGGAGGTTTGCAAAGAATTTAAGCCGGATCTGATTCACATTCACGGCACAGAATTTGCGCATGGATTAGCCTGCTTAAAAGCCTGCAGTGAATATAAGTATATTGTCTCTATGCAGGGAATTACTAATGTGATTGCAAGATATTATACGGCCGGGATGAGCTTCTGGGATATTATCCGCAATATCACATTTCGCGATCTTGTCCGCTTTGATACGATATTTCATGGGCAAAGAAAAATGCGGCAGCGCGGGGAAATTGAAAAACAATATGCTTTTAACGTTAATTATTTTATTTGTACGACTTTCTGGGACTATTGTCATTTTAAAACATGGAACCAACAAATTCCTGTGGATATAAGTAAAAGAATACTTCGGCAATCATTTTATAATTCAAATAAATGGAATTTTAATAAGTGTTCAAAGCATTCAATTTTCCTGAGCCAGGCAAGTTATCCAGTTAAAGGATTGCATCAGGTTCTTAAAGCTGTAAAATTGCTCAAAAATGATTACCCCGCTTTGATTATCAGAGTGGCGGGAGCTGATATAACAAAGACTGTAACCCTGAAAGATAAAATTCGGCTGTCGGGGTACGGAAAGTATATTAACGGCCTGATTAAAAGATTCGGATTAGAGAAAAATATAGAATTCCTCGGGCCGCTTGGAGAAAAGGATATGATCTCAGAATATCTAAGAGCACATGTTTTTATTTCTCCTTCTTCAATAGAAAATGAATCAAATTCTGTTGCTGAAGCTCAGATTTTAGGAGTACCTTGTATCGCTTCTTATGTAGGTGGTGTACCAGATTCTATTTCAGAAGGGGTTGATGGATTGCTTTACCGGTTCGAAGAGGTGGAAATGCTTGCAGAAAATATTAGAAAAATTTTTGAAAATAGAAGCTTCGCACAAACCCTTTCAGCCAATTCAGTTAAAACAGCCGAAAAGAGGCACGACCCTGAAACGAATTTAAATAAACTTTTAAATACATACATTGAATTATCAGGATTATAGTATTTATGTATTTTATTTTACTCTCTTCTGGTTATACTTTTGCAACAGTCTTTTTGGGGCTTTTGGTTTTTATCCGCAGCTACGATTATTTCATGTTTTTCCACAGTCCAGTCTGGCATGAGCATTTCTGGAACTACCAAAGTATTCTTTCTGCCCCCAAGTGGTATTAAAGACATATGGAAAACAACAAAAAAATATTGTTTGTCGGCAGCTTATGTTCCAATAGAGTGATCAATGATATTATATTTTCCTCTAAAACGAAGGTTTCTCAAGCGGCTCCTAAATTTTATAAATTACTTATAGAAGGATTAGCGGATAATATTGCTGTTGACAGAGTTAAAGCCTTGACTTTTTTGCCAATTTCTGATTTAACCCATGAAAAAAAAGCATGGTTTTTGCCATCAGAGTCCTCTGGTTTAATAGATTACCATTATTGCCATGTTATTAATATTGGTTTATTGAAAAGTGTTGTAGCTTTTATTTATAGCTTTATTATGGTCTTTATATGGGGCCTTTATGACAGGAAAAATAAAATTATTTTATGCGACGGTTTAGGTTTTGTTTCGTCATTTGCCACTATATTGGCAACTCGTTTAAATAGAATAAAAGTAGTTGGAATTATTACCGATATACCAGGCGTATTAAGCTCATCTGTCAGTAAGGATATAAGCTTTAAGGCTAAAGTCGTTTCTCGGTTAAGCAAAAAATTGTTCATGAATTTTGATGGTTATCTTTTGCTTACAGAACAAATGAATGGTGTCATTAATCCTAAAAACAGGCCTTATATAGTGATAGAGGGAGTGGCTGACAAATCAATGGTAATTAAAGATAATAAACTTGAGGCTAAGTCAAAAGAAAGAATTCTTTTGTATGCTGGGGGAATTAATGAAATATATGGAATTAAGAAGCTTATTTTAGCTTTTATGAAAATAAAAGGCGATGATTTGAGGTTGCATATCTATGGACACGGCCCTATGGAAGATGAAATGGGAAAATATATGACACTTGATAGCCGGATTTTTTATGGCGGGATCCTGACTAATAATGAAATTGTTCAAAAGGAAATAGAGGCTACATTACTCGTCAATCCGCGTTCTAGCAAGGAAGAATTTACGAAGTATTCATTCCCTTCAAAAAATATGGAATATATGGCATCTGGCACCCCTCTATTAACGACCCCGCTTCCAGGTATGCCGGAAGAGTATAATGATTACGTCTTTTTGTTCGATGATGAGTCTGAGGAGGGAATAAAGGCTGAGTTGGAAAAAGTTTTTGCAAGATCAAAGGAAGAGCTACATGAATTTGGATTAAAAGCTAAAAAATTTGTCTTGTCTCAAAAAAATAACCATATTCAATCGGGCCGGTTAAATAAATTGTTGGATAAAATTCAACAGTCTGGCAAGAAAAATAATTATATGTTTTAGGGTTGAATTATGAAAAAAGCATTATTAACAGGAATAACAGGTCAGGACGGAGCTTATTTAGCTGAGTTTCTTTTGAATAAGGGATATGAGGTTCACGGGATTAAACGCCGCAGCTCTATGTTTAACACTGACCGCATAGACCATCTCTATCAAGATCCTCATGAAAAGGACTGTAAATTTTCCCTTCATTACGGAGACATGACAGACTCAACAAATGTTGCTCAAATTATAGAGCGGGTTCGGCCGGATGAGATATATAATCTTGCTGCCCAGAGCCATGTGAAGGTCTCATTTGAAACACCGGAATATACCGGCAACGTAGATGCTTTAGGAACACTTCGCATCCTTGAAGCAGTGAGGAATGCAGGTTTGGCAGATAAAGCCAGAATATATCAGGCCTCTACATCAGAGCTTTACGGGAAGGTGCAGGAGATTCCCCAAAATGAAAGCACGCCTTTCTATCCCCGTTCCCCTTATGCTGCTGCTAAGATATACGGATACTGGATAACCGTGAACTACCGGGAATCTTACAATATGTTTGCCTGCAACGGCATAC
Organism: Sedimentisphaera cyanobacteriorum; assembly: GCF_001997385.1. Taxonomy (NCBI): domain Bacteria; kingdom Pseudomonadati; phylum Planctomycetota; class Phycisphaerae; order Sedimentisphaerales; family Sedimentisphaeraceae; genus Sedimentisphaera; species Sedimentisphaera cyanobacteriorum. The sequence goes on along the minus strand of NZ_CP019633.1, from coordinate 1,244,525 downwards.
TCTTCAATCACGAATCCCCGCTAAGAGGCGAAACTTTTGTTACTCGAAAAATCACCCGAGCCGCCGCTAGAATAAAAATGGGGCTTCAGCCCCGCCTTTATCTCGGCAATATTGATTCGCTAAGAGATTGGGGGCATGCGAGGGATTATGTGGAGGCAATGTGGCTGATTCTTCAGCAGGATAAGCCCGATGATTACGTTATTGCTGCTGGCGAGCAGCATTCGGTACGTGAATTTGTAGAGCTTGCGTTCAGGGAAGCTGGAATTGATATTGAATGGCAGGGCGAAGGCGTAAATGAGATTGCCGTTGCCAAAAATCATATTTGCGAAGAAAGAGATTCTGATGATAATATCGTCGTAAAGATAGATCCAAAGTATTTCAGGCCGGCAGAAGTTGAAACTCTCTTGGGCGATCCTTCAAAGTCGAAAAATCAGCTTGGATGGAATCCGCGCACAAGTTTTAAAGAGCTTGTAAAGGAAATGGTTGAGGCGGATATGGAAATTGCAAGACACGATGTCGTCTCAAGGAAACACGGATTCCGTACGCCGGATTATAATGAGTAGAGAGGTGAGTAATGAGCGGATTTATTGATAAGAATTCGAAAATTTATGTTCCCGGGCATACTGGCTTAGTAGGTTCAGCAATTATCAGGGAGCTGCAGCGAAGAGGGTTTGATAACCTTCTGCTAAAGTCTATCGATGAGCTTGACCTGCTTGACAGCAAGGTTGTTGCAGATTTTATGCAGCGGGAAAAACCGGACTTTATTATTCAGTGTGCGGCAAAGGTTGGCGGTATTATAGCTAACAACACCTATCCCGGACAGTTTTTCTATGAGAATATGCGCATACAAACAAATATAATTCACAACGCATATTTGGCGGGTGTTAAAAGACTTCTTTTCCTCGGTTCTTCATGTATTTACCCCAAGCACTGTCCTCAGCCAATGAAAGAGGAACACCTGCTTACAGGAGAGCTCGAGCCGACAAACCGTCCTTACGCTCTTGCTAAGATTGGCGGTATCGAGATGTGCTGGTCTTACAACCGGCAGTATGGGACAAGATATTTAGCAGTTATGCCCACAAATCTTTACGGCCCTGGTGATAATTATGATTTGCAGAATTCGCATGTTATCCCTGGTTTGATTCACAAAATGCATTTGGCCAAGAGTGAGAACAGAGATTCGGTAGAGCTATGGGGTACCGGAAGCCCTTACAGAGAATTTTTGTACAGCGATGATCTTGCCAGAGCTTGCGTGCACTTGCTTGATTTGGAAGATGATATGTATTCTAAGTTTGTAGGTCATGAAGATATTGCCCCGCTGATTAATATTGGCTGCGGCGAAGACCAGACCATCAAAGAGCTGGCTGAAATAGTGAAAGAGGTGGTCGGATTTGATGGAGAGATAAAATGGGATACTTCAAAGCCGGACGGCACCCCTAGAAAACTGCTTGATGTAAGCAGATTATTCTCTCTTGGCTGGAAACCGAGCATAAGCCTTAAAGATGGAATAAAACTGGCTTATGAAGATTTTTTAATCGCAAAATAATTGAGGTAAAAGCTTAATTGAAAAAATTGCAGCAGGTACTTAAATGGTTATTTTCATTTCATAAATATCAGCGATATTTTATGGATATTTACAATAACCTTGTTTACCAAAAAATATTAAGCCTTCGTGGTATTAAGTTAGGAGCTAAAACTTCCTTTATAGGCTCGCCTATAATATCAAAAGTTAAGGATTCTAACATAGAATTAGGTGAGGGAGTTATACTTTGCTCAAGACCCCAATACACCGCTTTAGGTTGCTCGCATCCAGTGGTTATCAGAGCAATGAAATCTGGTGCATTAATTAAAATTGGTGATAGAGTGAGAGTTAGCGGACTTTCAATTTGTGCTGCTGAAATAATAACAATAGGGGACAGATGCGTTATAGGTTCTGACAGCATGATTGTGGACACTGATTTTCATTCTATTGACCCTGCGAAGAGGAGTAGTAAAGACGATTTTGAAAATGCAAAGTCAAGCCCTGTGGTAATTGGAAATGATGTTTTTATAGGCGCAAACTGTGCAGTACTGAAGGGTAGCACAATCGGCAATTACGCGGTTATTGGGGCAAATAGTGTAGTAACCAAAGATGTCCCTGAAGGAACTGTCTTTGCAGGGAATCCGGCTAAAAAAATTGCAAATATCAAAGAAGTTATTAAATGAGGAATAAAGATAATTAGGATTTTTGGCTATGATAACGTTTTTAACGAGTCCCAAGCCATTTTATGGCCACACTGGCCGGATACAGAAGAAGGCTATTCAAAGTTGGTTAAGGGTTGCTGCCGATGTCGAAGTTTTAGTTTATGGTGAAGGTGAAGGAGTTGCAGAAGCATGCAAAGATCTTGGTACGATTAACGTTCCAGATATTGAGTGTAGTCTGTCTGGGATTCCTTTATTTAACAGTATAGTAAATCATGCAAAAAAAAATGCTAAGCATGATATACAGTGTTATCTAAATTGTGATATTTTGCTAAATGAAACCATTGCAGACGCTGTTAAAATTATTACAAAAGCCAAGTTAAATGAATTTTTGGTAACTGGGCAGCGGATTGACCTCATGAAAGATGTAGATTTTGAGTTAAATCAACATTGGTTAGGACAATTAAAACAATTGTTTGAAACTTGCAAATTGCAATTGCACTCTCCAACCGGTATGGATTATTTCATTTTTAGACGAGGGATGTGGAATGATCTCCCGGCTCTAGTAATAGGTAGAGCAGGTTATGACGAGGCTTTGGTTTTATATTGTATGAGAAACAAAATTCCTATAATTAATGGCACCTTAAAAATCCTAGCTCTGCATCAATTTCATGACTATGGCCATACTAGTAACGGAAGAAAAGAAGTTGTTAGGGGGCAAGATGCTTTAAATAATTTTAAATTTCATAGAAATTTTCACAGCAGGCCTAATTCTTCTGATGCTGAGTTGATAATAATGAAAGATAAAGTTCTTAAAAATAATATTCATAAAGATCCTATAAGAAGAGCTGAAAATTATTTGAGATTTGAAAAGGGTTTTGAAAGACTGTCATTATCAATTAGGTTTTTATGGCGAATTCTTGTTTCGATAGGTTTTCTTAAAATGAAAAGCTTTAAAATATCTGAATTAATTGCGAATAAGTATGTTGAAAATGAGTAAAAAACCTACTAACTGCTGCTTATTCAATTTAGCTCATCATTACCGTAAGCCTATCTACAAGCTTATGGATTCTGAGCTTTGCTGTGATTTCTATTTTGCAGACCGGTCTCTTTCAGATGTGAAGAAATTTGACTATTCAGAGCTTGAAGGATTTAGGAAAGAGTTAAAAGCTTTATTCGTAAATAAATTTTCGTATCAAAGAGGTGCTGCAAGCCTTGTTTTTAAAAGGCATTACCAAAAGTTTATACTAACAGGGGAGCCTTACTGCATTTCCACTTGGTTTGTGCTTTTATTTGCCAAGATTTTGGGCAAGAAAACATATCTCTGGACACACGGCTGGTATGGACGCGAAGGAATAATAAAAACGATAATAAAGAAGGTTTTCTTTTCGTTATGTACTAAGGTTTTGCTTTACGGGGATTACGCCCGCAATTTGATGATAAAAGAAGGGTTTAAGCCTGATAAGCTTGTATGCATTTATAATTCGCTTGACTATGATAAGCAGCTCAAAATTCGAGAGAAGCTCACCCAAAGCGATGTATATAAAAAGCATTTTGGCAATGATAATCCTGTGGCTGTTTATATCGGCAGGATTCAAAAAATAAAAAGGCTTGATTTGGCAGTTGAAGCGTTAAATCTTTTGAACAATGAGGGCAAGTCATTTAATTTGGTAGTAATAGGAAAAGATAATGAGAATACCGGCCTTGAAAAGCTTGTCTCCGATTATGGACTGGCTGATTATGTATGGTTTTACGGCCCTTGCTATGAAGAGGAAGTACTTGGTGAATTAATATATAATGCTGATGTCTGTGTTACGCCGGGGAATATTGGTTTAACTGTAATTCACAGCTTTGTTTATGGCACTCCTGTTGTTACACATAATGATTTCACAAAACATGGTCCCGAGTTTGAGGCGATTGAGGAAGGTGTTACGGGCAGTTTCTTCGATCAAGGTTCAACAGCCGATTTGTCAATTAAATTATGGTCTTGGCTTGGTCTTTCTGAAAGAGATAGAGAAGATATTAGAACTAAGTGTTACAAAGTAATAGAGGAAAAGTATAATCCGCACACCCAAATTCTAACAATAAAGAAGGTTTTAGGCTAATTCATGAGACAAAGATTAATAAAAAAACTGAAGTGGTTCCTTAAAGATGTTTTTATGTTTTTTATCTCTTTGATGAAGTATAAGTTTAAGCGTTTAGGGAGACACTGCTACTGTTGTGGTATGCAATCAAATTTTAAGCCTTATTCTGTGGAATTGGGGGATTATGTGTTTATTGGCAGGAATGCGTATATATATGCTAATTGTAAGATTGGTAATTATTCAATGATTGCATCATATGTGAGCATTGTAGGAGGAGACCATCGGTTTGATATTGTGGGGGCTCCAATGTTTTTTTCTGGCCGTGATAAATTGGAAGAGTTAGAAACTATTATTGAGGATGATGTTTGGGTAGGGCAAGGAAGTATAATATTGGCAGGCATCAAGATCGGCCGTGGTGCTATTGTTGGTGCTGGATCGATTGTGACTAAAAAAGTTCCTCCTTATGCGATAGTTGCTGGCAATCCGGCTAAATTAATAAAGTATAGATTTAATAAAGTGGAGCAGCAAAAGCACGATTCTATGTTGGATCTTTTAGCTAAAAGTAAAGATCCCTTACAAGCTACATCTTCATTTTTAAGGAAAGAAAAATATAATATCAGTGAGTATATGTAGTAATTTTAGTGCATAATTCGATTGTAAGTTTTATAGATATATAGACTAACCCTGAAAATGTCTTGTCCAAGACGTTAAATTTACTGGACATCTTAACCTTTTTTGAAATACTGAGCCAAAACTAATGAAGAAATTCATACTGATATTATTTGTGTTTTTTGTAACTGCCAATCTGCCGGCCGCCGAGAATTTGGCATTGAATAAAGACTATACGCTTGTCCCTGAGCCGAATTACCATTTAACGAAAGATGCAGGAGATTACAGACAGCTGACAGATGGAAAGAGGGCTTCTCCAGCTTCTGACGGTGCTATATGGTACAGTTCGAATAAAAGTGAAACTGTTGGTTGGAACAATCATACTTTTATTTCTATAACAATTGATTTGGAGGAAATGAAAAACATATCAGAGGTAGTTATACATACTACCGGAGGGGGAAAAGGCGGAGTCCAGTACCCCGACTATATTATTGGTTTAGCCTCTGTAGATGCTGAATGTTACAGAGCTGTTTCTTATAAGAGCTCAAAAGTTTGTATATTTTACGATACAACCTTAACAAAAAGGAAAGGGTTTAAGTTAAATTTTAATACCAAGGCAAGATTTGTAAAATTATTAGTTATGCCTATGAGTTCATTCTTTTGTGATGAAATTAAGATTTTCGCTGCTGAACAGGATTGTCCCGAGCTGGATGGGCCTGCAGTTGTAAACAGCGAAGCAATCGAGTTTGCAGAAAGGCTGCGTCAGCTTGAACGTAATATTCAATCGCTGCAAACTTCTTTCAAAAGTTCCGGCATTAAGATTAAACAATTTGATTCTAAAATTAAAGCCTACAAAGACAAACTCAAAGATTTTGAAAGGGAGCTGGGCATTTTCAAAGAGTTAGAATCTCTTGAGAGGCTCTTTGATAAAATCAGGGCGGAATACTTAAATGCAAAACATAATGTCCCTTGGTACTGCACTTCAGCGGCCCCGCTTAAGGTTCTCAAATATGAAGACCTGCCGGCGGGCCCTAACAGCATCTCTGAGCTTGAGTACTATGCTTGGCAGAATGAACACGACCTGAACGCTTTTAATATTGTAAACTGCTCAGATAAAAGTTTGCAGTTCAGCTTAAATATTTCACCTTTGAAGCGGGGGGGGGACTATTTGCCTTCTCAGGCGTTTATGATCCCGAGGCGGGCTGTTTATGTGTATTCGAAGAATATAGGTTTTTTGGCTGACCCCCTCGTCTTGCAGGGAGGAAAAAGCTTTGAAATCGAACCGGGAGAAACCGTGCAGTTATTTGCTGAATTCAATTCAAAGTCTTTGAGACCGGGAAATTATTCTTCCGCGGTTCTTGTACGATGTGAGAACAGTGAAGAGAAGCCTAAACAGGTTATCAAAGCTGATATAGAAATAGCACGCAGGAAATTCCCTGAAAAGCCAGACTTCAAAACCTGCAACTGGGATTATATAACCGGAAGTAATACTTTTACTAATGAATTTCCTCATCTTGCTGTTGACGATCTAAGCCGGCATTATCTGAATGTTACGGTTATACATCCTTCACTTTTTGTAAGCAAGATATCTTCGAAGAAGAGAGATTCTGACATAGTGCTAATAAATCCAAGGCTCAAAAAAGAACTTCAGCTCAGAAAGCATGCAGATTTTGTGCTGCTTTTGCTAGGGTTCGGCTCTGGCAGAGAAAAATATTTTGGGCAAGACATGTATTCTGAAGAGTGGGGCCGGAAATTTGCTTCTTATATTAGACGCCTTGTTAAATACATGGGTGATCTTGGTTACAGCTATGATAATTATGCAATCTACCTTTATGATGAGGAACTGCATGATGATTTTATTAGAGCTGCAAAAATAATAAGGAGTACTAACCCAATGATAAATATATACGCAAATTCTATGGGTGATAGTACCGAAGAGATAAAAAGAGCAATTCCATACGTTGATATTTGGTGTGTTGGTCAAAACAGCTTTGTTAATCGCAGGAAAGACATTAAGCTGATTAAAGAAAATTGCAGCAAAGTTTGGTGTTACGGAACTATGCCTCGGCGAGGATATCCATACAACATTGAAAAACACACTAAATACAAAAATTGTTTTAGAATTTTATCTATTCAGGCTAGGGCATTAGGTTTGGCGGGTGCCGGATTTTGGACTTATGCTGACAGAGAAGGTTACTTTAATGAAAATCATTTTAATGAAAGTTCTATATATATATATGGTGTGATTTATGCAGGAAGTAATCCTGATTTCCCTGAAGATGCAATATATGAGCCGATAGTTCCTTCTAAGAGGTGGCAGCTTTGGCGGGAAGGTCTTGAAGATGCAGTTGCACTTAAAGGGCATCAGGATCTGCTGGATGAGTTTATGGCAAAGCCCCCAGAAGAGATAACATCAGAATATCTAATGAATCTTAGAAAAAGGGCAGACAAAAAAGATTCCGGCAAAGATTAGCAAAAGCTTTATTTGATTTTTTCCGTCCTTTGGATAACATACTGAAAAACAAATTATCTTTGGTGGATTATGAAAAGACTTGAAGGAAAAACTGTACTAATTACCGGTGGAACTGGTTCGTTCGGCAAAACCGTAACAAATACCCTACTCGAAACCGGCTGCAAGGAAATTCGCATATTCAGCCGTGATGAATTAAAGCAGGAGCTTATGCGAATAGAGAAGGCCAGCTCCAAGCTGCGCTTCTACATCGGAGATGTGCGAGACAGGGAGTCCGTAGATGAGGCGATGAACGGTGTTGATCTTGTTTTCCATGCCGCAGCCCTCAAGCAGGTACCGTCCTGCGAATTCTTCCCGATGCAGGCTGTGATGACGAATATCTCCGGGAGCAACAATGTTATTCAGTCTGCAATAAAGCACGGCGTTGACAAAGTTGTATGCCTCAGCACCGACAAGGCGGTTTATCCCATCAATTCAATGGGTATGACGAAAGCTTTGATGGAAAAGGTTTCGGCGGCGGCTTCAAGGCTCGATAATTCCGGCGATACAACTGTCTGTCGCGTTCGGTACGGGAATGTGATGTGTTCACGCGGCTCGGTTATTCCGCTTTTTATGAATCAGATCAAACAGGGCCAGCCCCTAACGCTAACTGTCCCCGATATGACACGTTTTATGCTGCCTCTGCGTGATGCAGTCAGCCTTGTTCTGTTCGCTTTCGAAAACGGCTGCCCGGGCGATCTTTTCGTACGCAAGGCACCGGCCTGCACAATGATGGATCTTGCCAAAGCAGTTAGAAACATAATGAATGCAGATAATGAAATTAAAGTGATCGGGATAAGGCACGGCGAAAAGATATATGAATCCCTTCTCACGGTAGAAGAGCTTCAGAAGGCAGAGGATATGGTAGATTATTACAGGGTTGGTGTGGACGATAGAGACCTCAACTACACAATGTACTTCTCTGAAGGCAAAGAGAAGGAAGTGGTAAATCAGGACTATAACTCACATAATACAAGGCAGATGGGAATCCCTGAGGTTGAAAAACTCCTTCTCAGCCTTCCATACGTACAGAAAGAGCTTGAAGTCTGGGAGCAGAGGCAATAGTTTATGAATGTTGGCATTACAGGTAAAAGCGGGTTTGTCGGCGGTCATTTAGAGAATCGTCTCGCACGTGAAGAGGATATCAATGTCCTGCCTTTCGAGGATTCTTACTACGATGATGAATCCAAGCTTATAGACTTTGCACAAAAGGCAGATGTTATTGTTCATCTTGCCGGCGTGAACAGGGATGAGCCGGACGTAATATTCAATAAGAATATCGAGCTTATGCAAAAGCTCCTTGATGCGGCAGACAGCTCGGGCAGCAAACCCAAAATCCTATTCTCTTCAACCACTCAGATTGAAAAGGATAACCCATACGGCAAAGGTAAGCTGGCGGCTATGCAGATTCTGGAGAAATGGTGCGGTGATCGCGATGCTGCAGGAGTTTCTATGGTTGTTCCCAACGTATTCGGTGATGGAGGGAAGCCGTTTTACAATTCTGTTGTTGCAACGTTTTGCCATCAGGTGGCGTATGGAGAGCAGCCGGAGATAAAAGTTGATGGCCAGCTTAGTATGATTCACATCAACTATCTGGTTGAGGATATTTGCGGGCTTATCAGGGAAAATACTTCAGGCTGCAGGGTGGAGCATATAAAGCCAAGAGTCGAGGGCGTTAGGGTGTCAAAAATATTGGATCTGCTTTATAGCTTCCAGAAATGCTATTCAGACGGTTTCGTGCCCTCATTTTCCAGTGATTTTGAGCGAGATCTGTACAATACTTTCGTTACTTATATGGATTCAAACGATTGGCAGAAAAATCTCAAATCAAGCAGAGATGACAGAGGCAGTTTTGTAGAGGTTTATAAGTTTGAAGAGGCGGGGCAGGTATCGTTCTCTACAACAAAGCCCGGCATTACAAGAGGCAATCATTATCATACCAGAAAAAGCGAAAAATTTTGCGTTGTTTCGGGGCAGGCGAGCATTAAATTGCGCCGGATTGGAACGCAAGAGGTTATCGAGTATAAAGTAAGCGGCGATGAGCCGAGCTGGGTTGAAATGCCCGTTAATTACACGCATAATATCACTAATACAGGGAACTCACAGCTTGTTACAATTTTTTGGATTAGCGAGCCGTTTGATCCGAAAGACCCAGACACATTCTACGAAGAGGTATAGCATTTTATGAAGGTAGTAACCATCCTCGGTACTCGGCCGGAAATAATAAGGCTCTCGGCAGTTCTCAAACGCTTAGATAAGCATTTGGATCATATTATAGTTCATACAGGCCAGAATTATGATTATGAGCTAAACGAGGTTTTTTTTGATGACCTTGGCGTTAGAAAGCCCGACCATTTTATGAATGTGGACACCTCAAGCCTCGGGAAGGTTTACGGCAATATACTAATCAAAGCCGAAGAGATACTCAAAGCAGAAAATCCCGACGCCGTTCTTATACTTGGCGATACTAACAGCTCTATAGCTGGCATCATTGCAAAACGGCTGCATATCCCGATTTTCCATATGGAGGCGGGAAATAGAAGTTTCGACCAAAACGTTCCAGAAGAGACAAACCGCCGAATTATTGACCATACAGCGGATTTTAATCTGTGCTATACAGAGCACGCCAGAAGGCATCTTATCTCAGAAGGGCTTCCTCACAGGCGAATATATGTTACCGGCTCGCCTATGCGGGAAGTCCTTATGGACAATATTGAAAAAATCAAGGGCTCTAATGCCGTTCAGGAATTGGGGCTTGAAAAAGGGAAATACTTTTTGGCCAGCATCCACAGAGAGGAAAATGTGGATCGAAGAAAATCTTTAGGGCAGATACTCGATGCATTCGAGAGACTGATTGATGAATTCGATGTGCCGGTAATTGTGAGCACTCATCCGAGAACCAAAAAAAGGCTTGAAAGCCTTGAAAGAAACGGTTTGGATCAGAGAATCCGTTTTATGAAGCCTTTTGGTTTTATAGATTATGTGAATCTGCAGATGAAGGCGAGGTGCGTTATATCGGACAGCGGTACTATTTGCGAGGAAGCTTCAATCTTAAATTTCCCCGCAATAACGCCCCGAAATGCCATAGAACGACCTGAAGCTGTTGACACCGGCTCTGTTGTTGTAACCGGTCTAGAGGCTGATACGATTGTGGAAGCAATACGTATTCAAACCTCTGATGATATTTCGAGTAACAGCGTTGAATTGCCCAGAGACTACCAGATTCTGAATACATCAGAGAGAGTGCTGAAACTTATAGCCGGCAAGGCCAAGCTTAACTGCATCTGGGAAAACCTTAAGAAAAACGACCTGAGCTGATATGAAAATTCTCTTTATAACGCATTATTTCCAGCCGGAACCCAATTTTTTTTTCGGTTTGCCATTAGCGAGAGAATTTGTCAAACGCGGTCATGAAGTTCAGGTCATTACAGGGTTCCCAAATTATCCTGGCGGTAGAATTTATGATGGATATAAGGGAAAGCTGTTTATGCGTGAAAATATGGAAGGTGTGGAAGTCTTGCGTTTTCCTTTGTACCCCAGTCATGATCAGTCAGCAGTTAAAAGGATTTTATGTTATTTATCATTGTCTACTTCAATGTCATTGTTTGCCCCTTTTATAATAAAAAAAGCTGATATAGCTTATGTTATTCAAGGTCCGGCTACATTAGGTTTGCCTGCTGTAATTCTCAAGTGGTTTAGAAATATCCCATTTGTTTACAATATTCAAGATGTCTGGCCGGATAGTCTTCTTTCGACAGGGATGTTCAAAAATGGTTTTGCGTACAAGATGTTACATTCTTGGTGCAAATTCAATTATCGAAATGCATCAAAAAATGTTGTAATTTCTCAAGGCATGAAGAGTCTTTTATTGGATAGAGGTGTTCCGCGCAATAAAATTGAAATTATTTATAACTGGTGCGATGCAATTATTTCTGAATCAAAGGTTGCAAATCGAAACGTTGCGGATAAACTTGGTTTTACAGGCAAGTTTAACGTTGTTTTTGCAGGTAATATGGGCGGAGCCCAGGCTTTAAGCTCTGTTATTAAAGCTGCGGAAATAGTTCAGAGGAATGCCCCTGATGTTCAATTTGTAATGATAGGTTCAGGTGTAGAATTTGAACCGCTGAAAAAACAAGTTAAAGAATCACGTCTAAAAAACGTAATATTTCATGGCCGAAAACCTGTAGAAGAGATCGGTGGTATTTTGAAGTTGGCGGATGTTCTTCTTGTTCATTTACGTAAAGACCCTCTTTTTGAGATAACAATACCTTCCAAAACTCAGGCTTACTTATCTTTAGGAAGGCCAATTCTAATGTGTGTGGAAGGCAATTGTGCTGATATTGTTAAAGATGCTGGTGCTGGATTTTGCTGTGAGCCTGAAAATCCTGAAGAAATTGCTAAGGAAGTAATAAAATTATCGAAAGCCTCACCAAAACAACTTTGTACAATTGGTAAAAAAGGGAAAAAGTATTATGATGACAAGATGTCTCTTAGTACTGCTGTGGACAATTTAGAAGAAATGTTTTTCTCAGTTCAAGGAAAAAACGGTGAATATCGTAAAGCTTAGCAGTCGATATATTGATGAGGTAGTGGAAGTGCACATGCGTTCTTTCCCTAATTTTTTTCTTACATTTTTAGGAAGGCGTTTTTTGAAATGTTTTTATCAGTCCTTCATCGAAGATGAGGAAGGCATTGGATTTGTAGCAATAGAGAATGGCTCTGTTTCAGGGGTAATTGTTGGTCCTTTAGTGCCAGACGGTTATTTTAAAAGACTGCTGGTAAGAAGGTGGTATATTTTTGCATTATCAAGCTTTACGGCAGTTCTAAAAAATCCGAAAATTATTTTTAGATTGGTTAGAGCAGTCTTTTATCGTGGTGATGCACCTGAAAATAATAATACACTTTCCCTATTAAGTTCTATTGCAGTTTCCCCTGATACTCAAGGAAAAGGAGTTGGAGCTGGGCTTTTGAATCGTTTTTTGCAGGATGCTGAACAAAGAGGAAGTGAAGGATGTTACTTAACTACTGATAGGGAAGGAAATGAATCGGTCAACCGCTTTTATCTGAAAAATGGTTGGCTGCTTGATAAAAGGTTTGAAACTCCCGAGGGGCGTAAGATGAATCGCTATGTTTATTATTTTGGGCGTAGTTATGAATAGTTCGCAAAAATACCAAACAAACCTCAAATCTATTTTTGGGGCCTTCGATGCATTTACAATGTGGAAAGGCAGGGTGGCCTTATATGCAATTCTGAGAGTTCTTGGAATTGGCAAAGGTGATGAGGTTATCCTTCCCGGCTACACTTGCGTGATGGATGTTAATCCAGTGAAGTATGTTGGTGCAAATCCGGTTTATGTTGATATTGAGCCGGATACCTTTAATATGGACGTGTCTTTGCTTGAGCAGGCGATAACTCCAAATACAAAGCTTATCATAGCACAGCATACATACGGCTATGTTTGTGATATGGATGAACTGATGGGGATTGCTGAGAAATACGGTGTAACTGTCATTGAAGATTGCTGCTTATGTGTCGGCTCTACTTATAAAGGAAAACTGGCTGGAACGTTTGGAATAGCTTCATATTTTTCAGGGCAGTGGAATAAACCTTTCACTACTGGTATCGGCGGTATGGTAACTTGCAATGACGAAAATGTAGCTCAAGACATTCAAGAATTATGTGAAAATGAATTAATTAAGCCGAGCTTTAAAGAAGTTTTAATGCTTCAAGCTCAGCTTTGGGTATATAAAGCCTTGATTTATCCACGGACTACAGCGCTTGCTCAGAATTTATTCAGATGGTTAACAAAAAAAGGAATTGTTGTCGGTTCTTCTTCCAATGAAGAATTTGAACCAAAAATGCCGGAGAATTTCTTTAAGGCAATGAGCAGTGTTCAGGCTAAGGAAGGCGTTAAAAAAATGAAATCACTTGAAGCTAATATTGAGCACAGAAAAAAAATGTCTTCTTTTTACGATGAGCTTTTAGGAAATAAAGGTTGGGGTATAAGGCAATTTGACAGCTCAAAACAAGATCCGGTTATGGTGAGGTATCCTGTTAGAGTGAAAGATAAACAGAAGGCAATAGAAGACGCTGCTAAACATGGTATTGAACTGGGAACTTGGTTCGAATGTGCCCTTCATCCTATTGAAACGCCTCTTGAAAAGTATGATTATGAAATTGGAATGTGTCCGGTTGCAGATAAGGCTTGCGAGCAGGTAGTAAATTTGCCTCTTCATACTCGCGTGAGTAAAAAAACAGCAAGGAGAACTGTTGATTTTATTACTAAGTATTGCGAAGAAGCATTTGCTTGAGATTAATATAGGGAATCCAAATGAATGATCTAATCCTTCTTTCCGCTCCATATTTTGCGGGGAATGAGAAGAAATACGTAAATGAGTGTATGGAGAGTGAGTGGGTTTCCACCTCCGGGCGTTTCGTATCGGAGCTTGAGGATTATCTGGCCGGATACGTATCTTCTGCCGGCGGGGCGTGTGCGTGCGTGAACGGCACGTCAGCCCTTCACATCTCCCTCTTGCTCAGCGGCGTTAAGCCGGGCGAGGAGATAATCGTACCCACGCTAACCTTCATCGCCCCGATAAACGTAGTTCGTTATCTTCACTGCGAGCCGGTATTCATAGATTGCGACAGCTATATGAATATGGATCCGGCAGGCCTGGCATCTTTCCTGAGCGAGGGGTGCGAACAGAAGGGAGGCCGGCTCTACAACAAAACCTCCGGCAGGCGGATTGCAGCTGTGGTTCCGGTACATATTTTCGGCTCGATCTGCCAGATGGAGCAGATTATGGATGCTGCGGCAGAACACAATCTGCCTGTAATCGAAGATGCCACAGAAGCCCTCGGCTCGAAGATAACATCCGGCAGATATGCAGGCAAATATGCAGGTACTATTGGCGATTTCGGCTGCTTTTCGTTCAACGGCAACAAAATCATTACCTGCGGCGGCGGAGGCATGATTGTTTCTGAGGATCCGGAGATGATCAGAAAGTCTAAATATCTTACCACTCAGGCCAAAGACGACCCGCTATATTATGTGCATAATGAAGTTGGCTACAACTACCGGCTCACCGCTGTTCAGGCGGCTATAGGGCTCGGCCAAATCGAGCAGATTGATAATTTTATCGCCCACAAAAAGGCGAGCTTTGAAAAATACAAACAGGCAGTAAGCGAAATTGACGGCCTGAGGCTGATAGAAATTCCCGATTACTGCGATTCGAACTACTGGTTCTATTCGCTGTTCATCGAAGACAGCTACCCGCTCAGCCGAGACGATTTGATACATAAATTCAAAGAAAACAATATTCAGGTGCGTCCGATCTGGAATCTTAACCACCACCAAAAGCCGTACAGAAGCTGCCAAGCCTATAATATTGAGAAAGCCGAATACTTCTTTGAGCATATTGTGAACTTGCCTTGCTCAAGCAACCTCAGAGATGAAGAGATACAGCGTGTGTGTTATGTGCTGGCCGGTAATGGCCAGAAGTAGCTGGGGAGGAAAGGCAGAGCCACTAATTATCACTAATAAGACACTAATTTTTTTTGATTTAGTTGAAAGTTAGTTTTATGTATGAACAAGAAGGTTATGATTTAATGGCTGCTGCTTTTGAAGTTTACAACACTTTAGGTTATGGGTTTTTGGAGGAGGTTTACCAAGATGCCCTTGAGGTAGAGCTTGAAAGACGCGGTATAGAATACCAAAGTCAGCCTTTATTAAACGTGTATTACAAGAACTTTAAATTAAATAAGTATTATCGCCCGGATTTATTTGTGTCTCAAGTTATTGTTGTTGAATTGAAAGCTATTCCAAGTATAACAAGCGTTGAAGAAGCTCAGTTATTAAATTATCTTAAGGCTACCGGCAAAGCTGTTGGTTATCTGATTAATTGGGGAAACAGTAATAAGCTTGAGTGGAAAAGATATGTTTATAACAGCTAATTGATAAGATTAATCTTATATAATAATTAGAGCAAATTAGTGCAGATTAGTGGCTAAAAAACATCTTTAAGATGCTCAGCGGCTCAGAAGGGAAATAATAATGAATCTAAAATATGAATATATTATTACAGGCAGGCGAAGTTCTTTCTTCGCACAAGATATAGAGGCGAATTCGGCAGAGCTTTTGAATGTTATCAAAGGCAGCCGTATAGCTGTGGTAGGGGCAGCGGGTTCTATAGGCTCCTGGGTGGTTAAAACGCTTCTGAGATTTGAGCCGGAGGCGATTTCTCTCGTTGACATAAGTGAAAATAATCTTGTAGAGCTGGTACGTGATTTAAGATCTTCCAAAAACGTAAAAGTTCCTAAAGACTTCAAGACCATGCCGATTGGTCTGGGCTCAATAGAATTCGACCGATATTTTGCTGAGACGGAGCGTTTTGATTTTTTCTTCAATCTAAGTGCGGTAAAGCATGTTCGATCGGAAAAGGATATTTACTGCCTTATGCGTATGCTTGATACGAACGTCCTGTCTCTGAATGATTTTTTGGAGCAAATGCCTTATAGATTCAGCAAGGCTTTCTCTGTATCATCAGATAAAGCGGCAAATCCTGCAAATATGATGGGTGCGAGCAAGATGGTAATGGAGCAGGTGCTGATGAAATATTCAGACCAGCAGCCTTTTTCAACTGCGAGATTTGCAAATGTAGCATTCTCAGACGGCAGCCTCCCGCACGGTTTCCATGAGAGACTCAACAAAATGCAGCCGCTTTCAGCCCCTAGAGATGTGAAGCGATATTTCATCTCCCATCAGGAGGCGGGCGAGCTTTGCGTACTTTCTGCTGCTTTAGGAAGCAACAGGGATGTTTTTTTCCCAAAGCTCTCTTCAGGCGAGGATGAGAAAACCTTTTCACAGATAGCAGTTGATCTCTTGCATGAGATGGGGCTTGAGCCGGTAGAATGCAGCAGCGAGGAGGAAGCTAAGGCAAAAGTTGAAGAGTTTGCCCCGCAGGGCAAGTGGCCATGTTATTTCTTTAACACTGATACAACGGGGGAGAAGGGCTATGAAGAGTTCTATACAGAGGCCGAAGATTTGGATACGGAGAGGTTTCAGAATGTGGGAGTTATAATGCGGGATAAATTTTCCGGTGAGGATGCCCTTGAAGAATTTCTCGATTTTGCAAGGGCAGCTAAAACAAATCCCAATATTACTAAAACAGATTATGTAAAAGCTATGATAAAAGCTGTTCCTACACTGAAGCATAGTGAAACAGGGAAAAATTTAGATCAGAAGATGTAGGCCGAGTATGTATAAATTCTTTAAAAGACCCATTGATTTTATTTTAGCACTTATCGCAACTGTAATTCTTCTTCCTTTGCTTTTGCCTCTGATGATAACCCTGCGATTAACCGGAGAGGGTGAAATTTTTTATCTTCAGCATCGGGTTGGTAAAGACGGCAGGCCTTTCGAGCTGCTCAAGTTTGCAACTATGCTCAAAAACAGCCCCAATATAGGTTCTGGCACTATAACTCTTCAGAACGACCCCCGCGTTCTTCCCTTCGGCAGATTTCTCAGGAAGACAAAGATAAACGAACTCCCTCAGATTTTTAATGTGCTTAAGGGCGATATTGCAATAGTTGGCCCAAGGCCGCAGACGCCGGAGTGCTTTGGGTATTTCCCTGAAGATCTAAAGCAGGAAATAATGAAGCTCCGCCCGGGCATTACGGGCATAGGGTCGGTGGTTTTCAGGGATGAAGAAGCCATTATAGGAGCATCTGATAAAGATTACAGCGAATGTTACAGCGAGATAATGGCACATAAAGCAGAGCTTGAAGTCTGGTATGCAAAAAATCTCAGTTTCCTGTTGGATATTAAGCTTATTATCGCAACTGCCCTTGTTATTCTTCATTCAAAGGCTGATGTGAGTAAGATGTTTAAGGGTATTCCTGATATGCCGGAAAGTATGAAGGTTTGATTATGAAAACTCTCATTACTGGCGGGGCGGGGTTTATAGGTTCACATATCGCTCGGCATTACAGCGGCAGGGCGGAGGTTGTGGTTTTGGATAATCTTCGTTCTGGCTTTGAGGAGAATCTGGCCGGCACAGGCGCACGGCTTATCTGCGGGTCCATCACCGACCGCAAGGCGGTTCGCGAGGCGGTTCGCGGCTGCGATTACGTATTCCATCTGGCCGCAATGATCAGCGTGCCTGAATCGATGCACAAGCCGCAGGAATGCGTAGAAACGAACGTGCAGGGGCTCTTGAACGTGCTCAGCGAGGCGAGCAAGGCCGGCGTAAAGCGGCTCTGCTTCAGCACATCCGCCGCAATCTACGGCGACAACCCAACCGTTCCGAAGCTCGAAACAATGCTCCCCGAGCCGAAAAGCCCATACGCCATCACCAAGCTCGACGGCGAATACTACTGCAATATGTTCAGCTCCGAGGGGCTGCTCAATACCGCCTGCCTTCGCTACTTCAACGTATTCGGCCCGCGGCAGGACCCCAAGAGTCAATATGCTGCTGCTGTGCCCATCTTTATCCACAAAGCCCTCCGCAATGAGCCGATCACAATCTTCGGCGACGGCGAACAAACCCGCGATTTCGTGTTCGTTCAGGACGTGGCATCAGCGAACGCCTTCTTCGCAGAGTCCGATGCGCCTGCAGGCGTTTACAACGTTGCTTACGGAGGCAAAACAACCATCAACGACCTTGCCAAGCGTATAATCAGCCTAACCGGCTCGAGCTCAGAGATCCAGTATGCCGAAGAACGGCCGGGCGATGTGCGGCACAGTATGGCCTCGATAGACAAGCTCAAAGCAGCCGGTTTTGAACCAAAATCTAATTTTGATGAAGGTTTAATGCAGACTATTGAATATTTTAAGGAAGTTTTGGGGAGTAAGTAGCGAGTGGCGAGTGGCAAGTGGCGAGTGGCAGGTTTTAAGTTTGTTTAGTTGAGCGAGGTGATGAATTTGGAAATTGGCGGGGCGGGGAATTTGTTTTTAATTGACACCTCGTTTAGACAAATTATAATCCTCTAAGAGTAATTATTCGTTTTTAAAGTACGGCGAACACCTTTATGGAGACAATAGATGTCTATTAAAATCAGTAAGATTTGGCTGCTGGCGGCAATGCTCTCTTGTACATCGCTGCTCAGCGCTGCTGCTATGGAAGAAAACTGGAACGACTTCCTGCACTACACGGCAATCGGCAGATATGAGCTTGCAAAGAGCAAGGCCGAGGCGCTAATCGAAAGCGACCCGGATCCGGTAAAGATGCTTGAGCTCAGTCAGGAAAATCCCCGCGGGTATTCAATCCTGCTCAGGGTTTACAACAGCAATGAACAGCTCAAAGACGCTGCCTCCTCAATAATCGACATTATCGAAGAAGGGCGTTACATAAAAAGAACCGATCCGGAAATAATCCGGCGTGAGATAAAGCGTCTCAGCAGCACAATACGCGGCAGGATCAAGGCTGAGAAACGCCTTCGCAACTCCGGCGAGTTTGCCGTTCCGTATTTGCTCAATGCTATAGCGGATGAGTCCCGCAAGGATGAGATGCCCTATATCACAGCAGCCCTCGGCAAGATGGGCAGAGATGCGGTTAGGCCGCTTTGCGCTGCTTTGCAGATGAAGGATGTGGCGGTGAAGTCTGAGGCGGTTCGTGCTCTTGGGAGCATCGGCTATTCAGAGGCGCTTCCACATTTGAAGCTTGTTTGGGAAACCGCTGAAACAGAAGATATTAAAAAGCTTGCTGAGAAGAACATACAAAAAATTAAGGGTTCTGCTCTCAAGGTTTCTTCATCTGACCTGTTTTTCACACTTGCAGAAGACTACTACTACCACAAAGATTCCCTCAAGCCGAATACCGAATTCGATTTTGCGAATGTATGGTTCTGGGACAATACTCAAAAGAGGCTTACTCGTGAAAAGGTAGAGCGAGGGTATTTCTTCGAGCTTATGTGCATGCGCAGCTGTGAGTGGTCTTTGAAGGCAGATCCCGAAACAGGCGAGGCTATTGCCCTCTGGCTCGACGGCTTCTTCAAAGCCCAGCAGACTGGTATTGAGATGCCGGAGTATTTCGGGCAGGGGCATGCAGATGCTATGACATACGCTGTAACAGCGGGGCCGGAATACCTCCATCAGGCTCTTGCGAGAGCTATCAAAGACAAGAACGATTATATTACGCTGAATCTGGTTGAGGCTCTTGCGGCAAGCTCAGGCGAGGCTTCTCTGCTCGAGAGCTTCGGAACGAGCCAGCCGCTTGTGGATGCACTGGAATACGATAATAACGCAGTGCAGCTCAGCGCAGCTATAGCTCTCGGCGGGGCGAACCCAACTAAGGATTTCGTTGGCAGCTCGCTGATAATAGAGAGGCTCAGCACTGCGATTATGCAGGAAAATGCAGATAAGTTCGGCGAAGATAAGGCCGCAGAATATGCAGACAGGGCATTTGATGTGCTCGATAAGCTCTGCTCTGCGAGGAACAGAATTGTGAAAGTATCGAAGGCTCAGAAGACGCTGATAAGGGTTATCCGTTCAGACAGCGATAAATACCGCATAGAAGCTGCTGAGGTGCTTGCATTTCTCAAAACAGCAGAGGCTCAGAAGGCGATTGCGAATGTTGCCTTGAGCGAAGACTTTGATAAATCTGTGAGGATGAGCGTTTTCGATTCTCTGATCCACTCAGCCAAGCTTCACGGCAGCAAGCTGACCGACGAACAGATAGACAAGCTCTATTCAATGACAGCTTCAAGGGCAATAGATTCTGAGCTCAGAGAGTCTGCGGCGAGCGCTTACGGTTCGCTGAACCTACCGAGCGAGAAGGTTAAAACTCTCATACTCGATCAGGCCAGAAGCTGAGCTAAACCAGAATTACAGGAATTTGAAGCAGTGCATCTGCCGGCTGGTAAGGCTTAGGCGGTGCACTGTTTTTCATTTGGATGATTTATGAAAGAAGAAAAGGACAAAAACAGCGACAGTCAGGGCGATTACTACCGCTGGGTAACTGTGGGCATAGAGTATGCAGTTCTGATGATGTTAGGTGCATTTCTCGGTTCACTTCTTGATAGAATCCAAAATACTGAACCGGGCTTTATAATTATTGGCGCACTTGCCGGCTTTGCCCTTCAGCTTTATATTGTCCTCAAACGCGGCAGAGAAGATGACGATGATTCCGGCGGCGATTCTGAAAATAAGCCCTGATTTAACGGAAAATCCGAAACAATCCTGTATTTTTTGTAAAAATCTTCCTCAAACTGCTATTTTGATATAAGGCCGCTTTTTTGGGCGGGTTTACGAAACAAGATTTAGACTTTTCGGAGGATATATGAATCGCAGGAAATTTTTGCAGAAGGCCGGTTTTGCAGCAGCGGCTGCTCCTTTTGCCGGGTATATTAATTCTTTCGGCGCTAATTCTGCAAACATATCAGGGGCGGATCAGGCCGTCAAAAGGCCGAATATTCTTTTGGTATTGTTTGACGATCTTGGCTACAGCGACCTTGGCTGCTACGGTGGTGAAGTTCCAACGCCAAATATCGACAAGCTTGCAGATGGCGGGCTTCGCTATACGCATATGACCAATTCCGCACGATGCTGCCCATCGAGGGCGAGCCTGCTCACAGGGCTGCACCCGGGACAGACAGGCATACCGAATTTCGGCGGCTCACTCGTTGACAGCTGCGTAACGCTCGGTGAGGCTCTCGGGAAGAACGGCTATCAGACCTATCACGTTGGCAAATGGCACGTTGGAGCAAAGGAAGGCACACGCCCGACAGACCGCGGCTTTGATGAATTTTACGGCTATTACAGAGGCTACGCTCAGGACCAGTGGGAACCGGACAGATATCACCGCCTTCCGGAAGGACGCAAGCCGGAAATTACTTACGATAAAGAGAATTTCTACGCTACTGACGCCTTCAACGACTATACACTCGAATTTCTCGATCAGGCCAAGAAAAAGGACAAGCCTTGGTTTATGTATCTCGCTCATTCCTCGCCTCATTTTCCAGTACAGGCTCCTTATGAGTCTGTAAAGCCGCTGCTTGATACATACCGCAAGGGCTGGGATAAGCTTAGGAAGAAGAGATTCGAAAGGCAGAAGGATGTAGGGCTGTTTAATCACGAAGGCTGGAAGCTCACAGACCGCTCGCTTGTGCCGGTTGAAAATAACAACAAGATCGCAAACGGCTATTCGGGAGAGCCGAACCCGTCTTGGGACTCGCTGCCTGAAGACCGCCGGGAAGACCTTGCCCACAGGATGGCTGTATATGCTGCTATGGTTAAGCACGTTGACGACGGAATCGGTAAGATTGTTGAGAAGCTTAAAGCTCAGGGCGAGTATGAGAATACTGTAATAATGATCCTCTCTGACAACGGCGCCTGCTATGAATGGGGTCCTTTCGGCTTCGACGGCCGCTCACGTGCTGGTATAACAAAGCTCCATAAGGGCGAGGAGCTCAAGAAAATGGGCGGGCCTGGAACTCACCACGCATACGGCTCTGCCTGGGCGAATATGTGCAACACTCCCTTCAGGCTCTACAAGCATTTCACGCATCAGGGCGGAATTGTAACGCCGTTTATCGTTCACTGGCCTGCCGGGCTGAATTCAACAGACCGCTGGGTTCGTGATTACACGCATATTATTGACGTTATGCCCACTCTGCTCGATGTGGCCAAGGCGAAGTATCCAAGGGTTTATAACGGCAGCCGGATTCAGCCGATGGAGGGCGTGAGCCTTACGAAAACCTTCGAGCCCGGCGGAAAGCTTGAGCCGCGTACGCTCTGCTACAACCATCAGAAGGCCAGAGCAATAATTAAGGGCAAGTGGAAGATGGTTTGGGGCAAACGATTCCCTGAGCCGATAGAATGGGAGCTTTATGATATTGAGAAAGACCCCTGCGAAACTGAAGACGTGGCGGATAAGCATCCCGAGCTTGTGAAAACGCTTTCAAATGAGTGGCAAAGATGGAAAGTGCGAACGAAGGCTCAGTCCAGAGGCAATAAATAACGAAGTACAAACAAATCTCGGGTTTGCCTCAGACCCGAGATTTTTTATGCGCCGATTTCCTTGCGAAACGCTTTGAAATAATACCTCTGGGAGTTATAATTATCAGCACGCCGATTATGCGGCAATTAAAGAGAGAAACAATTTTGTCAGGAATCAGATGGCTATAGAGAGAGTTTTAAGCGCAGAAGAGAAAAATCCCGCAGAAAACAGCTTTAATGCTGCCCTTCGCCCTCAGAGTCTTTCAGAGTGCATCGGGCAGGAGAATGTGCGTGAGAAGCTTCGGATTGCTGTAGAGGCGGCAAATAAGAGAGATGAACCGCTTGAGCATATACTGTTTTACGGGCCTCCCGGGCTCGGCAAAACCACTTTCGCCAACATTATAGCCCGAGAGATGAATGCGGCCATACGCGTTACTTCAGGGCCCGCTCTTGCCAAGCAGGGCGATATAATGGGGCTTCTGAGCAATGTAAATACCGGCGATATCGTGTTTATAGACGAGATACACCGCCTAAATTCTGCTGTGGAGGAGTTTATTTATCCTGCGATGGAAGATTTCAAGGTGGATTTCACGGTTGACAGCGGCCTGCACGCCAAAACGATAAACTTTCCGCTCAAACGCTTTACCCTAATCGGGGCTACAACTCGGGCAGGGCTTTTGAGTTCCCCGCTTAGAAGCCGATTTGGTATGCTGTACCATTTGGAGTACTACAAGGTTGAAGAGCTTGCTGAGATTGTAAGCCGGTCTGCGGATATGCTCGGGCTCAAGGGCTCAGATGAGGCTATCAGGCTCATAGCTGCCAGGAGCAGGCGAACTCCGAGGATAGCAAACCGGCTCTTGAAACGAGTTCGTGATTATGCTCAGGTTAAGGGCACGGGCGAGCTGACCACTGAAATCGTTAATAAATCGCTTGAAATGGAGCGTATAGACTCCTGCGGATTAGACCGCTTGGACAGAAGCTTTCTCAGATCGCTTATCTCAGTTTACGGCGGAGGACCCGCCGGTATTGAGGCGCTCGCTGCTACTCTGGGCGAGGAAAGGGACACGCTGGAGGATGTTGTTGAGCCGTATCTCTTGCAGGAAGGGTTTCTCAGAAGAACGAAGCGGGGCAGAGAGGCAACCCCTTTTGCCTATTCTCATTTGGGCATATCTCCTCAAGCTCCAAACAACCAGCCGCTCTTCGAATAGCTGCGGTAAGTAGGTTTTATTAAAATAGGCTTTTTAGGTTTCTGAATCTGTGCTGCTGTTAGATTGATTTACTCCTTGGGGCATACAGCTTTGAAGGAAATCTATCCCGCTTCTAATGTCTTTTTCAATATTCTCAACTTCCCTTTCAAGCATTGTCTCCGGAGCAAAATTATTTATCTCGGGAAGTGCTGTGCTGAAATTCATCTGCTCTGTTTCACTGTAAGAGTTAGCGGACTTCTTTGGACTGTTAGAGTTAGAATAAATTAAAAAGACCCCGGCCAGCAGTAAAATCCCTGCCGCTGCAGAGGATGCTAATATTAGCCTTAAATAGCTCTTGCCGGCAGATTCTCTGCTTTTTATTCTGTCAATTTCATCCAGCTTTCCTGACACTTTTTGATAAACCTTTTCTTTATTGTTTTCAGAAACATCAAGAACGCTGCTTTTCATTATCTCATCAAACTCTTTGGAATTGAGCCTTCTGGGATTGTTAAGATTTTCATAGGTTTTCATAAAGCTGAAAAGCTTAATTTTCATAATTTTGCCCTTTCAAAGCTCATCCCTTCATCTGATCTAAAAAAACTGTTTTGCCTGTTCTCACGCTCAAGATACAGCTTTTTAGCCATTTTCTTTCGAGACCGGTAAAGCATAACTCTTGCAGCTGCGTTTGTTTTGCCGATCACCTTGGCTATCTGAGATATGCTCATCTCCTGCTTGTATTTGAGCCATAAAACTGTAAAGCTTTCTTGTCCGAGCTTTCTGGCTATTTCCCATACCCATCCGAAGTCTTCATCATTTTCTTCGATAATTTCCAAATTCTGCTGAGATTCTTCGTTCAGCAGAGCCGGCCTCATTTTTCTCGCATTCGAAACAAGAGTTCTGTATGCAATTGTGAATATCCAAGTCTTAAAGCTGCTTTTGCAGTTAAAATTTTCTATATTTTTGTAGGCCTTCATCATCGTTTCCTGCACAATATCCTCGGCATCGTGATAATTATTTGTTTTCGATGAAGCGAATATAAGCAGCTGTCCGGTAAATCTGGCTGCAAGCTCATCGAAAGCTGCCCGGTTGCCGTTAGAGGCGAACCGGGCAAGTGTGCTGTCGCCAAAGTTTTTTAGGTTATTGTGCATTTATAAAAAAAGAATTTACTTTTCAGAGTCCTTGGATTTTTCTCTTTCTGCGTGTTTTTTGATGGCTTTATAAACCTTCTCAGAGGGGATCTCAACGCTCATAAAGAGCTGGTTTTTATCCTGCTTGAGTGTGGTATTTTCGAGAATGGACAGTGTTTCATCGTTGTTCTTGCTTTTCAGCATTAAGAACGCCTTAATTCCAGAGATCATCTTCTCAACCTGCTCTGCGGATTCCTCGTCCTTCGCTGTAAGGTCTATATCGATGTAGGTTTTTCCGCTTTTCTCACCGCTGACCACTGCGAGCATACTGGAGTTGTTGAAAATAGCATTGTTCTTGCCGAATTTTTTAAGATTGCTGATTTGGGTTACTCCGATTATCATAAATGCATCATCGTTTGCTGCTTCAAGCAGAGAGCTTAATGAATAAGAGCTGTCCGATTTTAGGCTCTCCTGATCTCCAGCCTTCATATCGATAAATTTCTTTAGAGCCTTTTTGTTTTCTGAAACAACAACTTGCTGCGGGTCTGCAAAAATTCCGGATTTCAGCCTGTTGTCTTTGGGGTCTCTCCACTGATGAATTATCTCGCTTCTGTAAAGCTCCTGGGCATACTCTTCGTTTTCTTTGAGCCCGGAAATCACATGAGGCTTGTCGAATTCTCCATAAACCATTAAAACGCCGTTCTGCTTTTTGGCGTCTGGGCCGTAAAGAGTTATCCCGTGTGTCTGTTCGAGAACATCATAGCCGAGAAAATCAGAGAGCCATTGAATATCTTCCATTTTGTCTGCAGGTATGTCGTCTTTAGCAAGATCCCAGTATTTGGTTTCGCTGAATTGATCTGAATTCCAGTGAAAAACCCATTTGGAATCCGAGGGGATGTGATTCATTTTCAGATTTGCTGCTGCGGCAGCTGAGCAGATAAACGCAATCAGTATAATAGGGGTTAATATTTTTTTCATTTTAATTCCCTTTCGGTAAGTTATTATTAGTTAAATTTAGTACCGTCTTTCCGGAAGTCGACTTCACCCTCTATTACGCTTGTAGAGGCTTAAATGTAACAAAAAAATAAAAAATTAGAAGAGTCTTGAAAAAAAATGATATTATTATTAGCTTTTGAAATATGCTGTGCTTTTGAAACGTCTAATAATTCAACAAATTTATTATGAATACAATCCGTAAATATAATTTTAGTTAAAAAGGACTGAAAAATGAGAAACAAATTGCTTTTTACAATGCTGCTTTTTGCAGTTTTATCCGGCGGGCTGTTAGCTGCTGAAGGAGACCGTGAAAACAGAGGCAGGGCAAGGCCGGACAGAGACAGAAGACCCAGACGTGATATGGACGAGATGCGCAAGATGGTGCAGCAGCGTATTATGACTGCAATCCAAGACAGACTCTCTGTGAGCGATGATGAATGGGCTGTTGTAAAGCCGCGTGTTGAAACGGTGATGGAGCTCAAGCAGAAAGATGAATTTGGGGCAAACAGAGGGATGGTCAATGTTTTCAGAAGAAGAGGCCCTGAAAGAAACGCTGAAGACCTTGAGGGTTCAAGAAAAGAGGCCGCAGAGCTTGAAGCTGCTCTTGAAAAAGAAGAACCTGATATTGATGAAATCAAAAAAGAGCTCAGCGAGCTGCGTGCTGCAAGGGCAAAGGAGCAGCAGAAGCTTCTTGAGGCGCAGAAAAAGCTCAAAGAGATTCTCACCGTAGTCCAGGAGGCTCAGATGGTGTCTATGGGGCTTCTCAAGTAGTTCTGCAAGCTGAATTGTCAATCGGCCGTAATGATTTCCGGCCGGTACTTAAATAATATATAAACATTTTTCCGGATTGATTGCCAATGAGTTTTTTGTCGCAGAAATTGCAGGAAAAGAGCCTGATAAGTGCATCTCAGGCTCTTGCTGTTGATGAATCCATATCCAAAAACAACAGCCTTATGGAGGCTGTGAGCTCGAATACGGATTTGGACGAGCCGAGTCTTCTCGAATCGCTGGCCGAGATTATCGGCTGTGAATACTTGAGCTCGCTTGAAAGCTTCCTGCCTTCCCGAGATATGCTTGCCAAATTTCCTGCAAGGCTGCTTCTTGAACACTGCATTGCTCCTGTAGAGATTGACGGGAGGCTGCATATTGCCGTGAGCGACCCATTCAGCAGCAGGGGGATCGATCAGCTTCGCATCTCAACCGGGCTGGACTGCCCGATTGCCCTTTGCTGCAGGTCTGATATAGACCGCTTCATCAAAACTCATCTCGGCCTCGGGGCAGATACAATCCAGACTATGGTGGATGAGGCTGAGACCAGCGGGCTTAAGATACTCAGCGAAATCGAGCAGCAGGATATTGATCTTGAAGACGAGGCTGAAGGGGCATCGATTATCCGCTTTGTGAATCAGCTGCTCACAGAAGCCATAGAGAAAAGGGCAACAGATGTGCACATCGAGCCGTTTGAGGATGAGCTGCGTGTGAGATACCGCGTGGATGGGGTTCTTCAGGGGGCATCGGTGCCTCCTGAGGTAAAGCAGTTTCAGGCGGCGATTGTTTCCCGCATAAAAATTCTCAGCAATCTGGATATTGCTGAAAAGCGAATCCCTCAGGACGGCAGGATAAAGGTTCTGCTTTCAGGCAAAGAGGTGGATATCCGTGTTTCGATTATCCCGATGCTTTACGGGGAGGCGGTGGTTTTGAGGCTTCTGGACTGCTCATCAATGCTGCTTGGGCTTGAGAATATCGGGATGAATGCCCAAGACAGGGACATCTTTTCAGATGTAATCACAAAGCCGCACGGGATTATCCTCGTTACCGGCCCTACCGGCAGCGGAAAAACTACAACTCTCTACGCCGCTCTTTCAAAGATAAACGATCTGGAACGGAAGATTATAACAATAGAAGACCCGATCGAGTATCAGCTTTACGGCGTGAATCAGATACAGGTTTCCAATAAGCGAGGGCTTACCTTTGCAGCGGGTTTGCGTTCAATCCTGCGACACGACCCCGATGTGATTCTCGTGGGTGAAATACGAGACCTTGAGACAGCGAGAATCGCAGTTCAGGCATCTCTCACAGGCCACCTTGTATTCAGCACGCTCCATACAAACGATTCTTCCGGAGCCCTTACAAGGCTCGTGGATATGGGCGTTGAGCCGTATCTTGTGGCCTCTTCGCTGGAGGCCGTGCTTGCCCAAAGGCTTCTCAGGAAGATATGCCCATACTGCAAACAGGAAATAGATGCGAATGAAACGCAGAATTTGAGGGATAAATACGGAATCATCATCCCCGAAACGCTCTACCGCGGGGCAGGATGCAGAAACTGCCAGGGCACAGGCTACAGAGGCAGGGCGGGGATTTTCGAGCAGCTTGTTGTGAGCGATGATATACGGGCTCTTCTGATGGAAAACGCCTCTGTTACAGACATAAAGGCTCAGGCGAAAAAAGAAGGTATGAGAAGCTTGAGAGAAGACGTGCAGAGGTATCTCGATGCCGGCGAGACGACTGTAGAAGAAATGCTTCGTGTAACGAAGGTGTGAGAGGGGAAATTATGCCTTTATTTGAATACAAAGCTTTTGACAGCTCAGGTGCTGCGGTATCCGGCAGGCTCGAGGCTGCAGGACGCAAAGCTGCCTTGGACAGCCTTGCTGCAAAGGGGCTTATGCCCTCTGAAATCCAGCAGAACGACAAACAGCCTGCTTCTCCGGGCAGGGCGAGAGTTTCGAGAAATGATATCGAAACATATACAAGGGAGCTGGGCAGCCTGCTCACTTCCGGTATGCCGCTGAGCAGGGCGGTGAAGGTGCTGGAGAATGAATCGGACAAGCCTGCGAGCAAAAATCTCTGGAAGGATGTTTCCGAGAATATCTCAAACGGAGCGAGCCTTGCTGATGCTCTCAGCAGGTGGCCGAAATATTTCCCCCCTGTGTATTCAGCGATGGTTCGAGCGGGCGAGATGGGCGGATTCCTGGACCTTGTGCTAAATCAGATTGCAGATTTCCGTTCAAGCGAGAATGAGCTCAGAAGCAGGGTTCAGTCTGCAATGATTTATCCGATAATTTTGAGCGTATTCTGCTTTGCAATAATAGTGTTTCTAATGCTGTTTTTTATACCGCGTTTTTCTTCGATCTTCATGGAATTCGGGGGCGAACTGCCCGGGCTGACAAAATCGATTGTGGCGGTAAGCGGATTCATCATGAGCTACTGGTACATAATAATTTTTGCTGTTTTTGGAGGTGTTGTGTTTTTCAAAAACTATATCTCCACGCCGCAGGGAAGAGCGCGTTATGAGAAAACGCTTCTTTCAATACCGATTGCGGGAGCTATTACAGCAAAATTCGCTTTCGTGCGTTTCACAAGAATGCTCGGGACTCTGATAGGTGCGGGCGTTCCGCTTGTGGATTCTCTGAAGGTTGCAAGGGAAGCGATAGGCAACCACGTGCTCTCAAGAGCCGTCAGCGATGCGGTTGAAGATGTTCAGAAAGGCAGCTCGCTTTCGGGGAGTTTGAGAAGATGCCCGGAGCTTTTTTCCGGAGCCAATATTGAAATGATTTCTATTGCAGAAGAAAGCTCCCGCCTTGACAGCGAGCTTCAGCGTCTTGCGGAGGTGAACGAAAAACAGCTCGACAGAAAGCTGAAAACAGCAGTTTCTGTATGCGAGCCTCTGATGCTTTTTATTATGGCTTCTATCGTTGGAACAATTGTGGTGGGGATGCTTCTTCCTATATTCAATTTACAGGAACTTATACATTGAGGGAAAAATGAAAGAAAACAAAAGAAAAGGATTCACTCTCATAGAGCTTCTGCTTGCCGTTGTTATACTTGCGGTTCTTGCAGCTGTGGTAGTCCCGAAGTTTACCGGCCGGAGCGAAGAGGCAAGGATAAGCGCTTCTAAAACAGATATATCAAATATCGAGCTGGCTCTTGATACCTATGAGATAGACATGGGCGATTATCCCTCGGATTCCGAGGGGCTTGAGGCGCTTGTGGATGAACCTTCCGGCGAAGATGAAGAGAAGTGGAAAGGCCCTTATCTCAAACGCGGCGTTCCGGAAGACCCGTGGGGCAATGAATACAGCTATCAGTTTCCGGGCAGGCACAATGAATACGGCTACGACCTCTATTCAAACGGGCCTGATGAGAGAGGCGGAACAGACGATGATATTGTCAACTGGGACAAGGACGAGGATTAGCAATGCCGGCGGTGAGAGTAAAAGCCTTCACGCTTATTGAGCTTATCCTTGTGATGGTGATCATCTGTACGATGCTTGCCATTGCTGCGCCTTCGCTCAGAGGCTTTTTCTCCTCGAGGCAGCTCGGCGAGTTAGCCGATATGTTTCTGGTATCCGCAAGATACGCCCGTCTTCAGGCTGTATCCGAAAGCCGGCCGTACAGTTTTGTGGTTGATGAATCTGAAAAGAGCTACTGGGTAGCACAGAAGCCCGGCCGGGAGGATGAGCATATAAGGGAGAGTATGTGCGTGCCGCAAGATATACCCAGCGAGGTTGAGATCACTTTCGCCGGCTTCGAGCAGGAAGGGAATGCCCATTATCTCACGTTTGATTCGCTTGGAGAATGCAAAGACTCCAGCGTCCTGCTTGAAGATTCAAGAGGCAGCCGCTTCCTTGTGCAGTTCAGAGGCTCGGGCAGGAAATTTACACGCATAGAGCTTGAGAATTCGCGGAGGAAATGATGCAGGCCTGCCGGAAAGCCTTTACTCTGATTGAAGTTCTTGCAGCAGTGGTGCTTGTTGGGATCATACTTCCCGTTGCTGTATCGGGGATTTCAATGGCAGTTCGGGTGGGTTCAAATTCCGCAAAAATTCAGCGAGCGGCAATCCTTGCAGAGGATAAGCTCGCAGAGATAAGGCTGGAAAAGCTTTGGACAAAAAGCGAGCAGACCGGGGATTTTGAAGAAGAAGGATTTGATGATTATAAGTGGATTATGACTGCTCAGGACTGGACAGACCCTTCACTTCTCGAGGTGGATATCACAGTTTACTGGAGCGGCGATATTGAGCGAGACAGCATCAGGCTTACTACGCTCGTGCAGCAGGAAACGGACTAAAGCAGATGATTTGCGCAGGTTCAAACACAAAAACTGCTTTTACGCTTATAGAGCTTGTAATGGCGATGGCTCTTATAAATATCATTGCGCTGAGTCTTTATTCGTCTTTGCGTATTGCTTTCGATGCAAAAGATTCAGCAGAAGCAGCTCTTGAGCCGTACAGAACAATTGTTCCTGTGTTTGAATCCATAAGACGTGATATTACATGTGTTTCCTCGCCGGAGGGCATACTTTTCGGAGAGTTTTTGGGCGAATCAAACGAAGAAGGCGATTATCCCTCTGATCAGCTTTCCTTCTATTCAGCGGGCTTCAGCGGCTCAGCAGACAGCCAAACCTGCAATGTTGCAGAGATAACCTATGCCCTTGCATACGGCGAGGATGAAGTTCCAATGCCTGCTCAGGTTAATATTGAAGGCAAGAAGGAGAATCTGCTTGTTAGGTACGTGCGGTACAACCCGCTTTCAGAAGACGGCCAGCAGCTCAATGAGGATATACTGTTTGCAGGTGTCAGATCGCTTGAGATTGAATATTACTATCAGAGCCAGTGGCTTGAGGAATGGAGCTCTTCTAACAGGGATAATGCCGTTCCCGAGGCGGTTCGTTTCAGCATAGGTTTATACGATACCGAAGATGACAAGCAAATGCATTCCCAAGACCAAGAGAATCAGGATGAAAGCGTTTACAGTAAAACATTTCTACTTCGCTGCAGTGAACCGGCAGAAGGGCAGAGCGATGTCAGTAAACGTTAGGCTGAAAAACAACAGAAAGGCTACTGTGCTTATAGTAACGATTTGGGTTACTCTGCTCCTTGCGGGGCTGGTGATTATTATGGGCAGATCATTGCGCGTGGATGCTTTGTTCGCTGCGGGGAGTCTTTCAACGGTTAAATGCGAGGCAGCGGCAGAAGGGGCAGTCGATTATTGTCTAAGCCGCATCAGCAGTGAGCAGGAGTCTTCTGTGGAGTATGAGCAAACGCCGTTTGAGGCTATGAGAGTGGGGGATTGTTACTTCTGGGCAATTAAGCCTGATCTCTCTGATGAAGACAATCTTACCTGCGGCCTTATCGATGAGGCGGGGAAAGTTAATCTCAATACTGCATCCTACGATATGCTCACAAAGCTTCCCGGAATGACAAGCGAGCTTGCGTATTCAATAATAGACTGGCGCGACGGCGATCAGGAGGTAAGCCCGGGCGGTGCAGAAAGCGAGTATTACCTTCTGCTGGACGAGCCTTATTCTGCCAAGGATGATGATTTCGAAACAGTTGAGGAGGTGCTTTTGGTAAAAGGCGCAGATAGGGAGATTCTTTTCGGCGAGGATACAAACAGAAACGGCATGCTCGATGAAAATGAAAACGACGGAACAGCCTCACAGCCTCCAGACGATGCAGACGGAAAGCTGGATCCGGGCTTTTATAATTATGTAACAGTTTGCAGCAGTCAGCCCAATGAGTCCGCCGAAGGCGGAGAGCTGATAAATGTTAATGATCAGTCAAACAATATGAAAATATTTAATCTGCTAAAGCAGAGCGAAGGAGAGGAGAGGGCTTATGAGATCCTTGCAGGAATTCAGACTCAGCAGAGATTTGATAATATTATAGATTTCTACTATACAAGCGGGATGACACTCGAGGAATTTGAAAAGATAGGGACAAATCTTACCACAAGCGATGACGATATTATTAAGGGGCTTATAAATGTGAATTCTGCTCCTTACGAGGTGCTTCTTTGCCTGCCCGGGCTTGAGGAGTCTGAAGTGGATGATTTGGTTGAATACAGGGCAGAGAATCCTCCGGAAGAGGGCGGCATTATATGGGTTACACAAGTGCTTGAGGAGGATAAGGCCGTGGAGATAGGCAGCTTTATAACGGGCAGATCGTTTCAGTATTCCGCTGACATTGTCGCTGCTTCATCAGACGGCAGGGCTTTTACCAGATATTTCGTTATTATCGATACGGCCTCCGATCGGGGCACGCAGGTAATTTACAGGCAGGCATTAAAACATCTGGGCTGGCCTCTGGACGAGCAGATGCTCCAAGCTCTTAAGAATGGTAAGCAGCTGGATTAAAATGCTGAAAGCTTTAATTTAGGCGAATAGATGAAGAATAAAAAGAAAATACTTGGCATTGTGTTTACCTCAAAGGCCGTTACGGTTTGCGAGGTTCATAAGAAACGAACGCATTTCGAACAAACTGCTTTTGCTTCGTTTGAGCTTCAAAACAAGCTCTCTGAGGAGGCAGGCAGGTTCAGAGAATTCCTGAAGAATGAAGGGTTTTCCGCATCTCAGGCAGTTCTTTCTTTGAGTGCAAGACATATAATGGCAGGCAGGTTTGAGATTCCGGAAAATCTCCAGCAGCCTCAGCTTGCCGGAGCAGCGAGGCTCAAAATAGAGAGCTCGCTGGATATCCCCTTCGACCAGATCGAGGCAGATTATATTGCCGCAAACGGGTCTTTGAATGTGTTTGTTATCACAAAAGCTGCGATCAGAGAGCGCCTCCAATTTCTCCGCTCCGCAGGGATTACCCCCGCAGCGGCCGGCTGCTTATGTTCGGTTTTAGAGCCGCAGGCTCAGGGTCTTGCTGTTTTGCCTGTTGCCGGCGGCTTTGAGCTTGCCTATAAAGCTGGCTCTGATTTGAGCATGGTAGATTTTATCAGCAGTGAGAATGCCGGCGATAATCCCGAATCTGCTGTGAACAGGTATGTCCAGACGCAGAAGCTGAAAGGTTCTCTGCCTGAGGATGCGGCTGTAAATATGCCTGAGGATTTCTCCAAAACGATGGACAGGGATGCTGCAAGGCTTACAGCTGAACAATATTTAAGTTCATCTTTGAAGATTGATTTCCTTGCAGGAAGGCTTCAGCCTCAGAATGGGAGAATATCCCGTTCGATTATTCTTAAAGCAGGCTTAGCGGCAGCAGCTGCTGTGATTTTAGCGGGCGTTTTTTCTTACGATACTTGGATGCGTTTCAAGGATATGAAAGCTACGGAGACAAAGCTTGCAGAGATCTCTGAGCAGTCTCAGCAGGCTGAGAAGATTATCGAAAGGGTGAAGTTTGCCCGCGGCTGGTTTGATAAGCAGCCTGTAAGGCTCGATATGCTCAAAGAGCTTACAGAGGCCTTCCCCGCTGAGGGCAGCGTGTGGGTGAATTCGATTGCCTCAGACTCCGGTCTCGGGCAGGTTGTTACAGGCAGGGCGGTCAGCGAGAAGGCTGTAAACAAAACTATAGACCGCATCAAAGCCAGCCCGGGAATGAAATCTGTGAAAACTCTTTACATAAGAAAGTCCGGCAAGGGCAGGGATGTATTTGAATTTGCAGTTAGTTTTGATTTTGAGGAGGCCGGCTGATGGATTTGTCTTTGAGAGAAAAAAGGATTTTAATTATAGCCCTTCTTTCGATAGCGGTTTTGGTTTGTGATAAGTATATCATTTCCCCCGGGATTGAAAAGAGGACTGAGATTATAAGCGCTGGCGAAAAAAACGCAGAAGACCTCGCACAGGCTCAGAATCTGATAAAGCGAAAGAAGCTTTTTCAGCCGCAGTGGAAGAATATGCAGGAAAACGGTCTCACTGAAAACGTTCAGCAGCTTGAGAGCAGGCTTCTTGATTTTATCGACCAAACCTCCAGCTCTGCCGGCCTTGATATATCGTTTGTTCAGCCGGATGTCTCTTCGGTAAAAGAAGGCTTCGGCTCTGTGGATATGTCTATCTCCGGGAAGGGAAGCATCAGATCGGTTACTCAATTTATGTACGCAGCGGCTTGTTCTGATCTGCCTGTGCGGATGGAATCTTTTCAGCTCGGGGCGGCCAACGAAAACGGAACAGAGATATCGATTCAGATCGACTTAAGCGCTCTGTTTATAGAACCGTCAAAGGAGGATATTGATGAATAAAACTCTGCTTATTCTGCTGATAACCCTCGGGCTCTTTGCCTCAGAAAAGGGGAAGACATTAGGCCTCGAGGACTACAGCATAATTTACAAGAAGAATATTTTTTCCAAAAACAGGATCCCTGATTTGCCTAAGGATGAATCCGAGGGAGCCGAAAAGAAGTTGCGCAGGGTTATAAAGGTTTATGTACTAAAAGGTACTGCCTTCAGCGGCAGCAAGCCTTCAGCTTTCATAGAGGAGGAGGTTTCGGGTAAGGTGTATATACTGAGCCCGGGAGAGGAAATTGCAGGCATAAAGATTCTTAGAGTTATGAAGGATACGATTGTTTGCAGTGAGGGAGATTCACAGTCCGAGGTGAAAATCGGAGGCGAGCTCGGCAGAGCCGAAACCAAAGAAATGGTTTCAGCGGGGCAGGCATCTGATTGGGTTGACCAGGACGAAGAGAAGGACGAATCCCCCGCCGATTCTGAGAAAAGCGAGATACTGAAAAAACTAATGGAAAGAAGAAAACGTCAGTTGAATTAATGATAAGGTACACTAAATGAAAACGAAGAAGAAAATATGTATTATTGCAGCGCTGCTGATAACCGTTTGCTTAAGCGCGGCTCAGGCGGGTGAAGATGATTCGGCAGGATTCTCTGAGGATGTTCAAATTACCTTGAATTTTCAGGATGTCCCCGTAGCTGATGTTTTGGATTATCTCTCGGAGGAGGCCGGGTTTGTTGTGGTTTCAGATGTTGTGCTGACTGAACGGGTTACTGTTGTTAGCAAAAAACCTCTGGATGCTGACGAGGTGGTTTCGCTGATAAACAGCGTGCTGGCGGATATGGATTACGCTGCCGTGAGAGTGGGCAGAACGCTGAAGATTCTCGATATCAGCAGAGCCAAGTACAGCAGCATACCTGTAAGCTCAGGCAGCGAGCTTGGAGATGTCCCGGAAACTGATGAGGTGATTACGCACATAATCCCGATAAAGTATGCAGATGCGGTGAAGGTGAAAGATGATATCGCCTCGCTCATATCCGAGCAGGCCGATTTTACTTCAAATGAAGCGAGCAACAGCATAATTATTACCGACACTGCCTCAAATATCCGCAGGATTGTAAAGATTATTCAGGCCCTTGATACGAGAATGGCATCTATTGCTTCAGTTAAGGTGTTTAATCTCGTTTATGCAGAGGCCGACAACACTGCCGATCTGATAAATGAAGTTTTCGAGCAGGACACACAGGAGGAAGGCAGAAGAGGGCGAAATCCCTTTGAACGTATGATGAGGTCAAGAATGGGCGATCGTGATGATAACGGCTCCAGCGGGGCGGGAGTTATCTCGCAGAATATCAAGGTGCGGGCTGCCGCAGACGAAGATACAAACACTGTAGTGGTTAGCGGCCCTTCAGATACGCTGGAAATTGTGGCAGAGGTGATTGAAAAGATAGATAAAAATCCCGCTGAAGAGCGTTCTTTCTTTGTTTACAAACTCAAAAATGCCAAGGCCGCAAATCTAAAAGATGTCCTGAATAATCTTTTCGAGAAGATGGAAGATTTCAATGAAGACGACAGAGAGTCTTCAGGCAGGCGAGGCAATATCCGGCGAGGGGGCTCCGGCTCATCAGAAACCGATTTGTCTGAAGAGGTGTATATGGAGGCAGAGGAGGATACCAACTCGCTGATTATTATGACATCTCAGGAAAATTATGATAAGATTAAGCCTATTATCGATGAGCTTGATGAGCCTGTGCCTCAGGTTCTTATAAAGGTGCTTATTGCCGAGGTTGCAAGGAATGATGATTTCGAGCTCGGCACCGAATTTTCTGTTCTCAGCGGCAAAGGATTTGTGGATACCGACGGGGACGGGACTGCCGATTCGCTTCAGGCAGACAGCGAACTTTACGGTACTGAATTTCTTCCCTCAGACCTCGGCGACGGCGGAGCAGTGAAGATTCTCGAAGGCGATCTGGAGTTTGCGTTTAAGGCTCTAAGCAGTATAGGAGAAATGAACGTTCTCTCAAGGCCGTATATCCTCACCAGCAACAATCAGACAGCAACGATAAACGTAGGCAAGGAAGTGCCCTTCATTACCGATACAAGAACCACCGAAACAGGCCAGACAATCAATACGATTCAGTATGAGGATATTGGAATTATTCTCGAAGTTACGCCTGTGATAAACGATGAAGGACTTGTTACTATGGATATCGCACCTGAAATTTCAAATACAACCACTGAAACAGTCCCCATTTCTGAAACCGTGGATGCTACTGTGTTCAGCAAGCGTTCTTCAGAAAGCAGGGTGGCGATACAGGACGGACAGACAATCGTTATCGGCGGGCTTATGCAGGATGACGACAAGGAAGTGAACAAAAAAGTTCCGCTGCTTGGCGATATCCCGATTCTCGGTGAGCTTTTCAAGAGCAGGGAAATACAAAAGCAGAAAACTGAACTGCTTATATTTCTCACGCCGCACGTTGCCGACAGAAATGAAAATCTTATGAAGATCTCCGAGAATGAAAAGACAAACAGCGAAAGCATATCCGAGATTGATAATAATCCTGCCCTCAAAAAACATATAAAAAATATGCAGTCTAAGCCGGAAAAGTGATCTGGTTTGATGAAGTATGATCTATTCAATGCCGGCAGGGTTTCAATCTTGCCGGCTTTTTCTTTTGCAAGCTTTTTGATTTCAGTTTCCCCTAAGCTCTCTTCAGCAGACGGAAGTTAAACATTATATTGACATAATTCTAAACGTAACAATAATAAATTTCACAAGTGTACAGCAAAAGATTTAACAGGCGAAATAATGGGAAAAAAGGTTAATATACTTCTTGCCGAAGATAATCCTGCCGATAAGATGCTTTTTGAGATTGGTATCAAGAAAAGCAATATGGACGCTCAGATTTTCTGGGTTACAGACGGGGTTCAAGTTATGGATTTTCTCCATAATGCCGGCGATTTTGCGGACTCTCCAAAACCTGATATTGTGATATTAGATTTAAATATGCCCAGAAAAGACGGCAGGGAAGTCGTAAAAGAGATAAAGAAAAATAAACTTACTGAGAAGATAATTACAATTGTTTTTACTACATCAGATGCCGAGACAGACAGACATGTCTGCATTAAGGCCGGTGCAGACAGGTTTATAATAAAGCCCCTGGAGTTTGACGGGATTACTAAGATTGTAAAAGAGATTGAGTCTATCTGGCTCAGCAGTCAGTCCAGCAGCGGGACAGTGTGATTTAGGATTTTTTATGGAAGAGCTTTTTCAGCAGAGAGTCAAAAGCGCAAGAAAGAATATCAAAGAGCAAAACTGTCAGGCAGGGCTCTTTACCTCTTGGGCAAATGTCAATTATCTTACAGGTTTCCGTGGAGATGACAGCTGGGTAATGGTAAGCCCGAGGCAGGTTTTCCTCCTCACAGACTCAAGATACACCGAGCAGGCAGAGAGAGAATGCTTTGGGTGTAAGATTGTTTCCAGAAAAGGTTCGATGATTGAAGCAGTAGGCAGTCTTATAAAAAGATATAAG
Source organism: Sedimentisphaera cyanobacteriorum (assembly GCF_001997385.1). NCBI lineage: Bacteria > Pseudomonadati > Planctomycetota > Phycisphaerae > Sedimentisphaerales > Sedimentisphaeraceae > Sedimentisphaera > Sedimentisphaera cyanobacteriorum. Next base: position 1,206,420 of record NZ_CP019633.1, on the reverse strand, counting down.
TCTGTTAATAATATTGCAGTTCAGCGGGATATGCCTTACGGAGCTTCGCAGGATATCGAATACAAATTCGGCGTGCAGCTGCATCCTATAGAAAGCGTTGTCTCTTCAGTAAGAGCGATAAAAGACGAGGCGGAAATAGCGAATATCAGAAAAGCAGTTAATATTTCCGGAAAGGTTCTCAAGTTTGCCCTTGCTGAGCTTAAGCCCGGAATTACAGAGAGCGAGTTTGCAGGCCTTATAGAATACCAGATGAGAAAACATTCCGCAGGCAGAGCCTTTACCACAATAGCCTGTTTCGGGGCAGGCGGCTCTGAGCCGCACCATATCCCGGGCAAAAGAAAACTCCGCAAGAACGATTATGTACTCATTGATTACGGGGCATCTTGGAAAGGCTACTGCAGCGATATAACCCGCAGTTTCGCAGTAGGCAGAGCGGGGGAAGAATATCGCAGGGCTTACGAGACGGTAAAACTGGCTCAGAAAGCTGCAATTGATATGATTGCCCCGGGCGTGAAAATGGCGGATGCAGATAAAGCAGCAAGAAAAGTAATCAAAGACAGCGGCTTTGATGTTTACGGCCACGGGACAGGCCACGGCTTCGGCCTTGATATACACGAACAGCCCCGCCTTTCCGGCAAAAGCTTGGATATATTCACTCCAGGCCACGTTATCACCGTAGAGCCGGGGATATATCTGTCCGGAAAGTTCGGCATCAGGCTGGAAGATGACATACTCGTAACAGAAAACGGGCGGGAAATACTCTCCAGAGGCGAAAAAAGCCCGGAGCTGGAGATTGTTAAATTTTAGAAATTATTCCCCTTTTTCAAAATTTCTACAGTAATTCAGGCCTGCCCGATCAGATGGAGCAGGCTTTTTTTGAGAAATTATTTATGCAGTGAGAAAAATTGCCGTTTTCAGGATATAAAAAAAGAAGTGTTAAACATTAACAGGTAATTGTATAGCCCTTAAATTTGACAAAGGTTTATTATGTGTTCAATAATGCGTGCAGTTTTATTTACAGCTTTAATGGTGCTTTTAGTGGCAAATTCTGTTAATGCCGAAAGGCTCTTAACTGAACCCGCTGATACACTCTCTGGATGGACAGAAGATTCGCAAGCAGCAAATGAGGCTGGAGATGATACAGGCGGAATCAGGGCATCTGTAATGAATGGTGAAATAATATTCCAACTCAACAGCTGGTGGGACGGTGCAGAAAGCACTCAAATCACAAAAAGCACCTCGATTGCCGCAGAAGCCGGCGAAATCTACTGCCTTACAGCGGAAATTGAGAGCTATTCAGCAGGAAAGCCTGTAACCCTTGCTTTATTTGATGCAGGAGAACCCTCCGAAACTCTGGCTTCAAAGACAATTCATCCGGAAACGGGGGGCTTCAGGAATTTTCAATTATGTATTGACACTAATCAAAACCCAGAATTTATCGGTAAAGCAATTGGGATAAAAATAAGCTCGGGAAGTCAGAACAATGTAGGGATTAGGCAAATCCATCTTGATTCCGGCAGACCGGCAGCAGCAGCTTTGAGGCTTTTTACAGACCCAGCAGACACGCTCTCGGCTTGGGCAGAAGACTCAAATGCCGAAAGCGAAGCGGGCGATGATATCGGCGGAATCAGAACTGCGCAGATAAACGGGGATATGTCGTTCCGTCTGAACAGCTGGTGGGACGGGGCAAAAAGGGTAAAAATCAGCAGAAGCACTGATGCACAAGCCCGTTCAGGAACAATATACAGCCTCACTGCGGAAATATTAAGCTACGACAACAGTGATCCTGTAGAGTTGAAAATTTTCAACGCCGACAATCCCGCTGATACAATAGCATCCAAAACAGTTTACCCTTCCACGCAAAACTTCAGCAAATGCGAAGTGCGTTTCGACACAGCCGAAAAACCCGACCTCGCAGGGAAAACCCTCGGAATTGAAATCAATCCCGGGTGGTGGAATAATTTGGCGGTTAGAAAGGTTTACATAGATGCAAACCCGCCCGAGGCAAATACGGTTTACTTCTCCTCTCAGGCCTTCGGCGAAGACAAACCCCTCGACTACTGGGGTACAGACCAAACCTGGATTACAAGCAATAATATGGATGCTGCATTGGAGAATCTTGGCTCGCTTCTGGATGTTGTTCGGATCAGCTCGAGAGTTATAGAGCCCCTCACATACGACGGCGGCGAGCCCCAGCTTCCCGACTCGGCAAAAAACACTATAGACAGCGCTATGGCTCAGGCAGGACGTGCAGCAGATGCAGAACTTTCTATAATGCTCCTGCCCACCGATGACCATCACGAAGTTGCAGACTGGTATATTTCCGGCGGCGAGATTATTCCGGACCGCTGGGTTGATGCGCTTATCGCTGCAATCAACTACGTAAACAGCACATACGGATACACAATGAGCGACTGGGCGTTTGTGGAAGTGTTCAACGAACCGGACTGGGACTGGCCTGTGGCCACCAAATCTGCAATGGCCGATATTATGGCCGAATACAGGACAAGACCGGAGCTGGATTCGATTCCTCTGCTCGGCCCTTCAACGCTCAGCTCGAACAGCTTTGAAAGCTGGTATTCTGCAACTGCGCAGTACACTGATATATGCGGTACTCACGTGATAAACGGCTCGCTTGATAGCCTAATCTGGTCGGTAACCAAATCTCACGAAGACGGCAAACCCTTCCTGAACCCCGAGATTCACAATATCGTTGAGCTTATGGTGCAGGCAAACTGCTCAGACCACGGCATCCCGGGCGAGGGCGGGATATACTGGGGCGAGATAGACGAAACCAGAGGGGTGTTTTCTAAAGCCATAAGAGGAAAACGCTTGGGTTATAAAACCCACGCATCCACTTGGACAGCAGGCTGCGTTTACAGAGATCTCCAGCAGAGGGTATGGGCATTCGCTGCAGGCAGTGAAAGGAATGCTTTGCCGAGCAAATGGAAGTTCCGCTGCATGGACAGGGATGTTTTCTTCAACGGAGAAGGGCCTGCAAGAAGCTGGGAGATTGATGTTGCCTCGCATACCGAAAAGCATTTGGAGGTTGCTTGGTCAAACCGCTGCCCGGACTATTTCACTATGTTTATGAAAAACGACGGCAGAAACCTCAGACTCGATGCCGAAAATGGAAATATTGATTCAGAGCCCGTCTCTTACAGCGAAGATTCAGCTCGCTGGGAGTTTGTAGAAGCGGGAGCTTTCTACTACATAGACAATATAGATTTAAGTTCAGATAAACGGCTCGCAGCCAGCTCTTCAACTGGGCAGCTAATTCTCAGCGATACAGAAAATAATCAGGAATATGCCAAATGGCAGCTGCTGAGCGCAGGGGATAATTATTATCTGGAAAATGTAGGCCTCCAAAGGCAGGCAGACCCTTGCAGGCTTATTATAGATTCCTCAGGCCAGCCGGGCTTTGCTCCTTCTTCAGTTGCCTCAGCACAGACAGTATGGAATCTTCAGGATGCAGGCGCAGCAGGGAATGCTTCTCCCGCCGCTCCGTATAACCTCACCGCAGAAGTGATTGATGAAGGGATTGAGCTCAGCTGGCAGCACGTCCAGAACCCTGCGTTTGCAGGCTATAATATATACCGCTTGAAAAACAACAACCCAATCGAAGAAATTGCTGCCGGCTTGCAGAATAAAAACTTCATCGATACTGATGTTGTGGAGCTGGCCAGATACAGGTATTTTGCAGCAGCGGAGAATCTCTCCGGTGTGCTTAGCAGTTTCAGCAATCAGGCAGCTCTTCGCCCGAGGCCGTTCGATGCAGTGGATGATTTTGAATCAGGCGATTTCTCAGGCGGGACAGGCTGGAATGGAAGCTGGACAGCCTCCGGCAGCGCTTCTGTGGCCTCGCTGAACGGCAATTCTTCAGCAAAAATTACGGGCGGTTCAAATATCACCCGTGAGCTGGATCCCGAATGGAGCTGGATTCTGAGCTTTAAATACGACGCAGACCTGCTTGCCCCCGGCGAATGGGCTGCCGCTGAGATATACGACTTTGCCGACCAGAGCTGGAGACCTGTATGGAAAGCAAGATACTTCGATAACGCATTAGACTCTTCTGCATCGTCTGGCGTGCCGGACGGGCTGCAAGAGGCGGAAATAAGGCTTGCCGATTACGGCTATAACGTATCTCAGATCCGCTTCATAACCTCTTCGACGAACCAAAACGGCTGTATTTTCATTGATGATGTAAAGATGATCAGGGAAAACTACGACGAAACGGACTCAGCCTCTCCATGGAGCGATGCCCTCGATACAACTTCCGGATGGAATGAGGTGTCTCTGGCACCCGACGAACCGGGCGATGAGACCGGCGGAATCCAAATCATAGAAGAAGACGGGGAAATCTGGATGGAGCTGTACAGCTGGGGCAACGGCTCTAAGCGGAATCTCATCTGGAAAGATACCTCCGCAGTTGTGCAGCCTGATACTGAATACTACCTCAGGGTTCGGGCAAAGAATCGCGCCGGCAAAGGAATTACCCTTACCCTGCAAAACGCCGATACCGATTCAGATATCGTTTCCCAAAAGGTGTATCCGCCTCAGGATGGGTATGCAGATGTCTCTGTTTACTTCAGCTCTAAGTATAAAACTTCAGCAGTAGGCCATCCTCTCGCCGTGTATATCGATGCAGGCTGGTGGAACAGGTGCTCACTTCAAAGAGCCCTGATTGAGGCAAAGGATATTTATCACACTGGCGACTTAAATCAAAGCAGGGCGGTGGATTTGGAAGACTTCTGCGAGCTTTCAAGTTTATGGCAGGCGGAGTATTTTCTTGATGACCTAAAAGAAACATCGCAGGATTGGCTCAAAATAAGCGATTAACAGCGGCTCTCAGAAAAGCGAAGCCCGCTTCCCGCTGAATGATATGTAATGGCAGGCCCTGCTTTGAACGGCAGGTCTGCTGCTTATATCCGAAAGACTGCGCAGGCTCTCTTTTTTGCGCCGCTGGATTATCCTTTTAGCCGCTGCCGGACCGATGCCGGGAATCCTAAGCAGTTCAGCTTTGCCCGCAGAATTAACGTCCACAGGGAAACGCTCGGGATGTTGTCCTGCCCAGGCGAGCTTCGGGTCTTTATCTGCCGGCATGCTCCCGTCTTTGAGCAGGGGCATCTCGGATGCTTTGAAGCCGTAAATGCGGAAGAGATAATCGGCCTGATAGAGGCGGTGCTCCCTGAGGCGAAGCTGGTTTGCGGTTCGGGAGCTGTTCTCACCAGGCAGATCAGGACTGCCGAGCCCCTTCTGATACGCGCTGAAGTAAATCCGCTGCATATTCATATTATCGTAGAGTCTCTGCATATATGCGAGCAGTTCGCTGTCTTTCTCCTCTGATGCTCCAACGATAAACTGCGTGGTCTGTTTTACCCTGCTGTATCGCCCGTCCGCAGAGGTGAGCTGTTTTATCAGCTTTATTGGCCGCACGATATCCCGCATATAGTCCTTTTTATCTGAGAGCCTGCGGAAATTCTCCTCGCCTGCGGTTTCAATATTCAGCGATACAGCACTGGCAAGCGATACCGCTTTCTCAATAGATTCAGCACTTGCCCCGGGGATAATTTTGAGATGTATGTACCCGCTGAATCTGTGCTTTCTGCGGAGGATCTCCGCTGTATCGATAAGCTGCTGCATAGCGTATTCCGGGCCGCGATGAACACCGCTGCTTAAAAACAAACCGTGCACCTTTCCCCGCCTAAGATAATCCATAAAAACGCGGCTTATTCTCTCAGGGCTTAAGCTGAAGCGCTGCTCGTCTCTGGCTTTGCGCAGAGGACAGTATTTGCAGTCGTTTGTGCAGGAATTAGTGAGAAGAGTTTTGAAGAGGACGCTCTTGCCGCCTTCTGGAAGTGTTGCTGGATAGATCCATTTTCCGTCGCTGCCGGCTTTCCGGTTCTGTTCGCCGCTAACATTGCAGGCGCAGGCGAGATCGTATTGTGCGTCCCTGCTGAGGAGGCTGAGCTTCTGCTCTAAATCGGGTTTTGTAATAATAGCTGTCATAAACCAGTCCTTGTTTATATCAGTATATACTACCGAACATAACCCGAACAATCAAGGGCTGGATAAAAATTTTTTATTTTCCCCCAGCGAATCCTGCATTCTTTTTGAATTTTGACTCAAAAGTAAGGCAGTGAATATAATGCTGCGGCAGTTTAGAGAATTTTCAGCGCATAAAAAAAGGCGGCAAATTTATGCCGCCTTTCTGGATAGCCAGATTAGTTTCTTCTATTAAATGACCTGCGTGGCTTTTCCTCTCGCGGAGTTGCCTCGCTGACTTTCATAGTTCTTCCATCCAACTCATGGCCGTTCAATTCTTCGATTGCAGTAGCTGCGGATTCATCATCGCCCATTTCAACAAATCCGAAGCCTTTGCTTCTTTTTGTTTCACGGTCGAGGATTACTCTCGCACTTACAACGTCACCGAACTCTGAGAAAACTTCCTCAAGCTGTTCTGCTTCAACCTTATAGTTAAGGTTACCGACATAGATACTCTTGCCCATTTGAATCTCCTGATAGCTGATGTGGGCGATGACCCGTTTCTTTCTCTTTCCGGGTCTCTTGGAAAGGGTTTACTTAAACCATCAACTGGTAATTATAGGTTTGAAGGGGCTGTATGCAAAACAAATATGCACCAAAATAAAAAAAAATAACAATATTTGCTCTTTGCGACAATATTTTAACCCCGATTTCTCACTTAGGGGGTAAAAAGTGCGTTTTTACCCCCGTCAGAGGGGTTGGTCTGTCGCCAAAGATGTGTTATTTTTTCAGTTTCCCGCTGTATATTTTCGGAGGTTTTTGCGGCGGCAGTTCTATCTTCAATTTCTGCAGCAGCAGCTTGTGTTCGTCTTCCGGTTCGGTATATCTCTGCATAAGCAGAGTTCTGCTGTCTTGCGTTTCAAATGAAACATCCAGCATCTGGATCCGAGACATTGCTGCTAATGCCGCCTGAGCAGTCATCCCGCAGGCGCTTGCCCTGAGCTTATGCCTCAGTGTTACTTGCAAACAATAGCTCATAAACGCTACAAACACGTGAGCCTCAACCCTGTCTTGCTTATGGTGATAGACAGGACGAATTCCCAGATCGCTCTTGAGCTCCCTGAATGCCTGCTCAACGTTGCACTGAAGCATATATTCCTTCCACAGGGCTGCACCATCCTTGCCAGACTGGTTTGTACGCAAAAAGTATGTGCCGTCGCGGTATATCATTTCTTTATATTTGCTCGCTTCAAACTTATAATCAAACTCGCCCTTCTCAATCCTTTCCTTATTTCGGGGAATCGTAAGAGTTACACACTTACGGCAGCTGCCCGCCTGATGTTTGAGTTTGCCGAGCCTTTGCATAAAAACATCTCGGCTGCGGCATTTCTTTAACTTCTCCAGTCCTTCTAAGTAATTACGGAGCTTTCTTTTACGCATAGCCCGTTCTTTAGCCATTCTCTCTTTGCTTCGAGCAAGAATATAGCATTCGTCATCTTTGGCTATATGCTTTATGCGAACGATTCCATTTACATCAAACCAGCTTTTCACAGAAAGCTCTTCTTGGAATTCATCCAGCAGCTTACGGGGCGTTCCGACAAGATAATCAATCCCGTTATCACGCATATACTCCAGCACAGCTTCTGTTGGAATACCTCTGTCCATCAGCCATAACCTGCCTGCCTTGCCGTATTTCGACTCTATCTTGTTTAACAAGGGTTTAAGCGTTGTTCTCTCTGAGGTGTTGCCGGCGAGTATCTCATAATTGATCGGAAATCCCTCAGGGGTAACTACCAAAGCGATAAGAATCTGCCTGCAATCGCCTCTGCGGTCTTTGCTGTGGCCGAATTTTGCCTTGGGATTGCTTTTGCATAATCCCTCAAAATAAGTACTGGTTATATCGTAAAGCAGAATGTCATATTCCAGATTGAACATCATCTGCCATGTGTCTTTCAAATAAGAACAAAGCTCTTCTTTATACGGCAATATCCTGTCCAGACAACGGTAAAGCCGGTTTTTTTCGGCAACATCAAATTCACAGCCCAGCAATACATCCATTGCGGTCTGAGTGAACCAGTGCCGGTGGACATAAAACTCCGCTCCGGGCTTGATAAGACGGTTTACTGTCAGCAATTTTACAACTTTTGAATAGTCAACCGGCGATTTGGCAGTGTCTATCCTCTCCGACCAGAAGGTGTCTAATCCCAGCATATCCCATATCTCGCAGCCGAGCCAGCAGTCCCCGAATGTTCTGGGGTTGTTAAGCTTCATCTTTGAGAGCTTTACCGGAATCGTATCTATGTCGTGATGTGTGTGATTGTCCTGATCAAAAGCGAATAATGACTTGCGGACAGGCTTGTTGTCCTCGTTGATTATCTCAATGGATCTCTGCCAAGACTTCTTCTGAGAATCAGAGATTTCACCAAGATACAGCACCATCTTCTCAACATAACGCCCGCGAGAAACCTTACGCTTCTCCGCTATGCTGTAATAGGAATTGATCTTACCATTCTTCTTTCGCTTGTGCTTCTTCAAGTACATAACAATATTATTGCTGATGAAAAATCACTTGCAATAGGGCAGGTCTGTACCAGAGACTAAAGAGACTTTTAAACGCCGATTACAACGCAGAATCAAAGAAAAAATTTTGATTTTTCACGATTTTGAACGCTAAGTGAGAAATCGGGGTTAAGGATCAGTACGGATCGATAGAAACCCTTAACGCAAGCTGGGGAAGCGATTTTGAAGTCTTCGGGCAAATCAGCGATTATCAGGGAACACCTGAGAATAAGCCCGCTTGGTATGACTGGTGCAGGTTTAATCAGATCCGGTGCACTGAATACTTCAAGCTTATGCACGATGAGATAGAAAAGCACGACCCTGATGCGATGTGCCATGCGAAGGTTTTCAATCACAGGGCGTTCACAGGCTCGATAGGCTTATGGGGAAATCCAATTTCCGCACCGCCCGCAAGACACGACGGTATCGACAGGGAGGCTCTGATGGAACTGCTGGAGATAAACGGCTGCGATACAAGGATACTTGCGCAAACCCCGTACAATGTTCATCACCCGTGGCAGGATATGGATGATTACGCCATCCAGTGGTTTGAGCAGTCTATAGCGTTTGATTTTATGCGCTCCCTCCAGCCGGATAAACTCATCTACGACAGCGAGTGGCACAGCATACAAACCCTCGCCAACAGAGATGCAGATATGCCGGACGAACGTATTCAAGCCGCTCTCTGGCTTGCCCATCTGCACGGAATGGGGGCTAATGTTATGTGGTATTGGGCGAGAAAATGGAACAGTTCCCCCTCGCCCAGCTGGGAGTCTTCGTTTTACGGCTCACTTTCCACTCTACCTGGAACGCTCAACAGCTACGTAAGAACGATGCTCGAAATTAACCGAGCCGGAGGGGATGTTAAGAATCTTGCCTCCCAGCAGCGTCCTGTGCGGATCTTGTATTCCAACGCCTCGGCCATTCAGAGCAGCGAATTCTGCGATGCGCTTGTTCTGATTTACGAATCGCTCTATTTTCAGGATTTGCCCATCGGCTTTGTTACTGAAAAGATGCTTCAGGAGGGCTGGGATAATCAGGATCTCGGTTTTATAATTGTTCCTAATGCAGGCTATGTGGATGATCAAACTGTTTCTGCACTGAGAAACTATATCCTCAGCGGAGGCAGAGCAGCTTTTGCCGGCGAGAAGTGCTTTAAGTATAATAAACGCGGATTCGTTCGCAGTGAAAGCAGTCTTAGCTTTATCCAAAACTGCCCGCAGTTTGATTTGAAGCCGGCCAAGGAGCTTATGCCCGAGATTCAGCAGGCTCTTGCGAATGCGGATATACAGCCGCTGGTTGAATGTGAAGACTGGCTCAAACGGGGAGGCTGGGGAGTGCTTTGCAGGTCTTACCAAAACGATTCGGACAGCTATACAGCGGCTCTTGTGAATACAGGGGCTGAAAAGACTGTTGTTTCTCTGAATCAGGCAGGTGGATTCAGCTCGGCTGAAAACATTCTCACAGGCAGATCGGTAAATCCGGAATTAATATATCTCGCACCGCTCGAGCAACTGCTAATAAGGCTTCATAAATAGCGTTTTTGAAGAAATGTGGGAAAAGGGTTTGTAGTACCTACGCAATAAACGAGCCCTTTATTCACAACGACTTATGAATATTTACCGCCTGAAGTCATGTTAGGTTGAAACATAATAATAATTTTAATATGTATGTGCAGTAAATGTGATATGAACAAGTTGTTTGCTGCTAAGAGTTGTGTTCAGTTTTCAGTTGCTCTGCGGTCTTAGGTCTATGAAGAGTTATTCCGAGTCATGCCTTTATATGATTAGAAAACTGTTTTATTAAATTTTTTTAAAAGTACTTGACTTTTTGTTTTTAGTGTGAATAATGAACAAGTAATGAATGAGTAATGAAATAATAAGGTATATGATTTGAGTCGAGTTATCCCTTCGCTATTCGGAGGGTTCGGAGCACAGAGATGGCAAAATTACCTACAGAGCAAATTGAACTTAGCGGAAAATTAGAAAGCAAACTGGCCGGCTTGAGAGGAGCCAGGCGAAGCCGCCCAAAATATGAAATCATCAAGGAGTTTCTTCTTGATGAGCTCAAGAGCGGCCATTTTAAGCAAGGCCAAGCGCTGCCTTCTGAGAATATGCTTATTGACAGACTCGGCGTAGCGAGAAACACCGTCCGCAATGCTATAGATGAGTTAGTCAAAGAAGGTTACGTTCGCCGTGTCCACGGAAAGGGGAATTATTTCACTCAGCTCAATCACGGGAAAGAGGAGCAGCTTGCTGTGCTCAGTTTGCTGCTGCCTGAAATATCTCACGGTATATACCCAGTTTTGGCCAAGGGCTTCGATCACTGCGCAGCCCTCAACCGTCATCAGGTTCTTCTCTGCAATACAGATTTCAACATCAGCAAGCAGGGGGATATAGTCCTGCAGATGCTTGATAAGAATGTATCCGGAGTGGCTATGGTGCCGGCATTAAAGCCGCAAACGCCGGCTTACCATGCCACCCAGCTCCAGCAGCATGACATCCCTGTTGTTTTCTGCCATCGTCCAGTAGCGGGCGTTTCAGCGCCTCTTATCACTTGGGATGCGGCGGAAGTTTCAAGGCTTGCCGCCAGAGAATTGCTCGATAAAGGCCACGGGCAAATCGCATACTTTGCCCGCACACGTTATACGATGACCGAAATACACGAAGACACCCTTCGTAAAACACTCGCCGAAGGTGGCCTTGAGCTGCCCGCAAAGCATATATTTTACGGTAACGGCCCCGGTGAAGGTCCTGATTATCAGCTTCAGAAACGGATGGATGCTCTCAAGCCAATGGTAGGCGGGGCAGATCCGATTACTGCGATCTTCTGCAATGACGATGAGGAAGCCGAACTTGTTCAGTTTGCGCTTAAGGAGTTGGGGCTCAGGATACCGGAAGATGTTTCTTTAATCGGCTTTGGAGATCGCCATGCGAGAAACGGCGTATTTCTAGACAGACTCACTTCAGTAACGATAGATGAATACGAGCTGGGCGGACGGGCTGCCAAGGTGCTTGATGAGATCCGGACAGGGCAGCGACCTATAAATTCCGATGAAGTGATTTACAAACCCCTTGCACTTTATGAAGGCAAAACGGTTGCTCGGATTTAGCGTTTAAAATGAAAAAAAGATTTATAATGAAAGAAAGTCTAACTGTAAATATTCATGAAAGGATGGTTGCTATGTGAAATATTTTTCCTGTGTTTTTACTAAAGTTGTGTGGTAATAACAATTATTTAAGTTTCTATTTTTTAAGTTTTTAAGGGTAATATCATGAAAAAAAATATGTTTACATTAGTTTTAGGATGTTTTTTTGCTTCCTTTGTTCAGGCAGGTGTAGTTGCATACTGGACATTTGATGAGAAAGATCCGGGCACACAAGCAACTCTTGGAGAGACTGTGTTGGATACTTCAGGAAACGGCATTAATCTGGAAGTAACTGCTAAGAGCGACCCTAATATGACATTTGTAGAGGGTAATCCAGATTATAATCCTTTCGGTTCAGCTGTCTATTTCTTTCCGCCATCAACTGGTCAGGTTTTGATTCCAGCAGCAGGAGGGCCGTCTTTTGATTTAGGTGTTGATTATACAATTGAATGTCTGATATGGCTTGCCGGACCAATTACGACAGAGAACGGTTTTTTGGCCAAAAGAGGTCTTCCTGGAGAATACTGGTATAGGTTTGATGAGCCAAACGGGAGGCCTAATTTCTTAGCAAGGGAATATGTCAAAGATGGCGAGGTTCTTAATTCAGGGGGTAAGGTTGCATCAGAAAACGGTATTGGTGCAGAGCAATGGACCCACGTGGCATGGGTAAGAGACAGTGTTACCGAAGAATACAGGGTCTACTTAGATGGAGAGCTTGTCTTAACGGAACATGACGAGTTGGCAGGCGTTTCTTACGAAAACGATGGCTCTGTGCACCCTGTTCAGATAGGTGCAATGGATCCTGATTACGATTCTGCAGCAAAACGTTTTCATGGAAAGATTGATTTTATAAAGGTTTCCGATGAAGCGTTGAGCGTAGAGGAATTTGTACAGCCAATAGGAAAGCCTTCTGATCCTGATCCAGCCAGCAATTCAGTAATGGTGCCTATCGATAAAGTTTTCGGCTGGTCTTCTATTGAAGGCCAAAATATTATATCTGAAACTGTAAATCTTTCAGATACTGAAGATATGTCAAATGTTTTAGAATCTGCAGTCGCTGATGGTAACTCCATAAGTTTTTCAAATCTCCAAAAAGGCCAAACATATTATTGGAGGGTAGATACTTTGATAGACTTTGGCGACGATGGAACTACTATTATCGAAGGTGATGTTTGGAGCTTCAATACCCCATCATGCGTAATAACAACAGAAGAAGGTGACTTAGATGGCAATTGTTCGGTTGATATGCTTGATTTTTCTATTCTAGCAGAGAATTGGCTCCGGTCAAATGAATACGAGTAATTAAACTTTCGCAGCAAGCCAGCTCTCTTTGCTGGCTTGCTGTAAGCTTTTAAGACTTGAGGGTATATTATGAAAAAAACAAATAATCTCAGTGCATTTACCCTGATAGAGCTTTTAGTTGTTATATCAATAATAGCTTTGTTAATGGCAATCCTTATGCCCGCACTACAAAAAGCACGTAATCAAGCAAAATTTGTTATGTGCAGTTCAAACCAGAAACAAATTATCTATGGTGTATCTGCTTATCAGGCAGATAATGGCAACAGATATCCACCTAGCATAGCAGGTAAAAGAAAAAATGATTCTGGTGGTTATTTTCAATCCAATGGTTTTTGGACACAACCTGCTAGGATAAATTACCATCCAGAAAACGCTGCTTCAGGTCAAAGTAATGGTTTAGCAGGTGGAATACTAGCGAGATTTATGCTGGATTACATTTCGGAGGCAGGTGTTTATATCTGTCCTATGAGCCGAGTAAATATTGACAAAATGACATGGCAAAATTACACCTTCCAAGATTTATACGAACAGGGTTTGGTAGGCATATCAGGTTCATATGATCTCTTATGGAATTACGACGGGTACTATGATAGAGATAGGAATGAACGGCCATTTAGAGGGCCTTCAATTAATACAAACAGCAGTCTTTTAACTTGTGATGCTATTCGCTGGAATGATCCTGCAGCTGGATATCAATTTTGTTGGATGTCGACTCACCCTATGGAAAATGGTCAAAAGAGACGGAATAACGCGTTATACTATAATAAATTTGATCCAGATAGGGAGAGGCCAGATATTAAAGTAAATGCAGGATATAATGACGGAAGTGTTAGAACATATGATAGCAGCGAACTTCAGGAACTCTGGCTTGTTAATCTATCTGGCCGTCTTCATTATATACCCAAAGAATACTAATATGTTTTTAGGCTATGGGTTTTTTTTGAATTAATGAAATGAAATAGGATAAAATTATGATTGCATGTATATATCGAGTATCTATTGTTTTACTGTTAAGTTCCCGGCTATTTTCATATACAATTCTAAGCCCGAATCAAGATAAATTACCTTTGGAGTTGACTGATCAGGCACAGCAGGAGGAATTAAATTTTGAAATAAACTCTTTAGATCAAAATATGAATTATATGCTTGTTATCGAAACCGTAGATATTAATAATTTTGATGAATTGGGGCTGGTAATTAATGGTATTACGGTAACACCTCCTCCTGAGCTTTTTAGTGCTACAGGCAAACAACGCGGCTTTGTTTGGATAAAAGATGAATTAATAACTGGTAATAATGAACTTCAGTTCACATTTTCAAATTCGCGAAATGGTTCTGATAAGGGGTTTTGGCTTACAAAGGCTGAGATCTGGGTTGGGCAAAAACAAGCTCTTATTGAAAAGTACGACGAAAAGTATAATGAACTCTATGGGAATAGGCTTGTTTACCGAAATGAAGAACCTGTTTTTTCTGAAAGTTACTCTTTTGATAACATGCTGAATTTTAAAGATACTGGATGGCAAAATATTTCAGGTGTCAATACCGTTGTTAGTTCGGGAAGCAATAAATACCTTCAACTTTATTCAATAAACAATCCTTCCGAAGTTAAAATCAATTGTTTTTCAAGAGACACTGTCCTAGAAGGGCGTTTTAATATTCTTTATTCTGCCCCTCATTCTCACTTTGAAATTTCCTTAAGGCACAATATTGACAGCAATCATGTTTACAAGGTCTCCCTGATTTATGATACATCAGAAAAGCGATGGGAATTGATAGACGGGTGGCTTAAGGAAAAGTTAAGAAACAGCTCATCACTGGATATACAGTCCAATAAGTGGTATGACTTTAAGGTTGTTATCGACAAAATAAACATTCTATTTTACATAGACGGCAGCTTAGTACTAGAAAGTAAATCACTGCGTAACACTAACTATGGAGGTATAGTATTTGGGGCTTCTGGAGCTATAGTAAACATAGATGATTTAAGTTATGAGGGCAATGATAAACATCTTAAAAATTATAAGATGTTTTGTTTTGAAAATTCAGCAATGGGAGATATGAATAGGGTTAATAATGAATTGATTCTGCATGTAGGCTCTAGTTATCTTTCCTCAGATGATGAAGGACTTACATGGAATGGGACAGATATTTTTGATTCTTTGGGTAGCAAAAGCAGTAAAAATATTCTTAACTTAAATTCTGGTAGGCTTCTGGCAATGTTTAATGTAAAACAACCAAATAATTTGAGAAAATTGGGAGTTAAAATTTCAAATGATGAAGGATCTTCTTGGAGCGATATTATTTGGGTTAATCAAGCTCCAAAAAAGCATAAAGTGATGAACAGTAAAATTTCTCAAATCAGTAATGGTAGGATATTTATTAACCCAGGGACCCAATATGATGAAGCCGTGGGTGGCGTTACAACTTATTACAGCGACGATGATGGACTAACATGGACAAAGTCAAACGTCCTTGATAGGTCAACTACTAATGGTTTTAATCTGCAAGAAGCTCAGGTTGTTGAATTGAACAACGGGCAAGTAAGGTTGGTTGCCCGTAGTGATATGGGAAGACTTTTGTATGCAGATTCCTCAGATGGAGGAGCTACATGGTCAACCGACATTAATATAATGCCTATCATCTCTCCTATGAATGCATTTAATGTCAGAAGAGATGATAATACGAACGAAATATTTTTGTTCTGGACTTATTCTGACCCAGATGCTTGGCCGCATCCGGCTTTGCCTAGAGAAAGACTTGCTCTTGCCAAAACCGAAGATGATATGGAAACATGGCAGTATTTGATGACGGTGGATGATTTTCAAGGGCTGCCTTGGAGATTTAACGATTTAGGAATGTATGTTGATGAAAGCTACATTTTCCCAATGGTTAATCTGATGATAGGGGATCGTTGGATAAGGCCAAAAGATTTAATGGTCTACAGAGTACCTAGAGAGGGGATTGAAGGTTTTGAGAAATTTCCCCCTCTGAGAAATAACAGATACAGCAAAGTTTTGTTTATGTATGACTTTGAGGAATTTGATCTTGACCAAAATATAAAAGCAGCTCCATATAAAGTGAACGACAAAAAAGGGAAGGGCTTTCATGGAAGAACTGAAGGTGAGCTGGGTTTTGCAGAAGGAAGTTCCTCGAGTTCAGGGAGTGTTGCATTGCATTTGAATGGTAATGGTAACGGAATAGTGATAAGAAATCACGACTTCGATACAAGAGGCACATTATTGAATTATTTTAACATTGAATCGGAATCGCCTTTCTTTATATCTGCGGTATTCAGGACTAATAAACATAGCAGTGGGGGTACCGATAATTCAGGCGCCTTGGTTGCAAGGGATGTTGGCCCTGGAGAATCATCTTGGTGGACAAGAATTAGAAATGGTGTATTGCAGTTTTTTGTTAGCGATACGGATGGAAATACTGTTAAAGTTGAAGGAACTACTAATGTGAGTGATAACAAATGGCATGAAGTAGTTTTTGCCAAAGACATTGCTGACTATAAATTTGTAATAATTTTAGATGGTAAATTGGAAGCACAGCAGGACAATACCCTCAAATCTGACGTTGAATTGAATGCAAATGTTGTAATAGGCCATTTCAATGAGGATAACAGAATATTCCAAGGTTACATTGATGAGGTTTTAGTTAGTAAAGCTGATTATAAGAATTATATAAGTTTATATTCAGGAGATTTGAATAAAGACGGCATTGTCGATATTCGTGATTTAGTAATAATGGCATCAAATTGGGGCGATTAGCCTGAAGTAACAATAACGATTTTGGGTGTTACTAAAACAGTTTTTCAGGAATTTAATTAATCAATTGTTATTTATTTTGAGGTTTTCTAATGACTTTTAAGAATTATTTTTGTTTGTTTATGTTTGTAGTATCTGTTGCTGTTTTTGCAGAAGGTAATGATAAAAATGAGATTGAGTACACTGATCTTTTTGTGAGGCACGAGAACGGCTATAACACTTACAGAATTCCTTCAATTATAAGAACAAATAAAGGTACTCTATTAGCCTTTTGTGAAGGAAGAAAGGATGGTGTGGGAGATGAAGGTGATATAGATTTGTTAATGAAACGAAGCGAGGATAATGGTGAGTCTTGGTCTAAGCAGGTTGTAATATGGGATGATGGCGATAATACTTGTGGAAATCCTTGTCCAGTAGTAGATAGACAAACTGGCACTATTTGGCTTGGTTTAACATGGAATTACGGCAGTGATCATTTAAAGGGAATTGTTGCAGGGGAAAGTAAGCATCCTCGTATTCCTTATATTAGTAAATCTGAGGACGATGGGCTTACGTGGACAAAACCTAATAATATCAGTGATTCTGTCCGTCGAGATTATTGGAGATGGTACGCTACAGGACCTGGGACTGGAATACAACTCAAGTACGGCAAGAAGAAAGGTCGTTTGGTTATACCAGCAAACCACACAATTAGCTGTGAGTACAAAAAGTTTCAACAGGGGGCGCATGTAATATACAGTGATGATCATGGCAAGACATGGAAACTCAGTGATGTTGCACGCCCTGGATTGAATGAAAGTCAGGTGGTAGAGCTTCTTGATGGGAAGGTTTTGTTGAATTCTCGCAACTCACGTTACAGGGGCAGCAGGGCCTTGTCATTCAGCACTAATTGCGGAGAAACTTGGGACTATGTGTCATACAAATCTAATCTCAATGAACCAACTTGTCAAGCAAGTATTATAAGGTATGCCCCAAATAAGAATAATGATAAGGACATTATTTTGTTCTCCAATCCTGACTCTAAAAAGCGTACCAACATGACAGTTAGAGTTAGTTATGATGGAGCAAAGACTTGGAGTCATAAGAGAACCATTCATGAAGGACCAGCGGCTTATTCATCTCTAACCGTATTAGATAATGGTAAGATAGCTTGTTTGTATGAGGGTGGCAAAGGTTTTAGATATTCAAAGATAATTTTTTCAAAATTTACACTTGATTGGATTATTGATGGGAAGAAATAACTTTAGCCACATAACTCGCTCGGAGCAAATTGTACATAAGTTTATCTATATTAGTTTGTTTATTTTGGGCACAGTTTCTTTAGCACAGAAAGAGAATGAGATGAGGATCTTTAAATGGAAAGAACTGGCAGTTTTGCCTGCAGCTCAGGGGCAGTGTGATGCTCTTGGAGTTGCAGGTCCTTATTCAGGTGTCAGTAATAATGCGTTGATTGTTGCTGGTGGAGCTAATTTTCCTAAACCTTATTGGGAGAACTCCAAAGTTTGGTTGGATGATATCTGGGTTCTTGAAAAAATCAGAGAAGATTATTATTGGAGAACAGGTTTTCGCCTTTATAAAAATATTGCATACGGTATGAGCGTAACTACTGATTATGGTGTAGTCTGTATTGGCGGTTTAGATGAAAAGAAAGTATATAGTGATGCCTTTGTTCTTAGGTGGAACAGTAAAGAGAAAAATATAGTTTGCGAAGAGCTGCCCTCTCTTCCTCAACCTTGCGCTAACGGGGGGTGTACTGCAATTGGTAATAAAATTTATGTTGTAAGTGGGCAGCGTGAAATGGCGTTAGAGTCTGCTGTGAAAGACTTTTGGGCGTTAGATTTAGACAAAAGAGACAATGATGTACTCGAGTGGCAAAAATTAAATGACTTTTCTGGGCGGCCAAGAGCATGTAGCATGACTGTAAGCCAATATAACGGAGAAGAAGAATGCATCTATGTGATAGGTGGAAGATCAAAAGATTCAGGTCAGGAGATTACATTCTTGAATGATATTTGGGAGTATAATCCAGCTCAAAGAACATGGCTGAGGAAAAAATCTGCCGAAAGACCTTTCTGTGCAGGCACAGTATCCTCTATAGGTCGAAACTATATCTATATTTTTGGTGCCTCAGATGGCAGTTTATATGGTAAGGGCGAGATTTTAAAACAAGACCATCCTGGATTCTCTAAAGAAATATTTGTTTATGATACAGTAGAAAATACTTGGTCAATGAATGGGGAAATGCCTAAAACACACGTTACTTCTAATGCTGTTAATTGGAATGGATATATTGTTATTACAAGCGGCGAGATATCCCCAAGGATCAGATCGCCTAAAATTTGGATTGGAAATGGTTTTGAATAATTGAAATAATTATTAGCAAGGCCTGTAAATATAAAAGACGCAAAATAGCTGAATTAATTTGAAATACAAAAAATAATTTTATTTAGAATTTTTAAGGTGGAAAATATGAATAGACGAAATTTTATCAAAAAGGCAGCAATAGGAATAGGTATATCAAATATTGGATTTTGTCTTAATGGTTGTAAATCTTTGGAAAATAAAACTGTTTTTAGCCAGTCCATGCAAAAACCTGATGTGGTTCTTATTATGGCTGACGATTTAGGGTACTCTGATTTGGGGTGTTATGGTGGTGAAATTCATACTCCAAATATTGACAAATTAGCTGAAAACGGTTTACGTTTTTCGCAATTTTACAATTCAGCAAGATGTTGTCCGACACGAGCCTCTCTTCTTACTGGTCTCTATCCTCATCAGGCAGGTATAGGGCTTATGGTTGAAGACCAAGGTTATGAGGGATATAGGGGAACTTTGAGCAAAAATTCCGTAACACTGGCGGAGATGCTGAAGATTGGGGGGTATCAGACTGCAATGGTTGGCAAGTGGCACGTTGCTAGAGATGCCCTTACAAAAAAAAATATTGATAATTGGCCTTTACAGAGAGGCTTCGATAAATTTTTCGGGACTATTCCCGCTTATGGAAGTTTGTGGGACCCGGCAGGTTTAGTTGAAGGAAATGATTTTATTGAGCCTTGGGATGATTTTTTCTATACAGATGCTATTGCAGATAAAGCTGTTGATTATATAAAAACTGCTGATAAAAGTTCACCAATGTTTTTGTATTTAGCAAGCCCTGCACCCCATTACCCGCTTCATGCAAGAAAAGAAACTATAGATAAATACAAAGGTGTTTACGATAAGGGATGGTATGAAACGCGTAAGCAAAGAATAAAAAATGTTAAAGAAATAGGGCTTGTCTCAGAGGATATTGATGTAAAAATACAAGATGAAGCTAGCAAATCTTGGGTAATGGAGCAAAATAAAGATTGGCAGGCCCAAAGGATGCAGACTTATGCAGCAATGGTAGAGGAATTAGATAGGTCAGTGGGGAAAGTTCTTCAAGCAATAAAGAATAATCGAAAAATAAATAATACCCTTATTCTTTTCCTATCTGATAATGGTGGTTCAGCTGAAGGACATCTCAATGATACTATTGAAAGACTTAACAGCCCATGGAATAGTTCTTTCGCTCCTGAAAAAACTCCAAATGGCGAGCCTGTGGTAAAAGGTGATATTCCTGGCAGGCCTCTTGGAGGGCCTGATACCTTTGGAAGCTACGGTCTTAATTGGGCAAGTGTTTCAAATACACCTTTCAGAAGGCATAAGATATGGGTTCATGAAGGAGGGATTTCTACACCTTTTATTGCTCATTGGCCCAATTACATAAATGATGCAGGTTCAATCTGTAATCAGGTAGGGCATATTACAGATATTATGCCTACTCTGTGCGAGGTGTCAGGAACAAAATACCCCAGCATTTTCAAAGGAAAAACCATAAAACCTTATGAAGGGGAAAGTCTGTTTAAGGTATTTGAGGGAGAAAAGCGGCAAAGAAAACCTTTGTTTTGGGAACATGAAGGAAACAGGGCAGTGCGAATTAATAAGTGGAAACTGGTTTCAGAATACCCGGGTGAGTGGCAATGTTTTTACCCTGGACAGGATGGTAAATGGGAACTATATGATATCTCTGAGGATAGAGGAGAACTTAATGACTTGAGCAAAAAATATCCAGAAAAAGTTAAACAAATGGCTAAGAAGTATAAAGAATGGGCAAATAAAGTAGGGGTCGTTGATTGGGAAATTATAAGTAAAGGTTAGGCCGTCTCCAAATTTTATATTTTGTAGTATCCCAAATTTATGGCAGCATCTTAGACTGGAATTATTATGGAAAATGTAACAGAAAAAAAAGAGATTAACGGAGGGGTGCTCGTTCCGATTATTACCCCTGTAGATGAAAATGAAAATGTGGATGAAAAAGCCTTTAGGGCTGTGATAAGGCATTGCATTGATGCAGGCGCGCATGGAATCTTTGCCGGCGGCTCTGCCGGTATGGGGCCTCTTCTTGCAGATGACCAGTGGCAGCGGGCTATGGAGATCGCCAAGGACGAAACTGAAGGCCGTGCAGGACTTGCGGGGGGAGTGATAGCTACTTCTACACGAAGAGCCCTTGAAAAGATTGATATACTCAAAAGGCTCGATTTTCCCAGTATGGTAGTAACGCCTACATACTACATCTCTCTTAAAACAGAGAAGGAGATGCTGTCGCATTTTTCCGCCTGCCGTGAAGCGACAGATATGCAGATGATAACTTACAATATCCCGGGCTGCGTCCAGAGCACTATACCTGTTTCAGTGATCGAGTATATGGCCGAGAAGGGCTGGACTGATCTGATCAAAGAAAGCAGCGGAGACAGGGACTACTTCCTGAAAGTGCTTGGTGTATGTCAGCGGCTTTCAATTGGTGTGATGCAGGGCAATGAGCCGGATATTGAATGGGGGCTTAGGATTGGTGCAGCGGGGATAGTGCCTGTCTGCGCAAATTATGAGCCTGAGGCTTTTGTAGCTGCGGTAAATGCTGCAACGCAGGAAGATTTTCAGCAGCTCTCAGAACTTCAGGAGCATATCTCTTCAGTTCGTGAAGTTTTGCTCTTGGGAGAAGATAAAAACTGGATTGCTGGAATTATGTACGGCTTATCAACCCTTGGCATGGGTATAGGCAGGCCTGTTCGCCCGATTCAGGAATTAACCGAAGATCAGAAAAAGCCTATAGACCGCTTGAAAAACTTTTCAAAAGTTTATTAAAAGGCCAAGGAATGATAGCTCTTAAAGCAGATCAGATAAAGGGCAACTGGGCGACATTGCTTTCAGTATGGAATGATGATTCACTTGATATATGCAGAGTAAAAGAAGAGATTGATACCTTGATTGATATGGAGGTTGACGGGATCTATTCAAACGGTACTACTGGAGAATTTCACTGCCAGAGCGAAGCAGAATTCGATATGATATCAGAGTGTTTGGCGGAAAAATGCAATAAAACTGGTATGCCGTTTCAGATAGGTGTGAGCCATATGTCCGCCCAGATATCTCTGGAGCGGCTCAAGCGGGTTGTTCATTTAGCCCCTTCAGCTGTACAGGTTATTCTGCCGGACTGGTTTCCCGTTACTGATGAAGAGGCTGCTGTTTTCTTAAAACGTATGGCAGAGGCTTCAGAAGGAATCGGTTTGGTATTGTACAATCCTCCGCATGCAAAGAGAGTTCTATCTCCAGAAGAAGTTGGATATCTTTCAGGCGAGGTACCAAGATTAGTAGGCCTCAAAACAGCAGGCGGGGATAAATCTTGGTACGACTCTATGCGAAAGCATATACCGAATTTAAGCGTTTTTGTGCCTGGTCATCTGCTTGCAAGCGGCATCCAGGAAGGAGCAAGCGGGTCCTATTCAAATGCCGCGTGCCTAAACCCTGCTGCTGCTCAGAGATGGACAGATCAAATGCAATATGATATGGATTCTTCCCTTGAGCTTGAAGGGCGTTTGAGGCAGTTTATGGATAATTATATCGTACCTTTCATAACTGAAAAAGGATTTTGCAATGGTGCCTGCGACAGATTTATGGCTGTTGTAGGCGGATGGGCTGATGTGGGAAGCAGGATGAGGTGGCCTTACAGGTCGATTCCTGAAACAGAAGCCCCGCGAGTTCGCGCAGAGGCTCGAAGGCTCGTACCTGAATTCTTTAAATAACTGCTAATTTTTATGAATACATAAAACAGATGATTGATAAATGATTGATCCATTGAAAAAACTTCTCAAACACCTAAACAGCATACTTGAGCCCGAACGGCAAGAAGAGATTGAACAGCGTCATAAAATGGCTCTGCAATGGCAGGATACCGACAGGCTTCCGCTGGTGATGTGTTATCCGTTAGATGAAAGTGCAAATTATAAGCCTTTCCCGCACAGGGAGATTTTTGATAGCCCCGAAAAGATGCTCTATAACGAGCTCGTACATGCATTCGATACAAGCATCGCAATGCGTGATGAAATCAATGATGATTTGCCTTTAACTGTAAGAGCGAATTTCGGGACTGTTTTAGTGGCTTCTATGTTTGGATGCGAAGTGGAAAATGCTGAAGATAATCCCCCATGGGCAAGACATCTTGAATCAAAGGATGAGTTTGAAAAATGCCTCGATAATTTCGACCCATCAGATTTTTCAAGTCCTTGGATGGCAAAAGCAGAAAAAACGCTGAAGGTTTACAAACAGATACTTTCAGAATATCCAAAGCTTAAGAATATGATTCAGATTGTCTTACCTGACCTTCAGGGACCTCTTGACAACGCAGCTATGGTGCGAGGGAGCGAGTTTTTTGTAGAGCTGCTTACCGAGCCGGAATTAACTGCTAAAGCAATGAAGCTTGCCGCTCAGGCTCAGGCCAATGCCGCAAAGCATTTTTCCCCTTATCTTACCGAAAAGGTAAATGGTTTTGCTCACCAGCACGCTGCGATGATACGCGGGAATATACTCCTTAGAAATGATTCTTCAGTTATGATTTCCCCGGAGATGTATTCTGAGAAGATAGCCTGCTATGATGATATGGTTTTAAACGCTATCGGGAAAGGCTCTATACATTCCTGCGGAAAGATTGGTCATGTAGCAGAAAAGTTTATGGAAATACCGCACTGCCTTTCTGTTGATTTCGGCCAGCCCGAGATGAATGATTTAGATACTATTTACAGTATTGCAAAAGAACGAAATATTTCACTTATAAGAGTTTCTGTTTCCAAAGAACAGCTTATAAGTGGTGAAGTGCAAAAACGCTTCCCTACGGGAGTTTCGCTGGTTTACAGGGCTGAGTCTTTTGCTGAAGCACAAGAAATAATGAAGCAGTATGCCGGCAGGTGATTTTCATTATTTGGAATATGAAATGATATTTAAGAGAGTGGCTTTATGAAAATTTTTGAAAAATTGATATATGTTTTTGTTTTGTTCTTATCTATTGCCTGTTATGCGGCAAATGATGAAGCGGTTTCACCAAGATATATGGACTGGACTGAGCTGCCTGAGTTGCCCGATTCGCTCGGCAGGGCAGGGATGTTTTCAGGAGTTCATAACGATGCCCTTATCCTCGCAGGCGGGGCTAACTTCCCAAAACCTGTATGGGAATCTGATAAGCAATGGCATAATGACATTTATGTTTTAACTAAAGCCCCAGAGTCTGACTCCGGTTTCCAGTGGCATACAGGTTTCTCGCTTCCTCGTCCGCTTGCCTATGGAGCATCTGTTTCCACCGAACACGGCGTAGTATGTATGGGCGGGAACGATTCGAAAAGAGCTTACTCTGATGTCTTTATGCTGAGCTGGAATCCGCAAAGCAAAACAATTGAAAAGAAGGATTTGCCTTCTCTGCCTTCCCGCTGCGTTTATGGCGATGCAGCAAAAATAGGCAGCAGGATTTATGTTGCCGGCGGAACAACAGGCAGAGGCCTTGAAACTGCAATGAAGAATTTCTGGTGTCTGGATTTATCGCAGATTGATGAGCCTGATAACCTTAGTTGGCAAAAGCTCCCGCCTTGGCCGGGAAGTCCGAGAGCATTCAATATAACTGCTGTTCAGCACAATGGCAGGACAGACTGCATTTACATTATGAGCGGCAGAGCCGCCAGCAAAGAAGGTGAAGTGAAATTCCTTAAAGACGTGTATGAGTTTAACCCACTTGTGTTTGACCCTGAACAGTACAACCCTGATACGAAAACCTATAACGGTCCTTTAGATCCATGGCGGAAAAGGAAATCACTTCCAAGCAGTGTCATGGCAGGTACAGCTATTGGTGTAGGCCAGAGCCATATATTTGTCTTTGGAGGTGCAGACGGAAGTTTTTGGGGACTTGAGAATGAACTTAAAGACGACCATCCAGGCTTTCCTAAAAAGATTTATGTTTATCATACTATCACAGATACGTGGGTAGAATCGGATAATCTTCCCTCTAATCAGGTTACAACCAACGCTGTTCGGTGGGGCGATGATATGGTAAACGACCCGATTATTATCCCCTCAGGTGAGGTTCGGCCAAGAGTTCGATCTGCTGAAATATGGTCGGGAAAGCCGCTGCAGATCAAAAAAGCAATTGGATGGATCGATCTGTCCACGATTGTGGTTTACCTCGGTATTTTGCTCGGAGTGGGAGTGTTTTTCTCATTTCGAAACAAAAACTCCAACGACTATTTTCGAGGCGGCCAGCGCGTGCCGTGGTTTGTGGCAGGTCTTAGTATTTTTGCAACAATGCTAAGCTCGATAACATTCATAGCAATACCGGCAAAGGCGTTTATGACAGATTGGGTATATTTCTGGGTTAATATGTGCGCCGTAGTTTTGGCTCCGTTTGTTATAATATTTTTCCTTCCATTTTTTCGCAAGATTGATGCAACCAGCGCTTATGAATATCTGGAGAAACGTTTCAACCGTTTTGTCCGCCTTTTTGCAAGCGCATCGTTTATCTTCTTCCAGATTGGAAGGATGGCAGTAGTTATGTATTTGCCGGCTCTTGCTCTTGCAGCTATTACGCCTCTCTCGCAGATACAGTGTATTATGGCCATTGGCGTCTTGAGCCTTATTTACTGCACTATGGGCGGTCTTGAAGCGGTTGTATGGACTGATGCAATTCAAACATTCATTCTGCTTGGTGGTGCTTTTTTCAGCTTTGCATTGATTATTAACGGCATTGAAGGAGGTTTTGGAGGTTTCCTTGAAACGGCCTCTGCTGACAACAAGTTCCATCTGGTAAACTGGGACTTTTCTTCTGTGAGCTTTGCAACTACGGCTCTGTGGGTCGTGGTTCTTGGCGGGCTCGGGCAGCAGTTAGTACCTTATTCTTCAGATATGGCTGTTGTTCAGAGATATATGTCTGTATCCTCTATGAAATTTGCAAAAAAGTCCATCTGGACTAATTCTATAACTATTATACCCGCCTCAATACTTTTCTTTGGCGTTGGGACAGCTCTGTTTGTTTTTTACAAGGACAATCCCGCCCAGATTGACCCGACATTCAAGAACGATGCAATATTCCCTCTTTTTATCGCTCGTGAACTTCCCGTAGGGATTGCAGGTTTAGTAGTGGCAGGCGTGTTTGCCGCTGCCCAATCCACTGTTTCCACAAGTATGAACAGCACAGCTACTGCCTTTGTAACAGATTTCATAAGGCCTTTCAGTTTGTTGAAAGGCGAAAAAGCATTTCTTCGTTTAGGCCGGATTATGACTTTCACGTTCGGTTTGCTGGGCGTTGTATTGGCTCTGCTGTTTGCCACCTCCGACATCAAATCACTGTGGGATATGTTTATGACAATCCTCGGCCTGATGGGAGGCGTGATGTGCGGGCTTTTCTGTTTAGGCATATTTACAACACGCGCAAACGGCGGCGGCGCTGTGATAGGGGCAATTCTCGGAGCGGCAGGCCTGTATTGTGTGCAGAAATATACCGATGTGCATCTGCTGCTCTACGGAACCATAGGAATAGTCCTGTGCGTGGTAATCGGATACGCTGCGAGCCTTTTTATGCCGAAAACTCCGGAAAAGACCGAAGGCCTTACAGTGCATACATTAAATGGCAAAAATACTTGGTCTAAAAATTAGATTCCCAGAATATTAAAACTTTAAAGGATTGTTATTATGAAGTACAAAAACTTTACTATCAACTTGAATATTATTATGATCACTTTTTTTCTTTGCTTTTGCAGTTATGCTCAGTCTTCTCAAAAAATGCCTCTTCTTATTGATATCTCAGATGATACAGAAAGGCACGTGGAGATTGCTGAGAGAACAGGGGATGTTTGTCAGGTACGCCCTGCAACTCTGCTGCTTCCGGATGGTGAAACAATTTTTTGTGTATGCAACATAGTCGACGGCGGCAACTCAGGCCTAATGGCTGTTAGTCATAACGGTGGTATAACATGGAAACGAATAGATGAAAGATTGCCGGCGTCCTTCAGCAGCCATGAAAATTGTCCCAGTATCTACCGGATGAGGGATATGCAGTCTGGTAAAACCAGACTGTGGATTTTCTCTGCAAGCCCGAGTATGCCGCGTATTATGAGTGAGGATGGAGGAAAAACCTGGACAGAAAAAAACCTCTCAATTTTGACTGCGTTATGACTTTCAGCAGTATAGTCAGATTGTCTGATGGCAACTATTTGGGTTTCTGCCACGGCAAAAAATCGGATTCGTCAGTTGTACTTCAGAGCAAAACTGATGATGGTGGATTGACATGGTCAGACCCCCGAGTTATTGCCGATGTGAAGGGTAAAGACCCTTGTGAACCTTATGTCTTTATGTCGCCTGATCAGAACGAGCTTTGCTGCATTATGCAGGAGAACACACATCAAGGCAGAAGCCTGATGATGTTCAGCAAAGATGAAGGAAAAACATGGAGCAATTCGGTGAAAACCTCATTGGGATTAACTGGAGACAGGCATCAAGGAGTTTATACTCAAGACGGGAGGCTGGTTATAGCTTTTCGAGACAGAGCAAAAGGGAGCCCTTCTTACGGTCATTTCATTGCTTGGGTAGGAACTTATGAGAACGTGCGTAATTCAAGTCCAGGAGAATATCGTATTAAACTGCTGCAGAGTAATGCTGGCACTGATTGCGGCTATCCAGGAATAGAGATCTTGCCGGATGGAACAATTGTTGCGACAACCTACATTAAATACAAAGATAATAATAACAAGCATTCTGTTGTAAGTACCCGTTTCAAAATCCATGAAACAGACTTGATAGCAGGGAAAAAGGCGGTTAGTAATAGTTTTGAGCTAAACAGCAAGCCTTATTTCAAAAAGCAAACCCTTTTTAGAAAAAGGAAAGCAACAGGAAAAATTCGTTCTCCTCATATAATTGTTGCTGAAGATGGAACTGTTCTCGCTTTCGCCGGTTATTGCTCTTATCTTCGCAAAAGCACCGATCAAGGCAAAACTTGGTCTTCGGAAGAAAACCTCTCAGAAAAGGGGATTAAAGGATCAAATGTGGTTAAAGATGGTGTTACAGGTGATATTTTAATTCTTCATACGTCAGGAAAATCTTCCTTTTTATTCAGAAGTGAAGATAGTGGAAAAACATGGAAGAAAGAGGATATAACCGTAAAACCCAATTTTATGGGGCATGGTGCTGCTCCGGGTAATGTTCCGATTAATATAGGGGCTATGTCCACAGGTATTACGCTGAAGCACGGAAAGCATAAGGGCAGGCTTTTGATTCCGGGGAGAGTTCAGCTTCAGCCGCCGAAAGCCAAAGGGAAAAAAAGCAGCGGTATTGGATGTATAATTATAACACTTCAATGTACAGCGATGATCGAGGGAAGACTTGGCAGGTTAGTGATGGTATTATGACTGGAACAGGGGAGGCAGCTCTGGCGGAGCTTGCAGACGGGCGAATCTATTACAACTCAAGATCTCATATGTCGGTCGATCATAAACGCAGAATAGCTTGGAGCTATGATGACGGCGAAAGATATGTTGATTGGCAAGTTTCTGATGAATTGTATGAAACAGGTGAGCCGTTTTATTTCAAATACGGCAGAAAACCCTCATATGGTATTCGTGCGGGGCTGTTCAGAGTTCCTGACAAAGCAGTTAAAGAGCTTTCAGACGTGTTGATTTACAGTGTGCCCGATTGGAAGGGCGGCTGGCGATATCAAATGTCGGTCTGGGCGTCCTTCAACGGTGCCGCAACATGGCCGGTTAAGCGGTTGATAGATCAAGGCCACAGCGCTTATTCCTGCCTATCAGCTGATGAAGATGGGATGATTTACCTGCTGTATGAAGCCGGCGATAAGAAATTGTATGACCAGATAAACGTTGCTGTGTTTAACTTGCAGTGGCTGGTAGAGAATCAATAACCGAAAATGATTGAAAAGCTTTTGCCCTAGTAACTTTAGAAGAAATGCATTAGTTTTTTTTCAAGAGCTAGGGTTGTGGTGGTTTTGCCTGATTAGTTATGAGCAAATTTAAAGAGCAAGGAGATCAAATGAACAGAATTACACGACGTCAATTCATCAAAACTGGTACAGCTTTGGGGATAGGTATGGAACTCGGCACAAGACTGTCTGCAAAGGAGAACATTGAGAGCCGTCCTAATATCCTGTGGATCTGTCCTGATCAGCAGCGTTGGGATACGATCCGTGCACTCGGAAACAAACATATTCATACGCCGAATCTAGATCGACTGGTCGGAGAGGGTGTTTCTTTTGACTATGCACATGTGACCGCACAGCTCTGTACGCCGAGCCGGTCCGGATTCCTGACCGGTATGTACCCTTCCAGCGTGAAAGGCTGCAAAAACGGCGCTTCACACTGGCCGGAAGTCGCACCCCTGGTGCCCAAATTGCTTAAGGACGAAGGGTATCTGTGCGGTCTGTCAGGGAAACTGCATCTTTCCACCGCAATGGCACACAATCCGGAGAAGCGTCCGAAGGATGACGGCTACAGCGAGTTTCATTACAGTCATTCGCCGCATCAGGGCGGAGACAAGAATGACTATCTGGTTTGGTTGTGGAAACAAGGTTACAAGTACAAAGACCTTAGGGGACTGCCAGGCGCGGAACATGCACGCTGTCACCAGACCACATGGTGTTCGGACATGGCCATTGATTTCATGAAGAATAACAAAGGCCGACCATGGCTTTTCAGTGTGAACATTTTTGATCCGCATGGCCCGTTCAATCCGCCCGCTGATTACGTGAAGCGATTTGACCTGAACAAGCTACCGGGACCGCTTTTTAGGGAATCGGATCTAACACAACAAGAGATGCTGAAGGATGTGTTTTTTCAGTCCCGTCCCAAGAAGACTTCCGGTAAGGGTGGCAAGCTTCGGCAGGCCAAGTATTGGGCTCAGATTGAATTGATCGACGAGAACATCGGCCGCATGCTCAAGGCTCTGGAAGATACCGCACAGCTTGACAACACTCTGATCATTTTCACTTCCGATCATGGCGATAGCTGTGGCGATCACGGCCTGAATGCAAAAGGCTGTCGTTTCTATGAGGGGCTGGTAAGAGTTCCGCTGATATTCTGGTGGCCGGGCAAGTTCAAGAAAGGTTTGAGAAGCAAGGCACTTGTCGAATCAACAGATATAGCTCCGACGCTGATGGAGCTGACCGGCAACTCGGTTCCAAAATATATGCAGGGTAAGAGCCTTCTTCCTATCCTGACTGGCATGACTGACCCTCACAAGCACAGGAAGTTCGTACGCTGTGAGTTCTATGATGCGGCAAAGCCGAGATCGTCCAACGCCAAATCCACATGGGGGACTATGCTCAGAACGGAAGATTACAAGCTGTGCGTATATCACGGCCACGAACATGGCGAACTGTATGATATGAAGAATGATCCCTACGAATTCACAAACCTGTGGGACAACCCGAAATATGAGGAAACAAGACTCACTTTGCTGAAGCAGAGTTTCGAGGAAACCATGAAAGCGCTGGAAAACCAGATGCCGATTCTCTCTGATACGCCGACGGGAGAGGACGTTCCGGTGGACTTCAAAGGGCTCAAGAAGCTCTTTGACGACACGGTAATCGCAATGGATACAGGACCAAAACGCATTGGACGCTATTGATGGGAAGGTGGTCAGATTGCGTGACTATAGGAATAGTCCTGTGCGTGGTAATCGGATACGCTGCGAGCCTTTTTATGCCGAAAACACCATAAAAGACTCAAGGCCTTACAGTGCATACATTAAATGACAAGAGCACTGATTAGCAGATTTGAATAATACCTCGCGGTATTAGAACTAACTTTCTTAAAATCAGTCCCCTTAGGGAAGAACTGACGAAGTAGGCCGTTTGTATTTTCATTAGTCCTTATCAATAGAGTTCTGGATTTTTCTCAGTTCTGGGGCGTAGCGGTCAATTATACGGATTACGGCAACGTGCGACCATCTCTCATCGCGGGCGGGGAAACCGTTCTCATTAAGCCAGCGAGCAATCTCGCTCCAGCCCTTGCCTTGCTTTCTTTGCTGGATCACGTTTTTAATCACCAGCTGCTCGTTCTCATCTTCAGCAAGACGCCTGCTGTCTTCAGGGTCTGGCTTGTAGCCGGATGGGCGTTTTTGCTCATCCTTCGCCCAGCCGTCTGATGAAGGGGGCTTGAAAGGGCGAGAGTGTTTCATAAGTGCTTGTGAGTAAAGAAAATAACCCGCCTGCGTGTTTCACAGACGGGTTATTATTTTGCTTGCGGGTAGAGGGAATCGAACCCTCATCTCCAGCTTGGGAAGCTGGCATTCTACCACTGAACCATACCCGCTTTCAAGGAAACAGGAATTATAGCTTAAAGGAATAAATTTTCAAGCAGATTGAATTCTCTATTGTATTTTTATGACGAAACCGTAACTTTTTTGATTTTTGCTGATCTGTACGGCCAATTTGCTTTGACAGCCGGCCGAGCTTTCATATAAATATATGTCCACCCAAATCTCAATGTCCCCGTGGCTCAATTGGATAGAGCGTTGGCCTCCGGAGCCAAAGGTTTCAGGTTCGAATCCTGACGGGGACGCTTTTCACATTTCTCTAACCCGTAAAACTGCTTCATGACCCTCCTCAAAGCCTTTTGCGGCTTTTCTGCATTGCATTAGAATTCGGCTTTCCATCGTCGCTTGAGTTCGCCAAAATCCGCCTTTGGGCGCACAATCTGCGTGGATTTTTGCGGGGGTAGAAAATACACTATTTTCTGGCTTTTGCTCGCATGTGAATCCGCTTGTTTCCATGTGGCAGGTTTGGGTCATCGACTCACAGTTATCTCGGCTCAAGCTCGTAATCCGGCAGATTGTCTAATAGCAAGTCCGACGTGTGCAGTAACTCCATCCCTTTGAGTTGTCTTTCACGGGGATCGCTCTTAGGTTGGCCGACCTCACGCACCGTCTCCTTTTCTATATTGATTTCGACGAAACGGTCAGCTTTAACGCATTCGAGACGTATTATGCGCCCGTCGAGCAAATGAACGGTCACGTCGACTTGGGACGCGTTTGCAAGCCCGAAGTGCGCTTCGAGCGGGCTGCCGGATTTGTACGATTGCTCCGCGTAGATGCCGCGCGTGCCGAGGCGGGCTTCGGTGCCGGGCTCGAATATCTCGATGCGCGTGCCCAGCAGCCTAGCATGGGAGATGCCGCTGAATCGCAGGCGCAGCCAGTGGTTGTCGCGGGCGCCGTGGGTTCCGGTGTTGAGGTAGACTTTGTCCTCGTATCGCTGATCTGAATTGCCTTCGGGGGCGGTGTTGTCCGGGTCTCCGGAGATGAACATGTCCACCAGCCCGTCGTTGTTCAGATCGACCGCCTCACCGGCTATTCCCGTGTCGTCCAGCCCTGAGAATGTGGTGGGCTTGGGAGCGAACGCGCCGTTTCCGCGATTCATGTACAGGATAGAGCGAGGTTCGAGCAACTTCGCCTCGCGCCGGTCGAGCACGACAAAATCCAAATGTGTGTCGTTGTTAAAGTCCGCAAAGACAAGATCGCCCCAATACGGACGAAAGTCCATCGGCGGCGTAGCCGGAAGGCCGGGCTGCGATTTGTTCATCCTTCCGAGGGGCAGCGGGTTCTTCTGCCGTGGAGTTATCTGCTGATTGAAAAAACGGTACCACTTACCGTAGCTTCGATTCAGGGTGTTCAACGTCGCTTCTTGGGTTGCTTCGCTGAAACGGAATTGTCCTTCATTTTTCCAGAAGCAGGCCGAAACGTCTTGGGTCTTGGGCGTGAACAATGCATCTGTCCCGTCGACGGCGATGGCGTCGTAAAGTCCGTCGTTGTTGACGTCCCCGAAAAACAGGTAAGCCAGGCCCGGGGCTACATTGTCGCCTGCAGGGACGTAGCGGCGCTTCTGCACGTCGTAGGTCAACCTCGCTTCCTTGGCCAGACCGTTGCCAACAGACTTCTCGAAGCGGAATTCATCCGTTTCGGCAAGCATGTTGCGCCAGGTAAACACCCCCTGTCGGTACTCTGCGGGCGATTATCGCAGACGCCTGGCGTCGTAGCCGATGTTGATCAGCACGTGCGTGGACTGGAACAGGTCAAGGTCGCCGTCGTTGTCGATGTCACGCAGGGAGACCTTCGGCCCGGCCTTGTCGCGCGCGGGG
Organism: Sedimentisphaera cyanobacteriorum; assembly: GCF_001997385.1. Classification (NCBI taxonomy): domain Bacteria; kingdom Pseudomonadati; phylum Planctomycetota; class Phycisphaerae; order Sedimentisphaerales; family Sedimentisphaeraceae; genus Sedimentisphaera; species Sedimentisphaera cyanobacteriorum. The sequence continues at coordinate 1,173,184 of NZ_CP019633.1, read as the reverse complement.
TCGTTGTGGAAACCGCCGAAGTCGGCAACCAGATCGCTGCCGCCGATGTCCCGGTAAGTGCCGGATGTGAACTCGCCGTTCTTGCCGGGCTCGTAGACCATGAGCGCGGCCTTTGGGATGCCTTCGAACGCGTTTGTGGTATTGTCTGCGCCCACAGCTATATCGATGTAACCGTCGCGGTTGACGTCGCCGAGGCTGGGTTGGCGGTTGTACGCCCGTTCGTTGAGCACGTTCAGCTTGCGAGATATGTCCTTGAACGTGTGGAACACGCCGTCGGCAAGGAAAAGGCTGCAGCCAACCGGCTTGTGCCCCTTGCGCACCCGGTCGGCCACGCCGGGGAACTGCCGCGACACGAAGTAATCCAGCAGCCCGTCCCCGTCGAAGTCGGCCACGACTGGTATCTGGCTGCCGCGCCAGCCTTGGCCAAAGTCATTCGGCGTTGCGGGTGAGTTCCGCAAAGTCAATTCGTGTGAGCGAAAGACAAAGCTGCCTTGGTTCAACAACAAACGCAGGTGGTCGCGAGGCTGCTCTTTGCCCTTCAGTTCCTTACTCAAAACGAATGGCGGGGTCGTTACCGTGAGCGCATCCAGAAATCCATTCCCATCGAAGTCGGCGAAGGCGATGCCGTTAAGTCCCTCATGGAAATCGGTGAATCCCGGCACATGTATCGACTCGAAGAGCTGTCCCGTCCCGGAGGCGTCTTCGGAGGCGTCTTCGGAGGCGTCGCCGTTTTCGAGCGGCTTGCGCGTTCCCGCCTTGCGCGTATGCTTCTGGAAAAACTCCCACATCAAATCATTTGCCGAAATATCTTTTGTGGATTTACCGAGAAACTTTACAGTAGGTTCTCGGCCCGGCCAGGTATGCCCGCCGCCTTCAATTTCATACAACACCACCTCTGAACCGTTCTTCCCGCCGCCCCAGACCTTGCGGGTTACCCGCATGCCGTCATCTGCCGTGTCGGGCATAGGGGTAATGGTCGGTTTTCTTTTGCATCCGTTGGCTTCGACCCAGCAGTTGATCGAATGCTCCACCGAAAAAAACTCCGGTCGCATGAATGCCGGAACATTAGAAGTGCCTTTGCCACGCCCGCCGTTAAACGGAGCCAGCTCGTCGGCGGTGCCGTGGAAATGGATGACAGACACCGGCCGCGTCGGATTGCACTTGTCCGTCATCATCGGCCCGGCCACCGGTGCGATTGCTGCGATCCTGTCCGACAATTCGGACGCCACGTAGTAAGCCATGATTGCGCCGTTGGAGATACCCGTGGCATAGATGCGTTCGGAATCGACGCTGGCAACCCCATTAAGGTCATCGAGTATTGCCCGCACGAAGGTGATGTCGTCGACGTTCTTCCGCTTCGCGTAGCCGCAGCACCCGCCGCCGTTGAAGGTGAGTCCCCGCTTCGGGTTCCTGCCGCTGCCATAGGGATACACCACGATGAAGCCGGCCTCGTCCGACTTGGCATTCACCCCGCTGAGCCGGATCATGCTGTCCGGATTGCCGCCGCCACCGTGGAAGGCAATGACGACCGGGATCGCTTCTGTTGTTCGTGCGGAGGCGGGAACATAAACGCGGTACCGCCGTTCGCGGCCATTGACCGTCAAGGTTCGTTCAATTTGCTTGGAATCCGCCGACCCTTTCGGTACTGCGCCGGCAGCAGTTAGAGCTATACATAATATAAACTGGGTTGTTTTTTTCATTGTCCTCTCCTTAATGATGCTTTGTAGATCCATGCCGTGTTGTGGTTTTTGCGATCGTTGGCAGCGCCGTCGTAGCCGCCGGTGTAGAATTCGCGGGGATTCCAGGGGGCGAATTCGAGAGTGCGAGTCGAGACGAGCAGCGGATGCGGATCGAGGTTCGGATCGAAGACGCGGACAGTCTCGTAGCTTGACTCGGCGTGCCGTATCAGCAGTCATGCGGCGCGTATGTCGTTTGGCTTGATTCCCGCCACGGTGACCAAGTGGATCGGTTTCCCGGTACCCGGATGCGTCCCCGGGATGAAACGGTTGTAGGCTACCAGCCTGCCGCCCCGGAAGCTGCCGAGTTTCTCTTTGAGGAATTGCTGCGAGTCCAGTTCATCGGTGACCTTGTAACCGACTTCCGGGTCGATGCGGAGGATGCGGCCCTCCTGTTCCCTGGAGCCGAGGATGACCTCGTGGGTTCCGTCGGGCGCGGCAACGGCGGTGATTCCGCGCAAGCCGGCGCCAGCGCGCTGTTCCGGTTTCCATCGGAAGACCTCAGTCCACTTGGGCTCGGTACCGTCGCGACGTACCAACAAGCGCGGCGATACGGAGGCGTAGAGCCGGCCGTTGGCCACGGCAAAACCCTGGCAGCGTTTGAAAGGGCCGTCATCGAAGTCGGGGTTTGCGTACTCCGGTGTCGATTCCCACCGGATCCCTCCGGGCCTCCTGGGGTCGTAGCTGCCGCGATAGACCTCGCCGGCGCCGCCGCCGATGCCGTGCTCGTGCGGCGGCACTGAAACAAACGTTCCCTTGCCCCTGTTTTGAAACAAATGCGGATACGGCCAGCGCGTCTTATCTTTGTCGCGACGGTTGACCAAGCACATATCCACCCAGCCATCGTTATCGTAGTCGAACGCGGCTCCGGAAGCAAAGCTGATCTGCCAACGCTCAGCCGGGTACATCTCGTTGTAGTGCCCGAAGCCGCTATCTTCCGTTCGGTCGATAAAGCGTATCTCACCGGGCTTTGAGACATTTTCCAGCAGTGCAACTGAGCGTGTATCTTCAAACCGTCCGAGCCCCGCTCGCCGGGTTACGGCGCCCACAAACAGGTCGAGCCTGCCGTCACGGTTGTAATCCAGCGGGATGACCGAATAACAATTCCAGTCTTTATTGGTATTGCCGTACGCCCAAGAACCAACCGCTTTTTTAGCAACCTCTGCGAAACGGATCTTTCCCGGCTGCGAGCGGTTATGCAGCACGAACAGGCCGCGCTCTTGTTGATCGATCCATTGCTGCCCAATGCCGCCGCGCCCGCCTTCCTGAAAGCCACGATCGGCATAAGCCGCCATTATGAGGTCCGGCTTGTCATCGCCGTCGAAGTCGCGAACGATCGAGCCCTTTATCATCTTGTTGCCCCACTGCTCCTTTCCTCGCTCGGTGTGTGTGACGCTGTCGTACCAGAAGCCCGGCACGTCAGGAGCGAGCACCTGGCGTATAATATCAGGAGCGAACGTACCATCGGTCTTGCCGGGATGCAGCTGGCATCCGGCGTGATTCGTCTGAAACGACGAGACGCTGTGAAAGGCGTCGGTCGAGCCGTCGCCGTCGAAATCGGCGAAAAGAATGCTGCGTGCGTTCCCGAGGCTCTCGTTGCCGAGATCGCGTCGTTGGAATGTGCCCTCGCTGTTGTTGATCCACGCATCATCCTGTTCCCGTTGCTGCTGGGCGACGAAAGCGTCCAGCTGCCCGTCGAGATTGAAGTCGTGAAGTCCCCAGCCGTTCGCATTATCGACGACGTACGTCTTGGCGTGGGTAAAGGAGCCCGTGCTGTTGTTTTTGACCAAGTGCACCTGCCGTTTACAGGCGATGAGAATGTCCGGGTGCCCGTTTCCGAAGACATCCACCAGTGCGGAGGCTTGCGCCAGGGAACCTTTATGTATGTACGCAGGTCGGAAGATGGTCTCGACGTTGGCTGAGCTCTCTGGCAATGCACCGTTCATGGTCGCAGGCTGCCGGATCCGGCGACGTTGCTTCCATCGCCGGTTGCGGGATTCATCCGGGGTGATCTTCCCGTCGCCGTCGAAGGTGCTGGTCTGCTGCTTTTCGTAGCTTCGCCGGACAAAAGCGGCAAACTCTTCACGCGTGAGGCGCCCGTTTTCGTTGGTATCCGCCCCTTCAAGACGCTGCCTGAGCTGAGGAAAACGGTTAATTTCACTTTTTGATAAAGTTTTGTCATTGTCTTTGTCAATCCGACTAAACGCCTCATTTAGTGGATTGCCGAGTACGGACGATACAATCGCAAAGAAAATGAAATTCGTGTATAAAAGATTTCTGAATATTTTCATTATATTCTCCCAAAATACTTTACTCTTTTTGAGTATCGTACATCAATTCCTTGGTAAAATGTCCCTTCATATTTCTCCCGGGAAGCATCAAATAGACAAGCATAGTTTATTGATTTGCCACTGAATCACGCGCATAAATCCCAATATCTAATAAATAAATACCCGCTGAAGCATTTCTGGAACAACATCTAATTCTTATCCTTGAATCTGAAGTGAATGTTTGTTCATGGTTTTCGATCCTTACGAAACCATAATCCTGAGCCCCGTTTTGAAAATCTACACCAGCAGTATGATTCAAAACATCGATCCAGTTTGATCCGTTCCAAAACTCGACAATGAATTCCTCTGTGTCATTGATATCAAATGGGAGATATCTAAATGCTATTTTTACAGCGTTTTTATCGGTCAAGTCCATGCTGTTTACTTGCCATGTTGAGGATTCAATCCCGCTGTTCCCTGTTAATTTAACGGCTTTTTTAATTGGATCATAAAAGCAATTGGCTCCTCCGTCAGCAAATCCATCAAAATCTTCTTCAAATTCTGAATAATGCAGTTTTGTGAACGCGGTCGGTTGATAAACATCATCCAGAAACTGAATCACCTCCTCGGCAACGGCTTCTGGTTTGTCTTCAGGGGCATAGTGGGTAACGTCGAGTTGAGGGTGGGGCTGTCCGTATGCCCCTGGCACTCGCTTAATGAACTCTCTTCTGGCATTTGGCCCGCCGACAAGATCATAGCTTCCAAATATAGTCATAAATGGTCTTGTGAAAGATTCCATGAAAGTCCATGCTGCGATGTTTGCCGCTGCCTCTGGTTCCTCGGGTGTCTCGGGCACCATCTCAGGAAAGCTGCGGATCGCCGTTTTGTAGGTAACGTTTGGATACGGGGCATCGTATGCGGCGATCTCCTCCGGGCTCAGCGGCGGATTCACCTGGCTGGATATGATGTGCCCGACTGGTACATCAGGATTCTCACGCACGAACTGACGCCAGTTGAGGTGTGTTGGAGAAATGTTGTCACCCTCGGGCAGGCTGGCGTTGGCATCGATGAAAGCATCAAAACGGTTTGGGTAATGCTCCGCCATTAAACGGATGCCGATCGGCGTACCGTAATCGTGTCCGAAGATGACCACCTGGCCCAGGTTAAGCGTACTGTCGAGGTGATCAAACATCTGCTTTACCCAGCCTACGTGACGGTCGTACGTATAATCGCCGAACACCGTAGGTTTGTCGGACCGCCCCATACCGATATAGTCAACAAGAATAGTGCGGTAACCGGCTTCGTTGAGGATTGGAATAATTTCACGGAACTGATAGGTCCAAGTGGGATTGCCATGCAGCATCAGAATTGTTGGTGCTGCTTTTGGGCCTTCGTCAATATAATGCATTCGTAGTTGGCCACCTTCGTAGTCATCCACCATGAAGTAATTTGAAGTGAAATCGTAGCCAGGCAAACTGTCAAAACGGGATTCCGGAGTTCGTAAGTAGGGCATTCCTGCCGATGGCTTCTTCGGGTGCTTCTGAAAAAACTCCCACATCAAATCATTTGCCGAAATATCTTTTGTGGATTTACCGAGAAAATTTACAGTAGGTTCTCTGCCCGGCCAAGTATGCCCGCCACCCATAATAACATATAACAGCACTTCGGAACCTTGCAGCCCCGAAGAATAGGTTTTGCGGACAACAAATGTCCCATCGTCTTCAATGTTCGGCATAGGCACTGCATCAGGATCTGGATCACAGCCGTTGGTTCTAACCCAGTTCTGAATGGAATGATCCACGGAATAGAAATCTGTTACTCCAGGTCCACCAACTGGATTGGTTCCATATCCACCGTTGAATGGAGCAAATTGATCTGACGTTCCGTGAAAATGAATAATCGGCACGGGACGTGATGGATTACAAGTTTCGGTTCCCATTGGACCCCCAACTGGCGCTACTGCTGCAAACCGCTCAGACAATTCCGAGGCTGCCAGGTATGTCATAATGCTGCCATTGGAAAAACCTGTGGCATATATACGATTAGGGTCAACATTAACTGTTTCGGAAAGATCGTCCAATAACGCATCGACAAAAGCAATGTCATTAATGTTATTTTGCATTGCATACGAGCAACAGTTCCCACCGTTAAAACTGAGAGATTGATTTGGATCAATACCGCTTCCGTAGGGATAGACAACAATGAATCCTTCCTCGTCCGACTTTTCATTGAGCCCGCTAAGTGTCATCATAGATTGAGGATTGCCGCCGCCTCCGTGAAATGCAACCACAACGGCAGTTGGCTGATTCGAATCATACTCAGGCGGCAAATGCACCCAGTATCTCCGCTGCGTATTTCCAACCATTACTGCCTTGGTATAATCATTGCCCGCCCAATAGGTTGCAAGAAATTCTATGTCTGCAAAACTGACATCCCCGGAATGATTGATGTCGGTACCTTGGCACCAATCAGGTTCAAAACAGTCTTGGCTGAGCCACTTTTCGGCCATTATTGACAGATCAATAAGGTTGATTTTACCATCTTTGGAGATATCAGGTGTTTCTAAGGCTGCATAACCACCCACTGAAATATCTATGCAAAGGCCAAAATAAAGCCAGATAAAAATAAAAAAGATGCAATGTCTCAAATCAATCAATTTCAATATCTGCTCCTAAATATAATAAAAACGATTATTAAGTAAGACGTTTGGAGCAGTTGCATTATTTCATAAATCTGCAGGCTCTTTTAGAAAATCTTATGTTTTTGATGATTTTGCAACAATTTTGTTTTTTTCGGGCACCTTCAGAAAGTTCAGCCGGACATTCAATGAGCCTTTTTAGAAAAATAATTTACGTTTAAAATCGCAGGGGGGTTGTGTTATAATATATTAGTATATGCAAAGCGGGTCTGCCGAACCGGCTTTCTAAATTTAATATATATTATTTTGGCAAGTATCTATTTTTGAAGGAGGAGTAATCTATGAAATTACCTTCTATACATACAGTTTCGCTATTAAAAGCGAGACATTCAACAGTCCTCTTCTCGGCGGCGATTGTTTGCTTTATGAATTTGGCAGCCGTTTTCGACAAAACAGGCTCCAATCTTGAAGCCGGCACTCGCGGAGCTGAGACCTCCATAGAGAGCAATAAACCTGCCGAAAACAGCACAGGCCCTATTCTGATAATGAGCTACAACAACAATAAACCAATAGAAAATCCGATAGCTTCTTTTATGTATTTTGTTCCGCTGATATCTCCCACACCCGTAGATAATATATCGAGTGCTGATAATGAGCAGCAGGTGGATATAATATCTCATAAGATAAAAAAGAATTCGAAATTTTTTGAGGTTACCAGCAAATTTGAGATTTCGGGAAGCGGCTTCCATATGAACACATTTGCCCCTTCTGAGATGATAGAGGAAAACTCTGACAGGCTGAAAAAAGGAAAGAAGCTCGAAAAGATTTTGGATTACATAAAGCTCGAGGGCAATGGTTTTGGTACTATTGAGGCTAGGGGAAGAATAGAGGATTCCAAACCCACTGTCAGGGAGGTGAATCTGAAGTTCAATAAGAATGGCCGCAGGAGTCCGGTAACTATCGGCCTTTATGATGTTGCGCCTAAAGATGGCGAATATAAATATGAAAACCGCACGAATGAGATTGTTGCCAGAGTTAATACGCTCAGTTTTGAAAAAAACGATCAGATTCCGAAAATGGGGATAACGATAGCATCTGTGGCAAAGAAAAATAAAACCGCCGGTTTCTTTGGATGGATTAAAGGCGCGATAGCCAACCTGTTCATAAAGCCCCTTAAAATAACAAAGCTGGGCAACACAACGATGCTTGATTTTGGAGAAACATTGCTCCACAAAAAGCCCGCTTTCACTTTCCCAAAGGCGGATAATATCAAGGAACGAAAGCAAATGGATTCCTCAAAGCAGTGAAATCCAGCGGCGGCATTCTCTTTGTTTCTAACGCAGCCCCAAATTGCTTGTGAGCTTGTTAATGTCAATTTTCGATTTTAGATGATTTTTACTGTTCATAGTCTGTTTTTAAGTATAGAATTATCTTCTTGAGAAGCGTTCGTTTTATAATGACAATAGCTAAATAAATATGGTGAAAAAATGGAATTAGAGAAATACTCATTCGGTGTTGGAGATCGCTTCGGCTGTCAGGGGAAATGGCAGCTCAAAGCGATAATGCAGGCTAAAGAGGCGGGGCTGGATATTGTGCCGGTGTGGAATAAATCACACCGCGAGCACAAGGCAGTCGGCAGCCGTCCGGAGGATGTAAGGCTCGAGGCAGACCAAAGCGTGCAGGCGCTCGGCTGGCAGGGGGCTTATCACGTAGATGCAGACCATATCAATCTGAGCAATGTATCGGAATTTATAGGCTTCAGCGATTTCTTCACGCTTGATATCGGAGACTATATCGGAACTGCACCGGCAGGGCAGGATAAGGATAAATTCACCGCTGAAGCATTTGAGTATGCCGGCAAACTGAAAATTCCGGGCATTGAAGAGGAATATCAAGTTTCACCTGAGCAGATAGAAATCATTGCAGACAAGTATCTCTTTGCGGTTAGGGAAGCGGGGAAAATCTACCGCACAATCGAGAAGGCCAAGGGCAATGGCAGCTTTATCACCGAGGTTTCCATGGATGAAACCGAATCCCCGCAAACCCCCGCAGAGCTGTTTTTCATACTGCTTATGATATCCCGGGAGGGCATTCCGGCGCAAACCATCGCCCCGAAATTTACCGGACGCTTCAAAAAAGGCGTTGATTACGTGGGGGACCCTGCAGACTTTGAGAAAGAATTCAATCAGGATATAGCCGTAGTTCAGTTTGCCGCTGAGGAATTTAAACTGCCGAGAAATATCAAGCTCAGCGTGCATTCGGGCAGTGATAAATTTTCGATTTATAAACCAATCAACAGGGCGTTAAAGAAATTTAATGCAGGCGTGCACGTTAAAACTGCCGGCACAACCTGGCTTGAAGAGCTTATTGGCCTTGCGGAAGCCGGCGGAGGCGGCCTTGAAATTGCAAAACGCATCTACAAGGAGTCTCTGGAGAGATTCGATGAGCTTACTGCCCCGTACTGGTCTGTAATCGATATAAGCAAAGATCGCCTGCCTTCTGCAGAAGAGATTCAAGTCTGGAGCTCTGAGAAATTTGCTGATGCTATCCGCCATGAACCTGATTCAAAAGATTTCAATCCGGATATGAGGCAATTGCTCCATGTGGGCTATAAGATTGCTGCTGAGATGGGAGAGGAATACCCTCAAGCCTTGAATAAGTATGAAAGCAGCATTTCGAAAAATGTAACGAACAATATTTACAACAGGCATATATTGCCGCTGTTTGGCTGATTTTGATGAATGGACTATCCTGATTTTTTCGCTGTCAGCAAAAAAATACAAAAATTTCAATTTTTTTTTGCTTAAATGCGAAAAAAGCCATTCCTCAAGATATTTACATACGACTGTTTTTAAAAACTTATTTAAAGAGATTTAGTGGCCGTTTAAGGTCTGCTCGATTTGCTTTTGGTTAAGCTGATTCCAATTCGGACTTAGGAATCAGGTTTAAGGCTTATTTTTAATTTTAAGGAGTTTTTTATGAAAAAGTACTTATTTGTTTTGTTAATGGCCTTGTTTGCGGCTGGGCCGGCTTGGGCGGACAACGTAAACGGCCCGGGCAATCTTGATTGGGACTCTCCTCTAACCTGGGGCAGCGGCACAGTCCCGGGTATCGGTACCAATATTTGGTACAATGTGGGCGACGATAATCAAACCACCATTTACGTTAGAGACGGCGTCGATGCGGTTTGTAATCATCTTTACTTCTCTAACGGGACGCACGTCAATGAAGAGGTTGTCGTTTACGAAGGCGGCACGCTCACTATAGACAACTACAGCTGGCTTGGCAGATGGGGTAATGAAACAGGAAACAACTACAACCACGATCTCAAGATTTTCGGCGGCGAGGTAACCATAAACAATGCTGCCGGAGAAACCTACGGTCTTCGTGCTCCCGAGCCGGATAAAGGCGGAAGCTACGGTAATGATTTAATTATTGATGGCGGTTCACTTGAAATCCTCAACGGCGGGGGCATGATCTTCGGAAACGACGCTAAGAGCCTCAAGGAGGCATTGGATGTTGTTATTTCGTCAATTTCTGTAACCAACGGCTATATTGATACTGAAGGCCCGATTTACTGCGAAGAAGGCAACGGCTCAATCTCAGTGAACTACGGCTATATCAAATCAGGCGGCAGATTTACATTCGACGATCAGGAAACCAACTCACCTGCGACAGTTGACGTTACCTACGGCCTTCTTCAGGGCAGTCCCGTTGAATTCAGCGGAAACGGCGCTTCTGCAGTGAATCTCAACAGCGGATATATTGTCTCCGAAGGCGAATTGCTCACTACAAACTACGGAAGCTCTTCCGCTAACTTAAACGGCGGTATGCTTTGGTCTAAAGGCGGTATGGATTTGCTCAATTCAAGCCAGAACTCTTTCAGCATTGACGAGGGCTTTATGGTTGTCGATGCTCTCACAGAGGCCCAAGAGCTTATTCTCGGCAGCTGCGTTGCAGAGGGCTACATCTCTGCATCAGACGGCGTGAGTGATGTTTACTTTGTTGAATATCCAGAAACATCAGCAGGCGCAGAAGACGGCTTCCATGCTGTTTCAGTTGTAGAGCCCAGCTTCGCCCTTCCCGATACAGTAGAAGACGGGCAGACCGGCGTTTCAATTGACGGCTCTCTCACATGGCAGACAGGACGCGAGATCGGAGCAGCCTCTACAGACGGCTCTTTGATTACCGCTTCCTACGATACTGCAAATCCGGACATCACAAATCATACGCTCTACCTCTCAGAGTCATTCGAGATGCTTGCTGCCTGCGAGCCGAACGATGCCTCTACAGGCGAGGTTGATACTGGTATCGTGCAGGGAACTTTCCCAGCTTCTACAACGAGCTATTCTCTTGACGGCGCTGTAGAGAGAGACAAAACCTACTACTGGAGAGTTGATGAAACGCTCAGCACAGGCGAGATTATACCCGGCAAGATCTACTCATTCGAAACTGAGAAAAGCTTCCCGTCTTTCGTTGAAGGCGAAGAGCTTGAAGACGTATGGGTTGATGCAGGAACAGACGTAGACTTTACTGTTTCTGTGGACTCTATATCTCCCGAAACTTATCAGTGGTATAAAGACGGCGCAGAGCTTACAGGCGAAACCTCAGCAACTCTCTCTCTGCCGGCAGTTACTTTGGCAGATGAAGCAGTTTATATGTGCGAGGTTACAAACGCAGCGGGAACTGTTTCTCAGGAGGCAATGCTTACTGTGAAGCGTCAGGTTCTTGACCTGCCGTTCGATGGAAGCCTTGCAGAGCTTGCAAGCGGATACGATGCATTTGTCAGCGGCAATGAAGGCGAAACCGGAAGCGCATCCTACGATACAGGGAAAATCGGTCAGGCATACGACTTCCAGAGGGTTGACACGGCCGGCGATCCAAACAATGCGCAGTTTGTTTACAACGGCCTTGAGCTTGCAGACAGCAACGATTTGAACTTCTACAAATACGGCTATACCATCAACTACTGGGTTAAGGCTGATTCTGTTGTGCCTTACGAGCAGGATGTAACCGGCACGTGGCAGACAATTTTCGGCAAGGAATGGAGATTCGACGGCGAGGGCGAAGGCTCAGGAAGATTCGGCTTTGTTAATCAAATCTATTCTTACGAATTATTCCACCTGAGAAGAGATACATCAGCGTCGATTTCTGCAGGTATTGATGATCTCTACGACAACTGGCACATGGTTACGTTCGTTTTCGACGGAGACCCGTTCGCAGATGACCCTGAGGATCCTCAAAGCGAGCCGGTGAAGCACGCTTATACATACATTGACGGTGAGCTGGTCGGCACAGATACCGAACCGGCCGATGAATACACCGAGACCCATCCAATTCCGTTTGTACTCGGCCAGGAGATTCATCTAAACTCCAATGATGAATTCGACAGAAACTACACTAGCCAGTTCTTCGGCGCCCTTGATGAATTCGAGGCTTGGAACTATCCAATGAGCAAGCAGGAGATAGCTCAGATGTACGTTGATATTGAGGGCGGAAATATCTGTACAGACCCGCTCGAATACGACTTCGACGACGACTGCAAAGTCGGCCTGAGCGATCTGGCTGTATTTGCTGCGGACTGGATGAGATGTAACCTCGTACCGCTGTGCGAATAAACGGTGGTTTGAGTTTTAGTGATTTGCTAATTAAATAATGGAGCATAAATTATGAAAAAATATGCATTTATGATACTTGCCTTAGTAATCATCGTTTCCGGTGCGTTTGCGCTTAATTGGACAGGCGATAATACCGATGAGAACCGCGAAGCACTCTGGAACGACCCAGCCAACTGGGGCGGCAGTTTGCCGACTATTAATGATGTTCTATGGATAAATAACAACGCACCAGTAAACATTATTGTTGAAGACGGTGTTGATGCGGTTTGCAGCAAGCTGTTATTGAGCAATGGCGATGGACCTTTTATTGCAGAGGTTGAAAGCGGCGCATCTCTTACCGTAAATGAGTACGGTTGGGCTGGCAGATACGGCAGTGGCAATGGCCTCATAGTAAACGGCGGCGAAGTGAACTTTATGGGAACAGCTACTGATTCCGGAAATGTCTTCCAAGTTGGTTACAAAGGAGCCGTAACCGGCAATTTCCTCGAAATTAACGGCGGACATACTTTTATTAACGGAAACGTTAGATGCGCAGAATGGGGGGCAGCTACTGCTGCAATTACTATGACCGGCGGAGAGCTGGGAGTGAATGGAGACTTCTACGGTCAGTCCGGCGTTATGACAACAAATATCAGCGGCGGCCATATTGATGTTCAAGGCTCTTTCTGGATAAAACAATGGAGCGGGCAAGGCGATACAGCCGAAGCCAATTTCACCGGCGGGTTAACCGAGGCATACGACTTTCAGCTCTCACCGAACAATGCAAATGTGAACACCACTGTTAACGGCGGTTATCTTCGCGGGTCCGATACATTTATGATAACTACAGAAGGCGACTGCACCCTTGATCTTCTGAGCGGCGTTATAGACGCCACTATCTTCAGATATGATGAGGCTGTAGATAACACTCTAACGACTTCGCTCGGCGAAGGGATTATCTATGCAGACCGCTTCGGCTACGATGCAGAAGAATATCCGAACTACGATGCTGAGCTCACCGATGACTACAGCGATGTAGTTGGCGATATCGTTGATGGCGACATTGCCCCGGGCGCTTCCGGAGATGATGTTTACTTTGCCTACTACCCCGAGAGCGCAGAAGGCAGGAGCGATGATTTCTACGTACTCAGCGGCAAGGAGCCGGCAGCTGCTCAGGCTGTTTCGCCTTACGACGAGCAGAAGTACGTAAGCACCGCTATGACTACTGTTCAGTGGTCTAATGCACCTGCGGTATCTCCGGTTGGTGCGAGCGGCGAAGCCGTTACTGTTGACACCTCATCTCAAAATGCAAACGTTATCAGCTATGAGGTTTACCTCGGAACTGACAAGATGGCAGTTGCAACAGATACCGGCTCAGGCTCATCTACCTATCAGGGCAACGTTATGGGCTCTACAGAGCTCGATATCAGCTCAGTTACTCTCGAAGATGATACAGTTTACTTCTGGAGAATCGACAGCGTTATGTCCGACAGCTCTGTGGTTAAAGGCAGGCTCAACAAGTTTGTTACAGGCACCGAGCCTGCAGGCGAGCTCGCTTACCACTGGAAGTTTGACGGTTCAACCACAGACGAGGTTCAAAGTGCAGCAGCAGCCCCGTTCGGCGGAGGTGCTCCTCAGTTTGTTGACGGCTTCGACGGACAGGCATACAAATTCGCCCCGGACTTCTCAGACCCTGAAAACCCGCTCTACAACTTCCTGACTGTTGGCGGAACTGCAGATAATAACCTGTTCAGATTCGGATACACCGTTACTGCTTGGGTTAATAAGCTCCCGGGCAACTGGAGCGCTGTTTTCCAGAAGCAGGACAGAGTTGAAGGCGAGCCTTGGAAGGGCTGGGTATGCTCTCTGAACGGCTCTGATGTGCCGGTAACAGCTGCGAGAGATTATGGCGAGATTACCGCAGAGACAGCCGTTAATGACGGAGAATGGCACTTCGTTGCTTGGTCATACGATTCCGTTAAGAATCAGATTGCTGTTTATGTTGACGGTCAGATTGAGAATAAGGCTCAGGTAAGCGACAGCTATGCCGACCCTTCAGAGTCTAACTTCTTCATAGGTGCTGCAATCACTGACGGCGAACCCGCATCTCTGTTCACAGGTAAGCTTGATGACCTGAGGATCTACATTGGGGCCATGGATGTTGTGGAAGTGGCTCAGATGTACACCGAAGCCAAGCCGGGAGAGACTATTTGTCTCGGCCCTGTAGGCCCGATGGATTTCAACGACGACTGTCAGGTGAATCTTGAGGACTATGCCATGATGGCTATGGACTGGCAGCTCTGCAACCTGATACCGGTTGAAGACTGCGAATAAACCGAATAATTAAATGCGGGGCTCAAAAATCTCGGCCCCGCATTAATTTTTATTTGGTTTTACAGATTTATATGGTAATGTGAAAACAGTTGTTTGAGGCATTCGGTTAAGGTGCCGGATGGAGAGAGTTTTTAATGTAAAGGAAAGATGAAATGAAAAACAAATTTATTACAGTTGTTATTCTGACCTCGCTGGTTTGTATGCCGGCAATAGGCCAGATGGAGCTCAGGATTGATCTCGGCAACAGCTCAGATGACCCAGCCGAAGCAGGCTGGAACACTCTAAGCCTCGCTCAGCTTGACGCCGGCGCAGGGCTGATTGATTTCAACACAGAGCTCAGCACAGGAGTTTCTGTTTCCGGCAGCGGCTTCGATTACAAGCAGGCCGGCGGCTGGGACAACAGCACAATTGACTGGGTTGATCAGGCGGTAGCAGAGGATTTTGTGTATTCAATAAACAGCTCCTCACAGATTGATTTCGATGGCCTCCACAGCGAGAAGGTGTATCAGGTGGAAGTGCTTTCATCCTGGATTTCCCAGTATTCAGTTTCCGGGATTACTGTGCAGGGCGAATACGCAGACGAAAACTATAACTCCGACGCTACTCAGCAGGAGCTGGAAAGCTGGTGCGCCCAGCAGGCATACAATGATTCAGACTGGCTTGTATGGGAGGCTGTATCACCAGAGCAGAACGGCATGATTTCTGCTGAGTTTACGGTCGACTCCCAAGCAGGGGCGTTCTATTCTAATGCCAATGCAATAAGGATTACAGAAATTCCAGAGCCGGCCTCTATGATTATGCTCGGTGCTGGCGGAATTGGGATGCTTGTAAGAAGAAGAAAACGTAATTAAAACACTAAAACACACTTTTCTCATAAAAGCGGCTTAGCGGCCGCTTTCTTTTTTTGAGCTTTTCTTATTGAGAACCCGGCTGCTTGGAGGAATTTGCCCCGGCTGAGCTGTATTTTGCAAGCTCTGCTAGGCGAAGGATCATCTCGGCTTTTTTGATTTCATGGCCTCTTATCTGCCGAGTAAACTTATCGCCCTCGAGCAGATTTTTCGCCTTTTCCACCATCTGATCAACCTTCTCCATCGGTATCTCATCGAAACCTGTTACATCGTAAGCTATTACCGCTACGTTGTTATCAGCAATCCGAACGAAACCGCCGTCCAGCAGGAAGTGGCGGTCTTCAAGCGGGTTGTAATCGAAATCCGACAGCCCTTTGGCTGTCATAATCCCAAGGCCTATTTCGCAGAGCATCGGGCAGTGCCCGCGCATTATACCCATCTGCCCCTGAGACCCAGGCACGACTACAGAATTAGCCATACATTCCAGCAGGGTTCTTTTTCTCGTTTGTAGAACGCATTTGAATCTCGAGAGTGCAGGCATTACATCCCCTTCGCCTTTTCAGCTGCATCTTCAACATCCCCCACATACATAAACGCCTGTTCGGGGAGGTGGTCCCATTTACCTGAGCATATCTGCTTGCAGCTTTCCACGGTCTGCTCAGAGGTTACGTATTTGCCCTCCATGCCTGTAAACTGCACGGTAACCATAAACGGCTGGGAGAAGAATCTTTCGAGCCTCCTTGCCCTCGAAACCACCTGCTGGTCTTCCCTGCTGAGCTCATCCACACCGAGAATAGCGATGATATCCTGAAGGTCGTTGTATCGCTGGAGGAACTCAAGCACCTTCTGAGCGGTTTTGTAATGCTCTTTGCCCACGATATTCTCATCGAGTATTCGAGAGGAGCTCTCGAGCGGGTCAACAGCGGGATAAATCCCCTTTTCTGAAATCGCCCTTTTCAGCACAACTGATGAATCAAGGTGCGTGAAAGTGGTAGAGGGGGCGGGGTCTGTTAGATCGTCCGCAGGCACATAAACAGCCTGCACAGATGTAATTGCCCCGTTTGATGTTGAGGCGATGCGTTCCTGGAGCTGTCCCATTTCTGTTGCGAGGTTCGGCTGATAGCCAACAGCTGAAGGGATTCTGCCAAGCAGAGCCGATACCTCCGAACCTGCCTGCGAGAAACGGAATATATTATCGATAAACAGCAGCGTGTCGCCGCCGCCCAGCTCGCAGAGATTCTCCGCCATTGTCATAGCGCTCAGGGCTACTCTCAGCCTCGCCCCGGGAGGTTCGTTCATCTGCCCGAAAACTAGGCATGTCTGATCGAGCACGCTCTTATCGCTGCTGCCGATCTTCGTTTCCTTCATCTCACGCCAGAGGTCGTTGCCTTCTCTTGTTCTCTCGCCTACACCTGCAAATACTGAATATCCGCCGTGTTTTGTGGCGATTCGGGCTATCAGCTCCTGTATCAGAACGGTTTTACCAACGCCTGCACCGCCGAAAAGGCCGGTTTTTCCGCCTTTAACGAACGGACAGAGAAGATCTACCACCTTGATCCCCGTTTCAAACATCTCGCTCTTTGCGGACAGATCAGTAAATTCAGGCGGCTTTCTGTGTATTGAGTGTCTCTGGGCTGATTCGAGCTTTTCAAGCCCGTCCACCGGTTCGCCCAGCAGATTAAATACCCTTCCGAGTGTCTCTTCGCCCACGGGTACTGTAACCGGCTTGCCCGTATCTATCACCTGCTCGCCGCGTTTGAGACCGAGTGTTGAACCAAGGGCTATCGCACGTACTTTCCCGCCGCCGAGGTGCTGCTGAACTTCGCCTATCAGCCTGTACTTTGTTTCATTGCATTCAAAATTTACCTCAAGGGCACTGTAAACCCCCGGGATGCTGTTTACATCAAACTCAGCATCAAATGTGCTTCCGATAACCTGAGTAACTTTTCCTGTATTCATAGTCTTTGCGTTTCTTAAGGTTATTATTTAGCCCAGCGCCTCAACGCCGCTGACTATATCGGTTAGTTCTGTTGTAATCTTGTTCTGCCTTGCGCTGTTGTACTGAGAATTAAGGGCTTTAATCATATCTTCTGCGTTGTCTGTTGCGCTCTTCATCGCCACTACCCTCGCCAAATACTCGCTCAGAACCGAATTTACAAAGCAGCCGGAAACAGCCGTTCTGAGCATCATCCGAACCATTCCCTCGAACATCTCGTTTAAATCCGGCTCGAGCTCAAATTCGCCCGCCTCGCAAGACCACGGCCATATAACCGTGGAGCGTGTTGTTAAATCGTCTATCAGCTCGGAAACAGGCAGGATTGTGAGCGTTTGAGGCTTTTGGCTCGCTACTGAGAAGAACCTAGTGTGAACAATGCCGAAGTAGTCAACTTCGCCGTTGATATAGAGATTCATAAAATCATCTGCCATATCATCGCTCTGCTTAGCGGTGGGCATCTCTTCAAAATCGGAGAATTCTTTTTTTACCTTCACGCCCTTATGCCTGAGATAGGCAGCGGCCTTTTTACCAGATACATATACAATAAGCTTTTTCCGCAAACGCTTCGCTCGTTTGATGTGCACCTCAATCATATGATTCAGTGCGCTGTTGAAGCCGCCGCAAAGGCCCCTGTTTGCTCCGATAACGAGGATCGCTATGTTCCCCGATTCGTTTTCCTGCATCAGCGGATGCTCAATCTTCTTGTCGCTCGTGAGCATAAGGTAGGCTAGCTCAGCGAGGTAGTTGTAGAATTTCTGCCCGCTCTGCCACATATCGAAATACTGGCGGTAACGCGAGGTTGAGATCATTTCCATCGTCTTAGTTACCTTGCGGATGTTCGCTACCGCCCGCTTCCTTTGAAGTATTTGCCTTATACTCGCCATATTTAATCAACTTAAATTACTTTTGGGTAGTTGGTTTTTAACCACGAAGTGCTCGAAGAACACTAAGATTTTATTTTGTAATGTGATTTGTGTTATATTTTTAAAGCACATATCTTTTAATTCCATTTTTCAAAAGCTTGTTGTTAAAATTAATCAGCAAACCTTCTCTGCAATCAGCCATCTTCATATATGATAATATCTGAGCTTCATGCACCGGTATTATCTTATCTACGCTTTTTAATTCAATAAGCAAACTTTCTTCTACTAAAATATCAATACGATATCCGCAATCGAGCCTTCGTGGTTATATAAACTTATCAAACCTCTACCCGGCGAAGGAGAAGCGGTAAACATTTTTGTACATCTCAATGACGCTCATAAGTCCTTCAGCGAGCTCATCTGAGATTTTGCCTGTATCTTCAATCTCCTTTACATACTCATTTGCCTCAAGCCGCATCCAAGCAAGCAGCTCGGTCAGGAAGTCTGATACCCTGTTAGCCTCTATATCGTCGAGAGCTCCCTTTGAGCCTGCAAAAATCGAAATCACCTGATCAGCGCAGCTCATCGGCGAGAACTGGGGCTGCTTGAGCAGCTCCACCATTCTGTATCCTCTGTCGAGCTGTGCCTGCGAGGCCTCATCCAGCTCGGTGCCGAGGCGTGCGAAGTCTTCCAATTCACGGAAAGATGCCAGATCGAGCCTGAGCCTTCCGGCCACCTTCTTCATCGCCGGTACCTGAGCATCTCCGCCAACCCTCGAAACGCTTATCCCCACATCAACAGCAGGACGCACGCCTGAGAGGAAAAGATCTCTCTGCAGGTATATCTGGCCGTCTGTGATTGAGATTATATTCGTTGGTATATACGCTGAAACCTGTCCTTCGAGAGTTTCCACAATCGGCAGGGCGGTTAGCGAGCCGCCTCCGAGTTTGTCGCTGAGCTTAACGCCTCTTTCCAGCAGTCTGCTGTGCAGGTAGAAGATATCGCCCGGGAAGGCCTCTCTTCCCGGCGGCCTTCTCAAAAGAAGACTCATCTCACGATAGGCCACAGCGTGTTTTGAAAGGTCGTCGTAAACGCAGAGGGTATCTCTGCCGCTTTTATACATAAAATGCTCAGCTATAGCGCAGCCGGTGTAAGGCGCGATATACTGAAGCGGTGCGCTGTCTGAGGCATTCGCAGCTACTACTACGCTATGTTCCATAGCTCCATGCCTCTCGAGCATATCCACAACTTCTGCTACAGTGGATTCCTTCTGCCCGATCGCCACATAAACGCAGACTACATCCCCGCCTTTCTGATTGACTATCGCATCAAGAGCAATCGCTGTTTTGCCGGTTTTTCTGTCTCCGATAATCAGCTCTCGCTGGCCTCTTCCGATCGGGATCATCGCATCCACGCTCTTAAGACCGGTCATAAGGGGCTGATTCACAGGCTGCCTGTCAGCGATTCCGGGTGCAGAGGAATCTACTAAACGCATCGCCTCCGATTCAATCTCACCCTTGCCGTCCAGCGGCTTGCAGAGCGGATCTACCACGCGCCCGAGCAGTTTCGCTCCTGTGGGAACTGTAAGCACGCGTCCGGTAGCTTTTACGGCGCTTCCTTCGCTTATCTTGCTGTAGTCGCCGTAGATCACTGCACCAATGCTGTTCTCGTTCAGGTTGAAAACCTCGCCGGGGACGCCCCCCTCAAACTCGAGGATTTCTCCTGCCATCGCATTCTCGAGCCCGTAAACGTGAGCAATCCCGTCGCCCACTTCCGTTACTCTTCCGACAGTAGAAACATCGATCTCTTTATTGTACTGGCTGATCTCTTTTTTGATCAGCGAACTTATTTCCTGAACGTCAAGTTTCATAATATTTCCTGAATTACTGATTAGCCCGACTTAAGCCTTCGGCTGCGAATTCTGCCGGTAATCTTGTTTACGGCATTGTTTAAATTACTCCGCACTGAATTGTCCACAACCTTGCCGTTGTGCTCTATTACAACCCCGCCTATCAGATCAGGGTTGAAATGGTATTCGAATCTGGTTTCTTTTCCCGTAACTTCTCTGAGCCTTTTCTCTATATGCTCTCTGGTTTCTTCGCTCGGCTCGGAGGCGAGAGTAACTTTCACAAACTCAACGCCTCTGCTTTCTGCCTCCAGCACTTCGAAAGCCTTAAGTATATCCGGCAGCAAGCTTATCCTTGCCCTTCTGGCAAGGCTCACCATAAGCCCAGTAGTGAAATTATCTGCTTTTCCGGTCAGTGCATTTTCCACAGCTTTTATTTTTTCGCTGGTTTGAACGAAAGGGCTTTCGAAAAAGCTGAGGACTTCTTTCTGCTTTGTAAAACTTTCTGCACAAACCTCAAGCTCGCTGAACAGCTGCTGAATTTTGCCTTTTTCCTTGGCAATTTCAAAAAAAGGCTTTGCGTAAATCTCTGCTGTAGCTGAAAAATCTTTCATACAGGACCGCCGCTTCAGCTGTTTCCGGAGATATAAGATTTCTTGAATTCATCAACGGCCTGATCGATCAGCTGCTTGTTGTCTTCCGGCGTTATAACTCTGCCGATAATCGTGCTTCCCAGCGAGCATACAATCGTTCCTGCCTCATCCACAAAAGAACCCTTTGCAGATTCAGCGGCCTTTCTGGCGTCCTCTCTGGCCCTTGCCTTGATCTGGTCTGCTTCAGACATAGCCTTTGTAAGGATCTCCTGTCCTTTTTTCTCGGCTTCGTTTATATGCTTCTGAGCGGCCTTTCTTCCTTCTTTTTCGGCATTTTCCAATTTGCCCTGATACTGCTCAAGTTTCTGGCCGGCCTCTTTCTTCATCTCCTCGGCGCTGTTTATCTCGCCGCTGATATGGTCTTCACGAGCTTTAAGCCCCGCGAGCATAGGCTTCCATACAAACTTTCCAAGCATAAACACCAGAACAGCGAACCAGACAAGCGTCCAGATCGATTCGCTCAGGTATCCGCTGAAGATATTAACCTTCTCGGATTCGCCTTCTGCCCCGCCTGATGCTGTTTCAGATGCAAGCAGGACTGCATTCACTGAAAAACAGAGAAGCAGGTATCTGATTTTTTCGACTAAAGCCAATTTTGCAGCCCCTTTTTAATCTTACATAAAGAAAAGAGGAAGCAGGCAGATAATAAGCCCGATAAGAGTAACACCTTCAATCAGCGATGCTGCAATGAGCATACAGGTGAAGATTCTGCCTCCGGCTTCCGGTTGTCTTGCAATAGCTTCGGTAGCCCTGCCGGCAAGGTTTCCAATGCCGAGTCCTGCGCCGATTACTATAAGCCCGCAGCCGAGAAGGCCGCCAAGCATTACAATACCCTTGTCGTCAATATCAATGTTGACTGTGGAGAGCATTGCCGGCAAAACTGTAAGTAGTTTTGTCATCACTTAGTTCCTTTCAGTATTAATGGTCTTGATGGATTGCCATTCCAATGTAAATAGTAGTAAGAAAAGCAAATATATACGCCTGTAAGAACGCAACAAACAGCTCAAGCATACTTATCAAAGCTGCGAATGAGATTGAAACGGTTGCTGCGAGTATATTCTTGAAAAAGAAGATAAACCCGAGTATTACTGCGAGCATCATATGTCCTGCAAAAAGGTTGGCAAAGAGCCTTACCGCAAGAGAGAACATCCTAATGAAAGAACTCAGCACCTCAAGCAGAAAAATGAGCGGGTAGATCGGCCCGGGCACTTTCGGGCAGAAATTGCGGATGTAGTTGCCAACTCCGTTTTCAAGGATTCCCGCTGCGTGGAAAAATATAAATGAAAAGAGGGCAAGAGCTCCGGTAACAAATATATTGCCGGTTGCAGCACCGACAATGTGATTCTTCTGGCCTGTAAACAGATATATAATCTTGTCCAGCGGAATCATTCCCAATAGATTCATAGACAGTATAAAGAAAAACAGAGTCCAAATAACGGACACGTATTTGTCTGTCTGGTCTTTGAGAAACGGCTTTACAACCTCATTGCGGAAGAATACGCAGATTGTTTCAATAGCGTTGCCGAATCCTGTTCTTATCATTCGAATTTTACCGCAGGTAAGAGGCAGAACAATAAGCAAAATACTGGCAGCTATGGCTACCATAACCATATGATTAGTGAAAACGAACCCGCCGAAGCTGAAGAGCTTCTTAGAGAGCACCTCTTCGAGGGGATTCATTGTCGCTAATGCAAATTTCATTTTCTTCCTTTTCAAATGGGTTTTCAGGGGCAAAATTGAGCCGCCTGATTCGCTTTACGCACTTAAATGTTTCGAACGCCAAAAACATTATATACAGCAGTCCTACCCAGAAGATAAAGTAAAGTTTATGTTCGATTACAAAAAGCGAAAGTATAACCGCACCGCCCAATATTAGCAAGAGGCGAATAAAAAATCCGATAAGAAAAACAGCGAGGAACACGCCTGTTTTTTTAGGCCTTGCAATCCAAAGCGGTATTAGAGATATGATAATGCACACCGAGACAAGTCCGAGGGCGTAAAGATATTCTGTTTCTGTTCCGCCCTTAAATTGCTCGCTGATGCGGTAGAATAAGGCAAGCAAAACAGCAATTACTGCTAATTTTATCAGATTACTGCTTGAGAAGATGTTTCTTAAGCTGTTCAATATTCCGGCTGTCCCTTTTTCTAATGTATATCAGACTGCAGGGCCTGTTCAAGGTCTATATATTGATACTCAAGTCCGTGTTTATCACAGATGTTTCGGAATCTTTTCACTGCAAACTCGCTGATTTCAGACTGAAGCTGTTCACTCATCATACAGTTGAAAACTCGACAGCCCGCAAAGCGGTATTTGTGAACACTGCATTTGCTGTCTTTCAGGTATGGGCATTTGCCGTTTATCAGTTCAGCTTTGGCCGGCACATAATGCCTGAAATACATAATCTCAGGCGTGGATACATACAGCCTGTGCCCGAATCTTGCGAAATTGCAGCAGCTTCCGCACTGACGGCAGTGCGGGATATTTTCGGTGGAAAGCCGCCTTTCAATTGAGGCGTACACCTTTACAACCTCCTCTAATACCTTCCGCTTGTCTGTCATACCGCAATTCCCTCATTTTTTCGTATGCTTTCAATCTCTTCAAAGGTGTAAAGCCGGCCACGGTTGATGCCCGGGCATCTTTTTGCTGCAAGATTCCATGTTTCCGGGCTTTCAAGATTGCATTCCCAGAACGGCCATGTTCGGCATTGAAGCGGGCGAACACTGTATATACTGCACCCGTTATTAGTGAGAAATTCGCAATCTTTTGTGAGCTCATCTTCGAGAAGACTTATCCCTCCCTGTGCCTTGCGGGAGTGGGTTTTCTTAACCTCTTCAAAGCTTTTGCCCAGCTTTTCAGCTATTTTGGCCAGCTCTGCCTCGCTTACCCATACGTAACCTTCGCCCGGCCCAGAACAGCAGTTTCTGCATTGCATACATTCAAAGTGCAGGCCTGCTGCATACCAAGGATAATTGCTCATATATTTCGCTCCCCGCCGCTTTCCGGCGAATAACTTTTCTGTTTGACCCTGCCGCTTGAGTGATTATACCAGATTAGATGCCGATTTTCAATTTTAGAGTATTCCAAAAAGTATTCAGCGGGGTTAGAAACTGACTCTACTCTGAATCAAAGCTTACTTTCCGGTGAATATTAATATTAAAACTTCTCGGCAGCCTTTAGAACCTCACGCCAAGCGGAGAGTTTATTGTCGTAGGGGATAGATGCGTTAGCAGGGCTGGTTGATGGCAGGGTGATTTGCTCAATTCTCTGAATTTGCGGAAATTCAGGTGCGGCAAGTTTTCTGAAAAGCTCAGCGGCCTTCCGCCCGTTAAAGAAAACAGTGTGGATATTTGGAGCAGTTTCAATAAGGCTGGAAAAATCGTTTGGCTGGGCTTCTTTGATATTGCTGTCGAGGCTGCCTTCTCTCAGGCAGCTTTGGGCAGCGTCCCACAACGCCACACCGCTGTCTCTAAGCTTTTCAAGCCTTTTGGGGTAGGGCAGCTGCCAGCCTGCCGCGAAGAATATCCCCATAAAATGCCAGAAAAGGTTTTTATGGTGGGCATAATACTGCCGCTGCTTTAGCGATTCGCCGCCGGGCATAGACCCGAGGATAAGAATTCTGCTGCGCCGGTCTGCTGAGAAATCAAAGCTCTGGAGGATGCCTTGGTCAATATGCGGGCAGGGGTTTTTGGAACAGGAATTCATTTAAATAACTGTCTGCAAAATTAAAGTCTTTTATTGCTGCAATTATAACACAAATCTCATTCAGGAGTCTCTTCCGGGCAGTCTGCAAATGCCCATCCAGTATTGCTCGAGCGTAGAGATTACATCCAGAAATCCCTTAAGCGAAACCGGCTTTTTGATATATCCTGCGGCCTGAAGCTTATAGCTTTCAACGATATCTATATCCGAATCGGAGGTGGTAAGCACAACAACCGGAATATCATTAAAATCTTCCATCTTTTTGAACTGCTTGAGAAATGCCTTTCCGCCCATCCCGGGCATATTCAAATCGAGAATTATCAGATCCGGCCTGATGAAATTTATGTCTCCACCTGCTGATTTGAAATATTCGACAGCCTCCTCGCCTGTGCCAACTGTTACAACCTCCGAATCAATCTCCTTCATCTGCAAAGATTTACTGAACAGCTTCTGATCGCCCGGGTTATCTTCAACAAGCAGGATTGTTGTATTAATTTTTCCGGCTTCTGCCATATAACTTCTCCAAATGCTTAAATTGCTCTCTTTAATGCCCCTATTTTGAATATATAAAGCTAAAGGGCAAGTATTATTACTAAAAAGCAATACGCACATTTACAATAGATGTGCTGTTACGGTTTATTTTTTTCCAATATTATATTCTTCAGGCGGCTGAAGCCCTTTAAGATGCTTGATGAAATAATCCCATCTGCGGCGTTCGTAGTACAGCTCCGGGCAGCCGTGGCCGGAATTAACTGCCGGAATAAAATCAAAATTCTTATTGGCTTTGATCAGTGCCTCAGCGAGCTGGAAACTTGCGCTGATATGAACGTTTTTATCCATATCGCCATGAATCAGAAGCAGATTTCCCTCAAGATTTTTTGCTGCTGTTATGTTGGACTGGGCTTTATATTGCCCTTCGTCCGGATAGCTCATCCAAGCTTCTGCCCACCATGCTTTGTCGTTGCGGTGGTCGTGATTGCCGGATACAGCTACCGCAGCGGAATAGAATTCAGGACGTATCAGGAGGGCTCTTGCTGCATCGTATCCCCCGGCGCTGCCCCCGAAACAGCCAACCCTCGAGGCATCAATGCAGGGATATTTTTTAGCCATCTGTTTTATTGCAGCTATGCGGTCGTCTATGCCGCTTTCGCCGAGATTTTTGTAGGAGTAGTCGTGGAATTTTTTGCTTCTGCAGCCTGTTCCGCGCGGGTCAACCCGAATTACCGCAAACCCAAGCTTCGTGTAAACCTCTTCCCAGCACCAAGGGCGGAAATGTTTCCTTGTGTAGTAGCTGTGCGGGCCTGTGTAAACATGCTCAAGCACCGGATAGGCCTTTTGGGGCTTTTTATTTTTGGGCAGAAAGAGATTGCCGTAAATATCAGTTTCTCCGTCAGCGGCCTTTGTCTTGAATTTAACAGGAGGCTCCCAGCCCGTCTCAAGAAGTTGGCTGATATCCGCCTTTTCAAGTTCGAGAACTTTTTCCCCTTCCATATTCCTCAGGCAAATTTCAGGAGGGCATTCCACTGTGCTCACTGAATCAATAAAGTATTTGTGCCGAGGCCCGAATTTCACTTTATGATTGCCAAGCCCGGGCGTAAGCAGTTTTATGCCCTTTCCGTCCAGATTCACCTTGTATATGTACCTGTAGTATGGGTCGCCTTCTTCGCTGGCAGCTCCCGCTATTACTGCAAAACGCTGCTTTTCGTTTACGAAGTAGATTTTCTTCGTGAAAAACGGGGCAGGAGTGAGAAGCTTTGCCTCTCCCGTGTCTCTGTTTACATTATAAAGCTGATTCCAGCCTTTCTGCTCGCTTGTCCATAAGATTTCCGGTTTCGTTTTCAGCTTATAAATTTCCCGATACATTGGCGGCAGGGTGGTATCAGTTTTTTCCGAGATAATAGTTCGAGGCTTAGCGGTTTCAGCGTTTATCTCAATGAGTTTGGCCTGTTTATATCCCCTTGCACGCCAGAGATATGTGAAGGTTTGAGAATCTCGGTCCCAGCTGATGCCCGCAGCGCCGCCGTAGTAGAGCCTGTAAATTGGCTTTACATCGCATTTTTCCCCCGTCTTATTCGAAGGGCAGAATACGTAAGGACTGCATTCAGGGACGTTTTCATCAGCCCCCATCGGGTAAACATAGGAATAAAGCTCAGGTCTTGCTGAATTTTTCGGGGCATTTTTCAGAAGATGAAGCAAGCCGCAGCCTTCCAGATTTACCTTATGGCAGGCGAAGTATTTTGAGTCCGGGCTCCAAGCGCCTGTGAAATTTGTTTTGATTGATTCGCCTCCCCTGAGAAAATCTTCATCGCTGATTTTCTGAGGTGCGGGAACGCTTGAGGCGTATGCATTCAGCAGCTTCCCATCCTGCGTTGCCGCAAATTCCTTCCCTGTTTCCATATTTTCGAACCAGAGATTATGATTTTTCCTGAACGCCCGCCATTTGCCGTTTGGAGAAACTTTACCTAACTGTTTCCGTGGTTTTGCATTTTTGTTTTCTGCCTTATTTTTCGGCTTGTTATTCTCGCTGTCAACTTGTTTCAAGTTTGAATCTTCAAGGGTGTAGGTGAATTTTTTGCCTTCCGCCTCCAAGCTTACTTGCCTCAAATCTTTAGAGAATAAGACCTTATTAAAAGGGAGCTTGAGAGGTGAATATTTCTTGCCTAAAGCCCTGCTTAATTTCTCCGCAAGGTCTTTATGGCTGAAGGCCCTTTTGCGAAGCTTCTTATCCGGACAAACCAATAAATATTCACTGCCTTCAGGCACATTCCTCTTGTACCAGAAACTGCTTGAACCGTGTATCCAGTTCGGGTTTACCGAATCAGTAAAAACAAGGCCTCTGCCGCGATTTGTTATGCTTTCATCCGCCTTTTTGTACAAGTCAAGAGCGCTAGCGGCTATGCTCGCAGCAGCAATCAGGGTAATCAGAGAAATACTTTGCCTCATAGTAAACCTTTAAAGAAATAAAAACTAAAACAGCTTATTAATGCTTCCAAGTGATATAGATAGCCTTGAGGAGTAAGGTTTGGCAATTGCCTTAGAATTTGCCCTGTACTGGCTTTAGCTTCAATCGCTATTCAAGCTGAGCCCTGAGCCTGTTCACCCTTGCGGAAATATCCCTGTATGAATAATCCAGCTGGGCGAGCTTTCTGTAGATATTGTATGCCTGCTGGTATCTGCGGTCGTGTTCGAGGGCTCTCGCAAGGTTGTATCTGAGCTCTTTGTATATATCGTCATAGTCGCTTGTATGCTGTTTGAGCGCTTCTTCAAATATGTCAACAGCATCGGCATACCAGCCTTTGTTGAAAAAGCACATACCGAGCATATTGAGCGAGGATATTCTAAGAGAAGGCCTGTTCCTTGATTTCTGAAACAGCGGGATGGCCTCGTCGTATTTCTTTTTCTGCATAAGACGAACAGCGAGCTCAAATTTGTAGTTTGCTTCTGTAGGATAGTTTTCAACGCAGCCGCTGTAGTGCTGGAGCTCAGCTTCGGAGAGTTTATGGGCAAGGTCTTTGAGCCGTGCCGTATTCTTCTCACTTTTCCCGTGTGTTTCGATATCGCTTTTGGTGTATCTGATTTTTGCTTTGAGGTCTCGGATGATTATTTCCCCGAGAGCCCGCTGATAGGCAAAGTCTCTGGTTTCTTTGTGCCAGTCATTAAGCTTTTTGCAAACTTCCATAAAGAGCTTCGGGTCTTCAAGCTGGGCAGCTTTTTTTGCATATTCGAGCCTTAGATTCTGTGAATCGGGGCTCTGTTTCAGTCTTTCTTCGAGCTGCTGAACCTCTTTTGTTCTGTAGCTGTCGGTTTTATGAACTGCATCCTTCTGCTGGAGCTCTTCCTGCTTGTCCATATCCTGCACGGCTTTGCGGTAGTCGTCCCCCGTATCATAGCGGACTTTCTGGATCGTCTGCTTAGCCATAAGGTTTTTTATCTCGTCATCAAGGCTCATATCTCCGGGTTTTGCCTGTTTTGCAAGCTGACACGCAAAAACTGCCTCTTGGTAATGTTCTATCGAGGAGAAAGCCTCTTTTAGAAGCATCAGCGTTGAAAAGGGGCGTTTCTCTTTGTTTTTTATGATATAGAGAAGCAGCTTGCTTATCCACTCCAAAATCTCTTTAAACCCGCCTTTTCGGGCGGCTTTAACAATCATCTCTGCATATCCGACATTTTCGGGGTCTTTCGAGAAAAGATATTCAGCGTGAGTGAGCTCCTCCACCGGGTCTTTGAAACTGGTTTTAGAAAAGCGTTCTTTTATTCCGGGCTTTTTACCGCCGTCTGCCTGCCTGAGCAGGGCGAGCTTTCTCAGCGGCTTGTGCCCTTCTTCAACTGCTTCCGGCCATCTTCTGATCCCCTCGATATAAAGCTCCACAGCATAATCGTAATTATCCACAGATGCTACTTCCTCAGCGCGGTTGAAAAATGCTCTGGCGCTTTCAGCAGTTCTTTTATCGTTGTTTTCAACCATAAAAAGCTCTTCTAAAAGTATAAAAAAAAGAATCCCTGCCGGCAAAACAGCTGATAAAAAGTTCCACACGGCTCAGGCTGATTATTTTAGGTTTCACATTATAGAGTTTTGATTATAATGTTGTCAATAAAATACTTGCCCAACAGCGGCGAGTTTGTTATAAGGTTCGCCCTGCCGAAGGTGTTCAGCGGCGAATATAATACGAACAACGGTAAATTATTCCGATTTTCACATTTTCTAGTCTTAACTTAAGTTTAATGGAGAGATTTAATAATGCTGAAATATTATGACCCTCAGGTCAATGAACTTATTAAACAGGAAGAAGCCAGACAGGCATCGACAATACGTTTGATTCCTTCTGAGAACTATGTATCTCAGAATGTTATGCAGGCTACTGGAAGCTGCCTGACAAACAAGTATGCAGAGGGCTATCCGAACAAAAGGTATTATGAAGGTCAGCAGGTTACTGATCTGATTGAAGACCTTGCAAAGCAGAGAGCCGGGGATGTTTTCCGGGCTCAGCACGTGAATGTGCAGTCTTATTCGGGCTCGATTGCAAATATGGCAGCCTATCTCGCCCTTGCAGACCCGGGAGATACAATAATGGGGCTTTCCCTTCCCGACGGCGGCCATCTTACTCACGGCTGGAAGGTAAGCGCTACAGGCAAGGTATTTAAGTCGGTTCAGTATCCGGTTAATTATGATACTGATCTGTTCGACTACGACCAGATAGCCGAGATTGCTAAGGAAAACAAGCCGAAAATACTTATCGCAGGGACATCGGCATACCCAAGAAAAATAGACTTCAAGGCTTTCAGAGAGATAGCCGATCAGGTTGATGCTTATCTTGTATGCGATATTGCCCATATAGCCGGCCTTGTAGCGGGCGGGGCGCATGAAAGCCCGATGGAAGCTGCTGATGTTGTAACCACTACCACCCACAAATCCCTCAGAGGACCGAGAGGTGCTTTGATTATGTGCAAAGAAGAGTTTGCAAAGGCGATAGACAAAGCGGTATTCCCCGGTATGCAGGGCGGCCCGCATATGCACACTATCTCGGGGATTGCTGTAGCGATGAAGGAAGCGGGCACAGAATCGTTCAAGGAATACGCACATCAGGTAGTGAAGAATGCACAGGCTCTCGGCGAGAAGCTCCAGGAATTCGGATTTAAGCTCGTAAGCGGCGGGACAGATAATCATCTTCTTCTGCTCGATATGCGGAGCAAGAATATCTCGGGCAAGAAGATGGCCAAGGCTCTGGACAGGGCGGGTATTGTTACAAACTGCAATACAGTTCCCAACGACCCAGCACCTCCTTTCAATCCCAGCGGCGTAAGAATCGGAACGCCCGCTGTTACTACCCGCGGGATGAAGGAATCTGATATGGCCGAGATTGCCGAGATGATAAACGATACAGCAGATAATTTAGAAGACCTGCAGGCGATAGACAGAATCGGCAAGAGAGTTAGGTTTTTTTGCAGCCGGTTCCCTTTGCCGAAGTCGTTTATTCATTCAGAAGAATAGGAAGTTTAATGCCCGCCTTTCGGGGCGGGCTTCCCGTTTATATGGAGAAACAAATGCTAAGGGAATTGTTCGAAAAGCAGGCGGAACTCAACAAAAGAGTCGGTTTCGATGCTCATAAAGTTCGAGAAAATATGGATCTGAAGGAAAGCGGCGAGTGGCTCAATAATTATCTAGCTGCAATGTCCAGCGAGATTGAGGAGCTTAGAGACTGCACCTATTGGAAGCACTGGTGCAAAGAGGCCAAAGAAGGCAGAAGGTTTGAGATCCACGATTTGCAGAATGCCAGAGTGGAAGTTACAGATATGCTGTTTTTCTGGATAAGCCTCTGCCATTGCTTAGGGCTCACAGCAGACGATGTGTATAATCTCTATCAGCAGAAGCTCGGCGTAAACCATTCCCGTCAGGATAACGATTATTCGATGTCTGAGAAGAACGAAGACGACAATAAAACAGTTAATCTTTGAATCGGAATATTTCGATGGGGCAGGGCAAAAGCAGTATTAACAAAGGAAGGCTTCGTGCAGCCTTTCTTGGTACATCAGAGCCCGGTTTGAGGCTGATTGAGATTGTAAGCCGGATGCCGGAGTTTGAGATTGCAGGGCTCGGAGGCAGGAATAAAGAGCTTGCTGAAAACACTGCGGATATGTACGGCTGCCGGTATTACGACGACCCGAGGCAGATGATCCTGTCCTGCGGAGCGGAGCTTCTGCTTGCTGCCTCCCAGCATGCCCCGCATGAAGGCATAATTACGCTTGCTTTCCAGAAGGGGCTTTCTGTGGTGAGAACGATGCCTCCGTTTTTCTCTCTCTCGCAGGCAGCGAACATCATAAGCGAAGCACAGAATAATAACGCCTTCTATTTCTCTACAAGCCCTTTTCGAAATTATCCGGGATACCGCAGACTGCTGGAATTTTTTTCGGAAAACAAAGAGTTAAAGAAAAAGGTTTGTCTTATAGAGGCAAGAGGCTTTTTCCCCTCAGGCAGCAGTGAGCAGGAAAGCCACTGGCTCAAAGACCCCGAACTTGCAGGCGGGGGAGTGCTTCTGCGAAATTGCTTTTCTGTTATAAATATCCTTGTGGAGCTTTTCTCTCTGCCTGAAACGGTGTATGCACTGAAAAGCAATATGGCAGGCGATATTGTTCAGAGGAATATGGTTACAGAAGATTGCATTTCAATGACAGTTAAATTCAGCGAAACACTCGGCTGCACGCTCTGCGCAGCAAGGAATGAGTTTGCCCATAAAGAACGTATTGACATTTATCTGCCCGATATGAAAATATCAGCAGGCCCTGAAATCTTCCGCATTACCGATATCAGCGGCAGTGAGATAGAGCTGACCAGCGCAGAAGCCTCTCGTGAGCAGGCTATTGAGGAAAATCTGCGGGTGGTGCATAAACTGCTGAAATCTGCTGAAATTGATGATGATGCTGCCGAAAAATCTGCTGCGGTAAACACAAGGGAAAGAGGTCTTATAAACACTATGGCAGTTATAGAGGCGGCATATTTATCCTGCAAAACTCAAACCCCTGAGATGCCTGATAAGATGATAGAGCTCAGCGGTTTTGATTATTCCATGCTGGAAACTTAAAAGAATTGAATTATGGCTGAGTATCACATAGAGCTTGAAAATATCTTTACCGGTCCGATGGACCTGCTTCTTTATCTTGTAAAGAAGGATGAGGTTGATATCTATGACATACCCATCAGAGAGGTTACAGAGCAGTATCTGCATTATGTGGAGATGCTTGAAAAGCTGGATACCGACCTTGCAGGCGATTTTCTTGTTATGGCTGCAACGCTTATGGAGATCAAATCAGCTATGCTTCTTCCTAAAACCGTTCCGGAAGAGGAAGGGGGCGAAGAGGAAGACCCGAGAAACAAGCTCGTAAAGCAGCTTTTGGAGTATAAGAGGTTCAAGGATGCAGCAAATATCCTCGAAACAAGAGCTCAGGAGCATTTGGGCAAGCATAAACGCCCCGATACGTTCATAAAGCGCCTCCAGCCCTCAGACGAGGAGCGTGAGCTCGATCTTGAAGAGGTGAGCGTTTGGACGCTTCTGGAAACCTTCGATTCTCTTCTCAAGGCCACTGGACGATACAGAGACTACAGCCTGATAAAGGATGAAACACCGATAGACGAGTATGAAGTGGAAATTCTCGGCAGGCTCCAGCAGGAAGGCCCCCTTACTTTTGAACACATATTCGACGGACGTACCAGCAGGCTGTCTATGGCGGGTATGTTTCTGGCTCTTCTCGAACTGATACGCGATGCGCTGGTATGGGCGGAGCAGTCTGAGAGCACTGATATTATTTACATCAGAGCACTAACCGATGAACCTGCCGAACAGGCGGTGAGCAATATCATCACAGGCGCAGAAAATGAAGAAATCCAAGCAGCAGAGCAATAGCCTTTTTATGGGCGGCTTGTTGAAATATGAGAATATATAAAGCCTTAATCCATTTATCGATTGCCTTTTTTATCTCGGCGGGTCTTGCAGGCTGCAATATGCCGAGTATGAAAGCAGGGCAGGCCGGCTATTACGAAGGCCTGAAAATAACAGACTTCTCACGAATGAAAACCCCAGCTGATGTTAAGCCCAAGCAGAGAAATCAGTCTCAGATTAGATACAGAGTGATAACATACAGCGCTGAAAAGATGAATTTCGCCAAGCTTCGAATACCAGTAAATGAGATTGAAGCTCAGAGCGAAACCCAAATCAATGAGAGTGCTGAAAAGAACGGCCTGCTTTACAAAGCCGGAGAAAGCAGAGATTTGAAGATTCTCTCGGATGCGGTTAAAGAGGCCGGCGCTGAGTCTAAAAACAAAACTTATATTGTGGTTTATGAAGAGGGCAGTGATGATGTGTATCTGCGTGAAGTTTACGGGCTCAGAACGGTTATTTATGTAGATTCAACCAATACTGCCCAAGACAGGCAGCTCTGCTCAGGCAGATACGGAATCACCCTTTCTACCATCCGGCGGGGCGGCAACGACATAGCTGTTCTCCTGCCCTTTTTCGACAACGGGGCAGGCCTTGCTGAATCGCTGGAGATTATCCGCCCTAAGCTAAAAGACGCCGGCAAAACGGAATTCGAAAGCTGCGCATTAAGCTGCAGGATGAGGCGGGGAAGTTTTATTGTTATGATGCCTGAAAGCCTGCCTCTTCAGGATAAGAGCATTGCTAAAGAGCTCTTTCAGCACAGGGAAGATGAATCCAGATTCAATTTTTATGTTATAGCCTGCACTGCCGTATTATGAAACCAGCATCGCTTATATACTGCAAAGACTATCAGCCCGATAAGCTGAGAGAAACGATCGCAAGGCATTTCGAACTTGCCGGCGGGCTGGATAAGCTCATCTCCCGCTCAGACAGGGTGATTTTGAAGCCGAACTTGATTGCGCCTCATCCCCCTGAAAGACCAAGCCAGACGCACCCTGCTTTCATTGTAGAAACAGCTAAGCTTCTCAAAGATTTTGGAGCACGGGTTTGCGTGGCAGATTCTCCCGCTTGGTCTAACGCTGAGCACTGCCTTGAGGTGCTCGGGGCAGCAGGGCAGCTCAGGGAAATCGGTGTTGAGATCAAAACATTCGGCAGCTCTGTTAAAACCCGCCTGCCCTATGCCGAGATAGATGTGAATATCTCAAAAGATGCTTTAGAAGCTGATGCAATTATAAATCTTCCAAAGCTAAAGGCGCATCAGCAGCTCGGTGCAACCATTGCATTCAAAAATATGTTTGGAACAGTTTGCGGAAAGAGAAAGGCCTACTGGCACTTCAAAAGGGGGAAAACCTGCGAAGATTTTGCCGCACTAATACTGGGCATATACGAAAAAACTGCACCCGTCTTTAATCTTATAGACGGGATTGTATGCATGGAAGGAAGAGGGCCTCTAAACGGAAACGCCAGAAATCTCGGCATTACTCTATCGGGCAGCTCTGCCCTCAGCTGCGAGCTCGCCTGCGCACGTCTGCTTGATTACCGCATAGAAGAATTGCCTCTTGTGAAATATTATCTCGAACAAAACCCTGATTTTAAGGGTAAGCAGTCTTATATAATTGGAGATAATCCCGAGCTGGTTGCAGGGTGTGGTTTTCAGAAGGCTCAAACTATTCCAATTTCTTTCAGTTTCGCCCGAATTGTAAGAAGTGTATTCAAGCAGCTGCTCGTTATGATTAAAATAAAAGCAAAAAGGTAGAAAATGCTTGAAAGTTTTTTTTATCTTTTAGTATTATCGGCATATTGCTAGATATGCAGATTTAGGTAATTAGTACTAAACTTTCATTGCAGCAAATGCGCAAAATAAAAACAAAAACTTATTTTGGGGTAAATATGGAATTTTTTAGAATTTTGATTTTGTCTTTATTCATTAGCTCTTCTTTTGTCTTCGCTGCAAACGAAGAACCCGCAGAAGGCAAGAAGGAAGTCATCAGGCAGCTTGAAAATCTCTTCAGTGAAGAAATCAATCCTCAAGCGAATATTACCGAGATCCAGGAAGAGCCTTATGTAAAGGTTGTAGAAGGTGGAGACGGGCTCTCAACGCTTGTTTACAGGTGCAGATATTCAGATTGCAAAGAGGTTTCAGACGGCCTTGAGGCAGCGATAAGCCGGAACGGGCTTATCGAAGAGAGCGAAGAGAAGAATATGGTAATCGTCAGTGATTCGACCGAGCGGATCGAGCAGATCAGGGAGGTGATTATTGCAATGGATGTGCCTATACCTCAGATACTCGTTGAGGCCAAGGTGATAGAGGTTTCCGCCAGAGATGATTACCGTCAGCAGCTGAACTTTGTTTACGATGAAGAATCCAAATCCCTTCGTCCCCCGGGGGCAGACCCGGATACAAACTACACGCAGAAACCGGATATGCTGGATTTCTCGCCCTATTCTGTAGGCGTTGAAGGGCAGATCAATACCTTCAATTATCTTGCAAACTGGCTCAAGAAGGCCAATGATGCAGAAATCCTCTCTTCTCCGAATATTGTGGTATCGCTGAATAAAAGGGGCAACATCGTTACTGGTGAGGATCTTCCGATCCAGTCAACCTCCACAACCGGAAGCACCGTTAATACCGACATCAAGTATAAAAGAACGGGCATACGCCTTGAGGTAACCCCCACCAGAATCAACGAAAAGACCGTAAAGCTTCAGGTTAATCCCGAGGTCAGCACGGTTACACGTTACGAAGAATTCAACAAAACCCAGACGCCCGTAATAACAATCAGGAACGTGGAAACAGAGCTTACCGTTCAGGACGGCGAGATTATTATGCTCGGCGGGCTTTACTCAACTGAAGACCTCAAGCAGGACAGTAAAGTTCCTTTCTTCGGAGATCTGCCTCTTATTGGAGAGCTTTTCAGGTCTAAGGATGATTCAAAGATAATCAAGCAGCTTATTTTTGTGATGAAAGTTAAAGTTGTGCAGAATTCCGTAGGCACTTTTGTTGACATCGAAAAACAGGCCGAGGCAATCAGAAAAACCGGCGATCAGATCAGAAATTCAAACGCACTGTTTCCGAACAGAAAAATCGAAGAAGATAACGGAGAGAAAAAGTGAATCGTAAAACCACTGCTTTAATAATTCTTGCAGCTGGTTTGCTGATTTCAGTGTCTGGCTGCGAGGATGCAAAAAAACAGAGCAGCAGCTCTAAAGATTCCAGCCACCTCGACCGATACTTCACCGTTGAACCCCGCGATATAGTTATAGGGGTGGAAGAGTCGGGCACAGTAAACTCGCTTAAGAACCATAAAATAAGATACGAGGCTTCGTACCGAACTCAGATTAGCTGGGTTATCGACGAAAATTCAGAGGTTGAGGAAGGCGAGGTTTTGGTTAAATTTGACGATGAAGAGCTTGTCTCACAGGTTGATGAATATGAAAATCAGCTTGAGAATTCCAGAAAAGAGCTCAGCATTGCCAAGGAAGAGCTGGAAATTCAGAAAAGCGAGAATGAGGCAAATCTCAGGCAGGCACGTGACAGAGTTACGGACGCAGAAGAAGAGCTTTCGAAGTTTTTGAGGCTTGAAGGCCCGAAGCTCAGAGACGAGCAGACTGTTGAGGTGGAGAATGCACGTGAAGCGCTGGATGAAGCTGAGCAGGCCTATGAGGAGGCCTACGAAGAGCATCAGTCAACAGTGTATGACAATCAGGAAGAAAAGAACGAGGCGGAAGACCACCTCGAAACGCTGAAAGGCAGAATCGAGCGTGAAGAGATTAATTACGAAAACGTTCTGATTGATGATAAGATCTTCAAAAGATACACCTACCGCAACAGAATTACAACTCTGGAGAATAATCTTGAACAGAGCAGGCTGGATTTGAAAAAGACTCAGGTTCGCGCAGATTCAAGCTTGATCCAAAAGCAGAATCAGATCCAGAGGCATAAAAACGACATTCAAAGGCTCGAGAAAGAGCTCAAACGCCACAGGGAATATCTCTCTATGATGGAGCTTACATCGCCCGTGGATGGAGTAGTTCTTTATGGAGATACAGACGACAGGTGGCGGGATGAAGAGCCTACTGAAGGTATGGATGTTCGAAGGGGAGAGGTCCTGCTTACCATACCGGATCTCTCGCAGCTTATGATAGATATGGATCTTCCTGAGATTTACCGTTCCAGAGTTAATATGGGAGACGAGGCTGTTATCACTGTGGAGTCTATACAGGGGCTTTCTGTTAAGGGTGAAGTTTCGGATATATCTCCTCTGCCGGTAAACCAGCTCCGCTGGGATCCTGCATCACCTAAGATATATGAAACCAGAATCACCGTTCCCGAGGAGGAAAAAAACGAACGTATGGTTACTGGTATGAATGTTCAGGCGAAGATTATCTCACAAAGGCTCAAGGATGTTCTGGCAGTTCCGATAGAGGCTGTTTTCGAGAAAGACGGACGGTTGTTCGTATATAGAACAGAAAACGGCAGCCCCGAGGTAGTTTATGTGGAGATAGGCCCGGCAGATGATGATTTTGTAAGCATAGAAAAAGGGCTTGACGCCGGCGACAAGGTATGCCTGTTTGAGCCTGTAGAATAAAATTAATTGAGTGTGAGAAGACAATGAACTCTGTTATAGAGCTCAGTGAAATCCATAAAAGCTACCAGATCTCCAAGTCAAGAAACGTTCCGGTGCTCAAGGGGATAAACTTTTCTGTAGATTCTGGAGAGTATCTTGGGATTATGGGGGCCTCCGGCTCCGGCAAATCAACCTTGCTGAACGTGCTGGGTCTCCTTGATTTGCCCACAAAAGGAAGCTACAGCCTTGAAGGCTCCAATACAAGCACCCTTGGAGACAGAAAGCTCGCAGAGCTGCGAAACAAAAAAATCGGTTTCATCTTTCAAAGCTTCAACCTTTTCGGTTATCTCAGTGTTGCTCAGAATATTGAGGTGCCCCTCGTTTACGGTAATATGCAAAAAAGGAAGCGGGGAAAAATCTCTGAGGAACTGGCTGAGCGTCTGGGTCTTGGCCACAGGCTCAAGCACCGCCCCTACGAGCTATCAGGAGGCGAGAGGCAGAGAGTGGCAATAGCGAGGGCTCTATCCAACAGCCCCACTTTCATTCTTGCAGATGAGCCTACGGGTAATCTTGACGAGAATACAGGGAATGAAGTTATGGATCTGTTCCGGGAGCTCAATGAAAACGGAACAACTATTATCGCAGTAACACACAACCCCGAGTACGAGAGTTTTTTCGACAGGGTTGTGTATCTCAGAGACGGGAAGGTGGAAGCGGATTATGAAACTCAGTGATCTATACGGCCTTTCCCTGCATAATCTCTTCAAGCATAAGGTTAGAAGCGGGCTTACCTCTCTGGGTGTTATTTTCGGCACTGCCAGCGTGATAGCTATGCTTGCCATATCTGAAGGAGCCCGTGAGGAGTCCCTCGCGCAGATTCAGTCTATGGGTATTGAGAACATTATCGTTTACAGCAAAAAGCCTTCTGATGTGGGCAGTGAAACTTCCGGGCAGAATCAGAGTATGGTTGAGCAGTTCGGCATCACAGATAAAGACCTGCAGCATTTTCGTATGCTTGATAATATCGACAAAATCACAACTGTAACTGATACGAGAATGGAGGTGCGTTCAGGAACTGCACTGCTCGATTTGAAGCTGGTTGGAGCGGAGAGAACATTTCTGGATTCCACATCAGCCGAGCTTATAAGAGGCAGATGGCTCTCACCTGTAGATGCAGAAACTCAGTCAAGAATATGCGTTGTGGGCAAGAATGTTAAGAGGAAGTATTTCGGCCTTGACTGCAGAAATGTTATTGGCAGAACCATAAGGGCAAAAAACTCGATCTGGAGGGTAGTTGGAGAAATCGAAGACTCCTCAGGCTCTGAGCTGGCGAATCTGGGAAGCGTCAACGATATGATAATTGCGCCGCAGAAAACTATTACCGATCTCTATGACGGTTATTCGTATGATATGAAGAGACTAAGCGTTAATATTACCGTTGTTCATTATGATTTGATAATAGCGAAGGTAAAAGAGCTTAAGTTCATAAACAATACGGCCAGAAGATTAAAGAACTATATGGTAAAGGTTCATAAGGATCAGAAAGACTGGGAGGTTATAGTGCCGTTTTCGCTATTTAAGCAGAGGCAGAAAACCCAGCAGATATTTACCGTGGTAATGGGCTCGATAGCCGGCATCTCGCTTATTGTAGGCGGGGTGGGGATTATGAATATTATGCTCGCAAGCGTTTACGAAAGACGCAAAGAGATCGGCACAAGAAGAGCTCTTGGTGCAAAAAAGGAAGATATACTTCTCCAGTTCCTCGTGGAAACGGTTACCCTAACTGCCCTCGGGTCTGTTGTGGGGATTGCTACGGGCATAGGCCTCGCAGAGTCTGTCTCTTACTATGCAGGCTGGCCGGTCGTTTATTCATACTGGATTATGATAGTTGCGTTTGCTATTGCATGCTCTATCGGTATCGTTTTCGGTACATACCCCGCTATGAAAGCCGCAAAGCAGAACCCTATCGAAGTGCTCAGAGCAGAATAAACCGCTTTATGCTGACAGAAAGCTTTCAGTAAAACTGAGGCCGGATTGCTTTTCTGGCATTTAACTGCATCTCATATTACAAGCTGTTTTTGATTTAATTTTTTCTTGAGTTAGAGTTTTTTTGCTGTAAAATGCAACTATATTGCATTTTATGCTAACAGGAAAAACTATGGATTTAAGAAGAAAAAATGATAGTCCGGAGAAGACGCTGAAAGAATACGGGCTGAACTGTACTAAATCACAGATTAAAGTTTTAAAAGTTCTTCTCAGCGCTGAGAATCCATTGGCGAGGGGTGATATAATAAGTGCATTAGGCTCACGAAAAATTGATAAGGTTACGGTTTACAGAATCCTTGAGAGGTTCTGTGAAAAGGGCCTTGTTCACAAGGCTTATCTTGATAAACGCGATTGTGAATATGAACTGGCCGACAGATGCAGCAAACATCAGTGTCATCCGCACTTTAAGTGCATAA
This sequence comes from Sedimentisphaera cyanobacteriorum, assembly GCF_001997385.1. NCBI lineage: Bacteria > Pseudomonadati > Planctomycetota > Phycisphaerae > Sedimentisphaerales > Sedimentisphaeraceae > Sedimentisphaera > Sedimentisphaera cyanobacteriorum. Next base: position 1,133,244 of record NZ_CP019633.1, on the reverse strand, counting down.
AATGCGGCAGGGTAATCTGCCTTTATGACGAAAAAATCCCTCTCATAGAAAGCCGAAGGGATGATTTGGTATTTCTGAGGCAGAAAACTGTAATTGAAGGCATAGGGCCGGAATGCTTCGCTCAGGGATTATATGAGAATAAATAATACCAAAAAATTATTATGTATTGCCGCTTTGGTATTGTTTTTCGCTAATTTAAGCGGAACATTATTTATATGGCACCTTTTTCTTGCAGATTCATCTGAGCACGACTGCGGCCACTGCCCAATCTGCCAGCAATTATTAATCAGTCCTGGAAAAATCATTGAGGCTTTTCCGGATGTTGTAATCTTTCAGCATTATATCTCACTGGAAGTGGAAATCATCTCACAAAACCTGATTGAGCAAATCCAGCTGATCAGTATCAATCCCCGAGCTCCTCCATACTAACACTGCTGCAATTATTTATTCAAACACCAACAACAGCCTGATAAATCAGGAATTCTCAGGCTGCGCATAAATACTGCTAAAAATTAGTATAGGAGATTACTATGAAATTTAAGATATTGGCGTCGTTTTTGTTTTGTCTGTTTATATCTTCAGGATATGCAGATTGTCCTTTGGCTCATACTCATATAGGAGTAAATCCAACTTGGAGACCGGACTGGTCTGCACCTAGCAGCTCTGAGCTTGCTGAAGATACAAATTCAGCAGATAATAATAAGCTTTGGTTTTTTTCTCTGCCGCCTTCTCACCCCAAAGCGTCTACTCCCGGCTGGCCTCAATGGAGCAATGCAGACGGGAGTACATTCCTAAGGCTCACTCCGGTAATGGATGGCGGCTCGCCCGTTATGAAGGGCGGTTCTTCAGGGAAACAGCTGTGGTCAAGCAGCTTTATGTACAGTGAAGCAGGCGGATACGGCGATCCCGGAGGTGTTCAGCATCTCGACGGTTGGCATTCTGCGCACGGGCCTCAGGGAAAATGGAATTTGGACAGTGTAAACCAGAACATAACACCCGAATGGGACATTTTTCTCAAACGAGAAGATACTTCTGTAGCCTCCGAAGACTTCTTTATGCTTCTTCCCAACGACACTCCTGCACTTATGGAGGATGGAGACAGCTATCAGCTTTCCAAGAAGTGGCTGGACGAGAAAAATGCATGGGGTATTCATGACCATATGACCTTTAATTTCTGGCTTACTCCCGAGATGGGGCAGGAGGTTACTGCAACTTTTTCTGCTTATGATGAAGGTGGATTGTACAGTGCTTCCGATGATTATGAATTCTCATTTGTTACAGTGCCTGAGCCAATATCACTATCCTTTATCAGTGCGGGCGGCATGTGGCTGCTTAGAAGAAGACGTTGAAATGAAGAGCTTAACGAATCATAAGACGGCTCGGCAGGGCAATATAAAAAATATCGCAGGAAGAGCTCAGGGTTTCAGTCTAATTGAGCTTCTTGTGGTTATTTCGGTTATTGCCCTGCTTTTAGGGATTCTTCTGCCCGCATTGAATGCTGCAAGAAAGCGGGCAAAAAAGGTTGTATGCAGGAGCAATATGAGGCAGATGGGGATAGCTGTACAGTCTTATTTGATAGACCATAACAACAATTTACCTCCAAGTTCCTGCCATATAACAAATCCAGATGATTATTGGCTTAAGGTTTTGTCTGACTATACAGGCGAGCAGCTTCTATTTCGCTGTCCGAGCGATAAGGCAGATAATTTCGTGGACTGGAGCCTGCCCTTGGAGCAGCAGAAAAGCAGAAGGTATTCCAGCTTTGCAGTAAATGCGCTTCTTGACCCTGTGAATTACAGGTACAAAGGGGACTCGAACATATACAACAGTATTGACTCAATACATAAACCCATGCACTGCATTTGGATAAGCGAAGCGCCGAATACGAAAAATTTCCATTTGGCAGATCATATCCATCCAGAATCTTGGGAAGGATCAGTTGAGTATGCTAAAAAGTTCATTGCTTGGGACAGGCATATAGGAAAATCAAATTATCTATTCGTTGACGGTCATGCAGAAACTCTCGAGTTTGAATCAACTTATGCTTGGCCTGATAAATGCTTCTGGTATCCTGAATCGGCGCCAAAATGGCCTGAAAACCCGTAAAAAATTTTGAGGAAAAATTATGAAATTCAAAAAAATACTTCTTTCAGTTTCATTATTTCTGCTGACATTTTCAGCAGCTTCTGCGGAATGCCCTTTGGATCATATTATTATAGGAGTAAATGAGGACGGCATCGCAGACACAGAAGACGATAACAGGCTCTTTGCAGACTGCCGCCAAAAATACCGCAGCTCAACAGGCTGGTATTACTTGCTTACAGAAAGTATTTTTCCGAGCTATAAATGGCGTATTGGTGAGCCCGGTTTCGATCAATTCCAGCAGACAAACCCCGATGCAGGCTATACCTATGACCCGCAGAGAGCCCTTAATGGCAGTCCTGATGAGGATTATAAGATTAGTATAGAGTGCATTTCAATATCTACGGGGTTGAGGGTTGTGCACAAAAACTATCCATCTTTCACTATTAGTCAAGCCGAGCAGTCTTTCAGCCATAGCGAAATCCATGAGCTTAGAAACGATCCGCATATGCACCTTTCTTTTCAGGCTGTTGATCAGACCGGTTTGTATTGGGTTACTTGGAAGATGACAGATTCTGAAGGCAAGTATGAGTCTTCTGAACCTTTTACTTTGGTTTTCAATGCTGAACCTTTGCTGGGTGATCTGGCTGTTGACAGTAAAGTGGATTTGTTAGATTTGCTCGAGCTGTCTGCAGTTTGGCTTAGAAATCAGGCTTCTTCAGTTAATGATTTTTATGAACGTGCTGATACCAACAGAGACGGTGCAGTTAATATGGAAGATTTTGCGAATCTTGCAGTAAACTGGCAAGAAGAGTTCTAAACCCGTTCCATATTTTAAATAACCATATTAAGAATATTAAGTCTTTGAGTTTTTTATCGATATTGCCAAATGGGCATAAAAAGCTAAAATAACCCGCAATGACAGTGATTTTAAGGGTTAGTGATGCTCAAAGACGGTTTTAATATACTTTTCACCTCCTGCGGAAGGCGGGTATCTCTCGCTGAATCTTTCAGACAGGCTGGGCAAAAGGGCGGTTTCAAGGTTACAGTAAACGGGGCTGATATGCGCGGGGAAGACTGCGCTGCAGGTCAGGCGTGCGACAAGGCCTTCAGGGTGAGCCCTGTTTATGCGGATTCTTATCTCGATGAGCTTCTGGAAATCGTGAGAGCGGAAAATATAAACCTGCTTATTCCAACTATTGATCTGGATCTGCTTCTGCTCGCTGAGAACAGAGCCCGATTTGAAGATGCCGGCTGCACGGTTTTTGTGCCCAATCTTCCCGCAGTTCAGATTGCAAGGGATAAAAGGAAAACCCTTGATTTTCTCCGGTCTGCAGGACTGAACTGCCCAAAGATTTTCACTTTAGATCAGGCGGCTCTTTCAAACGACAATGAGTTTTTCATTAAGCCTTGGGACGGGTCTGCAAGCACGAACACGGTTTTAGCTGCAGGCAGGGAAGAGCTGCTGTTTTACGCAAAAAAAATCCCGAACAGCATTATTCAGGAGTACATCTCAGGCATCGAATATACGTGCGATATCTTTACATCACAGGATAATGAAGTTCGCTGCGTTGTGCCGAGAAGAAGAATTTCTGTTCGGGCAGGGGAGGTTAGCATTGGCCAAACCGCCTGCGATGAAGAAATCATATCCCAGTGCCGAATTCTTGCAGCAACGCTCCGCCCGGGCCAGAGCGTGCTTACCGTTCAGCTTATAAAAACTCCCGAAGGCCAGATGTATTTTATTGAGATAAACGCAAGGTTCGGAGGCGGCGCACCGCTCACATTCAGGGCTGGGGCAGACTATCCGCTTTGGATTATGCAGGAGCTGTCGGATGGCCGCAGCGAAGCATGTCAAAGTTTTCAGGAGGGGCTCAAGATGTACAGATACGATTCTGAGATATGGGTTTGAACTGCAATTTGTATTTGGCGTATTAAGAAATACTGTTTTTGTTATAATAAACTGTTATAGTTTCTTGTTAAAGGCTGATATATGGAATGTCCGGTATGTAAAGAACCGATGATTATCCTTGAGCTCGATGAGGTTGAGATAGACTACTGCGCGCAGTGCAGCGGAATCTGGCTCGACAGCGGCGAGCTTGAGCTTCTGCTGGGCGAGGCGGGCGAATCTCTTGCCCTTGAGAAGGCTGAAGTGGGCGAAAAGAGCCTTCGCTGCCCGATTTGTATGCGTAAAATGAAAAAGGTATATATGGGAAGCGAAAAGGTGCTTATAGACTCCTGCCCCGCTGGGCACGGGCTCTGGTTTGATGAAGGCGAGCTGCATCAGGTGATCTTAGCTGCCTCAGGTCCTGAAAGCAGAATCGCTTCTCTTTTGAAGAGTATGTTTGAAGATCTTGAAAAAAAATAATAGCTGTTTAATAATAGTTTGCTTATTTAGGAGAAAATGAAATGGACACCTCGCAGATTGTTCTTATTGTAATTGGCGTTGTTTTGGTTTTGCTCATACTTTGGGCGATTGGGATGTACAACTCGCTTGTGCGGTTCCTCAATCAGGTGAAAAACGCATGGTCTCAAATTGATGTGCAGCTCAAGCGAAGGCATGATTTGATACCGAACCTTGTGGAAACTGCCAAGGGATATATGAAACACGAACAGCAGACCCTTCAGGGCGTGGTGGATGCAAGGAGCAGGGCTCTCGGGGCAGGAAATGTCAATGAAAAAATTGATGCTGAGCAGAAGCTCAACGGGGCTATGAGCCAGTTCCTGCTGACAGTGGAAAACTACCCGGACCTCAAAGCCAACCAAAACTTCCTCGCTCTGCAGGAAGAGCTTACAAGCACTGAAAACAAAATCGCTTTCGCACGTCAGGGCTATAACGATCAGGCGATGACGTACAACAATAAAATTTCAATGTTCCCCTCGAACATTGTCGCAGGAATCTTCAGATTTACTAAATGGAACTACTTCGAGGTGGAAAACGAGCAGGAGCGTCAGGCCCCGGAAGTGAGCTTCTGATAAATTTTAGAGGTGTAAAGATGAAACTTTCAGATTTGCCGGCAATTCCCTTTCACCCGGGCAGGATTTTGCAGGAAGAGTTTCTAACTCCGCTGGGTATCACCCAGACGCAGCTGGCAAAACATATTATCGCAGCTCTGCGCAGGGTAAATGAGATTTGCAGAGGCAGGCGGTCTGTGAGTCCGCAAACCGCATCGCTGCTTTCTCAGGCGTTTGGAGCTACGGCTCAGTTCTGGCTCAACGGGCAGATAACTTACGATTTGGCCGCGCAAAAGCAGAAAAACCGAATCTATGATGTTGGGCCTATTGTGAAATCTACGGGATGAAATTTTATTAAAACAGGATTGCACGCTTTTGAAGCGGTCTAAGGGATATTTTTGATGTGGGAACTTATCAGAGCGAATAAACGAAAATCAGCCTTTCTAATAACCGTTATGTTTGGTTTTATGCTTTTTCTCGGCTGGTTTATCGGTATGTATATTGATCCCGTTTACGGCGGGTATTTCGGCATTCTTGCAGCCTTTGTGATATGGCTGGTTCAATTTCTGATTGCCGCTGCTTCGGGGGGAAAGGTTTTTCTTGCCGGCAGCAGGGCGGTTGAGGTTACCAAAGAAAACTACCCCCAGCTCTACAACGTGGTAGAGGAGATGAAGATTGCCTCAGGTCTGCCTGCTATGCCTAAGGTGTATGTGATTCCGGAAAATCATATGAACGCCTTTGCAACAGGCACAAAGCCCGAGAACGCCTGCGTTACGGTAACCTCAGGTCTTATGTCCCGTTTGAACAGGGACGAGCTTCAGGGCGTTGTTGCGCACGAGATGTCCCACATTCTCCACCGCGACGTTCTGTATATGACATACTGCGGGATAATGCTCGGCACGATAGTCTTCCTGTCCGAGGGGCTTCTCTGGACATTCCGTTTTGGTATGCTCGGAGGTGGCGGGAGGTATTCCTCCAGAAACAGATCTTCCGGCGGCGGTGGCGGAGGCGCTCAGGTTGCAATGCTTCTGCTTGCTCTTGTGCTTGCGATTCTCGCTCCAATCCTCGCTCAGCTTATGTATTTTTCAATCTCGAGAAAACGCGAGTATCTAGCGGACGCCTCGGCTGCAAGGCTTACAAGATATCCTGAAGGTCTCGCAAACGCTCTGGATAAGATTTCCAAGGGCAAGGTTGTCCCCGAGAAAACCAGCAAGGTTAAGGCGCCGATGTATATCTACAATCCTCAAGAGGGCAATGCGATGAAATTCAGCTCGCTCTCAAGCACGCATCCTCCTACAGAAGAGAGAATTCGAATCCTCCGCAATATGAGCCATGGAGCGTCATACAAGGATTATCAGAAATCTTATTCACAAGCGCATGAGGGTAAAAAATCCAGCCTTATCCCGCAGGGTGAGCTCGAAAAGGAGCAGGCTGTTTCAAAACGCTCGCCCGCCGAGAGGCTCAATGAAATGAGCGGAAAAGAAAAGGCAAGGGAAGTCGGAAATATGATTATGGCCGCAAACAGCTTCAGATTCCTGACATGCAATTGCGGGCTCAAGCTGAAGATACCGCCGGATTATAAGCACGAGAAAGTAAAATGCCCCAAATGTGGAACTCTGCATAACGTTTCGGCTGCCGCCGCAGCTTCTGCAGCTGTTTAGGGGGCTTGTTCATAAAGTTCGGACAAACCCTTCAATAGTTTGGTAATTTAATTGAAGCATCGATTATAAACAATATCATTTAGCGTATGGCAAAAGCACAGACCAAAACAAAATTATCGCCGGTTTACGCAGTTGTGGGCAAGGATTCCTTTCTTGTAAACAAAGATTGTGATAAGCTTGTGAACTCCCTTATCCCCCCTGAGTCTCAGGAGATGGGGCTTGTTGTTTTAGACCCCGATAAGACTCAGGCCTCTGAGGTTCTCGATGAGCTCAGAACCCCGGCATTTCTTGCCGATAGGAAGGTTGTGCTGATAAGGCAGGCGGATAATTTTATCAGCTCCAATTCAGAGCTTCTGATAAAATATCTTGATTCGCCAGCCTCTAAGGGCATTCTTGTTCTCACGGCTTCTGCTCTGAGGAGCAATACGAGAATTGCCAAAAAGATAAAATCTGCCGGCGATTTGAGGCAGGTCAGCAAGCCCTCATTCAAAGAGATAGTTTCTTATCCTTCCGAGTATGCAAAGGCAAACTGCGGCAAGAAACTCTCCGCAGCAACCGGTCGGCTTATCATTGAATTTGCGGGCGAAGAGCCTCAGATGATAGCAAACGAGGTTGAAAAGCTCGCTGTTTATACAGGCGATAGAGATACCATTACAGACCAGGACGTAGAAGCCCTCTGCGGGGCGAACAGAACCTTCGGGGTGTTTAATGTTATTGATGCGATGTCCAGCGGGCAGGCGGGGCAGGCAGTGAGCAGACTGAGGAATCTATTCGCCTCAGATAAAGACGCAGAATACACAGCGGTAGGCGCGTTTGCGTTTCATTTCAGGCGTATGTTTAAGGCCAAGGCTATGCTGGGCAAAGGCGAAAGCGAGGCTGGAGCGGGGCAGGCTCTGGGCATAAGATACAAACGCCAAGAGTTTTTCAGAGGACTGAGAAACTGGCCTTTAGTGAATATCGCAGAGGTTATACAGGCTCTTAGAAGGATAGACTACCAGAGCAAAACCGGCCAGGCGAGGGTGAAGGTGGAAATTGAGCAGCTTGTTGTAAAGGCGGCAAGCAGGAACAGAAAAAGATGACCTCACTAAAGGCTTACGCTTTTGTGCCGGTGCGCATGACACTCAATATTCACTGAAACAGGCAGGGATGCTATATGGCAGGGGGCGTATTCAATCTTTACGCCGAGGGCTGTGGTAAGTCCCCCGAAGCCCTGAGGCCCAACGTTGGTCTGATTTATCTTTTCGAGAAGTTCATCTTCGAGTTTGGCGTATTTTTCGTTTGGATTTTTGTCTTTAAGGCTGCGCAGAAGAGCCTTCTTGCTCAAAATCGCAGACAGCTCAAAATCTCCGCCAATTCCCACGCCAATCACAAACGGAGGACACGCATTAGCCCCCGCTTCCTGAGCTGTTCTGCAGATCCACTGGCCTACCTCTTCCGCTGAGGCGGTGGGGTTGAACATCTTAAACCGGCTTTTGTTCTCGCAGCCGCCGCCTTTTGTTATAACGGATATTTCGAGTTTATCGCCCGAAGTTATTTTGTGGTGTATAATTGCAGGGGTGTTATCGCCGGTGTTCTCTCTGCTGAAAAGCGGCTCTGACACTACGCTCTTTCTCAGAAGTCCTTCGGTGTATCCAAGCCTAACTCCCTCATTGATTGCATCTTCGAGTGCTGCCTCAGGCTTATCCTCCGGCGGGCAGATTCTGACATCTGCTCCCTGCTCTGCGAAAAAAACGGCCAAGCCGGTATCCTGGCATATCGGAATCCGCTCATTTGATGCGATTTGAGCATTCTGCAAAAGCTTTTCCAATACGCTCTTTGCAGTGGGGTTTGTCTCGTTTTCCAAGGCCTGCTTTAAGGCATCCAGCACGTCTTCCCCGAGCTCATAGCAGCTGTCTATGCAGAGCTGCCTAACTGCTTGTACAACACGGAAATATTGAACTGTTCTGATGCTCATTCCGCTTCCAGTACAAAACGTTCATAAGCGCTGTTTCCAGCCTCGTCGGCGTATTTGACAGCAAGGATGTTATCGCCTTTTTCGAGTCCGCTTAAGTTTATCGTAAAAGATTCTTTCTTAGAGTCAGCGAGCAAGTCATCGGGGATCACTGTATTCCAGTCATCACTGCTGTTGAGCGTATAGCTCACTTTGCCTATAACGGTATATTTGTCTGTAAGCTCAAAATTTATTTCTGCTTTCTTCCCCTCAACTGCAGCCTTCTGTCCGGTGCATACAGGCGGGGTGTTGTCAACGATGTATTCAGTTTCTGTGCTCACTGATTCCAGAGCATTTTCCGGACCGTTACTGAGCCTGTCGCTCGCTGTAACCCTGAGCTTGTAGATTCCGTCCGGTACGGTTGATGTGTCCCACTTGAACTTCTTTTCCTTGTGGTCTTTTTCGATATTCACCCATCTCTTCGAATCTTCGCCCTGTATATCAATGCTGAATACGAGCTCATCGTCGTTTTCGTCTTTGGCAGGTATTGCGATAACGGCCTCGGTTTTCTTCTCTTCGGATTTTATCATAGGCGCCGCCACTACCGGCTTAATATTCCTTACAACGCTCGCCACTGCCGCGGCATTCACCTTCGGCGAGCGGTTTTCCATTCCCTTGAGCATCAGCTTAAGCTGAAGGAATCTGTGGCTGCCTTCGATTGCAGGCTTTTCGCTTTGAGCAGACAGCGGTTTTGTCCATTCGGTGAAATCTTCTTCTCTTGCGTTCTGCACGTTTGTACCCCTCGAGGAGAACTGAATTTCGCATCCCTCCGGAATTTTTGCCTCCAGCTTTACAGAGCCCCATTTCGAAGGCTGTTTGGCATCTATCGTATCAGACTGCCACCAGCCTTCAGAGCTGAGTCCTTTGTAAAATTCAATAATGCGCGGCGGATTTGCTGTGGCAGCATAGATTTTGCCGCCCGAGGTGTAAAGAGAGGTGATCTCAGAGGACACCTTATCCCTGTAAACATTTTCGATTACTATCTTATCGGTGTCGATTTGTGAGAGCGAAGCGTCTTTGCCGTCAGCTACCCACAGCCTGCCTTTGTGCATTATAGAATCGAGAAAAACGCCGCTGCCTTTCCCGAGAACAGAAACGATTCCGTCCGGAGCTATTTTGTATAAAGCGCTTTTTACCTTTTCTTTCTGATCGCCTCCGTTTTCTTTCCGCTCAAGCATGTCTTTTTTGGCAGTGGCTGCGAGTTTCAAACGCAGGCCGCCGTTTTGGAGGGTGAAAAGCTTTTCGTCCTTCTCATCTTTGCTTTCCTTGGGGTGCGGAGGCATATAACCGGGCATATCAGCTCCGTTGCTGCTTTCAGCAGAAGGGTCTTCAATTGCTGCTGTTATGTAGATGTTGTCTTCATCATCAAAATTTATTGATGTTATGTCCATCTCAGGCGAGTCGAAAAGAGCTCTTCCCTTTTTAGATTCCATATCAATGCAGTAGAGCAGGCCTCTTTTATCCGTGCCGGCATAGAGCTTGCCTTTATGAAAAGCCATAACGGTTATCCCGCGGTCTATGCTGTCGAAGAATACCTCTGTCTCACCTTCGGGAGATATCTTAAAAATCTTGCCATTCGGCCCTGTGGCAGCATAAAGGCTGTTGTTATGAAATTTGAGGTCGAATATAAAGGCCGCATCTTCAATTTTGCAGAGAGTATCAGGGTTGCTGAGGTCTTTTTCGAATTCCAGAATCCTGCATTCTTCCCCGCTGATTCCTGCGGTTAGCTTGCCCTCAAAGCCTTTCTCAACAGCAAAGATATGTTCGTTTACAACCTGTTCTTTTTCTTCTGACTTGCTCTTATCAGCCTTATCCTCTTTTTCGCCGTTTTCTTCTTTTACGGGCCCAACGGGCTTGGCATCTTTATTTTCAGAGCGGTAAACAGATTCAGCTTTTTTATCAGTGATTCTGAAAAGTCCTGCATTCGGGCTTGTACCAGCGAAGACCTCGCCTTCAATAACAACTATATCATTTACTGCCCATACATCTTCCAGCTTATCAGCAAGCAGTTTATGCTTCTTGTTTAGGTGCAGAGTTCCCTCGGAATCTATTGCCGTGTTTTCGGTTTCACCGGCAGTAAAATCCATTGCTGTGTCGAATTTGTAAAGTTTTGAATTTACTGCAAATGCTGAGGCTGTAAAAGCTATGCAGAATAAAATTTTTCCGGCGTATCTCATTAAGGTTCTCCCGTTACTTTTCGCTCTTGTTTAGTATCTCTATTTTTACTTTTATACTGTTGTTTATGATGTATGGTACGTCAAGTTTGCTGCTTATCCAGTCGTAAACAGGCTGTACTTTATAATTCCGTTTTGGATTAGCGATAACAGCTGCTCTGCTGTCGGGCAGGTTTGCCATATTGAATTTGCCGTAGCTTATGCCGCTGCGCTGGGTTTTCATATAGGCATACAGCCCAATGCGCTTCCCGAAGCTCATGTCTTTTCTAATAGCGCTGATCATTGAGTCGAAATCGTCGTAGAGCGGTCTGTCAGGCTCCATTTTATTTACAAACGCCTTGTATTGAGTGGTCCCTGAGATAAGAATCTCCTTTTCTCCCGGAGAGGTGTCTTCAGGAATCTTCAGAGAAATTTGAGCTCTCTTTTCCTTTTCAAATTCTTTCTCAAGCATAAGATCGATATTTACATTGTCCCCCGGTTGAATTTCCAGATCGCTAACTTCTGCAGAAGTGATCTTGGCTTGTATGTTTTTGTTTTCAATTCGAGAGGTGAAATCTATGCTGTGTATTTTCGGCCTGTGGAATTCGTTGCTTTGAAGCAAGCCTAAAATTCCGCCCACCTCGTAGGCAGCGGTTCTCATCCCTGAACCGCTTGATATATTATCGATAACAATATCATCGATTCCTTCCACGTTTAATACCGCTTTGTAGTAAACTGAGTGGAATTCGGGAGGCTCTGAATTTTTAGCAGCGGTGCTGGTGATAATGCTTTGAGCAAGCATTGGCGAGAAAATCTGATGGTCTGCGAGCAGGCATTCATAAACCTTTGTTTTCGGGGTGTCGTATGAAAAGATTTTTGAAGTCATTTTTATCTGCGGCGGTTTTTTGCCGATCTCGCCGTATATGCCGGTTTCTTCATCTGCTGTAAGCGTGCCTACAGGTATTGTTGAGCTTGCAAGCTTCATCGACCTCTGCTGACTGGCCACAACCGTATGCACAACGCCGGCCGAGAAGGGCAGTTCTACCCTGCCTTCACCCGTGAAAGGATGGCCGAATGCGAATATCTTATCGTCTTCAACTGCGGTTAGTGTGCCCACTACGCTCATTTTTATATCCCCGTCCACAAGCGGAACACATATCACAGACCCGGGTTCGAAATTCGGCAAGGCGTTTGAAGTGCTGGACGCACCAGCTGCATTGTAAAGCATATTATCTGCCGAGAGCCCTTCAAGACCTGAGATGGTGTTGGGCCTGAATGATGAGCATATCAGGCTCCCCTCACCTCCGAGCATACTTGAAGCTTTAGCATTAATCTTTCCGCAGATTGCCTTGTAGTTGAGTTTGTCGTCTGTAAGGCTGGCTATGCTTGAAGGAGATTCGATTATTTTAAGCTGTTTTTTGCGCTTGTCTATAGCGAGCATTTCTTCTATAGGCGTTACGCCGTAAAGGGGGTCTTTCGGAAAAGACCAGCCAAAGGCCAGTGCTCCGGCTATCCGGCCTTCTATTACTACAGGAGAACCGCTGCAACCGGCAACCGGCCCTGTATGCTTAAATTTCTTGCCGGTGCCCATTATCAGGAAGGCGTCCTGCCCGGGGCGGTAGTCTTCCATCACACTGACAACTCTGATGGGAAATTTTTCAATTTCCGTGCCCTTGTAAACGCTAAGGGCATAACCCTCCATACCCGCCTTAACTTCTTTAAGAGGCATATATTTTGAAGTGTCTATGTCTGAACCCTTGCAGAAGCTGCCTGCTGCAAGGAGTAAAGAGGCTGAAAGGGCAATAAATAAAAAATTTTTTCTTTGCATATTATTTTCCTGTTGCTGATTCTGCTAATCCTTTTTCCGCCGATAAGTACGAAAAAAAGCGTGCAGAGGTTTTAGCGTTTTCGTAATCTGTAATCCAGTTAAATTTTATAAGTGTTAAACAAGTATTGCAAGCCAAAAGCAAAGTTTCTATAATAACCGTTTTGTAATCGAATTTAAATATGATGTTTAATAAGGGTTGAATAATGGATTCTGAAGAACGCCATGAGTTAAAGCGTAACGATTTTGAGGAATTTATCAAAAAAGCGCCTGGGTTTATAAAGAAATATATAAGGGAAATAATCAGCATTTGCCTTATAGTGGCAGCGGGAATTATGTGGCTTGCCAAGGAAGAGCCTGTAAGGCCGGATGTTAAGCAGCAGGCGGCGGTTAATGATATATTCCAGCAGGTTAATACCAAACTCGGCGAAATCAGGCAGGGTGAGGCAGAGCCAAGCGCTCTGGACCCGCTGATAGAAGATGCGATCTCTAAGGCAGATAATCTCACCTCTCCCGTGCAGAGGGGGTTTGCTTACGTTAAGGCCGCTGATGCGATGCGTGCTTCAATCTGGAAACAGGGAGCAGAAAAAAACGAGATAAATGAGGCGCTCGAGATGTACAAAAAGGCCGAAAAAACTGCTCAAGAAGACCCGCTTGTGGACGGGATGGCCAAATTTGGAATCGCCCTTTGCAGGATAGACCTTGAACAGTTTGATCAGGCTTCAAACATCCTCGGCAAGCTCGTTACGAGCGAGAAATATGCCGATACGGCTTTACCTAAGCTTGCTGAGAAAAGATTAAAATTCATTTCAGATTTGAAAACCGATTTCAATTTTGCTGAAAATGCTCCTGAGCAGGAAAATGAACAAAGTTCCTGATTTGAGGTAAGAATTATGCGTGGCGTCCTCATACGTAAGCCGGCGTCAAAGATTATTTATTTTAATTCTAACCTCACACAGTTATGAATACCAGCGAAAAGCATCGCAATCAGACAGATATAGAAGACAACCAGATTTGGACGCCTGAAGGCAGGTTTGCTAACGCTACTGAGCTCCAGATTCTTTTGGATAATTACCAGGGCGGCGAGCAGATCTGCCTCAAGGTAGGTCCGAATCTCAAATTCCGGCGTATAGACCAGTATATGAGCACACGGTTCAACTGCTTTTCAAGGACTCTAGTTCAAAGGCTGATTCGTTCAGGAGAGATTCTTGTCAACGCCGAGCCGGTAAAGATATCTCACCGCCTTAATCAGGATGATATAATTCAAATTACTCTGCCTCCTCCTGTAGATCAGGAAGTTGTGCCTGAAGATATACCTGTTGACATTCTCTATGAAGATGATGATATAATCGTAGTGAATAAAATGCCGTGGATGGTGGTGCACCCTGCGAGGTGCTACAAGTCCGGCACTCTTGTAAATGCCCTTGCATACCACTGCAAAACGCTTTCTTCCGGCAGTGAGAAGATGCGTCCCGGGATAGTACACAGGCTGGATAAAAACACTACGGGCTGCATTATCGTTGCTAAAAACGACGATGCCCAGTACAACCTTGCCCAGCAGTTCAAGAACCGCTCTACAAAGAAAAAATACCTTGCTGTAGTGCACGGCACCCCTGAGCTCGACAGCGATATGATAAAGAATATGATCGGCCCGCACCCAACAGTTCGTGAGAAATTCGCCGTCCGTTCAGAAGAGGGGAAAAAGGCTATTACGGTTTATAAGGTGCTTGAGAGGTTCAACGGCTATGCGTATGTGGAAATAGACATACACACAGGCAGAACGCATCAGATTCGCGTTCATATGTCTCATTTGGGCTATCCGATAGTTGCAGACCGTATATACGGCGGGAAGGTTGTTTACCCTTGGCAGATTAAGAATGAACTGCCGAGCCCGCAGGATATTCTGATTAACCGCCAAGCCCTCCATGCAGGCTGGCTCGAGATAAACCACCCCCGAACTGGGGAGAGGATGAGCTTCGAGGCGCCGTTATATCAGGATATGGCCAGCCTTCTCGATATGCTCAGAACATACCGCTGATTCAGCTTTCTTGCTTTGCATCTTTTCCTGACAATTCATGCTTCCTGTTTTCTGAGAAAAGGAATATTTTATCTATGGGCTCACTGTCTGCCTTTTTTCTAAGCAGTGTATATATGATAGTCGAACAGCAGTAGTAGAAGCTTACCATAAAGCTTGCGATAGCGCTGATTACAAGTATTATTGCAATATTCAGAAGCAAATGTTCGGAGCCGAAATTTGTGCCTGAACCCATCGTCCCGCTGAGGTTGAAGAATACCGGCCTTGCCCAATGTTCCCTGAGCCCCCAGTCTCCGCTTAGGGCTGAAACTTCAAAGAATGCGTAAGTGATTCTGAGCATTAGGTATGCGCAAAGCCTAACAAACATATAGCATATTGCCCCGTAAAATATGCTTATAAGCGAATAGAAAAGCAGATACCAAGGCTTTGTATAGGCATAGCCGTATGAACGGTTTACCGCCTCGTTGAAATCTGAATTTTCCACTGCAATAGTAGGAGCCATCAGATGCACGCCTGCAATAAAACCTATGAGAATAAGCGTTATTACGAACCCGATTATCAGCCCGAATACTGCGCAGAAACCGAAGATAAAATCTCCCACCGCAGGCAGTCGGCAGGCCGCTCCTGCAAGAAATATTATAAACCCGAGAAATATCATAAGCACGATTGGAGCAAGAGGGGCACAAAGCATATCCCAGACCTTTTCATAAGCAAACCTGAGACCTGCTCCAGGACCGGTTTTCGTGCCTGAGCAGTGCTCTATAGCCGCGCTTCTGCATACCGCCCCTCCGAAAAAGGCAAGCACACAAACTGAAAGAAGATAATAGGGGATTGCGAACAGCGGGTAAAATTTAACAGACCAGAAAAATGTTTTGGCAAGCTTGCCAAGCTCTGTAAAAATACCGAGGGCATTGAGCTTTACGCTTTCCAGAGTGATGTAATTGATGCTGCCCGAGACCTTCCAAGCCAAAGCCCTGAAAACGCCTATCTCCCTGCTGAACTCTGCATTCGCGAATTTGTGCAGTTCGTGGGGCTTGCTTAGATATACATCTATCTCCGTTATTGGAGAGCTGCCTTCGCTAACGTCGGCAACTTCCGGGTGAAATTTCTCAGCCTCCTCTTTATTAATTATTTTCACTTCTCTCTCAAGGTTTTGAAGGAGATAGCCTGAGGCTATAAGAAGTATTACCCCGAGAAAGGCTATGAAAAGCCTCGAAGGGTTTATAGCAACTCTGAAGGCCTTGAATATTTGGGTGAAGTATAGGTTTCTAAAAAAAACACTGAGACATCTGTTAGTGCCGGATTCGCTGTTCATAATTGTTCTCCGGTATCAAAATATTCCTGCTCTTGCTTTTCCAATGTATATTCCTCGCTGAGCCAGCTGCCCAGATCCATATATCTGCACCTCTTGCTGCAGAACGGGAAATGGGGGTTTTCTTTCAGTCCGGCGATCTCTTTTCCGCATTTCTTGCAGGAAAACACATTTTTATTTGCATAACTTCTCATTTTTTATATTCTTTAACAATCTATGTCTTTTTGGCAAGAGAAAAACAATAAATCAAAAATTTATGAGTTATATTATAATGTCTTCAGGTAAAATACACAAACCAGTAACAGAAACTGAAATTGTGCCCAGATACTCCGAAACAGATCAGGGCGGAATAGTACACAACAGCGTTTATCCAATATACTTTGAGATAGGCCGAACAGAGCTGCTGCGTGAGAACGGAATGGCGTATTCATTTTTAGAGGAGAATAACTGCAGGATGGTGGTTGCTGAGATTCAGGTGAAATTCCGAAGGCCTGCATACTACGACCAGCAGCTTACGCTCAAAACTGAATGCAGTAATGTTACAAAGGCCAAAATTGAGCATACATACACGCTTTTCAGGGCTGATACAAAGCTGACAGTCGCTGAGGGCAAAACAATCGTAGCCTGTGTTGACAGTAAAGGCAAGCCGATGAAAATACCGGATTACCTCTACCCGGCTGGATAATTTCGCTGGTAATCTTAGGTTTCGTAAATTAAAAAAAGGGCGGAATAATCCGCCCGTTCGAATTTCGGCTGAAAATCTTGGAGCTTAATCCGCATCCGCTCTGTATATGATCTTAAAAGATGCTCCGTTTTTAGGGGTGAGAAATCTTGTTTCTGAGCTGGACATTGTCCAAGAAAAATCACGATTCCCGCTGCCGTAAGGGGATAAAACTCCCTCATCCAAATCTGCGCTGTAGGTTCCTACTATCGTAAGACCTGAGCCCTCTGAGTATAAGCTGCCGTCGTAATCGTAGGTCTTCCAAGAGATTGTTATAGCGTGATTATCAGATTCATCGTAATCATCAATGATAAATTTTCCGTATCTGCCTTCGTTGGTCTCGTAGATGAAAAACGAATCAATACCAAACCGATTTCCGTCTGAGGCATCTATTGAATCCGATGAAAGCCCACTTGCTCTTTCGTCTATGTCCCACCAGTTTACATTAACATAGGAAAGAACCTCCCGCAGCCAGTCTTTGGCCATCAAAGCAACATCCCCGAGATCAACGAGATAATCTCCGTTCACATCTGCAGCAGGGCGAATGTCATCTAAATACTGGAGCCTTGAATTATAGTACATATCAGCTTTTCTGTCCCAAATCTGCATATAAACCCCTTCATGGTCTTCTCTGTTAATTGGGTATTTCAAGTCTCTGAAATCTTCTGCTGAATCGATTGCACAGCTTCCGTAGATTAGAAGGTCATCCTGATTGTAAAACAGCACCCAAGATCTGCTTGAGTTGTAATTAAGTCCGCACGGCGCCAGCTCCGGAGCCTCTTCAAACATCTGATCGGGGTAGGCTTCTGAGTTCAGCAGCTCAATATTCACTCGCCCGTCCGGGTAGTAGTCTGTTATCCTAAATTCAGGCCGCGGCAGGTCATCGTAGGATGTCCATATATCGTAAATGTTGTAAACCTTTGCTGTGGTTGAATTTGAAGAAGCAGTAATAACTTTCATCCCGCTGGGAATAGAATCTACAATGTTCCCGTAATGAATATCGCCGTACTGAGCTGCTCTGCCGCCATATTCAGAATAAAAACATGGATAACCATCAGCGTCGGTAAAATATGTATAGCCGTTAGAATCAAGCGATATACGTCTGCAGTAGTAGGTGTTAGCTTCGCTCCATTTCTCAGTTCCGTTTATTGTGTATAGCTCATTTCTGTATTCACCGTCCGGGTCGTTGTATTGAACTGCAAACATATCTCCTTCAGGTGAAAGATCGCCGCTTGTCATATTATTGCCTTCGACAATATCATAATTTGAAAGCACATTGCCAGAGGTGTCAGTTATGATAATATCGCTGTTAGTTCGCAGAAGAACCTTGCCGGCTGTTTCGCTTAACGAAACTTCCCAAATCGACCAGACGTCTGTTTCGATGGTCTTGTTTTCAAGAATTGTACCATCGCTCACACGCAATTTAATAAATTGGTTATGTACCCCTGCGTAGATAGTTGAACCGTCATTGGTAATGCTAACTTTCCAGCCTTGGCTGCTGAGAGTAGCTGCTGAAAAGCTGTTTATCAAACCTCCAGAACTGTTTAGGATGTAAATATCATCGCTTCCCTGCACACCTGCAGCTATAATCTGGCCATTAGCAGATAAGGCTAAAGATTCGGTTTCGCAATCTTCAGGCAGGGTGTATTGCCCGTTAAGCTGCCCTGTATATGCATCGTATATTCTGATATTTCTGCTATATTCGCTGCCCAAAACCGCTATATTGCCAGCTGCGGATATCTTTGCATGATGGATTGGGAAGGTGGAGGTAATTGTACATTGATGATTAATTTGAATTGATGCCCAGCTTAAAGATGCTGCAGTCAGCGTAAGCCAGACAGAAACCTTTAACGTTTTCATAATGTTTCCCCTTAAAAATTTAAGCAAATAGTAAACAACTTATATAGCTATATTAGCTTCTTGTTTTAAGGGTTTCAATTCATTTTTCTTTTTAGGGGTAAATAGCGATTAAATTTTAAAATAAACAGTGTATTTACCTGTATAAAGACTAAGGGTATTTGGCGGAGAATGGTAAGCAGATTTGTTAAGTTTATAATTTTAGGATTTAAAACTAAAAAGGGCGGAATATTCCGCCCTTCGATTTTCTTATGAGAAGTTTCTCAGCTGCTCATCTTATTCTTCTTTGCTCTCGCCTTCAACCTCGGCGACGGCCTGTTTTCTTGAGAATTTCAGTCTTCCCTGCCTGTCTATCTCGGTGAGCTTCACCGGCATAATATCGCCGATTTTGCATATATCTTTGGCATTCTTGACGAAACCGTCGCTCAGTTCGCTGATATGGCACAGCCCTTCAACGCCCGGAGCAATCTCCACAAACACGCCGAATTCTTTTATAGATACAACGACAGCATCCTTGAAAATAGAGCCTATCTTGGGCTTCTCTGTAATAGCCTTTATAAGCCTTTCTGCTTCTATCTGCCCGTCGCCTTCAGTGGTGCTGATTGTAACTTTTCCGCTGTCATCTATTTCAACGTTAGTGTTTGTTCTTTCCTGAATAGCCTTGATTGTAGCTCCGCCCGGGCCGATTATCTTTCCTATAACCTCAGGGTCAACCTGAATAGAAGTGAGCTTCGGTGCATACTTGCTCAGCTCAGGCCTTGCCTCAGAGATTGTTGCTCGCATCGATTCTAAAATTTTGAGCCTTGCTTTTCTTGCTCTTTCCAGTGTTTCTACAAGTATCTCGTGAGGAAGCTCATGCTTTTTGAGATCAAGCTGGATTCCTGTGATACCTTCAGTAGTACCTGCTACTTTGAAGTCCATATCGCCGAAATGGTCTTCTTCGCCGAGGATGTCTGTAATAAGCTGATATTTATCCTCATCGCTTACCATACCTACGGAAATTCCTGCCACTGGCTTTTTAATCGGCACACCTGAATCCATCAGTGCCAGAGAGCCCCCGCAGATGCTCGCCATTGAGCTTGAGCCGTTTGAACCGGTAATATCCGATACAACTTTGATGGTGTAAGGAAATTGATCCTCAGACGGGATAACAGCACGCAGAGACTTCTCTGCAAGAGCTCCGTGGCCTATTTCACGCCTTCCGGGCCCTCTTATGAAACGAACCTCGCCTACAGAATAAGGCGGGAAGTTGTAATGGAGCATAAATCTCTGTCCGAATTCCTCGTGCACACCGTCAACGATCTGTTCATCTTTGCCTGTGCCGAGAATTACAGAAATCAGTGCCTGAGTTTCGCCTCTTGTAAACAGTGAAGAACCGTGCACTCTCGGAATAACCCCGACACGGCAGTCCAAATCTCTGATTGTATCGTAATCTCTTCCGTCCGGCCTAGCGCCATCGAGAATCATTTTTCTTGTAACTTCTTTTTCGAGCTTATCGAGCAGACTGTTCACCTCCATCTCTGTGCTCACAGGCTCCTCGCCTTCACAAAGCTGGGCGTTTAGCTCTTCCTGAATCTTATCGAGAGCTTCCTGTCTGTCCTGTTTGCCCTCAATCTTTTTCGCTTCAGCTATCTTGTCCGCTGCGTATTCGCGGATTTTGGCTTCAACATCAGCATTTTCTTCCCTGAGGCTGCAAATCTTTTCTTTACCGCATTTTTTCTGCAGCTCATTAATCATTCTGCAGATCTCGCCGTTAATGCTCTGGCCGAATTTCACTGCCTCAGCCATCTTCTCTTCGCTTATCTCATCGGCTTCAACCTCTATCATATTAAGGTTGTTTTCTCTTCCGCCGAGCATAAGGTCTAGATCGGAATTCTGCATCTGTGAAACTGTGGGGAAGGCTGTCAGTTTGCCCTCCAGCATACCTACTTTGCAGGCTCCGAGAGGCCCTTGGAACGGTATAGTGCTTATTGTAAGCGCAGCAGAGGCGGCGATTATAGCAAGAACGTCAGGGTCGTTTTCCTGATCTGCGCTGAGTACGTTTACCATAATCTGCACTTCATCGAAGTAGCCTTCCGGAAAGAGCGGACGGATTGGACGGTCAACGCAGCGTGCAATCAGCATTTCTCTGCTTGAAGGGCGTCCTTCTCTTTTCATAAACCCGCCCGGGAACTTACCCGCAGCTACCTGACGTTCCCTGTAGTCAACCATCAGAGGGAAATAATCAGCATCTTCTTTTGCGTCCGTACTGCATGCTGATGCAAAAACTACAGTCTCTCCGTAAGTTACTGTAACAGCACCGTCGGCCTGATTGGCAAGCAAACCTGTTTCGATAGAGAGTTTCTTGCCGGCGATTTCTTTTTCAACTTTGTGAATTTCAAACATTTACTAATTCCTTAATTTACATTCAAATCTGCAGGACACATCCCGCACTTAAAAATTTACAAACAGAAAAGGCGCTTGCAGCATAATATAATCCTGCCCGCGCCTTAATACATCTTAATTTTTATACAAGTCAGACATTATTTTCTCAGTCCGAGCCTCTTTATAAGCGATCTGTACCTTTCAACATCTTTATTAGCAATATACTTCAAAAGAGATGCCCTTGTACCCACCATTTTCAGCAGGCCGCGCCTTGAAGCGTGGTCTTTTTTGTGGGTTTTCAGGTGTTCGGTGAGCTCATTGATTCTCGCTGTGAGAATCGCAACCTGAACCTCGGGAGACCCAGTGTCTTTCTGGTCTGTCTGGTAGTCAGAGATAATTTGACTTTTCTTTTCCTTGTTTATCATTTGAAACCTTTCTTGTTACTTTAAAAACATACGCCCCGGCCGAGCGTTACGCAGGCCCGTGCCGGGCTAAGCCTTCAAAGCTTGCTAATCTGTGTGGAAATTATAATTTTTATTCCTTCTAATGCAACAAAAATACGCTATATTCTCCCGAAGAGCGAAGGTTTTTTCTGGATGTAAGCAAAGAATTAAATAAAATATCTTCACAAAGAGCGACAAAAATTGATAATATGATACCCGATTGCCAGAATATTTTAATGAGGTATATGATGTTTAGAAAACTTATTATTATCCTGCTTGCTGCAGGCTGTTCATTTGCTGTAACAACAAAACAGATTGATGACATTCGAGCTAAATCTTCTCTAAGTGAAGAAGATGCTCAAACCCTTGCGGCTTTTATAGACCAGCAGTTTGATGAAATGCTCAATGCTGACGACCTCTCAGGGGCAGTAAAGGCTATGGACCAGCTTACTCTAAGAAAGCCCAAAGAAGACCAGCAGCAGTATAAGAGTCAGTTTGCCCAAACTCTCAAGGAAAATATTGCTTCAGTAATGAATGTAGTTGACACTTGGGAAGACAAGACTTTCGCAGCGGGTTTTCAGGTTATGATGGCGAGGATGGCTTCCCAGCTTGACAGTTCTGAGTTTTTCCAGTTCGCCCGCTCTCTTTCAAAGTCTTCTCAGCCTTCTTCAAGATACTGGGCGGTAAAAATCTGTCTAACCCCGAATAATATCAGCACTATAAAGCAGGGCGGACAAGGCGCTGAAGAGCTTTTAGCAGATCTCAGAGAGATGGCTAATCAGGAAGATACCGCTCTTGTAGGAAGAATTCTCTCCAAGCTCTGCGTTGAGCTCAATAATGATGCTGCAGACCAAATGCTTGAGAGCCTTATGAATAACAGGATGGAAATTTATTCAAAGGGCGAGGCGAGGAATGAGTATTGCGATGCTGAGCTGTTCAAAGCTGCCGCCTCAAGGATTCAGACAGGCAGCGACAGCCTGAAAGAACCTTTCGCCCAAACTTTTGCTTACATAGTTGAAAAATATTCCATTGCACTAAGCCCCGACAATATGCTTGAGGCAAAGAGCAAGGCGCAGCTGGCCGCTCTTATAAGTGAGATTGAAAAAAATATCCTGCCTGATTTAGGGATAAACGATTCCTCTATAACATCCGCAATAGGAAAGCAGGATTATCAGGCTCTTCAGGAAAGCTACACCAAGGTTTTCGGAGGCGCCGACACTGAAGGACTTCTGCCTCAGCAGCTCGGCTTCACTTACCCCTCCGGGCAGGCTCCAAAAAGCTTAGGCATCTGAACCGGGTAAACTGACATAATCACGGGAAGGCTCTCAAATGACGGGAAAGTCCAGCGTCTTTAAGTTCTTTGTAGTATTGATTCTGCTTATTCTTGTATTCCTCCAGGGGCTTGAGATGAAACAGTCCGACAGGCTCTTTGAGAGGGTTAATCAGCTTGAAAAGAAGGTCTCGGGAAAAAACAGCAGGGTATATCGCCCGGCTTCTGATACCGATTCGGCTCAGGCTTCTGCAAAAGACGGCGGCTGGCTTATATGGAGATTAAGTTCTGAACCTCCCACTCTAAACCCCATTACCTCAAAAGACGCCTATGCAGATACTATTGTTGGCTCGAAAAACTGCTTTGTATTTGAAACCCTTGTCAGGCGTAACCGCGACAGCCTTGAATATCAGCCCCTTCTCGCAGAGAGCTGGGATATATCGGAAGACGGGCTGAAGATAGAATTCCGTCTGAAGGAGGATATCTGGTTCTCAGACGGCGAGCCGGTTACAGCCGAGGATGTGAAATTTACTTACGAAACAATAATGGACGTTGAAATCGACGCTGCAAATATAAGGAATTACTTCGTTGATTTCAAAAGCTGCGAGATTGTTAATGAGAGAACAGTTGTTTTCCATATGAAACGTCCTTACTTCCTCGCATTCGGTATGATAGGTGAAACGCCGATTGTGCCAAAGCATATCTACGAGTATGAAGATGCTCAGGATTTCAACTCGAATATTTCAGACCCTGTCGGCAGCGGCCCGTTTGTTTTCGGTCAGTGGGATGTCGGGGATAAGATTGTACTCGAGAAAAATGAAAACTACTGGGGAGAAGGCGTTAATTTCGAAAAGCTTATATATAAATTTATAAGCAATGATATGGCTGCCCTAACTGCATTGAAATCCGGTCAGATTGATGTTATGGCTCCTCTTCCAGAGCAGTACACAAGCTATAAGGATGACGAGCAGTTCAAGAAAAAATTCAACATATATAAATATCTCATTCCAGACAACAGCTACACATACGTTTCATGGAACTTTGAATGCGAGCTTTTCCAAGACAGCAAAGTAAGAAATGCATTAACACATCTGATAGACAGAGAGAAGATTAAAGACCATATCTGGGAAGGTCTTGTAGGCATTGTAAGCGGGCCTTTCAGCCCGGGAAGTCCACAGTGCAACCCGAATGTTGAGCCTCTCGAATTCAATCCCGACAAGGCACGAGAACTGCTCAGTGAGGCAGGCTGGAAAGATACAAACGGCAACGGTATCAGAGATAAAAACGGACGAGAATTTAAGTTTAAGCTTATGATTGTCAGCGGCTCGCCGATTACTGAACAGACTGCAAAAGTGCTTAAAGACCAGTTTTCTCAGGCGGGTATCATTATGGAGGTTGATCCATTCGAATGGTCGGTTTTCCTCGACAGGCTGCATAACAAGGATTTCGAGGCAACAACCCTCGCCTGGCAGGGCGATGTGGAAACAGACCCTTACCAGATCTGGCATTCAAGCCAGATCGCAAAGGGCGGTTCGAATTACATCGGCTATAAAAACGAGACTGTCGATGAAATCCTTGAAGAGGCCAGAAGAACACTCGATGATGAAAAACGAAACCGCCTGTATCACCGCTTCCACAAAATCATCAACGAAGACCAACCATACACATTTATGTTCGTAAGGCCTTCAATTGCGTTTATGAACAATCGAATTAAAGGCGTGAAGATTCATAAGCTCGGGGTGAACATCAAAGAGTGGTATATACCCAGCGAGCTCCAGAAATACTGAGCTAACTGCCTTGTCGAATTCAACAAATTGAGCAATTACAACTTGCGAATCTTGCAGCGTGTGATTTTTCTCAAAAATCTTCTTGAAAAGATATTGTGAAATTATAGAATTCCACTTCTCTCAAGAAAAAAGCCGGAATGCCAGCGTAGCTCAGTGGTAGAGCACTGGTTTTGTAAACCAGCGGTCGTGGGTTCAAATCCCACCGCTGGCTTTTTTCATTTATGAATAATTAATTATGCGCCGGCGATTTCAGGCTTGCCGGCAAGAGGCTTAATTTGGGGAACTTTTATGCAAAATGCTATAAACAAAGCCAAAGCCTTAATTGAAGCAATGGAATACATTCGCCAGTTCAAAGGCAGGATTGTCGTTATAAAGCTTGGCGGAAGCATCCTGGACGATGAAGTCCTTCAGCGTGAACTTCTCAGAGATGTTGTATTTATGCATACCGTGGGGATAATGCCTCTTCTCGTGCACGGAGGCGGAAAACACATCTTGCGGGCAATGGAAACCTCAGGAATTGAGCCAGAATGGGTTCACGGCAGGCGTTATACAGACCGTATCACTTTGAAAATTGTAGAGCATACGCTCATAAATGAGGTGAACAAACCTCTTTGCGATATACTCGCCGAGATGGGCTGTGATTCAATGGGGCTGCATTCAATGAGCAGCTGCGCTGTTACAGGAAAGCCTCTGGAGCTCAAGGAAGACGGACGCAAGCTGGACCTCGGCTACGTAGGCGAGGTGGAAGGAGTGAACAGCAGGCTCCTCGAAAAGCTCTGCCGCGCAGGTACGATACCCGTGCTCGCTCCGCTGGGTATTGATATAGCAGGCCAGAAGCTAAATATAAACGCAGACAGCGTTGCAGGGGTGGTAGCAGCAGCGGTAGGAGCGGAAAAATTCGTACTGCTCAGCGACACCCACGGAATTCGTCAAGATATCAATGATCCTGAATCGAGGATTTCTTCGATAAGCGAAGATGAAATTAAGAGTCTTATCGATAAGGGAGTAATAGCTGGCGGTATGCTGCCGAAGATAGATTCGTGCCTTAAGGCCATAGACGGCGGAGTGGGCAAGGCCCATATAATTGACGGCCGCCTTCAGCATTCACTGCTTCTGGAGATTTACACGGAAGAAGGAATCGGCACACAGATTATCAAGTAAGGAATTATTATGGATACTCAGGAAGTTTTAGAATTATTCGATAAATACGTGATAGCAAATTACGGCCGCGTTCGCAAGGTTATTGTGAAGGGCGAGGGCAACTGGCTCTACGATTCTGAAGGCAATAAAATCCTCGATATGTTCCCCGGCTGGGCAGTCAGCGGGATAGGACACTGCCACCCGAAGGTTACCAGCGCAATCAAATCGCAGGCCGAGCAGCTGCTGCATATAGACAACACCTTCTACACAGAACAGCAGGGGCGTCTTGCCGAGCTTATAAGCAAAAAGAGCTTTGGCGGGAAGTGCTTCTTCTGCAACAGCGGAGCGGAGGCAAACGAGGCTGCCCTCAAGCTTGCCCGCCTTGCAACGAGCAAGGATAAATACAAGGTTATCACAACTCTAAACAGCTTCCACGGCAGGACCTTCGCAGCGGTTTCAGCGACAGGCCAGCCAAAACACCACAAGGGCTTTCTCCCGCTTCTCCCGGGCTTCAAGTATGTGCCGTTTAATGATATACAAGCGCTCGAAGAAACATTCGACGATGAAACAGCGGCAATTCTCGTCGAGCCGATACAGGGTGAAGGCGGCATCAACCCCGCCACAGAAGAATATATGCTCAAAATCCGTGAGCTCTGCACCGCTCATGGAGCAGTTATGATTCTCGATGAGGTTCAAACGGGTATGGGTCGCACAGGCCAATGGTTCGGCTATCAGCATTACGGCATTGAGCCTGATGTGATAACGCTGGCCAAAGCCCTCGGCGGAGGCGTTGCTATAGGCGCAATTGCAGCACGCAGCGAGGTCGCTGCATCTCTTGTACCCGGGACTCACGCCTCAACATTCGGCGGAAATTCCCTCGCTTGCGCAGCATCGATTGCCGTTTTCGAGGCGATTGAGGAGGAAGGACTGCTGGAAAACGCAAAAAAAATGGGCGAATATGCAGCAGAAAAGCTCGAAGATATGGCCGAAAGATACTCAGTAATTCAGGCAGTACGCGGCAAAGGGCTTATGATCGGCATTCAGTTTTCAGCCCAGTGCAGTGAGCTTGTGAATATTTGCCTTGAGAAGGGGCTAAGGATAAACTGCACTCAGGGAAATGTGATTCGGTTTATGCCCTCAATGACTGCCTCAAAAGAAAATATTCATGAAGCGCTGAAAATTTTCGAACAGGGGCTTGGTGAGTTCATTAAAGATTCTGAGGATGCTGATTAGTTTTTAGTCTGCCATTAACGGCAATTTCTAAAATGCTTTATACGGAAAATTGATTATGGACCACTTTTTGTCAATTAAGGATTGTTCTCCGGGACAGCTCCAAGAGCTGCTTGAGCTTGGGATTGATCTGAAAAAACTCTACAAATCCGGCGGCAGAGACCTCTGCCTTGAAGGAAAAATTCTCGCTATGCTTTTTGAAAAGCCGAGCCTTAGAACGAGAATGAGCTTTCAAACAGCAATGATCGATCTGGGAGGTCAGGCTGTTTACGTTAAAACAGAAGAAGATGCAGGCGGGATAGGAAAGCGTGAGCCTGTGAAGGATTTTGCAAGAGTTCTCACCGGCTATGTTGACTGCATAATGGCAAGAACATACGCCCACAGCACCGTTACAGGCCTTGCCGAATGGGGGGATGTGCCGGTGATAAATGCCTTAACAGACTTCTCACATCCATGTCAGGCGATGGCAGATGTGCTTACAGCACTTGAGGTGTTTGGCAATCTCGGCGGGGTTAAATTTGCCTATATCGGAGACGGGAACAATGTTGCCCGCTCTCTTGCCAATGCTTGCGCAAAGCTGGGGATGGAGCTTGTGATTGCTGCGCCGCCTGAGCATATGCTTGATGAGGAATCTGTTCAGCAGGCCAACAATATAGGCGCTGATTCTGTATCACAGTGCAGCGATCCTTTCAAGGCTGTTGAAGGGGCAAACGTGATATACACCGATACTTGGGTGAGTATGGGGCAGGAAAGCGAAAAACAGCAGAGGATAGAAAAATTTAAGAACTATCAGGTTAATTCTGCTCTTCTGGAAAAGGCCCCCAAAGACTGCCGCGTAATGCACTGCCTCCCTGCATACAGGGGCTGTGAGATAACAGACGAGGTGATGGAATCCCAGCAGTCTGTAATATTCCAGCAGGCAGAAAACCGCCTGCATTTCCAGCGGGCGCTGATTAAATACTTGCTTGCCTTATAAAACATCGTTGTTAATTTTTATTACAAGCCGGGGCTAATTATGAGAATAATCGCGGGCGAAAGACGCGGCATGAAGCTGCTGAGCCCCAAATCTATGAGTACGCGTCCAATTACAGACAGAGTAAAAGAAGCGGTTTTCAGCATACTTGTTAATTCCTGCTCTATGCCGGGAGGCTGTAAAGTGGCAGATTTATTTTGCGGCACCGGGTCCCTCGGCCTTGAAGCTCTCAGCAGAGGGGCTGATTTTGTTACCTTTGTTGAGCAGGATAAGCAGGTGGTTGAGATCCTTGAGCAGAATATCGAGAAAGCACGTTTCCAAGACCGATGCGAAGTAGTAAGTGCAGATGCCTTCCGCAGCGGCGCACCGGTGCTTTCGGCAGAAGAGAAGTTTGACTTGATCTTTGTCGATCCGCCTTACCCAACCACAAAAGACATCTCACAAAACTCGAGAATCGGCAAGCTTATGATTATCCTAGCAGGCCAAATAGCCCAAGACGGGTTAATCCTGGTTCGTACGCATAAAAGGTCAGTAATGGAAGATCAATACGGCCTGCTTGAAGTAAGTCAGCGGCGCAGCTGGGGCAATATGACAGAAACCTTCTTCCAACTTAAGAGCGGCGATTCTCAGGAGACCGAGTAAGTTGGGTGAAGGTAAAAACATTACCGCCCGTAAAGCAGCGTTTAAGGTTTTGAAAACGCTCAGAGACAACGGCTTTACTGCCTTTTATGCAGGGGGCTGCGTTCGTGATATGCTTATAGGCAGGGAGCCGAAAGACTACGATATCGCTTCTGATGCCCGTCCGGATGAGGTGGAGAGACTTTTCAGAAGAACCGTTTCTGTGGGGGCTCAGTTCGGCGTTGTTCTGGTGATGATTAAAGAACATCAGATAGAGGTGGCCGCTTTCAGAAGCGAATGGGGCTATACAGACGGGCGAAGACCCGATTCTATCATTTTTACTGACCCTGAGGAAGATGCAAAACGAAGAGATTTCACAATCAACGGCCTGTTCTTTGATCCGGTTGAAGAGGAAGTTTTTGATTATGTAGGCGGAAGGGAAGATATCGAAAAGGGGATTATACGAACTATCGGAAATCCTCAGGAGCGTTTTGAGGAGGATTATCTTAGGATGCTTCGTGCAGTGCGATTTTCCGCGGAGCTGGGATTTGAAATAGAGCCGCAAACTTTAAAAGCGGTTTCCGAATTCTCTGAAAAAATTAGCAGAATAAGCAGTGAACGGATTGCTGTGGAGCTGGAGAAGATATTCTTAAGCCCCAGACCAGCTGTCGGTATTAAGCTTCTTATCCAAACAGGCCTTTCGTCCGGCATATTACAGCATAATTTCACTGAGGATAGCAGGGGGGTATGCCTGCTAAAATTTTATGCCCGTCCCGTAAGCCTCGAAATGGGTATTTTGATGCTTTTCATGGAAGATTGGCAGAAAGCAGCCCAGTTTGCCCGAAAGCTCAAGCTCAGCAGCAAAAGCATTCAGCTTATTGAGTGGTGCAGAGATAATTTTTATTTGCTGGATTTTCCTGATATGGCTTTGCATAAATTTCGAAAGCTGATTGCAGATGAAAGATTTGAGTTTCTTTTTGAATTAAAAAGGGCATTTCAGTCCTTCAGCGGGGACTTAAATGATAATCTGAAAATCATAAAAGAAAGGCAGGATGAGTTTGAAGGCAAAGAAATTTTACCAGCACCGCTGATTAACGGGAAGGATCTCCTTGATTTTGGGCTTAGCCCTGGCCCGGAGGTAGGCGGTATTCTTGAAAAAGTGTATCATGCCCAGCTTGATTTAGAGGTAAACACGCGTTTGCAGGCTCTGAGTCTGGCAGAAAAACTTGTAAAAAGTTAGTTTTTAGAAAAAGTTCAAAATTAAGTTAAAAATTCAAAAAAAAGCTTGTAATCGAAATTGTGGGTTTTATAATTAAATTGATAATTAGATGTTCAGGGTACGTTGCCCTGAGCAAATTTTAGGTTTGATCTCGAGGGAGTTTTCAAATGAACAAAAGTGTTTTGAGATTTGCAGTGATAATTGCATTTACGTTGGCTGTTTTATCAGGGCAATCTTTAGCAGCTCAGATTGAGGTTGACCTTTCGTGGGAAGGTGATGATGAATTTTATATGCTTGGCACTATGATCTATGACGACAGTGCTTCCAGCATAACTACTGCCGACTACTCAGCTCTTGAGAGTATGACAGTAAGCTTCTATAACCCTTCAGATGTGCATTTAGGAACATTTGAACAGGTTACTGCAGGCGCAAAGCAGTACGATTGGTTCACCATCAACTACGATATTGAGACAATGTCTTTCGTTGACGATTCAGATTTTGATTTCGGCAGCGACGGCCATTCACCTGATGATAAGTACCTTTACGGTGCTATTGGACAGGATGCCACGCTTTATACAGGCACAAATACCCAGTATGATGAGGCTCTCGATACCTCAAATCCCACAGAGATCACAGTAGTTCCGGAACCGGCCACTATGGGCTTGCTGGGTTTTGGAGCATTAGGTCTTATCCGGAGAAAAAAATAAGGCTTTTGGTTTGCTTATAAGACCAGAGAAGGCCTGCTTTCAATATAGGCAGGCCTTTTTAATGCGCATGAATAAACATCAGGAACTGCCTGCTTTCAGTACGATGCAATTTATTTATTCAAAAGTTCAAGGATTTTGCTGTGAAGATAACTGTTGGAAGCCGCAGCTTCTGAATAAAGTTTTACTTCAGTTCCTGAAAAATCTGTCAGCATCCCCCCAGCCTCTTCCAGTATAAGCTTTGCTGCTGCAAGATCGTAGATGTTCAGAAAGTTTTCCCAGTAAAAATCGAATCTGCCTGCTGCAAGATAGCAGGTGTCCATTGCGGCTGAGCCGTGCCTTCTTATATCCCGCACATTCGGGACAACATTGTTGAAGAGCTTAAGTCCGTAATCGGTTTTCCCTTCTCTAAGGCAGGCAAATCCCGTTACCGCCATAGACATCCCAATATCTTTTGTAGAGGAAACGGAAATCTTCTTATCGTTGAGAAATGCCCCGCAGGCTTTTATCCCGATAAAAAATTCATCCAGAACAGGCGCATAAACACCGCCGAGCTGAACTTTTCCTTCCCGTTCAAATGCAACTGATATGCAGTAGAAAGGCAGACCGTGCATAAAGCTGTTTGTTCCGTCTATCGGATCGATTATCCAGCGTTCGGCTGAGCCTTTTGTAAGCCCTTTTTCCTCACCGAGTATGCTGTGTTCGGGAAACTCTGAGGCTATTCTTCTGGTGATATACTCCTCAACTGCCACATCAGTTTCAGTAACGTAGTCCTTGTCTCTTTTGGCGTTTATTTTGAGGCCTGAGAGGCTTTGTCTTGCTTTGAGGGTAATCCTTCCCGCTCCAAAGCATAAATCTTCCAGAAAATCCTGCAATTTCTCTTTTCTCCTCCCTGATTACCCGCCGTAGATAAGCCGCATCTGGCCTACGTTAGGTATCGGCATTTTACCGTCCGGCTTAAACTTCAGGCTCCCGGGCCAGTAAACCATAAATGCCCGGCCTGAAACATACTCCCTCGGCACAACGCCCACAGGGAATTTGTCTCCGTTGTTGCCTATGCCTTCAATATCCCACAGCCTTGAATCAGCGCTGCTCGGGCTGTTGTCTCCGCAAGCGAAGAATTCATCCTCTCCAAGCTCGAAGGGTTCATCCCCGCGTTTTACCCCGTAGGTGATGTAATGCATATCCCGCCAAATACTTATATGCCTGAATTCTGCCTGGCCAGAGCAAAGCAGAGATATTTGCGGCTTTCTGCTGTCTCCGGGCTTGCCTATATCTCCTATTTTGCTGCCCAGTACATATTCCAGGCTGCATTCGCCTAAACTGAAACTAAGGCGGTAGTCTGCATTGTTAAAGCTCAGCGGCAAAGATTTTTTGGCTTTGAGCTCAGGAATATCTTTGCTTGCAAGAACCTGCTCCTTGCCGTTATAGCTCTTAATCAGGAACATCTTGTTCTTCTCAAAATCTGCCAGACCCCTGTAAACTCGACCATACTTATTTATGCTCGCTCCAATTTTGACTGTGTCATCGTTCAAGAGAACCTGATATTCCATTTTTAAGTCGCTGCATATTTCTCCCGGGTATGCCGGTGATGCATTGTAAGCGTAATATGCACCGAAACCGTTGCCTGTTTGAGAATCATATTTGAGCTGAGATATACCTTTACTGGAGCAGGATATTTCCCTTCCTTCCTGAGAATAACCCCAGCTTCCACCTTCTTCTGTGAATGGTCTTTCCCAAGTATCCCCGTCTTTGCTGAATCTCGGTTCCTGAGGCCTTGAAGGCAGATAGTCGTTGCTGTAAACCGGCATCCACATCTCTTCGAGAATCTTTTCCGGCTTTCGCGCTATTTCCCCGTCAATAAAAAGATCGCCGTCGTAGATGTGTATAGTTTCCCCGGGCAGTCCGACAAGCCGTTTGATGTAGTTGATATTCGGTTCGGTGGGATTTTTGAACACAAACACATCCCATCTTTCAGGCTCACGGAACTGATAAATGCTTTTGAGAACAAGGATTCTGTCGCCGCCTGTTTTTGGGGCTCCAACTCGCTGCAGATAGCCGCATACAGGGCATTTAGTGAATTTTGCTATATTGGGATTTCTGTTTCTGCCGGCCTGAAAGCCAACATCAAACTGCTTTCCGCATTGATGGCAGGTAAGGTGGAAGTGGTCGCCGCGGAGGGTTGGGGCCATACTGCCGGTAGGAATTTTGAACGCCTCCACCACGAACCCTCGGAAAATAAGGGCAAATACCAAGGCCACTACTATCCATTCTATCGCACCTGCAAATGCTGCTAAGGGGGTTTTCTTCAAGATTACTGCTCCGCAGAACTATTCATATTTCTTCATTATCTCTGCCATAGCGGGCATAATATCTATTAGATTCCCGCTGCCGTCGTTGTTGAGATCGAGCCCGCCTTCCTCGCTGCTTAAGGCCGAGAGCATCAGCTCCACATCGCTGAAATCAAGCAGACCGTCTGAATTGACATCCAGCCAGCCCTTCCAGTTTGCAGGCACTTTCCGTTCCCCCCAGCTAAAGGCGAATTTCACCTTCTTATCCGCAGATTTAACTGATTCCTCGTCGCTGAAAACTACGGCAAACTGATAGGATTTGTAATTTCCGCTTACGGGGTGGAAAATATGCTCCACGTTTGAATGTTTGCTGTCGCTGTGTGCTGCCAAAACCTTTTCCCCGTCGTGTTTTATTCCCCACAGCTCAAGCTTCAGGTTAACGTTGCGAGTCTCGTTAGGATCAAATGGGAAGTCTTTATTGAAAAACCTCTTCCAGCAAAGGCTCCCTGAGATATACCCGTTTTCTCTTTCGGGCTTAAATGTGTAGAGCTTTTCCCTTCTGCCAGAGATTTTTCCGGCATCCCATCCAGCTGAGGACACCTTTCCAGGACGGTTTAATCCTGCACTGAGCCTTGACTGACTTCCAGAGAGATCTATCATCCCGGCTCCCTGCTGCCAGTCGAAGACAGCGGTGCTGTCATCGGCTGTTTCCCATTTGCCTTTATGCCAGTAAGCTCCCTTTATGGCAGTATCCGTAAGCAATGCACGCACGAGGCTGCTTTTATTGCCATTTAGCCCTTCGTATTCAAAATCATCCATCTCGCTGAGCAGAATGCACGCTGCTGAGGCTGCCGCTGGTGCGGCAAAGCTCGAATAACTGCCAGTATTAACAAATTCGCCTTCCAGATCGGAAACAAGGAAATTGCCCGGGGCAACGAAATCCGGCTTAACTATCCGCTCATCACTGCTGTAGGAGCAGTTTTCTGCCTTGCCCAGCAGATTCGAATCAAAGTTGGGGAAATTTTTCGCAGACGCAGTGCCCACGCCGATGAAATTTTGTGATGCGGCTGGATACAGGCAGTTGCTGCCCATTTTTTCCCCGTTGCCGATGCTTGCAAATCCCGCAATATCGTATTTTTGCAGAAGTCTTTCAGCTCCCTTGGTCCACCAGTTCTCCACTGTAGTTCCAAAGCTTATGCTAAGAACCTCCGGCGGGTTTTTCATTCTCTGCTCTACCACATTCTCCGCGAGAAAATCCCAGTATTTTTGTATGAAAATTGATGTGCTGCTCAGCGGGGCGTTGTATTCTATGAACTCCCCGTTTTCTAAGAAGCTGCCCCCGCCGGCGACCAATGAGCATATTGAATTCATATGCTCTGAAAAGCCGGTAGGCTCTATTTTGTCAGACCAGCTTAAGTTTGATTCGCTGAATATATCAAGCGTGGTATTAGGGATAAAATCGTCCTTTGACTGCCCGCTGCTTATATCTGCGCACCTGCCAACAAGGAGCATCCTTACATTCTCAGCCGAGAGGGCTGTCTCAAAGCCCATCAGTCTGTATGAACGAGGCTCAATATTTCCTAATGCCGCTGCGGAGACTGCAGCGGTTAAAATTGTATAACAGAATATTCTGAGCATTTATGCCGAATTCAATTAAAGATTCATAAAGCTTAATTTTATCCTGCCGCAGGGATATGTCAAACTATAAAAAAGACCTGCCACTTTTATTTCTTCCATCACCTGACAGGCAGCTGTTCGTTAATCCCCTTAAAAATCTTCGCGGGAATGTATGAGGATAATTCTTGCTAAAAATATTTTTCAGGGCAAAATTACCTTTGCTTCAACATTATCTTAGAAAGCAAAGATTTTAATATTGAAAGATTAGAGGTAATTATGCGTTTTAAGACAGCTTTATTCACTGCTCTGCTTTTTTCATCCCTTTCTTTCGCCAAGAACGACTGGGAAAACCCAAAAGTTTTCGATATAAATAAAGAACGCCCGCATGCAACGCTGATGCCTTATTCTAACAGGACTCTTGCGCTCAAAGGCGAGCTGGAGAAGTCTAAATTTTATCATACCCTGAATGGCGACTGGAAATTTAATTGGGTTCCGCGGCCGGCCGACCGCCCTGAGATGTTTTACAAAACCGATTTTGACGACAGCAAGTGGAGTTTGATAAATGTTCCCGGCAACTGGGAAATGCAGGGCTATGGTTTCCCCGCTTACCTTAATAGATTCGTATATGACTGGCCGTTTGAAGTTAATCCGCCCTATGTAAATCATAACGAAAACCCGGTTGGTTCATACCGGCGCAGTTTCGATATCCCGCAAAACTGGGCTGGCCGAGAGGTGTTTGTAACTTTTAATGGGGTTTCAAGTGCATTTTATCTTTGGGTGAATGGTGAAAAAGTAGGTTTCAGTCAGGGCAGTATGACCCCGGCAGAATTTAACATAACCGATCTGCTTAAATCTGGGGAAAACACGATTGCAGCAGAGGTATATCGCTGGTCTGATGCAAGCTATATTGAAGATGCAGACCAGTGGCGTATGAGCGGTATTTTCAGAGATGTGTATCTTTCAGCAATGCCGAAAGTGCATATTCGCGATTTTTTTGTAACCGCCGAACTCGACAATGATTACCGTAACGCCGAACTTAAAGTTAATATGGATTTGGTCAATTACGGCAAAAGCATTTCCTCGCCTTATACTGTCAAAGTTGATCTGATTGACGCTCACGGTCAGAACGTTTCTATAGACCCGAATCTTAAAGCATCAGTTAAGGGTCTTGAAAAATCGGGCGGGCAGACAATAGATATTCATGGCTTTGTTGAGAATCCTGAAAAATGGACAGCCGAAACGCCTAATCTTTACACCATTGTGCTTACGCTTTTAGACGGTCAGGGAGAAGTGGTTGAGATGTTGAGTCATAATTTTGGTTTCCGCTCGGTAGAAGTGAAAAACAAGCGGTTTCTGGTCAATGGCAAGCCTGTCTATATCAAAGGTGTAAATCTGCATGCCCACGACCCGTATCAGGGTAAAACTGTCCCTTACAGCCGGATGGTTGAGGATATAGAGTTGATGAAGCAGAATAATGTTAATGCAGTGCGCACTTCTCATTACCCACAATCCCCAGAGTTTTACAGGCTGTGTGATGAGTACGGTTTGTATGTTATAGACGAGGCTTGTATTGAGTCTCATGGCGTTGGATTCGATCCTGAGGAAACATTAGCAGACAAGCCCCTTTGGAAAGATGCTCATGTTGACCGCGTTATGTCTATGGCGCACCGCGATAAGAATCATCCGTCTATTGTAATGTGGTCTCTCGGTAATGAAGCCGGAATAGGGCAGAATTTCTCAGCAGCAGCTGACAAGCTTCGCAAGCTCGACAAGACCCGCCCCTTGCATTATCTGCCCGGGTATGCCAAATGGCAGCATCCGGTAACAGATATTGCTGCGCCAATGTATCCGAGAATTAATACTCTAACTAAATATGCTAAGGGAGATCCTGACCGCCCGCTGATTATGTGTGAATATTCACATGCTATGGGAAACAGCCTCGGCAATTTTAAGGACTACTGGGAAACAATTGAAAAATATGATGTTCTTCAGGGCGGATTTATCTGGGACTGGGTTGACCAGGGCCTTGTCAAAACCACTGAAGACGGCGAGGAGTATTGGGCTTATGGCGGAGACTTCGGAGAGCCTAATCACGCCGGCACATTCTGCATTAACGGTATTGTGATGCCGGACAGGGCGCCAAGTCCGGAACTGCCCGAGGTTAAGAAGGGCTATCAGGAGATTTCCGTATCAGCGATTGACCTGAAGAAGGGACTATTAGAAATTACTAATAAGTATTTCTTCAAAAATCTCAGTTTTCTTAATTGTCAATGGCAGCTGCTTGAAAATGGTATAGTGATTAAAGAGGAACCGCTCAGTCTGCCCGCTATAGCCCCGCAAACATCCGAGCAGGTTACCGTTCCTTTTGGGAAGATTAAGCCTAAACCAGGGGTTGAATACATTCTGACCATTCAGTTTAAGCTCTCAGATGGAACAAAATGGGCTCCAAAAGGCCACGTATTAGCTTGGCAGCAGTTTGAACTGCCATTCAGCAAAGCCGCAGAAAAAACAGATTATTCAAATACAGCCGCATTGAATCTGGAAGAAAAAGACGGCAGATTTTTAGTTAGCGGCAAAGACTTTTCAGCCGCCGTTTCCAAGAGTACCGGCGAGCTGTCCAGTATGAAGTATAAAGGCAGAGAGTTTATTAAAAATCCCTTATCGCCGAACTTCTGGCGGGCTATGACAGATAATGATGATTCCCGAGGCAACGGCCTGGGGCATTGGCTCAGCGATTGGAAGAATGCTGCCTCAAAACGCACGGTAAAGAGCGTTAAGGCCAAACAGAGCAGTGATTCGATTGCGGTAATTAACGTGGAATCTGAGCTCACTGTAGGACGTGCTTCATATTCTACTGAATACACTTTTTATGGAAATGGGGATGTGCTTATCACGAATGAAATTAACCCAGACCCAGATAAGCCTCCAATGATGAGATTAGGTATGCAGATGCAGATTCCCGATGAGTTTTCAAACGTTCAGTGGTACGGCCGCGGGCCTCATGAAACTTATCAGGATCGCAAATCCGGCGCAGCAGTGGCATTGTATGAGATGAAAACCAGCGAGCTCCCCTTTGATTACGTCCGTCCGCAGGAAAACGGAAACCGTACTGATGTAAGGTGGGCGGCATTTTATAACGACAATGGCCTCGGATTTATGGCAATTGCAGAAAATCTGATGAATTTCAGTGCATGGCCATATACCCAGCAGCAGCTCGCGAACGCAGATCATACGGCAGCCCTGCCTGAGCAAACTGATTTTTATACCGTGAATTTAGATTATAAACAGATGGGTGTGGGCGGGGATAACAGCTGGTCTAAGCGGTCTCGTCCTCATGAGAAATATCGTTTGAAGGCCAAACCCTATAAATACACGATTCGCTTGAGGCCTTTTGTTTCAGACAAAAAGTCGATCCGTAAAGTTACGCAAAGAAATTAAGCAGCTTTAAATCTTCGCGGGAATGAATGAGGAAAATTCTTGCTAAATATATTTTTCAGGGCAAAATTACCTTTGCTTCAACATTATCTTAAAAAGCAAGGATTTTAATATTGAAAGATTAGAGGTAATTATGCGTTTTAAGACAGCTTTATTCACTGCTCTTTTTTTATCTTCCCTTTGTTTCGCCCAGAACGACTGGGAAAATCAGGAAGTAATCGCGATAAACAAGCTTGCCCCGAGAGCGGGCATTGTTCCGTTTACAAGTATGCAGGAAGCACTGGGGCTTGAGGAAGAGGAATCCGAAAGGTATATCTCGCTGAACGGGATTTGGAAGTTTAAGCTCTCTGAAAGCCCTGAATCGAGCCCTAAAGGTTTCTTCAAGCCCGATTTCAGTGTTGAAGGCTGGGATGAGATAGAAGTTCCCTCCTGCTGGCAGATGCAGGGCTTCGGCAAACCGATATACACTAATGTTCGCTATCCCTTTGAAAAAAAGCCGCCCTTTATTGAGCCAAGATACGATAATACAAACACCGCAGGTTCGTACCGCAGAACTTTCAACCTCCCAGCAGATTGGAGCAGCAAAAGAATTGTTGTGCATTTCGGCGGGGTTAATTCGGCATTTTATCTCTGGGTAAACGGCGAAAAGGTTGGTTACAGTCAGGGAAGCTGGACGCCTGCAGAATTTGATATTACCGATTACGTTCATTCAGGAGAAAACACTCTCGCAGCGCAGGTTTTCCGCTGGTCAGACGGGTCTTATCTGGAAGATCAGGACGGCTGGCGTATGAGCGGGATATTTCGCAAGGTATATCTGATTGCTCAGAATGAGCTCTGCATAACCGACATGCACGTTGTAACCGATCTGGATAAGCTTTACAAAGATGCGGTAGTCACGGCGTCTTTCAAAGTGCACAACAGCAGCGGGAAAGCATCAAAGCCCGCAGAGATTAAAGCTCAGATCACAGGCGAAAAAGGCGATTCAGCAGCAGAGGCTAAGATTTCAGTTCCTGCTATAGAGCCCGGACGCAGCAGCGAGGTGAAAACATATATCCGCGTGGAGGCTCCGAAGAAGTGGACTGCCGAAACACCCAGCCTCTACAATTTTACAGCTTCCTTAAACTCCGAGCAGGATGAGGAGTTTGTCGGGTTTAAGTTTGGCTTCAGGGAGGTCGAAATCAAAGACCAGCAGGTTTTCGTCAACGGCGAGCCTGTAATATTCAAGGGCGTCAACAGGGTTGAACACAGCGAAACCGGCGGGAAAAGCGTTTCTTATGAGCAGCTCAAAAAAGAAATCCTCCTTATGAAACGAAACAACATCAACGTTGTTCGAACCGCACATTACCCCGCAAATGAAGAGCTCTGCGAGCTTTGTGATGAATACGGGCTGTATGTAGTGGATGAGGCGAATCTCGAGAGCCATGAATACGGCTTCCACAACAACAAGCTCGCACTCGACCCAAGCTGGGAGGAGGCTCATCTGGATAGAATCCGCAGCCTGATATATCGCGACAGAAACCACCCCAGTGTTATATTCTGGTCACACGGTAATGAAGCCGGGACAAACAGAAATCTCGTTGAGAT
This sequence comes from Sedimentisphaera cyanobacteriorum, assembly GCF_001997385.1. Lineage (NCBI taxonomy): Bacteria > Pseudomonadati > Planctomycetota > Phycisphaerae > Sedimentisphaerales > Sedimentisphaeraceae > Sedimentisphaera > Sedimentisphaera cyanobacteriorum. The sequence goes on along the minus strand of NZ_CP019633.1, from coordinate 1,093,981 downwards.
GGACAAGCTCGCACGAAGGCTTGATCCAACTCGCCCAACACATTACCATATTGAGGCTGAGCAGAATGCGTTCGACACTTTGGGCGGCCCGAGATACCGCTCCCTCGAGGAGCTGAGAAAAATCGCTCTAAATGGCGATTCACGCCCGTTCCTGCTCAACGAATTCGCCCACGCAATGGGCAATTCGATGGGCAATCTTACCGAATACACCGAGATGTTCGAGAAGCACAAACGCCTCATCGGAGGCTGCATCTGGGACTGGATAGACCAAGGGATCGCCCGTGAGAAAGACGGCAGGGAATACTGGGCATACGGAGGTGATTTCGGAGATAAGCCCAATTCCGGCAATTTCTGTATAAACGGCGTTGTTCTTCCAGACCTTACCGTAACAGGAAAGCTTATGGAGGTGAAGAAGGCCTTTCAGCCAGTTATATTTGAAGGCGTGAACCTCAAAGACAATCTGATAAGAATAGAAAACAGATACGACTTTACAAACTTAAGCGAGCTCGATTTCTCGTGGCGCATACTTGAAGACGGCAGAGAGGTTCAGTCCGGCCGGCTTGAAGGGGTTGAAGCAGAGCCGAACTCCAAAACAAAGCCGTTTAAGGCAGGCTTTGATTCCTCCAGCTTCAAGCAGGGCAGTGAGTATGTTTTAGAGCTCTCAGCCCGATTGACAAAGGATGAGAATTGGGCAGATAAGGGCTTCGAGATAGCCTTCGGGCAGTTTGTTGTTCAGCGGTCTGATTTTAAGGCCAGCTTTGCAAAGCAGGGCAGACTCGACTGCAGCAGTCTCGATAAGCAGTTTGATATTTCAGGCGAGGGTTTTACTGCAAGCTTTGATATTTCAGAGGGAGTTTTGAGCAGCCTGAGCTACGACGGCACTGAAGTGATTCAGACAGGCCCGAAAGGGCACTTCTGGCGAGCTCCTACAGATAATGATAAAAAACAATTTGCCAAGCAGTGGAGAAACGCAGGTCTCGATAAGTTCGAAAGAACCGTGCTTGATGTGGATTATGTGCCCTCGGATAAAAAAGCTGTGGTTACAGTGAAGGCTATGTACAGTGAAGACCTGCAAAAGGCTGAGCCGATCGGCTGGGAAACAAAAGAGGAATATACCGTTTACCCTTGCGGAAGCGTTCAGGTGGATATGCAGATGGAGCCGTTCGGGAAAATGCCGGATAACCTGCCCCGCATTGGCAGCCGAATGATTGCACCCAACGGCTTTGAGAATTTCCAGTGGTACGGCAAAGGCCCTATGCACAGCTACCGAGACCGCTTAGAAGGCCAGAAGCTCGGGATATATGAAGGAAGCGTTTCAGGGCAGTTTGTACCCTATCCCCGTCCGCAGGAATTCGGGAATAAGTCTCTTGTGAGATGGTTTACACTGAAAAACGATGCAGGCGATGGGTTCAAGGTTTCAGGAATGCAGGGGCTTAACGTAACAGTTTCGCATTTCTCGGACGATAATTTAACCTCTGCAAGCCATCTCTATGACCTCAAGAAGCAGGGGCAGTGTTTTGTAAATGTCGATTATGCAAATGCCCCTGTGGGCAATCAGAGCTGCGGGAGCGTGCTGCCGCTTGAGAAATATCGACTCAAGCCGCAGAAAGCCAGCTACGGATTCGTAATTCAGCCGTGCCAATAATTGGACTGATTTCCAAAGCTTTTCAACGGCACCGAAAACAGGATTACTATTGCACCAAAAAGCCTCTGGGAGTATAATCTCGGGGCTTTTCGTATAAATATTATTTAATCATTTTTTATCTTGGCAGCTTCTGCTGCTTAAGGCAGGGTATTTCAATGCATCACAAAAAGCTTCTGTGCGATATAGGCGAATTAAACCACCTGTTCAGGGACAGCGTGAGTGTGCAGAATTTCCTTCAGAGGATTGTCAGTCTCGTACAGAAGCACCTTCAGACTGACGTATGCTCAATTTACCTCTACGATGATGCGGAAAAGGTTCTTACTCTCAAAGCAACAGTAGGGCTCAAGGAGAGCTCGATAAACTCAGTAAAACTCTCACTGGGCGAAGGGATTGCTGGAAAGGCTCTTAAGCTCAAGGAGCTTATCAACGTATCAAAGGCCTCAGAGCATCCCGATTTCCGCTCATTTGAGGGGATAAACGAAGAGCTTTTCGAGTGCTTTCTCGCAGTTCCCGTGCTTAGGGGCATAGAGCGGATTGGTGTTTTAACGCTCCAGAGAAAGCCCGACTGCATATTTGATGAGGCAGATCAGATTGCCTGCACTGCTGTTGCATCGCAGATTGGCAATATGATCGAAAATGCCCGTTTTCTCATGGCAATGGACAGCGGTTCAGGCAGCAATCTGAATTCTGTAGAGACCTCCCCGAGGCTTGAAGATTCGGGTAAGCAGCATTTCATAAAGGGCAAATCTGCATCGAAGGGGTTTGCCAGATCAAAATCTAAGCTTATCGACAAGAAAAGAAGCTTTAAGAGCCTCAAAAATAAAGACTATCCAAACCATTTAACTGCTGATGCTTTCCGTCAGGCTATTGAAGCAACGAGTCAGCAGCTCGAAACGCTTCAGAAAAAGGTTGAGGACAGGCTTGATGATGCGGCCTCTCTGATTTTTTCCTCGCATCTTTTAATCCTGAAGGACAAGACCTTTATAAAAAAAGTAGAAAAGCTTATCAATGAGGATGGCAAAAATGCGCCAGATGCAGTTATAGAGGTATCAAAAAGCTATATCGATATTTTTTCCGGTTCAGAAAACATCTTCATTCGTGAAAAGGCAAATGATGTGGAGGATATAGCCCTTCGAATCATTGACAATATGCTCAGTGATTCGGAGTATGAGAGCAATCTCAGCGGGCGGATCGTTATAGCGAGGGATCTTTTCCCCTCTGATCTTCTGCGTTTGAGCGGAGAGAATGCAGCCGGCGTGGTTCTGGTTAGCGGAGGGGTAACAAGCCATCTTTCCATCCTTGCAAACTCGCTGGGTATGCCTGTGGTAATCGCAAATCGTTCCGAGCTTACTGAGCTGCCGGACGGGACGGATATCCTGCTTGATGCTGATGCTGGGAATCTGTACATAAATCCCGAGAAAGAAATCCTTGACGAATTTGATAAGAGCATCTCAACGAGAAAGGCTGTAGAAGAGGGCAAAATAGACCTCGCACGCGGAACGGAAACCCTCGACGGCAAGAGGATCAGCCTCTATGCAAATATAAACCTGCTCAGTGACGTTAAGCTTGCGGCAAAGATGAACTGCGAAGGGGTAGGCCTTTACAGAACTGAATTCCCGTTTATAGTCCGCAGCAGTTTTCCCACAGAGCAGGAACAGTTTGTAGTTTACAAAAAGCTCGTTGATCAGATGAAGGGCAGGCGGGTAACCTTCAGAACGCTGGATGTCGGAGGCGATAAGATGCTCTCCTACTACCACGACGCAGCGGAGAAAAATCCTGCTATAGGGCTTAGAAGCATAAGATTTTCTCTCAGAGAAAAGGATATATTTATTCAGCAGATCAGGGCTATCCTTCGTGCAGGGGCGAATGCTGATGTTGGGATTATGTTCCCGATGATAAGCTCTCTGGATGAGTTTGATATGTCCCGCAGTATTGTAAATGAATGCCGGCAGAAATTGGAGCAAGAGGGGCTTGTGCATAATACAAATCCGAAAGTTGGGATTATGGTTGAGCTTCCCAGCGTTGTTGAGCAGATTGATGAATTTGCTCAAGAGGCGGATTTCTTCTCCATCGGCACAAATGATTTTGTGCAGTTTATGCTTGGAGTGGACAGGACAAACGAGATGGTTGAAAATTTCTACATCCCGCATCATCCATCAGTTCTGAGGGCTTTGAAGCGGATTATTGATGCCTGCCGCAGGGCGGATAAGCCTGTGAGCATTTGCGGTATGATGGCCGCAGACCCAAGCCTAACTGCGTTTCTTGTGGGTATCGGGCTTACCGATATGAGCGTTACGCCGGCCTCGCTGCCACAGCTCAAACGCCGGATAGTACAGCTCGACAGCGAAAAATGCAGAAGTTTTGCAGAAGAAGTTTTGAGCAAATCAAGGGCAAGCGAAATAGAAAAAATGCTTGAGAAAGGAATATAATTAAATGCCCCACGAGTTTATAAACGAACTTAAACCAGGCCGAACCCTGAATGATATATTTATGGTTACCCAGCCGGTGCTTAGGAATACATCAAGAGGTGATTTGTACATAGCGATGTTTCTCTCCGATAAAACCGGCAAGGTAAACTGCAGGATGTGGAATGCCTCCGAAGAGACATACCAAAGCCTGCCCAAAGAAGGATTTATTAGAGTAAACGGAAAAACAGAGCTTTACAAGGACTCGCTCCAGATTGTCGTAAACAGAGTAGAGGTGATCGACACTTCCGAGGTGAATGTGGCAGATTTCCTGCCTGCTACTGATAAAGACATTGACAAGATGTACAGCGAGATATGTGAGATTCTTTCAAGGATAAAAGACCCGTATCTGAAGGCTTTGATGGATGAGTATCTCGCAGACGAGCAGCTGATGGAGAATTTCCGCAAGGCACCGGCCGCTGTAAAAATGCATCACGCCTATCTGGGAGGTTTGCTGGAGCATACGAATAATATGCTCAAAGCGGCAGTAGGGATTCTTCCGTATTATCCGCAGGTGCAGGGCGAGCTGGTAGTGGCGGGGATTTTCCTGCACGACTTAGCCAAAACAGAGGAGCTCAGATACGCCCTCGGATTCGGCTATACAAACACCGGCCAGCTTGTAGGCCATATTGTGCAGTCTGCAATATGGCTCGATCAGAAAACAGATGTCCTGCTTGAGAAGGGCATTGAGCCTAATAAGGAAATCGTTGACAACCTCATGCACATCCTCGTATCCCATCACGGTAAATATGAATTCGGTTCGCCCAAAATTCCTTCAACTCTCGAAGCACTTATGGTGAGCTATCTGGACGATTTAGACGCTAAGCTCAATTTTGCCAACGATGCCATCGAAAACGAACAAACCTCGGACGACTGGACAACATGGAAATCGTTCAATATGTCTGCGGGAACGAAATTCTACAAGAAAAAGGCCATTGGAAAGTGAGTTTGAAAATGCCTGATTTCAGCAAACTTGGTTTGTATCGAAAAAGGGAATTTATAGAAAACAGCCCTGATTTTTCAAGCAGAGAAGAAACTGAAAAACTTTTCAACGAGCTTTTGGATTTTCCTGTGCAGAGCAGGGAAGGGGTTTGGGAGTTTCTGCGTTTCAAGGCAGAGCTCTTCAGCGCAATCGATCAATACGGTTCTATGCTGAATATCAAGCTCACTTGCGATACGAGCGATAAGGAAGTGGAAAAGCTCTACAGGCATTTCACAACTGCCATCCGTCCGCTTGTGATAGCTTTCAGCAATCAGATCGACAAAAAGACAAGCAAACTCCTAAAAGAATATCCGCTGGATAAAGAGAAATCTGAAGTCCTCAGCAGAGCCTTGCAGACGGATTTGGAAATATACACCGAGAAGAATGTTGAGCTTTTTACTGAGGAGTCTCTTCTCGTTCAGAAATACGAAAAGCTTGCAGGTTCGCAGCTTGTGGAGTTTGAAGGGAAAAAGCAGACTTTCCAGCAGATGGCAAAATATCAGCTAAGGCCCGAGAGAAACATCAGGGAATCTGCTTGGAGGGCTTCTGCGGGCAAGAGATTTACAGACAGGCAAAGCTTTGAATCGCTCTTTGCAGAGATGGTGGAGCTTCGCTCGAGGATTGCAGAGAATGCGGGCTTTGAGAATTATCTCGAATACGTGTTTCAAGACAAGCACCGCTTTGATTATACCCCGCAAAACTGCAAAGAATTTCACGAAGCGATTGAGAAGGTGGTTGTACCTGCCTTATCTGAAATTTACGAAGACAGAAAGCTCCGTCTCGGCGTTGATACGCTCATGCCTTGGGATCTGGCTGTTGACCCGGACGGCAATCCTCCGCTGAAGCCCTTTGAAAATACAGAAGAGCTCCTTTCTAAGGCCTCAAGCGTGTTCCATCAGCTAAACGGAAGGCTTGCAGGTATATTTGATATGATGCGAATGGAAGGTCTGTTTGATCTGGAAAGCAGGAAAAACAAGGCTCCGGGCGGGTATCAGTCAACTCTTTTTGATGCGGGGGTTCCGTTTATATTTGCCAACCTTGTTGGAGTAAATGATGACCTTAGAATAATCTTCCATGAAAGCGGGCACGCCTTCCATACCTTCGCCTGCAGAGACCAGCAGATATTTGAATACCGCCATGCACCGATGGAATTCTGCGAGGTGGCTTCGATGAGTATGGAACTGCTGGTGATGCCGTATCTTTCATTGATATACCAAAGCGGGCAGGAGTGCAGAAGGGCCGAATGTATTCAGCTCGAAAAAACGCTCCAAATCCTTGCCAGCGTTGCGATGGTGGATGCCTTCCAGCACCGCATCTACGAAGAGAGAATCACCGATCCGGATGAGCTTGCAGGCATTTGGTTAGATCTGAACAAAAGATTCCGCCCAGCTCCGCTGGATATTTCCTACTGCGAGCAGCTCACTGCAAGGCAGTGGCAGAGAATTCTGCACTTCTTCAAGGTGCCGCTTTATTATATCGAATACGGAATTGCTCAGCTTGGAGCCCTCGGTATATGGCAGAACAGCCTCAGCAACAACGAAAAAACGCTCAGCGACTACTGGAAAGCTCTCTCCCTCGGCGGGTCGAGGCCTCTGCCTGAACTGTTTGAAACCGCTGGAGTTAGTTTCGATATGTCAAGACAGCATATCGCTCCGCTTGTTGAGACAGTTCGAAAAGAGCTTTGGAAAAGCTGACAAGCCGCTTCTGCTCTTTACAGCCTTGAGCGCAAGCCCAAGCTTTTAATGCCTGTTCTTTTCACGCTCTTTTTTGGTGGCGTTTTTAAGGATATTCCGCTCTCTCTGGGACAATTTATGAATGCCTTCTTCGTGAATTTTCTTGAGTATCCTGTCTATTTCGGCCTGAGTAACCGTATTAGGGTGTTCAGGTTGCGAGTGAAACGGCTTATGCGAGGAAAAATCCTTCGTGCTGGATCTTACAAACTGCCCGAATTTTGTCCGCCTTATCTTTGGCCACCAGCAGTAAATCGCTCCTGCGAGCATACCGCCAATATGTGCAGCATCTCCGCCGGCATTCTGCCCTCCGGATAAAACGTTCACCCCGTACATTATCGTGATAACTATTGCGGCCATTCTTATCGGTACGGGGAAAACGAATATAAACACAACAAACTGCGGCGAAAGTATTGCAGCAGCAGCGAGCAGTCCAAGTACGCCTCCTGATGCTCCCACCAAAACTCCCGGACCGATAAATCCGATAATCTTAAAGAGGAAGAAAAATATCCCGCCAACAACCCCGCAGGTTAGATAAAACGCGAGAAATCGCTGAGAGCCCCATTTGCTCTCGAAATGCGTGCCGAGAAAATAAAGACCGATCATATTCATAAGTATATGCCCCACGCTGGCATGCATAAACTGAAACGTTACAAACCGCCAAAGCTCCAGCGATCTGGTTAGCGGTTCGTTTATCAGCGCACAGAGCATACTAATCTGACCGCCCATGATCTGGTCGATTGCGAAGGCCGCTATGTTTGCAATCAGAAGTATCTTCACAACAGGCGTGATTGAAGGAAAGCCTGTTGGATTTGTATGCCTCGGCCGGTAATTATATTGTACGTAATCTCTATCGTATAAGCCCATTCGCTTTTTTCCTTGTCGAGTAGTAAATTAATCCTGCAGCTCCGGCAGCGAAAAGCCCGATGCTGATAAGCTGGGAAATCGTGAGCATACCGATTTCATACGGGTTGTCGTCTCTTAAAGATTCCACCAGAAAGCGGGATATTGAATACAGTATAAAAACAAGGCTGAACGTGCAGCCCTTGCATTTCTTGTCATTATTTCTGCCTGAGCCGTATCGTCGCCAAAAGACAAAGGCGAGCAGACAGTTAACAGCGTTTGCAGCGCTGGAGTAAAGCTGAGTAGGATGTACCGGCTTTGCCTGATACGGCCCGCCTCTGCTAACCAGTTTCTTCTCTGCCTCGGTGAGCATATCTTTGGGTTTTAGCGGATATTTCGTTTTATTCTCTTCGCCGGCAGGAATCCAGCCCTTCTCTGTATTGAGACCGTAAAACTTCGCCGGCAGATCAATATAAGGCTCGTCTCTGTCTCTGAGTGGATCCGGATGCGCCTGGGCATTGTAAACTATGGAACCATACGGGAATACTACCCCCACAGGTAGGTCTGTTACCTGCCCGTAGCAGCAGCCGTTTAGGAAACAGCCGATTCGCCCGACCGCGATGCCGACAAGCAAAGCAACTGAGAGTACATCAAGGCTTGTGAGCATGTCGCATTTTTGCTTCCAGAGGTAGAACAGGATGAATGCAATCGCTAATATTACTCCGCCGAGCAGTTCAAGCCCGCCGTTCCATACAGCGAAAATTTCCATAAACCCCTCTTTATACACCTTGTAGTGTACTACATACATCGCCCTTGCGCCAACAATACCGGCAATCAGCGAATACATTGCCGTGTTTATCAGTGTTTCTGCGCTGGTTCCCGTGCCGGCCTTGGCGCACATTTTCCTTATCAGCCAGAAACCTGCGAAAAGACCCAGCACCAGCATAGTCCCGTAGCTTTTTACCGTAAGATCGGTGAAAGGTATTCTAAACAGTTCCGGAAACATAAATTCCTTGAGTTATCGAGTTTCTTTGATCCCGTTGTTATGATCTGCCAAGACAACTCGAGGTTTATGGGTTCTCATCTCTTCGGGGCTGTACAGCCCGAAGCTTATAATGATTACTACGTCTTTAGGCTCAAATTTCCTTGCAGCAGCCCCGAGGATCGTAATCTTCCCGCTGCCTGCAGGTTCCGGAACTACGTAGGTCTCTATTCTTTCACCGTTGTTCACATTAGCTACGAGTACTGCCTCATAATTCGCTATGCCGGACGCCTCGAGCAGATCGGAGTCTATTCCGATGCTCCCCGGGTATTCGAGCTGCGAATCGGTGATATTTGCTCTGTGAATTTTTGCTTTTAAGGCTTTTATAAACATTTTATTATCCTGAGAAGCTTGCGGCTTCATTCTTACTGATTAATCATACACTCAGCAGACTATTTTAAATAAACACAAGAAAAAATCCAGCAATCTTTATTTCGAAAATTATCATAATATGTTCATTTTTCAGCCTTGGCCTGCTGGAAAGGGGCAGAATCGCTGATATGTGCATTTGTAACGCTGTAAAATTGAATCCGAGTTAGTTTCCGGCTATTCTGAAACCTGAAAATTTTTTTGTTTTTCTCTTGAAAAGCGTTTCTCAGGTTATATAATTCGCAGTTTCTAAGAATAACGATTGAATAACCTCTCAGTCGAAAGATTTTGAGAAATATAATATCAGGGAGATTTATACGTGGCACATTCTTTATCGGCCAAAAAAAGAGTTCGGCAGAATGTCAAACGCAGGCAGCGCAACCGCGCTCGCAAGAGTATGGTGCGCACTGCGATTAAGAAGTTTGAGCTTGCAGTGAGAAATCACGAGGTTCAAGAGGCAGAGCAGTATTACCTTGCCGTGCAGAGACGCATTGACAAGGTGGCAGCTAAAGGAACTATGCACAAAAATACCGCCTCAAGAACCAAAGCTCGTATGGCTAAAAAGCTTCAAGAGCTTCAAGGCAAAGAGCAGGCCGGCTGAGAATTCTTAAAATTTCGAGCTGTGAACCTGCATTTCTTTTGTCGAATTGCAGGTTTTTCTTTCCCGTTTGGCAGAAATTGCTGGACATTTGCATTTAACATAATATGATAAACTTTTCACAGCAGTGAAAGTTTAACTGAATTTTGATAATTTTTTGATAAGAGGATTTATCAATGGCACATAAGAAAGGTCAGGGTTCATCCAGGAACGGCAGAGACAGCAATCCGCAGTATCGCGGGATTAAGCTGTACGGTGGTCAGCAGGCAAAAGCCGGGTCAATTCTTGTTCGTCAGTGCGGCACAAGATTCCATCCGGGATTTAATGTAGGTCTTGGAAAAGACTACACACTTTTCGCCTTGAAAGAGGGCAAGGTGAGATTTCAGGGCAAAAGAGTTCATATAGACTGCCCTGAAGCATAAAAAGGCTACCTAAAAATGAATAACAGGAGGCGGCTTTAACAGAGCCGTCTCTTTTGATTTTCGGAGGAAAAGTGAAGAAGACAATCAGAAAGGCCTTCGAAGCTTTTGATATCAGGGGTGAGTTTGACTGTGCGAAAAGGTGCGGGAATGGCAATATAAACAATACCTATCACATCACTGCACGGGAAGAAGGCGTTTTACACAATTATATATTTCAGCGGATAAACACCTCAGTTTTTACTGAGCCCGATAAGCTTATGCACAATCTGGTGCGTGTAGTAGATCACCATCGAGCAGCTTTGGCCAAATCGGGGGTGGAGGATCTGGACAAACGTGTTCTAAAGGTTTTCAAAACTCGCAGTGGAGAGCATTTCTATACCGACAGCAGCGGGAACTGCTGGAGGTGTCATCTTTTTATCGACGGAAAAACTCACGAAAGCCTCGAAGACCCTGAAAAACTCTTCAATATTGCCTATGCATACGGCAGTTTTATTTCCAATATGGAAGATTTTCAAGATGAACTTCACGAAACCATCCCCAATTTTCACGACGGCAAGTTTCGCCTTAGACAGCTCGAGCAGGCCGCTATAGAGAACAGGGCGGGCAGGCTTTCTTCTGTGCAGGAATGGGTTGATTTTGTATTTGAAAACAGCTCTGATCTGGTGTCTCTGCAGGATAAAATAGAAACCGGCATAGTTCCCCTTAGAATAACCCACAACGATGCCAAGATTAATAATGTTATTCTCGACAAAGAAACAGGCCGGCCTCTTTGCGTAATCGACCTTGATACTGTGATGAAGGGTTCTGTCTTGTTTGATTTCGGCGATATGATACGTTCTGCAGCGAATACCGTATCAGAAGAATCCCCTGAGCAGTGCTGCTCGGCCTCATTGGATATAAAAAGGTTTGAGTGTCTGCTGGAAGGTTTTATGCAGGCTGGCGGTGATGTGCTTGTCAGTTCGGAAATAGAGCATATTAATCAGGCAGTGCGTCTTTTATCTCTTATGATTGGCACACGCTTTCTCACAGACTATATCAACGGCGATGTGTATTTCAAAATCCGATGGGAAGACCACAACTTCACCAGAGCTCTGAACAATCTCCACTTATACGCGTCTATAAAACGGCAAAGCGACCATATAGATAATCTCATTCGGAAATACACGCCAAGCTGCCGGTTGGTATAAAGAGCGGCTAAAAACCTGTTCTTTTGAACTGTTTCTCAAGGTCTTTGAGCGAAAAGCTGATGCGCGTGGGCCTTCCGTGAGGACATCTCCCGCTTCTTTCTCCTGACTTCGGCGGTATGATTGTGGAAAACTCTGCAAAAAGTGCGTTTTGAGGCTGTTATGAGGGTTTGTTAAGTTCGGTTCGCTCGTAGTGCCTAATTTTTTATTTTTTTGACACAATGTTTTGATTTCGTATAATCTGCATTTATGTTTATACGAGTAAAGACATCAAAAAACAGTCCGAAGCAGTCGGTACAGATTGTAGAGAGTTATCGCAACGAGAAGAACCAGCCTCGTCAGCGTATAGTTCGTCATCTCGGCACAGCCTTCACAGAAGAAGAGCTTAAGCGGCTCAAGGATTTTGCCGAATTCGAGAAGGCCAAGCTTGAGGCCGAGAAAACGCCGGCACTTTTCAAGCCTGAGCATCTTGCAGAAGCTGCAATAGTTGCCCGCAAAAACATTGATGATAAGCCTTTGCGGGTCAATCTAAAGAATCTCAGGGAACAGGCACGCATAACTACAGGCATCCATGAGGTATTCGGCAGCATCTACAATGAGCTTGGCTTTAACAATCTTTTCGATAGACGCAAAGAGTCTGCAGGCAAAAACCTTCGTCATATCACAATGGCAAGGCTTGCAAACCCAGTGAGCAAACGCAGCAGCGTTCAGGATCTCTCCAAAGACTTCGGCATTAACCTTTCTTTAGACAGCGTTTACCGTATGATGGATAATATCACAGATGATATTATCAGCAAGGCTCAAAACTGTGCTCACAGTGCTGCTAAAGGCCTTCTCGGCGAAGAGATAAGTCTTCTTTTCTACGACTGCACCACGCTTTATTTTGAATCATTTACAGAAGATGAGCTCAAAAAGAACGGCTACAGCAAGGATATGAAGTTCAATCAGCCGCAGGTTGTCCTTGGTCTTCTGTCCACATCAGAAGGGCTTCCAGTAGGTTATGAGGTATTCCCCGGCAATCAGTATGAAGGGCATACGCTGCATACTGTAATCCCTAAGATCAAAGAGAAATACAACCTCAAGCGTGTTATCTTCACCGCAGACAGCGCAATGCTTAGCAAGGCTAATCTTGATTACCTTGAAAAGCAGGGAGTTGAGTATATTGTGGCAGCGAGGCTTAAAAGCCTCACTGATAAATGGAAAGCAAAGGTTACAGAATCCAATGCCCCGCTTAGAAGCTTTGATTACGGCAAAGATACAAGGCTTATTGTTACCTACAGCGATAAACTCGCTAAAAAGAATAAGCACGACAGGGATGAAGCTATAAGAAAGCTCCAGGAGAAGCTTGAAAAGAGCAGCAACCCCAAATCACTTATAAGCAACTACGGCTACAAGAAGTTTATGCGTGTTACCGGCGATATAGATTGCCGGATAGATGAAGAGAAATATGAAGAGGCTGCGAATTTTGATGGTCTTCACGGTGTTATAACGAATGTTAAGGATATGGATGATTCGGCTGTAGTAGATCATTACAGGCAGCTCTGGCTGATTGAAGAGTGCTTCAGGATAAGCAAGCACGATCTGAAGATACGGCCGATATACCACTGGACGCCGAAACGAATCAAAGCCCATATACTGATATGCTTTATCGCTCTAACCTGCGCGAGAAATCTGGCCTACAGGGTTCGGCTGAGATTTGAGCCGATGTCTGTGGCGAGGATTGTAAATGCCCTCAACCACGTGCAGCTGAGCATACTCTGGGATAAGAAAACAGAGTGCAGATATGTCCTGCCATCAAAGATTAACGAGGACGCAAGAAAACTCTATAAAACAGTTAATCTCAGCACCAATACAACGCCTTACAAAATGTAATTTCACCCGCCGAAAAACCTTCCGAAATAGGGTTTGTAGTGCCTGCGCAAAAAATCGAGTCCTTTATTGACAAGGACTTATGAAAATTTACCGCCGAAGTCAGGACAGCTCGAGCAGGCCGCTATAGAGAACAGGGCGGGCAGGCTTTCTTCTGTGCAGGAATGGGTTGATTTTGTATTTGAAAACAGCTCTGATCTGGTGTCTCTGCAGGATAAAATAGAAACCGGCATAGTTCCCCTTAGAATAACCCACAACGATGCCAAGATTAATAATGTTATTCTCGACAAAGAAACAGGCCGGCCTCTTTGCGTAATCGACCTTGATACTGTGATGAAGGGTTCTGTCTTGTTTGATTTCGGCGATATGATACGTTCTGCAGCGAATACCGTATCAGAAGAATCCCCTGAGCAGTTCTGCTCGGCCTCATTGGATATAAAAAGGTTTGAGTGTCTGCTGGAAGGTTTTATGCAGGCTGGCGGTGATGTGCTTGTCAGTTCGGAAATAGAGCATATTAATCAGGCAGTGCGTCTTTTATCTCTTATGATTGGCACACGCTTTCTCACAGACTATATCAACGGCGATGTGTATTTCAAAATCCGATGGGAAGACCACAACTTCACCAGAGCTCTGAACAATCTCCACTTATACGCGTCTATAAAACGGCAAAGCGACCATATAGATAATCTCATTCGGAAATACACGCCAAGCTGCCGGTTGGTATAAAGAGCGGCTAAAAACCTGTTCTTTTGAACTGTTTCTCAAGGTCTTTGAGCGAAAAGCTGATGCGCGTGGGCCTTCCGTGAGGACATCTCCCGCTTCTTTCTGTTTGCTCGGCCTCTTCGAGAAGGTGGCGAATTTCTTCATCGCCGAGCTTTTGCCCGGCCTTTATTGCAGCCTTGCACGAGGCGGTATCTAAAACGCAGTGCACAAGCTCCTCGCTTCCCGGCTTAATCTGAGTGTCTGAAAGCCTTTCAACGAATTCAGCCATAAACTCTGCAGGCGATGCCTTTCTTAGGAGCGTGGGGAACGACTGCACTGCCCAAGTTTCAGGGCCGAAAGGTTCGATATGTATCCCGAGCTTTTCCAACAGTTCAATACTGGCTTCAAGAATCTCTCTGTCCATCTCTCTAACCTCGAACGTCTCAGGGATTAAAAGCTTTTGCGATTCCGGCGCGCCTTTGCCGCTGTCTTGTATCCTTGCATACATCTTTTCATAAATTATTCTCTCGTGAAGTGCATGCTGGTCTATTATCTCAAATCCCTCTTCTGTTTCGCGGAGTATGTAGCTGCTGTGAATCTGGAACCATTTATTTAAGGCAGGCTCAGTTTCAGGGCGGTTTTCAATCGGGGGCAGGCTGAATTCCTCTGCTGCATTCTGCGAAGGTCTGAATGAGTGCCCGGCGTTTTGGAAGGGTTTTCTCGGAGAATGCGATTTACTGCCTGCTGAAGGTCTTTGATTCCAGAAGCCCGGGAGGTCTTTCGTTGTGCCGGGGGAGCTTTTCTCGAAGAAATTCTGCATGGATTCTTTGATCCGCTCGGCGTATTCACTGCTGTTTCTGTTCATTGCCTCATCGAGGGTCTCGCTTGCCTGGAATGCTGCTCCGGCGTTTGATTTTCCTCTTTCTCCGCCTGAAGGCAGTGCATCAAAGCCTGCAGAGCTTATACTGCCTTGAACCTCTGTTTTAACGTTCAGCAGTTTCTCCCTGAGCGATGCGAGCACCTGAGAGTGAACTAGATTGGGGTTGTCGAATCTTATTTCAGTCTTTGTAGGATGTACGTTCACATCGTAGTTTTCATAGGGCATTTCGAGGAATATAAACGTAACAGGGTGTTTGCCCGGCTCAAGGAGCCCGCGATAGGCCTCTTTAATAGCATGCGAGATAAACTTGTCCCTGATATATCTGCCGTTGAGGAAGGTGTACTGAAATTTGTTCGTCCCACGTGAGATTGACGGGCTGCAAACCTGCGCACGCACCATAATTCCTCTTTCCTGATTTTCAATACTGATCAGGTTGTCCCGTATTTCCTTTGAGATGAGCTCGCCGATGCGCTGCTCAATGCTTTGCCCTTTTGATAGATTGTGCAGTACCCTTTTATTGTGCGAGAGCTTCATCTCGAGCTGCGGGTTGGCAAGGGCAATCCTTGTAAACTGCTCGGAGATATGCCCCATCTCCGTGTTGGCTGTTCTGAGAAATTTGCGTCTGGCGGGGAGTTTGTAGAAAATATTGCGAACCTCGATTTTTGTCCCGTAATCGGAGCTGTCGGGGAATACCTCGCCTTTTTCGCCGCAGTCTATATCAATGCTGTTGGCCTGTATCGAATCTTTCGTTCTGCTTGTGAGCTTAACGCTCGCTATAGACCCTATGCTCGCAAGCGCCTCTCCCCTGAAACCCATAGAACGGATCGAAGAGAGGTCTTCAACTTTTTGGATTTTGCTCGTTGCGTGGGGTTCGAAGGCATCTGGGATATCCTCAGCCGATATCCCAGTGCCGTTATCTGTAATCTGAATGAGCTTTCTCCCGCCGTCCTCTATGTGCAGATAAACCCTGTCTGCCGAGGCATCTATGCTGTTTTCAAGAAGCTCCTTTGCCACGCTCGCCGGCCTTTCGATCACCTCGCCGGCAGCGATCATATTAACCATATTCTTGTCGAGAATATGTATTCGGCGGTTGGTGGGGTTATCCGCCATTTTTCTGGATCAGGCTCCTTCCGGTCATTTCTTTCGGTTTTTCTATTCCCATCAGTTCGAGCATTGTAGGGGCGGCATCTGCAAGGCAGCCGCCGCTGGCAAGAGCTGTATTTTTCAGCTCTTCATCGAACACTATAAACGGCACATCACCGGTAGTATGAGAGGTGAAAGGATTGTCAGGGTTTCCATCAGCCATCTTCTCTGAGTTGCCGTGGTCTGCGAAAACTATCGCGGTTCCGTTCATTTCCTTAACCTTCGATAGGATTTTTCCAACGCACTCATCAACCGTTTCGCATGCCGTTACAGCCGCATCGAGAACGCCTGTATGTCCGACCATATCCGGATTTGCAAAGTTTACGATAATCGCATCAAACTCATTCTTTTCGAGCCTTTCCATCACCGCATCGCATACTTTGTTCGCGCTCATTTCCGGCTGCAAATCGTACGTTTCCACTTTGGGGGATGGGATAATCTGCCGGTCTTCTTTCTCGAAAGGTTCTTCTCGGTAGTCATTGAAGAAGAAGGTTACATGGGCATACTTTTCCGTTTCTGCGCAGCGGAACT
The DNA here is from genome assembly GCF_001997385.1 of Sedimentisphaera cyanobacteriorum. Classification (NCBI taxonomy): domain Bacteria; kingdom Pseudomonadati; phylum Planctomycetota; class Phycisphaerae; order Sedimentisphaerales; family Sedimentisphaeraceae; genus Sedimentisphaera; species Sedimentisphaera cyanobacteriorum. The sequence continues at coordinate 1,077,576 of NZ_CP019633.1, read as the reverse complement.
GTTTTAGCCCGAGACTGCTGAGATACTCCCCGAGGATGTTTTTCATCTTGGGAGGCTTAGGAAATGCCACAGGGGCGTTTATGGTTTTGTCGTACTGGGTCATACATACAAATTGCAGATCGAGCTTTTTGTCCCTCTGGAAGCCTGCGAAATCATCATCCACAAAAGCCCTTGTGATTTCTCTAGGCCTGTCGCCTCGGAAATTGAAGAATACTACCGAATCCCCGTCTTCAATAAGGCTCAAGGGCTTGCCGTCTTCGCCGGTTATGTTTAAAGGTTTGATGAATTCATCTGTTTCTTCCCTTGCGTAGCAGTCCTGCATTGCCTGTTCAAATGACCCGGACTTTCCGCCTTCACCCTTCGTCAGGCAGTTGTAGGCCTTGGATACCCTTTCCCAGCGGTTGTCTCTGTCCATAGCATAGAATCTTCCGCTGATGCTGGCAATCTTGCCAACGCCGATCTCGTTCATCTTTGCCTGAATATCCTTGAGAAAGCCCAGACCGCTCGTGGGGGAGCTGTCGCGGCCGTCGGTAAGTGCGTGCAGATAAACTTCCTCAACCCCGTTTCGCTTTGCCATTTCGAGAACGCCGTAGAGGTGTCCTAGCAGAGAATGAACGCCTATATCACTGCAGAGACCCATAATATGCAGTTTGCTTGAATTCTGCTTAACCCTGTTCATCGCCTCAAGCAAAACTTCATTCTCATAGAAAGATTCATCCCTTATTTTCAGGGTAATACGTACAGAATCCTGATATACCACGCGTCCTGCACCGATATTCTGATGGCCGACCTCGCTGTTGCCCATCGTACCGTTAGGCAGACCCACCATCTCACCGCTGGTATGCATAAGCGTGTTTGGATAATCGTTCATAAGCATATCATCTGTGGGGGTGTTTGCGATTTTTATTGCGTTAAATTTATCGTCATCGCTGTTGGGGTTGTGCCCCCAGCCGTCGCGTATTATCATTACGCAAGGTCTTTTTCTAATCGTACTTTTAGAGCTCATCTATTTAACCTTTCACAATAAGCTTAAAATTTTTAAAGGTTTCCAGAAAGCGAATTTTAAGTAAAAAGCCCGCAAGGTCAAACAATGCTGCATTGAACTTGCACAAAAGCACTTCACAATATAGTGCTTTTATGTCCGCTTCAGACGTGCTGAAAATCAGGCTTCAATAAAAATATTCAGTTTTTCCGCTGATTTTTAAGTAAAAATCTTGTTTGTGCGTACATTATAATAATATGAGAAGTTCAGTACTCAAACAATGCAGGAAGTTAAAAAATGATTTAACGTAATAATTCTGCTCAATGAAATATTACACTGCTGGAAAACGTCTATACAAGAAATTATATATACCCCCGCCTTAAGCGGAGCTGAAAGGGTTGGCCTATGAGGCTTTTTGCTTTTATTATTTTATTTGTCTCTGCAAGCTTTGCCGGCTTGTACCAGACCGGTTCGTCATCTTTGGCGGATTCGCAGAGTCAATTGGACAGGGCTGTTTTAAGCGTTTTAAAGGAAAAGGGACTCAAGCCGGCAGAAAAGTGTTCGGATACTGTATTTCTAAGACGCATTTACTTAGACCTTACCGGCACAATCCCGCACAACTGGCAGGTCAGGGAATTTCTGAAAGACAAGAGCAAAAATAAACGTCAAAAGCTCATCAATAAGCTTTTGGGCAGCCCTGAATACGCTGATTACTGGACAATGAAGCTATGCGATACCCTGCGGGTTAAGGCGGAATTTCCGGTTAATCTATGGCCAAACGGCGTTCAGGCTTATTACAAGTGGATATATGACAGCGTATTGAACAACAAGCCCTACGATAAATTCGCTCAGGAAATTCTTTTATCCAGCGGCAGCAATTTCCGATCCCCTCCTGTAAATTTTTACAGGGCAATTCAGGGAAATGAACCTGAGACCATTGCTTCTGCTGCAGCACTTACGTTTATGGGCATAAGGCTGGAAAACTGGCCTGATAAAACTTCACAAAGCATTACACCCTTCTTTTCAAGGCTCTGCTATAAAGGCACGAAAGAATGGAAAGAGGAAATAATATATAACGACCCAGCCGCAGAGACAAAACTTATAGCGACTCTGCCTTTCGGGGGCAGGGAAGTTACGATTGATGCGGGCGAAGACCCTAGAGCTCCGTTCGTAAAATGGCTCGTTTCAGGGGAAAATGATTATTTTGCGGAAAATATGGTTAACCGCGTGTGGTACTGGCTTATGGGAAGCGGCATCTATACCGACCTCGACAACCGCAGGCCTGAGAGCAGGCCGGTTAATCCGAAGCTTATGAGCTGCCTGAAGAAGGAATTCGTTTCCTCCGGCTGGGATGTTGCGCATCTGATTAAGTTTATTACCTCCTCCCAAACCTACCAGCAGTCTTCTATGCCCGAGCAAAGGCCTGCAGAAGCGGAGAAATATTTCGCCTGCTACAAGATAAGACGGGTGGAAGCGGAAGTCCTCTCGGACATCCTCGATAAAATTTTCGGCGGCAGCAGCGGGAATTATATAAGCCGAATCCCCGAGCCTTTTACCTTCTTCCCTGCATACAAAAAAGCTGTATCCATTCAGGACGGCAGCATTACCAGCCCGTTTCTCGCACTGTTCGGCAAGCCCTCAAGAGATACCGGCTTTCTCGCAGAGAGAAATTTAGAGCCCTCTGCCGCGCAGAGCAGGTATCTGCTGAATTCCAACTACATCAACAGCAAGATTTCAAGAAGCTGGAAGCTGAAAAAACTGGTTCGTGATAATAGAAAAAACGGAAACCGGATTGCAGCGGGGCTGTATCTCAGCATCCTCAGCAGGCCGCCCAGCCAAGAAGAACTCAAGCATGCATTAGATTACTCCCGCAGCAGCGGGCTTAATTTGCTCAACGCTTCTCAGGATATTGCATGGGCTCTTGTCAACAGCAGGGAATTTTCTTATAAACATTAACTTTCATAACGAAAGAAGGAAATTATGAGCAGATTCGAATTTACAAGAAGAGATTTGATGAAAACCGGCGCATCGTTCGCTGCTGCTCCTTATCTTCTTAATGCACAGGCCTCTGCTGCTCCGAAGGCCAAGGCAAAGTCTGTGATACAGATATGGATGTGGGGAGGCCCCTCGCAGATAGACACCTTCGACCCCAAACCCCGCGCAGGCGAGGACTACTGCGGGCCTCTTGATAAAGAGATTGGAACCAATGTTGACGGGATAACAGTAAACGCAGCTCTTCCAAAGCTCGCCAAACACGCCGATAAATACTCCATCATCCGCAGTATGACTCACGGAACTAACGCCCATGAAACCGCCTCCTATCTCGTTCAAACCGGCCACAAGCCCACGCCCGGGATAGTTCATCCCTGCGCAGGGGCGGTAGTATCGCTTTTTAAGGGCAGGGGAAAGGGCTACGACAAAAAGCTTCCGCCTTATATTGTGTTGACAGAGCCTCAGGGAAGGTTTTCAGAATGCGGCTTCCTCGGGCTGGATTACAAGCCGTTTGCAACAGGCGGCGACCCTGCTAAAGATCCGTTTGAGGTTTCAGGTATTATAGCCAAAGGCATAAGCGAGAAACGTCAGCAGTCCCGCAGGCAGCTGCTTGGAAAGCTTGATACACTCGGGAAGTCTGCTTCGAATCTGGATATATTCAAAGTGGCCCAGAGCTCCCGCCAAGAGGCTTACGATATGATACTTGGGGATACGAAAGATATCTTCGACCTTTCCACCGAAAAGAAACAGACCCGCGAGATGTACGGTAAGAATACATTCGGCCAGTCCTGTCTTATGGCAAGGCGGCTGGCAGAATACGGCGTCCCGTATATCACAATCAACTACAAGGGCTGGGATACGCATAAGCGTCATTTTGAAACAATGAAAAATAAACTTCCCGAGCTCGATGCCGGCCTTTCTGCTCTCTTTGCAGATCTTAGCGACCGAGGCCTGCTTGATTCTACTATTATCTGGTGGGGCGGCGAATTTGGAAGAGGCCCGAAAGTGCAGTGGAACGCACCTTGGAACGGCGGCAGATCGCATCACGGAAGCTGCTTTTCCGTTGTAGTAGGCGGAGGCGGTTTCCAAGGAGGCAAGGTAGTGGGCAAATCCGACGAAAAGGCTGCTAAAGTAGCTGAGAATCCCGTACACCCTCAGCAGCTTCTTGCAAGTATGTACACGCTTATGGGCATAGACCCTGCTGCAAAGCTGCCAAATAACAGAGGACTTGATGAAATTGTTATGCCTCTTGCCGAGGGCGAAGGCCTTCTAACGGAGATTATGTAGGACAGGGATATGAGTAAAAACACGATGCCAAAATTTTCTCTGCTGTATGCAGTTTTGCTCTTGAGTCTTAGTGCGTTTGCCGCCGTCCCGCAGATTGGGTATGTATATCCTGCAGGAGCGTGCAGGGGCGATACGATTACCGCAGTCTTCGGCGGGCAGGCGCTCTGGAGCGTAAGCGAGGTGCTTTCAAACTCAGAAGATGTGCAGGCGGAATTTATCGACAAAGCAAACCACCGAAGCCCGAGAAGCAGAAGGGTTTATATACCGCTTGTAAGGGCAAGGCAAAACGGCAAATCCGATGAGCATATCCAAAAGCTGCGCAAGGAGATGCTCAAAAAGGAAGGCCGCAAAGAGGGCGACTGGTATATAAACCGCATCGAAAAGATGAGCAAGAAGGAGTTTCAGCATTTTAACAACGCAGCAGTCCGCCTGAACAGGCTTCAAAGGACCAATCAGATAGACCAGAAGGTGATAGCGAAAATCAAGGTTTCAAAGGATGCTGCACCGGGCAGATACGAGCTTCGGCTCAGGGGCAGAAACGGGATTACCAATCCGGTTGTTTTTATGGTGGGGGTGAATAAGGAGTTCAGGGAGTATGAGCCGAATACCAGAGAGCCCCGCAAGGAGGATGTCCTCCAGCATCCTGCAGTGATTAACGGGCAGATTACCCCGGGCGATGTGGATAAGTTTTACTTTAAGGCAAATAAGGGCGAGAAGCTTGTTATAAAAACTCAGGCACGAGAGCTTGTTCCTTATCTCGCTGATTCTGTCCCGGGCTGGTTTCAGGCGGTTGTATCTGTAAAGGATCACACCGGCAGAGAGGCTGCTTTCTGTGATGATTTCCGGAATCAGCCTGACCCTGTAATCCTTTTTGATGTGCCCAGAACAGACAGATACACCCTTGAGATAAGGGATGCTGTCTTTCGCGGCAGGGAGGATTTTGTTTACAGAGTCTCAATAGACAAGAGCCCGTTTGTGGAATCTGTTTTCCCGCTCGGTGCCAAGAAGGGCGAAAAAGTTCGTGCAAAGCTGGAAGGCTGGAATCTGCCCGCCAAAAGCGCAGCCCTCAATACGGGGGGTGAGAGCGGGGTCAAAAGGGATTTACTCAAAAAGGGGAGTTTGGTTTCTAATCAGTTCAAGTATTTCGTAAGCGAGCTTCCTGAAATGATCGAAAAGGAAAACCCGAAAAACAGACCGCAGCCGGTTAAGCTGCCCTTAGCAGTAAACGGCAGGATTGCAGCAGAAGGCGATGTTGATGCATTTTCGTTTGATGCCCGAAAGGGCAGAACATACGTATTTGAGGTTTGGGCAGCGAGGCTGAATTCGCCTTTGGATTCGTTTCTGCGGATTAAAAACAAGGCGGGCAAAATCCTTGCTTTCAATGACGACAGCGAAAAGACCCGAACGGGAATGATTACCCATTTCGCCGATTCTTATCTGATCTATAAAGCGGGAAAAAGCGAAAAGCTAACTGTTGAGCTGAGCGATACGCAGGGCAAAGGCTCAAAGAATCACTGCTATCGGCTCAGAATGTCCGAGCCGATGCCGGATTTCAAGGTTTTTACAGACCGCTCCTGCACAAAACACCACCTCGGCGATTATCAGATGCTCAAATTCTGCGCACTCCGCAAAGACGGTTTCGATGGAGCCATTGAGATAAGCGTTAAAAACAAAAAAACTGGCTACAGCCTCGAAGGCGCAGTAATACCGGAAGGTGAGAGCTGCATCTTCGCCACTCTTAACGCTCCGGCCAAGCCTGCCCAGAGGCTCTCTAATCTTGAGTTTACAGCCTATGCATCTGCCGGAGGCAGCAGGATTACTCGAGAAGTATGCCCGGCAGACGATACCACTCAGGCCTTTGTGCTGCACCATCTAGTTCCTGCTGAGGGGTTTCTTGCAGATCTGAACGGAAAGGGTAAGAGAGAGTTCCCCGTTTCTGTTGATTCCCAACAGCCCGTGAAGATTGTCCAAGGCAGAGGGGCAGCAGTAAATATTAAAACAGCCGGACATCTCAGGGGTAAATACGGCAGCATAATTCTGTCGATAAAAGAAGGCCCTGAAGCGATCGATTATGCGAATATCACACCTCGCAAAAACGGCTACAGCATAAAGCTTAGGGCAAGAGAAGGCCTTAAGGCGGGAGATAAGGGAAATATTATCTTTGAGGCAAAGGCAAGAATTAAGCCGCGCAAAAAGGGCGGGAAAGTGAATACGTGGAATCTCGGCTGTATGCCGGCGATTAGATACGAAGTAGTTTCAGGAGCATAAAACCTGTTTAAGAGAGAAATATGGAATATATCACCTTTGATTTCAGCAGTAAGATTAAAACATTCGTTTCAAAATTCAAAAACAAATCCGGCACTGAAGAATTCCACTTCACATTTCAGCCGCTCTGCTGGGGATATGCACAAGACCAGCTTGAATGGATTAAATCCGCCTACAGCAAGGCGATTGAAGAGCTTGGCCTATGCGAGGAAACTGCTATATTCAGGCGGTTTTTATGCAGCGATCTTATAAATCAGGCTCAAGTTCTCGAAGGCCTTGATTTTTCCAGCAGTAATCCCGCACGTTCAGGGTGCGCGGTTTCAAAGGTTTCCCAGCCCCCGTGCGGGGCGGCTAAGCTTAGCCTTTGGGCATATCACGCTGCTCAAAGCGGCGAAGCTGTTAAAAAGGAATCGGGGCGCTCTTTTGTGAGCTTTACCCCCAATTCGCAAAGACATATTTTCTCCGCATCGCTAAACAGCATGGATGCAGAGAGCTCATACCTGCAAACTTATGCAGTTTTCGATGAACTTGCAGGACGGCTCGATAAAAACTCAATGACGCTCAAAGATAATGTCGTGAGAACTTGGTTCTACGTCCAGAACGTTGACGGGAACTACAAGGGGCTTGTTGATGCCAGAAGAGAAATATTCGAGAAGGAAGGTTTAACAAAAGATACGCATTTTATCGCAAGTACAGGCATTGAAGGTGCATGGGACAATCCCGCCTGCAAGGTGCTCCTGGATTACTATGCAATAGATAATCCTGCCAAAAATCAGATTCAGTATATCTCCGCTCCTGAGTGGCTGAGCCCTACGCATATTTACGGCGTTACCTTCGAGCGGGCGACTTCAATAAAATACACAGACCGAATCCATACTCTCATATCTGGTACAGCGAGCATAGACAAAGAGGGGGTGGTGGTTCATTCGGAAGATTTTTTTGGCCAGTTTGAAAGGACAGTCCAGAATATTGATGCCCTCCTCAGCCAGGCAGGCAGCTCCAGAGAGCATCTCGCCGCAATCACCGTATACCTGCGAGACCCTTCAGACAGCGGGCCAGCAGAAGAGCTTATAAATCGCTGCTTCCCGGGGGTGCCCTGCCTGCTTGTGGTTGCTCCGGTATGCCGCCCGGGATGGCTCGTGGAGATTGAAGGAATCGCAATAACCCCCGCAGAGCAGCCTAATATGCCGGCTTTCTGATTATCTGCAAGCAGATACTCTGCGTTATTAAAGACGAATGATGTTTTTTGTTAATAGAAAGATAAATTATGGAAAGAAGAAGTTTTCTCAAAGCAGCGTGCAGTTCATTGGCATTTTCGGCCTTTTCAGGCGCAGCCTTTGCGGCGAATGATGCATCAAGGCAGACGGCAAAAGATGCACTGAGTTCGAAAAAGCGGCCTAACGTGATAGTATTTCTCGCAGACGATGCAGGATACGGCGATTTCGGATTTCAGGGTTCAAAAGTTCAGCAGACCCCGCACATCGATTCGATAGCGAAGAAGGGAACGAGATTCTCTCAGGCGTATGTAACTGCCTCGGTATGCTGCCCGTCCAGAGCAGGGCTTCTTACAGGGCGTTATCAGCAGCGTTTCGGCCACGAATTCAACGGCCCCGATGCCAAGCCGATGCAAGGTTATACTCAGGACGATCTCGGCCTCGATCCGAACGAGAAAACCTTTGCCGACTACTTCAAATCCCTCGGCTATCGCACCTGCGTTATTGGTAAATGGAATATGGGTCTTCGTCCGCAGTTTCAGCCTTGGAACAGGAATTTCGATGAGTTTTTCGGTTTCCTCGGCGGCGCCCGCTCCTACTTCCCGATTGAAGGAGAAGTAAACGAGCATCACGTGATGATAAAGGATCAGAAAGTTTATCCCGAAGAGAAAATCACCTATACCACAGATGACTTTACCGATTACGCAGTCGATTATGTGCAAAGGCATAAAGACAGGCCGTTTTTCCTGTATCTCTCATACAACGCTGTTCATACTCCGATGCACGCCAAAGAGGAAGATTTGGAGCAGTTCAGCGATGTTGAGCCTTGGAGAAGGCGGGCAAATGCCGCAATGACTAAGGCAATGGATGACAGCATCGGCAGAGTAACAGGCAAACTCAAGGAGCTTGGGCTTGAGGATGATACGCTCATTATGTTCTTCAATGACAACGGCGGCACAAATAACGGGGCATCAAACGGAAAGCTCCGAGGCATGAAAGGCTCGCAGTGGGAAGGCGGAATCCGCGTGCCCTGTATAATGAAGTGGCCGGGCGAGATAAAGAAAAATACTGTTTACGACAAACCTGTAAGCGGGTTTGATTTCCTCCCCACAGCCTACGCAGCAGCAGGGGGGAGCAAGATTCTCGGCAAGCCCTTCGACGGCGTTAATCTGATGCCTTACCTAAACGGCAAAAAGAAATCACGCCCGCATAAAACACTTTTCTGGAAAAGGGGCGAGGGATATGCTGTGCGGGATGGAGACTGGAAATGGGTTCATCAGGAAGATGGCACCGCCGGTCTGTATAATCTCGCAGAAGATATATCAGAAAAGAACGACCTCTCGGATAAAAACCCTGAGAAACTCAAACATCTCAAAAAGCTTTATAAGCAGTGGGAAAGTGAAATGGCTCCGCCGAAATGGAAAAGAGGCGGCGGCTGGATCGAGTATGACATTGCCGAACAGCTGAGTTCTTAATATTTTTCTCTCAGCTTTGCAAACCTGCGGCAATCGGAGCGGGCAGCGGAGTTTTCTTCGCTGCATCGGGGCTTAGCTCTAGTTCGAAGAGTTTACTCATGGCGCAAAAAAGGGGCGTCCGTGCCCCGAACGCCCTATAGAGATTGTTTTCTCTATTAAATCTTTATGAACAGCCCATTGAGTTGCCGCAGTTGTGGCATCTGTAGCAGGTCCCGTTTCTCACAGTGATAGACCCGCAAATATCGCAGGCGGGCGCATCATCCTGGAAGTGGTCGAACTGTTTGTTGAACTGTCCTATAATGCTCAGCTTCTCGGCTGCCCCGTCTGTAGAGCTGGTTTCGGTAACAGAAAATGCCGGCTGTTTAGCGGTTTTCTGCGCTTCCTTTTCCTTCTGCTTACCGGCCTGATTACTGCCGGTGCTCGGCTTTTTTCCCTGTTCATCCTCGGGCTGCTCTGTGAGAGGCTTTGACAGATCAATCGTACTGCTGCTTTTCTTGTGCGGGGTATTCTTTTCTGCGTATCCCGGGAGGAACTGACACCCCAGCCAGCAGAATATGTAGTCTATAAGGCTCTTGGCAAAAGGCATATCCTTGTTTGAGGTCATACCTGCAGGCTCAAATCTTGCGTGCCGGAATTTGTCCACAAGCGTAACCAGAGGCACTCCATACTGAAGAGACAGCGATGTGCATGTCCCGATCACATCCATAAGACCGCCTACTGTGCTGCCTTCCTTTGCCATCGTTATAAACAGCTCGCCGGGCTGGCCGTCATCGTATAGACCTACAGTGAGATAGCCCTCATGCCCTGCTACGCTGAATTTGTGCGTTATGCTGCACCGCGTTTCGGGCAGTCTTCTGCGGTAGGGTTTTTTTACAAGAACTTCCTTGACCTTCGTCTCTTCCTGCTTCTCTTCCTGCAGGCCGGTATTGAGAGGCTGAGTACGCTTAGACCCGTCCCTGTAAACGGCAACAGCCTTGAGCCCCATCTTCCAGCCTTCGGTGTATGCCTGCATTATATCTTCGTTGGTGCTTTCGTTGGGCATATTGATGGTTTTGCTTATCGCCCCTGAGAGGAAGGGCTGTGCAGCGGACATCATCTTCAGATGCGCCATCCACGGTATGCTTCTCTTGCCTTTACGCGCCTTGAATGCGCAGTCGAAAACGGGCAGGTGTTCCTTTTTTAAAATTTCAGAGGTTTCGATGGTGTCGTCTCTGTCGATCTCTTCTTTGATCTTCTCGATCTCTTCTTTGCTGTATCCAAGCTCATCGAGCGCCATGGGGACGGTCTGATTAACGTATTTAATCATCCCTCCGCCTGCGAGCATCTTGTATTTCACAAGCGCAATATCCGGCTCGATTCCCGTTGTATCGCAGTCCATCATAAACCCGATTGTCCCTGTCGGTGCTAGAACGGTAGTCTGCGAATTGCGGTATCCGAATTTCGTGCCCAAATCGTAGGCTCTGTCCCATGCGTTTTTGGCCTCTTCCACCAGATACCTCGGGCAGAGCGTTTCCTTGAGCTGGTATGCCTTATCGCGGTGCATACTGATAACGTTGAGCATAGGCTCTTTGTTGGCCTCGTAGCCTTCGAAAGTGCCTTTCTGAACGGCAAGCTCAGAACTCACCTCGTATGCAGTGCCTGTCATTATCGCTGTGATAGCCCCTGCCAGCTCACGGGCGGGCTCTGAATCGTACGGATGAGCAAGGCTCATCATCAAACAGCCCAGATTTGCATATCCGAGGCCGAGCGGGCGGAATTTATGGCTGTTGTCCGAGATCTTTTTCTCAGGATAGCTGCCGTTGTCAACAAGGATTTCCTGAGCGATTATGAAGATCTTTACTGCCTTCTTGAAAGACTCCACATCAAAGCTTCCGTCTTCATTGCGGAATTTCATCAAGTTAAGCGAGGCGAGGTTGCAGGCGGAGTTGTTGATAAACATATACTCGCTGCACGGATTGGAGGCGTTTATCGGCGCCTCGTTCGGGCAGGTGTGCCATTTGTTGATTGTGCTGTGATACTGAAGCCCCGGATCACCGCAAACTCTCGTTCCCTCGCAGATCTCATCCATAAGCTCACGTGCATTGTAGGTGTCAACCTCTTTGCCTGAAGTTACTGCTTTGGTTGTCCAAGTGCTGTCTGATTCCACAGCCTTCATAAATTCGTCTGTAACGCGGACAGAGAGATTGGCATTCTGGAACATAACGCTACCATAGGCCTCGCCGTTGAAATCGCCGGAATAGCCCTGCTCTATCAGCGCCCAGGCCTTCTTCTCTTCACGCAGCTTGGAGTTTATGAAGTCTTTGATGTCCGGATGGTCTGCCATAAGAGACTGCATCTTTGCAGCGCGTCTGGTTTTCCCGCCGGACTTTATAACGCCAGCAATCTGGTCAAACACCTTCATAAAACTTAAAGGCCCTGAAGGGATCCCTCCCCCGGACAGTTTCTCACGCGAGCTTCTGAGCGTTGAGAGGTCGGTGCCTGTTCCCGAGCCGTGCTTGAAGAGCATTGCCTCGCTGTTTGCTAGCCTCATAATGTCTTCCATGGTATCCTCAACGCTCTGTATAAAGCAGGCTGAACACTGCGGGTAGGTGTATGTGTTCTCGCAGGGGACAGATTCGCCCTTCTCGGGGGCGTAATGGAAGTTGTGCGGGCTGCCTTCAACGCCGTACTCGTCTTTTAGCCCTAAATTGAACCATACAGGCGAGTTGAATGCCCCGTACTGGTTTACGCAGAGATAAGCCAGTTCCTCGTAGTAAAGATCGCGCTGCTTCTGGCTTGTGAAATACCCGTCTTTATAGCCGCGGTCTGCTATTGTGCGGGCTACGCGGTGGATCAGCTGTTTGATTGATTTTTCACGCTGTTCTGTGCCTGCCTCCCCGTAGAAGTATTTGCTAACAACAATTTTGGCAGCAAGCTGGCTCCAGTTCTTCGGGGTTTCTATGTCTTCCTGCTTGAAGATTACATTGCCCTTTTCATCTGTGATTACAGCTTCTCTGTTTTCCCATTCGATTTGGTCAAAGGGGTGTTTCCCTTCCGTGGAAAAATACCTCTTTACGCTGATGTTTTTCGGCTGAGCCTTCCCTGCCATGGTATAACTCCTTTATTAGTCTGTCATAAATATTAACTCGTTATAATACTATATATAGTGCTTGGATTCTCCCTAAGCACGATATAGCAGGATTGGTTTCTACTTTAAAAACTTGCCGCCCCAAATTCAAGGAAGAATTTCCTGCAAAAAACTGCCAATTCTGTAAACCTTTTACTGACACGCCTCTACAGCAGAAAAAATTTTTAAATTATTGAAAAAGAACTGTAGTTAGTGTTTCATTTTCAGTTTTCATACTATATGTAGTTGCAGGCGAGCTGCGAGTTCCGAAGTGTTTATAAGGAAAGTTACCTATTAATTCGCATATATATCATCCGAAGATTCAGCAGATTGCACGGATTTCATGCGTTGCTCGGTTTAAATATTTCGTATCGTGAAATCGTGGCGTAATATTAAGGGAAATCAGAGCCGCACTTGGATTCCGGCGAAGGCGGGGAGCCTGTCCGCCTGTGCCTGAAAACAATCGGATAGATTTGGCGGCGTGTGGCAAAATCATCAGTGAAAAATCAGTTTGAATTAGTGGTTCGTCAAACCCTTAGTGCTTCTTAGCGTTTCTCAGTGGCTGAAATATCTGAGTGCTGCTTATCGGCTGAAAAAAACATCTCTCCTCCGCTGTTCAGCTGCAGGGCGGGAATTTTATTAAAATTGCACTTGAACTCAGCCAGATTTTTTGTAAAATTCTTAATTCTTTTCCTAAGGCGATGTAGCTCAGGCGGTTAGAGCGTAGGATTCATAAACCTAAGGTCGGTGGTTCGATTCCACCCATCGCTATTATGCCCCCTTCGTCTAGTGGCCCAGGACGTCGGGTTCTCATCCCGGAAACAGGAGTTCGATTCTCCTAGGGGGTATTCGCCCTTCTTTATTTGGTTATGCAGGAAAGGGCTTTTTTCTTGCAAACTGCTGCAATAACAAGGGGTAACATCACTTTCCCCTTTGCCTTCCTGCTCTTCCCTGCAGCTCTTTACAGTATATTATTAAATTCTTCAAACGCAGTATAAACGTTTTCCGGCTTTGCTCCCGGCCCGAATTGCACCTGAGCAATAACGCCGCCGTTTCTGTAGAGTTTGCTGCATATATCTTGAACAGCATTTCTTATATCGCCTGTGCTGCCTTCAGGCAGGAGACTCTGGCGGTCAATCTCGCCCCAGAATGTTATCCGCCCGCTGAATTTTTCGCTGAGTTTGTCTAAGCCTATGCAGAATATTTGACTGCTTATAGCATCAAGTCCGATCTCTATCAAATCTTCAAGGATCTCGTATATGTATCCGTTGGAATGCATAAAGATTTTTTTGCCCTTTGAGCGGGCTATATCTGCATACTCTTTGTACATCGGCTTGAAAAGCCTTCGCCAATGATCCGGCGAAATAAGCAGCGAATTCTGCATACCCCAGTCGTCCATAAACATAAGCCCGTCAACATCCGTTTCAGCCCAAGTTTCAAGGAGCTTGAGGTTGTATTGATGAATTGTATGAATAAGGGTTTCAAGCTCAGGCGGCTGCATTGCCAGATCAAGCATTACGTTTTCTGTTCCCCTGAGAAACTGAAGCCTCTCAAAAGGCCTCGGAGCAGCGCCTGCAAGTGTAAATCTATCTGATTCGCTGCAATAGCTGTTTACCTTTTCTTTATCCACCGTGAGCATCTCAGAAGGGGGGCGAACTTTGGAAAGCTCATCCCATTTTTCAATTAAAGGTGATTTGACTTCCCCCATAATTCCATCGTGTTTATTGTAAAACTCACAGCCCCATTCGTCTTTGTATGTGCCTGAAATATAGGGGTCGCCAAAGGTTTGCGGTTTGGTTTTAATAAAATTCGGAGAAGAAATTACATCGTCAGGGAAAGTTTCCGTTATTCTCGAAACCTGCTCCGGATAATTATTCTCAGCCCAGCGAAGAAGCCAGAGCTGTCGCGGAATTCTTTCAGGATTATCGAACTCAAGTGTCTTTGTTACCAGTTTGCGTGAAGTCATTAGATCCCCATTTGCTTAAATTTATAATTATCTAATGACAAACATAACTTCATTTGCCAAATTCGCAAGTCTATAAATTAGCTGGAATTAAGAGAAAGATACTTTTAATCAAATCTGCTTACTGCCTGTAATTAGTCGCCCCTGAAAAAGTTTAAAATTTCCTTAAATTCTTTTCTGATAATGGTTTATATGATTGAAAAGCTTTCGAGATATGGTATAATATTGCAAGTGTTTATCTTACATCTATCAAAACATTGCAATATTGGGACAAAATAATGAAGGCAAAAAACAATAAAGCAGGCTTACTCTTTCAGCAGCCATTAAAACCTCTTGTAAATCCTGATCACTCTTTAGTCCAACTCTCAGAGGTTGTCAACTGGTCTCGCTTTGAAGAGAAGTTTGGCAGTTTATACAGTCCTGATTCAGGCAGGCCGGCCAAGCCGATTCGCCTGATGGTCGGCCTTCAGTATCTCAAGTACACTTTCAATCTCAGCGATGAAGCAATCGTTGCCGGCTGGGTTGAGAATCCTTACTGGCAGTATTTCTGCGGCGAAAGATACTTCCAGCACGAGCCTCCTATTGATCCAACCAGTATGACTAAGTGGCGTAATAAGGTAAAATCTGATGGTCTTGAAGAGCTGCTCGAAGAAACTATCAAAGCCGGCTTGAAGCTTAAGGTTATCAAAAAGAACGATTTCAACAAGCTCGTTGCAGATACAACCGTTCAGCAGAAGAACATCACTTATCCGACCGACGCAAAACTCTGCCACAAACTGCGCATTAAGCTTGTAGATCTTGCAAAAGCATCAAAACTCCAACTTCGCCAAAGCTACGAAAGGGTTGGGAAAAGGGCGTATGTAATGCAGGGCAGGTATCGACGTGCAAAACAGTTCAAAAGAGCTAAAAAAGAAGTGAAGAAATTAAGGAACTACCTGCGGCGAATTACGAAAGAGGTCGAGCGGAATATAGCAGGCAATGAGCAGTTAAGAATAATTTTTGATACATTGCTTCAAGCCGCTAAGAAGCTTTTAGCCCAGACAAAGAAAAGCAAAAATAAACTCTACAGTATTCACGAACCTCACGTCTGCTGCATTGGGAAAGGCAAAAGCCACAAGAAATATGAGTTTGGAAATAAGGTTGGAATTGTAACTACTGCCAAGAATAATTTTATCGTAGGAGCGTTGGGCTTTGAAGGAAACCCTTATGATGGCCATACTCTTCGGGCTAATCTGAAGCAGACAATGAATTTAATCGGGAGAGAAAAGCTTGGAGATGTTTATGTTGATGGAGGATACAAGAAACATGGCTGCGAAGATATTGGAAATGTTGAAATTGTAGAAAAGGGCTGGCGAAAAAAGAAACGAAGTATCAAGAGGTGGATTAAGAGAAGATCGAGCATAGAACCAACGATAGGCCACCTCAAAGAAGACAACAGGTTGGGAAGAAACTTCTTGAAAGGTGTAGAAGGGGACAAAATGAACGCCCTCGGCAGCGCTTTTGGGTACAATATGCGTAAACTTCTAGAGAAGTTTACTTTTGCCTATATTTTTATGCTTAAAATTATTGAATTTTACAGAAATTTGGCAATGAAAAGCAAATTAAAGACTCGATTAGCCTGATATATTTTTTTAGTTTCCCCAAAATCATTGATTTTTCAGGAACGACTAATTAATGCTCGGCTTTGTAAACCGTATCCTGAACCGTATCTGCAGGGAGATGAAAAAAGGTGCAGGGAGCTTGAGCAGCTTTTTGAAAAGTTTGTTAAGTATCTAAAGAGTAATGCTTTATGCGAACAAATGCTTCATAGTGCGTTTGAGTGCAAAAGTGGACAGAATGGGCGGTATTGGACTTGAACCAATGACCTCCTGGATGTCGACCAGATGCTCTAGCCAGCTGAGCTAACCGCCCGAGATTTGAAATAAGCTTCCATATTGAAGGCTTAATATTACGAAAAAAAGCAGGAATGTAAAGTGAAATCAGTTTTCAGGCAGGGCAGAGATAGTATTAATCGTTTTGCTGGCTGGCTGCTTTTATATGCACAATTCCATTTATAACGGTTAGACGATCTTCGCAAAACAGCCTAATTGCCTCAGGGTAGGCGATACGTTCCTGTTCGAAAACTCTCTTAGCGAGGCTTTCCGGCGTGTCTTCGGCGAAGGCCGGGCAGGTTCGCTGGAGAATTATCGGGCCAGCGTCGTATTCATTGCTGCAGAAGTGTACTGTGCATCCTGAAACCTTGCAGCCCCTCTTCAGCACCGCCTCATGGACGTGATGCCCCCACATCCCCTTGCCGCCAAAGCTGGGCAGAAGGGCGGGGTGTATATTCATTACTCTATTCTCAAATCTTTCCGGAATTTTCCAGTAGCAGAGCCAGCCGGCCTGAACGACTAAATCTATCTGCTTCTCGTTCAGCAGGTCTGCGATTTTTCCGCTGAATTGCTCCACGTCTGCAAAATCTTTCGGACGGATTATCTCAGGGGTAAGCCCGAGCTTTTCTGCCCGCTCATTGCCTTTGCAGGCGGTTCTTGAGCTTACAACAGCTGCAATCTCGGCATTGAGCCTGCCTTCTTCGATCTGCTCGGAGATATTAGCCATTGTTCTGCCCGAGCCGCTGAGAAGTATAGCAATGCGTGTTATTCCCATTAATATTCTTCTTCGGGGTTCAGTATTATTATTCTGCTGCAGCTTGGACATCTTATTATCTCATCCTTAGACAGCAGCCTGTTGTAAACTTCGTTTGTGAGCGCCATAAAACAGCCGCCGCAGTGGAAAAGATTTTTCTTCGGGTCAGCCTTTTCTATAAATGCCACTGCATCTCCGTCGTATGTTTCGGAGAGTCGTTTGAAAACTTGAAGTGTTTCCTTATCTACCTCAGAAGCGGCTTTCTGCCAGTTCTTACGTGTTTCTTCCAGCGAGGCCTGGCATTCATTAATCTTATCGGCAGCTTTCTCCTTCACCTCATCGATAGTCTTTTTCTGTTCTTCTATCTGCTGCTCTATTTTGGTGCATTCATTTTCTTTCTCTTCGATAACCGAATATATTTCAAGGATTTTGTTTTCGAGTTTAGAATTATCAACTTTATTGGTGTTTAGCTCTGTGAGGATTGCTGCATATTCTTTGTTGTTTCTAGCGGAGTTCAGTGCGGTTTTATATTTCTCTACAGTCGCCTCCCTGCTTTTTATTTCGAGATTAAGCGAATCGGCTTCGCTTTTGAGTTTTTTGATTTCCTCCTGAGTGCCGGCGTGTTTATCTTCGAGTTCTTTGAGTTTGTTCTGCTGAAGCACTACGGCCCGCTGAGCACGTTCAAGACGTTTATTCATTCCTCGAAGCTTGTCTTCTTCAATTTGCAGCTTGTAAAGTCCCTCGAGTAAAGGTCCCATGAGTATGCTCCATATTCAGTTATTAAAATCTTGCAACAAAAATATCACTATGTACTTAGTTTCGATTACTTCAACCGAAATCTTAAGGCTTTTTTCTGGTATTGAAATTTCAAAGAGAAAAAAAGACCGGCAGTTAAACCTGCCGGCCGTTTGATTCAGTTTGGGAATTTTATTCTTCTTTTTTCTTGCCGAAGATGGAAGGGTCGATCATTAAATCGCCTCCTTCAAGTCCGCCTCTCAGATTCGGATTATCCTGTTCCTGCGAATCAGGCGAGGCAGTATGCTGTTCCTGGGTTTCTGATTTCTGTTCGGAAGATTCATCCTTGCCCTTCTCGGCTTCAGCGTCTTCAGCAGCCCACTGAACACGCCTTAGGCTCAGCCCGATCTTGCGGGCTTCTGTATCCACCCTGAGGATCTTAACCTCAATCTCGTCGCCCACGCTCACTACGTCCTGAGGCTTGTCAACCTTGTGGTCTGCAAGCTCTGAAACGTGAAGCAGGCCTTCAAGCTCGTTTTCAAGCTCGATGAAAACGCCGAAGTTTGTTATCTTGGTTACCTTGCCCTTAACTACCTGACCGGGCAGATATGTATCTGGGATTGCCTTTGCCCAAGGATCTTCGGTAAGCTGCTTAACGCCGAGGCTGATGCGCTGCTTCTCTTCATCCACTTCAAGAACAACGCACTGAATATCCTGCCCCTTTTCGAGGGCTTCGTTCGGATGGTTGTATTTCTTTGTCCAGCTCAGGTCGCTGATGTGAATGAGCCCGTCTATGCCTTCTTCTATAGTTGCAAATGCACCGTAGTTCATTAGGCTGGTAACTTTCGCATTCACTACAGTTCCCGGAGGGTACTTATGCGCTGCGACAGTCCAAGGATTCACCTCGAGCTGTTTGATGCTCAGGCTGATTTCCTGTTTCTCTTTATTAACTTCGAGAACAACAGCTTCTACCTCTTGGCCAATTTCGAAGATATCGCCCGGATGAACTATGCGTTTTGTCCAGCTCATCTCGCTGATATGGATAAGCCCTTCGATGCCTTCTTCAAGGCGGAGGAATATGCCGTAGTTCATAATGTTTACGACAGTGCCTTTAACCTTGCTGCCGACTGGGTAGCGGCTTTCAGCATTCTCCCAAGGGCTTTCTGATTTCTGTTTCAGGCCGAGAGATACTTTTTCATTCTCTTTATCTACGCCGATAACAACGCATTCAATTTCCTGATCCAGTTCAACAACCTCAGATGGGTGAGAAACCCTCCCCCAGCTCAGATCAGAGATGTGCAGGAGTCCGTCAAGTCCGCCGAGGTCAACAAATACGCCGAAATCTGCGATATTCTTAACAATGCCCTTGCGGCGCTGTCCAATTTCGATGTCCTGAAGGAGCTTCTCTTTGCTCGCCTGACGTTCTTCTTCGATTATCTTCCTGCGGGAAACTACTATATTTTTGTTTTCCGTGTCTATCTTGAGGATCTTACACTCTATATCATTCCCGATAAACCTGCTGATATCCCCGGGCTTGCGTATGTCAACCTGCGATGCAGGCAGGAATACCGGCACGCCGATATCCACGAGCAGTCCGCCTTTGATTCTGCGGGTAACCTTTCCGGTAACTATATCGCCTTCGCCCTTTGTATTAACAATTTCCTGCCAGCCCCTGATGCGGTCAGCCTTGCGCTTGCTGAGAAGGATAACGCCGTCTTCAGCATCCACTTCTTCCAGATAGACATCTATCTGCTTATCTTTTACGATCTCTTCAGGGTCATCAAATTCGCTCGAATCCACAACCCCTTCGCTCTTAAGACCGAGCTCCACTATAACATCGCTGCCGATCTGCTCTACGATTTTGCCTGTGTGAAT
The DNA here is from genome assembly GCF_001997385.1 of Sedimentisphaera cyanobacteriorum. Taxonomy (NCBI): domain Bacteria; kingdom Pseudomonadati; phylum Planctomycetota; class Phycisphaerae; order Sedimentisphaerales; family Sedimentisphaeraceae; genus Sedimentisphaera; species Sedimentisphaera cyanobacteriorum. The sequence goes on along the minus strand of NZ_CP019633.1, from coordinate 1,058,057 downwards.
TGATCCTGGAGTGAGTGCTTCTGCTTTTTCTTCAACAACGCCGTTTAAGAGTTCCTTGTGTTCTTCGGTGAAAAGTGAGCTTAGTTCCTGCTCGAGAGACTCGGGGGTGATTCCGAGCTTTTTATAAATATTAAAATCTACCATAAAATTTAAAAACCTTTCCGCAGAGTAATAAATCTTTACTATCCTTGATGTGCCTGCGTTTCACAGCAAGGGGCAGCTGTACAACCGCTGCACAGCGCTGACTGAAATTCAGACCTTTTGAATCGGATCACGCATCCGCAAGGCCTGCTTAAACATCCCGTTAAGCCGGAATGAAATTAACATTATCGTTATTTAGGTGAAAGTATGCAAGGCTTTTTTGAGAAAAGATTGGGATTTTCAGAGTTCAATTCAAACTAAACTTAAAAAGAAAGCCCGCTTTCTCAATAGCGGGCTTTCTTCAGGCGAAGTAAATGTCCGTTTTGCGGACATTTTTGTTTTTAGCCGGTATTAGTCTGAGAGAATATCCTGTGCAATATTATCCGGAACCTTCTCATAGTTCAGCGGCTCCATGCTGAAAGAGCCGCGTCCCTGAGTAGCACTTCTCAGCTCGCTTGTATAGCCGAATAGCTCTGAAAGCGGGGCCTTGGCATCGAGGATTCTCATCTGTCCGCTCAGGCGTGAGTCTGTAACCATTCCGCGCTTGCTTATAAGATTGCTCTGGACCGGCCCGAAAGCAGAATCCGGAACAACCACTTGAAGCTTCATAATCGGTTCAAGCAGTTTCGGCCCGGCCTTTGCCATAGCCTCTTTAACTGCCATAGCACCTGCCTGCTCAAAGGCCATCTCCGAAGAGTCAACTGAGTGGAACGACCCGTCAATAAGCTCAATGTGCACGCCGACTACAGGATATCCTGCAAGTATTCCGGAGGTAAGCGCCTCGCGGCAGCCTTTTTCGACACTGTTCCAGAATTCCCTTGGGACAGCGCCTCCTACAATCTTGCTCTCAAATGTTATATCGTTGCTAACGTTTCCGTCTTCCTCGAGAATCGGCTCCATCGTGATTACTACATCACCGTACTGACCTCTGCCGCCGGACTGACGAACAAATTTACCCTGATGCTGAATATTCTTTGTAATGCATTCTTTATAGGCAACTTTTGGCTGGCCTACCGTTACATCGACGTTCATATCACGGGTTATTCGTGTTTTTAGGATATCCAGATGCAGCTCGCCCATACCGCTGATTATAGTCTGGCCTGTTTCCGGGTCGTACTTAGTCTGGAAGGTAGGGTCTTCTCTTCTAAGCGAACCAAGGGCATCTCCGAGCTTGGCTCTGTCTGAAGAATTTTTCGGCTCAATGCTCATACTTATCACAGGCTCTGGGAAGTTAATCGTATCCAGAAGGATAGGTGCGTTTGTATCGCAGAGCGTGTCGCCAGTGAGGGTTTCTTTGAGCCCTACGCAGGCAAATATATCGCCCGCTCTTACTTCATCGCGTATTTTTCTGTCATCTGCGTGCATCTCGAATATACGGGTGATGTTTTCGCGTTTGTCCCTAGTAGAGTTCATAACCCTTGTGCCGCTCTTGAGCGTGCCCTGATAAACACGCACGAAGTAAAGGTCTCCGTGTTTATCGTGAGTAATCTTGAATGCAAGCGCAACCAGCGGTTTTTTGGGATCGCATTCTACCCTGTAAGTTTCTTCTTCGTCTTTAGGGTTCAGCCCGGTAATCGCAGGTGTTTCCAGCGGAGAAGGAAGGTATTCAATTACCCCGTCAAGCAGCTTCCTTACCCCCTTGTCTTTGAGTGCAGAGCCGAAATAAACCGGATGCATCCGGCAGTTTACCGTTTCTACGCGGACAACCTTCTTGAGCTCATCGTTGGAGATTTCTTCCTCCATGAGGTACTTCTCCATGAGCCCTTCATCGCATTCAGCGATGCTTTCAACCATATTATGACGCCACTGGTCTGCAGCTTCCTTGAGATGTTCGGGGATATCCTTAACCTCTACATCTGCGCCAACCTTTGTGGGAGTGTAGTAGTAGGCCTTCATTTCCATAAGATCGATTACGCCGTCGAAATTGTTCTCAGCTCCTATCGGAATTTGCATAGTAACAGGATTTGCATCAAGCTTTTCTTTGATGCTTTTGATGCTCATCTCGAAGTCTGCACCAATCTTGTCCATCTTGTTTATAAAGCAAAGGCACGGAACGTTGTATTTCTGTCCCTGACGCCAGACAGTTTCGCTCTGCGCCTGTACGCCCTCGCTGGCATCGAATACCGCCACAGCACCATCAAGCACACGCAGCGCACGCTCTACCTCTGCCGTGAAATCAACGTGTCCAGGCGTATCAATCAGGTTCATATCATAATTGTCCCAGCTGCATTTTGTTGCAGCGGAGGTAATGGTAATACCTCTGGACTGCTCATCTTCCATGTAGTCCATAACAGCAGTGCCATCATGCGTTTCACCAATTTTGTAGGTGCGTCCTGTGTAAAACAGAACTCGTTCAGTAACGGTCGTTTTGCCGGCATCAATGTGAGCCATTATGCCGATATTACGAAGTTTGCTTAAGTCAGACATATTCTGATTCCCTTAGAATATTCGTAAGATTTAGGTTTTTATTTCCATTATAAAATTAACCGAGCAAGATACACCTCGCTCGATTTTTTTACATACTTATGCCGCAAGAGATATTGCAGCGGGTAGTATAATCATAACCAAAGAAATAGAATTATTAATTTTCTATAAAAAAATTGAAAAGTCAAGCAATGCGGGCAGATAATATCTGCGTTATTTTCAAACTCTTTAAGCGGAAGGGCTTAAAAGCGGCATTAAGGCCTGTTTTAAGCAGAGGTGGAGGGAAAGGGAATTCTCTTTACATGAAATCTTTGGGGTCTAAGATGAAAATAAATGAAAAAAATATGTTTTGTAACATGTAAAACTAAAAGCCCTTTAATTTCAGGAATCTCTGCAATATGATTCTATTTATAACTTATTTGTTTTTGGCCATATTCGTATCTTTTCTTTGTTCGCTCCTTGAGGCGGCTCTCTTGAGTGTTCCCCGTTCTCATGTTGCGCTGATGCTTGAGAGGGGCAGCAGGGCCGGCAGGCGTCTTGAAAAGATGAAGGATGATGTTGACCAGCCTCTTGCCGCAATCCTAACGCTCAATACATTCGCCCATACCCTCGGCGCAGCAGGAGTGGGCACTCAGGCAGCTTTGATCTGGGGTGAGGGGTGGGTTGGCATGGTGAGCTTTATGCTTACGATTGTTATTCTTGTGTTCTCAGAGATAATTCCTAAAACCCTCGGTGCGGTTCACGCAAAGGAACTTGCCTGTTTCACTGTCTGGACGGTTCAGGGTTTGGTTTTGCTCCTAAAGCCTCTTGTGGCGGTTTGCAACTGGATTTCCAAGCTAATGGGCGGTAAGCAGGCCGTGCCTGTTATAAGTCGCGAGGAGGTAAGCAGTCTTGCATGGCTTGCGCACTTCAAAGGTGCTCTCGAACACAAAGAGGCGCAGGTAATGCGCAACATAATCGCTCTCAGCAGTGTAACAGTGAAGGATGTGATGACTCCGAGAACTGTTGTAACCACCCTTCGGGGAAACCAGACGGTACAGGAGGTTACTGAAACCGAGCCGCCGAGATTTGCCCGCATTCCGGTGGTAGGCGAGTCTCTGGACGATGTAAAAGGGCTTTTGCATCGGCGAGACCTTTTCAAGGCGCGAAGCGAGGGCAGGGGGCAGGCCGCTGTGAGCGAGCTAGCGCGCCCAATTCATGCTGTACCTGAGCTGGCGAGCCTGCAAGCTGTGCTAGATGAATTCCTAAAACGCAGTGAGCATCTGTTTCTCGTGGTCGATGAGTATGGAGGGGCTGAGGGAATTATCACCCTTGAGGATGTAATGGAAACCCTTCTCGGGGCGGAAATTGTGGACGAGACTGATTCGGTCGAAGATATGCAGGAGCTGGCAAGGCAGCTGCTCGAAACAAAACGCAAAAAAGAACAATGAGCTATTTTCTGGTTTTTCGATATTTAAATTATTCTCTGTTAGGCCTTTAATTGTAATTAATTTTCACTCTATCTGCTGTTTGACAAAGCACCCGCCTTTAGGATAATGTGCGTCTTCGAATTGAATTATGTTAAAGTTCAGGAGTTATTATGACAGCAGAAATAATCAGCGGCAAGCAGTTGGCATCGGACATACGCGGGGAACTGAAGCAGGAGGTTGAAAGCCTTAAGGCCAAAGGAATCACTCCCGGCCTCGCTGTGATACTCGTGGGGGAAGACCCTGCATCTCAGTCGTATGTTCGGGCTAAAGAGAAGGCCTGCGCAGAGATCGGGATATACTCAGACGACAACAAGCTCCCTTCTGATATATCAGAAGAAAAGCTTCTATCCCTGATAGAAGAAAAAAACAGCGATCCATCAATACATGGGATACTCGTTCAGCTTCCGCTCCCCAAACACATTGACGAGGCGAAGGTTCTGCTTGCGGTGAATCCGGATAAAGATGTGGACGGCTTCCATCCAGTGAACGTAGGCAAACTCGTAGTTGGGCAGAAGGCCTTTCTGCCTTGCACCCCGCATGGAATAGTTCAAATGATAAAACGTGCCGGCGTCAAGCTCGAAGGGGCAAACGTGGTTATTGTCGGCAGGAGCAACATTGTTGGAAAGCCGCTTGCAAATATACTTATGCAGAAAAGCGAGCTTGGCAATGCAACAGTAACGGTATGCCATACCAGAACCAAAGACATCTCAAAACATACCATCGAGGCAGATATCGTTGTTGCTGCTACAGGTCTGCCCAATTCGGTTACTGCTGATATGGTCAAGGACGGGGCGGTTGTGATTGATGTAGGTGTTAACCGCGTGCCCGATGATACAAAGAAGAAGGGATACAGGCTCATAGGCGATGTAGATTTTGATGCTGTAAGCAGGAAGGCCTCCTTTATTACACCTGTACCGGGCGGCGTTGGCCCTATGACGATTACGATGCTTCTGTACAATACTGTGGATTCTGCAAAGACAGCAAACAATATTAAATAACACCAAACATTTTTTTGAGATAACAAAATGAAAATACTCTCTGGAATTCAGCCCTCGGGAAGACTGCACATAGGAAATTATTTCGGCGCAATGAAACAGCATCTTCAGCTTCAGGACGCCAACGATGGATTTTATTTTATCGCCGAATACCATGCGCTCACAAGCAATCCTGCTCCGGATACGCTTAGAGATTATGTTTTCGCTGTGGCAGCGGATTATCTTGCCCTGGGGCTGAATCCCGAGAAAACAGTATTCTGGCGGCAGACAGATGTCCCCGAAGTGGTGGAGCTGATGTGGCTCTTATCCTGCGTTACCCCTGTAGGGCTGATGGAAAGGTGCGTGAGCTATAAAGACAAGCTCTCAAAAGGGCTTTCCGCCAATCACGGGCTTTTCACCTATCCCCTCCTTCAGGCGGCAGATATTCTCGCCTTCGACAGCGACCTTGTACCTGTGGGGGCGGACCAGAAGCAGCATATCGAGGTTACCTGCGATATTGCCCAGAAATTCAATCATCTCTACGGCGAAACCTTCAAGATACCTAAGGAATACATAATAGACTCTGTAGCGGTTGTTCCGGGGATCGACGGTCAGAAGATGAGCAAAAGCTACGACAATACTATTGAGATTTTCGAACCGGAAAAGAAGATGCGCAAGAAGGTTATGAAGATCAAAACAGATTCTGCCGGCGTGGATGAGCCGAAAAATCCAGATACGTGCAGCGTTTTTGCTCTGCTCAGGCTTTTCGCTTCAGAAGAGGAGCTCAAAGAATGGGACAAGAAATACCGTGAAGGCGGAATGGGGTATGGAGATGCTAAAAAACGCCTTGCGGAGCTTATGCTTGAGTTTTTCAAGCCGTACAGAGAGAAACGGGAAGAGCTCGATAAGGATCCGGCATACATTGAGAAGGTTTTAAAAGACGGCGCCCAGAAGGCCAGAGCAGCGGCCAGTGAAACGCTCGCAAAAGCAAGGCACAATATCGGCATAAGATAGCCCCCTGCTTCTATATTTCCAGAGTTTTGGCTATTCGGTAAAATTCGCTCACGCTCCAAGCCTGGGCTTTGCAGCCTCGCTGGTGGTGGGGGGCATTGCCATCAAGTATCTCAGGAAGATGACCTATGCACCCTGTCTGAATAGTTTGCGATGCAGCTTTTATAATTGCCTTCGCCGTGCTGATTCCGCTGCTTCCGTGCACCATTGCAAGCCCTTCGCAGTATGAAGGCAGAACCCATCCCCAAGCTGTGCCGTTATGGTATGCAGGCTTTCTGCTTGTGTCTTCATCGCCCCCGTAAATGCCCTTATAGGGGCAGCCTGCATCGTTCAGCGGCCGGCCGCTGTCATCTTTAACCGCCAGCTCATATTCCACAGGCTCATCAGCTAAAGAACGTATTCCGCCGGGAACTAAAAGTCTCTGGCAGTTTTGCAGGATTTTCTCAGCGAGCCTTTTGTCGGTTAAAGCACCAAGAGTTACCGCAAAAAGCTGATTGCATCGGCAGTGGTCGTCTGCCTTCGCTTCGCTTGCAGGCGTTCCTGCGGTGCAGTGCAGGCAGTCTGAAAGGCCGTTTTTATTTTCGTATAACACGGAAATGTTTTCTCTAACCTTCTCCCCAAGCTTTGCCCAGCGGGAAGGATTCTTCGTTTCGGTTTGCGACAGGAATCTCAGTGCCGCTTCCCAAAGCGCCTGAATTTCCACAGGATAGCCTTCTCTCGGCGTGGAGGCGGGGTAGTTGGTGTCCATCCACGTAAAGTGCGACGGGCTGAAAATCAGCCCGGACTGCTCATCCATTTTTATCCCGTTAGCAGTGCCTCTATGATAATTCTCCGCAATCGATTCGAGAACCTCCAGCAATGTCCTCCCGCCCACTTTCTCTTTCAGTATATCCTTGCTGCAATATGATATATATTCCTTTACAGCAGCAAAAAGCCAGAGCGGTGCATCGGAGGTGTCGCGGTTTGACACATCTTCGCCTCTTATCATATTCGGCAGCGTTCCGCCTTCTTCGAATTTCGCAAACTGCAGGATTATCTTGCGGGACTGCTCGTAAAAGCCTGCCGCGATAAAGCCTCTTAGGGCAATCAGTGTGTCCCTGCCCCAGTCCAGAAACCAAGGGAAGCCTGCAAGAACCGTGCTGAATTCGCCCCTTCTAACGATATACCGTTTCAGGGCAGTTTTAAGCAGGCTCTGGATCTTGTATTCAAGGCCTGATTCTGGTTCTTTAACTTCGCTGAAAGCCTTTGGCTTATCTTCATTGACCGCAATGCATAGCCCTGAATGCTCTCCGCCTGCAAGGTTGAAGCTGAAATAGCCCGGGCTGAACAAATCGGTTGTGCTCTCAAGGCCTCTTTGCTCCTCAATCGGCAAATTGTTCATATATTTCCACTCGCTCTGCGGCGTGAAATTGCCCTTCTCTGATTCCAATGTAAGCCTGTAATTTTGTGAATGGCTGAATATTAGCTTTCGCTTGGTATGGTTTTTCATCTTTTCATAATCCCGCTCCGGCCCTTTGTATGCCTTGGTAACCATATGGCAGAGCCTTGCATCTACATCCGGACGCACTATCACCCGAACCTGCTCGCCGTCATTTAGACACAGGCCAGAATTGTCTGCCTCAGGCCTGCTGAATCGCAATACGGCGGTGTTGGCAGTTTGGCTGAAATCGAGTATGATTTTGAACGGCACCATCTTGCCCATGCCTGCGGGTGCCTGAAATTCCCATAGAATTCGGTTTTCCATATCTGTTGTAAAACTCTTCTGGCAGCTCGCCTCAAGCGGAGTGCTGTAGTCTCTGTATCTCAGCCATACTCTGCACCTCACGAGAGAGGCTATGCGGTCTGTAGGAAAGTCAGGGTTTAAATTAGCCGCAAAAAGGGTGTCATATTTGCTTGCAATCTCTCCCCAGCGGCTGCGAACCTGCGCCATACTGCCAATCTCATTGCTGCAAATTGCGTAGTCGCTGCGGTCTCGAATATCTTCGTAATCTTTATCGAGGCAGATTTTGACGGGCGCTTCTGCCGGCGGGCAGACAAGCTTTGCCTCGAGCAGTATAGGCGTTTCTTTGAAGAGCCTCAAATTAAAATCGAAATTTTCCACTTGCCCGGGTTCCTCCATCGGATTGAATGCAGCGATGTATTTTTTCTCCCCGCATTGGATGGAATAATGGCGCTCGAAAACCTTCCCGCAGCTTTTGATTTCAGCGAGGAACGGGCTCTCTGCCGTAACGTAAAGCAGGTGCTCTGCTGGAAGGATAACGTTTCTGCGTGAATCTTCGGGGGCTTTCCAGTGAACTGTTTTGTTTGGGTGGCCGCTTTCTTCGAGCAGTTTATTTATTGTGTCTTCAGGGCTGTTGATAAATTGATCACCAAGGCGGCTGAAATCAATTTTTGAGCAGTCTGATTCTTCGTTCAGGCTCTGCCATATCTGCATCACTCTTGCTTTAGCAATTTGTTTTGTGTGTTCAGGGATGGTATTTCTCTGCTGATTAAACTGCTGATATTCTGCGCTTCGAGACAAACACAAAACTTCACCTGCACTGAGTTTGATTTTCGCTGTTTGATTTTCAGTGAAGTAATTCTTCTGCTCTTCTGTGAGCAGGTTAACTAATTTATCCTCGCTGTCCGCAAAGTCTTTGCAGCTCCACTGTACTGAGCTTTCATTATCGCTGTCTAAATTCGAGAGAATAAGCAGCTCTTTCCCTCCGGGAGCCTGCCTTAGCATTGCTATGCTGTTTTCTTCGCCCGTATGAATGAAGCGTCTTTCAGTTCCAGCCTGAAAACATGGATGATTCGTTATTATCCTTACAGCATTTTTAACCGTATCTTTGATGTTGTCTCTGCTGTCCCAATTGAGGCTGGAGCAATTATGCACATCAATCTTTTCATCAGCGAGCCATTCCACACCGCAGGTGATCCCGTATGAACCGCAGTCAGAGAGCATAGCGCAGAGCAGGTTTCTCAAAATTGAGAAATTCTTACCTGAGGCCGCGAGGCGGTTGTTATCGTGCGTTTCGGCAAAATTTACAAGCGTTCCGAGGTTCAGAGAGGTGTCGAGGAAAAATTGTGCATAACCTTCAATCTGCTCCCTCGAGTAGTTTTGGAAAAGCTCGGAATACGCCCAGTTCAGATTGCCCTTTGTAAGCAGGTCTTTTGTTGTTTCGAGCGGGCCGCCGAGCCCTTCAAGCAGGAAGATTGTATGGGGATACTCCTCCCGGACTCGAGCTGTGATATACCTCCATACATCCAGAGGTATCATATATCCGGCATCGCAGCGGAAACCGTCCACCCCTTTGCTGCACCAAAAGAGAAACACCTCCGCCATATATTTGCATAGCCCATTGCTGGAGTAGTCCAGCTCGCATAAATCAGCCCATTCTACCCCCCAAGCTCCCGGACTTACAAACTCCCTGTTTTCGTTTTTCTTAACCCACTGCGGAAAATGCTCCTGAATCTGAGATGCCCAGCCGGTATGGTTGGCCGGGAGGTCAAGGAAAACCTTTCCCTCCCGGAAGTGTATCTGGTCAACAAGCTCCTCGAACTGCTTCATCGGAGAGGCGCTTTTGTCGAATTCTGCGCTGCCGTGGTCAACATCGAAAAAATCCTTCGCTGCAAACGGGCTGCCGTACCTGCCCATTCGGGCGAAGGTTGTTGGGATAGGGTGAACGGGGAGAAGCTGGATTATCTTGAAGCCGAGTTCTGCGATGATATGCTCGAGTTCCTTTATAACATCCCTGAATGTACCGGAAGGGGGGATTACGGTATATCCGCGGCTGTCTAAATCTTCGAGCTGGTCTTCATCAGCGGTTTGCTTTTGATATTTGTTAATTCCGAAAAGCCTCGGGAAAACTGAGTATATAGTATTCCCGCCGAAAGTGAAAGCCGGCTCAATCTTTATGTTTGCGTTATCGCCTTCAGGCCAGTAAACCTTCGGCTTTTCGCCTTCAGATATGAAGAGCGTTTTCGCAGAAAAGCAGCCTGTTTCTGTAAGTGTGAGCTCAGCCTCGTAAACTCCCTTTCCCTTGTGCAGCATTTTGATATCGTGCCAGTCTTTCCCGAGAACCTCTTTACCCTTCTCCACGCTCTCAATAATCTGCTCCCTTTGCTGGTGAGCTCGGAAAAGATTGCTTCGAAGGTAGGCCTGTCCCTTGAGATTATCGGGAACTTTGAGAATAAATTTAACAGTGTCGCCCTCATGTTTGAGAATATTTGTTCCGGGGGAAGGGGTTTGGGTAATTTTCATAATGCTTTCTGGTAGTTTTTACGGATGGCTCGCAAGAGCCTCTTTTCTTTTTAATACAACTGCTGTTCGGGAGGGGAGGTAAACCTTGAGCAGGTTTTTTACTGTCTCATTTTCAATATAATGTTCTGTGAAATAGTCTATATTATCATCTATCCTTTCGAAGCCCCCGAAAATTTCTTGTCGCTGCTGATAGCAATCTCGTATTTTCCGGGCAGGCATTCAATGCCGTATCCCTCATAGGATTTCTCCGGATGCAGATTAACAAAAAGAACCAGCTCGCCCCTTTTAACAGCAAACACCTTGTCCTGATTGTCGAAATGCAGAAGGCAGGGGTCGAATTTGTAGATCTGTTCTCTGCCTGCGAGCTTTACAGCCTCATTGTCAAAATTCAGGAGGTGGCGGTATCTGAGGTTCTGGTTATCTTTCAGGCTCCATTGCCTTCTTGCATACTTGTAAGACCACCCGTTGCCCTCACGCGGGAAATCAATCCATTCGGGGTGGCCGAATTCGTTGCCCATAAAATTCAGATAGCCGCTGTCCCCCGTGAATACGGTTGCGATGCGCATTATCTTGTGCAGGGCGATGCCCCTGTCGATAATGAGGTTCTCAGAACCTGTGTGCATATTGAAATACATCTCTTTGTCTATAAGCGTGAATATCGCTGTCTTCCCGCCCACAAGAGCCTGATCGTGGCTTTCAACATAGCTTATTGTTTTCTCCTCAGCCCGTTTGTTGAGCAGTTCGCGGGTGAGATAGGTTATATCCCAGCTCTCATCGGGTATATCGAGCAGTTTAAACCAGCAGTCCGTTACGCCCATCGCCATTCGGAAATCAAATCCGCAGCCTCCCTGCGCTGCCGGGCAGCAGAGACCGGGCATACCGCTAACATCTTCAGCTATCGTTACTGCCTTTGGGTTAATCTGATGTGTCAGTTCGTTTGCAAGGGCGAGATAGCAGAAAGCATCTTCATCTGTATCGCCTTGGAAATAGTCGTCATAGCTTGTGAAGTCCTTGCCGAGGCCGTGGTGCGAATACAGCATACTGGTTATCCCGTCGAAGCGGAAGCCGTCTATATTGTATTCTTCAAGCCAGTATTTGCAGTTTGAAAGGAGAAAATGCACCACCTCCGGCTTGCTGTAATCAAAGCAGAATGAATCCCAGAGCCAATGGTTTCCCTTTTCGCCTTCATGGAAATACTGATATATCGTCCCGTCGAATCTGGCCAGTCCTTCCTGCTCGTTTTTAACTGAGTGCGAGTGTACAATATCCATAACCAGCCTGAGCCCGAAGCTGTGGGCTTTGTCCACGAGATATTTGAAATCCTCAGGCGTTCCGAATCTCGAGCTCACGGCAAAATAATTCGAAACATGATACCCGAAAGACCCGTAATACGGATGCTCCATTACTGCCATAAGCTGAATTGTGTTGTACCCGCAGCCGGCGATATAGGGAATAATATCATCTGCGAAATGAATGAAACTTGAAACCTCTTCAGCCTCGCCTGCCATCCCTGTATGGGCTTCGTAAATTAGAGGCTCTTCTGCTTCCGGCCTGCTGTGTTTGAAAACGTAAGGCTTCTCAGGCTCCCAAACCTGCGCGCTGAAGATATTTGTGTTAAAATCCTGCACAGCTCTTTTTGTGTATGCAGGAATACGTTCGCCTTCTCCGCCATCCCAATACACCTTCAGCTTGTATAACATTTCGTGCTGGATTTTCTCATCGCCCAGCTCAATTTCCCAGTCCCCTCTCTTGCTGATGCGCCTGAGTTCAAATTCGGGAAGTTCTTTCCAGTCGGAAAAATCACCTATAAGAAATATCTTTCGGGCATTTGGAGCCCATTCTCTGAATTTCCAGTTTCCGCTGGCTGTCTTGTGAAGGCCGTAGTAATGATGACCATTAGCAAAATCAGCGAGATTTCCGCTGCCTGCATACTTTTTCTTTTTGTAGTCGATCAGCTCTTTTCTTCGTTCGATCGACGTCCTGTAATTTTGCAGGTAAGGGTCATCCAGCAGGGCGGCTGTTTTGCTTTTATATGTTTTGTTCGGGGTTTTCATCATTTAATCTATTAGAGGCCTTTTTGCCATTTTCTCATAAATATCAATATATGCCTGAGCGGTAACAGAATGGTTGAACCTTGAATTAGCCTCTTCCATCACTCTGTGAATCTGCCTTTGTTTTGTCTCTTCGGGGAGCTTATGAAATTCTACTGCCTGCTCAATCGCCCATTTAAGCCCTTCTGAGTTGTAAGTATTGAAGAGGAATCCATTTCCGCAATTGTTCAGAGAGTCCATGTGGACTATCGTATCGTGCAGGCCGCCCGTATCGTTTACAACAGGCAGGCTGCCGTATTTCGGCGCTATCATCTGAGGCAGTCCGCAGGGTTCGAAGAGCGAAGGCATAAGCATAAAATCTGAAGCCGCAAATCCCAGCCTTGAGAGATTCTCGCTGAAATCGTGTACTGCAAGGCTGCTGTGGATATTGTGGAAGGCTGCGATGTTGTGGAAATGCTCTTTGAACTCGCCGTTGGCAACAATTGCAACTTGCAGATTTTCATTCACGTTTTCATTTATGACCTTGAAGAGGATTTCAGCCAGAAGCTGGCAGCCCTTCTGGTTTGGATCGAGCCTTGAAGGCCAGAAAAAGAGCGGTGCGTTCGGGTCTTCAGTAAGCCCCAGCGCCTTTTGGAATTGAGCCTTGTTCACCTTTTTAGCAGAATAAAAATTAGTGCTGTCGTATTTCTCTTTCAGGGCATCATCTGTTTCTGGGTTGTATGAAGGGTCTGGAGAATTAAGAATACCCGCAGCACAGCCGGAATGATACTTATTAGATATTTCTCCCCGCACCTGTTCCGGGATGAAACTGTGCTGTCCCTTTATGATCTCTTCAAGGAACGTTGGGCTCACGGTATTTATAAAATGCGCAGCAAATATCCCGCTTGTAAGCAGGTCAACCAGATTGCTTGAACGCGATTCTTCATAGTTCTGAGGCGGATACTCATAGTAAAGATTCTGCCAAAAATTTGCTGCGTCTATGCCGCCGTGTTCTTCAATGTATTCAAGCGTTAGCCGCTGGGTGTGGATGTTATGTACGGTAAAAAGGCAGGGAATATTGAGCCTGCGGGCAAAGCCTGGGATAAGCCCGGTCATCCAGTCGTTGCAGTGTATTATATCAGGATTAACATTCGGAATTATGTTGTTTACAACCTCTCTCTGGAAGGCAAGGCTAACCTTGAAACTCTCCTTCATATAGTTGCCGTAGATCTTGTCCTGATAGTAGAAAACCCTGTCTTCGGCTAGATGAATCCTGCTGTGGCTCAATTTGTTCAGGTACAGACGCAGCTCGTCTTCCACAAGCCTTCCGATTTCAAAGCTGAATATCCTGCGAAAGTTGGGTATTGCGATATGAACGTCTGCGCCAAGCTCATAGAGACATGAGATCAGTGAAGCAGATACATCCGCAAGCCCGCCGGCCTTTGCAGCAAGCTGGTTGGCATAATTGCCCATTCCGTGGGGCAGGTAGGTTACCTCAGGGGTAACCACCAGTATCCTCAAGGATTTACTTTTGGAGGCGCGTTTTTTTATAGCCATAATACCTCGCTGTTACTCTTCAGAGAAGGGACAGGCTATATACCCTCCAGACCGACTGAGCTTAGTCCGACCAGACAACGAAATTAGGTATATGATTGTCCCAAGTGTTTCCGGCAGGTGTGAGTCTGGCTGTTACGCCGAATCTGCCTGCCATCTGGCAGTTCACCTGCGCTTCGTATAGATAATTGCCTTTAGATTTATCTTCTATTATGTTCATCTTTGCTATATTGCTCGAAATCACTTTGTTTGTAGGGTCAACTGGCCCGTAATAAAGCTCCACATCAACCTGCTCAGGATCGAGCCCGTCTAAATACACCTCAAGCCTTACTGTAATCTTGTCGTTAACATAAACGTGCGAGATGTCTTCTATAATCTGCGGTATGCCGATATTAACGTTTCCAAGCTTTTCGTAGTAAGTCTGCTTAACCTTCGCCAGCTCTTTGGCGTAGCTGCATTTTGAATCAGTAAGCTTATCATAAGCCCCTAATGCAGGCGTATAGAAATGTTCTTTATATTCATAGACCATTCTGTTGCTTGAGAAGTTGTACAAGGCCATCTTCAGGCTCTGCTTAATTTTTGCGATCCATTCAGCCGGCATTTCGCCTGTCTTACGGCTGTAATAGCATGGGACGATTTCATTTTCCAAGATGTTGAAAAGGGCCTGGGCCTCAATTATATTTCTGTACTGCTCGTCATAGACATCATCTCTGCTGGGTATTGCCCAGCCGCATTCGGGGCAGTAGGCCTCTGCCCACCAGCCGTCGAGGATGCTGCAGTTAATTCCGCCGTTTATGGCCACCTTCATTCCCGAGGTGCCGCTGGCTTCTTTAGGACGCTCCGGATTATTCAGCCATACATCCACACCGTGCACCATAGTTCTGGCGATTCTGATATCGTAGTCTTCGAGGAATACAACCCTGTGGGATACTCCGTATTCCTTCGCAAACTGGATTATCTCATGGATAAAGCTCTTGCCCTTCTCATCAGCCGGATGGGCTTTGCCGGCAAATATAAACTGAACAGGCTTATCCTCGCTCTTTAGCAAATTGGCGAGCCGATCTTTGTCCGAGAGCAGAAGGGTTGCGCGCTTGTAAGTAGCAAAACGTCTTGCGAAGCCTATTGTAAGCGCATAGGGGTCAAGGCAGTTATGCACGCTTCTCTTCTCTTTTTCTGTGGCGTTCAGATTTGAAAGCTGCCTTGTTATAGCGCTTCTTGTGCTGTGCACGAGGTCTGCTTTTTCCATCTGATGCACCTGCCAGAGCAGGGTATCCGGGATTCGGTCTATTTCGCTGCATATAGTTTCGTTGTCTATAAAGTGTTCCCAGCCGGGAGAGAGATACCGGTCGTAGAGCTCTTGATTCCTCCGTGAAACCCAGCTTCTTACGTGCACCCCGTTTGTTACGTGTTTGATTGGAACTTCATCTTTCGGCTTATCAGGCCATAAATGAGCCCACATATTCCTTGCAACTTCCCCGTGCAGCCGGCTCACTCCGTTTGAATAGTTCGCCATGCGAAGCCCGAGAATCGTCATTGAAAATTCACGGATATCCTCGCCTGAATTCGGAGGCAGCCCCCAGCGTATTATCCTGTTCGGGTCTAAATGAAGGTCTTCCTGCAGCGCTTCAAGGTATGGGCGAAGCAGTTCTATATCAAACACCTCATTACCCGCAGGTACAGGGGTGTGAGTAGTGAATATATTTGTTCGCCATGCTATCTGAATAGCTGTATTGTAATCAATGTCTCTTGTTTCGATAAGATGAGAAATTCTGGAAAGACTTATGAAAGCGGCATGCCCTTCGTTTATGTGGCATACCTTAGGCTCGTATCCGAGCTTTACGAGCGCCTGATGGCCTGCTATGCCAAGCAGAAGCTCCTGATGGAGCCTCATTTTCTTATCGCCCCCGTAAAGCCGCCAAGTAATGCTGCGCATATCGGGCGAATTTTCCGGGATCTCAGTATCAAGCAGATACAGCTTTACGTTGCCAACCTTCATCTGCCAGATTATCGCATGCACCACCTGATCAGCAAGACGCAGAGAAACCATTATTTCCCCGCCGTTTGCATCTCTCGCTCGTGAAACAGGCATATGCTCGATATTGTTGTCGGGGTAATGCTCGTTCTGCCAGCCGTCTTTGTCTATCGTCTGGCGGAAATATCCCTGTCGGTACAAAAGCCCCACGCCAACCATCGGAAGTTCGAGCTCCGAGGCGCTTTTTAAATGGTCGCCTGCTAGAATGCCAAGCCCTCCGGAGTAAAGACGGATGCTCTCGTGAAGTCCGTGTTCAAGTGAAAAATATGCGATGCAGTTATTACCACTGCTGTTTTGCTTTTCCTTTTCAGGCTTTTCCACTTCAGTCTGAAATTTTTCGCGCACTTCATCAAGCTGTTTTAGGAAGGTTGGGTCTTCAGAAAGTTCTTCAAGCCTTTCCTGTCCGGCTCTTTTGAGCAATATTTTAGGATTTGATTTACACTCTTTCCAAAGATCAAGGTCTATATATCTGAAAAGCGATATTGCTTCCTTATTCCAGCACCACCATACATTATCTGCAAGTGTTTCTAAAAATTGAAGTTTTGAGGGAATTTTAGGTAATACATTAAAGAGACGAATGTTTCTCATACAAATGTCCTATCTCAATTGCGGTTTATTTTAAGCTTGTCGTTTAAGCTACTCTACAATCAGGACGTTGTTCAGCGTCCCGTGGCAGTTTTTGGAGATGTTTGGGTTGTTGGGGTCAATACACCATTTACCCGATACCTTAAATTTATATTCGTGGGTTCCAAGAGGTATCATAGCCGCGGCCTTAAAATTGCCGTTTCCATCCTGGTCCTTCAGTTTTTTTGCATCTTCTTTCCAGTCGTTAAAACTTCCTGCAACATAAACCTCACTTCCAGGGTCAGCTTCATACTCAAATTCTACTCTCCTGCGGCGTACATTATTTTTCTTTCTCGCCATTTTCAATACCTCATAAATAGCTTTTTCAGCCTCCGCAAACGCTCACAACCATATCGAATTCAATTATATTTTACCGGCTTGGAATTTCAAGGCTTAAACGGCTTTAAAAACGGTCGGTTTTGCCAAACACGTAAAAATATGTAAAATAAATCATTCTTAATAATTAAAGGAGCTTAATTATGAACTTTAAAGCAAAGTTTACTTTCATTATTATTTTTTGTTTGGCTCTTGCGGTTTCCGCTATGAGCGATGGGAATCAGAGAATGAACAAAGACGCCGCAGTTGAAATGTCTCTATGGCATAAGAGCGAAATCCCGCACTTTAAGGATATAGGGCAGGAGGAAACTATAGACCATCAGGGACACCTCAGCAATGTTGACACCCCTGAGATTGAAATATACCTTCCGCCTGAGGATAACAGAAACGGCTCTGCTGTTGTAATATGTCCGGGAGGCGGATACAGCATCCTTTCTATAGAGAAGGAAGGGCGTAAGATTGCCGATTGGCTGAACAGCTTCGGAACTGCCGGAATTGTACTGAAATACCGTCATAAATACTTCCAGCACCCTGTGCCGCTCATGGATGCTCAAAGGGCAGTGAGATTAACAAGGCTTAATGCTGGCAAGTGGGGTATCGAGGCTGATAAAGTTGGCATTATGGGCTTCTCTGCCGGCGGCCATCTGGCCTCAACTGCAGGAACTCATTACAGCAAAGGCAGTAAAAACGCGGAAGAACCTGCCGAAAGGTTCAGCTCAAGACCAGATTTTATGATTCTTGTCTATCCTGTGATCTCTATGCAGAGGGGAATAACGCACGGCGGATCGAAGATTTCAATTTTAGGCAGAAAGCCTGATAAACAGCTTGTTGATGAGCTTTCCAATGAACTTCAAGTAACCTCTGATACCCCGCCGGCTTTTCTTATACACGCTGCAGATGACAGGGCTGTGCCTTATCAGAATTCAGTGCTGTTCTATGAGGCTCTTATAGAGGCGGGTGTTCTCTCTGAACTTCATATTTATCCAAGAGGAGGCCACGGCTTTGGTATGATGCCGGGCAGCGAGTTTGGTCCTGCGCAGTGGCCGGAGCAATGCCGAGATTGGCTTGAGAGAACGATTATCAGCAAATAATACTAAGAGTTTTTGCCTCTTTTAACAATTACTTTCGTGGGGCACTTTTCTGCTGCCTCACGGGCTTTTTCTTCATCGTATTTATCGTAGTTGATAACTGCCGCGTTTCCGTCCATCTCAAACATCTCCGAAACCTTAGTGCAGAGTTTGCAGCCGATACAGCCCACTTTGCATCTCTCTTTGGCCTGCTTGCCCGTTTCCTGCGTCCTGCACGCTACAAGATACATATCATCATTCTTGAATGGTATCATTTCAATCAGATTCCGCGGGCAGGCCTTTACACACGCCGTGCAGCCGGTGCAATTGTCATAATCCACATCCGCCAGCCCGTTTACAATATGTATCGCATCGAATTTGCACGCCTTAACGCAGTCTCCAAAACCAAGACATCCGTACTTGCAGGCCTGCGAATTGGGCAGGGCGTCTGCTGCTGTGCAGCTTTCAATGCCGAGATAATCAGCGTAATATTTTTTATCTTCTGTGCGCGCGTTGCACCTTACAACAGGCCTGAGCGGCACATCGCCTCCTCCTGCCTGAAGATTGAGGATGTCCGCAATCTTCTCTGAAACATCCTTTCCGCCCGGAGCGCACCGGCCTATAAGCTCAGGATTCTCATAAACTGCCTTAGCATAGGCTGAGCACCCTGCATATCCGCATGCACCGCAGTCTATGCCGGGAAGAACTTCGTTGATAGCCTCTATCTTCGGATCTGTCTTCACCTTCAGCTTTATGCTCGCAATGAGCAGAACTGCAGCAAAGATGCTTCCCAGCAGAACCATTGTGAGTCCTGCCGGCCAGATGTGATTCAAAAATTCAATAAAGCTGGCGAGTATCATAGTTTCCTGTCCAAATATCATTTGATCATACCGTTAAAGCCCATAAAGGCCAGTGAAAGGATTCCTGCTGTGATTAATGTTATTGGAGCTCCCTTGAGCGATTCCGGCACGTCTGCAAGGTCGAGATTTTCCCTTATTCCTGCCATTATGCATATTGCCATTGTAAAACCCACGCCTGACCCGAAGCTCAAGACAAGGGCGTTTAGGAAATTGCTTACGCCCCAAAGATGGAGAAACAGGCACAAACCGAGAATTGCGCAGTTGGTTGTGATAAGGGCGAGGAAGATTCCGAAACTCTCGTAAAGCGTCGGAAAGAATTTCCTCACATACATCTCAACAAGCTGCACTGCCCCCGCTATCACGAGGATAAAGCATACATACCGCATTACTTCAATATTCATCGGCATAAGGATAAAGTTGTCTATCAGCCATGTCATTGTTCCGCTTAGCGTAACAACGAATGTAACGGCCATCCCCATCCCAAACGCCATATCCAGTCTTCCCGATACGCCCAGATACGGGCAGATCCCGAGAAACTTCGAGAATACGAGGTTGTTTACTATTACGATAGACAGGAAGCTGAGGATTAATGTTTGGAGAAGTTCCATCAGTTTATTCCTTTGCTTTTTTTCTGTTTATAATATTCACAATCCCGAGCATAAATCCGAGCGTGATAAACGCACCAACTGGTAGAGCAAATCCGAATATGCTCAGCGAGCCTTCCGGCGCTATTGCAAATCCGAGCACTGTTCCGTAGGAAAGTATCTCACGAACGATTCCCAGAGCAGAGAGCGTGAGTGTGAAGCCGAGACCCATCCCGAGGGCATCGAGAACAGCGATCCCGAGCTTTTGTTTGCTTGCGCAGGCCTCCGCTCTGCATATAATCAGGCAGTTTACGATAATCAGAGGGATATAAGGCCCGAGCTTTGCGCTCATCTCCGGCAAATATGCCTTCAGTATAAGATCAACAATCGTTACGAAAGTGGAAATCGTAAGGGTGAACATAAGTATCCTGATATGCGGCTTCAGCAGGCTGCGAATCAGGCTTACAACAACATTTGAGCAGAAAAGCACGAATGTTGCGCTGAGCCCCATCGTAAGCGAGGAGGCCAGATCGCCTGTAACTGCAAGCGTCGGGCACATCCCCAGAAGAAGCACGAATACCGGATTCTCTTTCCAAAGCCCGTTCAAGAAAACTGATAGAGGATTTGTCTTTTCGTTACTCATCTAAAAGCCCTTCCTCTGTTAGTTTTTCCTTGATTCCTGAGATATGTTTGTTGAATATCTTAACAACTGCCTTGCTGGTTACCGTAGCACCGCTTACAGCAACGATCTCTTTGTCGATAACAGTTTCATCTCCGGTCTTGATAAGCTCGAGCTCTTTTGCAGGGGCGCCCTTGAACTGGTCTTTATAGAATGGTTCCTTTATTTTGCTTCCAAAACCTGCGGTTTCGTTGCTCATAAGCACGCTATAGCCGATTATGTTCTCGAATTCTGGATTCACAGCAATCAGCATTTTGATTTTATCTGCATAACCAGGACCTGAGGCGGTGAATGCCCAGCCGGAAGTTTCCCCGGAACTCTTTGCCTTGTACACGCTGATTTTATCTTCGGCAAAATCGAATTGTTCCTTATCGATAACCTTTTCGAAATCCTCCGCTTCGGGCAGAACCTTATTCAGAGATTCATTTAGTTTGTCAATCTTGTTCTGCTTTATCTTTGGCTGCAGGCTGTAGTTTACCGAAGCCAGAAGAAGCCCGAAAATCAGCGAGCCTACTACAAGCAGCCAGCTCTGCTTCCAGAAAAGAACCAGTTTATTTTCATTTGCCATCAGGTATTCCTCCAATTGGTTTTGCAGGCAGTATCCTGTCTATCAGCGGGGTAAATGCGTTCATAATCAAAATTGCAAACATTACGCCTTCTGGATACGTTCCGAAAAGTCTTATCAATACTATTATAAGTCCTACTCCGCAGCCGAATACCACTGTTCCGGCTCTGGTTATTGGGCTGGATACCGGATCTGTTGCTATAAAGAATGCACATATCAGCATACCCCCCGAAACCATATGCACAAGAGGGTTTGCGAATGCGGATTTGTCTATTAAATACCCAATCTCTGCAAATATGAAAGCCGAGCCCAATACTGCTGCCGGGATGTGCCAAGTGATTGTGCGTCTTATCAAGAGGTATATCCCGCCGGCAAGAAGTGCAAGGGCATTTGTTTCGCCAAGAGAACCTCCGATATTGCCTGTAAGTGCGTATTTGAGCTGAGAATTAGGCCAGTTAGAGCTAATGATTTCAGAGGCCTTTTCCGCATTTCTCGTTTTTACGGCCTGCTTCACCCACGAAAGGGGGGTGGCCTGCGTTACTGCATCAATCTTAACGTCTTCCTCTTTCTCAGACGAGCCTTTTTGAGCAGTAATTTCTGTCTGCGGCCCAAGATCTGGAATGTCCGGGTTCATTTGAGCAGGCAGCTGCCATGAGGCCATCGCCATCCCGAAGCTTACAGTAAGAAAAGCCCTTGCTCCCATAGCGGGGTTGAAGATATTGCATCCGAGCCCGCCGAAGGCCATCTTGCATACACCCACAGCGAATATGCTTCCGATAACCGCATAAATTACTGGAAGCTTCGGAGGCAGCGAGAGGGCCAATATCAAGCCTGTAACAACGGCGCTTAAATCTCCAAGCGAGTTTTCGCGTTTCATCAGTTTGCAGCAGATATACTCCACCGCAGCACTGGCCAGTATGCAGGTGAGTATCAGTATAACTGCATGCTGGCGGAAGTGATAAACAGCCGCCGCAGAAGCAGGGGCGAGTCCTATCAAAACATCCAGCATAATTGTCTTTGTGGAATGTTTTCGGCTTATATGCGGCGCGGGAGATATTCTTAAGTTTTCGCTCATATTAAAATCCGTTATATTGCTCTAAATACAAATTCCTTCTTGTTTCAGGCAGGCATATCTTTGTTCGCCCTTGCTATCCTGATTTTGCCCGTCTTTATATAACCCGTTACTTCTATGTTAGCAGGGCATATGTAGCTGCAGCTGCCGCATTCCATGCAGGCAGAGATGTTGTGCTTTTCGGCCAGGTCGAGCCGATCTGCCTTCACAGCATGGGCGATTTTTGTTGGGTTGAGAGTTTCCGGGCAAACACTGAGGCATCTGCCGCAGCGAATGCAGGGTGTTTTCTTGAAGAGATATTTTGCCTCGCCGATTTCTTCTTTAGTAAGGCAGAGAACACATCCGGTTGTCTTGGTGGTTGGGGTTTGAAGCTCTCCCACGGAAAAGCCCGTCATCGGGCCTCCAAGCACTACCTTAACAGCATCCTCTGTGAGCCCGCCGCACTGCTCGATAAGGTGCTGTACTGGCGTACCTGCGGGTACATAAAGATTTGCAGGGGTTTGAATACCTTTTCCCGTAACGGTAACAGTCCTGTGCGTAAGCGGGGCAGAATCGCAGACTGCCTCAGCGGCTGCCGCAGCGGTTGCAACGTTGCAGACCATCACACCCGCCATCGGCGGGATCTTGCCTGTGGGTATAACCTTCCCCAGCACCGAATTAACCAGCTGACGCTCCCCTCCCTGCGGATATTTTGTTTCCAGAACGCTGAGCTCTATATTCTCTTCGCCCTCGGTTTTCTCTCGCAGAAGCTTTACCGCCTCAGGTTTGTTGTTCTCTATGCCGATATAGCATTTCTTGCAGCCCGATGCCTTGCGCAGAAGTTTGATACCTGCAATAAGCTGATCTGTCCATTCCAGCATCACCCTATAATCGCAGGTAATGTAAGGCTCGCATTCACAGGCGTTTAGAATCATAGTTTCCTTGGGCATCTTCGGATTCGGCCCAACCTTGACTCCTGTAGGGAAGCCTGCACCGCCCATGCCTACTATTCCTGCCTCGGCAATACTTTGATTTATCTGCTCTGCGCTGTAATCATCTTCAGTGAAATTTGCGAATCTGCTCTGTTCCGGAGGGGCTTCAGGGCTTTGCTCGGAAGGCTCTATCACAACAGCCTGAACTCTCCCGAGAACAGGATGAGAACGAAGGTTTATATCCTTTACTGTTCCGCTTACAGGTGAATGCACATTCGCAGATACAAAGGCCTCGCTGTTTCCAATGAGCTGACCTTTCTCCACTTCCTGTCTTTTTTTTACGACAGGCTTGCATATTGCTCCGATATGCTGGCTCATCAGCACAGAAATTTGGCCGGGCAGATTTTCGAGAGCCCTAATAGGGCAGTACCTGCTCAAATCTTTGCTGTCAGGAGGGTGTATTCCACCCTTAAATGTTTTTTTCAATTTAGACACCTCTATTGAATTTGGAACTCAAAGCTCGTTTTAAAAAGTTTATTGAAGCTTTTTTATCAAAAACGAACAAACTAATGTAACTGCGGCAGTTATCAGCAATGCAAAAAAAGCAGCTGCCGGCGAAAATCCCTTTGAGCTCTCAAAGTTACTGCCAAGAACTGAATAGCTGATTATAAACGTCAGTATAGGCACAACAAAAGCTGCGATAACTTTCAGCGTTATCGGCTTGCAGCTGGAATGTCCGAGAGTTTTGTATATGCTCCCGCACCCGTCTTTTTCAGAACAATTCTTGCAATCTCTTTTTGACATATTAAGCTAATCACAGAAAAATTAAGTAAGACTTAGATTTATACATAATTCTTCTTCGATTTCAACCTCTCCCTTTCAATTCGAGCTTGTCAAAATTGCTGAAGAAAGCTGTTTTCCGCTTATATGCCTTGTTTTGAGATGATTTCGAGGTTTTTGTTAAATTTGTATTTTATTCCCTTTCTTGCAGGGATTTCAGTATTTTTGTCCTTATATCGCAGTGCTAAATCGTCTTTGCGGCTGGAAATCACAGCTACTTCGGTAAGCACGGCATTTTTCCACTTGATACTAATCTCATATCCGCCTCTGGCTTTGAGCCCATTTATTTCTCCATCGCTCCATGCCTTGGGCAATGCGGGAAGAAGCTCAATAACACCTGTATGGCTCTGCATTAGCATCTCGGCAACTCCCGCAGCCGCCCCGAAATTCCCGTCTATCTGAAAAGGGGGATGATTATCGAAAAGATTCGGATGGGTAGATTTTCTGTAAAGCGAAATCAAGTTTGAATGAGCCTTTTCGCTCTGCTTTAGTCTCGCCCAGATATTGATTATCCAAGCCCTCGACCAGCCGGTATGTCCGCCTCCGTGGGAAAGCCTGTATTCAACGCTTTTCTTTACTGCTTTGGTCTGGGCTGGGCTGTTTGCAAAGTTGTACTGCCTGCCCGGATGCAGACCGTAGGCATGGGAGATATGCCTGTGCCCGGGAGAGGGTTCTTCGAAATCCTCAGACCATTCCATAAGTCTTCCGTCTTCGCCTATTTTGGGCAGGGCAAGCCTTTGCTTTGCTTCTTTTATGTTCCTGATAAAATCATTGTCTATACCGAGCACTTCAGCAGCTTCGATTGTATTTGTGAAAACATCCCACGTAATCTGCTGAGACATAGAAGCACCCATATCGAGGAAGCCTTCTTTCCCGTCTTTGGTTTTGAAGGAATTCTCCGGAGACCCTGCAGGCCCGGCAGTTAGAAGGTCTGTTTCGGGGTCTTCAGCGAGATAGTCCAGCAGGAAGAGTGAATTTGCTTTCAAAGCCGGATAAGCCCTGTCCCGAAGGAAATCCAAATCCTGAGTGTAGCGGTAATGCTCCATAAAATGAGAGCTGCACCATGCCGCGCCGAAAGGCCAGTACCCGCATCTCGTCTTTCCGAACGGTGCTGTAAAAAGCCAAGGGTCTGTGGTATGATGTATCACTGTGCCCCTTGCGCCGTAGGCCTTCTGTGCGGTTTTGCGGCCTTTGATGTAAACGCGTTCTATAAAGTCGAAGAACGGCTGATGACATTCGGAAAGATTGCAAACCTCCGCAGGCCAGTAATTCATCTGCATATTTATATTCACGTGATAATCGCTGTTCCATGGCGCTGCGATATGGTGATTCCAGATTCCCTGCAGATTTGCTGGCATTGTCCCGGGCCTTGAGGAGCTTATCAGAAGGTATCTGCCGAAGTTAAAGTACAGCGAAGTAAAGGATGGGTCAAATGCCCCATTTGCGACGGCTTCAAGCCTTTGATCCGATGGTTCCCCGCAGACTTCCCCCTCGGGAAGTTTTAGGTTCATTCTCTCATAAAGCTCTTTGTAGTCTTTAATGTGCTCTCTTTTGAGCTTTTCATAACTGCTGCTTGAGGCCTTTTCCAAAATCTGTCTGCATTCCTTCTCAAGGTCTGCGTTTAAAGGCTGGTACGGATCATCCATATTGTAATCAGTTTTTGCTGTTATTAGGATAACAGCTGTCCCTGCATTTCTGACAGTGAGTTCGTTTCCTTGCGAGTCAATCTTTCCCTTGGGTGTGGAAGCTTTCAGCAGGCAGCAGTATTTTACGCCTTTCTGCTTGCCGTTATGGCTGGCCTGCCCGGTCATTGAAAGCATATCTTGTCCGATTGATTTTGTCTGAAAGTCTGCAGGCCTTGATAGCCTTGCCGAGAAGCTGAGCGATTCAGGTTTGCTTGAAGAGATTTTAACAGCTGTCACATTCCCCGGGCGGCTCGCAAACACCTCGCGGGTTATTTTGCTGCCAGCTGCGGTAAACTCGGTTTTGCATACCGCATTCTCAAGGTCAAGGCTGCGTTTGTAATCTTTCGCGTCGCCCTGGATATCGAAATCAATGATCAAATCTCCAAGCGTTTGATAAGAACGCGGGACGATCCTCTCAGGCAGGGCGGCCTGCACAGCGCTCTCTGCTTGTTCGTATTTCCCATCGAAAAGCAGTCTGCGAGCCTTTTTGAAAGCTGGATATAGCTTTTCGTTTGTCTCTGGGACAGGCGGCCCCGCCCAAACAGTATCCTCATTGAGCTGGATACGCTCTTGGCCTATTCCGCCGAAAACCATAGCCCCCAGTCTTCCGCTGCCCACAGCAAGCGCCTCTGTCCATTGCTCTGCGGGCTCATCATACCACAGGCAGCAAGAGCTGCCGGCAGCTAACACCGAGAGTGTTAAAAGTAAATTCAAAATAAATACAAAGCTCAAATGAGTACTTTTTTGCAGTTTCATTTCTGCCCCCGTTAATGCTGCTTAAATTATGATGAGAAAACACAATAAAATTTTAACTGTTTCAAGAACAATTGATAGTGTAAAATCTTTCTATAATCATAGATTGAGCTTATTTCAGATATCCTTTCGATCTTTTAGTCGCTGGAGGTCGCTGGAGATAGAATTTACAGAAAATATTTTACACTACCTTTTGTTCTTAAAATTTTGAATTGATTTTTGCTTTCAAAGTATTTAAATTCTGAGCCTGTTGCATAAATAATTGTCAGTGATTGCTCTTTTACAAGTGAATAAATCCAGCTTTTCGGTTATAATAGGCCAAAAGGATTGCTAAACATGTAAAGGATTACGAAATGGCTTACAATTTCCTGCCTTGCGACCGAAATCAGGCGTATCTTCTGCCTCCCTCATTGACGGATTGGCTGCCGGAAGATCATCTGGCGTGGTTTGTTCTTGATGCGGTTGAACAAATCGACCTATCGCAGTTTTACAAAAAATACCGTACTGATGGAGTCGGCAATTCAGCTTTTCATCCTTCGATGATGGTTGCTCTGCTGATATATTCCTACTGTAGCGGCGAGCGTTCCAGCAGAAAGATAGAAAAGCACTGCCAGACGGATGTAGCCTATAAAGTTGTTACTGCCAATCAATATCCCGACCACAGTACGATCAGCCGATTTCGCAAGGATAACCAGTCGCATTTAAAGAAGTTGTTTCTGGAAATCCTCAGGCTTTGTGTTGAAGCAGACATTGTTAAACTCGGCAATGTTTCATTGGATGGGACAAAGATCAAAGCCAATGCTTCGTTATCAGCCAATCGAACACTAAAGCACCTGGAGCAGGAAATCGATAAGATGCTATCCGAGGCGGACGCTAAAGACGCCGAGGAAGACAAAGCTTATGGCGCTGATAAGCGAGGCGATGAACTGCCCGAAGATATGCGGGACCGCAATAGCCGAATAAACCGTCTAAAGGCCTGTAAAGAGCGTTTAGAGCAGGAAAAAGCAGAAGCCGAAAAACAACAGCAGGACAAGATAGATGAGCGGAAATCCAAAGAAGAAAATACCGGCAAAAAGCCTCGTGGTCGTAAGCCCAAACCTGCCGAAGAAGCTGGAAACAAAGATGCCAAAGCCAATGTTACCGACCCCGACAGCAGAATCATGAAAACTCGAAAAGGTTTCGTTCAGGGTCTTAATGCTCAGGCGGTGACAACAGAGCAACAGATTATCGTTGCTGAGGATGTGACCCAAGAGGAAAATGATAAACAGCAATTACATCCGATGCTTGAGCAGGCCGAAGAAAATCGACAGGCCGTTGAAATCGAAGAGGAAATGGGTGTGGCTTTGGCAGATGCTGGCTATTGCAGTGAAGATAATTTTACAAAGGAGCCTGCTGGTGACATTGAGTTGCTGGTGGCGACACAGAAAGATTATAAGCAGCGAAAGGCAATGGCCGAGCAACCGCCGCCGGAAGAACCGATACCGGACGGCTTGTCGCCGACAGAATTGATGGAACGTAAACTGCTGACCGAACGAGGGCGAGAATTATATAAGATTCGAGGTCAGACAGTCGAACCAGTGTTTGGGCAGATTAAAGATGTTCGCGGTTTTGATCGATTTATGCAACGAGGCATTGAGGCTTGCCGCGGTGAGTGGTCGCTGATTTGCGCTACGCACAACCTTTTGAAGTTGTGGCGAAGCAAAAAGGCCTGCTGGAATTGATAAAAAGGCTGTTTTTATTCGTTTTGACGTGTAATTTTGCTTGTTTTTTTGGCGAAAACACGATACCATATAAAAAGCTAAGAAAAGGTGTTTGGGAAACAGAGAATTGAGCCGTCTGCCCCAGACAGCCGTCGAATCCAATGGTTGGATTCGAAAATCATTGTGCAACAGGCTCTTCTATGGCGGTTTTTATTTATGGTTAGAAAAGAATATAGATTAAGAGGTGGTTTTATGGGGCGCTGCGTTCCTGTAATTTTGATGCTTCTTGTATTCTCTGGATTAGCTTCTGCCCTCGAGGAAGATGTAGCTCAGGGAATGAAACACGTTCACGATCCTTCAATGATATATTCAGATGGCTCGTATTATGTCTTTACCACCGGCTCGGGGATAGGAATAAGACGTTCAAGCGATTTGAAGCAATGGAATTATATTGGCAGGGTCTTCTCAGATATTCCGGACTGGGTGGAAGAGAAGGTAGAGGGCGTATCGGGCTTCTGGGCTCCCGATATTACCTATCACAACGGCAAATACTACATTTGCTATTCGGCCTCCACCTTTGGTTCGCAAACATCAGTACTGGGTTTGGCCTCGAATACAACGCTCAACCCAACAGACCCTAATTATGCTTGGGTGGATGAAGGTGAAATTCTGGAATCTCCTCCTTCAAGCCCTCCAGCATACAATGCTATCGACGGAACGTTTGTAAAAGACGAAAACGGTGATATGTGGCTCACTTTCGGCTCATTCTGGGAAGGAATAATGCTTACAAGACTGAACAGCTCCACCCTCAAGCCCGCTCAAACTCCTGCTCAGATACACCATATCGCCCGAAGAAGCAGTTCATCAGCCATTGAGGCCCCATACATCACCTATCGAAACGGCTATTACTACCTTTTCGTGAATTGGGGGCTATGCTGCCGAGGTGTGGACAGTACTTACAAGATCGTTGTTGGGCGGTCTGACTCCATTGAAGGTCCTTATCTCGATAAAAACGGCGACAGCCTGCTTTACGCTGCAGGCGGAACGCTGTTTGTCGGTGATTCCGGCAGATGGATCGGCCCCGGACACGCCGATATTACCGCTGCTGAAGGCGAAAACTACTTCACCTATCACGCTTATGATGCCCTCAACGAGGGCACACCAACCCTCAGAATAAATTATCTGCACTTCAGCGATCAAGGCTGGCCGGTGATGGGAGATTCTCTTACCGAGCCGGAAGACCCGCCGGAAGGCGATACTGCTGCACATTGGGATTTTGACGACGGACAACCCGGTGCTGCGATGAACAATACAGGCCAAACCGCTCAGCCTGCATCCGCAGATATTTCCGGCAATGATTTTTTTCTTTACGCATGGGACGATACCTACGGCCCTTCATTCTCTCAGGAGGGACAGACGCCCAGCGGTCTTGGGCTGAGCTGCCGGCTAAACGGCGGGCAGGATGCTTATACCAAAGACTCCTCGCTTAACAACTGGTCTCCGGAGATTTGGACAGTAGAGCTCGCGGTTAAGCTTGATAATCTAAACGGCTGGCAGACATTTCTCGGCCGAGACGGATCATCACAGGGCGAGGCCGAGGCGGATTTTTATCTTCAGAAAAATGGGATAAATGACAAATTACGCATTAATTTTGATACTGTTGGCGGGCAGCGCTATATTTTAGATTCCAGCATCTCCGCTCAGTCCGGAAAGTGGTACTATCTTGCTGCTGTATCAAACGGCAGCGAATTGAAGATTTATGCCGACAAGCTCGACGGGCAGGGCTCTGAAGTTGTAGGGGCTTTGGATTTGAACTCATCCAACAACAACGCTCTTGCATCAGGCGGCTTCAACTGGACAATCGGACGCGGCTGGTTTAACGGGGCAATGGTTGACCACGTTAGCGGGTTTATTGATGATGTGAAGTTTTCCAACATTGCTTTGAAGCCCTCTGAGTTTCTCCATTATCAGTGCGGGGCTTGGGGATATCTGGAATACGATTTTAATCAAGACTGCTTTGTTGATATCAAGGATTTCCCTTTTTTCACCACGAGCTGGGCAGGCTCTTTACAGCAGCTTGAGTCTTTTTTGGCTCAGTGGCTTGAGAGCAGCAATCCTTATGATTCTTAAGATTATGCTGTCATTTCTCCATCCTGAACTGCTTTGGGCTTTCGCCTGTAGCGTTTCTGAAGTATCTTGAGAAATGCTCAGGATCGGTAAACTTCAGCTCAAGAGCTATCTGATGTATTGATTTGGAGCTGTTAAGCAGTTTGTTTTTAATAAGATTTATTCTCAGCCTTTCTATCTCGCTTTTTATTGTCCTTTTCAATGTAGCTTTGAACCTTTTCTCAAGATCCCGCTTTGAAAGGCACGTTGCCTCTACTACATCAATGGTCTGAATCGGCTTGTCGAAATTTTTCCTTATAAAAACAATCGCCGAAACCACCTCCTCATCATCTATTGCGAGGATATCTGTGGAGCGTCTTTCGATGATATCTAAAGGAGAAACCTTAATGATTTTATAATCCCCTGTTTTTTCAATAAGGTTGTTAAGATGCTGGGCAGCTGCATAACCTGCTGTCTCAAAATCCAGCTCTATGCTTGAAAGAGGAGGGGATGAAAGATTGCATATCAGCTCGTCGTTATCAACTCCCAGCACAGCGATTTCCTCAGGCACGTTTATCTCTGCTATCTTGCAGGCCTCAAGTACTGAAACCGCACGGTCGTCGTTGCAGGCGAAAATACATATCGGCCGCGGAAGCTTCTTCAGCCATTCGGCTATATTGAGTCTTTCTGACTGATGGACGTTATTTTCCGGTGAATCGCTGAGGTAGTTGTAAAAAGAATTTACCTCGGTATCCTCTAATGCCTTCTTAAATGCCTGAAGACGCTTCTGAGACCACTCAAATTCACTGAAACCGCAGTAGGCAAAGTTGTAGAACCCAAGGCCTGTGAAGTAATCGGCTGCCATTTGCCCGATATTTTGGGAATTGGTCATTATTGTGGAGGTTCCGGGTATCAGTTCGTGAAGCGTATCGCTGACCACTTTTGTTGTATCAGTCTCTAACAGTTCAGGAATTTTGAACGCATCTCGAATAAGCAGGCCGTCGGGCTTTAGGTACTTAAAATCAAAATCATAATCCGAGGCCGATTCCTTCAGATAATCCGGAGGCTGAACAAAAACCTCCCAGTCTGTAAGTGTTGAGAGATATTTCTCCACTCCCGAAAGAAATTTTCTTCCTGTAGCTCTAGACGTATCGACGACTATAAGTATCTTCTTCATAAATAACCTCTAACGCATAATGGTTATATTATAACGCAAAATGGCCTTAAAGAGAATGGTTTTTCTGATATTTTTTATAAAGGCAGTTTTTCAGCAGGCTTACAGAATTTTTAATATTTTCTGAAATCCCGCTCTACATCTGTCCAGATTTTTGTTTATTATTGCAGAAAAGATAGAAAAAATAAAAGATTTTAAAAGGAAACTGACATGAATGTATTAGGAAATTATGAAGTATGGTTTGTTACCGGCAGCCAGCATTTGTACGGCAGAGAGGCGCTTGATCAGGTAAATTCAGACTCTCAAGCTATATGCGAAGGGCTCAATTCGGCCGGCCTTCCCTGCAAAGTTGTTTTCAAGCCTGTCCTAACCACCTCAGAAGAGATTGCTAAGCTTGCAGCAGATGCGAACAACTCTCCTGAATGCATAGGTCTTGTTATGTGGATGCATACATTCAGCCCTGCGAAGATGTGGATTAAGGGGCTCAGTATTTTGAACAAGCCTTTTGCTCACCTCCACACCCAGTGCAACAGGGATATCCCTTGGGAAAAGATTGATATGGATTTTATGAATCTGAATCAATCCGCACACGGCGGACGAGAATTCGGCTTTATATGCAGCAGGATGAGAAAGCAGCGCAAAGTAATCGTTGGCCACTGGCAGGATAAGAAGGTGATCGAGAAGCTCGGAATTTGGATAAGGGCTGCCGCAGGCTGGAATGAATGGCAGAACCTGAATGTTGCCAGATTCGGCGATAATATGCGAAATGTTGCTGTAACTGAAGGTGATAAAGTAGAAGCTGAAAAGCAGTTTGGTTTTTCGGTGAACGGCTACGGAGTTGGAGACCTTGTAGATATAATCCAAAACACGCCGGATTCAGAAGTTCAGGCCGTGATGGACAGCTACAAATCTTCGTACACGCTTGATTTTGATGATTCTCATCTGCCTCGAGTTCGCGAATCTGCAAAAATAGAGGCAGGAATGCGAAGTTTTCTCGAAAAGGGCGGTTTCAAAGCCTTCACAACAACCTTTGAAGACCTCCACGGTTTGGAGCAGCTCCCGGGCTTGGCGGTTCAAAGGCTCATGGAAGACGGCTATGGTTTCGGTGCTGAAGGCGACTGGAAAACAGCTGCGATTGTTCGTGCTATGAAGGTTATGTCTGAGGGTATGGACGGGGGAACGTCTTTTATGGAAGACTACACATACCACCTTGAGCCGGGTAATATGAAGGTTCTCGGGGCGCATATGCTTGAGGTATGCTCTTCGCTTGCCGAAAACAAGCCTGCCCTTGAGGTGCACCATCTGGGCATTGGCGGAAAGGCAGACCCGCCTCGGCTGGTGTTCAATGTGCCTAACGGAAACGGTATTAACGCATCAGTGATGGATATGGGCAATCGTTTCAGGATGCTCATCAATCCGTGCAGGGTGGTTTCACCGGATGCTGACCTGCCCAATCTGCCTGTTGCAAGGGTGCTTTGGCAGCCCGAGCCCGATCTCGCCACAGCAGCAGAAGCATGGATACACGGGGGAGGCGCTCATCATACCGGTTTCAGTATGGCTCTCAATTCCGAGCATATGGAAGATTTTGCGGAAATGGCCGGAATTGAGTATCTGCATATAGACAAAGATACAACTATAAGCAGCTTCAAAAATGATTTGCGTACCAATGAAATTTACTATATGCTTCATAAATCGCTGTCTTGAGTTTTGCGGCGTGAACAGTTAATAGCGTTTTTGAGAAAAAATAGAGGTATTTAATTATGATTGATTTGTCTTTTCTTCCGTTGGCAATTACTGGAGGGTGGCATGCCCTTGATACTTCCATATTAGTTGTTTTCTTTGCTGCTATGGTGGGTATCATAATTTGGGTGTTGAGGCAGAGAGAGGAAACATCCCAGGATTACTTCCTCGCCGGCCGAAAGGCCAAATGGCTTGAAATCGGTTCTTCCATTTTCTCTTCAAATATCGGTTCGGAACACCTTGTAGGTCTGGCTGGTGCAGGATTTGTAAGCGGTATGGCGATGGCGCACTGGGAAATGCATGCGTGGATGATTCTCGTGCTTGGATGGGTGTTTGTGCCTTTCTACGACCGCATCAAAATTTTTACCATGCCCGAATTTCTCGAACACCGCTTTTCCTCAAGAACAAGAACTGTTCTTTCTATGATTTCGCTTGTCAGCTACATACTAACTAAGGTTGCTGTTACGGTTTATTCCGGCGGCGTAGTTTTTGGAACGGTTTTCGGAATAGACTCCATCGAGATTATGGGACGAACAGTTGATTTCTTCTGGGTAAGTGCGATTGGCCTTGTGGTTATAACCGGTATATACACTATCCTCGGCGGAATGAAGGCGATTATGTACACATCCGTTCTCCAAACTCCGGTTTTGCTGATTGGCTCTGTTGCATTGCTGGTGTTAGGCCTGAATGCCGCAGGGGGCTGGGGCAATGTTGTAGAAGCCTGCGGAGACAACATACATCTTATCCGCTCGCACGACGACCCTGAATTCCCTTGGACAGGCGTTATATTCGGGTCTATGATTATCGGTTTCTGGTACTGGTGTACCGACCAGTACGTAGTCCAGAGGGTGCTTTCCGGAAAGAATCAGACGCAGGCGAGAAGAGGAGCGATCCTCGCTGGATACCTAAAGCTTCTGCCTGTATTCATCTTCCTTATACCGGGGATGATTGCTTTTACTCTCTTCAAACAGGGCAAGATGGATGTTGAAAGCTCTGATGCCGCTTTTGCAACTCTCGTTTCCCATATCCTCCCGATTGGATTCAGGGGAGTAGTAGTTTGCGGGCTTTTGGCCGCCCTTATGAGCTCTCTTGCTTCACTGTTCAATTCTTCAGCGGCTTTGTTTGTCGGAGATTTCTATACAAAGCTAAAACCTGATGCAAGTGAGAAACATCTTGTGATTGTCGGGAGAATAGCAACTGGTGCGATTGTTCTTCTCGGCATCTTATGGATACCCGTGATGAAGGTTTTCAGCAATGTGCTCTACGAATACCTTCAGGCTGTGCAGGGGCTTCTTGCGCCGGCAATTGCTTCGGTATTTATTATGGGTGTATTCTGGAAGAGAACCACACCTGCCGGCGGGTACTGGGGGCTGACAATAGGCTTTGCGTTAGGAATGTTCCGTCTGGTTCTAAATGTGATGTATGGAGCCAAGAACGGCGTAGTTATTCAGGCAGCAAAGCTCAAGGAGAGAGTGCTTTCTATAGCCGCAGACAGCCACATCGATATGATGGCCAAGCTCGAAAGCCTTAAGCAGGGCATTGCAGAACATCTGCCCAATGCCGGCGCTGAGGCGCAGATGCAGGTTCAGAAGGCAATGGAAGCCCTCAAAGCAGGAGGCGACGGAACTCAGGCCTCTGAGCTTCTGGCGAAAACCGAAACGGCAGTAAGCCAGCTGTTTGTTCAGCAGCATGGTCTGCTGTACAGAATAGCAGCTATCAACTGGCTGCATTTCTGCATTATTCTTTTCCTGCTCTGCATTGCGATTACAGTGGTAGTGAGCCTTATGACTGCCGCCCCAACTCCCCAGCAGCAGCATTACACCTATTTCTCCGCTACGAAAGAAGAACGCGAAGAAACCAGAAGAAGCTGGAACAAATGGGACATTATCCATTCTGCAATAATTCTGGGTATAGTTATTGCATTCTACGCATACTTCTGGTAATCAGAAGAACAATGCAAAATGCAAATGTTTATTAACAACCTCATAATGATTGGCGGTTGAGAGATTCCAATCAAATCAGTTTCAGGCCTCCTAAAACAGGAGGTCTGAAATTTTGAAAATAAGCTGATTATAGTTTAATCTGGATTTGAGGGTTCAAAGGGAGAAATATGGTTTTTAAGATTACTAAAACAGCTCTTACAATTTCAATTATTGTTTCTCTATGCGCTTATGGCTTGGGTGAATTCGTTCAAGATGTCGGCTCAGATGGTATTGTGTCTTTTGAAGCAGAAAACTGCGATGCAAGAACCGCCAAAAGCGGCCGCAGCTGGAATGAAATAAATTCATCTGAGTGCAGCAGTAATGCAGCAATGCAGGCTCAGCCGGATGAGGGGGAAGTTTTCAATACCGGTTATGCAGAGCAAAGCCCCAGTATGGAATTTGAAGTATATTTTGTAAAAACGGGGACTCATTACGTATGGTTCAGGTGTCTGCCTCTGGATGGCTACAGCGATTCATTCCATATCGGCCTCGATGGCCAAGAGCTTGCCTCCGCAGACAGAGCAAGAAGCTCGAATTTTGAAAGCTGGAACTGGTCTAAATCCACAATGGACGGCAATGATGCTTCAATCGAAGTAGGTTCTCCAGGGGTTC
This sequence comes from Sedimentisphaera cyanobacteriorum, assembly GCF_001997385.1. NCBI lineage: Bacteria > Pseudomonadati > Planctomycetota > Phycisphaerae > Sedimentisphaerales > Sedimentisphaeraceae > Sedimentisphaera > Sedimentisphaera cyanobacteriorum. The sequence goes on along the minus strand of NZ_CP019633.1, from coordinate 1,022,889 downwards.
ATACGGTCAATGTGTGGATGAGGGAGGATGGATTCCGTGTTGATAAGATTGTGATTACCAGCAGTTCTTCTTATTCTCCGTCCGGCTATGGCCCTGATCAAAGCATCCGCAATTATCCGCCCTCAGCTCCAGAAGGGCTCTCTGCAAGCGGTATTGACAATGGGGTCTCGCTAGTTTGGGATGATAATCCCGAATCTGATATAGCCGGCTACAACGTGAAAAGAGCCTTGTCTGCCGAAGGGGCATACAGCACAATCGCTGAGGATGTCTCTGCAACCAGTTATATTGACAATACAGCAGAAAACGGGACAGTTTATTATTATGTTGTTTCCGCAGCCGACAACGCAGGAAACCACTCTGAAAACAGTGAATCTGCCTTTGCCGTGCCTCACCTTGTGAAACGAAAAATGGAAAAAATCGACCGCGGAACAGTGGCGGTGGATATAGGCAGCAGCGGGGTTTACGTTGGCTGGAGAATGCTCGGTACAGAGCCTCAAAGCGTTGAATACAACGTTTACCGCGACGGGCAGAAAATAAATTCATCCCCCATTTCAAATTCAACGAACTTTGTCGATTCCTCGGGCACTCAAAGCAGTACATACAGAATCGCAGCGGTGATTGATGGAGAAGAGCAGCAGAAGTCCAGCCCTGTATCGGTATGGAATGATTTTTACAAAGACGTACCTCTTCAGAGACCCTCAGGCGGGACAACTCCTGATGGCGTGGATTATACCTACAGCCCGAATGATGCAAGCGTTGGCGACCTTGATGGAGACGGGGAATATGAAATCATTCTGAAATGGGACCCTTCCAACTCCAAAGACAACTCGCACAGCGGCTATACGGGAAACGTGTATATCGATGCCTATGAAATGGACGGAACTTTTATGTGGAGGGTAGATCTGGGCAGAAATATTCGTGCAGGAGCCCATTATACCCAGTTTATGGTGTACGACTTAGACTGCGACGGCTATTCAGAAATGGTTTGCAGAACATCAGACGGCGCAGAAGACGGGCAGGGAAACACTATCGGAGATCCGTCAGCGGACTACCGCAATTCTGCCGGCAGGATTCTAACCGGCCCGGAATATCTCACGGTATTCGACGGGCAGACGGGAGCAGCCCTTGCTTCTGAGGCTTTCGAACCTGCAAGAGGCAATGTTTCAGACTGGGGGGATTCTTACGGCAACCGTGTTGACCGTTTCCTTGCGGGAGTGGCTTATCTGGACGGGGAGAGGCCAAGCGTTATTATGACTCGAGGCTATTACGAGAAAACCGTTTTGGCTGCTTGGGACTGGCGCGGAGGCGAGCTGTCTTTGAGATGGATTTTCGATAGCGACGACCCGGGCAATTCCGCATATGCAGGCCAAGGCTGCCACACCCTCAGCATTGCAGATGTTGACAGCGATAAAAGAGATGAGATCATTTTCGGTTCCTGCACGATTGATGATGACGGAACCGGCCTTTACTCCACCGGCTTAGGCCATGGAGACGCACTGCATGTTTCAGATATGGATCCTTACCGCCCTGGGCTTGAAGTTTGGCAGTGCCATGAGACATCCGCCTCAGGCGCTTCGTACCGTGATGCTGAAACGGGCGAGATTATCTGGGAACACCCCAATACAGGCGATGTAGGCAGGGCGCTTGCAGCCAATATAGACAATCGGGAAATCGGTTATCAGCTCTGGTCTTTTGCTGCCGGCGGTACTTACAACGTTGACGGGTCTCAAATGAGCAGCTCTATGCCTAGTTTGAATTTCGCAATATGGTGGACATCTGATCTGCAGCGCGAAATGCTCGACGCAGCAGACGGGCAGGGAATGAATCCGATTATGGATAAGTGGGACAGTCAGGCTGACAGCGTTTACAGGCTGATGAGTATTTACAGCATTCCTGATTCATACAGTACAAACTCCAACAACTACACCAAGGCAAATCCCTGCCTTACAGCAGATATCCTCGGAGACTGGCGGGAGGAAATGATTTATCGTGCTTCCGACAACGAGAAGCTCAGGATCTTCACTACCACAGACAAGACAACTCATCGTATTTACACACTTATGCACGATCCGCAGTACCGATTGGCTGTTGCTTGGCAGAATGTCGGCTACAATCAGCCCCCGCATCCAAGCTTTTATATAGGGTTGGGGATGACTCCTCCCGAGCAGCCGGATATATCGCTGATAACTCCAAGATTCAATCCTGCTGATATTCTTCCAGACGGCAGAATAGAGCTGAAAGACTATGCTGTGTTATCCAGTGAGTGGATGAAGCATCTTGCAGAGCCTCAAGCTGATATTGCCCCTGCAGGCGGAGACGGCGCTGTAAACCTTTTAGACTTAAACGTTCTAATTGAAAAATGGCTTGAAACGGAAAATGGACTATCCAGCTGAAACAAAGGTTTTCATTGCGGAATGGTTTAATAATTGTGAGCCTTAAAGATCGTAAAGGCAATGTTATTAGCGATAAATAATTGGAGGTAAAACTTGTGAAGTATGCTTTCTTTGTGCTGTTTGCCGTTTCAGCGATTACGCTGGCAGTTATGCACAGAATCCCCCTTCTGCCAGCCTGTTCAGCAGGAATTGCTCAGGCGGAAACAGAAAAATCTGGCTTCACGGAAAAGCATTCTGTTACTCCAAAACGCAAAATGGAGAATCTCGGCAGGGGAGTAGCAGCAGTAAGAACAAGCGGCGGTGTTTTCATAAGCTGGCGCCTTTTGGGTGTTGACCCTGTCGATATCGGGTTTAATATCTATCGTTCGGCTGACGGGAGCGAGGCAGTTAAGCTGAATTCTTCCGTCCTAACCGGCGCAACCTGCTATACTGATACAGATGCTGATGCCCAGAAAGACAACAGCTATTATGTTAAGACTGTAATAAACGGGCAGGAAAAGCAGAAGAGCAAGCCATTCACTATTGAATCGGGCGCTCTTGAGGAGCCTTGCATAGTAGTACCGCTCAGCAGCGGTAATACCGACAAAATTCACTTTGTATGGGTTGGAGACCTCGATGGAGACGGAGAATACGATTTCGTTCTTGACCGTCTCAACAATGAAGGACGCTCTCAGAAGCTTGAGGCTTACAGGCAGGATGGAACGCTGCTCTGGAGCGCAGATTTAGGGTCAAACAGCACAAACACCTATAATATTGAACCGGGCTCTTCAGCTGTTGATGTAGGCCATTGGGACGGAGTTACGGTTTATGATTTGGATAGTGACGGCAAATCTGAAGTTGCTCTGCGCACTGCGAACGGGGTAACTTTCGGGGACGGTGAAACTTTATCAGCCTCTAATGATAATCTTCAGTTCATTTCAATACTCGACGGAGAAACGGGCTCAGAAGAGGCACGCATACAGATTCCAACAGATTACATCTCAGACGGCCCGATGCCTGCCCATTTTGGCGTTGGTTATTTGGACGGGATAAATCCCAGCCTTATTGCATCAATGAAAAACCGCATTGGAGACGGTGAATTTAATATGATGGTTTGCGCTTGGGATTTCGATGGCGAAAATCTTGAACAAAAATGGAAATGGCTCAGAGGCCCTGATGGAGGTTATGGCGGGGTATGTCCTGACAGCCATAATATTCGGATAGTGGATGCAGATCAGGATGGTGAGGATGAATTTTTCCATCTCGGTTTTGGACTGGAAAGCGACGGTACACTTTTATACGACCTCCATGATTCGGGCGTAGTGCATGGAGACAGATTTCACATTGGCAAATTTGATCCGACATCCAGCGGATTAAACGGGTATGCCGTCCAGCAGGACAATCCAAGCGGTCTGCAGTTTTTCTACTTCGACCCGAGCAATGGAGAAATTTTATGGCAGCATTCCGAATCCCCGGGGGATGTAGGCCGAGGGGAGGCGGCTGATATAGACCCTCGCAGCCCGGGCTATGAGGTGTGGGCATTCAGCGGAGTTTGGAACGGGCCAACCGGGCAGCAAATTACATCTCCCGGAGAACAGCCATGGCCATGCCTTAGGCTTTGGTGGGATGGGGATCTTCTAAGTGAGAACTTCAATGACGGCAAAATCGAACAGTGGGACTGCAATAACAGCTGGATGTCTCGAATTGTTACTACTTGGCATTACCACGGAGCAACCCACAGCTACAGGGGAGCTCCAATGTTTTATGGTGATATTTGGGGCGACTGGCGTGAAGAGGCTATAATGACAAACCCAGACTACACAGAGCTGGTTATTTTTACAACAGATATCCAAACAGACAAACGCCTATACACTCTCCCGCACAATCCTGCGTACAGAAACAGTATGACAGTAAAGGGTTATATGCAGTCTCATCAGCTGGATTATTATCTCGGCGAAGGTATGACAGACCCTCCAAAGCCGAATATCCAGATTGTTGATGCAGCTTCTCAGGCCGATCAGATTACTATTGAAAACGACATACTCACTTTTCCAAGTCTTTCTGATGAAACAGTAAATCTCTCCTGCCTCTCAGAGCTCCATCTAACAGGCGGTTCGTCTGTGCTTTCAAACTGCCAAATTAATCTGAATTCGGAGGACGCGTTTGTTTTTCTTGAAGGGATCAAGCCTTCGCAGGCCTCGGATTCAGCTTACCTCTCTCAGATAAAAGTTTCAGGTGAGGATGCTGTATTGAATGAAAATGTGCGGGTGGTTCAGTATGAATCAGGGGCTGTTATAATACCCCATTCTCAGGGGTTCAAGCCTTTGGAGCTTTTCGCAGAGGAGAACTTTCTCGGCAGGTCTGCTGAGCTTGCCCAATACGTTAATTATAATTCAGGCTCTCTGGGGCAGCTTTCGTCTCAGGCAAGTTCGTTCATTCTCAAAAGAGGCTACACTGTCACATTAGCACAGAACGAAGACGGCAGCGGCTTCAGTAAAAACTACGTTGCTCAAGACTGCGATCTGCTTATAGGCTCTCTTCCGCCCGAGCTGGACGGGAATGTGAATTTTGCGCGAATCTTCCCATGGCGATGGACGCCGAAAAAAGGTATCGCAGGCGGAATTGGAAGTAATTTGGATATTGGTTGGTCTTACAACTGGAACATAAGCGAAACTTCTACGCTCGATAAGGAGTATGTACCGATTCGGCAGAACCGCTGGTGGCCGGGCTTGGGGCAGGACTGGCAATCCAGAGGCTCTTCGCATCTGCTCGGATATAACGAACCGGACAGCTCTTCGCAGAGCGATATTGCAGTGGGGGATGCGATATGGTCTTGGCCTGATCTGCTCTCAACCGGTCTGCGAGTTGGTTCACCTGCAGTTACAGATGGAGGAGTGAATTCATGGCTTGTGCCTTTTATGCAGCAGGCTGACTCGGAAAACCTCAGGGTGGATTTTGTGGCAGTGCATTACTACCGCTGTCGAAATCCGCAGGACCCGGCGGGCGCTGCTGAGAAGATGTACAACTACATGAAGAATATTCACGACCAGACAGGACGACCGATATGGGTAACTGAATGGAATAACGGCGCAAACTGGACAGACTGCCCAGACCCCACATACCAGCAGCAGGCAGATGCGATATCTGCTATGATTGATATGATGGAGAACACTCCATGGGTGGAGAGATACGCCATATACAATTGGGTGGAAGATGTGAGAAGGGTTCAGAGGGATGACGGCTCGCTCACACCTGCCGGCGAGGTTTACAAAAACAGAAAATCGAAAGTGGGCTTTCAGCAGCAGACACCTGATTTCCAGAAGCCTTCACGAGCTGCCTATTACTTCAGCGGCAGCTTTCTTGACAGCTCCGGGGAAGGGAATAATCCGCTAGTTTACGGAGCGCCCGCCCTTGAAACCGAAAGTTTTGCAGACTGCCTCGCTTTAGACGGCAAAGATGATTACCTCGTTCTTCCGGAGAATATAGCCGGCAGTGATGATTTCACTTTTGCCGCATGGGTTTACTGGGACGGAGGTGAGAAGTGGCAGAGGATTTTTGATTTCGGCAATAATACAGATAATTATATGTTTATAACACCTTCTACCTACAGCAGTCAGATGCGCTTCTCGATTACCCAGTCTGGATATAACGGCGAAAAGAGACTCGAATCAGGAGCTTTTCCTGTAAATGAGTGGACGCATGTTGCAGTTGTATTGGATGACGATACCGGCAGGCTTTACATCAACGGCAGCCTTGAGGCCAGTGAGAGTATAACATTGAATCCCTCGGACATCTCTGCTTCGAAAAATTATCTCGGAAAGAGCAATTTCTCAGCAGACCCTCTCTTTTCCGGCATCCTTGATGATGTGATAATTTCAGATGCCGCTTTTTCAGCAGTGGAAATTGAAAAACTTATGAGCAACAGCCCTCCTCAATTCAATCTTAAGGAAATTGATATGGGAAGCTGTTTTGTTGATGAGAATTTTTCTTTTGACCTTTCAGCTTATGTCTCGCAAAACGACAGCGGCGATAATCTGATTTTCCATAAGATTTCAGGCCCTCAATGGCTCAGCATTAACTCTCAAGGCCAGGCTTCCGGCAGTCCTGAAAGTTCAAATGCCGGAATGAATTATTTTATTTTTTCAGTAGAAGACTCAGCTGGAGCTAAAGATTTTGCAACAGTAAGAACTGATGTAGAGCTGGATACTTATGTTGCAGCGCATTGGAATTTCGATGGAGGTACTCCCGGAGCTGCAATGAATAATACCGGCCAAACCGGACAGCCCTGCGCGGCCGATTTGTCTGGTAACGGCTATGAACTGTATGCTTGGGACGATACTTACGGCCCATCATTCTCACAGACAGGCCAGACTCCCAGCGGGCTCGGTCTCAGCTGCAGGTTGAATGGCGGTCAGGACGCCTACACGAATAATGCAGGCATAAACAACTGGGCTCCTGAGCAGTGGACTGTTGAGTGCGCTGTGAAGCTTGACAGTATCAGCGGCTGGCAGACCTTTATAGGCAAAGACGGCTCATCCCATGGAGAGGCTGAGTCTGATTTTTATCTACAGAAAAACGGCATCGACAACAAATTCCGTGTGAACTTCGATACCGCCGGCGGGCATCGCTATGTGTTGGATTCTGATTTTGCTGCTCAGGCAGGAAAATGGTACTGCATTGCAGCCGTTTCAGACGGCAGCACCCTGAAGCTTTATGCAGATAAGCTCGACGGAAACGGCTCACAGCTTGCAGGCACTTTATCTTTAAATCCCGGCAGCGACAATTCCCTCTCAGCAGCAGGGCACAATTGGACAGTAGGCCGGGGCTGGTTCGATGGCTCCCAAGTTGACCATGTAAGCGGGTTTATAGATGATATAAAATTCTCCAGCAAGGCCCTTAAGCCATCAGAGTTTTTGCATTATCAGTGCGGGGCTTGGGGATATCACGATTCAGATCTTAATCAGGACTGCTTCGTTGATATTGAGGACTACGCCCTCTTTATTTCAGAGTGGGATTATTCACTCCAGAATTTGCGTTCATTTTGTTCGCAGTGGCTGAAAAGCAGTAATCCCTATTCTGAAATAACAGCTGAATAACGTAATTTTTCCGAAAATAAAAGAAGAGAGGTAAAAGGGCTCTTTCTTTTCGGCACTTTCTCAATAGTTCTGCCGTATCTTCGCATAGGTTCCCTGTTCAAGTGGCTCCAACAGAAATTCCCGTTGGTAAGTAGGTGTGTACTCCACTTCATTCCTGTTTCCCCGAGCCGTGAGGGCTAATTGCAAATTCGTGCGGCCTTATCCCGAGACACTCTATTTGTGCAGTGCTGAAGCGTGAGGCGCCGAGACATAAAGATATCTTTTCCGCAGTTTGCTCACTGTGCATACTTGCTTAAGTGGTGCAGGAATTTACTGCCGCTTCAATAGCACTCACAAAATTGCCAAGAGGCTTAATATAATCAAGAAGCCCGAACATATTCTTCATAACGGCTTTAGGACCGGCGTCTTCAATAATTAACTGATTATTATCAGCCCGCCAGTCCCGCCGAGTTTTCTTCTTTTAAAACAAAGCAGTGGTTTATTAGTCGCCCCTGAAAAAGTTTAAAATTTTCCTTAAATTCTTTCCTGATAATGGTTTATATGATTGAAAAGCTTTCGAGATATGGTATAATATTGCAAGTGTTTATCTTACATCTATCAAAACATTGCAATATTGGGACAAAATAATGAAGGCAAAAAACAATAAAGCAGGCTTACTCTTTCAGCAGCCATTAAAACCTCTTGTAAATCCTGATCACTCTTTAGTCCAACTCTCAGAGGTTGTCAACTGGTCTCGCTTTGAAGAGAAGTTTGGCAGTTTATACAGTCCTGATTCAGGCAGGCCGGCCAAGCCGATTCGCCTGATGGTCGGCCTTCAGTATCTCAAGTACACTTTCAATCTCAGCGATGAAGCAATCGTTGCCGGCTGGGTTGAGAATCCTTACTGGCAGTATTTCTGCGGCGAAAGATACTTCCAGTACGAGCCTCCTATTGATCCAACCAGTATGACTAAGTGGCGTAATAAGGTAAAATCTGATGGTCTTGAAGAGCTGCTCGAAGAAACTATCAAAGCCGGCTTGAAGCTTAAGGTTATCAAAAAGAACGATTTCAACAAGCTCGTTGCAGATACAACCGTTCAGCAGAAGAACATCACTTATCCGACCGACGCAAAACTCTGCCACAAACTGCGCATTAAGCTTGTAGATCTTGCAAAAGCCTCAAAACTCCAACTTCGCCAAAGCTACGAAAGGGTTGGAAAAAGGGCGTATGTAATGCAGGGCAGGTATCGACGTGCAAAACAGTTCAAAAGAGCTAAAAAAGAAGTGAAGAAATTAAGGAACTACCTGCGGCGAATTACGAAAGAGGTCGAGCGGAATATAGCAGGCAATGAGCAGTTAAGAATAATTTTTGATACATTGCTTCAAGCCGCTAAGAAGCTTTTAGCCCAGACAAAGAAAAGCAAAAATAAGCTCTACAGTATTCACGAACCTCACGTCTGCTGCATTGGGAAAGGCAAAAGCCACAAGAAATATGAGTTTGGAAATAAGGTTGGAATTGTAACTACTGCCAAGAATAATTTTATCGTAGGAGCGTTGGGCTTTGAAGGAAACCCTTATGATGGCCATACTCTTCGGGCTAATCTGAAGCAGACAATGAATTTAATCGGGAGAGAAAAGCTTGGAGATGTTTATGTTGATGGAGGATACAAGAAACATGGCTGCGAAGATATTGGAAATGTTGAAATTGTAGAAAAGGGCTGGCGAAAAAAGAAACGAAGTATCAAGAGGTGGATTAAGAGAAGATCGAGCATAGAACCAACGATAGGCCACCTCAAAGAAGACAACAGGTTGGGAAGAAACTTCTTGAAAGGTGTAGAAGGGGACAAAATGAACGCCCTCGGCAGCGCTTTTGGGTACAATATGCGTAAACTTCTAAAGAAGTTTACTTTTGCCTATATTTTTATGCTTAAAATTATTGAATTTTACAGAAATTTGGCAATGAAAAGCAAATTAAAGACTCGATTAGCCTGATATATTTTTTTAGTTTCCCCAAAATCATTGATTTTTCAGGAACGACTTATTAGATGTATCCGTTGAGGATGTTTTCAAGCATTTCCTGTCTGCCGCTTTGCAGCTCTGGTTCGCCGTTTTCTATTGTATATTGCTCGAGCTTTTGAAAATCCGCTTTGCCTGCCTCAATCTTAGCTCCTAAACCTGTATCCCAGCCTGCGTAGCGTTTCTTGAGATTATCTTCAAATGTTCCATCGCTGATCATTCTCTCAGCAATCTTGAGCCCTCTTGCAAAGCAGTCCATAGCTGCAATATGGGCGTAGAAAAGATCGACCGGATCAATAGACTGCCTACGCAGCTTAGCATCAAAATTTAATCCGCCTGAGCTAAACCCGCCTGCCCTGAGGATTGTGTACATTGCAAGTGCGCTGTCGTAGAGGTTTGTGGGGAACTGATCGGTATCCCAACCAAGCAGCATATCGCCGCGGTTGGCATCAACAGAGCCCAGCATACCGTTTCCAGCTGCATACTCAAGTTCGTGCTGAAAAGTATGTGCGGCCAGAGTGGCATGATTTGCCTCAATATTCAGTTTGAAGTCATCTGTAAGGTTATACTTCTGGAGAAATGCCATACAGCTGCCGGCATCGAAATCGTACTGATGCTTTGTTGGCTCTTTGGGCTTGGGCTCAATGAAAAGATCGCCTTCAAAGCCAATCTTCTTCTTATGGTCAACTGCCATATTCATAAACATACCCATATGGTCGAGCTCACGTTTCATATCGGTGTTGAGCAGGGTGTCGTAGCCCTCTCTCCCGCCCCAGAACACATAGCCTTGGCCGCCGAGTTCATGCGTAATTTCCATTGCCTTTTTCACCTGACTGGCTGCATAGGCAAACACATCAGGCGATGGGTTTGTTGATGCTCCGGCAAGAAATCTTCTGTGGCTGAAGGCGTTGGTGGTACCCCAAAGCAGACTTAGCCCAGTTTCATTTTGAAGCTTTTTAGCTAAGCTGGTCATCTCATCAAGTCTCTCGTTTGTTTCAGCAAGATTATCTGCCTCGGGAGCGATGTCCCTGTCGTGAAAACACCAGAAATTCACACCCAGCTTAGTGAAAAACTCAAAAGCGGCGTGCATTGTATCTCTGGCACACTGCATCGGTTCGTTGGATTGGTTGTAATTTCGGATCATAGTTGGGCCGCCAAACGGATCATCACCCAGCCCTTTAAAGGTATGCCAATAGCAGACAGCAAAACGAAGATGGTCTGCCATTTTCTTTCCGAGCACAATTTCATCAGGATTATAGTGCTTGAATGAGAGCGGATCTTTCGAATCCGGCCCCTGATACGTAATCTTTTTTATTTCCGGAAAATACTGGTTCATTTTTCTACTCCTCTTTGTTTAAAATTTCTATCCATTTTTCGTATGCTTCACTGTAAGTTTGTTTAAGTTTCTGGTCTGGCTCGATTCTTTTTGTGCATTCCAAACCTTGAAACGCTTCCTCAAAATTTTTATATATGCCAAGCCCAATGCCGGCAGCCCGCGCTGCGCCCTGTGAACCATCGGTATTGTACAATTCCAACGTTACACCCGTAACGTTGGAGAAAGCCTCGCAGAAAACAGGGCTGCGAAACATATTAGCGTTTCCTGCCTTGATCGTCTGAGGCTTAAGATTCATATTCTTCATTATTGAAAGGCCGTAATTCATAGCGAAAGCGATCCCTTCCTGTGCGGCTCTGAAAATATGCGACTGGCTGTGAACGTGGAAATTAATCCCTCTGATCGCCCCGTCTGGCCAGCTGTTGCCGAGAATACGCTCAGCCCCGTTTCCGAAGGGTATTATCGAAAGCCCTTCGCTGCCGGCAGGTATTTCCGAAGCGTATTTGTCTATTTGCGCATAATCTATTCCTGAGGCTATATTGTTTTTCACCCAGCTGTTCAAAATTCCCGCTCCGTTTATGCAAAGCAAAACACCATATCTCGGCCTGCTATGCTGATGGTTTACATGAACAAAGCTGTTTACTCGGGACTGCCTATCATAGGCAGGTGTATCTGAGACGCCGTAAACAACACCTGAGGTGCCTGCAGTGGCGGCTATCTCGCCGGGTCTGAGAACATTGAGCGAAAACGCATTGTTGGGCTGGTCGCCTGCTCTGTAACACACTTTAGTTCCGGCTGCCAGGCCAAGCTCCGCGGCTGCACTTCCAGAGAGCTTTCCCTGCATTGAAAAGGTAGGCAATGCCTCAGGCAGCAATTCTTTGTCAATGCCGTAATAATCAAGTACAGATTGGGCAGCCCTGTCCTTTTGGAAATCCCAAAGGATCATCTCAGACAAACCCGATTCGGTTGTATAAGCCTCGCCTGTCAATTTCATAGCAATATAGTCGCCCGGAAGCATAGCCTTGTATATTCTGCTGTAAATCTCAGGTTCGTTATCCTTCACCCACTTCAATTTTGATGCAGTGAAATTGCCCGGCGAATTCAGCAGGTTTTGCAGACATCTTTTTTGGCCAATTCCTTCAAACGCTCGATTTCCGATATCCACTGACCTGCTGTCGCACCAGATGATTGAATCTCGAAGCGGGACAAGCTGTTTATCAACTGCCACAAGCCCGTGCATCTGATATGTAATTCCGATTGCCTTAATTTGCGAGGGGTCGATCTGCGAGTTAGAAAGCAATTCGGCAGTAGCATTCTTTAAATTATCCCACCACATCTCCGGCGACTGCTCAGCCCAGCCGGGTTTGAGAGAACGAATCTGCATTTCGACAGCCGGAGCTGTTGCCGAGGCTGCCTGAATTCCCGATTCAGCATCAAGGAGAGTGGCTTTTATTAATGAAGTGCCACAGTCATAACCCAAAAGATACATTTAAGGCTCCTAAGTAAATTCTATAATACCAACAGCTTACCATAACAGCACTTTGACAGGAAGACCACTTTGCGTTAAAATAATACCAGTTTACGCAAGTCAGAACATAGTATAAATCAGGCCTAATCCATGAAAAAAGTGCTGATAATTGTTGATACCTCAAGAAACACTGGCAGGCAGCTGCTTGCCGGCGCTGAGAAATACATTAGAGCCTTTGACAGGTGGCAGGTGCATACAAAACCGCCTGAATACCTTGAAATTGAATATGAAATTGCCGATAATCTGAACAGATTTGACGGTTTTTTTATATGCGACGCAAAAAATATCTCAAGAATACTGGAAACAGACAAGCCCAAAATTATCAATTACATAGACGAAAAAAACAGCCCAAATGCGATATCAATAATCACCGATTCAGCGATGATTGGGAAAATGGCCGCAGACTACTTCTATTCTCTCGGGTTTAAGCATTTTGCCTATTGCGGCTTCGAGAATATACCTTGGTCTGAAAAGAGACTGCAAAGCTATCAACTGCAAGTCATTAGTTACGGTTTTGAGAAGATATACGTCTATAATGACAGTTCTACATATTTGGATAAAAAGCAGCCGGTTATAGAGTGGCTCAAGGGGCTTCCCAAACCAATCTGTGTTTTCGGATGCAACGACGATAGAGCCATATACATTATGGAAGCCTGCAAGGTGGCTGGAATCAGTGTTCCCGAGGAAGTGGCTGTGCTTGGCGTTGACAATGATGAGCTTGTCTGTAACCTTTCCTCCCCTCCGCTTTCAAGTATTCTGCTGAATTTCGAAACCGCTGGATTTATCGGGGCTAAACTTCTCGGCAGCTCAATGAGGGACAAAATCCTTGATCAGAATATCAATGTGGAACCAGTGGAGGTCATTGAAAGGCAATCAACCGAAGTGCTGGCGGTTGAGGATAAAGAGGTTGTTTCGGCACTGATCTTTATTCGAAATAATTTTCACAAATTGATTCAGGCACGGGATGTCGTAGAAGCTACCACGCTTTCCAGACGGACTTTGGAGTATCGATTTAGGACACATCTCAACAGAACAATTAAACAGGAAATTGACCGCTTCAGGATTAATTACATCAAGCAGTCGCTGGCCAAAACAGACTTCCCTGTATATCAGATAGCCCAGAGTTTGGACTTTACTGCCGCGGAGCACTTTTCACGTTATTTCAAAAATTTAACCGGCGAATCACCCGGTGAATTTAGAAAGCGAATGAGTGAAACTGAATAAAGAAATCTATGCAGTAAAGGTGAGTAAAAGATAGAGGGCAAACTAATGTGTTTGCCCTCTATGAAAAATTCTGTAAATCTTGCCGAAACGCTCTAAAGCCTATCAGAGGTTCGCCCCTGTTTGAAAGCTTGCTGCTGCCGGGAAAACAGCAAATACTTATTGGGGTTTGTTCATTTAGCTGTGTAAATGGCTTTTACTTTTTTGACATTTTACACTTCTGCCTTAATTTTAGGCGCTTTGTATTTATCAGAATTTGATATCTTCACTGAGCCTTATATCTCTTGAAGAGCTGCCGGCCATAATGTTGAACTCCCCGGGTTCTGCAATCCAGCAGTCAAGCTGGGGATTGAAAAATGAGAAGTCTTCTCTGCTGAGCTTGAAATGGAAAGTCTTAGCCTGCCCCTTATTAAGAGATATTTTTTCAAAGCCTTTGAGCTCTTTGGCAGGCCTTTTTAGACTGCTCTTTTTATCGTGTATATAAATCTGAACTGTTTCCTTGCCTTTTCTCCAGCCGGTGTTTTTAATCTTCAGTGAAACATTTGCTGTGAACGGTTTTTCGCTGCTTATCTTCAGGTCTGAGTACTTAAAGCTTGTATAAGAAAGTCCGTGGCCAAAGGCAAATTCCGGTTCAACCCCCATCGTATCATAATAGCGGTATCCCACAAAGATCCCTTCCTTATGCTCAACTTCCCCGTCCGACCCGGGGTATTCGCCGATTGCGAAGGCGGGGGTGTCTTCAAGCCGTTTGGGCAGGGTAACAGGGAGCTTGCCCGAGGGATTAACCTTGCCGAAAATAATATCGGCTATGGCCTCGCCGCCTCGCTGTCCTGCATACCAAGCCTGAACTACAGAAGGCACATCCCCAAGAAATTCTCCCATCTCAACAGGCGAACCGCCAATGAGAACAACAATCGTATTCGGGTTCTTCTCAGCAATTGCCTTGATCTGCTCAGTCTGAATTCCCGGGAGCTTCATATCTGGCTTGTCCCTTCCCTCGCTGTCGTATTTATGGCTCAGGCCTGCAAATATAACTGCCGCTCCGCAGCGGGAGGCCATTTGAGCATCTTCATTAAAAATCTTTTTATAATTAGCCTCTTTGCCCCAGAGCAGCTTTACAACAGAATCTTTTATGCCGTTGTAATACTCAACCTTTATCTCATAGAATTTATTCTTCTCTAGTTTGTATTTGCCGGTTTCAAGCTTAGTTGCGTGGTCGCCCCAGTTATCAATAACGAGCTCGCCGTCGATATACAGCCTTGAACCGTCGTCGCTGTTGAGCCCGAATTCATAATCGCCTGCCTGCTCTGCTTTCAGAGCCCCTGTCCATCTAACGGAGAAGTTTGTCTTGGGAATTCTTTTTGCCGGAGTTTTTCCCGTCCATCTAAAATTTATCTGATTGTCAATCCGTACTTCAGCGGGGTTGTTTTCGAGATTTTTATTATCGTAGTAATGGCCGATGAGCCCGTGTTGATTGGATGATTTTGCAGTAAAAAGGTTTTTAGTAGGTATTGGCTTTAATGTCTGCTGTCCGCTGAACGGTTTGTAATGTATTTCCGTCCTGCCCGACTCGCAGGCCATCTGCATACCCTCCAGCGGGGTAATTTCATAATCGCAGTGTACTGTACTGCTGCCTCCGCCCCCTGCATGTTTTCTGTCTGCGTTTATGCCTGTGATAAATATTGAATCTAATCTTTTCTCCTCCAGCGGCAGGGCTGCCGGGGAATTTTTCAAGAGCACAATTGCCTCTCTTGCAGTTTCAAGTGCAATCTGTTCGTTCGCCTTTTTATCAAGCTCAGGTCTCTCTCGCCTCGGCGCCTCTTCAAGAGCTCCTATCTCATAATGCAGCCTCAGCATACGCCTTGCCATATCATTCACCCTGCTCTCAGGGATCTCTCCATTTCTGCACCCTTCAAGAAGCGGTTTGCCCAGGTAGTTGCTGTCCTTCCCGGGCATCTCAAGGTCGAGCCCGCCCTCAGCAGCTCTAACGCTGTGAACCGCGCCCCAGTCGCTCATGACAAGGCCGTCAAAGCCCCATCTCTCTTTTAGAATATCTGTTTGTATAAATCCGTTCTCAGAGCAGTAAGTCCCGTTGAGTTTATTGTATGCGCTCATAACGGTAAGTGCATTTCCCTCTTGAACGCTTGCCTTGAACCCGGGGAAATATATCTCGTGCAGAGTTCTCAGGTCAACGTTTTCGCTTATAGTGTGTCTTTGTTCTTCCTGACTGTTCGCCACATAGTGCTTTGCGCACGCCGCAACGCCGGTGCTCTGCACGCCTTTTATGTACTCGGGAGCAAGCTCAGAAACCAGATATGGGTCTTCGCTCATATATTCAAAAAACCGCCCGCATAGCGGATTTCTGTTGATGCAGATTGCTGGGCCTAAAATTACATCCCTGCCCGATGCGCCGGTCTCAGTACCAAGAGCTCTGCCGTACTTTTGTATAAGCTCTCTGTTCCAAGTGGCTCCAACAGAAATACCTGTGGGGAAGTAGATGTGGTTTTCATTCCTGTTTCTTACCCCGTGAGGGCCGTCTGCAAATTCAAGCGGTCTTACACCAAGCCTCTCTATCGGGGAGGTAGTGAAATGCGAAGCCCCGTGGCATAAAGACACCTTTTCCTCAAGTGTCATTTGGTTAAGTATTTTTCCAACTGTTTCCTCTCTGTGAATGCTTGCTGAAGCCATATCTGCATTAACTCCCAAAAAAACGGCAGCCAAAAAAACTGATTTTGAAAACATCTTAAAATTTGCCATCCTTAAAAACCTCTTGAAAATTAAAAAAATATTTGCCTAACTATTTTAGCAGAATTGTATTGCTTAGCAAATATAAACAGATCCTGAAATCTTTCTGAAAATGGGTATATGCCAAGTCCCTTGTAATTCAATTCATGAAAGACCAATAAGACGAAACGCAAAATGGTTAATATTTAACGTTAAATGGTCTTTTAAGCAGCTCCTGATTTGATAATATTTTAATCGTCAGGAAACATTATATTGTCAATATCTTAATAGGACGTTTTAAGAGGTTAATTATGAAAAAAGCATTTACACTCATTGAGCTCTTGGTGGTTATCTCAATCATTGCTCTTTTGATGGCTGTTTTGATGCCTGCGCTTTCAAAAGCAAGAGAGGCGGCAAAGAAAACTGTGTGCAGTAATAATGTCAGGCAGCAGTGTGTTGGCGTTAATATGTATGCAACTGAGAATAATTACAAAGTTCCAACAATCGCAGAAGACTACGCCGGCCAGGGCAATTGGCTCTGGGATCTGAGCTTCTGGACTACAAACCAGATTGCAGAATATGCCGGCTTTACAGACAATGAGGTATTTTTCTGCCCTTCAAACAATCTGCGGGAGCCGGATGATGCACGCTTCTGGCAGTTTACTTGGAGAAGCGGCTGGCCTACCGATGCAGCCGCAGGGCCAGTGCCCATTCAGGATGAGTCAAAAATGACTGAAGAGGTGCAGAAACAGCATTATCGCGTTATGCCGTACACCTATATGTTCTACAAAAATCCAACGATGACTCCAAGAGAGCTTGAAACAGGAAAATCTGCAAGCTGGGTGAAAAGTTTGGAAGGCGTTGATGAAACCAGCGACACTCCGATGATTATGGATAATATAATCAGCGACAACAGCGGCACTAATTTCTTCCGGATTCAGGCCGGCGGAGCTTATAATGAGTTCGGTGTAGTTGACAGGTCTAACCATAGATCAAAGAATCAAAATGTTGGCAGAAGCGGTGAGCCCGCTCCGGACGGCGCTAATATCGGCTATGTTGACGGCCACGTAAGCTGGCTGGATACTGGCCAGTACACTGATGCAGGCGAATTTGAAAATATAAAGCACAAGCTTACTACAGGCGGTGTATGGTTCTGGTGGTAGGCCGTTCATTAAAAGCTAATAAAACCTTTGGGGGCTGAGAAGCATTCGCTTCAAAGTCCCCTTAATTTTGAATTAATCAAATCTAATTATTATGTTTAGTTTATAGGAGCTTTTAAATGAGAATATTCAAAAATGCTGCAATTTGCATTACTGCTTTCCTGCTTTTCTCCGCCTCGGCAGGGATATCCGAAACGGTTGTAATGGATGATTCTGATGTGAATAAATTAACCATTTCCGAGATGAGCAAACCTCTTGTGATCGCTCCAGAGATCTACGGGCATTTCGCCGAACATCTCGGCAGATGTATATACGGGGGGATATGGGTTGGAGAAGAATCGGATATCCCGAACGTTAAAGGTATCCCCAAGGATGTGCTTGAAGCTCTCAGGCAGCTCAATATTCCTGTGCTCCGCTGGCCGGGAGGCTGCTTTGCGGACGAGTATCACTGGAAAGACGGCATTGGCCCCAAAGACCAGAGGCCGGAGATTGTAAACACCCATTGGGGGATGGTAACAGAAGACAACTCCTTCGGCACTCACGAATTTATGCGTCTGTGCGAACTGCTGGACTGTGAGGCGTATATTGCAGGTAACGTTGGTTCGGGAACACCTGAAGAGATGATGGACTGGGTGGAGTATCTCACGTTTGCTGGCAAGAGCGAGATGGCTAACCTCCGCCGGCAAAACGGCAGGAAAGAGCCCTGGGACGTGAAGTATTTCGGCGTGGGTAATGAAAACTGGGGCTGCGGCGGAAATATGACTCCGGAGTACTACTCAGATGTTTACAAACGCTACCAGACTTATGTTAAGAATTACCCGGGCAGCCGGGTTAAAAAAATTGCCTGCGGCCCGAACAGCTGGGACACTCGCTGGATGGAAGTGTTAATGAGAAACTGCCGCGGTAAGATGGATGCGATAAGCCTCCATTACTACATTATGACCGGCGGCTGGGGCGATAAAGGCAGCGCTACCGAATTCGGCGAAAATGACTGGTTCACATTGATGGACAATGCCTTGAAGGTTAGAGATCTCCTTGCTGCTCATATCAAGATTATGGATAAATACGACCCCGACAACAAGGTCGAGCTTTATGTCGATGAGTGGGGCGCTTGGTGGAATCGTCAGCCCGGCTCAAAGCCCGGCTTCCTGTATCAGCAGAATACTGTTAGGGATGCTGTTTCCGCAGGGATATTTCTGAATGAATTCAACAGACATTGCGAAAGGGTTAAAATGGCAAATATTGCCCAAACTGTCAATGTGCTTCAGGCTATGATACTTACAAAGGGCGAGCAGATGATTCTTACGCCAACTTATCACGTGTTTGAAATGTTCAAACACCATCAGGGTGGTGAGCTTATGGATACCAGACTGCAAACCAGTGCTTATGGGCTTGACGGAAAAAAACTGCCGGCATTGAATGTGTCGGCTTCAAAAACGGAGGACGGGATCTATATCACAGTCTGCAACCTTAACCATAATTCTGAAGAGAAGGTCTCCATTGAAATTGAGGGCGGTGATATTTCTGATGTTTCCGGCAGAACCCTAACAGCAGATAAGATCAACTCCTGCAACACTTTCAGAAGTCCCGAAAATGTTAAGCCTTCCCCCCTCGAGGCTGAAAAAGTCAGAGGCAGAACTTTGACTCTTGAACTTCCGTCAAAATCCGTGTCGGCCTTTGTTGTCAAGCAGGAATAAGGGAAATGCGACATAGTTTTACAGTCTAATCAGTTCTGCGGGCTAATTAAGCCTGCTTGCAGCGGGGTTATCAATAACCCTGCTGTTTTTTTTGCAATATTTTCAATTTTTACCGAAAAAATAAGCCGTCTCGGGAGTAACATAGTAAAAGGATGAATAATTTGATGCTTTTATTATGAGTAATAAATCTTCAAAAACTAAAGAGTTTACAAATCTTCTAACTGCGCACTATCCCCGCATCTACAATTTTATCTTTACCCTTGTTCCCAACAAGGCGGATGCAGATGATATTATGCAGGACACCTCAGTAATAATGCTTCAGAAATTCGACAGTTTCAGACCTGATTCCGATTTCGTTTCTTGGGCTGCCCAAATTGCAAAATATGAATGTCTGAAATACTACCGAAAGAAGAGACGCAAGTCTGTCTTTACAACCGAGGTATTCGAACTGCTCGCAGAAGAGGCTCAAGAACAGCAGAATGAACTTGATAAAAAAATTGAAGCATTAAAGTCCTGCGTGTCAAAGCAGAATGCCAAAGACTGTCGCCTTATTGATATGCGTTATTTCGAAGGTATGAAACTCCGCGAAATTGCCGAAAAAACAGGGCGGTCTATTCAGTCTATTTTCAGGAGCTTCTCCAGAATTCACTTCAATCTGATAAAGTGCGTTAGAAACACCCTTGAAAGAGAGGGTTATTAGTATGAACCAGCAAAAGTTCAAAGAGCTCAGCCTCCTTATCGAAAGTTCAATAAACGGTATGCTTACCGAGCAGCACAGAGACCGGCTGAATGAAATCCTTGCCTCGGAAAAGCAGGCAAGAGACTTTTACAGAGAATACATTCAGGTTTGCAGCTCGCTTAATTCTATCGGAGGTAATGTAGGCGAGCATGACAGCTTCTCACAGGAGAACTGTCTCAACGTGCTCGCAGAGCTTGCTTGGTATGAAAAATATGCACCCGCTGTTTCCCGCAGAGAAAAGAAGCCTAAGGCAGCTGAGCTGAAAGAAAAGAACTATCCCTCTTCGGTGCAGAAACAGCCGAGAAACATCAGCTGGATTACAGTTGTTTCAGGTGCTGTATCTGCGGCAGCAATAATTTTTCTGCTGATATATGCGAATTTGTTTGTGCCTGAAATGAAAAGGGCTGCAACTATTACTGACACCTATAAGGCTGAATGGGGTAGGCAGTCTTTCAAAAAACAGGATTCAGTTTATACCGGCTTAGAGAATATTCAGCTTAAAAAAGGCCTTGCTGAATTCAAAACCGACAGGGGCGTGAAGCTGGTGGTCGAAGGACCTGCTGAATTCCGTTTTTCCAGCATTTCAGAGGTTAACCTTGATTACGGAAGCCTTTATTCAAAAGTCCCGGTGGAAGGTGTGGGCTTTGCGGTTTCCACTGATAATTCAAGAGTTGTTGACCTTGGCACAGAATTCGGCGTATCGGCTGATAAGCAGGGCAGTTCTCAGCTCCACGTATTCAGCGGGAAAACAAGGCTTATAAGCAGCAAGGGCTGGCTGAATAATACTGCGTTCGATGTTGTTGAAAGTATGGCATGCAAGGTGTCGCAGGAGTCTTTAGCTGTTGAAAAAATTGATTTGCAGAAAAATAAGTTTGCCCGCCATTTCAACGAAAACTCCCAGATAGTCTGGCGGGGGGAAAAACAGATTGATTTGGCTGATATTGTAGGCGGAGGAAACGGGCTTGGGTCTGGTAAGCAGGGCTTTGGGCTTAATTCGCTCAACGGCCGCTTTGGACAGAGAAGAACACTTCGTATGCTAATGAAGAAATCAAAGTCGAATAAATACAATTCTGTAAAGGATTTGCCGTTTGTTGATGGAGTGTTTGTGCCAGGCGCTGAGGATGGAGAAGTTAAGATTACTTCGCAAGGACATACTTTTAGGGATTTCTTTAAGACTTCAGGCCGTTATTGGGGTGGGATTCTTAATGGTGCAGTTCATTTTGAAAATCCTGAGGTTTTCAAGCATAATCTAAGCCTTGCCGGCGAGATTTTGAGCTTCCCAAAAACTAAGGGTATTTTCATCCATCCAAATCAGGGAATTACCTTCGATTTAAGCAGAATCAGAGAGGCTTATGGTGATGCGGCTCTCAGCAGCTTTACAGCCCAGTTCGGCCTTTCCGATACAATATTTGACAACTCCAAACTAAAAACAAATAAAAACTTCTCAGAAATAAAAATTCCATCCTGCGACATATATGTTCTGCTGGACGGCGAGCAGGAATTTCAGAAGAAGGCCCAGACACCAAAAGACCAGCCCTGCGATATTGATGTCTCTATTAAGCCTTCAGATCATTTCCTAACTGTGATAACAGCTGTACCTGCTGATAGACGAACTATTAACTACTGCTGGTCTGTACTCAAGGAGCCTGTTTTGAACCTGAACGACGGCCGGTAGTTTTGTAATTATTAATCTTTAACAGATTGTTTGCGTTTAGAGGATATTGTAATGGACAAGAGCTTTGTAAGAATGTTTCAAAAGATTGATAAGATTATTTTTCGCTACATAACATTTCACGTCTCAGACAAGAATGACGCAGAAGACATTATGCAGGAGGTGTGCCTTGTAATGTGGAAAAAGTACAGGCCATTTCCAGACAGTGAACAGTTTAAGGCTTGGGCTCTTACTATCGCAAGGCTTCAGATTCTGCGGTACTACAATCTGCAAAAAAGGCACGGCAAAGTTCATTCGCACGCCCCTGATTTCCTTGAGCCTTTGCTCTGTCAATCAGACAGATTCAACCAAAAGCAGAAAGATGAGATCGAGGAGGTGCTTGAAAAACAGCTCCATCAGCTATCAAAAGAAGAGAAGACATTTCTGTCCGAGCGTTATGAAGACAGCCTCACCCTCAAGTCTCTTGCAGAAATACATTCCAACTCCATTAGATGCGTCCATTATAAGCTTCAGAAAATACATAAAAAACTGAGAAGAAGATTGAATATCGAGCTTCGCAGAGAGGATATTGCTGTTTGAAACTGATGTTTTAGTCCATTCTTCATCACGAAGTAAAAAAATGAATTTTGCCACCCAAATTCATTTCGTATCGAACAATATTATACACAGATTGCACGCAGATTTAATATAGTGTGTAAAGTCATGTCAATAAAGAATATACGCACATTCTTCGTGCCATTAGGGTGTTTCGTGTTTCGAAAAGAACTATTGAGCACAAAGTTTTACAATTATACCAGGAAATAAATCTCTGAACGACAGATTCAACTGCTTTGCCTGAAAACTGGAAGATTTGCACGTAATCAATATAATAAGCCGTTTGGTAACTTTGTTCAGAAAATGAAAGCGTTTTGCAGCTTAGAATGAAAAATAAACTCAGCAATATAGAGAAAAAATGGCAGGTCAAAGACGTTGACAATGACAGGATAAAAGATGTTTGCTCTGAGCTCGGTGTTACTCCCGCTGTTGCTCAGGTGCTTATAAACCGGAAGATTACAGAGCAGGAAGAGGCGAAAAAATTTCTCAAGCCTTCACTGAAAGATTTGATTCTTCCCGAGCGTTTTTCTCAGATGGAGGCGGCTGTAGAGAAGATAGCTGAAGCGGTTAAGGACTGCAAAAAGATCTTTGTTTACGGCGATTATGATGTTGACGGAATAACAGCCACTTCTATCCTTTGCCGGATTTTTGATGCTCTGGGGGCAAAATACAACTTCTATATACCTCACAGAATAGAAGAGGGCTACGGCCTTAACACCGCAGCCTTGGATGAAATCGCCCAGAGCGGGGCTGAACTGCTCATAACCGTTGACTGCGGAATTTGCAGCAGCAGGGAGGTGGATTATGCAGTCAGTTTGGGGATGGAAGTTGTCATAACAGATCATCACGTTCCCGAAGAAAAGCTGCCCGAATCTGCCTCGGCGGTAATACACCCTATGCTCGATGATTATCCAAGCCCCAAATCTTGCGGAGCGATGGTGGCGATGAAGCTTGCATGGGCGCTGTGCGAGGAGTATCGCGGCAGCGGCCTCTCAGACAAGCAGTGCAGGGATCTGCTGCTTATCTCCACCGATTTCGCTTCTCTGGGTACAGTGGCAGATGTGATGCCTCTAACCGGGGAGAACCGATCGCTGATCAGCTACGGACTAAATTCACTTAGGCTTTCAAATTTGCCCGGTGTAAGGGCATTGATGAATGCAGCCGGCTTGAGCGGCAAGCCCCTTGACACATTTGATTTGAGCTTCAGGATTTCCCCAATGCTCAATGCCTCAGGCAGAATGGGGCATGCAAGGCTTGCAGTAGAACTGCTCACAACAGATAACGAGATCAGGGCATTGAGAATAGCTGAGTATCTCAAAGAGCAGAACAATCAGCGGAAAAAAATTGAAAAGAAAATATTCAAGGAGGCCTCCCATCTTATCTCTGCCACGGGCCTAGACCACCCAGACCGGCGAAGCATTATAATTGCAGGCGAGGAGTGGCACCTTGGCATTGTGGGTATTGTGGCCTCAAGGATTATAGAGAAGTTTTACAAGCCTACTATACTGCTCAATTCAGACGGCAAACTTTCTACCGGCTCAGCACGAACGATAGAAGGCTTCAACATACTGAATGCGATAAATGCCTGCTCAGATCATCTTGTTAAATTTGGAGGTCATTCCGAGGCAGCGGGCATCACAATCGAAACAGAAAATCTCCCGAGATTTGTGGAAGATTTCGAGAATTATGCCAAAGACAACGTCTCTGACGAAATCCTCATACAAAAGCTCGAGCTTGAAGGCTGGTTCGGTATTAAGAACTTCAGCGTTCGGACATTTCAGCAGCTCGAGAAGATTGCCCCGTTTGGAAAGGGCAACCCCCGTCCTGTATTTGCCGCAAAAGGCGTAAGGCTTGAGGGCAGTCCGCAGAAAATCGGTTCAACCAGAGAGCATCTTCGTTTTGTGATAAGGGATGCCGGCGGCAGGATGCCCTGTGTTGCTTTTAAGATGGCTTCATATTACAATAAACTACTCGAAAGCGATTATTTCTCTATTGCTTTTGAACCAATTTTTAATGAGTATAATGGCGAAAAAAGGCCTCAGTTTGTTGTTAGGGACTTTAAATTTGACTGACAAACATAGAATCAAATGCGTGGTTTTTGACCTGGACGACACCCTCTATCCAGAAAGGGAATACTGCCTCAGCGGCTTTAAAGCACTCGGACAGCAATTTGCCCCGTTAATTGGGGTCTCGCAGGCCGCTCTCACTGAAACGCTTATCGAAAGCTTTAATCAAGCCAGCGACAGCAGAGTTTTTAACAGGGCTCTTGAAAATCTCGGAACGGACTATTCCAAAGAGCTTATAGGCCAAATGGTTGAAAAATACAGGGCTCACAGTCCGGAGATATCTCTGCCTCAGGCCGCAGCGAATCTGCTCAGTAAGCTCAAAAACAAATATACTCTTGATCTTATTACAGACGGCTTCCTTCCCGCTCAGGAATTAAAGATTGAGTCGCTGGGGATCAAGGGCTTTTTTGATTATATAATCTGCACTGAGAAACTGGGAAGAAAATTCTGGAAGCCTGCGCCGAAGGCATTTTATATGATTGCAGAGAAGGGCGGTTTTACGCCGGAGGAATGCGTGTACATCGCAGATAATCCGGAAAAAGATTTCAAAGCCCCGAACCATATCGGATGGCATACGATAATGATAACAGCTCCGAAGAATATTAACTGCAAAGAATCTCTGCCCGAAGAGTATCTGCCTGGAAAAGTAATCGATTCTCTTGAAGATATTGGAGGACTTCTGCTATGAGCACGGAAATTGAATACAAAGCAAAGCTCGATTCACTCTCGATATTCCTCGATAAACTGAGCAGAAAAGGTGCTGCGCTTGGAAGTTCAGTGCTTCAAAGGGATTATTATTTCGATGACCATCCCGGCTCACTATTCTCCCGTGGAGAATCGCTTCGGCTGAGAGAAGAAACAGATCTGAATTCCGGCAAAACCGTCATCTGGCTTTGCTTAAAGGGTAAACGCCAAGATTCACAAATTAAAACAAGAACCGAAAACGAGACCAGAATAGATAACTTTCAGGAAATGTTGAGCATTCTCAATGGGCTTGGATATACAACAAAACTTGCATTCGATAAAAAACGCTTCCACTGGCATTTTCAAAACTGCCTGATATGTATCGACACGCTCCCGCATTTAGGCGATTTTGTTGAAATTGAGGGACAAAATGAACAGAGCATAAATTCAGTATGCAGGGAGCTCGGCCTATCTCTTCCTCCCGAGCGATGCTCTTATGCAGAGGCAGTAGTGAAGGCATGCGAAGAAAAGGGTATCGATAAGAGGAGCTTTTTCTTTGATACCATTTCCGAAATAATCAGCGGGAAAGAAACGCAGGAGATTGCCCCGCTTTCCGGAAAAATCGCCTTTGTTGTCAACCGCAGTTCAGGCTCGGGCGAATCTGTAAAGCTTGCTGAGCAGGTTTATGACTGTTTCACTAGGCGTGGGCTTGACACTCAATTCTATGATTCCAAATCGTTTAAGAAAATTAAGTTATCTCTCGAGGAGCTTGCCGGTGAGGAGAACTGCTCTCTTATAGTTGTATGCGGAGGCGATGGCACTGTAAGATGCTCTATAGATGCGGTCTGCGGAAAGGATAAGCCCTTGATGCTTATCCCCGGGGGCACGGAAAACCTGCTCTCCAAAGAGCTCGGGTATCTGAGAAACCTTGAGCATTACAAAAAGATACTCAATGAAGGAAGGCTCCGCAATCTTGATGTTGCCAAAGTAAACGGGATTACCTTCACCTCAGTTCTCGGAATCGGCTACGATGCTGAGACAGTAGAGATGCTTTCGAAAACACGGAAGGGCAATATAACTCATATCGATTATCTCTGGCCTGCATGGAAGGCATTCTGGAGCCACGAGATTCCTAATATAAGAGTCTCGGCAGACGGAGAGGAAGTTTTTGCAGGGAAGGCGATTCTCTTTATTGGAAATATATCCCGCTACGCCACCGGTATGCGGATACTCAGAGAAGCCGATTACAACGACGGCCTGCTTGATTTATGCATTATGCCGTGCGACAACAAAAACGACCTGCTCAGATATATCGTAATGAGCCTCTTCCAGATGAACAGCTACTGCAGCGAGAATATCTACAGGCAGTGCCGGAGTATATCAATCTCCTCGCTTGGCGGGAGCGTTGTATCGCAGATTGATGGAGACCCCGGCCCGAAACTCCCGCTTGAGATAGAAGTCCTTCCCTCTGCTGTAAAGGTTTTTACTGCGTAAAAAAAACAGCTGCTCCTGTTTGAGCGGCTTAATCTTTTTTAGGAATAATATTTTGCGTATGGGTCATTTGTGTTTACAAGCCATTTTTGCAGCTCTTTTTGCATAATGCTTGCCACATCTTTCTTTTGGTATGCTATGTTTCGCATTTGATACGGGTCGGTCTTCCTGTCGTAAAGCCTGAGCTGCTTCTTGCCGTTTCTCAGCTTTACTTCGTAGGTGTATCTGTCGCTGCGAACTCCGCGTGCGCCGATTTCCTCGTTTCCGGGGGAGATGAAAAATGAAGTATTAGGGCGGTCAATCGTTTCTCCCGAAAAAACTTTCGAATAGTCTTTTCCCTCAGCCTGTTTTGGGGTGTATTTGCTTAATCCCATTAGTCCGAGGAGGGTAGGCATCATATCGGGCACATTTATATGCAGTCCGTCTCTGCCGGGCTTTATTTTTTCAGGCCAGCGCACGACCAGAGGAACCCTGAAGGACTCCTCGTATATAACGCCTTTGCCCTTGCGGTTGTGGCTGCCCATCATCTCCCCGTGGTCGGCAGTGAAAACTACGATTGTATTATCTTTCTCGCCGGATTTTTCCAGCGCATCCATTATCTTACCGAAAGCATCATCCACACCTGCAACCTGAGCGAAGTAATCTTTTGCAATTCTCCCTGCAAGCTGATTGTCTGCGTTTGGTCTGTTGATAAGCTTATATAAAGATTTGTCTTTGAAAAGCTGTTTGTATTTATCAGGCACGAGGTGATAAGGCGGATGAGGCGGATTCATAGCAGCGAACAAGGCAAACGGTTTGTCCGAATCCCTCATCTTTCCGCCTTCGTTTTTTATGTATGTTTCTGCAACTTCTGCCTCATGTATGGGAGAATACTGATCGAAGAATGTCTTCTCATCTTTACCTGCATCTTTAATCCAGTAGTGCGGGTTCATATGCCGGTCTTTGCAGTTGTAGGCGTGCCAGTAGTCTATGCTGTGCCTTCGTTTCGGCGGTACGTAGCAGTCCCACTGAGCTTTTTTCCAGTGCTCAGCAACAGGAACTCCTCTTGGTGTGTCCAGATGCCATTTGCCCAGATAGCCGATATGATAGCCCGCATTAGAGAGAGCATCAGTGAAAGTAATATCATCATTTCGCAGATAGATATCAGGCTGTGAGGAATTGCAGTTTGTGGTTATGCCTGTAGTGTATGGCCATTTGCCGGTCATCAGCATTCCGCGGTAAGGGCTGCATAAAGGCCTGTTGCTAACAGCATTATAAAGGAACAGCGATTCTCTTGAGAATCTGTTCAGGTTGGGCGTAATCGTAGGGTCCTCGCCGGTAAAGCCGAGTGCGTGCACTCTAAATTGATCTGGAAAGATAAACAGCAAATTAGGTTTCTTTTTTGCCGTTTTCGCCAAAAGCCCTTTCGCAGCTGCGCCGCTGATAACAGCTGCAGCTGTTGATTTGAGAAATTCTCTTCTATGCATAATAAGCCTCTCAGTTATAAATTAATGCTTCTATAACAGTATGTTATGCAGGTAGAATTTTTTCCACAGCCATCCCATAGAAGAGCAAAATACAAGATGTTTCTTTAAAATCAGCGGGGTATGAGTTACACTAATTCTTTCAGTCTAATTAAACAAATTAGGAGTAACCCATGACACCCGCCAAACATCAATATAGCATTCTTAAGCAAATATGCCAACATATTCCTGCACATCTTGTTTCAAAATTGTCTCGGTCTTTCGGTATTGACAAGCAATCACGAACATTTTCTTGCTGGTCGCACATTGTATCTATGCTTCATGTCCAGATTGCTCACAGTCTCTCGCTCAACGACGTTTCCGACACATTGCGTAATCATTCTGGAGCTTTGACTCCTATCCGCCGTGCAACCCCTCCAAGCAGGAATGGGCTTTCTCATGCAAACAGGGTTCGAGATCCTCTTATGGCAGAGACTCTCTTCTGGGAGGTGCTGTCCCATATCCAGAACAAACATCTTGATTTTGGGAGAGGCCATAAGTATTCCGGCCTTCCGAGGCGTTTTAAGAGAGCAATATATGCGGTTGACTCAACCACGATCCAGCTTGTAGCCAACTGTATTGACTGGGCTAAACATCGCAGACGAAAAGCGGCTGCAAAGTGCCATATGCAGCTGAATCTCCAGACGTTCCTGCCTCAATTTGCTATTGTAAAAGAAGCCTCAACCCATGATTCGACAGAAGCTTATCAGCTCTGTCAGGACCTTAAAAGCGGCGAAATAGCGGTTTTTGACAAGGCTTACGTGGATTTTAAGCATCTAGCAGATCTTGACAGGCGAGAATTATTCTGGGTTACCAGAGCCAAAGATAATATGAAATATCGTTTTGTTAAACAGAATACAGAACCAAAAGGTAATATCCAATACGATGCTTTAATTGAACTTGAAATGCCGAAAAGCCGCGAGGCATACCCGAAGAAGCTCCGTTTAGTTAAGGCTTATGTGGAAATTAACGGCGAGAAAAAGCTTATGAAATTTATCACGAACAATATGCAGTGGGCGCCGAGCAGTATTTGCGACCTATATAAGTGCCGCTGGGGTATAGAGATGTTTTTCAAGCAGATAAAACAGACTTTGCAGCTAAGCGATTTCCTAGGGCATAGCCAAAAAGCAATTCTATGGCAAGTATGGACGGCTATGCTGGCTTATATTTTAATAAGGTATATAGGTTTCCTCGGTCAGTGGAAAGGAGCATTCAGCCGGTTGTTTACTTTACTGAGGGGTGTATTATTCAGCCGGCTGGATGTTTTTAGCGTTATGGCTGCCTGTGGGACAGCACGTGGTTCACCGCGTATGGTTGGCAGCCCTCAGCAGGCTTATTTGCCGGGTTTTAATATGTAGCAAGATTTTACGAAAATAAAGAGGTGAAAAGAGAGCGGGCAGTATTGAGCAAAAAACTGCCAATTGAACAAAAGCAAAAAAAATGCAAACTGGGGTAATTCAAATCCTACAAGAAAAGGGCGTTTTAATACAATAAACAAGCCCTCAACGATAAATTTATGGACTTATGGGATGGCTGTGAATTTTTTCTTAAAAAATCATTTTAAATTTTGAAAAATATTTTGGAAAGCGGCTCGCAGCAATCAAAGATATTAGGTGATACAGATAAGACTTATGCAAATTTCCAGCAGGCAACTTTATGCCCGTTCGACAGCCTCGAATTTTTAAGCGACTGAACCTCGACAGCGCATCGCTGCTCAGCATATCGGCATCTCGGATGAAAAGGGCATCCGCTTGGAGGATTGATTGGGCTTGGCACCTCGCCTTCAAGCACTATTCTTTTCAATCCTGAAGAGGGCTCAGGACGGGGTATTGCGCTCATCAGAGCCTTTGTGTAGGGATGTATGGGATTTTTGTACAATTCATCAGCGCTTGATATTTCAACGATCCGCCCTAAATACATAACAGCAACTATATCGCTTATATGCTCAACCACAGCCAAATCGTGTGCGATAAACAGATAAGTAAGACCGAATTCATCCTGCAGGTCCATGAGCAGGTTGATTATCTGAGACTGAAGCGAAACATCCAGCGCGCTGACCGCCTCATCGCATACGATGAAGTTTGGATTCAGTGCAAGGGCTCTTGCAATGCCGATCCTCTGCCTTTGTCCGCCTGAAAATTCATGCGGATACCTGTTGATATAATCCGGCGAGAGTCCCGTGCGTGAGAGCAGTTCGGCTACTATTTCCTGACGCTTCTCTCCCTTGGCAATTTTGTGAATGCTGAGCGCCTCGCCCACAATCTTCCCAACAGTCATTCTGGGATTGAGAGACCCGTAAGGGTCCTGAAAGATGATCTGCATATCTCTTCGAAGTTTGGTTAGCTCTTTGCTGCCGGCCTCAAGAACGTTCTTATCTTTGTAAAAAACTTCCCCCGAAGTGCTTGGTACAAGGCGGAGCATAGTGCGTCCTATGGTGGTTTTTCCGCAGCCGCTCTCGCCAACCAGTCCGAGTGTTTTGCCCTGCGGGATCTCAAAGCTCACCCCGTCAACAGCCTTTACATAGCCGGTTATTTTTGAAAAAAGCCCCTTTCGAACAGGGAAATGAGTTTTCAGGTTTTCGACTTTTATCAATGTTTCACTCATCTTGCCACTTCCAGCATGAAACAAATCTCTCTTCTCCGGCTGGTTCAAGCTGGGGCTCATTTTCTATGCACTGCAGGTCTGAATGACCGAGCGGACATCTCGGGTGAAATTTGCACCCTGAAGGGAATTCCAGAGGATCTGGCACTGCCCCTTTTATTGTATCAAGCCTGCCCCTTTTCTCTCCGAGCTTTGGCAAAGACTGCATCAGCCCTTTGGTGTAAGGGTGTTTGGGCGAATCGAAAATATCCTTCGCGCCCGCCTTCTCAACCACCTTCGAAGCATACATAACTACAACCCTGTCGGCGTTTTCTGCAACCACGCCGAGGTCGTGAGTTATCAGAAGTATGCTCATATTAGTTTCGCTTTGAATTCTCTTGAGCAGTTCAAGGATCTGAGCCTGCACAGTTACATCAAGCGCTGTTGTCGGTTCGTCCGCAATGAGCAGAGAAGGGCGGCAGCTCAAGGCCATCGCAATCATTACCCTCTGCCTCATCCCGCCGGATAGCTGATGGGGATACTCATCCAAGCGGGCGAGCGGATCGGGAATTCCTACGAGCCCGAGCATCTCAGCTGCGCGCTTTTCCGCCTCTTCCAGCGGTATTTGTTCGTGAGCAAGTATTGTTTCGATTATCTGATCTCCGATTGTATAAACCGGATTGAGGCTAGTCATAGGCTCCTGAAATATCATCGCTATCTCACTGCCGCGAAGAGTCCTAAGCTGCTTGTCTTCAAGATTGAGAAGATTTTGCCCTTTATACAGGATCTCGCCCTGCTTGATTTTGGCAGGGGGGTTGGGCAGAAGCCCTAAAACCGAGAGCGAACTTACGCTTTTCCCGCAGCCGCTCTCACCAACCAGAGCTACTGTCTCACCTTCATTTATGTCCAGCGTAAGGCCTGAAACAGCCTTTACCTCGCCTTCATCGGTGTAAAAGCTTACATAGAGGTCATCTATTTTCAGAACCTGTTTGCTCATTCTCGCTCTTTTCTTCAGCTGGTGATTCTGGATTTGCTTCAGGAGGCTCCGTGGATCGCTGTTTCTGCCTTTCGATCTCTGCCTGCTTTTGAGCCTCTTTAACATAGTCGGGCTTGAGTTCTTTAAGTTTGTTCTTCCAGAAATCATTATCCCATTTCGGATCTGATTCGAGCACGTCAAAAGAGTGTATTTTATCTTCCTTGCTGAGTTCAGGGCTGGAAAGGCCGCATTTTATCTGGTAAAACTTCGCCCGAGACCAACGCCAAGGATCAAATTCTCCCTGTGAGGCAAGGCTCCTCGCTATTTTTCCCCAAATCGCAGCTGCTTCTACATATTCAGTTTTATTCATAAGCTGACGAGCAAGTACACGGTTGTAGCTGAGGCCGTTGGTAACCTGCTCGGAGTATTCTTCCATACTCAGATCGCCTCTGCTGCTTGAGATTGCTATCGCTTCCTGATATGCAAGCTGCACCTGATCCGGCATATTATCGCCATATTTTCGTCTTATAAACCTTGCTATCTCAGAGATATGTATTTCTGCTGTATCTCTTGATTCTGCCTTTTCAAAATATGTCTCTGCTTCAGTCATATACTTTTGAAGCACATAGTTGAGACATTCTTTGGTGGGGGTTATATCGTAAGAGAGCTGGTCATAGAGAAGCTCTGCAGCCTCGTTTAATTTACCTGTTTCCGCCAGGGAACGCGAGTACAAATCTATCACATCAGCATAGAAATAGGGGTCATCATCTCTTTCGAGCATTTCGTAGATTTCTCGGATTTCCTCGAGAACAGTTTCTCCGTTTTCGAATTTGTAAACGAGGATTTCAAATCGTGCCTGAGTTTTGTATTTGCCGCCTGATTCGAGCGTCTTTTTGAATGTGGCCAATGATTCTTCTGGCCTTTTGTCTTTGAGCTGAACCGCATAGAGGAAAGATATTTCTTCATCTGCATCCTCACCAGCAAGCTCTTTGTACTTATCGAATATTTCAATCACTCTTTCCTGCTCTGCTTCAGTGCCCGATTTAAGCGTTTCGTATCCGGCAGCAGCAGCGGTAGTGTAGATATTCAAATCCGTTATTGCAGGATACATCTTCTTGAAATTGTCTTTCAGCTTAATTGCTTTGGTGGCATAGTCGAATGCCTTTTCATCGTTTTGGCCTATCAGCTTCGCTGCCGCTGCGTAATTGATTACCTTGCTCTGATAAGAAACGTCCGCAGCTGAGGCGATAATAAAGGAATCAAAATTTTTGGATTTATTTATAAGAGCTGAATATATAATCAGCTCCCTCTCTACAGGACTCATGGAGTTTACCTGCTCAAGCAGTTCACCGTTTGCAAGCATTTCTTTTGCCTTCTTGAAGGCGATTTTAGAAATTCTTTCGGTTAGTCCGTGCCATTTCTTCAAAAGCTTGAGCAGAAGGCTTCCCTCGCCCACCTCCAGTTCAAGAAAGGCAAACTGTATCGAAAGGTCGGGATAGTCAAAGATGCCCTTGTCCCTGTATCTGCTGATTATCCGCTGAAGCTCATCATTACCGAACGGACGCAGGATTCGCAGCCTGTAAATTTCTGTCTCGAAATGCTCCAGTGAATTTCTTTCGGTGTTTACAAACGACTGCTCTAAATCGTTGAATATTCTGTTTTCGAAAGCCTCGTTTTCCCCTGCCTTGAGGTATCTCGCCTTTACCTTCAGAAGGTAGAGCTTTGAAAGAGGCACGCTGTCTTCGATTTGGTTTACCTCTTCGATAACCTTATCCGCTGCTGCCTGCCGAGCATTTCCTTTAAGGCTTAAGGCTTGCAGGTATTTGGCATCCTGAAGCATATATCTTATTTGATTGGTGAGGTTTTCGCTTCTCCGCCAGAGCCGGTTCTTGCCGTATTTCAAGTCCCAAGTTCGGTGATGGTATTCTTCGATTCTCTCCTGAACGGCTTTGTGATTTTCCTGCACTTCTTTCAGGCGGGTTAAGGCTTCGGAGGTTAAGCTGTAAAGCTTCTTGCGCGACTCAGGATTGGTAATCTGTTCTCTGTAGTAGTATTCAATCAGATGGGGAAAACAGGCCTCCTGGAGGCTGTTGTAGATTTTCATCGCAGCCTTTTCATTGCTGATTATATCGTTCTTTTCAGGCAGGTCCTGAGAAAATCCCGAAAACCACAGAAGCAGGCTTATAAGGAGGGTGGTTTTATTCATTTTAATCCATCAAGAAGGTTATATTCTCAATTCCGAGTCCATACATAATATTGTAAAACTTTGCCAGATGATCCCATTTGAGGTCTTCAGAGCAGGAAAGCTCCAGGGGATCCTCAACGCTTCTGTTTTGGTTTGTATAATAATCAAAGAAGTTTGCTGCTATTTGATCCATAGCCTCCGGGGAAGCGGTTTCTGTTACCACTTCATTCTCCCCGTAGCGGATTATCATTCCTTCCTGCTCGGTATCAAGCTCTACGATTAGCGGATCGATAAGCACAGTACTTGCAGCGCCGGCAAGGTTAGTGGTGGGCAGACCCATAGGAAGTTCGCCCTCAGTAGGACGGAAACGTGTTGTGGCTACGAAGAATACAAGCAGAAGGAATACGATATCTGTAAGAGCGGTAATTTGGAACTTCAAACCTGAGGAAGAGGTTTTGATGCGGTTTACGATATTTGAACGTATTGAAAAATATTTTCGTTTTTGTTGGAATGCCATATCTCTGAATCGCCTTATTTCTTAAATTCGCCTACATCAGGAAGATCTTTAATAGAATCCAATCCGAACAGTTCGAGGAATTTTTTTGTAGTACCGTAGAGAACAGGCCTGCCCAGAATCTCTGCTCTGCCGGCCATTTTCACAAGCCCTTTGTTCATCAGGCCTCTGATAATTTCGCCTGAAGACACGCCCCTTATAGACTCAATATCCGCCCTGATAACAGGCTGTTTATAGGCTATCACAGAGAGCGTTTCAAGGGCGGCCTGAGATAGCTTGCTTTCCTTTTTCTCGCTGATCAGCTTCTTGAGCCATGCATTATAAACGCTGTGAGTAAGCATTTGATACCCGCCGGCAATTTTCTCAATTTTGAAGGCGGAATTACGCTCCTGATATGAGCTGTTGAGCTTTTTAATGGCTTCGTCTATCTCCTTGGCCGAATTAACCTCTGCAATATTAGCTAACTTAGCACCTGTTATAGGTTCATCACAGGCGAACAGAGCAGCCTCAACTACAGATTCCAGCGTAGTTTCGATAAAACCGTTTTCACCCTCGCTGACGGAATTTTCCGTCTCATTTTGGGTGTCTTCGATTTTCTCTATCCCGCAGTCTTCCTCGAGCTGCGCTGACTGTTTATTTTCGAATGAACTGTTATTCACTAAGCTAATCCGTTCGGTATTAAATACAAATCTGCCTTCGATAGGAAATTTTATTAGTTTTCCGCTTTAATTCAAGGGCTAACACCCAAGGCAGTTAATATTAGCCCCGATTTCTCACTTAGGGGGTAAAAAGTGCGTTTTTACCCCCGTCAGAGGGGTTGGTCTGTCGCCAAAGATGTGTTATTTTTTCAGTTTCCCGCTGTATATTTTCGGAGTTTTTTGCGGCGGCAGTTCTATCTTCAATTTCTGCAGCAGCAGCTTGTGTTCGTCTTCCGGTTCGGTATATCTCTGCATAAGCAGAGTTCTGCTGTCTTGCGTTTCAAATGAAACATCCAGCATCTGGATCCGAGACATTGCTGCTAATGCCGCCTGAGCAGTCATCCCGCAGGCGCTTGCCCTGAGCTTATGCCTCAGTGTTACTTGCAAACAATAGCTCATAAACGCTACAAACACGTGAGCCTCAACCCTGTCTTGCTTATGGTGATAGACAGGACGAATTCCCAGATCGCTCTTGAGCTCCCTGAATGCCTGCTCAACGTTGCACTGAAGCATATATTCCTTCCACAGGGCTGCACCATCCTTGCCAGACTGGTTTGTACGCAAAAAGTATGTGCCGTCGCGGTATATCATTTCTTTATATTTGCTCGCTTCAAACTTATAATCAAACTCGCCCTTCTCAATCCTTTCCTTATTTCGGGGAATCGTAAGAGTTACACACTTACGGCAGCTGCCCGCCTGATGTTTGAGTTTGCCGAGCCTTTGCATAAAAACATCTCGGCTGCGGCATTTCTTTAACTTCTCCAGTCCTTCTAAGTAATTACGGAGCTTTCTTTTACGCATAGCCCGTTCTTTAGCCATTCTCTCTTTGCTTCGAGCAAGAATATAGCATTCGTCATCTTTGGCTATATGCTTTATGCGAACGCTTCCATTTACATCAAACCAGCTTTTCACAGAAAGCTCTTCTTGGAATTCATCCAGCAGCTTACGGGGCGTTCCGACAAGATAATCAATCCCGTTATCACGCATATACTCCAGCACAGCTTCTGTTGGAATACCTCTGTCCATCAGCCATAACCTGCCTGCCTTGCCGTATTTCGACTCTATCTTGTTTAACAAGGGTTTAAGCGTTGTTCTCTCTGAGGTGTTGCCGGCGAGTATCTCATAATTGATCGGAAATCCCTCAGGGGTAACTACCAAAGCGATAAGAATCTGCCTGCAATCGCCTCTGCGGTCTTTGCTGTGGCCGAATTTTGCCTTGGGATTGCTTTTGCATAATCCCTCAAAATAAGTACTGGTTATATCGTAAAGCAGAATGTCATATTCCAGATTGAACATCATCTGCCATGTGTCTTTCAAATAAGAACAAAGCTCTTCTTTATACGGCAATATCCTGTCCAGACAACGGTAAAGCCGGTTTTTTTCGGCAACATCAAATTCACAGCCCAGCAATACATCCATTGCGGTCTGAGTGAACCAGTGCCGGTGGACATAAAACTCCGCTCCGGGCTTGATAAGACGGTTTACTGTCAGCAATTTTACAACTTTGGAATAGTCAACCGGCGATTTGGCAGTGTCTATCCTCTCCGACCAGAAGGTGTCTAATCCCAGCATATCCCATATCTCGCAGCCGAGCCAGCAGTCCCCGAATGTTCTGGGGTTGTTAAGCTTCATCTTTGAGAGCTTTACCGGAATCGTATCTATGTCGTGATGAGTGTGATTGTCCTGATCAAAAGCGAATAATGACTTGCGGACAGGCTTGTTGTCCTCGTTGATTATCTCAATGGATCTCTGCCAAGACTTCTTCTGAGAATCAGAGATTTCACCAAGATACAGCACCATCTTCTCAACATAACGCCCGCGAGAAACCTTACGCTTCTCCGCTATGCTGTAATAGGAATTGATCTTACCATTCTTCTTTCGCTTGTGCTTCTTCAAGTACATAACAATATTATTGCTGATGAAAAATCACTTGCAATAGGGCAGGTCTGTACCAGAGACTAAAGAGACTTTAAAACGCCGATTACAACGCAGAATCAAAGAAAAAATTTTGATTTTTCACGATTTTGAACGCTAAGTGAGAAATCGGGGTTAGGATTATCTTGAGAGTAAAAGCTGTTCGATTATAGGCTTCACTAACAAAAAAGGGCGATTGAAACTTTGTTTTCGGGTTATTCAGGAGTGCCGGAGGGTTTTTCGATCTTTGCAGATTTAGGAAGAGCAGTTCCGAAAACGGGCATGTCATCTTCAGTCCATTCGATTCTCTGAAGTCTTGGAGATCTGGTATTCCCGCAGCCGTCATCAGGATTGTCGTTTGCGTGGTAGATTATCCAGTCTTCCGTCCCGTCCGGACTTTTGATAAAGCCGTTATGACCTGTGGCGTAAACTTTGCTTTCGGGGCTCTGCTGGAATACCGGTTCTTTCGACTTTTCCCAGCTCTTAGGATTCATTGGATCGCTCGTGATATCTGCTGAGAGCATACCTAAGGCATAATTTGGAGTCCAGCAGCCGCTGCAAGAGTAAACTATGTGCATTTTTTTGCCGCAGCTGATAAATTGAGGCCC
Source organism: Sedimentisphaera cyanobacteriorum (assembly GCF_001997385.1). NCBI lineage: Bacteria > Pseudomonadati > Planctomycetota > Phycisphaerae > Sedimentisphaerales > Sedimentisphaeraceae > Sedimentisphaera > Sedimentisphaera cyanobacteriorum. Next base: position 985,541 of record NZ_CP019633.1, on the reverse strand, counting down.
CTCATTTACGTATATCGGGGCATCAGGGCTCCAGCCCTTATCATAATCCCAGTTTCTCTCCCACTCGTATTCGGGCTCGCTGAGCTGAACTCGATTAGAGCTCACTGTCCAAGGGTTCGACATTTCTGCTATGTATATGCGCTGGGTTTCAACGTGTGCTTTGTCCTCTTTCCAGCCAGACCAGATAAAGTAAAGCTCGCCTTTGTGCTCAAAGATTGAGCCGTCGATAGCCCAGTTGTCCCCGGGCAATGTCTTAATCCTTGCCTTGAGCTTAAATTTGCCCTTGAAAGGGTCTGGATTCTTGTTTTCCAGCACAAACATCCTGTGGTTATGGTGGTTTCCGTCGTCTGCGGCGTAGTAAACATACCACGCTCCCCTTATAAAATGCAGCTCCGGAGCCCAGAGGTTCTTTGAATGCGGCGTGTCTTCCGGTGCATCCCAGATTACCTTCCTCTCAGCGCTGGAAAGCTCGGTTATATCCGCTGTTTTCATAAGGAGAAGCGATTTATTTTGAGATTTTATGTAGTAATAGTATCCGTCTTTGAAAAATGCCCAAGGGTCCGGCCCCGATTCCAGCAGGGGGTTGGTGAAAGTTTGCTTAGAGTCTGCCTTTTCCGCAGTGCAGCCTGCTGCAAACAGACTTGTTATAATCAGTGAGAAAATAATATTTTTGGATCTCATACTAATCCCTTCTTTTAATTGTTAATTACATGTTCCCATTCTGCCGCATTCAAGCCATTCGCTGGCCATGATAAAAAAATCGGAAGTGCCAACAAAGCAATCACCATCTAAATCGTATTCAGGCGGGAAAACGCATGGATTTTTCTGATGATTATATATGTTTCGTATTTCCTGTTGATTGAGAGCTCTCTTGTATATCACGCATTCATCGAATCTCCCTGTAAAACTTGTTTCCCAATCATTACTATCTTTGCCCAAAACTATCTTATGATCAGTTTCTGAAGGCGGAGTCAGCAGAGCAGGACCGGAAACTAATTCGCCGTTCAGGTACAGTTTTGCGTTCTGTCCGTCAAAAGTTCCGGCCACATACTGCCATTCTCCCGGCTGCATAGTTCCGGCCAGAGGCAGGCTCCAGTCGCCATTGACTGTAAACTTCCATTTCATTGATGAGAGGTCCTGAAAGAGTCCAAATCCTGAATTTATATTATTAGTTACAAGAAAGCGGTTCCAGCTGCCTGTGAAATTTGCATCAATTTTTATCCACCCTGCCACTGTAAATACTGTTCCGAGGTTAATTAGAGGAGATACTATCCTGTCTTTCGGATTATCGAACTCAACGCAGCCGTCATTGCCTTCCTGAACAAAACTAATGCTGCCGGCTTCTGCTGGATGGAGGACGCCGTGATTGCTGTTTCCGCTTGAATCCTTCGCATCATCGTCAAATTTCCACTGAATTATAGAACTTAAACTGTTAGGGTCTTCGGATAAATCCTGTAAATCCGTAATACCGGTAAGTCTTCCCATTGTGCAGAATCCCAGCCAGGCATTGTTTGTATTGCCGCGGTATCCACCCATTGCAGTTCCGGCAAGTCCTTCCGGGGCTGCTCCCTCATGAAATGTCTTGTTGAAAGCGATAGAAGACTCATAATCCACTAACTGCATACTGTTGTTTATAAGCAGTTCGGATTGGATTTTGTATTTTTCATCGTTCGTAAGCTTGTATAGTTGGTAATAATCCCCTGCATGCTCTGCGGCATAAAAATCGCAGTATGAATGTCCTAATGCGACAAGCCCCTGTCCGCTGGTGTAATATTCCATCTCATAGAAAAGGTTAAGTTTAGAATAGTTATTTTCAGGTATTTCAATGTTCCATGTATATGTCCATGTTATGCCGAATTTTGCTGCTTGTTCCGCCGCTTCTAACCATTTTGAATTATCAGTAACATTATAAAGAGATGTAAATGCCCGCATAGTAATCAGCACACTCTCTTTATCTGTTACGTTTCCGTTGTCAATAGCACCGCCTGTGTAAGAACAATGTAAATGACTGTTATTGAATGCAAAATTTCCTGCTCTTAAGGCAGTGTCAAGATAAACCTGATTTCGAGTTTCGTTATAGAGCCTGATTAAAAATGGTATTACAAAGCAGCTCCGAGATTTATTTGCTGTTTTATTTGACCCGTCCACAACATCATATTTGTTGTACCAGCTACCGTCAGAGTTTTGATTCTCGTGAAGCCAGTCTCCAAAATCTTTGCAGTATTCAATCCAGTTAGAATGTTCAGCACCTCGATTCTTTTCAAACGAATAGCTTTTCATTATCACAAAAAAACCGTCGCCGTAATGCCTTAAATCACCTTCTTGGCTCCAGTGGCTGCCCCAGCCGCCTGCATACCATTTGTAAGGCAGTTCATTGTAATCAGGCCAGCTTCGGTTGGCCCAGAAATCAATCATATCTACGCCATAAGTTTTATGGGTTTCGCTGCTGTGCTCATGTCCGTATCTGATTAAATGATAAGCACCTTCTATTTGAGCTCCTATCCAGCCCATCTGGTAGCTTGGATTTTTGAGTTCGCCTGAAATTATATCTATATCGCCCCAAGGTATGCCTCTGATATTTTCCGGTCCTCTCGGCTCGCATAAATCATAGATAAGGCTAATATTTGCTTCGTATGCCTTTTTCATATCAACAGACAGGATATTATTTGAGGGGTTATAGACTTCCCAGAAGTAATCAATTGTATTTTCTGCTGCTCTATTAAAATCAGGCGAGCTTCCAGCCTTTAAGATTAAATTATAATTGTGTGTAATTCCCTGTTTTAACGGATGGCTTCTTAGTGTCCTTTTTCCGCCGCCTCCAACATAAGTTCGGTCTTGCTCTGTTCCGGGGAAAACAAAACCTATCAGCGGTTTTGGTTCTTTTCTTATTCCCAATGCCCCGTACTGCAATTTCTCATCGATTATCCTTGGGCGAAAGTCGTCCCCTGAAAAGCTTGAGGAAGGCTCAGCGTCTTCCTGAGCTAATGTCAGGCGGTATTCGTCTCCAATGTGCTGCATCATTATAAAAGGTCCGAGGGGGCAGTGAGTAGTAAAAAAGAAGAAATCATCGTCGGTTTGCAGCTTTGGATATGAGGCTATAGCTCCATCAGGAGCTTGTTTGTTCTGCTTGTACAATATTCCGGGAGAAAGATAGTTGAAATCTAAGATTGAATGTTGAAGTGCAGTTTTTAATCCAAATCTTGTGGAAAATCCTTTATCATCCCCTTTGATTGCTAATACATCGACATTTCGTTCCAAATAAAAGCAGTTGTCTTTATTTCTGCTTTCAAAAATATCGGTAAAAATTAGTCTTGATCCATTAGGGCTGTCTGCAATTCCTTTACATCTTACTTTACTATCTGAATCGCTTTGAATTTCGTAATATTTGTTTTTTGTCCAAGTGGAATCTCCTCGGCCATCTATCCATTCTGCCTCAGCAGGGCGGCTGCGCTGGAATCTGGTTTCACCGTTTATTTTAAGCGAGATCCCATTTTCTTTAGTTATCTCAAGTGCTGCATTTCCGGATGTCAATTCAGCAGAGTATGACAAAGACAATAGGCTGAGTACGCAAATAATTATTGAAAAGTAAATTGCCGAATATTTTTTTATCATTCTCGTGTGCCTCTCCCCTGTCTTTGAACAGTAATAATTAGACAAATTCCTTCAAACAGCAGTTTTTTCCTTTTGCCCCTTCAGAATTATTTTGAGGGGTGAAAGGCAAAAAACTGCGGACATACTCTACAGGAGCTTTCCCTCCCAGTGATTCGTGCCCACGCTCATAATTATATTCTATAAGCCAATCTAAAGTTAAATTACGAGCTTCTGATAAATTCTTAAAACTGTACATATCAAGTATATCCTCTCGATAACTCCGATTGAATCGTTCAATAAAACTGTTTTGCTGAGGCTTGCCTGCTTCTATACGGCGGTGCCTGATTCTGTTTCGGCAGCAGAACCTGCGAAATTGAAGGCTCCTAAATTCCGGCCCATTATCGCTGCGAATAAAGCGGGGGAAACCCCGATCAGAGCCTATTAATTCAAGGCTACGAATTATGCGAAGCGAAGGTAAGCTCGTGTCGATCTCAATATCCAATGCCTCACGGTTAAACTCATCGATAACGTTGAAAGCCCTGAATGGCCGACCATTACTCAAACTATCGCTCATAAAATCAATACTCCATATCTCATTAGCTCTCGTGGCTTCTGGCATAGGTTTACGCTCTATTTGCCTTATCAAATTCTTTTTACGGTTGTTAAGCTGAAATTCATTTTCCTTATAAACACGATAAACCTTTTTGTGATTCCAGCTATATCCCTTGCGGCGGATACTGTCGAATATCTTTGGAAATCCGCGTCGAGGACGGGAATCTATTACCAGCTCTATCTGTCTTTTTACCTCAGCATCATCGTTTCTTGAAGGAGTATAGTAAAAACTGCCCCGGCTGATGCCTGCTGCTTTACAAGATGATTGCACGCATAAGCCCTTAGAATGTGCCTGCCTGGCAAAATCCTTTCGCTCGGCAGGCTTTAGAAGTTTTTTTCTATTAAATCCTTGAGAACGTTATTCTCTAATGATAAGTCCGCATACATCTTTTTGAGCTTGCCGTTCTCTCGCTCTAACTCGCGTAAACGCCTTATCTCACTGCCGCCAATACCAGAATACTTGCTCTTCCAGTTGTAAAATGTGGCACGGGATATGCCGTATTTCCTGGTCAAATCACTGACCTCTAAACCGGCTTCTGACTCCTTGAGAATCGAAAGTATCTGGCTTTCACTAAACCTCGATCTTCGCATTTTAAGTTCCTTTCTAAATATTTGAGTTGGTTTATATTATTCAGGAACCGTCTAATTTAAAGTGTTCAATTCTATGGGAGAGCTACACTCGGATTCCAATTATTAGTTTTATATGGCTAAAAGGAGACTGCGCATTTTAGGCAGCCTCCTTTGTTTATGCCTGTATTTAAGTTTTAATTGCAGGGGCCGAGTCTGCCGCAGTAAAGCCATTCAGAGGCTAAAAGCGCAAAATCGTTAAGAGTTATCTGGCAATCACCATCCAAATCCGTTTCAGGAGGATTCATACAAGGATTCACATCGACTAAATCTGCTCCGGCATTGTAATGAGCCTGTATCCAAGGGGCATCATACGGCCAGTCGTAAATCCTGATTTCGTTAAATGAAGCATTAATTAGCCCATTGCTCCACCAATTATGCCCAATCAAATTATCTACATCATTAATCTCAGAAAGATTGATTGGCAAGTTCTGAGGGCCGGCAACCAGATTGCCATTTATATAAAGTCTTCCTTCACCGGTGTTGCCGTCCCATACCATTGCAAGCATAAATTCCGAGCCCTCGATTGCCTGAGCAGGGTCAGACCATCTTGAGTTTCCGTTCGGCATATCAATGCCTACTGAAGGGCCGCTTTCAGGGGTCTGGAGAAGCCCAGAGATGCCCTGGCCGCCGCTGTCGTTAAGTATATTGTCATCGTTATCTTCACCGAATGCAAAAAGAGGGGCAAGCCAGTTAGACGGTTCAACTACTCTGTGCGGAGTAACCCACATTTCAATGGTCATAAAATTATCGGCAGAGGATATTATGCCGTCCGGCAGTGTTACATAAGCAATATTGTTAGGATCATCAACAGGCCTTACCTGAGGATTATCAAGAAGAAGCTGACTGCTGCCATCTACAAAGGAAGCTGTTGAAGAGGATGGGTCGTAAAGCTCTCCGTCTGCTGAGCCTGCTGAATCAGTCAAATCGCCGGAAAAGCTCCAGCGGTGCATAAGACCATCGCTAATTTTAAGTGAAGCCGGCTTGGTTTCTATAATTGAAGGGTAACCCGAGTCGAGGGTAACTTCAGCCAAGTACATATAAGCTTCATCATTTGTGTCTGGATTGTAGATGGTTAGAGCAGAACCGGACTGAGTGAGGGAAATGTCGTATTTTGTCCCATCGCTTGTTATCGGCGTATTAGGATCGCCTGCTGCAATCTTTTTGTACCATTCAACGTTTGTTACTGTTGAAGTTTCTGCCTTGTCTATTGTGATTTCGAAATCAACTGAATTATTAACAGCAGGAAGCGCTGCCTTATCTCTGGGATCTGAAACCTGCTGAAGGTATTCGGCATTGTAGAGATCTGATATTTCCGAGGCGCTGAGTGCATTGTTATATATCTTTACTTCGTCAAAGAGTCCTGTAAATCCTGACTCCCAGCTGTTCTGGTCTCTTCCCATTGCTATAATCTGCTCAGATTCAGAGGGAGCGGGCATAGAAATCGGCCCTGCGACAAGTTCGCCATTAACGTAAAGCCTGGCATCAGTCCCGTCGTAGGTTCCTGCAATATGCTGCCATCGTCCCGGGGTGAGCTGTCCGGCTTTAGGCATTGCCCAGTTGCCGTTTACGGTAAATTTTAAGCTGCCTGAGCTGCCGTCCTGCATAATGCAGAATCCCGTTCCTGCATCGCTGGTTGTTAGAAAACGATTCCACGCCCCGCCGAAATCTTGGGGGAGCTTCATCCAGCCGGCAGCGGTAAATGCTGAACCGATGTCAACATAACTTGATGTTAGAACTCTGTCTTTATTGTTCGTTAATTCGATGCAGCCGCCGCGTCCCTCATTAGAAAAGCTTACGCTGTCAGCACCTCCTTCGTATATGTCTCCATCGAATCCATTTCCGCTTGAATCAAGTGCGTTTCCATCAAATTTCCATTCTATCAGTTTTGCCGCTTCGGAAGTGGATGCTGCTGCAAAAACAGCCGAGATGATAAGCAGCACAGCTAAATTGAAACTTAATCTTTTTTGTTTCATGATAAAAAACCTTTCAGTAAATAATAATCTATGAGTCATTAAATATAATTTACAAAACAAAATTAGCTTGTATTTTACTTGTTCACCTCCTTTCAAGAAAAATATCTTCAGTAATAAATCCAAGCAACTTACTAAACCCCTTTATCGCTGCTTAGTATAAGAGAAGGCTCAGCGAGTACTGCCCATAAAAGTCCTGCATTTTCTATTTGGTCATCAACCGGGGAGCTTACTATAACAGTCAGAAAACTGTCTTCTTTAGAAATCGGGATTTCGAAATTATCCGGCTCATCCATTGGCGTTTGCCTCGTTTTTTCATGTTTCAATACCCCATCAACTAAAACTTGAAAATTGCACCTTGGAAATCCTTCTTGGAATGAGGTTGAATTATTTCTATTATCTTTGAAATTCACGGGCTTAAATATACTGTCAGAGAGCCCGAAAGAGCTTGAGAAACGGATTATATTTTGCTTTTCGTAGGCTTTCCTGATTTTTTCAAGGTCAAAAGTGATTCCTTGATTTGGGTGAATGAATATTGCTTTATTCTGCGGATAATCTAAACTTTTTCCTTTTAAGGTAAGGGTATGCTGCTTAACATTTGCCAGTTCAGGATGTACTGCCCCATTTATTATTCCGATCCAGTACTTGCCTATAGTGTCGGTAAATTTATCAAAGCGATGTCTCTGTGAAGAAACAATTCCTGCTTTTTCGGTTTTGTCTGGTACAAAAACCCCATCAATAAAATCTAAGCCTCTAACTTCTCTATAAGAAGAGTCATTCTCATAAATAGAGCTGAACTTAATCATATTACTCGCATAAACACCGCTTTTTGTGTTTATGCCTGAAAGATATTTCCCTGTCCCCAGACCGTTTCCGCCGCCTACAATATCGGCTAAATCGAGCTGCTTTTCCCCGCGCCATACAACCCTGTTTTCTTTGTTGATATACCGTGCGAAGAAATCTTCCTTCAAGGCAATTTTGCTCACAGAGGAGCTGTTGTTCGAAACCCTGCAAGCGGTGTTTTCTGTAACTTCCATTACAGTATTGTTTATCCAGCTGTTGTCGCTGAGCAGTTTGGTTTTTCCTTTAATAACGTGCAGCTCAGTGTTGCCGTCTTTCCCGGCAATAACTCCAAATTCAGTTCCCAGATCCACGATTTTCGAATTCGGCGTTGTAACGGTGAACCCGAAACCTTCCTCTTCGACAATTGAATAAAGCTGACCGTATTCAAGCGTTACTTCAGAAGGGCCTCTAAACCTGAATTCCGCAGGACCTTCAATAATCACCTTAGTCTGGTTGTTCGTTTCAAATTCTGCTATTCCGCCTCTTAGGGTAATAGTTTCTCTCTGAGCATAAAGCCTGCTGCCTTCATTGAGATTTGCTCCGCTCCATTTGGCATCAATGGATTTGTTTAGAGTGGCTGTTTCTATAAGCTTAGGAGTGAAAAAGTTAGCATAAACAATAAGAAATATCAAAGCTGCAGAAGTTAGCGCAAATAGCGCAAAGGTGATTTTACTGAATGGGCGTCTTCGCGCTGCAGGAATTTCATTTTCAATTGTATCCTTGCCTGCTTTTTCATTTTTTCTCTTAGGGAAAGAAATTATATCGCAGCTGCATTCGTCTCTATTGAGTACTGAACCTGCCAGCAAAGGATCAACCTTATTATTGTTCTTCTCTATTTCTACGCTGCCGTAAGGAGAGAGCTCTACATAGAGCAGTAATGTTTCAATATAGAGCCGCCGGCAAGCCTGGTCATCTCTCATAGCTTTGTTCAGCTTATAAATATCCTCATTTGAAGCCTCTGCATCCAATGCTTTCATCAGAATATTTACAAAATCTTGTCTGCTGATTTTATCCATTTCGCTGCCACACAAGCAAAGTTTTCTTAATACAGGCCAGCAGATTGCAGTGAATCCTGGCCATTACTTTATATATACCGCTTTTAGACCTCTGAAGATTTTCTGCTATCTTTTTATAGCTAAGGCCCTCATCATAATGCATCCATATCATCTTTTGGTCTTCATCGCTGAGCTTCTTGAGGCATCCGTTGAGTGCGTTTCGCCTCTGCTCTTCAAATTCTGAGACATCGTTGAATTCCTGAATAATCTGTTCATACACATCGTTTGAGAGAAAAAGCTTATTCCTGCTTCGAGATTTTCTGTAATCAAGGATTTTGTAGTGTGCTATAGCTATTCCCCAAGCAGTAAAGTTTTTGTCCTCCTGATACTTATCGAACAGTTTCCACATCTCAGAAGCGGTCTGCTGGAGCAGGTCCTCTGCATCGCTGCGGTGGTGAACCATACTCAAAATATAGAAGAATATTTTCTTTTGAGATTTAGAATAAAGCTCTATGAAATTTGCTTTTGAAGACTGCATAGTCTTTTTAATTCCCTTTTAACTGTATCTTCCTGTAATGTTATAGACTTGAATTGAAAAATTGGATTGAAAAAATAAACAAAAATTGAATTTTTATGAAATTCTTTATGTTTTGTGAAAAATTAACCCGAAGCCTCTTGCCCGAACAGTTATATTTGAAACATAAATGAGCAATCAAAGTAATATAAAACGATTGAAAATTGTCAAAGATATATTAGTATATACGGATAATACGTAAGAGGGGAATTAATTGGGCTTTAATCCATTAAATATATTTTCTTCCCAAAATTTTGGGGACAAGTTCTACAGGAACAGAAGGCAGAATATTTCGAACAATTTTTCTGTTGCCGGCACAATGTCCCCTTTTGTAAGGGGAGGACTGTTTGTCTTTATTTTTATATCTGTACCGCTTTTTTTCTTCTGTCTTGAGATTTACTTTTCCGTAGGGGAAAGCTATGAATACAGCGGATTTGTATCGAACTACATTTTAGTCGGTCTGTACTGCATACTTATACCTATATTTATCGCCAGCACCTGCCTGATGCTGATAAGGCCGATTTATACGCTTTTCTGTTTGCTATATATGCTTCTGGTTGCAGGCATAAGCTTTCTGATTGCACCGACAATAATGGAAAGGGTGTTCGATATGTGGATAGACTTTTTGCATTATGCAGCCGATTTGCCTAGTGATACAAGATAAAAACGGAGATTGATTTATGCTTAAAAGGCTTTTGGTCGTAGATGACGAACCATCTAACATCTTTACGCTTCAGTCTATGCTGGAATACAGGGAGGATTTTGCAGTAGACTCAACAGAATCCGGTTTTCAGTGTCTTGAGATGGTTAAGCGAAATAAATACGACTTAATATATCTGGACATAATGATGCCTGAGATTGACGGGTTTCAGGTTTGCGCAAAAATCAGAGAAATAAATGAAAACATCCCGGTGATTTTGGTTACAGCGCTGAGCGACAGCGATTATCTCCGCAAGGGTTTTGAGGCTGGTGCGATAGACTATATCAGAAAGCCGGTTGATGATTTGGAGCTCAAGGCCAGAACGAACAATATACTTAAGAACAAAGAGGCTGAGAATAAGATAAGGGAGCTTTATTCAAGCCTTCTCAGAGATCTGAAGGTGGCTTCAAAAATTCAGTTTCATATGCTCCCGCCACAGTTTGTAGTAGATACTGATATGAATTTCTGTTCCGGCTATTCCCCTTCAACCCAGATCGGCGGGGATCTCTACGATATTATCAAGCTCTCTGCGGACAGGATTTTTATATATATTGGTGATATCTCAGGGCACGGGGCTCAGGCAGCCCTTCTTATGGCGGCAGTTAAATCAACCATAAGGGTTATAATCGAAGAAAAAGACGGCGAAATCGAGCCCTACGAGCTGATGAACATACTCAACAAAACGCTTGCAGGAAATTTGTTCGAGAATCACTATATGACCCTTCTTGCCGGCGTGATTGATTTGAGCAGCGATGAATTTACCTTTTTCAATGCAGGCCATCTGCCCATCATACAATTCAACTGCAATCAGCGAAAAGGCTCTAAGCTCACAAACAAAGGTTCGATACCCATAGGCTGGGATGCTTCTCTGGAATACTGCAAAGAAGAACAGGACCAGATAAGGCTCTCAGGAGATAATATTTACATACTTCTTACAGACGGGATTATTGAATGCGAAGGGCAGGACAGCGAAGAGCTGGGTATCGATGGATTCATAGACCTGCTTGAGAGCGTAATAATCCCTGATACCTGCCTTCTCCTGCCGCATAAGGTAAAGTCTTGGCTCTACAATGCAGGCTACCAGATCAGTCAGGACGATTTCTCTATGCTGAGCTTTGAGAAGAGCTCCAAACCAGACACCTTCACTTTTGAGCTGAGCCAGCTTACAGGGGCAACCGAATCGGGGATAAGCAAATTTGAAGCCGCTGACTATAAACTCGATAATGTGTCTTTGGCAAGCAAGATTATTGAAAGGCTCTGTTTTGAGAAGAGCTGGTCAAACAAGCTTGCCGCAGAGGCGGAGCTGGTTACAAGCGAGTTTGTTACAAACATAATATCTCACGGATTACGTCCCAAGGAGGTGCCTTTGGTTTTGATACAGCTTTTATTTGATGAAAGCGGGGTGAACCTTCGTTTTATAGACAATGGTGTTGAATGGAAACCCGATATTCTCCAGGCGAGCTTAGAGGGGTTTTTCGAAAAGATGGATAAGTTCTCAGAATCCGGCAGGGGAATGGCAATTATAAAGAGCATATCCAAGGCGATAAAAAGGCAGCGTTTTGACAGTATGAATGAAACCTCCGTGTATCTAAATAATGATTAGGCGGGCTTTATGAACCCTCAAGTAAGCATAGTTGTAAGGGCGTGCAATGATATAGAATTCATTGAGCAAACCCTTGAGATGATATCCAAGCAGAGCTTTAAGGATTTTCAGCTTGTATGCCCGGATTCCAATTCAACAGACGGGACATACGAAAAGCTGTGTTCATTCTGCTCTGATGCCTACCGAATAGAAGGCAGGTATGTCCCGGGTAAAGTGCTCAATGAAGCGGTTAGCAAATGCAGGGGCGAGTTAATAGTTTTCAATAATTCTGACTGTGTTATTCAGGGCGAATATTGGCTTGAGAATTTGATAAAGCCTTTCGATGATAAGCAGGTAACCGCTGTTTACGGCAAACAGGTGCCAAGAAAAGATGCAGACCCGCTTGTAGTAAAGGATTACAGCAGGGCTTTCAGCAGTAAATCGCTCAAATGGGGGAATTTTTTCTCACTCGCCACAAGTGCAATCAGAAAGAGCTCATTGCTTGAGCATCCATTCAATGAAGAAGTGCAGTATTCTGAGGATGTGGAGTGGGCTTGGCGCGCACGGCAGAGGGGTGAGAAGATTGCTTTTGCAGAGGGGGCAGTGGTTGAGCATTCTCATAATTATACTGTTGAAGAAATAAAGAAAAGATTTTACGGCGAAGGTCTCGCTGAGCCTGCAATTTATGGCAGAAGGCCCGCACAAGAAAACTTTCTTTCCTGCGTTATCAAACCGGCAGCAGCAGAGACTTTGAGAGACTGGATATATCTTTTAAAAATCGGCAGGCCGGATTTGTTCCTATGGGCGCCGAAATACCGCTGGCTTCAGAGAAGCAGTGTGTACAGAGGAATCAAGGAATATTACAGTTAGACGCCCCCTTTCCGGCTTTTTTACAAGAATTAGGTTGTACATAGAATATTTATTTTTAGTATAGATGGTATTAATCAGTTTTCTGCTGAATTCACTTTGATGTATGTGAACTCAGCTGATAATCAGGTTCTGTTTTGGAGCTGAGTAAAGTGAAAATAGCTATTGTTACCAACAGATTTTATCCTGAGGTGGGAGGAGCTGAAACCAACATTTACTATCAGGCTTGCAGTCTTGCAAAGCAGCATGAGGTGGCGGTTTTCTGCCCGAAACGCATTGACGCAGCGGATTATGAAAAGCTCAGCGGATTTGAGCTTTTCCGCCTCAAAGACTGGAAAAACCCCAATGGTGAATACCCCAACATAAAAACAGAAACATTTATGCCTTCGGTCTTTTTTAAGATACTTACGGGCGGTTATGATGTTGTGATGTATTTTCCCGCACTGAGCAAAAATAATATGCTCGGATTCCTTGCGGCCAAATTGTCCGGAAAGAAAAACGTTCTCTGCTGTTTCGACTGGCTCGATTACAGCCAGATAATCCTCCAGACTGGTGATATAGACCCGAACATTATGGAGCGTGAGGAGGCGAGGTGGTATCAGAAGATTTTTCTCAAACGATTTGACTATATCTTCGCAATATCAAACAAGGAGATTGAGTTTTTCAAGAAATACAACCGCAATGTAGGCTATTCACCTGTGCCTATACGGCTTGAAGAATATGATAATTTTGATGCTCCAAACCCAAGATCGAAATACGGGATTGAGGAAAACGAATTTGTATTCCTTTCTCTGGGACGCGTCTGCAGGATAAAGGGGCAGGACATAGCTCTGAAGGCCTTCGCAGAGGTTGCAGATAAGCTTCCGGGGTCAAAGTTTGTTTTTGTAGGCAGGCAGGATTACGACCCTCAAATAACCTCTGAAATGAAGGCCTTAATAAAGCAGAACGGGCTTGAAGACAGAGTGCTTTTCACAGGAATGGTGCAAAGAGAGGAGGTAATCGGCTGGCTGAGGCATTCAGATATCCATGTTATACCGGTTCGTTTTATGAATTCAGGTGCGGTAGTTGTGGAGAGCTGGATAAGCGGTACGCCGGTGCTTCAGAGCGATGTTGTGGATCCGAATCTCGTTCAGGAAGATGTAAACGGCTACACATTCAGAAGGGCGGATGTCTCCCATCTGGCCGAAAAAATGGAAAAGGCCTTCCAAAACAGGGACGCTTTCCCGGATTTGGCAAGAGAGGGGGAGAAGCTGGTTAGGGAAAAATATACCTATCAGTATCTAACTAACCTCTACGTAAAAACTTTCGAAAGCTTGATTAATCAGGTTTAGCGGGCGTTTTAATGAAGATTCTTTATGTAAATCACAAATGCGGTTTCTTTGGCGGAGTTGAATCTTTTGTTTTCAAGTCCGTTAAAAGTCTTACTGAAGCTGGCTGGGAATGCTGGGGTCTTTTCGAAAAGCAGCAGGAATTTGAGAGCTCTTTTGGAAAGGCCTTTAAAGACTGTGTATTTGCCAATTCCGGAAGGCTTGAAGAGAGCCTTGATTCCCTGAAAAATGATGGAGTGAAAATTGCTTTTGTGCATAAGATCTTCTCGCCCCAGCTGCTTGAAGAGGTTAGCAAGAGATTTAAAACGATTGTTCTATTCCACGACCATGATTACTATTGTCTTAGAAAGCATAAATATTTCCCTGTTACAAGACGAAACTGCCATAAACCAGCAGGCCTGTACTGCCTGCTTTGTTCGGGTATGATAGAGAAAAATCCGGAAAGCCCCCTTAAAGTTTCGTTTTTGAATGTAAAACGTTTCTGCTCTATGTTTCGCCGGCTGAAAAGAAGCAGCCGCTTCATGGTTCTCTCTGATTATATGCGTGATAATCTCTCTGCGAACGGATTTGATACGTCCAGGATTACAAAACTTCAGCCTATAATTGCTCCTTCTAAAACGCCTTCAAGCGGCAAAAGTGAAAAATTTAAGATATTATATATTGGCCAGCTCATAAAGGGCAAAGGGGTTGATCTTCTGATAAAATCCTTGAAATATCTCAGTCCGGGCTGGGAGTGCAAAATAGCAGGACGCGGAAACGATTCAGAAAATCTCAAGATGCTGGCTGCTTCAGAGGGGTTAGCTGATAAGGTGGAATTTTCAGGCTGGTGCAGCAGTCCCGAAGAGCTTTACGAAAGCTGTGATGTTGTTGCAGTTCCTTCCCGCTGGCAGGAGCCGTACGGCCTTGTTGGCGTGGAGGCGGGCGCACACCGAAAGCCGGTTGTGGGTTTTGATGTTGGCGGTATCGGAGAATGGCTCAAAGATAACGTAAACGGGTTTCTCGTTCGTGAAGGGGATGTGATAGGTTTTGCCTGCGCTTTGGAAAAGCTGAAAGATAATACCGAACTGAGAAGAAAACTGGGAATGGAAGGCAGAAGAATCGTGAAAGAAAATTATACGCCTGAAAAATTTGAATCTGCTATGAGAAAGATTTGCCTCGAGCTTGCGGAGAATGCTCTATGAAGATATTCGTCAGCGCAATGGCTTTCGACAATGGCAAAAGCGGCATCTCAAACTACATTTACAACGTAGTTCGGGAGCTTGCGAAGAATGCTGAGATAGAGCTTGCTGTTTTGGTCTCGGATGCCAAATATTTCGAGGGCATCGAAGGTATTAAGCTTATAAAATACCCCGATTTTTTCGGCGCTCCCGGGTTCAATGCCCTCTGGCATTTGTTTGTTCTGCCTCTGCAGCCTGCTGCTGGCAAATGTGATTTTATCTTTCTTCCAGCGGCAAACAGAAGGCTCTTTTCGTGGTTCTCTAGGCCGTCTGTTGTTACTTTTCACGACCTCTCTCAGTTCCACGTATCCGAAAAATACGACACATTGAGGACTTGGTACGTTTTTAAGTTTTTGAGAAAATTTTTAAATAAGGCCGATAAGATTTGCGCAATCAGCAAGAGCACAGAGAATGATATCCGCAAATATTACAATATCGACCAGGGCAAGATATTTGTAAATTACAACGGCTTTGAGAGAGACCGTCTTGATGTTGAATATTCGCCGGAAAAGCTTGCTGAGCTGAAGGTTGAGCCGCCTTATATTTTGTATTTATCTAGGATTGAGCACCCGGGGAAAAATCATCTGAATTTAATTAAGGCCTTTGAGCTTTTAGATGATTATTATTCTGAGTATCAGCTTGTTTTTGTCGGAAGCGACTGGTCTGGTGCGAGAGCTGTAAGGGAGGCTGCTGAGAGATCAGAGAAAAAAGAGCGAATAAATTTTCTGGGCTTTGTTGAAGATTCCTGCCTGCCTCATCTATACAAAGGGGCTTCGGTGTATGCGTTTCCTTCATTTTGCGAGGGGTTTGGGATTCCGCTTTTGGAGGCAATGTACTGCTGCGTACCCTGTGTTTGCTCTAAAGGGACTTCGCTTGAAGAGATTGGCGGAGATGCTGTTTTGGTGTTCGACCCAAAAAATCCGAACGAGATTGCAGAAAAGATCGAGATGGCTATAAAGGATGAAAATCTCAGCAAATCGCTCATAGAGAAGGGAAAGGACAGGATTGAGGACTTCAGCTGGGAAAAACACGCTGACACACTTTTAGAGCAGTTCTCCAGCATCAGGAGCGGCAGATGAGGCGATTTATTGACATACTTGCTTCCATTGCAGTACTGCTTCTTTTCGGTCTGCCATGCGCCGTGATATGGGGGGCTGTGTCTTTATTGTTCGGCAGAAATTTTTTGACTTGCCGAAAGATTTTCGGCAAAGATTGCAGCGAGGTTAAGGTGTGCTGGTTTGGAATGCGGAACACTTTTTTCTCTTCGCTGCCGCTGTTTTTCAGCCTGCTGAAGGGCGATATTACGCTTGTGGGCACAAGTTTTTACTTCTGCGATGAATATTCGCAAGGCCAGCTGCCCAAAGAGATAACCAGCTTAAAACCCGGAATTTTCAATTTGTGGTATGTAAAAAAACATACAAAAATACATCACGCCGAAAAAACCGATATAGATCTTCTCCAGCTTAGCGGCAGGGGGCTTAAAAAGGATCTTGCGATAATAATAAAATACATACCCGCTTCACTATATAAATCCGATGAAACCTCCATCAAAGACACTGTTACACTTTTAGACGTTACGTTCAATAACTGCACTATGAACGAGGCCTTGGGATTTATTCAAAATGGTGTTGAAAACTCTAATAAAGGCATGTACTTTTTTATAAATCCTGATTGTTTAAATAAAACCTTCACAGACAAGTATTATTTTGATATACTACGAAGTGCCGATTATGTATTTCCTGACGGAGTAGGAATAAACATAGGCAGTAAAATGACAGGACAGACTCTCAAACAAAATGTAAACGGAACAGATATGTTTCCCCTGCTGTGCAGTATGTGCCAGCAGAGGGGTTATTCGATGTACTTTCTTGGCGCAAAACCAGGCATTGCAGCCCGGATGGTATCTATACTGAGAGAGGAATATACCAGTCTTAAAATAGCAGGCTATAGAGACGGCTACTTCCAGAAAGACGGTGAAACTGAGTCTGTCATCGAGGCTGTAAATAAAACAGGTGCTCAGGTGCTTCTTGTGGCATTTGGCGTACCTGTACAGGAAAAATGGATTTATGAAAACAGAAGCAGGCTTTCCCCGCCCGTAGTAATGGGTGTGGGCGGATTGTTCGATTTCTATTCGGGCAATATCAGGAGAGCCCCCGGCTGGCTCAGGGATTTAGGCGGCGAGTGGATTTACCGCCTTATTCAGGAGCCCGGGCGGATGTGGCGGCGTTATATTTTGGGAAACCCGGTGTTTCTGCACCGTGTACGCAAATGGAAGAAGCAATTAGATAAGGGTTGAATATGGACATCGATCCTATTGTTCGACAGCAGCTTCTCGATGAAGTTGTAACAGCCCCGACTAAGTCGGAGCTGTTTAAGAGAAAGATGAAGGTCTATAGTTGGGAATGGACTCTGATTTTTTCCTTATTCCTGAAGAGAGTGATTGATATAGCTGGCTCTTTGACGGCTGTATTGATTTTGTCTCCTGTTTTTATTATTACTGCGCTTTCAATTTATCTGCACGATAAGGGCTCTGTTTTATTCGTTCAGAAAAGGGTGGGTAAAAACGGGCGTCTTTTCGATATGTATAAATTCAGGTCTATGGTTGTAAATGCAGACAAGATTAAGGAACAAATTCTCGAATCCAATGAATCCTCAGATGGGGTGATTTTCAAGATGAAAAAAGATCCAAGAGTTACCCCAATAGGCAGATTTATCAGGAAGTTCAGCATAGATGAGCTTCCTCAGCTGCTAAACGTGCTGAAAGGGGATATGAGCCTTGTAGGCCCGAGGCCTCCGCTGCCTGCGGAGGTGGCTCAATACACATTGGAGCAGAGAAAAAGGCTTCATGTTCGCCCGGGGATAACCTGCGTATGGCAGGTTTCAGGAAGAAGCGATATACCATTCACACAGCAGGTGCAGCTGGATTTGGACTATATAAAAAGCCGGAGTTTTTTTACGGATGTTAAATTACTGCTAAAGACAATACCGGCAGTTTTGCTTGGCAAAGGGGGATACTAATAAAAAAGAAAGGAACTTTATGAAGTTCGACATGGAAATACGGGATGATGTTTGCGTGCTTTCTTTAGAAGGCAGGCTGGACTCTAACACTGTGCAAAACCTCAAAACTCAATTCGACAAGTATATTGAAACAAACAGCAAGTTTGTTTTCAACCTTGACAAACTTGAGTTTATAGACAGTACAGGTCTTGGAGGATTGGTTTCATGTCTCAAAAAAACCATACCAAAGGGCGGGGATCTTAAGATAGTTAATCTTTCTCCCAAGCCGAAAATGGTTTTTGAGATTACCCGTGCTCATAAGGTCTTTGATATCTATGACGATTTGGATACAGCGGTTGAGAGTTTTAGTTTGTAAATGTGTTCTTCCTGCTGAAGGGGTTCTATGAAGGCTCTTATTTATTGCAGACCTGACAATACTGACTGGGTGAAAAGTTTTTTCCCGGATGAGTCGCCTTATAAGCTCAGAATAGCGAATAAACCGCTTCTCGAGTATTATGTGGATTTCTGCGCGCTGATAGGTATAAAACAGATAAGGGTAGTTACTGTTGATGATAACGGAAGCATAAGCAACTTCCTCGGCGGCGGAGAGATTTTGGGTGTCGATATATCTTACAACCTTTCCAGGAAAGAAGATTCGCTTGCTAAGGTGTTCCTGAAAAACATGGGATTCTGCAGCAGCTCTGATCTTCTCGTAATAGATGGATTCGGTTTTATCAATTACGACAAGGAAAAGGTGGATTATTCCGATTTTATAAACGCATCCACGGGCTATCTTCAGGAAGGGGATTTCAGGATTTATTCCCTCAATAGCCGTGATACAGAGGGACGGGTTGACTTGGAAAGCCTCGAGGAGTTTCTTGATTCCACGCTCTCAATCTCCCGAATCGACGGCATTCAGGATTACTTTGCCCTCAGCAGGTCGATTATAAGGGAAAGAGCCGCTAATTTTGTTCTTCCCGGATACAGCAGTGAGAGGGATGTATTCATCGGGCAGAATGTTGCGCTTGCAAAAAGCAGCAGGATTGATAAGCCGGTTATGATAGGCAACAATGTCCAGCTCAGAAATTCCTGCTCTATAGGTGCAGAAACCATAATTGGTGATAATATCATCATAGACTCTGATGCTACTGTATCCTCAAGCATCATATATGGAAACAGCTATATCGGCCCGGGCGTTGAGCTTGTGAACAAGATTGTTTATAAGAATTACCTCATTTCGCCGGATACTGGCGACAGGATTGAAATTGTTGACAGCTTCCTTACTTCCAAAATTGCCGAGAAGGCAAGAACAGCAGCCATAAGAAAAGCGGCGCATTACTTTATTACTGTTTTCCTTATTATAGTTTATTGCGTGCCTTACAGCGTTTTCTGGCCTTTTGTTAATGCCAGCAGAGCTAATTTCAAACGCAAAAGCTTTATAATTTCCAAAAACCTTCGAACAGTCAGGGTGAATGTTGTAAACAGAAGCAACTTTATTCTGAATCTGTTTGTTAAGCTGTCTTTGGATAAATTCCCGCTGCTTATAGAGGCTTTCAAGGGAAATCTACATCTAACCGGCAATACCCTCTACGAGGACACTGATAAAACCAGAAATTTCATCGAAACGCTCCAATTTTACAGGCCGGGGATTTTCAGTTATTCTGAGAGTATTTCGCCAAATCAAGACATAGATCAGGATATGCTTAACGATTCCTTTTATTGTTATCATAGAACGCCGCTTATGGATATTCAGGTTTTGTTCGGGGCTATCTTTAACAGATTTTTTTACAATAATCAGTGAAATGGTGAACACGGATGTCCACATTAATATTAATAGCAGGAGGCAGTTGCTCGGGCAAATCAACGCTATGCTCTACTGTTCAGAGCAGAATGGAGCCGGAGTGCGTTGTAATACCCACCGATAACTTCTACAAAGATTTGTCATCTTTTTCAGAAGAGCAGCTTCTTAATCACAATTTCGATATGCCCTCGGCAATTGATGAAAGCTGGCTTTGCTCCGCTGCTGCGAGTCTTTCAGACTCTATGCCTGCTGAATTGCCTGTTTATGATTTCTCCACTCATACCAGAACCTCAGAAACTAAGATTGTTCAGCCTGCCGAATTTGTTTTTATTGAAGGGCTTTTCACTCTATGTCAGCAGAGCCTGCTCGAGCTTGCTTCGCTGAAGGTTTTTGTGGAATGTGCGGCAGACATCAGGCTTGCAAGGAGGGTAATTCGTGATACCAGCCAGCGCGGCAGAGATGTTGAGTCTGTAATCAATCAGTACCTCAGTACTGTAAGGCCTATGCACGATAAGTATATCTGCCCCAGCAGGACAAAAGCCGATTGTGTTTTCAGCGGCGAAGGGGATATGGAGCGGATTACCGATGAATTAATTGACAAGATCTCTGATTTGAGAAAATCAGGATAGAAAGGTATCTATGGCGAGCAGATATACAGTTTACGGAGATAAGATTGATTCTCTCATAGACAGCCACTGCGAGCTGATTAATCAGGCGGTTCTGTCTGTTATCACTGAACACTCGCTTGAGGCGGTAGTTCTTGCAGGAGGATATGGCAGGCAGGAGGGAGGCGTATTTTTTGAAGACGGAGAAGAAAAGCTTTACAACGATTACGATATGTTTGTCGTAATCAAAGACGGGGCTAAGGCTTCTGATTATCAGGAAAAACTCAACGCCCTTTCCCCCTCCCTTGAGGAAAGATGCGGTATAGAGGTAGATTTCGGGCCGCTTAAAACTGTATCACAGATGAAGAAGGCACCTTTTACTCTCTTTAACTATGAGCTCAAATACGGGCATAAAATTATCTGGGGAAATAAAAACACCCTTGATATAATGCCCGATTATGAAGGCAGCCAAATAAGCCTTATCGAGGCTGCAAAGCTGCTTCTAAATAGAGGTGCAGGGCTGATCCTCGCTTCTGAAAGGCTCAAAGAAAGCAGTCTCGACAGGGAAAATGATGAATTTGTAACGCGGAATATTTATAAAGCTTTGATGGCTCAGGGTGATTCACTGATTATGGCGGAAGGGCAGTATCATTTTTCATACCGCAAAAGACTTGAAATCTTTAATTCCCTCCAGAAGAGGCCTGAAGTGGCCGAATTTGGGCTTGAACAGCTTTTTGCAGATTCAATGGAATACAAATTCCGGCCTCAGAGAAATATGTTTTCAAAAGAACAGTTAGAGCAGCTGCTCAAGAAAACTGTTGGTTTGCATCTTCAAATTTACTGCTATACAATGAGCAGGCTTTACAGAACGGAAGAAAGTTTTGATGTGGTGTTGGATTCGATAAAAAATAAGCGTCTGGAAAAGGTAAGCGCAAAGCAGATTCTCAAAAATGTTGCATTAAACTGCCGCACGTGCGGCTTTAAGAATTTCTCATTAAAATGGTATTTGAAGTATCCAAGATACAGGCTCTTTTATGTGCTTCCTCATTTTCTCGGGGATAAGACTTTAAATTTAAGGCAGGTTTGCCGGGCGCTGGGATGTGAAAGCGAAAATCAAAAACGCAGCAGGTTTATGTGTCTGTGGGAAAGGTTTAACTAATGGGTAAGAAGATAACAATATGCACGTTTATCGATGCATTCGGCTGGGAAGTTTACAAGAGGTATGGTTTTTTAGACAACATTCTTCCGGAGGCAAAAAAGCTTCAGACAACCTTCGGCTTCTCATCAGCGGCAGACCCGTCAATACTGACTGGCCGCTACCCAGATGAGCATACTCACTGGTCCTGCTTTTACTATGCACCGGATAAGTCGCCGTTCAGAATGATGAAACTGCTTTCCATACTTCCGAGGCAGATTTTTGACAGGGGACGCGTAAGGCATTGGCTCAGTAAAATTCTAGCAAAGTTTTACGGCTTCACAGGTTACTTTCAGATATACAGCGTCCCGTTTGAGGTTCTGCCTTATTTTGATTATTTGGAAAAACAAGATTATTTTGTCCCGGGCGGCATCCTTGCCACAGATACAATCTTCGACAAGCTCTACAGCGAAGATATACCATACCACTGCTCCAATTGGCGTTTGCCAGAGAAGAGAAATCTTGAGATAGCCAAAGAAACGATTAAAGAGCGCAGGATTGAATTTATGTATCTCTATCTCCCGAAGCTGGATGCTGTTATGCACGAATACGGGAATAATGCCCCGCAGGTAGAGGAGAAGATCAGGTGGCTCGAGGAGCAGGTTAGTGAGGTTAAAAAGCTTGCGGAAGAGAAATATGATGAAGTGGCGTTTTACACTATATCAGATCACGGTATGGCCAACGTTACCGAATCGGTTGACCTGATCTCGCAAATCGAAACCCTCGGGCTCAGTTTCGGAGAAGATTATGTTGCAATGTACGATTCTACCATGGCAAGATTCTGGTTTATGAACGAGGAAGCGAGAAGTAAGATAACAGAAAAACTGGGTGAATGCAGCAAAGGGTATATAGTCAGCGATGAAGAGCTCAAAAAAATGCATGTTTTCTTTGAAGACCGCAAGTTTGGAGAAGTTATTTTCCTGATGAATGAAGGATGTTTGATAGTGCCCAGCTTTATGGGACTCAAGAGTATTCCAGGTATGCACGGCTATCATCCCGATGATAAAGATTCTTACTGTTTTATAAAGTCCGACAGGCAGATGCCTGAAGACGTTAATTCAATAACTGATATTAGAAGAGTCTTAGAGCGAGAGATCTTTAATGTATGAACCTGACCATGATCAGCAATTAAACCACTCATTTGACCCTGCTGCAAGGAATCTGATGCATGCCCAGCAGGAAATGGGAGGTATGAACCTTCTGATAAGGCTTAATTTCAAGTATATACTTAAGCTCTTGTTGTATTGGCTTCTGCCGATTACCATGATTTCGATTGGTTCAGGGCTTGCTTCGTTCTTTTATATCTCTAAATACAAAACCAAGGTTTACACCACTCAGGCGATTATGGTAAGGCTCGGTCGAAATGAAGAAGGCCCTTATCTTTATCCTCAAGTCGATGCCAATACTGTGCTGGAGACTGTAAAGATAAGAAGAAATCTTGAGAAGGTTAAAGACAGGCTGGACCTCGAGCTTAGCGTAAGAGATCTCTACGGGATTATTGAAGTTAGGGCAGGAAACCGCTCAGACACGTTTTACGTTAAGTCCACATACAAAGACCCTCAGATCTGCAAAGATATTGCAAACACTATGTGCGAGGTGTTTATTGAAACATATTCGCAGGTGTTCAACGAATCTGCTCAGGAGGTTTATCAGTACTACCTAAGCCAAAGGGAGAAAGTTTTTCAGCAAGTCAGCGATGCTGAAGACGAGCTCAAGAGGGTTAAGGAAAAACTGGGAGTTATCCAGCCCGATCAGGAGCTGGAGATGAAAATGGGGCAGCTCAGCGATGCTGAGGTGGCTTATCAGGAAGCCCTTATGAGGAAAGAAGAGCTCCAATCCAAAATTGATGATATGAAAAAGAGGATTGCCGACCTGCCGGAGAAGGTTCAAGTTAGCGAAACGCTCACCAGAGAAAGCGGCAAAGAAATTGAGCTGCTTGAAAGGGAGCTGGAAAGGAGTCTTCAGCGATACACCGAAAACAATCCGAAAATTAAGGAGATGAAACTAAAGCTCAAGCAGCTTAAAAAATATAAAGAACAGAACGTTCAGGAAAAGGAAGTTCCCGACAGCAGGACAATATCACTCAATACAGTTCGTCAGGACCTTGAGGCCCAGCTTACTTCTATGAAGAATGAGTACGTTGTTTTGGATGAGACTATTTTAAAACGAAAAAATCGCATAGAGGAGATTCGTTCTGAGCTTAAAGGCATATCAAATGTTCAGGAAGAATATATGAATGCCAAGCATAAAGTGGATGTCTCAAGGGAGCTTTTGGATGTAATAGACAGGCGGATATCTGAGGTTAGGATTGCCAAGGACTCAAGCTCTCACGACATAGGCATTCTTGAAAGGGCGGTTGCTCCGGTATTCCCTGAGCCAACAGGGAGGAAAATTCTGGCAATTGTTTCAACTTTTGGAACCGCTTTCTTCGGAGTTGTATTTGTGCTGGTTTATGCGATATTCAGCCCGGGTGTGAAAGTCCCGGGGGACCTAGATTCTATGAATGCTGTAGAATTTATCGGCACCCTTCCCAAGAAGAAAAATTCTACGCTTACCACTTATTTCGCCACGCTGCAGGTTGTGGTAAACAAGATAGACCAGCAGACAAGCAGCAGTCGCAATACAATGGTAAGTTTCTCTTCGGTGAAGAATAAAGAAGGCAAAAGCACGATTATGGATGATATTACAGATATGAAATCTGTTACCGGCAAGAGGTTTTTGATCCTTAAGAGAGTAGTAGAAGAGGATGCAAAAAGGATTATTCAGGTGCCGAAGGAATCCATAATCAATTTCCAAGATTTCCGCGAAGAGAATATGATTCTGCCCGAACCCGTTAAGATAAATGAGAGGGTTTCAAGGCTATATTATATTATCGACAGCAACGTAAGCAAGATGAATATACTGCCTGAGATGGTTGATAACTTCAAAAACAGCTTCTCTGAATACGACTGCATCTTCGTTGAACTGTTTTCTCCTAAGAAAAATTATCAGGTTTCAAGCTGCATTATGCATTCTTCAAACTACAATATTCTTGTAACAAAATATGGAAGCAATACAGTATCTGCTTTGGATAAGGTTACCAAACTTGCTTCAGCCGGGACTGACAAAAAAGTTGGTACAGTGATTAATTTTGGTGATTTAAGTTTGGGTTGATGTATAAAATGACTAGATGCACAATTTACATTTTGTTCGTTTCGCTTTTTCTCGGTTGCGCAGACAGGGAAAGGTTTGTGCCGCATATAGTAGATTCGCCTGAGATGGACAAGGCCGCATATACATTTGTAGGTGCAAGGCCAAGAACTGAGCAGCAGGTGGTTGAACAGCTCAGAGAGCTCCAGAAGGTGCGGATGGAGCCCTATACGATTGGAATGTCTGATGTGCTTGATGTGGAGGTGTATAACGAAACTGAGCTGAGCTCGACAAATCTGACAGTTCGTACAGACGGATGTATTTCTCTGCCGCTGGTCGGAGATATAGAAGTTATGGAGCTTTCTGTTTCAGAAGCCACCGCCAAAGTTGAAAAGGCTTACGAAAAGTATCTTGTGGAACCGAGGGTTACAATAAATCCTGTACAGATGAAAAGCGGAAGCTATACAATTCTCGGTAAAGTGGGCTCATCTGGAACTTACCCAATTTCAAGTCAGATGACTCTGCTGGATGCGATTGCAACTGCAGGAGGATTTCGAACTGGTATGTTTCGGGGAAATACCGTAGAAATGGCCGATCTTGAAAATTCCTATATAGTAAGGGACGGGAAAACTCTTCCCGTTAGTTTTGTAAAACTAATACGTGAACATGATATGCTTCATAATATACCCCTTCTCCCCGGCGACTATATATACATACCTTCCACAAGGAATCAGGAAATATATGTTTTTGGTGCAGTACCTTCTGCTGCTGCCTATGCGTATCGTGACAATATGACAGTCAGCCATGCAGTAACTTATTCCGGCGGCTTCAAAGTTGGGGCGAGAAAGAAAGATATAAGAATTGTAAGGGGCGGATTGAGCAATCCGGTAGTGTTCACTGTAAATTATCCCAAGATACTTGACGGCCAAATGCTGGACTTCAAATTGAAGCCCGGAGATATAGTGTATGTCCCCCAAACACATATAGCCAACTGGAACGATCTGATCAGTCAGATTATGCCTACTTTCGAAACACTTGATTACGCCGGCGTTACCAACAATGAGGAAAGCAGAAGGTGATAGAAGCGAAGTACATACAGTTTTTTCTGATTTTTATAACTGTTGTGCCTGTATGCTCTATTGTTATAAACCGCTTTCCTAAAACCTCATGGTTTTTTCTGGGCTTCTGCATATTCTTTACTTCAAAGCTGATAGATATAAATTTCTATTCGCATGAATGGTTTAGGGGCACTTCAAGGGGATTTGCTTTTGGTATGGTGGATATGACAGTTATTATACTGCTTACCTACGCAATATCAAAGAAGGATAAGTATCAGTTTACCGGTTTGCCGAAGGGCTCACTTATATTTGGTGTTTTTTTTGTTGGATGCGCTCTTTCGATGATCAATGCTGAAAACAAGCTTTTTTCAGGTTTTGAGCTCTTCAAGTTTATAAGGGTATATACATTTTTCTGGCTTATGAACAATCTTCTGGTTACCCCTAAAATAATAAGAAGAGCCTTTATATCCACTTCATTTATCGCTGTTTATATAGCAATTATTGTTGCCCAGCAGAAATATTTGATAGGCGAATTCCAGTCTTCAGGACCATTTCCGCATCAGAATTCAATGGTGATGTATGTTTCTGTTTTTCTTTGCGTACACTTTTCAATGCTGATGTCTTCAAAGAAAATTCCAGAGATGTTTTATTGGATATTTATAATAGGGCTGGAGTTTTTCTGTGTAGTTTCTAGCCTTTCAAGGGCCGGTATGTTGTGCACTTTTATAGGTGTATTTGTTGTTTTTCTTCAGCAGATATCGTGGAGATTCAGCCTTCGCAAGGTTTTTGTAATCACTCTGTTCGCACTTGCAGGGATAGGCGGGCTGTTTAAGGCGCTGGACTCTATAGTGGAAAGATTTGTTAATGCACCTGAAGCCTCAGCTGAAACAAGGGTTTCGCTCGCTATCTCAGCTCAGGAAATGGCAAACGATAATATTTTGGGTGTTGGGATTAATAATTTCACGCGTTTTATGACTACAGATTATCCATACACTGATCATATAGATGTAGAATGGGACGGGACGCCCGAAAACCAGGGGGCAATCGTGGAAACAGTTTACCTGCTGACAGCCGCAGAGACCGGCTGGTACAATCTCGGGATTTTTACACTCTTTATATTTTCATTTTATGCCAGAAATATTGTAAATATCTTTAAGGCGAAAGATATGAGACTTAAGGTGATTTCGATGGGGCTCTGGGGTGGCTTGACAGCCATATATATTCAATCCACACTTGAATGGGTTCTTCGGCAAACAAATAATTTGTATCAGCTAATGTTTGTGTTTGCTGTTATAAATTGTGTTGACAGAATAAACAGAAAAGGCACATTGCTCAAGCCTGCGGCAATGATGGGATAGATTTTTTGATATTCCCTTGGATAGTGATTTTTTAAGGTTATACAAATGGAAGATAAATTAAAGGTTTTGCTTGGCGGGGTACCGTTTGGGTGCAATAATGTTGGAGATGAGTGTATTCTCGAAAATGCAGTAAAGATTGTTCGTGAATATGCACCTAATTCCGAGATTACTGTAAGTACAGATGATAAGAAGCCTACTGAGAATAAATTGAATGTGAAAACAGTTCCGCTCGCCTATTTCGAGCCTGAAGCCGAATGCGGGAGTATGGATGCGGCTTTAGAGCAAAGCGATGTATTTATCTGGAGCGGGGCCACAGGGCTTTCAGACTATCCGCATATAACCACGAATATGCTTAATAAAGCTCAAAACGCCGGCACTAAAACCGTAATTTGGGGTGTAGGTATGAATACAAGTCTGAATCCGTTTATGTACAGGCTTCAGCCCGGTAAAATGAAAACTATGCTTCAAATAGCTGACGCATTAACTTTCGGGATTGCTGATTTTGTCAAAAAGACGAACGCAAGAATAGATAAAAGGATGCGGGAGAGGATTGCTCAATCTCTTCGCAATACAGACTTAACAGTTCTTAGAGATTTCCCCACAGAGCAGGAGGTTAAAAAATGCGGTAATGCAGGCAATCTCGTGGTTGGGGCGGATTCTGCTCTTATTCAGGAAAAGACTCCTTGGCAGGAGGCACCGTTTGCACCTGAGATATTTGAATTCTGTGATTCCCGAAAACCTAAAGTCGGCATCTGTATTTCAGCCCAGCGTCAGGTTGAAAACAGTAAAGGCCTTGTAGATTTTCTCAATAAACTCACGAAAGAAGGCATTGATGTATTGTTTGTTCCTATGAACCCCTTAACAGACTCTGAATTGATGGGACAGCTCAAAAATCAAATGAAGAATCCGGAAAACTCAATGCTGCTTGAGGGCAGATTTGAGCCTGCTGATATACTTGCCCTTATTTCCAATCTGGATTGTGTTATAAGCAGCAGGCTTCATCTTCTTATTCTTTCCTCGATTGTACAAGTACCTTTTATCGGCATAAGCAGGGGGTCTAAGGTGGATAATTTCCTTGCAGAATTTGGGCTTAAGTCTGCCGGAAATGTTGAAGACTGCGATTTTTCAAGCCTTTACGAACAGACTGCTTATCATCTCAATAACAGGGAAGAATTTAAAAAGAAAAGTATGTCTGTGCGGAAAAAGCTGTTAAAACGTTTGGATAATGCAAAATCCTTGCTGAAAGAAGTGCTTTCCTGAATAATAAATATTAGCTTTTTTGTTTACTGCTGCGGTTTCAATATAAACATAGTGAGAATTAAATGTCTAACTTAAGTGTTGCTAAAAGGATGTTCCTGAATACCCTGTCAAACTATGGGCTTCTGCTGTTCAATATGATTTCAATGATCATATTAGTAAGGGTTCAGTTTACGGGGCTTTCAAGGCAGGATTACGGCTTTTGGGGGCTTTTGTGGACGATATTCGGTTATTCACTTCTCCTTGATTTCGGCTTAGGGACAGCTGTTCAGAAATACGCAAGTCAGGTAACAGTAAATAAAAACTGGGACAGGTTCAACAGGCTCGTATCGACGGTTTTTTTCAGTTACTGGTTTATATCGCTTATCATCATAGCTGCTACAGTGATTATAAGCTTTTTCATTGAGCCTATAAGCAAACTCGAGCCGGGCAGTGATGTAGATTACTACAGAAAAGTTTTTCTGCTTTTCGGCTTTGGGACGGCTCTTATTTTTCCTGTTGGTTTCTCGCCCGGTCTTCTCAGAGGTATTCAGCTTATCTGGCTTAGAAATAATATAGATGCTGTTTTTGCAGTTATTAATCTTATTGTTATGGTCTGGCTTATAAAAAGCGGATACGGCCTCTGGGAAATGACAATTGCTACAGTTCTAAATCACGTAGGCAGCAAGATAGTTATGCTGATATACGCCTTTATAAAATTGGAGAATATGAAAATCGGCTTTCGGTTTTTCTCGCCTTCAATGATTAAGGAGGTTATGGGATTTTCGATATTCGTTTACCTTATAATCTGCAGCAAACTTATCATCTTCAAGACAGATAATTTGGTAATCTCTGCGAGTATCGGCGTGGCTTTTGTGGCTTATTATCAGGTTGCAAGCAAGCTGGGCGATGTTTTTCGCAGTTTTGCAATGCAGTTCAACGACAACCTCGGCCCGGTTGCCTCAGTGATGCACACCTCAGGCGACCTTGATTCTTTGGGCAGAATGCAGCTTTATTCCAGCAGGGTGATAGCTTTTATTTCTACAATGATGCTTGTTCCGCTGGTCGTCTTCGTCGGCCCGCTTTTTGAAACTTGGCTTGACCTTACAAGAACTGAAAGTCAGATATGCGCTGTAATCCTTCTGGTTTCACAATATTTTTACGTTGTGATGAGGAGCAGCTCTATCCAAATACTGCTTATGTGCGACCGTCAGAAGGAGTTGGCGATAGTTTCTGTGATTGAGTGTCTTGCGAATTTGTTAATTAGTGTTATACTCGTGAGAATGATGGGAATAATAGGCGTAGCTATCGGGACTTTAGTCCCAAATATTTTCTTCGGCTGTGTTTACAATGTACCGACAGCCTGCAGATTCGCAAAAGTATCGCCGCTTTATTTCCTGAGATATTCTGTGCTCGGAAGTTTGATGACTGGATTGGTAATAGGAGCAGTTACTCTTTTCCTTAAAGACACTGTTTACCATCTTATTGTTTCGGGGGTTTTGAATATTGCTGCAGACAAAGATGCAGGGATGATTGCAAGATATTTTGCTGAGCATTCAGGCATTCTCAAGCTTCTGGCTTTAGTGTTTTTATCAGCGCTGTCGTGCGGAATGTATATGATACTATTCTATGCAATCGGCATAAAAAAACAGGAGAGAACAGATTTAAACAAGCTTGTAGCGGATTTCTTTAATAAGAAATTGAAAGGGAGCTCTTGATGGGTGAACAAAATAGGATTTTAGTTATCGAAGACAACAAAAACGACAGTTCGCTTATAAAGCTGTCTTTCAAAAAATCCAGGCACTCATATCTGCTCAAGGCAGATTTTGCTGAGGACCTCAAAACCGGTTTGGATTTCATTCAAAATAACAGTTATAACCTTGTACTTACTGATCTTGGCCTTCCCGACAGTGAAGGGGTTGCTACGCTCACGAGCGTGAAAAAGAGTTCTGAAGATATACCGATCATTGTGCTCACAGGCCTTGATGACGACAAGATTGGCCTTGAATCCATAAAAAACGGGGCCTCAGACTATATCGTTAAAAACGACCAGATGATTCACTCTCTCCCGCAGTTCATACTTTACGCAATTGAGAGGAACAAAGTCGAAAAGAGGGTTCGTGAAGAAGCGGCTAAGCTCAAGGCGATATTTGCTAATATTAATGATGGTATAGCATCTGTAGGTGAGGATGGAAAGATAGTTGAAGTAAACAAACGCTTTGCTGACTGTTTTAATACTAAGAGAAGCTCGATTGTAGGCAAGTATTTGAAAGACCTCGGCGATTTTGGCACTTTTGTGGCAGACAAGATGAAAACTCAGCCTTGTAATGAGCCCTCTGAACCTTGCACTTACGAAATCGGCAAGCGGGTTTATGAGGTGAAGCTTAATGCAGTTCAGGGAGTGAACGAACTTAGCGGGTATATCATAACTCTTATGGATGTCTCTGAACTTCTCAGGGCAAAAGAAGCTGCTGAGAGAGCCAATCATGCAAAAAGCGATTTTCTTGCAAATATGAGCCATGAGATACGAACTCCAATGAATGCAATCATTGGGATTTCTCAAACACTTTCCAAATACAATCTGGACAACCTTACTGAGAAACAGATTGAAGGTCTTAAAATAATAAACGAAAGCGGACAGAGGCTTTTGCTTTTAATAAATGACATACTCGACCTATCCAAGATTGAAGCGGGCAGGCGGGACATAAAATACGATATCTTTGATCCCCAGGAGCTGCTTTTGCCTCTGAGAAGTGTGGCAAAGGGGATGGTCGGCGATAAAGAGGTGGAAGTTGCTCTTGAGATCGGCAGCTCCGTGCCCGATCTAATTTATTCTGATAAGCAGAAGGTTAATCAGGTACTTCTTAATATACTCGGCAATGCTGTTAAGTTCACTGAACAAGGCACAGTATATCTTAGATGCTCTCTAAGCGGCGATATGTTAAACTTTGAGATAGAAGATACTGGTATTGGTATTGACAAAGAAGATATGAACGGCATTTTTGATGAGTTCAAACAGGTTGACAGCTCTACTACAAAAAAATATTCAGGAACGGGTCTTGGTCTTGCAATATGCAAAAAGCTGCTTAAGCTTCTCGGCGGCGGCATTGATGCTGAAAGTGAGGTAGGCAAAGGCACTACTTTCAAGTTTTATGTTCCGGCTAATTTAGATAAGATCAAAGCAAAACACTCAAGCGGCTATCAGCTGCCCGGAGAGGAATACGATAAATCATCAGAGCCGCTGAATATTTATCAAAACGCAGAATTTGGAGAGTCCAAGGGTGAGGACACAGAGATAAAAATGCCTCGCGTTCTTTTGGTTGAAGACAACAAATTCGGCAGGATTACGGTGCAGATGATGATAGGGGATTTGTATAAAGTTGAAAGTGCAGAGAACGGCAGGGTCGCCCTTGATATGCTGGAAAGTTCAAGCTATGATGTTATACTTATGGATATAATGATGCCTGAGATGGATGGCGTAACAGCATTCAGAAAACTTCGAGAGAAAGGACTTGAAGTTCCCGTTATTGCGCTGACAGCTAAGGCAATGAAGGGAGACAGAGACAGCCTCCTTGCCAAGGGTTTCAATTCGTATGTTTCCAAGCCTGTTGACAGAGACACGCTCGTTGATGCAATACAGAGTATGCTTGATTGAACGTAGTCTGATTTGAGAATTTGAATATGCTTTTGAAAATTCAATATCATGCAGCTTTTGCTGCTGTTGTATCAACGATTATACTTTTTTTCCTTACGCATATCCCGGCAGATTGGCTGCCCGAGGCGGGAAATTATAATGATAAAACCGTTCATTTTGCAGCGTATTTTATGCTCGCTTTCCTTTATAATCTCAGTTTCAGCGCTGCAAGCTGGAAAAGTGTTTTAATAAGCCTTATGATTGCCATCCTGCTTGCAGGATTGGGCTATCTTGATGAATATACTCAGCAGTTTTTCGGCAGAGAATACTGCATCGCAGATTACTATGCAGACCTGAAGGGGATTATTTTAGGGACAGTTTCTGCGAAGGCGCTTAAAGTTGTGTATTATTTAATAACTGGCAAAATAAATTTTGTTTTGTCGAAGTAAGAGCGGCCAAAAATGAATAATATTGTCGATATGTTCCTCGAGCAGGCACAGGCAACGCCTGAACTCACAGTTCTAATTCAGGGTGAGCAAGCCCTGAACTACCGTCAGCTTGACAATGCATCTGAAAATATAGCCAAGATAATTGAGGATAAAGGTCTTGCCGGCCAGATTGTCGGAATCTATACTTCAAGAAGTATTGAGTTCATTGCCTCTGCACTTGGCATTATGAAAGCCGGCTGCATTTATGTGTCATTAGATTCCAAGCTCCCTCAAGCCCGTCTTGATATGATAATAAGAGATGCAGATATTAGGCTTGTATTTTCTCAGCCTGACATATCTCCTTTACAGTCTTCTGTATGTCCTGAAATTATCGATGTTGAAACAGACAGTATCAAAGAAAGCAGGCCTCTAAGAGATGATAATGCAATCTCAGATGAAAATTTGGCCTATGTAATATTCACAAGCGGTTCTACAGGCGAGCCCAAAGGCACTGTTATACCTCACAGATGCCTTGCTAATTTTATTAACTGGATGGTTGTTGCTTATAATTTCAAGGCAGGAACTAAAACTAGCTGGGTCGCCAGACCATCATTTGATGCATCGCTGTTTGAGATATGGCCATATCTCGCTTCGGGCGGGTCAATATCAATCCCCCCTGAAGAGCTTTTGTATGAGCCTCAAAAATTAGTAGAATGGGTAACAGAAAATAATTTGGATACCTGTTTTATGCCGACACCTTTAGCTGAGAGCTGTTTAGATTTGGATTGGCCGGAAGGATGCCGTCTGAAATACCTTTTCAGCGGCGGAGATGCGCTTCGCAAGGCGCCAAAGCCCGATGCACCTTTCAAAATGTTCGATCATTACGGCCCGAGCGAATGCACGGTAGTTTCAACCTATGCTGAAATAACTCATGAAAAAAGCGAAAATATATCCCCCAATATCGGCGTGCCTATTTCCGGTGCGAGGGTTTATATCCTCGATGAAAATCTAAACCCTGTGAAAGAAGGGCAGGTTGGCGAGATCTATATAGCTGGAGAAGGAGTTGGTAGAGGTTATTTAAATGATCCTGAGCTCACGAAAGCAAAATTTCTGCCGGATAAGTTTTCCAAAAGCTCAAAAAATAAAATGTATAAAACAGGCGATCTTGGAGCAAAACTCAAAGACGGCACCATTGAATTTCACGGCAGAACAGACCGGATGGTCAAGATTAGAGGCTTTAGAATTGAGCTTGGTGAAATCGAATCTGTTATATTGAGGCAGCCTTATATATCTGAGGCGGCAGTTGTTCTTCAGGAAGGCCAGGCATCGAAGAAGATCATTGCCTTTGCAGCAGCATCTGATAAGGATACTAAATGTTTGGAAAAACTCAAGAAGGCTGTCTCGGAGAATCTTCCTTCGTATATGATGCCTTCAAAAATTTTATTTTTGGATAGTCTTCCTAAGACGTTAAACGGCAAGATTGACCGTTTAGCCTTGGCTTCAGGAGAATATTTCAATCTGTCTGATAATAATGAAAATGCAGATCCAAAAGAACTTTCTGATAAAGAGAAAGCGATTTTTGAAATTTGGGAAGAAGTATTGGGCGATGATAACTTTTCCGCAGACACAAATTTTTTTGATGCAGGCGGGCATTCCCTAAAAGCGTTCAAGGTTGCTTCAAGAATCAATGAAAAGTTCGGCTGCAGCATATCAGTAAAAGATATATTTGATAATCCAACGGTCTTGTCTCTCACTGAAGCTGTGAAAAAGTCTGATAAGGCCTCGGTTATTGAGGTTGAAAGCAAAGGTCTTGAGAAAGCTCCCGCCACCCCCGGACAAATTCACATGAGGCTTTTGGATTCTTTGAGTGGCGATCTGAATGCATGCAATATAGTTTGTGATGTAAAGATAAAAGGACTGCTGGACAGGGCTGCTTTTGAAAAAACTATTAATTACATAATCGAAACTCAGCATTCTCTCCGAATGAGTGTTTATTTAGATCAGAACTCTAATGATTTTATGATTTCTGCTGATGATACGCCTCCCGTGAAGTGTTTAGATTATAAAGACCTTTCATATTTGAATGAAAATCAGATTCAGAGCAAGCTTTCTGAAATAATTGAAGAATTCAGGAATATTGACCTCAATCTGGATTCAGAGCCTGTATGCAGATTTTTTCTCATAAAACTAAGCACTAACAACCACAGGCTCGTTTCTGTGTTTCATCATGGCATTGCAGATGGTTCATCAGTTGGGATTTTTGTTAAGCTTTTAAAGGAATGTTATATATCATATCTTTCTGAAGATGAAACTCTCCCTCCACCCCCA
This sequence comes from Sedimentisphaera cyanobacteriorum, assembly GCF_001997385.1. Classification (NCBI taxonomy): domain Bacteria; kingdom Pseudomonadati; phylum Planctomycetota; class Phycisphaerae; order Sedimentisphaerales; family Sedimentisphaeraceae; genus Sedimentisphaera; species Sedimentisphaera cyanobacteriorum. The sequence continues at coordinate 950,863 of NZ_CP019633.1, read as the reverse complement.
GAAATAAATTATATCGATTATGCTGATTGGATTAACAGCTGGTTAGATGGCCGGGAAGCGGCCAAACAGCTGAAATTCTGGAAGAATAAACTTAAAGGTATTAGCGGAAAATTAGATTTGTCTTGTGTCACCCGCAGACCGGATTATCAAACCTTCAAAGGTGATAGAGAATACTTCTCATTAACAGAAAAGCAAAGCGGGCTTATCACAAATTTGTGCAGGTCTCTGGGGACTACTGAATACCCATTTCTGCTTTTAGCTTATGCAATTGTTTTAAGAAATAAATCGAATGATGATGATATTGTCATAGGTTCTCCTATCTCAAACAGGCCTGATCCTTCTCTCGATAAAATTATAGGCCTCTTCATTAATTCAATAACGCACAGGATCAATCTTGCTGAAAAAACTGGAATCAATGAACTCATTAAAAGATTGCATTCGGATACACTTGATGCATTTGAAAATCAGACATACCCGTTCGAAGAGCTGGTGGCCACTCTAAATCTGCCTAAGGATAATTCAAGGCACCCTGTTTTTCAGCATTATTTTATATTCCAGAATGCACATATACCTTACATCAATTTTGCAGGTTTGGAGCTTGAGCTTGATGAGATCGGCAACCATACCGCAAAGATAGATTTGACCCTAAACCTTGAAAATTCCAAAGGAATAATCAAGGGATGGTTTGAGTATAACACTGATTTGTTTTCAGAATCAGTTGTTAAAGGTTTAACTGATGATTTTATTGATACAGCAGAAAAGATGACTGCCGGCCGGGTTAATTATGTTTCTGATTTAATTTCTTTTGCACCGCTTCAATCTTCTCAGCGTAATTATAATTTCCAGAGTGTGCCTGAAAGGATCAGTCTTTTTTCATCAAACACCCCAAATAAAATTGCTGTTGAGCAGGGCGATTCTTCTCTAACGTACAAACAGCTCGAGAAAGCTTCTGATGCTTTGGCCAATGAACTAAAAATTTCAGGTGTGGAAAATGAATGCAAAGTTGGTATATACGGGGCAAGCTGTATTGAGTTTATAGTTTCCTGTCTTTCAGTTATGAAGGCAGGAGGATGTTTTGTTCCATTGGATGTTAAATATCCTAATGAAAGAATTGGCTGCATACTTGAAGACGGAAATATTGATATTGTTCTTAATTGCGCAGAAGCAGAATTTCCTCTAAAGACAAAGCAGATTTTGGACGTTGAGCTCCAAAAGCTTTTGAACTCTGATAATTACCCGCTGAATGTTTCTTTATCGCCTGATTTTCTTGCCTATACAATTTATACCTCTGGTTCTGCCGGCAGACCTAAGGGCGTTGAAATTGAGCACCGTAACCTTGCCTATCTGGTTGACTGGGAAAATGATTTTTACAGTTATACACCTAATGACAGGATGAGCCAGCTCTCAAGGGTTAGCTTTGATACATCGATTGCAGAAATATGGCCAACTTTATCTTGTGGAGCCAGCGTTCATATTGCTGAAGCGGATACCGTTTATAACCCTAATAAACTTATAAAATGGATTTGCGAGAATGAGATTACTGTTGCTGATGTAACAACACCTCTTGCAGAGATCGTTATCTCTGAAAACTGGCCGGATAATATCTCGCTCAGAATTATGAAAACAGGAGGAGACAGACTCAAAAAATTCCCCCTTGGGTCTTTGCCTTTTACGTTCTTCAATGAATATGGCCCAACTGAATGCTGTGTTACAAGCACTTCAGGAATAATCGGTCATAAAGAAGAGTCCGGTGAATTCCCGCACATAGGTAAAGCTGTTCCGGGAAGTTTTGCTTATATTCTGGACGAAAGCTTAAAACCCGTAGAAGAAGGCTGTGAGGGTGAGCTTTTTATCAGCGGCCCCTGTGTGGGCAGAGGTTATGTTAATCTGCCCGAACAAACTGCAGAACGTTTTCTTGATGACCCATTTGTGCCCGGGTTGAAGATGTATAAAACAGGGGATGTGGTTAGAAGAAGGCCGGACGGGAATATTGACTATATAGGCAGGAAAGACTTCCAAATACAAATACGCGGGTTCAGGGTCGAGCTGAGTGAAATCGAAAAGGCTGCCCTGAAGTATGAATTTGTCAGTCAGGCTGCTGCTGTTGATTTAGAATCAGCGGGGGCAAAAAAACTTTGCTGTTTTGTTACGTTAAATGAACAGAGCAATTTTGATAAGGATAAGCTTAAGGAAACGTTGATTAACAACCTGCCGGAATATATGATACCAGCTTATATCATACCTCTAGACGATTTCCCCATGAATACAAATGGCAAGATTGACAGAGAATTGCTAAAACATAAAGCTTACGAGTATGAAAAAAGCCTTGAATTATCCTGCGAGAATAAGCCGGCGATAAAAAGTAATACAGAAAAGGCTATAGCTGAGATCTGGTCTGAGATATTAGGGCATTCTAACTTTTCATCGGAAGACAATTTTTTCCAGTCAGGCGGTCATTCATTAATGGCGTTTAAGGTTGTTTCAAAGATTAACCATAAATTCGGAACAAATATAAATATCACAGATTTTTTCAAATCTCCATATATTTCTTCTTTAGCAGAAAAGGCAGACTCAAAATCTAATGAGCAGTCTGTAGAAATAGAACCAACTTATTTAAATGAATCTCCAGCTGTTCCTTCACAAATTCACATGTGGCTTTTGGATTCGTTTGTGCCCGAAATTAACATTTGCAGTATTATATGCAATTTTGAGATATTAGGAGAGTTAGACGTTGAGCTTCTTGAGCTTGCCGTTAAAAAGCTTGTCGAATATCAGCAGTGTTTGAGGCTGAAGTTTGAAATATCTGATTCGTATCTCATAAAGGAAAGCAAAGACCATCAAGTTGATTATGTTTTTCATGATCTTTCTAATATGCCGGATGATAAGGCTGAAGATTTATCTGAAGAGATTATCTGCGGGTTTAGAGATTCCAGATTCGACTTAAAGGAAGGCCAAGTTTGCAGGTTTTCTCTTATCAAATACGATTCTCAAACTTACAGCCTACTTGCAGGTTTTCATCATGCTGTATTCGACGGCTTCTCTCTCGGCGTTTTTGAAAAGCAGTTGAAGGGTATTTACGAAAATCTTTTAATCGGCGGCGACATAGAAAAATTCAGGCCGGAGATTTCATATTTCGATTATTCTCTATGGCTGCAGAAATGGCTGAGCTCTGAAGATGCTCAGTCGCAGAAAAGATTTTGGATAGACAAACTTCATGGAATAAAAGGACTATTAAAGCTCGACTGCACTTTACCCAGACCGGAAACTCAGACATTTGAGGGCAGAAGGTATTATTTTAATTTTGGAAAAGACAGAAGCGATGAGTTTCATAATTTCTGCAGCAGGCATTCGGTTACTGAATATATGCTTCTTCTCACTGCATACTCAATTATGCTTAGAAAACATTCTGAGACAGATGAGATAATAATCGGTTCTCCAATAGCAAATCGCCCTAATTCTCAAACAGAACAGCTTGTTGGGCTTTTTATAAACAGCATAGTACAAAAATTGAATGTTTCGAGGGGGAAAAGTGTCTTTTCGCTGCTGGATTCGATAAAAACTGACACCGTTCAAGCCTTTACAAATCAGAATTACCCGTTTGAAAATCTGGTGCAGGAGCTGAATTTGGTAAAGTATCCTTCAGCTCATCCGGTTTTTCAGCATTTATTCAGTTTTCAAAATGCTCATACGCCGGAATCAGAATTGGGCAGCTGCAGAATACGTGTTGATGATATTGGGAATAATACCGCAAAAGTTGATTTGACCTTAGATCTCGAATCTCGAGACGGAATTATTGAGGGCTGGTTTGAATACAATACAAATATCTTCAACTATTCTGTAATCAGCAAACTCTCCAATGAGCTGCTTGAGATAACTGATAAGATAATTGCCTCACCAAACTCTAATCTTTCTGATTTTCTGCCTTCAAGCACATTTGAGAATATAGAAAACGTTAGCACAGAAGACTCAGAGCTTGAAGTTCCGAAAAGCTTTGTCAAATATGCAGAATTGAATCCCGATAAACCCGCTGTTTGCGATTATTCACATTATCTTACTTACCAAGAGCTGGACAAGGTAACAGATCTGCTTGCCTCCAAGCTGATAAGTGCCGGGGTAAAGGCAGACAGCAGGGTCGCAGTTTTGTATGACAGAGGTATAGAATTTACTGCAGCTGCGCTGGCTGTGCTGAAAGCGGGAGGGGGGTATGTTCCTGTAGATCCGGATTATCCTGAGGAGAGAATAAATTATATAATTCAAAACGCTCAGGTGTCCTGCGTTTTTGCCTCGAAAAACCGGCATTATGAGAAATTATTGGAAGCAGTGCCTTTTATAGATGTTGATATAGAGCAATTGAAAAACAAAGAGAGGCAAAAGCGGATTTGTTCTGATGTTTCAGAGGAGAGCCTTGCTTATGTGATATACACTTCTGGTTCCACAGGAAGGCCGAAGGGGGTTGAAGTAGAAAGACGCAGCCTAAAGAACCTTATTAACTGGCAGGTGAATTTTTACAAGATTTCTCTTTCAGACAGAGCGAGCAATCTGGCAAGAACTTGTTTCGATACATCTGTCTCCGAGATTTGGCCTTATCTTATGGCCGGTGCAAGCGTTCATATACCGCCTGAGAGAATTATTTTCAATATCGAAAAACTGATTGATTGGCTTTGCGCTAATCGAATAACTATATGCGATATGACTACCCGTCTTGCAGAGCTTGCAGTTTTCGAAAATTGGCCTTGTGATTGCAGTCTAAAGGTTCTTAAAACCGGCGGCGAAAGACTCAGCAAGCGCCCGCCTGAGGGGTTGAGTTTTGATTTGTACAACGAATACGGGCCTACAGAATGCACCGTTATAGCAACCTGCGGCAAGGTTTCTCCAGCTGGAAGAAATGACGAATTGCCCGATATAGGTGATGTGATTTCTGGGAATAAGGCTCATATATTAGGTCCGGATCTAAAGCCTGCAGCTAAAGGCGGGCAGGGAGAGCTATGCATAAGCGGAAAAAGCGTAGCTCGCGGTTATCTCGGCCTTGAAGATGAGACGAAAGAAAAATTTGTCCAAAGCCCGTTTAACCCGGCAGAGAGAATGTATCGCACAGGTGATATAGTTTGCAGAAAGGAAAACGGGAATCTTGAGTTCATTCACCGGAAGGATTCTCAAATTCAGGTTCGCGGTTTTCGTGTTGAGCCCGGGGAGATTGAGAAGGCTGTTATGGAATACGCCGGGGTGAAAGAGGCGGCTGTTGCTGCATCAGATAGCTCCGGGTCAGAAAAAAAACTGCTGCTGTTTGCGGTTCCCGAAAAACGGCAGTCTTTCAAAGAAGAAGATCTGCGTGCTTATATTAGAGGCAAACTTCCGGATTATATGCAGCCCGCTCAAATTTTCACTATTGATAAAATTCCGTTAAACCAGAACGGCAAGACAGACCGTGATGCTTTGCTTAAAAGTGCCCAAGAGGGGCTATCGCAGAGCGAAAAGGCTGGTTCGGGTATTGTAATGCCTCGCAATCCTATGGAAGAAGTGCTGCGTGATATCTGGGTGCAGCTTCTGGAAAGGAGCGATTTCGGCGTTTATGACAATTTCTTCGACCTTGGCGGCCATTCGCTGATGCTGATAAAAATGGATTCCCTGCTTTCTGAACGAGGTCTGTTCGTTGGCATAGAAAAAATTCTTCAGTATCCTGAAATAGCCGGTTTGGCAGGTTTTCTTGATTTTAAGAACGCAGGGGGTGCTGACAGCAGTGAGGAAAAATGCCTTGTTGAGCTGAATAAAGGCAGCAGGCAGCGTTTGCCTGTTTATTTTATTCATTCGCTGAGCGGCGATGTGCTCGGCTATGCAAATATGGTTCATCACCTTGGCAAAGACCAGCCCTGTTATGGATTCCAGTCTGCCGGGCTGTCTGATTTGAATAAAGCCCATAAAACGCTTCCTGAGATGGCGGAGTATTACGTAAACCTGCTGCTTGATTTTCAGCCTGAAGGCCCGTATCTGCTTTTAGGATGGTGTTTTGGCGGCTTTATTGCTTATGAGATGGCTCAGATGCTCCAAGATATGGGCAGGAAGGTAGGTATGCTGCTTATGGTGGACGTTCCCTCAATGCCTCCTGCTGACATTAATCTGCCCTACTACTTTGACTTAGCTTGGAATTTGGCCTCGCTTGGACCTGTTGGTATGTTTAAGTTTATTATTTCTTATCTGAAAAAGCATAAGCAGTTTGAAAGCGTGGAGGAGATTATAGGGGAGCATTTCAGCAGGCAGGACGATGAAATCAAGAATAAATATGTTTCAAACAGAGAAGATGTTTATAAGATGAATCTCAATGCCGCCAGAACCCATAAAATACATAAATACGATGGGGATATAATACTCTGCACCGCTTCAGAAAGAGAGCATTGGCTTCTAAGGGGAGCTGCGCTTGGATGGAAGAATTTTGTTAATAATGTAGAGCTTAAAGTGATTCCCGGCGACCACGGTTTTATTATCAGGAAGTCGAAAGTTTTGCCGGCATTCATCAGGGGAAAAATTGATCAGATTATCCAAGCAAACTGAAATGCTAAGAGCCCTTGCTAAGAGCTGGAGAGAAATACTCCCTTCTGATGTTCGTTTTGAGATTGCCCAATCTTCAGACTACACCAGCGAGCTTTCTGCATTAGAGAGAGAGGCCGTCAAAGACGCTCGAAAAAAGAGGTTAGAGGAATTCTCTGCCGGCAGGCATCTGCTCAAAAAAATATTGTCCAGTATGAGAGTCTCTTACAGCGACCTTACTGTAAACTCCAACGGCAGCGTTAAAGCCCCAAGCGGTATAACATGTACAATTTCCCATTCAGGCGGGCTGGTTTTTGCAGCCGCTGCTCAGAAAAGCAGTTTCAAAAGCATAGGGGCGGATATGGAGCTTTTGAACGATATAGACGCAGAAGATTTGAAAAATTTTCTTCCTCACAGGGAATACTGCCAGATTGTTTCAGACCGCAGCAAGCAAAGGGCGGGGATATCATTTTCTCTGAGGGAATCTGTTGGCAAGTGTTTCGGGAATATTGAAGACAGGTTTATGAATTTTGACGAGATCATACTTGATTACCGCAATAACGGGGCTGTTAAGATTCTGCCGAATTCAAATTATATGCAAAAAAATTTTTTACGTGATTCAGGCGTCTGTTTCTATTATGATTATATGGTAAGTAATGGTTTTATTTTAACTTTCTTCTGCATAAACTTTCATTGAAAAGCATAGCGGGAAAACGATGGTACTTGGAAAGATAATAAGGAAGAGAAGGAAAGAACTTGGGCTTACACTCGACGCAGTAAGCGAGAAGATCGGCTATTCAAAGCCGTATATATCCACCGTTGAAACAGGGAAAGTCCGCAATCCTCCCGGGCAGGAATTTTTGACGAAACTGGAAGACCTGCTTGGTTTTGACAGGGGCGAGCTGTTATATCTGGCCGAGATGAAAAAAATGCCTATGCCTTTGAGAGACCAGATCGAAGGTTCATTTGTGGAAAATGAAAGGTTCAGGCGGATTCTTTCTGAAATGCTCCAGGAAGATAATACCGGACAGGTTAGGCAGTTTCTCGAGAAGCATCATTTAGACATAAAAGATTTTCGCAGCAACAGTGTTTCCGGGGTTATTCCTGTAATCAATAAAGTCAGTGCCGGCTATCCGGCTGAGTTTGGGGATTTGTCTTACCCTGCCGGCTTTGCTGATGAATACATCAATTGCCCAGGGCTGAACGATCCAAACGCTTTTGCTGTGAGGGTGGTGGGGGATTCAATGATGCCCGAATACTCCGAGGGAGATATTGTGGTCTTCTCGCCTTCAAGAGCTGTGAACAACGGTGATGACTGCTTCGTAAGATTCAAAGACCCTTTTGAGGCTACCTTTAAGAGAGTATATTATGAAAATGAGGGAAGTATTAGGCTTCAGCCTCGCAATACCGACTTCCCTCCATCAAAGGTCTGTTCAGATCGGCTCAACGGGGTTTATAAAGCTGTACTAAAATATCAATATTTATAAAGGGAAACATTTATGGCTATTACAAAACTTTACAACAAAACAGGAGATGAAAAGGCTGTCGAGATTCAAAATAATCTGGAAAAGAATTTTGGATTCGTGCCCGAAACCTTTCAGGCTATGGGCAGAAACGGCAATTTCCTCGAAGGCGTTTTGAAGGTTATGGAAACCGCTGGGTCTGGGCTGGATGGAAAAACCAAAGAGCTTATAGCGATTGCTGTGAGCGCGGCTAATGGTTGCAGCTACTGCATCGATGCCCACAGAGCTCTTGCCAAGCAGCAGGGCATAACTGATGAAGAAATTACAGCAGCCATAGAGATGGCTTCGATGATGAGCCTTTTCAATACTTACAATAAGTCTATCGGCTTAAACCATGATATTAAGGCAGACTGAGACCCTTTCATAATTGTTTAGATAAAGGCCGTCTGTTTTTTTTGGGCGGCCTTTTATTTTTTCAGGCTGTATGCAGAGTTGTCTGCGGACAAAAATCCTGTGCCTTCAGCAATGTTTTCTATATCGCTTCTGCTTGCATCGCTTCTTTCAGCAAAACATTTTCGCTGTGAGCTTGCGTGGCCGTCTGCCCAGACAATGCTGGTTTTTCCGTTATGCCTGAAACCTTGCGTGCCTGCGTTTCTTCCGCTGAAAGACTTGTCGAATCTGCTTGGCTCAGGGCTTCGCATAAACTTGTTAGCCCCGCCGGAAAATTCACCATCTCCAAAAACAGCACAACGATAAGGGCGGCTTATTTCTTCAATTTTAGCCGGTCTGCTTATTGTTTCATTCGCCCCTCGGCCTATATAGCTTGTATTGTAATTGTAGCCTGTGTATATGTCTGACGGTGTGTTGGAATTTCCTTTGAATGAAGGGCACTGCTGAATCTCGGGCTGACTTTCTCCCATCCACAGCAGTCCGGGTTTAATTTTGGTTGAATTTTCTATTATGAAATCCCAGTTTATGTTTAAAAATCCGGAATCAGTTTTCTTGAAGTCGTAAGCAGGGGGGAAATAGCCGTCATAGGTGTTGTTGTAAGCGCTGGCAGCTAAGGACATCTGTCTGAGCTTGTTCCTGCATACAGAAGATTTAGCCTCCTGCCTTGCCTTGTTCAGAGCTGGAAGTAATAATGCAATCAGCATTCCGATAACAGCTGTTACTGTCAAAAGCTCGATGAGCGTAAATCCCTGATTTTTTAGTCTTCTGTTCATATAAATATTAGGGAGCAGATAAGTATCCGCTCCCTGAGATATGTTAATTGAGTTTTTATTGCAGGTCTTGGCAGCCCCAAGTGCAGCTCATCCAGTCTGCTGCCATCTGAGCGAAATCTTCAATGTTAACCCGGCAGTCTCCAGTAACATCGCCTGCAGGCTGAGGATGCTGAGCATCGCCGCAGTAGGTTACATCAGCAACTGCATCAATTTCGCCGCCGCTGCCTTCGATTTTTATATACTTAATCCAGTCAAAGCCGCTTTCCTGAAGGTCGAATGCGGTGCCGCCTCCGCTGGTGCCGTAAGCATCTATAATGCTTGCAATATCCACAGTGCTTCCGTCGAGGAGTGTGTCTTTGATTGATGGGTCAACTGGCTGAGTGAAGTCTTTCTCAATGGATGTCCAGCCATACCCTTCGCTGTCGTATTTGTCCTGATCCCAGTGAAAGCCCTGTGTGGGGAATTCTCCGTCTGCAAACGGGCCTGAGCTGTAGGTGTACCAGTTCTCTCCGTCTTTGCTTACAGAAACTGTAATTTCTTCGCTCCAGATACCCCCGCTTGTATAAAACTCAGACATATCGCTGTCATCATCCACCCAGCCGGACTCACAGGTGTAGAAAGCGTTCCCGAAAAGAATGAAATCTTTCCCGTATGGGTTTGAAGGGTCGTCCATAACCTTGTGGTCAAATTTTACGACAGCATACTCTCCTTCATTGACAGAAAGCAGGGTGTTTTCGCCGTAAGGTGCTTCCACAACCTTCGTCAGCCGAGTTTGTCCGGACCATGAATCAAAGAAAGAGCTTGCCGGTTTGCCTGTAATATTCTCCGGTTTTTTGTAGGTTGACCCGTCAAAATCTCCGTTAGTATCGGTAACCCACATACCGAAATCACTTGTGCCTTCGATTGTATAAACCCATTTGTCGAAATCGCCGTCGGAAAGCGTTCTCGAAGCCGCTCCTGTGAAGCTCTGGGAGTAGTTCTGCCCGTCTTCGGAGGTGTAGTATGCCCACCATTGCTGAGCCTGTGAGCCCCAGACAGCCTCATAATCTCTTCCGCCCGCTGCGAATCGAGTAATAAATGCGCCGTAAGTGCTAATTGTGTAATCACATTCAATCACACCCTCAGCAGCTAACGCATCGATCACATCGAGCCCTGTTACGCTTTGGCCGGCTTCAAACATATAGCCGTAGGTTACATCATCATTGCTGAGGTCTGTATCGAAATCGATCGATAGGTAGCAGATTGAGTTTCCGCTTCCAATGATTTCATCACAGACAACTGTGTTTGGGTCTTCTGCAAGCACTCCGCCAACAAAACAAAGACAAAACATTACAATAAAATTTTTCATAGATACACGTTCCTTATGGAAAAAGTTAATAAAAAAGGCCCTGCTCCCGCAAAGAGAACAAGGCCTTATTAAAAACAATTTTCACATAATGTTTTAATATGCCTCTGTCCTGTAACGCGAGAACAAGCATTAAAGCAATAGAAAGGTTTTCTGACTTGCGTATAACTGCTTCGCCTTCCCGCCTTTGGCAGTGGCTTAATGAAGCAGTCTTCGGGCAACCCGAAACGCTCACAGCGGCGCGTCCGTCGCAGTTTTTCACTGCGTTCCCTTAAACTATTGCACATTTTCAATTTTCAAAGACTGCTTGGAGTTTAGATTATTTTTTAGCTATGTCAAGGATTAATAAGAAAAAGACGCATCAGCTTCAAACCGATGCGTCTTATGGGCTTCATAATCAATTTCTGTTAGAATTCCTTGAGGTAAACTTTTCTTTCCTTGCCTTTCTTGGTTACTACATTCAGCAGTATCCCGTCCTCAAGGTCAGCGTCTTCAATGAGTTCCTGGAAATCTTCGGCTTCATCGAAGTTCTTTCCGTTTACTTCCATAATCCGATCGCCCACTTCAATTCCGAACTGCTCAGCGATTGAGTCCGGACGGACGTATCTAACCACAGCACCATCGGAGAAGTCTTCCTCGCCCTGTTCGTTGTATTTTTCAATAGCGATTCCGATTTTCTTGAACGATTCGGTTTCTCTGTCTTTGCCGGTAACTACGCCTTTTCCGTCCTGACGTCCTGTGCCCGGGCGTATCCCGAGGACAACTTCCAGCTCTTCTTTTTCGCCGTCTCTTAAGATTTGAATCTCAACTTCAGTTTCCGGCTCCATAGAGCTGATAATCTCAATTAGCTCGCTTGCATCTTTAATCTCTTCGCCGTTGATAGAAAGCACTATATCGCCGGCTTCCATATCTCCCTCGTCAGCAGGGCCATCATCTAACACATCAACTATATATGCCCCGCCTCTGTCCATGATGCGTTCGGGGATATCTTCCAGCATTTCCTCATCTTCTATCGCATCCAGCGGAGATACTGTTACCCCAAGCCAGCCGCGCACGATTACGCCTTCTGTGATGAGTTTTTCTACCACATCCGAGGCAATGTTGCTCGGTACCGCAAAGCCGAGCCCTGCATTAAAGCCTGTTCTTGAGATGATGTTTGAATTGATTCCTATGATCTTGCCTTTTGTATTAACAAGCGGGCCTCCGCTGTTTCCTTTGTTGATAACCGCATCGGTCTGGATGAAGTTTTCAATGCCCAGCTTGCCGAGGATGCCGCTTTTTCTTCCCTTTCCGCTTACTATCCCGGCCGATACAGAATTTGCAAGTGTTTCGCCCAGAGGCGAGCCCATAGCGAGAACCCAGTCTCCAACTTTCACTTCGTCAGAATCGCCAAAAGAAATTTCCGGCAGGTCTTCGCCTTCTGTGTCAATCTGAACTACGCCAACATCGGTTTGTGTGTCGTATATAAAATCTATAGCATCAAATTCTCTGCCGTCCGGCAGGTGTACAACTGCAGCATCTACATCCTTGATTACATGCGCAGCAGTGAGTACATAGCCTTTTTCAGCGTCTATTATCGCTCCGCTGCCGCTGCCTTTGATGATCTGCTTCTCTTTTTCGGGTGCTTCTCTCTGTCCTCTATCCCAAGGTATCCAGTCGAATTCCTTGAACGGTGAGCTTACCACTTCACGTTCCTGAGTAACCTCAATAAAAACCACTGCCGGATTAACTTTTTCAACAACCTTGCTGAACGAGTCGGTCATGCCGGCTGAAAATGCCGAAAAAGGGACAATCAGCGAAACTAAAACTGCTGCAAATAAACTGCGTTTCATTCTTTTACCTCGCAATTAATTATTTAAATTCAAAAAAGTTAAATTTTGCGCTGCCTAAGCAGCCCCAACAAAACAACAATCAAATTACGCATCCTGAAAAATCTTGTTCGTAATTAGCAAATATGCTTAATCTGCATTGATAATAGAGCCTGTTTCACCGCTGTTTAGCGAAAGTCTTGAGCTGAGTCCCGAAACTTTGCTTTCTATATACTCAGCAACAGACTCCTTGGCCTGCATTGTGCCGGGAGTGTGAGGGAGGATATCGAAAAAGAACTGCAAGTAACCCTCGTCTACCATAAGTTCTAATGTTTGCCTGAAGTTTAAATCGTAAACCCAGCACAGCTGCAGGAGCTTTCTGTCTGTTAGAGTTTGTACTTTGTTGTAGTCTGCCTGTCTTCGCTGGATTACATCCTGAAGCACATCTTCGGTGTAATCGTCTGTTACCTCGCTTCTGCTTATTCCGAGGGTAACCAGAAAATTCTCGCTGTAATTTGAGTTTATAAGTTTTTTATGCGTTTCTTTGATTACCCTGCATATATCGAGTTTGTCTGCATCTCGAATCAATCGGACATAAATGTCAGTTAAGGCAGGCAGTCCGGGCGAGAGCCTTACATCCATATCGCTGTGGTGCTTAACTGATTCCAAAATAATTTCCCTTTTCTCCTGTTCTATTCCGTCTAAAACTCCGAGCTCTTTTATAACTTTCACTCCGAGCAGAGAATGGCTTTCGCTGTCTCTGTCCTGAAAGGTGCGGTAAAGCTGTATTTGACGAAACCTGCCTATATCGTGAAGCAGACCTATCGCCTCAGCGAGGAGTATCTGCTGATTATCTAATCCGAGTTTTTCTGCTAGCCCCCGGATTATCTCTGCTACTTTGTAGGTGTGAATATGTTTTAGCCTTGTCTTTTCGTTTATGAAATTATCGTCGCAGTAAAAGCTTTTTATATAATTTTCTGCCCAGTTTTTAATGTCATTTAGGCTTTTAATTTCCATAAATTGGCCTTTTGAAATCTATATAATTCCTCGGTGCTTTCGGCATATCCCAGTTTGAAAATCTTAAGCGCACGACGTTAAAAAACAATTAAATCTTTGCAGTTTTTTTATTCAATGTTAAAATGCCGGCAAGTGGATTCTAATATTTTGCATAATACGAGGGAAAAAGGGGTAATAAATGAAAATCAGATTAACTGTTTTAATCGCAGTGATATTTTCTTTCGTGTCTTATAATAACCTTCAAGCGGCAGATCGCTTCGACAATCCCCGCAGAAGGGCGGTTCCCGAGCGTCGAAATATAGACAGGGATGTAAGCAGAGAGCAGAGAATTAATGAGCTGAAAAACAAGGCTCAAACAGCCCATCAGGAAATCAAACAGCTCGTTTCAGAACTGGCAGGTTTGGCTGCCGATTCAAAAAAGATAGACAAAAAAAAGAAAAGAGAGATTCGTATGAAGCTCATAGCGGGCAAGAAATACAGCCGTTATATGAGCAATGAGCATAAAAGCGATCTTTACGTGGCCGATGCTTGGTACGGTTATTTGGAAGGCGAAAAACCGGAACGCTGCAGAAAGAAAGCAATCAGCGCCTGCAAGCTTTCCCCGGGCAGTGAGTTGGCTTATAAATCGCTGACTGTCTTTTCTTTAATCGCTCTTGAAGAACCGATAGACAGAGAGTATTTCCTCAAGCGTATAGATGAAGAACAGCTCGACTCTGTCAGCTCGTATGATATCCCGATAAAACTCGATTATGATAAAAACATCTTCAAACTCAGAGGCAGGAATATCTCTGAGCTGGGCTTAGGCGGGGATATTGTTCCGAAAGGGAATATGAAACCGCTGAACTGCATCTTTGTATGGTCTGCCGGGAAATACGAGCTCACACAGGCACAGAAAACTTACTCAGAGAACGATAAGCTTCTGAGCGATATAATTTCTCAGAGAAACGTTGAGGAGAATAAAATAGCCAAAAATTTGAAATATTTCCTTAACCTTAAGGATATGAATAAAGATCTCCCTGCGGTAAAATTTCTCTCTGTCAATGTTGATAAAGACAGAAGCAGGGCCGATCAGATGCTCAAAGAGACTGATGCTAAGCTGAAGGATACGGTATTTGTTTCTGAGCCGAAAAAAGAAGACGAGCAGTTAGAAGAGCTGCCCGAAGTTCTCGGCGCTTGGGCGAATGCTTTGGATATGGCGGTACTGGTATGCGATAGTTCCGGCAGTATAAAATATGCAGGTCCGGAATTTGGGGTGGTTTTCAGACTCTTAAGCGACAGACTTATGGGCGGTATAACTCATCCCGATTCGCTTGCAGGGCTGGCAGGTATTGGAGAAGACGCTTCGGAAGATCCGTTCGGCGGTGATAGATTCGATCCTTTTGCCCAGCCTCAGCAGCAGAATACCGGCCAGCAGCAAAATGAGCAGCCAGCAGATCCTAATTCCCCTGCAAAGGCTCAGTCGAACGGGCTTACAGAAACCGAGGAGTATAAGGCCAAGAGACTCCTTAAGAAGGCCGAGATGCTCAGAGGCAGCTACACCCGTCTGGGTAGCTCCAAAAAGCTCATTGAAGCCTGCCGTGAGGTTATCGAGACATACCCGGGAACGAAGTATGCCAAGAAGGCACGCGAAATCTATGAATCAATCCCGAAGCATCAGAGGGACAGAAGAGACCCGATAAAATAAAAGCTTTGCACTAAACATAATTTTTTCTGTGCCTGCTTGCGATAATCCCTAAACCGATTAACGTAATTGTAGCCGGCTCGGGGATTGTAATAATCATCTGAGAGTCGTTGAGAGAGCCGGAAGTCTCAAAAGTTCCGTCATCATAAAAAATCAGCGGGTTGGCATATTTGTCTTCGCCCTGCGAAACAAAATACCAGTCGAAATCTGTTGATGCTAAGTTGCCAACAGCAATGTGGATTTCGCTGTTTTCCTCTGGGTTTGAGAGCAGGTCTCCAATTACACCGCCATCCCCATAAGAGCTCCAATTCCAATTGCCTTCAAATTCATTTTTGGAACCTTCATACTTAAGCTCTGAAGATTTGTCATCTGCCACAAGCACCGTCTCAAATCCATCGGGAAGCCCTGAATCTGCATTGAAAAATCGCATATCCACATTCGAAGCGGTTCCCCCTTGTGTGTTTACAATCATGCACAGCTGCAAGGTAGAGCTGCCTTCCTGCTCATACAGCCAGAAAAAGCCCTTCTCACTTTCAGGGCCGAAGTCTGGGCTGCCTCCGTTTAAAAGTCCGCCGTAATTGTAGTATTGCGCTGCTGTCTCAGTGCCCGTTATCAGATTTACATTGAAAGACGTTCCGTCGTTTGAAACCAGAATGGCCGAAGCAGGCAAAACGAATATTAACAAAAAAGCCCCGCCAATTGATAGGTATTTGAATGAATAACACATAATTACACCCCTGCGCTTACTTAAAAAACTTTATATAAACTTCCTTATAATACACGAATAAAGCAAATTCAAATAAAAATCTATTTTCGGGAAAAATAACTGCTCACAAACGCTTCGTAAAGTGTTTTTACTTGCATCTGCGACTTTATCTTTTTGAATTATCAGTTATAATATTCAAAAATGATTATACGTTTTTAAAGAAAGGATTTTTATGTGTTTACTTCGTTTTGCATTTCTGGTTTTTGCTTCAGCCTTAATCTCAAATATTTATGCTGAAACTTACAAAGTTCATTCCCCTGATGATTCAGTGCAGATATCAGTTGAAATCGATAAAGATATTCAGTGGAGTGTTAAGGCAGAAGGCAAACAAATTCTTTTGCCTTCGAAGATTCTGCTTAACTCCAGCAGAGGGGTGCTGGGCTCTGAGCCTGATTTAATATCCCAGAATAAACGCAGCATAAGCCGGACGCTTAAGCCCGCTGTGCGTGAGAAACGCAGGGAGATTAAGGATAACTTCCAAGAAATCACGCTTAATTTCCGCCAAGGATGGTCATTGGTTTTCAGAGCTTATGAAGATGGCGCTGCTTACAGGTTCAAAACTGATTTTGACGGCGAACAAATTATAAAATCCGAAACTGCCGAGTTCAATTTCCCCAAGGACCATAAGCTTTATTTCCCTGAAGAGAAAAGTATGATTACCCATCAGGAGAGGGAATATCTGCATACATCCCTTTCAAAAATTGATTCAGACAGATTTTGTTCAATCCCTGCCCTGATAGCACCGGATAATTCCCCTAAGGTGGTTCTCACTGAATCTGATCTTCGCGATTATCCCGGGTTCTATCTGCAAGGCAGCGGAGCAAAGTCTTTTGAGGCGGTTTTTCCGAAATTTGTTTTAGATTCCCACATTAACCCTGCGGGTAAAGGAGACAGGGTTCCGGTGATTGATAAACGTGCCGATTACATCGCAAAAACCGGAGGCACAAGGGCTTTCCCTTGGCGAGTGGTTGGAATTGCTAAGGAGGATGAAGACCTCATAGACAGTCAGCTGGTTTGGAAGCTCGCAAGTCCCTGTGAGCTGGAAGATACGTCTTGGATAAAGCCCGGCAAGGTAGCTTGGGACTGGTACAATGCAAATAACATTTTCGGTGTTGATTTTGATGCGGGTGTTAATACGAAAACATACAAATATTTTATCGATTTCGCTTCTGAACACGGCCTTGATTACATAATACTCGATGAAGGCTGGTATGTTCTGAAAGACCTTACAGCTCCAGCTGAAGATATGAACCTGCCTGAGCTTTTCAGCTATGCAGAGAAGAAGGATGTTGGGATTATCCTATGGATGACCTGGCACACGCTGAATCAGCAGTTTGAAGAGGTGATGCCGATGTTTGAGAAGTGGGGCGCTGAGGGGCTCAAGGTTGATTTTATGCAGAGGGATGATCAGTGGATGGTGAATTTTTATGAGAAGGTGGCTAAAGATGCCGCCGAGCGTCATATGCTTGTGGATTTTCACGGTTCATACAAGCCGGCCGGCCTTCGCAGGGCATACCCGAATGTTATAACAAGAGAAGGCGTTAGAGGCGGCGAGCAGAACAAATGGAGTGAGCGAGCTAATCCCGAGCATAATATCACTCTTCCGTTTACAAGGATGTATGCCGGACCGGTGGATTATACGCCGGGAGCGATGGTGAATGCTCAGAAAGAAAATTTTGCCGAAAGATTTGAACGCCCGATGAGCCTCGGAACCAGATGTCATCAGCTTGCAATGTATGTGATTTTCGAGAGCCCTCTTCAAATGCTATGCGACAGCCCTTCGCTTTATAAGCAGGAGCCTGAATGTATGGAGTTTCTCTCGGCCGTGCCCACTGTCTGGGACGAGACAGAGGTGCTTGATGCGAAGGTGGCCGAGTATGCTCTTACCGCAAGGAAGTCAGGCGAAGAGTGGTATCTCGGGGCTATGACAGACTGGTCTGAAAGGCAGCTCGAAGCAGATCTTTCATTTCTCGGTAAAGGCAGCTATACTGCTCATATATGGAAAGACGGCGCAAATGCAGAAAGGTATGCAAGCGATTTCGCCTATATCAAAAAAGAAGTTACGCGGAAAGACACTTTGAAGATAAATCTTGCCCCTGGAGGCGGATTTGCCGCAAGGTTTATACTAAGATAATAGAGATTAAAATAGATTTTACTGGAGATGTGCTTTGAACGACGTGCAGTGGAAAAAACTGATAGATGTTATTAACGGAAACTCGCAGGAGACCATTCCTGCGGGTTTTATTATTGACAGCCCATGGCTGCCCGAGTGGTACGGGATATCAACGATTGACTACTTTACTAATGACCGGCTTTGGTTTGAGGCCAATATGAAGGCTGTAGAAACCTTTCCCGATGTGATGTTTCTTCCCGGATTTTGGGCAGAGTACGGGATGTGTACTGAGCCTTCCGCATTTGGCGCAAAATGCAGCTTTCAGAGAAACGGTCTTCCGCACGCAGACAAAATCATCAGTTGTGTTAATGATATAGACAGCCTCACTCTTCCCAAAACGGAAACCGACGGCTTAGCACCTTTTGTTTTGAATCGTCTGCGTTTGAACAGAACAAAAATCGAAGGTATTGGTCATTCAGTGAGGTTCGCTGCTGCAAGAGGCCCTCTTAATATAGCTTCGTTCCTTATGGGAACAACCGAATTTCTTATGGCCCTGCGAACAGACCCTGAGAAGGTGCATAAGCTCCTTGAAATAATCACAGAATATACTGAAAATTGGCTGAGACTGCAAAAACAGGAATTCCCTACTATAGACGGCATCCTGATCCTTGATGATATAGTGGGTTTCTGCGGCGAGCCGGATTTTAAGGAGTTTGCCTCTAAATACCTGAAGAGAATTTTTTCAGCTTTCGACTGCTCTGTTCGGTTCTTCCATAACGATGCAGACGGGAAAGGCTGCAGCTCTCATTTGGCAGAGGTTGGCGTTAATATGTTCAATTTCAGTTTTCTGCATTCTATCAAAGAGATGAAGGAATGGACAGGAGGGGAAGTTGCTTTATTCGGCAATATACCCCCGCGGGATGTTTTGGCTTCCGGAACTCCTGAAGAGGTTTCTGAATGCGTGAAAGCTGCATTTGCAGGCACGGAAGATAAGTCCGGAATTATCGCCTCAGCGGGAGGCGGAATGCCGGATGGCGTGCCAACTGAAAATATCCGCTCATTTACTTCCGCACTTGGTGATATTACAAGTTCGCCTTCTTAATTTAATTTTTGTATATCCGTAAATTTTCTTGACAGAAGTAATATTAATGCTATCTTTAAGCTCAAGGCTTGAGTTTAATTTTACAGTACGTGAATTAATATGCTTGTCAAATATTTTATGGGGGTTTTTTATGTTGCAGATTTATGTCTGAAGATAATTAAGTATATATGATTTTAATCGTTACAAGGAGAAATTTTATGTTTAGAAAAATTGCTTTATGTGTTTTGTCGTTCTGTTTTATAGCGGTCTGCTCGGCAGAAACAGCTCCGTGGAGGCATATTTTTAACGGCAACGACCTTTCCGGCTGGCACCAGAAGAACGGTGATGCTGTTTACGAAGTTTCCGAAGGGGCTATTGTTGGAAAAACCGTACGTAACACGCCTAACAGCTTTCTTTGCACAAACAATACCTATTCAGACTTTATCTTAAAGCTGAAGTTCAAGGTGGATTCGAAGCTCAATTCCGGGGTTCAAATACGCAGCCGCAGCTTGGCAGACTACAGAAACTACAGAGTTCACGGGTATCAGGTGGAAATAGACCCTTCCAGTCGAGCTTGGACAGGCGGTATTTACGATGAGGCGAGAAGAGGCTGGCTTCATCCATTATCCAATGGCGAGCCAGCGTCGAAATCGTTCAAGCAAAACGAGTGGAATGAATTTAGAATAGAGGCAATCGGCAATACTTTCAAAACATGGCTTAACGGTAAACCAGCTTCTCATCTTGAAGATGATATGACAAAAGAAGGCTTTATAGGGCTTCAAGTGCATTCAATCGGCGGAGATAAGAGCAAAGAGGGAATCAAGGTTATGTGGAAAGATATCCAGATAATTACGGACAATCCCGAGAAATACTCCAAGCCAATTTCTCTGCCCAAGAAAGACCTCCACAACAAACTTACTTCAAACGAACGCCGCGGCGGCTGGGAGCTTCTATTTGACGGAGAATCAACAGACAAATGGCGCGGGGCCAAGCTTGAAACTTTCCCAAGCTTTGGCTGGTACGTGCATGACGGTATTCTTACGATCAAGGAATCCGGCGGAGGAGAAGCAGCAAACGCTGGTGATATTGTTACAAAGAAGCAGTTCAAGGATTTTGAGCTGCGGGTGGACTTCAAAATTACTCCCGGGGCGAATTCAGGAATCAAGTATTACGTTGACACAGAGATAAACAAAGGCCCGGGATCATCAATAGGTCTTGAATATCAGATCCTTGATGACAAAAGGCATCCAGACGCCAAAAAAGGCAACCACGAGGGAAGCCGCACACTAGCATCGCTTTACGACCTGATCATGGCGGTTAATAAGCACCCAAATCCTATGGGTGAGTGGAATCATGCAAGGATTGTATCAAAAGACAACCACATCCAGCATTGGCTCAACGGCAGAAAGGTTTTGGAGTATGAAAGACGTACGCCAAAATTCAGGAAGCTCGTTAAGGAAAGCAAGTATGTTAAGTGGGACAATTTCGGAGAACTGCCAAAAGGCAATATTCTCCTTCAGGACCACGGCAACAGAGTATCATTCAGAAATATTAAAATTAGAGAACTGAAATAAGGGGCTGTATATGGACAATATTACAAGAAGAAATTTCGTCAAACTCTCGCTTTCTGCAGCAGGAGCGATCAGCTTTGGCGGATTATCGCAGATCTCAGCAGCAGCTTCGGCAAACTCAAAGGTAGTTTTGGCTGTTGCGGGTATTAGAAGCAGAGGACGAGCTTTGGCGGAGAAATTTGCAGGCATAAAAAACTGCGAAGTAAAATACGTTATAGACGTTGATTCAAGATACCTCGGTGAGGCCGCAAAGAGAGTGGAGCGGAAGCAGGGCAAGGCTCCGCAAACCATAAAAGATTACCGCACGGCTCTGGATGACAAAGACGTTCACGGCCTGGTCGTTGCCACGCCTGAACACTGGCACGCCCCTATGAGCATTGATGCTGTTAAGGCCGGCAAGCACGTCTATGTTGAAAAGCCATGCTGTCATAACCCCGCTGAGGGGGAGATGCTTGTTGAGGCTATGAATAAATACGACAGACTCATCCAGATGGGCAATCAGCGCCGCTCGTTCCGTATCGTTGAGCAGATGATTGATGAAATCAGAAGCGGTGAGATTGGAAGGCCGTATTTTGCCCGCACATGGTATTCGAGAAAACGCGGCCCTATAGGCAAGGGCAAGGTGATTGATGTGCCTTCATATCTGGACTGGGAGCTCTGGCAGGGCCCCGCTCCAAGAGAGAAATACCGCGACAATGTGCACCCATACAACTGGCACTGGTTCTGGAACTGGGGCACAGGAGAGGCCCTTAATAACGGTACGCACGAACTCGATGTTGCCAGATGGGCTCTGGGGGTTGATTTTCCCACAAAGGTAACGAGTCTCGGAGGCAGATATCATTACCCCGAAGATGACTGGCAGTTTTTCGATACGCAGAATATAAGCGTAGAATTCGAAGGCGATAAACTCATTAATTGGGAAGGTATCAGCAGCGCTTCAATGAAAATCTGCGGCCACAGCAGGGGCGCTTTAATACAGGGCACAAAGGGCTACATCGAATATGGATCAAGCTCTTATAAGGTGTTCGACCTCAACGGCAAGCTTCTAAGGCACGAAGATCAGGCCGCCAAGAGCAAAGACAGCACGAACGTTATAGACCCTGGCCTCAATGATTATCATGCGGAGAACTTTGTTTATTCGATTCTCGGAAAAGACAGCATAAATTCCCCTGTTGATGAAGGGTATAAGAGCATCCTTCTCGGACTGCTCGGGAATATTGCCGCAAAAACTTCAACGATGCTCCATTGCGATCCGAAAAACGGCCATATCCTCAATAATCCCGACGCGCAGAGGTATTGGAGAAGGGTTTATGAGCCCGGCTGGGAGCCGAAGGTTTAAGTGTCTGAATGAAGGATTGTTTTCACAGCAGTTTTTGGGCTATGAACACAAGGTTCAACCTCGTCCTTCCGAGTGCTGATTTCGAAGATTCCGAAGAAATAGCAGAAGAAGTTAAAAACGAAGTTTTGAGGCTCGAGAAAGTTTTCAGCAGATTTGACTCTCAGGCAGAGCTCTATAAATTTAACAAGAGCAGGGAAAAAGATTTGAGTTCTGTATCAGGGGATTTGTCGAAGGCTTTGAAAATCTCAGCGGAATATTCTGAATTAACTGAAGGCTATTTTAATCCCTCGTATTCAAGTGAAACAGATCTTGGAGGATTGGGCAAGGGCTTTGCTCTTGAAGAGGTGAAAAAAATATTACTGGACTATTCTCTCTCCAGAGCTTTCATTAGTTTTGGAGAGAGCTCCATATACGCCCTTGGAACTCATCCCCACGGAGACTGCTGGGAGATTGCTGTTTGCAATCCGTTCAGAGAAAACGAGAGCCTGGGCAGTTTCAAACTGCTTAACAGCTCTTTGTCCGTATCGGGTTTTTCTTTTTCAAAAAATGCCGGCTGCAGTTATCATCTTGTTGATCCGAACACCGGACGGCTCGCAAAAAACAATATGCTTGTATGCGTATTATCGGAGAGCTGCATAGAATCGGAAGTTCTTTCAACCGCAGTTTACGCCAGCTCCGCTGAGTGGCTGCCGGAGAAGAGAGTTTTTCCTTCTGCTGAAACAGCAGTAATAGAATTGAATGGTAATGGTGAAATAATCAGGAAACATTATGTCGAATGATAAAAAAATTACTCGCCGAGAGCTAATAGAAAATATGAAAACGATTGCCGCAGGCGGGGCTCTTGCAGGGACTGTCCCTTGGATATCACTTTTGAGCGAGAATGTCCCGGCGGCAGTTCCTGCTTCGGATAAAGTGAATGTGGGATTTATCGGCACGGGCTCCCGCGGGAAAGCCTTGATAAGATATGCCAACAATGTGCCGGCTATTAATATCGCTGCTACTTGCGATAACTATGAGCCCAATTTCAAAAGAGGGCTGCAAATAGCCAAGGGCAGCCCAAAGGGCTACAAAGACTATCGCAAGCTCCTTGAGGATAAAAGTATAGACTGCGTTATTATTGCCACCCCTCTTCATCTTCATGCCCAGATGGTGCTTGATGCCTTTGATGCAGGAAAGCATGTATTCTGCGAAAAGGCGCTCACAAAAACGATTGAAGAAGCAAAGCAGGTTAGCAGAGCCCAGAAGAAAACTGGCCTAATACTCCAAACAGGTCATCAGCGAATCTTTGATATTCGCTATCTGAAGGCCTTTGAGGATATGAAAGCGGGAAAGCTCGGGAAAGTAACTCAGATCAGGGCATACTGGCACAGAAACGGAGACTGGCGAAGGCATGTCCCAAAACCCTCTCTGGAGAGAAAAATCAACTGGCGCATGTACCGTGAGTATTCACTCGGCCTTATGACAGAACTCGCCTCGCATCATCTTCAGGTGGCCAACTGGTTCCTTGGTTCAACTCCTGAGAAGGTTATGGGATCAGGCAGCATAAACTACTGGAAAGACGGACGCGAAGTGTATGACAACGTAAACGTGGTTTACAGATACCCGGGCGGGATACACGTAGTCTATGATTCTCTGATCAGTAATAAGCATTACGGCTGCGAACTGCAGATGATGGGAGATAAAGGGCTTTATGAGCTCGAACTCGGGAAGTTTTATTCGGAGAATCCGCCTGCCCCTGCCGGCATCCTAAGGCTGATTAATGATATCGAACATTCAATTTTTGATCCCGTTCCGATTGCCGGAGCCAGCTGGGTCCCGGAAAACGCCTCGAAATACAAGGGCGAGTATATCGTTGATATGCATAAAAGCAGGATTCCAAATAATACACTTCTCTCATTGGAGGCATTTGCCGAAACTGTAAAGAAAGGCAAGCCCGTTCCCGGTATGCTCGAACACGGCATTGATGCTGCTGTTGCTGTGATACTGGGCGATAAGGCTATGGTAGAGAATAAGATAGTTAATTTCTCAGAGGAGCTTGCGTAATGAAAGATTTAGTTATCAGCGCCAAGACCATAAAAAAAGAGCTGCTGATTTGGCTGCTTTGCTTCTTAGCTGCCTTCGGGATGAATGTTTACAGCATTATAAAATTTGATAATACAAGCTTCATTGAGCTTATCACTCAGCTTCATATCGTAGTTATCCTCAGCTTTGTATTCTTTGCTCTGCTGTATCTTTTGAGGCTGATTTTCAGGCTCGCGGCTTACCCGTTCACGAGGAAAGGCTCTAAGCAGTGAAGGCGGTTTCTATTCAGCTGAAGTGTTCATTCGGGCTTTCGAGAATCTGACGCACCTTGTCCATATACTGAGCTGCGTACGCGCCGTTTACAACCTTGTGATCTACGCTGATCGTCAGCGTGCAGACCTGCTTGGGCTGAATTTCGCTGCCTCGTTTTGTGAGCGTTTCTTTTATTCTCCCAACGCCTATGATGCTTGTCTGCCCGGGGGGTACAATTGGAATGAACCAGTCTATTTCGAAATTGCCCAGATTCGTTATCGCAGTAGATGCGCCTTCGAGCTCGCCGGCAGTTAGGCTTCCCTTTTGAGCCTTTTCTATCAGCTTCTGGTTTGCAAGGGCGGTTTCGCGCAGCGTTTTTCCTGCAGCGTTTTTGCACACAGGCACAAGGAGCGCCTCGCCTGTATCAACGGCAATACCCACAGAGATCTCCTCGGCGAGCTTTATATGATCGCCGGCGGCCTGACCTGTCATCAGCGGAAAATCCTTCATTGCATCCGCTGCTGCTTTCATAATCAAATCGTTGAACGAAACCTTAACATCACCGGAAGAATTGAGTTGTTTGCGGAATTCAATCAGCTCAGTTAAATCTGCAACGCTGTTTAGATAAAAGCACGGTATATTCTGTTTCGAGAATACCATCCTCTCGCCAATTATCTTCTGCACCCTCGAGAGAGGCAAAGTTTCCCCTTTTCGGGGCGTTTCAGGACTTATATTAAGGCTTTGATTTACATCCGAATCGCTTATCTGACCTTCCTGCATATCTTCGAATTCTTCAAAGCTGAAGGTGTCAGGCTCATTCTTTTTTGCTTCGTTCAGAAGGTTTTGATTATGTTGTTTGATTGATTCAATCTGATCTTGGGAAATGGAGCTTTCTGTCTGCTTAGTTTTTACAATCACCAAAACAGCATCAACTGCCTGCTCTTCGCCCTCTTCAGCAAGAATAAACTCTACTGTTCCGTTTAGGTGGCTCTCCACTTCCATTGCTGCCTTATCAGTTTCTATCTCTATAAGAGGATCGGATTTTTGCACCTTTTCACCTTCTTCGCAGAGCAGAGCCGAAATAACAGCAGTTTTGGTTTCTTCTCCTAAACGCGGCAGCTTTACAGCTTCAAATCCTTCAGGCAGCTCTGTATTATCAGAAAAGCCTTCGATCTCTTTTTTTATATCTTCCGGGAGCTCTCCTGTCTTTGGGCCAATAACGGCAGCAGGGCAGTTGTTCTTTATTAAATCTCCCTCATTTGTGAGAAGCTCTCTGAGATATCCTTCTTTCTCGCTTACAATATCAAAGGCGGCTTTATCCGTTTCAACTTCTGCGATTATGCTTCCGCTTTTAATGTGGTCGCCGAGTTTGTAAGATATCTCAGCGACCACCGCTTCATCTGTATTATCTCCCAGCCCCGAAAGCCGTACTATGTGGAAATTACCGCTTTCTTTTGAGTCTGGTATTTCAAGCCGAATTACAGGCTCACCTACCGGCACAGTCTGGTCCTGCTGAACGAATATCTCGCTTACAGTTCCATCTTCGGGGCACTCCATATCGTAGGAGGCCTTGTCTGTCTCAAGCTCAAAGAGTTTGTCCCCTTTGGATACTTTCTGCCCTTTTTCCACGAGGACTGTAACAATCAGCCCTTCCTTCATAGAGCTTCCGAAAGCCGGTAGTGCAATGTCTTTTTCCATTTTTGTATTTCTGCTGCTGAATTCGGTTGATTTTTACATTAGCTCTCTCTGGCTGCCTGAGCTATCGCGCTTATATGTTCTGGTGTTGTCCCGCAGCATCCGCCTACTACATTAGCGCCCGCTTTGGTAATATCTTTCACAAGCGAGGCCATAAATTCGGGCGTATCCGGGAACACATCCACACCGTCAACATTTTCCGGCAGCCCTGCGTTTGCGTGGATAAGGATCGGCATATCCCCGCACACAGTTTTAATCTGCTTTACGATGTCAATCATCCTCTCAAAGCCGTTTCCGCAGTTTGTTCCTACGATATCCGCGTCTGCTTCAATAGCCGCCTTTGTGCCGGCCTGGGGGTCTATACCCATCATAGTTCTGTATTCTCCGCCGGTAGTTTGCTCGTAGGTAAGGGTGCAAATTACTTCGCACTCTGTATGGTCTTTTGCGGCTTTTACTGCAAGGGATGCTTCCTGAACATCGCTCATAGTTTCAACGCAGATAGCATCAGCTCCGCCTGCTTCAAGCCCTTTAACCTGCTCAGCAAAGCTCTCATACATCTGCTCTTCTGTTACATCTCCCATCAATAGCATCTTTCCGCATGGCCCGAGCGAGCCTAATACCCATTTGTCCTCGCCAGCAGCTTTGCGTGATATCTCAGCGGCTGCTTTGTTTATTTCAAAGCATTTATCGCTAAGGCCGTAATGCTCCAGTTTCAGTTTGCTGCCGCCGAAGCTGTTTGCACCGATCATATCTGCACCTGCATTGGCGTAGCTCTGAGCAATATCCAAAACTTCATCCGGCTTATCGAGGTTCCATTTTTCAGGACATTCACCCGGCTCTAAGCCCTTTCTTTGTAGGTATGTTCCCCACGCACCGTCTGAAACTAAGGTTCTGGTCTTTGCGATTTCACTGATTTTCTTTCTGGACATATTTCTCCTAATTAATTAAACAACATTAATTGAACTTACTTAATATGTAATTTACGTCAACATGTTCTTTCACCATCTGGTGTGTTTTTCTGATTTTATCGGTATCGTTAGGTCTAATCTTAAACAGCAGGTCTTTCATTCTCGCAGAAACGGTGTAAGTTTCTTCCTGTGTAAAAAGCACAGGTATCTCGCTTGCGACAAGCAAATTCAGTATCTCATCGTGCGGCATAAGGCCGCCGGTAAGAATAAGCCCGCCGGTACAAAAGCTGTCATGATATGTTTTAGTTTTTGAAAGGCTTATGGCAAGAAGAATATTATCCATCCTGTCGCCCGGGGTGATAATCAGCGACCGAGGTCTTATGTGTCTTAGTACGTTTTCAGGCTCCATAGCCGCTACTACCACACTGTCAATCTTATTCCTTACAGCGCAGCCTCCGCATAAAATTTCATAATTGAAGGTCTTTGCAATCTGCTCTATCGTGTACTGAGTGAGCATCTTGTAATATGGAACTGCTCCGAGAAATTTAATTCCCATATTATCGAGAGCTTTTGTTACAGTTTCTACCACCTTATCATACTTATCCTGACGAACCTTATTCTGTATTACACCGAGAATTTCAACATTATGCTCTCTGAATAAAGACAGCGAAAGGGAAACCTCATCAAGCATTTTTCCTATCCCGCCCGGTGCAACGATTATAACCTTTGAATCTGTGAGCTCTGCCACCCTCGCATTTGAAAGACCGAAACAGCTGCCCACACCCGCATGGCCTGTACCTTCTACGAGATTGAGTTTGTGTTTGCCGTTGAGTTTATGAAAGGCGTTGTGTATCTTGTTTTCGAGCCTTGTGGGGTCCGGGTGATTTATATACTTTTTCGTAAAGCCTCTCTCTATTGCTATAGGGCTCATATTTTTGGGGTTGTCGATTTGAAAACCCAGACCGTCGAGTATCAGTACCGCATCTTCATCAAGCTTCTGGCCGTTATGCTCAATATACTGCTGTCCCACAGGCTTAATGTAGCCCGGGTTATGCCCCATCTCACGCATCTGCTGCATCAGCCCAAGGGTAACGCTTGTTTTTCCGCAGTCTTTGAGCGTTGCTGCTATATAAATATTATTCATACTTGCTGAACTCCTACTGAAGAAGCTGGGTTTCATACAAATTCTTATAAGTCTGGCATCTCTCTATAAGCTCGGAGTGTCTGCCTGTATCAACGATTCTGCCCTGATCTATCACAGCAATCACATCTGAATTAATCACAGTGGAGAACCGGTGGGCTATTACAAAGCTTGTTCGCTCTGTTGTAAGCTGCTCAAGGGCCTGATTTATCTTTGCTTCGCTGTCTGCATCTACCTGACTCATAGCCTCATCAAAGATGAGTATTTCAGGGTCTTTCAGTACCGCTCTTGCAATCACTATTCTCTGGAGCTGGCCGCCGCTCAAACCTGCCCCGTTCTCCCCGATTATCGTATCGTAGCCTTCAGTCATAGATTTTATGAATTCATCCGCGTAGGCGAGCTTGGCGGCCTGAATAATCTCTTCTCTGTTTGCAGAAGGGCGGCCGTAGGCTATATTTTGAGCAACTGTATCGTGGAATGTTATCACCTTCTGGGATACAACTGCAATCTTTTCTCGCAGGTTTTTCAAAGACATATCCTGAATATTGACCCCGTCTAAGAGTATTTCGCCTTCAGTGGGGTCGTAGAATCTAGGCAGGAGGTTCAGCAGGGTGGTCTTCCCTGAGCCGTTAGAGCCCACAACCGCAATATTCTCGCCCTTTTTTACCGTAAGGTTTACATTTTTCAGTGCATCATTTTTCGCGCCCGGATATCTGAAAGAAATATTTTTGAATGTAATCTCATTTTCAATTTTCGCAGGTACTGCCGGTCTGCTGGTATCACGTTCTTTATCGGTATCCACAAGGCTGAATATTCTCTCGCAAGCTGCATTTGCCTGCTGGAGCTTATTCCAAACGTTGCTTGCCTTTCTGAACGACTCTGCCGATGTGCCAAGGAGCATCAGCATGGCGAAGAATTCTGTTTCATCCATATTCCCCGCAAGCACCCACTCCAGAGCCATAAGAAAGCCTATAATGCCGGCGAAGAGGCCTAAAACCTCCATCAGCGGGCTGGTCAGTGCATTTACTTTGGCAATCTTATTCTGCTCCTTGAGCAGTCTCTGATTTACTCCGCGGAAAGACTGTTTCTCCCTGTCCTGCTGATTGTAAACTTTCACAGCCCTGAGCCCGTTTACAGATTCATCAAGCTTTGAAAGCATCTGTCCCCAGCTCACCAGAGATTTTTTCGTTGCCTTCTTTATCCTCCTGCCCAGCTTGTTAATAGCAAAGCCGAGAAACGGGATCCCGCAGAGAAAGACAAGCACAATCTGCCAGCTCAGCATAAACGCCATAGCAAGACACATAAGTCCCTTTGCAGGCTCTCTGATGGCCTTCTCGAAAACCGTCTTTATGCCGTTGCCTGCCATCTGGGAATCTTGCAGGAATTTGCTTACAGTGTCGGAGGAGCCCTTGAGTGAGAAGTAGCCTATAGGCATTTCTACGATGTGTGAAAAGACATCATCTCTTAGATCAGCGAGCCCGATGTTCACCACTTTCTGCGAGAGATACCCCTGGAAGAATCTGCTGACGCATCTGAGAACTGTCATGCCGGCAACGACCAGCATTACCACACGCATCGCCTCGCTCTTGCTGTTTCGAGAATCTGTCTGCGAAACCATACTCAGAAGCCCTTGCGAGGCACCGAGATAGAAGGCGGGTGCGTTGGCCTTTATTTCTGTTGTGTGCTCCGATTCCTCGCCGGAGTCTTCATAGCTTAAATACTTGATATAAAGCCGTTTATCTGCTCCGAGGTTTGCAAGCTTATCGAGCATCTCAGATGCAGCCATACTGCCAGGATTTTCTCCGATCTGCTCTTTGGAAACATAAACTATCCTGTCGTTAGCTCTGAGCCCGCTTTTATATCCCAGCTTATCTTCTTCTGCCTTTGTAAGAAGGAGGAAGGTTGAATAGGCGTTTTCGGGGTCGGAGAGCTCGGTATTGTCGGGTACGTAAAAATCAATTCCGTATCTGTAGCTGCAGATATTTCTGTGTGCCCAGCCGTGCAGGCCTTCCTGCCCCATCATAACCTTCAAAAGCGGTATAACAGTGAGAAAGCTTGCTGAAAATGTTAGGGCAATAACGAACACGCAGACAAGTATTACAATTATCCGCGGCCATTGCGGCCAAATATATTTTAACAGTCTCTTGAAATAATTCACAGATGAAAATCCCTAATTGCGGGTTAAAATTTCAGTTTGAATTCAGGATTTAATGCCGATCTCCTGCATAACCAGTTGCATATCATCCCAAACTTTTTTTCGGTTTTCTGTACTGTAGTTTCGCAGGAGATATGCCGGATGGTAAGTAGGCATAAACTTTATGGTTTCTGTTCCGCCTTTTATCGTAAAGTCGTGAAATCTGCCGCGAAGTTTTCCGATAGCTGTATCTGTTTGAAGAAGTTCCTGTGCTGCATGCGAGCCGAGAGCCACTATAATCTCCGGCTCTATAACAGCAAGCTGCCTGTAGAGATAATCTCTGCAAGCGTCTTTTTCGCTTTTAAGAGGGTCTCTGTTGTTCGGAGGCCTGCATTTTATCACGTTGCATATAAACACATCTTCTCGAGAGAGCTTCATAGCATTTATTATTTTTGTGAGAAGCTGTCCGGCTCTGCCTACAAACGGACTCCCGCTTTTGTCTTCATCGCCGCCCGGGCCTTCGCCTACGAACACTATCCTTGCATCGGGATTGCCCTCCCCGGGCACAGCGAACGTTCGGGACTCGCTCAGACTGCATTTCGTGCAGACTTTAACTTCTTCCGCTATTTTTTCTAACTGCTCAGTTTTACTCAATTCAGTTTCCGTTCCTTTAGTTTCAGCAGGGCGGGAAATTGTTTCTGTTTCGGCTTCATTCTTAGCCCCTGCAAAATCCTCAAATATACCCTCGCCTTTTACTGCGAAGCCCCCGCTGAAAAAATTGTCAATATCAAGAAGCTGGTTTATGGCTTTTTTCATTTTCTCCATGCTGGAGAGTTTATTGTATCGCCCTAATCTTTCAAGCAAAATACATTTCGTTTTTCTAAGGGAATTTCATTCTTCTGAGTATTTTATTTGACTGTGAAAGTTTAAGTTGGTATTGTCTTAAAAAACATTAGTAAAGGAAAAACAAATGATCTTAAAAAATAAAAAAACGCTGTTAGCGTTAATTGTTTTGGCAGTTTTTTTCGGCGTTTCTGCACTCGGGGTTAAGCTAACTGTCCAGAGAAAGGCGCAGGCAAAGGTTGACGCTGTTTTTGCGGGCTGGGAAAACTTCTGCGATCTTAAATACGATAAAGTTAATGCATCACTTCTCAAGCAGAGCGTATCAATTGAAGATATACAAGTTTCAACTCCATTCTTAGGCGGAAGCATTGGAAGCGTTATAATCAACGACTATAAACCCGGCATTGAAGTTCAAATGCCAAACGGGCGGACAAGACCTATCCCTGAATCTATGGATGTGAGTTTCGAAAAAATTTCAGTTCCGGTAAATGATAATCTTGAAAAGCTCTCAAAGAACCCTATTGTAGCAGAGCAGCTTTTTCAGCAGATTAATTCGGTAGTACAATCTTTGGAGCTTGGAGAAGAAATTGTAGTAAACTACCAAATAACTTCCAATTCCGATTTTCAGAAAAATAAACATTTTATGAATGCTTCCATAGAATTTGAAGGGATATTTCAGCTTAATGAAAAGGTTGAAGTTTCCGGTTTTGATATAGCCAGATTTATGGTCAAGGCTCAAGAGTTTCAACACCAAGGGGTTAAAAATCCGATGGGTAAGCCCGAACTGCTGCTGGATATAGCTTTGGAGCATATGTCTTTTGAGCTGATAAATGAAACTCTGATAGACAAAATTTTCGCAGCGGCTGCTCATAATTCCAATCAGACACCTGAAATGCTCAGGCAGCAGGCTTCCGCACAGATTGTGAATTCTCAGCCCGGGGCGAAAACCCCTGATATTGCCCGGCAGTTTTCTATTGCTCTGCTTGAGATGATAAACGGAGACAGAAAGAAATTAAAAATTACAGCCTCACCAAAAATGCCAGTTAAGCTTGAGGAGCTTGTAAACTCTCAAAACACTGAGGAGGCTGTAGAAAAGCTGTCTTTGAGCATAAACTAAAGCAGGCCGGTACCCGATTTCAGTCTAGCAGATAGCCGTTGTAAACCTCTGTAGCAGCGCCGGTCATATAGATGCTGTCGTCCTCTTCGCACCAGTGAAGCTCTAAATCTCCTCCGGGCAGATGGCAGAGCACTGCTCTCTGGCTTTTTCCGTTTAGAACGCACGCCGCCAGACAAGCGCAGGCACCAGTCCCGCAGGCGAGGGTGATTCCTGAGCCTCTTTCCCAAGTCCTCATCGTTATCTCTTCCGGCGTGTTCACCTTGACAAAATGCACGTTGGTTCTTTTCGGAAATATGGGGTCTGTTTCGATGAAAGGACCGATCTTTTCCAGTTCAAGCCCTTCAAGATCATCGCAGAAGAACACAGCGTGCGGGTTTCCCATTGAAACGCAGGTCATTCTGAGCTGAGTGCCGGTATAGTCGTAGGGTTCATCTACAATCCTCTCACCCTCGAAGTTAACAGGTATTTCTGCCGGCGAGAGAACCGGTCTTCCCATATTAACACATACGCTTTCAGCGTTACCGTCTTCGCCCGGAATAATTCCCACCTTAAGGATGCCGCTGCCTGTTTCAATATTCAGTGAATGCGGACAGGGACGCTGACCGGGAACTGAAAAGCTTGTCCCCGGCTCTGCAAGGCGATGATCGAAAGAATACTTGGCTACGCAGCGGATGCCGTTGCCGCACATCTCTGATTCGCTGCCGTCTGCATTGAACATTCTCATCTTCACATCTGCTGTTTGTGAGGGGCATATTAGGATCAGCCCGTCAGCACCGATGCCGAAGTTCCTGTCGCTAACCCATTTTGCCATTTCTGCCGGGCGGTCAACAGTCTCTTCAAAGCAGTTAACATAAACATAATCATTCCCGAGGCCCTGCATTTTTGTAAATTTCATTTAATTTTTCCTGTTTTTTATTAAATATTCAAATTTTTAACGGCATTATATGTTAATATTCTTGCATTTCAATTTTTATATGTCAAAACAATAGTAGAAGTTTACCGCTGTAAACTCAATGTAAATCCAGATTAGTAACTTGTGTAAAAACGGGTAATTTAGTTGATGTTATTATTAAGTAGTCGTTCCTGAAAAATCAATGATTTTGGGGAAACTAAGTAAGAGGTGTAATAATGAGCACTCCAAGGGAGAACTGGGTTCGTGCAAGAACTCCTGAGCAAAAGGAATTTCGTACTGATGAAATCTTGCAGTCTGCTGATAAGATCTTTCAGGAAAAAGATTTCGAAGAGATCAGTCTTAATGATATCGCACGAGGAGCTGAGATAAGCAAACCTAATATCTATAGGTATTTTCTAACAAAGGAAGATATTTTCCTCCGTCTGGTAATTAAGTATTTTGATCTAATGCTCGACTATCAGAATAAAAAACTCTCAAGTGTTAAAAAAGGCAATGTTAAGTCTTTTGCGTCTGCATGGGCGAAAAATACGCTGGATTGCGATAGATTCTTAAGGCTGGTTACCAGACTCGGCGCTTCACTGGAAAGATATTCTTCAGAAAAAGGGCTTTTCAATTACAAAAGCCGTCTTTTTCCGCTTATCGAAAAGGGTGCAGAAATTATCCAGAAACACTTTCCGCAACTCTCTGTAAAAGAGTGCCAAATGTTTATTTATTATCATTACGGGATGTCTGCGGGATTGATGTCTTTAATAAAGCCCTCGGCTAATCTTCAGAAGACGATGGCAATGCCGGAATTTAAGGATTTTAAGCTTGACGGCGAAAAGATTTACGCCGACTCGATATATTACCTTTTAGACGGCTTGATCAATAAAAGCTGAAAATAGATCTTAAAAAACCTCTCGTTTTAAAGCGGGAGGTTTTATGTTTGCCGAATGATATTCTCTCTCAGCTTTCTGAGATTATATCTTTGACAACATCAATTACCATACTTTTGGATTCATTGCTGAAAAATAGAATTCCGCTGCCTTGCTTAGACCTTATAAGGGGGCAGTCGTAAAGATATTCTTTTTGGAGTTTTGGTTTTTTACCATTAACCTGAGGCAGCTCGCTTCCCGATAGGTCTGCTTGTATTTTTGCAGGGTCGTTGTCAGTGTTCACCCCGTAGAAAGTAAGCTTGCCTTCTCTAATTGAAGCAAATTGCTTTTCGAGATAAGCCGTGAAGGCTTCGAAATCTTTGTATTTATAGCTCAGGCCGGTTACCATTGCAACAGGTCCCTTTTCTTTGTCGAAAATGAGTCTATTTCCGTTTGCCCATCTGCCTTCAGCAGTTGTTTGACCGTTCTTTGGAGAGAAGCCTTTTACGGCTGTCCATACGCCCGCTATTTTGAAGATTTTCCACCCGCTGCTTCGCTGCATATTGGAAGAAAGACCGGATGTCATTATCAGTTCAACCGCACCTTCGGGGTACTTATTTCGATTTGGAATATAAATTGTTATATTTTTGTTCTGTGCGGTAATCAATGAGTTGTAATCTCTTATCTCTCTGTCTTGGTTTCGAAGTACGGGATAAATTATGCTTCCAGGGCTGCTTTGAAAAGTCAGGCCGGTCATTGTATTTTCAAATGCATCTTTGGTGATGTTTGTTTTTTCATCATCTTCATATCCGCTAACGGCAGTTGGGTCTGCAATTATTGAAGACTGGCAGTAATAATTTGTTACGTATGAGTATGAGAGGAACTTTTCCCCGTCCTTGTCAAGGTATTGCCTGCCTTGCTTTTCTATAATTGATGCGGGGTAGGCGGATATCGAAACAAAGCTCTTTCGGGGTTTTTTGCCGAGAGCTGATGCCAGAACTACATCAGGAAGCTGGTAATTTGTTGTTGCGGAAACATATATTCCGAAATCGTTAGAATAATCGTTTTTATCTTTTTCAAGCCATTCGCTGCTGCTTCCAACGAACGGTGCGGCGTAATACCGCCATTTATCTTTTCTAGAATAGATATCCGGCGAATTAAAATTCATTCCTGTTCTGGCTCCTGCATAAACTCCATTGTAGTGCAGGTGAGACCAGTCTGCGAGGATAAAGGTGATAAGGATGTCAACTTTTCTCTTGAGATCACTGTTTTTCGAGAAATCATAAAGATTAAATAGGCTTATCAGCATAGAGGCCTGATCGGGGCTTGAAAAAATTTGCGGAAACAGCCCGAATTTACAGTGTTCGAGGACGAAAAGCTCTAAGAATTCAGTCCACAAAGCATAATGATATTCAATCGTTCTTCCATCGCTGAATTCGGCAGCCTTGAATTTCTGTTCATTTCGTACTGCCTCTATGCAGAGATAGGTTCTTATCCAGCGTTTAATAGTTTTGCTTTTATTTCCTTCCACAGACCATATCAGCTCGCCTTGCACCTGTTCAGAATTGCTCATAACTGAGGCATACGTAAAGAAAACAGATTCAAGTTCTTCTGCCAGTGTGCTGCTGAGCTGACCGTGCTTGCTTTGATTTTTGTCCGGATGGAATTCAAAATACAGCCTGAGCCACCAGTCAAGGTCTTCTTCAATATCCTTCACGCTCTGCTGATCTGCATCCTCAGCTGCCGAACCGAGCTCGCCCTGGAGGTATCTGAGCATCTCTTCATTGGCGTTCAGGGCATCGTTGTTTAGAAAAAGTGAACTGAAGCCCTTTATGCTCATGGGAGTATTCTCTCCTGCAAGCCCCGTCATACAGAGTCTTCTGGCATTAATCTCCCTCATTTTTCGTTTTGTCTCAAGTGAACTGCCCGAAAGTCCTGCAAAACTAACAGATGCTGAAAGAAGAAGCGTTAGAAGTATAATCAATTTTTTTCTGTTGGTTGAGATTACGTTTTTCATATATCAAACTCCGCTGCCAAGAAAGTATGATCGCTGGGTTTATTTTTTTTACGCGGCTCTAAATCCACAAAGCATTTTACGCTTTTTTCAGCGAGCGGGGCGGTTGCCAGTATATGGTCAATGCGCCAGCCCTTGTTGTTTGGGAAAGAGCCCGCTCTGTAGTCCCAAAAAGTATAAATAATATCCTCGGGGTAATGCTTCCTGAGGATGTCGGTGAATCCCCAGCTCATTACATCCTTAAAGGCGTTCCATGTTTCTTCTCTGAAGCAAACGTGTCCGAGGAGCCCCTCAGGATTGTGCACATCAATCTTTTCAGGTGCAACATTCATATCCCCGAGCCATAAAACGTTATCCTGCGGAGTGAATTTCCTGCTGAAAAAGGCCTTGAGCCTTTGGTACCATTCAAGTTTGTACTGAAATTTATCTGATTCCGGGCTGCTGCCCTGCGGGATGTATGTATTAACTATATGAATATCGGGGAATTCTGCATAAACCAGCCTGCTTTTGTCTTCGGGTTCTGAATCAAGCCCGTATTCCACTTTCAAAGCCTCCTGAAGAGACAAAACAGCTACTCCATTATAGCTCTTTTGGCCGCTGAAATAAACATTATATCCTATGTCTTCAAAGAAGGATGTCGGAAAGTCTTTGTCCTGCACTTTGGTTTCCTGAATACAGAGAATATCAGGCTTTTTTTCTGTGAGCCAGTCTTTTATTATCTCTTTTCTCGTTCTGATTGAATTTGCGTTGAATGTGGCTGTAAGCATTCGTTCCTCGGATAGTTAAAGATTATTTCTCTTAGATTATATCATATAAAACTGCCTGGTAAATATAAATAAGCGTTTCAAGGAGATTAACCCACAGTAATTTTTATGCCCTTGCCGAATCCCGCATTAGAGCTAAATACGAACAGCAGCAGACTGCCGCAGTTTCTGTTCTGAGGGTTGTTGAAGTGAGGGATATGTTTTCTGCACCAGAGTCTTTGAGAATTTGCTCTTCTCTTGTTGTGAATCCGCCCTCAGGCCCAATAAAAACGGCATAATTGGCTGAAATGTCTAAATCAATTTCGACCAAAGATCGGGCATTATCTGACAAACTTGCCGATAGAAAAACTGAATCACTCAGCTGTTTCAAATGTTCTTCGAATCTGTCCGGAGGGTATATCCTGGGCAGAAATAAATTACCGCTTTGTTTGCAGGCTGAGATTGAAAGCTTCCTGTATCTTTCGAGAAGGTTTTTCCCGCTTGCAGTTTTTACAGTTCTTTCGAATAAAGCGGGCATAATGCAATCTGCTCCAAGCTCAGCAGCTTTTGAGATAAGCCAGTCGAACCTTTGTCCCTTTGCGATGCTTACAATCAGCGTTATTTTTCCATTTTGCCGCGGGGTAAATTTCTTAGTGTTTAGAATTTCAAGTTTGGCGATTGTTTTTGTTATCTCTTTTACAATGGCTAAAGCAGATGTCCCTTTCCCGTCGAAAATTTGTATTTGATCGCCCTCTTTTATGCGAAAGGCAGCAAGATGCCTTGCCTCGGATTTGTCCAAAACTGTCTCGGGACTAATATTTTCTGCGTAGAATAGAGACATACTACATACTCAAGACAGCCTGAGCAGCTTTAAGCTGAATCTTTTTAGAATCGTAATCCAAATAATCGGGCACATAAGAGGCAGTGTCAACATCTTTTATTGCAATCGCTGCATCTATTGCGTGAAGGAGGGCTCTGTCTCTGTCTTTCTTGTCCAGCTTATTAACTTTATTATCGAAGAAATCAACAACGATATCCTTGCCCGATTTATCTCCGAGCAGAGCCGCGTTCTCAGCTGCTACAAGCCTCACTTCAAGGACGCCGTCATCAAGCATAGTAAGAATTGCGTCTTTAGCTTTTAGCGTTTTTAGCTTCTGCATTGAGGTTATGCCCATAACGCGGTCGTCGGCTCTTTTGCTTATCATTAGAGCCCATGCCTTTGAGCGGGCCTCCGGGTCTCTCAGACGTGCAAGCGCTTCAACAATCAGAAGCTTGCTTCTTTCGGTGGAATCTTCATTGTTGAAGAGCCACCGCAGAACCCTGATATATTTGCGCTGGCCAGCCTTTCCCAGAAGCAAAACCGCATTATCTTTGGTTTTCTGGTCTTCTGAGTCGAGCTGCTCTAGTATTATCTTGCAGTTGGAGTTAGAATCCCTTCCAAGCCTTATCAGAGCATAGGCCGCCGCCATTTTCAGGTTGGGGTTTTCATTGGTTTTGTACTTTTCCGCAAACTTCAGCCCGCCTGAATATTTCGCATCTCCAATCGCCATAAGACAGGCAAATTTAATTGGCTCGGGCGCCCTTTCATCGTTCAGGATAGGCATAACGTTAGAAAGCAGGGTCTCATCGCCGCTTTTCGCTGCCACTTCAACAGCATCCATCTGCAGGTCAACACTGCTGTTTTGAAGTATCTCCATTACTTTCCATCTTGCCTTTTCCTCCAAAGGAAGCCCTTCTTCAATGCCTCTGGAGCGGCTGTCTCCCATTGCAAAACAAATGTATGGCATTAACAGGCTTAAAACAGTGATATATTTGATTTTGATAAATTTATCTTTCAGCATTTTGCTCCGTTTTATTATTTCTCTTTAGCCATAATTTTTCGATTATTATTGCAGCAAATATAACTATTAGCACCTTCAGGAAGATTCGTGAAAACCATCTGCCGTGCCAGCTGAAAAAGCTGCGTCTTCTGCAGAGTATTATATTGTCGCTGAACCATCCTTCAACTGCTCCTCTGTTTAATGCTTTTTCGGGCAGATTGCCAGCTTCGTATCCGTTTATCATTTTTCCCAGCGGGTCTATCATACAGCTTATGCCTGTGTTTACTGAACGCATAAGAGTTATTCTGTTTTCTACTGCCCTGAAAACCGAAATTGCTGTGCGTTGGTAATGCTCTTTCCCTGCGCGGGCGGTGCCGTCGCCGTCGAATTTTACGTACCAGCCATCGTTGCTTATGTTTAGAAGCAGATCAGACTTCTCGCCCTTAGTATGAAGCGATTTCTTGGTGAATTCTGCATCGGTATCCTCATAGCAGATTGAGGGAGTGATCAAAATTTCTCTGCTATCGGCCTTGAGCCTGAATCTCTGCAAGCTGTTTCCTCGGTCAATAGTAAAATCCAGCCCCTGCGGGTTGAAA
This sequence comes from Sedimentisphaera cyanobacteriorum, assembly GCF_001997385.1. Classification (NCBI taxonomy): domain Bacteria; kingdom Pseudomonadati; phylum Planctomycetota; class Phycisphaerae; order Sedimentisphaerales; family Sedimentisphaeraceae; genus Sedimentisphaera; species Sedimentisphaera cyanobacteriorum. The sequence goes on along the minus strand of NZ_CP019633.1, from coordinate 911,882 downwards.
TGCATAATCAGATCATTTATCCAGCCTATGTGTCCAAAGGGGATGTATTCGCCAAAGGGTACGAGGCGAATTTTGTCATACCTGTTTTCGAGGAGCCGACCGTGCTTGAAGATGACAGCGGAATTGTACTCCTTGTCAAACTGAAGACTTTGGTTTTCGATTTTCAGTGTTGCGTAAGGCGCTCCGGCAATCAGGGTGAACTCTTCAGTGAGCGATTTGATTCTTGTGTAGAATTTTTGAGGCAGAGAATCGCTCCGGCAGCAGTCGATATACTCTTTATTCATGGGTGCCGGTATCATAGTTTCAGGCCAGGCAATGATATCTGCTCCGCTCTGCCTGCAAAGAGCTGTTTGATTTTCAAGTCTTTCGAGCATTTTGTCATAGCTCACCTGAATGCCTTTGGCAGTGGATGGCACGTCCGGCTGCACTATCCCGATAAGCGGGCCTTCTGTAAGCTTTTCGTTTTCTATTCTGAAATTACCGTAAAGCAGTACGGAGGCAATTACAATAACTAATGAGGCATCCAGAGCTCCGTATTTGGCAAGCATTTTAACGTTTATCTCAGGCTTTTCTTTTATAAGCCTTCGGGTTATGAGAACTGCATCAGCCAAATATCCGTTTACCATCGCCACCACGAAGCTTACCCCCGCTGCGCCTGTAATATCTGCAATCTGGATCAAATGAAGAAAACGATATTGGCTGTGTGCGAGGAAGTTCCAGTCGAAACCGCCGAACAGAAACCCCTGGCAGGCTTCAAGCCCTGCAATAACAATAGGGAAAGCAAAAGTGAAGAAAATTCCTTTTTGATGCAGAAAACGCAGTGCAAAGTACATCAGCACCCACTTTACACCCATAATAGCTGCAGCAGCAATCCACGCGGCGAATGCAATGTTTATAAACCAGTCTGTACTGAAAAGCCACAGCGAGAATCCTGCAAGCCAGAAGATAAAGGGCTGAAACCGGCCTTTATCTGCACTCAAACTCAGCAGAACCGGCACAAAAGCAATCCAGGCAAGCCAGCTGAAATTGTATGGAGCAAAAGCCAAAGCACACATCACAGCCCCGAGAAAGACCGCGGCTGCGGCTTTGAGGTGAATTTTCTGCTTCATACTACTGCTCTAACTGCTCCTGAGCCTCAGTTGATGAGCTGAAATCCGCCCCGACCTCATCTGCAAGAAGGCCGGCGTTTTTCCTGAAACCATCGTCTCGGAAATTATCTTTTGTTCTTCGAAGCTGCTCACGTGCCCATTCGGTATTGTCCATCTGATAGTATATGTATGAAAGCAGGAAAACCAGCTTGCTGGAGCCGTTTCTCTCTATCCAGCGTTCAATATCTACCATTCTGTTTTCGATTATATCTCTGCTGCCTATAATATCAGTAAGCTCAACCCGCATTTTCACTATATCCGGATATATCAGCATTGCCCTGTTCAGGCTTACTGAGCTGCTGAGATATTCGCCTGCTGCGAATTGCGCAAAACAGATTCCCAGATGACAGAGAGGGTCGTATTTTTTGTATATCTTGGCAATTTTATATGCGTTGATAGCTTTATAATACTGCCCCTGCGACATAAGCTTTTCGGCCTTACGCATATATGTATTGAATTTATCGTTTGAGAGGGTGGCAAAAGTAGAATGTTTTCCGAGGATATTTTCCGCCTGCTGCCTAAGGTCGTCACCTTCAGGAACCGCAATTTCCAGTGATTTCTCAATATCTTTTTCAGACTGAGATTTAGGGTTCTCGAAATCTTCCACGTATTTCTTGTATTTCTCCCGAGCCGTAAGCTGCTTCTTGCTGCTCTGATCAGTACTGTCTTTATCTTCGCCAGTCTGGTCTTTCTGCCCGTCTTTTTGCTGCGATGTTGCTTTGTAGCTTTGAATTTCCTCTTTTATTCTTTCAAAAACGTCTTTATCATCCTGCCTCTGTTGAGCGGCAGGATCAAGCATCTGAGGATTTTCTTTTGCATTTTTCTTTTCTGTTCTTCTCAGTTCAGACTCTTTATTGATTTTCCTTTGCTGGTCTGGGTCTGCCGATTCCTGCGGCTTGAGGATTTCGTCTAATGGGTCTTTGCTGCTAACTTTTCCCTGCTCTTTAGCAATGAGGTCCTGGACATATTTCTTTGTGATAAGGTCTTGATGCTCCTGTTCAAAATTTTCAGGAAGGGAATATCTGTCTGCATCTTTTCTAGAGGAGTATTCGCTGTTTTTTAGCTTGTTTGAATCTATTTTTACGTTTCTTCCGTATCTGGTTTCTGAAAGCACTTTATTTCTCAGGTACTCTTCATACTCCGGCATCCCTGTCTTTAGATTGGAGCGGTCAGTGATGCGGTGGGGGAGTTTAGTCCCGCTGAGCGGATAGCTGTATTTAAGTCCTGTAGAGGATTTTGAATAGCGGTCATATTCTCTGTAAGTGGTGATTGGATTCTGGTTGTACTGCCGACCGCTTACATCCACACCTGCTCGAGAATAATTTTGGTATCCAGGCTGGCGTTCATAGTAATTGTAGTTCCCTGTGTATGGGCTGGTTTTGCTCTGAAGCTGAGTAGAGGGTGTGTTGTATCTTGCCCTGTTTGTATTTTTGTTGATTCTCCTCTGCTGATATGCCTGCTGACCGGTACGGGGAATATCTCTTTCTGCGGCGGCCAGCACAGCCGGGAAAAGCAGGAGTAATATATATATAATATTTCTTCTCATAATCTGCGACCTCAAATAAGTTATCATACACTAATTTTAAAATATTAAAACCTGCAAGTCAAACAAATACACATAGAAGAATTTTCAATAATTAGGTTAATATTTTTAATCTTTTACCTTTGATTTGTTTGTTTTGTTCGCTGGTGCGCTGTGAAGGTTAAATGATATGGCTAATCTTCATATCTCAAAAATATTTTATTTCTTGAAATCAGCCTGTGACTTTGATATTTTATTCGGAGTTACAATGGGAATTCAGTTTTATTTGGAAAGGGTACTGATATTATGTATTCCGAATCTTCGCAAGACGAACAATCTACTGAAACTGCCGGAATCTCGAAGGCAGTTACGGGAATTAAAGGCTTGGATGAAATACTGATGGGCGGTCTGCCGGCCGGTTCGCTTACTCTCATAAATGGAGGCCCCGGTACAGGCAAGACGATTCTTGGCTCGGAGTTTATATACCGCGGCGCAATCGAAAGCGAGCCGGGCATAATTCTTTCGTTTGAAGAGAAAGCTGAAAGCCTGAAGAATAATGCTTTAACCCTTGGCTGGGATTTCAGGAAGCTTGAAAAAGAAAATAAGCTTTCAATAATTCAGGCAAGGATAGACCCTCAAGCAGTCCTTTCGGGAAAGTTTGATTTCTCTGGGCTGCTGGCAATCATTGACAGCGAAGCAGCAAGGATCAATGCAAAGAGAATTCTAATTGATGGTCAGGATGTCATTCTAAGGCTCCTGGATGACCTTGTAAAAGAGCGTAATGAGCTGCAAAGTTTCAAAAATTGGCTTGATGATAATCAAATAACCACTGTGATTACGATAAAAAAGTATTCGGGCGACTTCAACCGCTACGAATTCCTGGATTATCTTTGCGACTGCGTTATACAGTTAGACCAGCGCGTTCACAATCAGATTGCCACAAGGCGGCTTAGAGTTCTTAAGTGCCGCGGCTCGGACTTCGGCAGGAATGAATATCCGTTTGCAATATACCTAAACGGAGTGCAAATCATCCCTGTTACCACCGCCTCTCTTCAGCACAATGGTCTCGGCGAGTCTGTTTCCAGCGGGATTGAAAAACTTGATGAGCTCCTTGCAGGCGGATACAGGAGAAATTCCTGCAACCTGATTTCAGGTACCTCCGGCACAGGGAAAACCACCCTTGTCTGCTCGTTTGTCAGTTCAATATGTCAAAAAGGGGAAAAGGCTCTTTATATAGATTTTGAGGAATCTCAGAAGGCTGTGGTTATGGGTATGCGAAGCCCGGGCATCAACCTTCAAGACCACATCAACAACGGTTTGCTTAAATTTCACCCTGTTATGCCCGAAGCGCTGGGCGTGGAGGAGCATCTGGTGCGGGTTTTTCATCTTATTGAAGAGTTTAATCCGGGATTCCTTGTGGTTGATGCGATATCCGCCTGCAGGCGAATGGGAGATAAGCATGCGGCCTTCGATTATATCCTTAGGCTGATAAACTACTGCAAACAAAGAGGCATTACAACCCTGCTGACAAATCTTGCTGACAACGAGAGAGAGGGCAGGGAAATTACAGGAATTGATCTTTCTTCTGTGATTGACACTGTGATTTTACTTAGAAACGTTGAATTTCAGGGGCGTTTGAATAGACTTCTGCTGATACTCAAATCAAGGGCCAGGGCGCATTCGAGTCAGTGTCATCTTTTCAAAATAACAGACAACGGAATAAAAATCGGCGGCGTGTATTCAGGAGCGGAGAGCAGGGGATGAGCAGCGAAAATTCCAAAATGGTTCTAAGGCTATATGTTGCCGGAAAAGGACTCAATTCAGCTATGGCAATCGAAAATCTCAAGCAGATATGCAGAACCTGCAATTCATACGATTACGATCTTAAGATTGTAGATGTTTTGAAAGAGCCTCAAACTGCGCTTGATAAAGGGATATTTGTTACGCCGGCTCTTGAGATTATAGAACCTGCTCCGGGAGGCATGGTTTACGGGACATTAGCTGATAAAACGGTGCTTAAGCCGTTTTTCCCTAGTTTGTAATCGTATTAAGGTTGTACTGAACCCTCTTTTTAGCTTTCGGCTGAAAAGATGCAGTAAATATTAAAAACAGGTGTCTTGTCGGGATATATATGTTGAAAAAGATTGTTTATTCGCGAAAATTAGTTTATTGCGCTACTGGTCTGTTTGGTTTTATTGCCCTTGCAAGGCTCGTTAAGGTTTTAATCAAAGACAGAAATTTTATTGACTTTCTTGCTTATTATGATGTTTCAAAGACTGTAAGAACGGGGCTTAACCCATATATACTTGAAAATTTATCCCATCAGTGGGGAGAGCCTCCTATGGTTTTCCCCGGCTATTCAGCGCTTTTTTATCCTTTCACCTTTTTATCTTCTGATGCTGCAGGTTATGTATTTCTGCTGCTTAATGCAGTAATAGCCGTGGGACTTTTTTATTTATTATTCAAAAAAAAGGGCTTGATGAATAAGGGCAAAACAGGTCTTTTAGATTCGGGTTTTCTGCTCAGCTTATTTGTTTTTATGAGTTCCACGCCTTATTTTGCAAGCATCAATCATGGACAGAGCACAATATTTGTTTCATTCTTTTTGATTTCACTTCTTTTGATAAGACCATTCTACTTAAAAGTGATCTTTTTCGCTGCCGCTGCGGTGCTGAAATACTCCATGCTCCCTCTATTCGGGCCTGTGCTTTTCCTGAAAAAACGGCACAAGCTCTGCATTTGCTCATTTGTGCTGTTTTTGGTTTTCGGAGCTGTTCCGATGGTTTTCGGCCATAACCTAATTGAGCTTTATTCAAGTTATGTAGATAATATTTTTTATTGGGTTAACATATATGGGTTTAATTCTTATGAAGGTGGAGGTTACAATATGCTGCAGCTCGATTTTATAGCTGTTAAATGGCTTCAAATTTCCGCCAAGACATTATGCGGGGCTATATTTATCTACTCTTTGTATTTAAGCCGGAAAGATAAAGATATAAGTATGCATCTTATTTTTTTAACTGCCTGCCTGACGATGTTAATATCGTATCATCGGCTTTACGACCTTGTCTTTATTCTGCCGTTTGCACTTTATCTAATAAACATTTATTTAAGGAAACAAGAGTTTTTTAAGGCTGCTGTAACTGCCGGCTTTGTTGGATTCTTTATCGTACCTGAATCGATTATATACAGGGCAGCGGAATTTCTCGGGAGTTTTGTGAAGGGCAATTCTATTGTATATTTGACGAGTTTTAATGGCGCTCAACAATACCAGCATATGTTTCCTGTATATCCTATAGTATGCATTTTTCTCAGTATATGGGCGTTTTATCTTTTTGTAGCGCGGGATAAAAATTCGCAGAATTCGGTTGAGTAATTTTAGTAAAGAGGCTTATAATGGTTAGTATGGATAAATTTTCAAAAATCACCGAGTTTTACAGCAGTCATAAAGGGCGCCTGCTGATTATTCTGCTTATACCTTTAGTTCTTCTCGCTCCATATATCGCCGGCTATCTTTTCAGCGGCAGCACATTCTTCACCGGCTATTTGATGAACTCTCACGATCAGAATATATATTACAGCTTTATGAAGCAGGCCCAGGAAGGGCATATAAGGTTCTTGAATCTTTGCTGTGATATACCGCACGAGAGGGAGTATATACATACACTTTTTCTGTTTTTGGGAGGTGTTTCAGGGCTGCTCTATTTGCCTCTGGGGTTTGTATATCTTGTCTCCAAGTATGTTTTTGCTGTTTTATTTGGATTTGCGGCTTGGGAAATGCTCAAGAAAGTTTTAACGGGCAGCTGGCTTACGACTGGCCTGCTTGCTCTTATGTTAGGCTCGGGCTTCGGGCTGTTTGGAAAGATATACAGCTTTATCTCAGGGGTGGAGGTTTCAGGGGAGACGATGTCTTCCTTCCCGGGAGATCTGTGGATGCCTGAGATGACTATATGGAACTCAATCAACTATACCCCTCTGTTCATTTGGAGCTATCTGCTAATAGTCCTGATTTACGGCGGCATATATTTCGGCGAGAAAAGAGAGTCTTTCAAACCCTTTTTGCTTTCTGCAATTTCGGTATTCCTGATTGGCCTTTCACACTCCTACGATCTTGTGCCGATAGCTTTTATATCCTTCTCATTGTTTCTTTTGTTTAGGATTTGCAAGGCATGGCGTTTTCGGATGCGTGTTTTCTGGGGATACTTTACTTACGGCGTTTTGTTTCTTGCCTCGCTCATATATCAGTATTATGTGCTCAAAACGAACTCAGGTTTCAGCCTGTGGGCAGAGAAGAATGTTAATCTGCCCCCTAATTTCCTTGTAATTTTAGCTGGTTTCGGATTGCTCTCGCTTGGTTATATTGAGTGTATTGTAAGATTGCCTAAATTCAAGCAAATGGGCATTGAACTGAAATTCTTATCAATATGGCTGCTGCTTCAAACGGCTCTGATGTATTCCCCGTTTGACTTTTCAAGGCGGTTTATACTTGGAATTTGTGTGCCTTTGGCCGTTTTCTTTGTGCTGTTTCTCAAAAGACTTGCTAAGACAAAGCTGCCCCCAAAATTAACATATCCGCTCTGCGGGCTGCTGCTTTGTATTACTTTTCTTACGCCGGCATATCAGGTGGCTGCAAATTTCGGCAAAGTTTACATCAAAGACGCCAGATTCTTTTATACGCAAGATGCTTTTGAGGCATACAGCTTTATCTCAGAAAATCTCACGGAAGATGATGTTCTGCTTTCAGGTATTAAAGAATCTAACAGGGCTCTTAGATTCAGCTCGGCACCTGTAGTGGCCGGGAGCACCCAGCAAACTCCCGAAGCTGTGAGAAGGGAAACTGAAATCCTCTTTTCAGAAGCGCGTGAAGGATTGAAAGATTTCGCCCGTCAAAGGGCAGTTACTCATATATTGGTAAATAAAAATGAGCAAGGAAGATTTATTTCGGTTAATGAAAATTTTCTTGATAATTCTGAAACTCTATTCGAAAATGATTCATATATATTCTGCGAAATAGAATAGCAATTATAGCGAAGCTGTTAGAAGTATTATAGTTTCTGATATCAGAGCTGACGCGATTAAAAACAGTAATATAGTGAAGTGTGGGCGGGAGCTCGATGAGACTATTCTCAGAGCACTGCAAATGGAAAAAAACTTTGTTTAGGGATTTTGAGATGACAAACAACCAGCCGGCTGTCGAAACAAATTTTTTATCAGAGAATGACAATGGCGAGCTGGTTAGTGTTGTCGTTCCTACATTCAAAGAGGCAGAGAATGTACCTTTAATTGTAAGGAAGATTCATAAAGTTTTAACTGAGTCTCAAATCCCTCATGAGATAATTCTGGTTGATGACGACAGTCAGGATGGCTCTGTTGAAGAAGTGGAAAAATTACAGCAGGGAGGCTTTCCTGCATTTATGATTGTCAGAAAAGGCAGCAGAGACCTGAGCTTAGCAGTTATAGAGGGGTTTAACAGGGCGAAGGGGTCAGTGCTGGTCTGTATGGACGCAGATTTAAGCCATCCAGCAGATGTTATACCGGAGCTGGTGAGTTGTATCAAACAAGATGAAGCGGATTTTGCTATCGGCAGCAGGTACGTAGAAGGTGCGTCAATTGAAGCAGGCTGGAGTGTTTTCAGACATCTAAACAGTAAGATTTCTAAATCTCTGGCACTTCCATTCTCTAATGCTAAAGATCCGATGTCCGGCTTTTTTGCCTTGAAGAAAGAAACTTTTCTCAACAGCGCTTACCTTAACCCGGTAGGTTATAAAATTGGGCTTGAACTTATCGTCAAGTGCGGCTGCAAAAATATCAAAGAAATTCCTATATTCTTTTCCGACAGAAAATACGGCAGCAGTAAGCTCAGTTTTCAGGAACAGCTCAAATATATTCAGCACATAAAAAGACTGTTCGATTATAAATACGGTGATTTGGCAAAATTCTTCCAGTTCTGTATTGTCGGGGCTACCGGAGCAGTTGTTGATTTATCGTCGTATAACATCTTTATGAGTTTTATGCCCATAGAAATCGCAAGAATAATTGCTATTATTATCGCAATGACTTGGAATTTTGAAATGAACAGAAGATTCACATTCAGCTACGGCAAACATCGGCACTGGCTTAAGCAGTACTTCGGCTTTGTTTGCTGCTGCTCAATCGGGGCTGTGGTGAACTGGTCTGTGAGTATGTCGTTAAGCAGGAATTTTGAATTCTGGTCTGAACAGCTCACCCTCGCAGCAGCGGCAGGTATATTGTGCGGTACTGTATTCAATTTCCTGCTGAACAGATTTTGGGTTTACAAAAAAAAGGATTAACGGGAAAATTAACAATGGAAGTAAAGCGGCCAGAAATATTTGATCTTTTCCGAATTTACAGGCTTCTGTTTATAACGGGTATTGGGATTTTCGCAGTTCTTATTTATCATTTCGGTATGATTGAAATCACGGATTTGTCGGTTAATGCTGTCATTCTCCTTTTTGCAGCTGCGTGTTTGGGACTGTTTTTGAGGAGTCTTCGAAGGAGGCTTTTTTTTGGCAAAGAGATTTCTTTGCACCAGTCTATGTCGTTTGAGGTAGTGATGCAGTATCTGCATTTTATGAGCCCTCTGCTTCCGGAGAAGACCTTTGAATCTGAGTTCCTTGAAAGAGAAACCCGAATTAAATCTGAGAAAATAAGCTTATGGCTTCATTCAAGGGTGCTTGGGGTTTATTTGATCTGTTCACTTGCCGGCCTGCTTGTTTCAATTTTATACAGCAGTCCCGTTTTTTCTGTATTTTTTGCTGTTTCAGCGGCCGCTGCTTTGTTAACTGCCGTTTTGAGAAAACACATAGGCGTTTTGAGCTATTTAAATTCTGTTGTGTTTGGTGTTTTTGTGTGGGGTCTTGAAGGTATCGCTGTAACCTCAGTGTTTAATCATTTTGTATCGCCGGCAGATTCATGGGCGGCATATCTGATATTAACTGCCGTTATAGAATTTTCTCCAGTTCCCTTTGCAGTTGGTCTTGCTGAACTGCCTTTGCTGATTTTTGAATCGCCTGCGGTTTTCTGGCTTTGTGCTCTTTTCCATTTTTTCAGAATAGTTCCCGTGCTCGCTTTATCAGCGGTTTACATTACAAGGTACAAGTTTAAGATTTCCGACTTCTTTAATCCGAGGATTATCGAGTTTCTCCACAGATACCCCGAAGAAGATGTGCCGGATTATGAAGAGGTTGACGGGGCACCTGATGTAAGCATTGTAATACCGGCCTACAATGAGGAGCAAAGGCTCCCGTCTTTTATGAAGGATGTGTTGAATTATATCAAAGCAAATCAAAGCCGGCTGTCAATTGAGGTTTTAATAGTTGACGACGGCTCGAGCGATAATACTGTTAAAGTGGTGCAGGAATTTGAATGTAAAAATCCGAATGTAAGGCTTCTGCGTCAAGTGAGAAATCAGGGCAAGGGAGCAGCCGTTAGAAGAGGAATGCTTGAAGCAAACGGGCGATATGGACTTTACGCAGATGCAGACGGTGCAACGCCCATAAGTGAGCTGGATAAATTTATTCCTTTTATTGAAAAAAGCGATAAAATCGTGATCGGCTCACGTAATATCTCTGCAGGAGATGTTCAGCAGGAGAGGGAAGGACTGAGGTCTGTTATGGGGGCTGCCTTTTACAAGATGGTGAATTTCCTTGCAGTCCCCGGGATTAAAGACACGCAGTGCGGTTTCAAAATGTACAGAAGGGATATAATCCATAAGATATTCACGCGATCTCTTGAAAACGGCTGGGCTTTTGATGTTGAGCTTTTGTATCTTGCACAGCTCATGGGGCATTCGATTGTTGAGGTGCCGGTAAACTGGCACGAAGTGGAGGGGTCGAAAATCAGCCCGGTAAAAGATGCCTTGAAAATGCTTGCAGCTGTGTTTAGGATAAGAAGCAGGCAGGGTGGATTCTTGAGTGATTCCTGAATCTTTATAAGTGTCTTTGGCCAGTTTTGCAAGTTAGAAGAAATAACTTTAAGGTTTAAGTATGATAGATTACTTCAAAGATTTAGCTAAATCAATTATTAGCAGAGGAAATCTTCGCTGCTATATACTCAACTATTCTCCTCCGATAATAGTCTGCTATGAATATGATTTCTTTAAGGCGAAAGACCAAATAATAAAAACGCTTCCAAAGGACAGGATGTCTTATGTGCTTTTTATGCTCGGCTGGCACAGGCAGACTCAGCAGCGCATAGATGATTTGGTGAAGGATATCCGGAGCTTTCAGGCTGAAAATGATGCTGTTGAATATGTGTGTATGGCAAACAGCGCCGATGAGAACAGGAAGATTCAGAATGCCGGGCTTAAAAGCTTCTTCTGCCATCAGAATGCCTTTATAGATACAAGCAAATATAAAGTTGTTCCTGATATTAAAAAGAGCTTTGATGCGATATACGTAGCAAGGATAACTCCCTTCAAAAGGCATGAACTTGCGCGAAAAATTGACAGCCTCAAGATTGTGGGCGGATATTCGGAGAGAGAAATTGAGCATTACAGCAAAATACGTGCAATGCTTCCGCAGGCCGAGTACAAAGAGTCTGTCCCGTCCAGCAAAATATACAAGGTTATGAACGAGGCACGCTGCGGGCTTTGCCTTTCAAAAGAAGAAGGTGCGATGTTTGTTAGTGCTGAGTATCTGCTGTGCGGGCTGGGGATTGTTAATACAGCCAATATTGGAGGAAGAGATGAACTGTTCAGTGATGAGTATGTGGTGAATGTGGAAGATGATGAAGATGCTGTGGCTCAAGGGGTTCAGGAAATTGTCCGCCGAGATCTCAGCCCCCATCATATTCGGGAGAAGACTATAGAGAAAATGAACGCTCATCGTGAAAAACTTATTAATTTTATTCAGGAAAAATGCGATCAGGCAGGGACAGGCTATGATTATGCCTCTCATTGGGAAGATGTTTTTACGCACAAGCTTGGAATCAGAGTTACTGTTCCTTTTTTCAGCAGACAGAGAAAACGCATACTCAATAAAAATACGCGTTTATAAGTTTGACACTTTTAAGTTTCGGGAGTTGATTCTGCCGCTGAATTTTTGAAGGGTTCGTCTATATTATTCCAAAAATGTTCGTTTACCTCAACAGCGGCATATTCAGAGGCCTGCTGGTATAGCTGAAGTCTCTGGGATTCTATCTTATCCTTGAGCGTTTGCATTCCGGCAAGAAGACGCGGGAAAGGCTTTGCGCTGCCGAAATATTCTATCGTTCTTTCTTTTTCATCATTGATTAGGTTTTCAAGGCCTGCCTTCCAAACGTCGCGGTCGTGCATATCGCCAAGCAAAGTTTGAAATTTTTTCACTTTCGATATTGTATTGCTGAGCGAGCCTTCAAAGGCCTTATCAGCTGCTTCAAGGCAGTAGCGGGTTTTCTTAACGGCAATTCTAAGCTTGTGATGCCCCTCACTGTTTTGAATGTCTTTCAGAAGGCTTAGTTTTTTTAGTACGTCGTTTTTATGAGGTTCTATTCTTTCTCTAAGCCTTTCAAGCAGCGGTTCGCTAATCTTGGCTGTCTCCCTGTTTCTGATTGGAAAGAGAATACGTTCAGTTTCCAGATGCATATCAATAAGAATATTCTTTTCCTCGAAACGCTTAATCGCTTTGGCGACTTTTGGCTGCATCTTTTGTCTTGCCTGCTGTTTTCTCAGTAGAGCCCTTCTAATTCCGGGAATCTGTCTTCTTGAGTTGTAGTCGATTTCAGAGAGCACCCCTTCAATGAACATAATCTCAGCATCCAGGTCTCTGGCTTCAGACATCCCCTTGAGAAGCTTTTTGAGCTGTTTCTGCCAGCTGTCTGCTTTGTCTTGTCCGTAAACATCCCCAAAAAGCCTCAGGATCGCCCTTAAACGCCTCGAGGCCACTCGAACTTTATGAACATCCTCAATTTCTCTTGCAAATTTGGCTCCTTCGAGCCGCTTGGTAAGAGTTTTAAGCTGCTTTTTGATGTTCTCGCATGCGAGCTTTTGTGTTGCTGTGTCTTGATTAAGTTCCATTATGTTTCAGTTTATTAAGTTTTTTTCAGCAGGTTTTCAGGCCAATATTCAGCCTCTTCGCAGCGACCGGTTCGTAAAAGCTGGACGAAGGTTTTAAGAGTTTTTCTAGAATCGGCAATGGGGTAATAGAAGGCGTCCCAGTTTTCGCTGTCTTCGCCGTCGTGATTTGGTATAACAGCATCGAATAAGCAGGCAGTTTGCATTTCTATAAATGCGCTGGAAGCTCTGATTTCAATGTTTTCAAGGTCTTTCTGGCTTAAAATCCCTTTATGTTTATTTGTGCGGCGAAGGAGTTTGCGTCTCATAATGTCAGTGATAAAACTCTCGATACAAACGCCAATCTCTTGAAGCTCCTGAATTTCTCCAATTGACAGCGGGGAGAGGAATATTTTCAGTGTTTTTATGTTGTCTTTTATTCCCGCCTTAAGCAGCTTGGAAACCACAAACGGATTCCCCTCAAAAAAAACGTTTCCGCGCTGAAGCATTTTCGTAAGCTCCCTGATATCCATCGCCTGCAAATCACAACGCACTTCAAGAACCAAATAATCATTATTCTCTCTTAAAGCTTCGATTGTTTTTCTTTTGCGGAAATGGTATTCCTCGCCGTCGGTTTCTCCCGGGCGGGGGCTTCGACTGTTATACAGTACGCACTTTTTCAGGCTGCCGGCCAGAGTAGGGTAAAACTTGCATAGACTTTTAAATAAAGGGCCTTTGCCAACGCATGATGGACCTGAAAGAATTATCAGCTTGCCCATTATTTTCTCCTCGTTGAAATAAAACTATTAAAAATTATAGCAAGCTGCAAGCTTTTTGTCAAAGCTGATTGCTGATGCAGGCATTTATTGAAGCTGTGTTTAAAAGATAAACCTTACTGCTTGAGTCCTGTTAAAATGTCTTGTATCACTCTCGACCCCAGCGGGGCGGCTTCGAGTATCAGTTCGTGTTTGCCGCCGGGATATTCGATAATTTCAGCATTTGGCCAGTAGTTCTTGAAATACTCCGTCCCCTCTTTCGTATCAACAGTTGTGTCTTTTAGGCCGTATAGAACTCTTGCAGGTACACTGCATTTGCCCTTCTCTCGCAGATCTGCCTCCCAGCTGTGCAGAGCCTTAACCCATCTAAGCGGCAGGAAATTTGCCCTAAGAGGGTCTTTTCGTTCCATTTCAATATAGAAAGGGTCGGAGGTTTCCTTTTTGTACACTCTCGGTATTTTGTCTGTAATTTCATCAAATGCCATGGTGGCTTTTTTGGTTATTTCCCAAAGTGCATTTCTAATCAGCGGGGCGGCTAAAACGGTTTTTTCAAATACACCTTTGCCGTTTTTCAAGTGGTAATCGACAAAAATTGCCCCGCCGAGGCTGAAGCCGAGACCATATACGGGAATCTCGGGAAAGCGGATTTTCACCTGTTCTGCGAAAGCTTCCAAAACCTCCCTGTACTTATCAAAACTTGAAATTGAATATTTCTCGCCGCTGGAGAGCCCATGGCCGGGCAAGTCTAAAGCGGCAACTGAATACCCCTCATTATTCGCTTCAGGGATCAGTTTGCCCATCTGTACACAGTGCCCCAGATATCCGTGGAGGGCTATTATTACAGCTTTCGGCGATTGAGAAGGGAATAAGTAAGAGGCGATGTTGAATCCGGCGGCAGGGAAGTATTCAAATTCAGTATTCTCTGCGGGCAGATGGTAATACCTCAAATGTTCGATTATGTGTTGTTTCATCTTTAGAAGCTTTAATTTGGGGTGTAAGGTGAAAAAGAGCAGTTTTCATCCAGGCGGAAGTATTTATCACTTTCCGGCAGAGAGAAGAATCGTTTCTTCATTTGGTCGGAAAAATTGAATAATTTCAACTTATCGGTCTTAAGATGTATAAATGCGTTGTCCTGATCGGTTTGAATTTGTATCACATCAGGTACTTCAAAATCCTTTTTGAGTTTCGTATAAGAAGGAAGCACTATTGATACGGCAAGGCGTGCGTTCCTGTATATTTCAATAGACTGCGGCAATAAGCTTTCGCTGTTAAAGCTGTATTTGGCATATTCTCCTGATGAGGATTTGTCTTCAAAGTACCACCTTCCCTCGGAGTAAACCATATCGCTCTGACGGATCGTATTCGGCGGGATAAACCCAAGCATAATTTCAGGCTTAATCCCGCTCAGTCCTCCTATAACAGAGCATTGATCAGCAATAGAGCGGGGGAATATGTAGCATGCTTTGTCTTTGCCTTTGTATGATTTGTACCAGATTTTATCCTGACCGGAACCTGCTATAATCATTGTGCCCATAATAGATTTAAGCTGCACAGCGATACTTCGAATAGAATTGAAATACAGGTTTGCAGTTACATCCCCTGAAAGGCTGTCGGATTTGTACTTCCCTTCAGCACGTAGGGCGAATGATTGAGCAGCAGCTTTTCTCTTCTCGAGCTTTTCTGCGATTCTAACCGGCGAGGGCGGATCGGCATTCTGTGAGCCAAAGTCTATTTTGGGGGGCATTGAGCAGCCGGCTGTAAATATTATGCCTGCTGTTAGTAATATCCAAACCTTCATTCATCCTCCAAAAGCATAATATCCCCAATATTCTCGCTGAGCCTTTCGATTTGGTCTTCGCCAATATGCGGGTCTAAAACTTCAACGATTCTGTCCTGTCCGGTGATTTTCAGTCTCCAGTAGTCCTTGCCGTCTTTAGTGAAGGTGTCTTTATATCGAAGGATTCGCTTTCTTACAAGCACGAGCATAAGTACAAAACGGAAATTGATCTTTCCCTGCTCTTCTGACTTCTCAAGCTTGTCGAGAAATTCGAGCATAGTTTCATCGTTTAAGAATTTCTGCTTACCTTTATCTTCCGGCCGGGGCATTTTTGTTTTCCAGAAGTAAAATGTTTCAGGCCTCTTGTCTTGCCAGCAGGTGCTGCAAGTGTCTATTCTTTCGAAGCCCTCTTCTCCCTCTGCAAGCCCTGCATAGAATTCTTCATCAGGCTCAAATTCTTTTCCGCATACTGAGCAGATGCCTTCAGGTTTTTTGATGTTCCAGTCTGCCATTATTCAAATTCGGTGTATTCAGAGATTTTCTCAATGGTAACCGGCCCTATGCCGTAAACATTGTCTAACTGTTCCAGAGATTCAAGGTTTTGGTTTTTTCGGTATTCGATGATCCTCTCAGCCAACGTGCTTCCAATACCCGGCAGTCTCACTAAGCTTGCTTTTGGAGCTGTTTGAGGCTGAACTTTCGAATAAATTTCAATCCTGCTTTCGTCTTGCCAAACAAGAAGTGAAATAGACCACAGGACTCCTGCAATAATTACCAGCAATGCAAAATTCCATTGATACTGCAAATGAAAGTCCTGTGAGGTGTTCATAAATCAGCCTGAAAGGAGTTTACGAAAATTTCTGAGCGTTTTCATTGCCTTTTTCGGTTCACCTTCTGAAGAAACAATCCCCACGGGCTCCTCTATATCTACGAATGAGTCGTAGGTAACCGAAGCCATCTGATCTTTTGCAAGCAGTATTTTGTAAAGAGCCCTGAGAAATGCCGCCTGAGTGTTCTCAGACCATGGCTCTCTCCAGTAGCCTGACCCCTCAATCGGCTTAGAAGGAACTTTAATCGATGTTACACAAATCGGCCTGCTGGATACAGTAAGGCTGTCTATCATTGCCGAGATCTGCATAAGGTCTTTGGTTGCTGCGTCGGGGGTTTTCCCTGAAAGGTCTAGCTCGATGCCGATTTTATCGAAGGTAATAGCATTTTGTACTAGTGTTTCTGCAAACTGGACAGTTGGTATTGTGCAGGCATTTCTTGAATGGTACCAGCCCCACGGCTTATCGAGGGATATTATTTTTACAGTTTTTGAGTTGGCCGCACGAGCGGCAAGACAGGCGGCTCTGCAGATTTCAATGCACTCATCAAAGCTGAAGCCAAGATCGTTGCTTGAATTCATACTTCCCACAAGCTGCCATGTGTCGATTTTGCCTGCATACCTTTTTATGATCTTCGTTATAAAGTTATATGCCAGCTCTTTAATACCGTCGTATTCATAGCCCCCAAGCCACTCAGGATATACGCCCCTTTCAAATTTCAATAAAGGGCCTGCTGAGAGGCGAATCTTTTGAGAACCGAATGCCGCGAGGCAGTTGTCGATTGGAGAAAAGTCGTATTCGCCTTTTTTCTTTTCAATTTCGCCCCAGCTTACCGGTATAACAGCATAATTGAATAGATCGAGTATTTTGCGCCGGTAGCTCTCGCTTGATGCAAATTTGGGCTGAAGCGTGCATCCGAATGACATTTCATTGAATTTACCGCTGCCGGCCTTAGTATTCAAATTCGTTTCTGCATGCCTTTGAGCTAGATTTTCCGACGCAAGAACGGCCTTCTTAAGGCATTTGTCCGCATAAAGAGAGGCCTTTTCCGGTTCATTTATGTGCGACAAGGCGCTCACAAAGAGCTTTTCAGCCGATACAATCGCTTTATTTGTATGGTTATCGTTTTCGTCGAACAGCTGCCAGTCTTCCCGCTTGAGCGTTATCTGCATGAGCCGAGCTCGTGCCAGTTCAAGGTTAAGTATGTAAGGCTCTGAGCGTTTTCGGAGCTTGGTGGTGCAGAGTTGCATCTTCCCGAGCCCTTCCACCTCCCACATCACAGCAAGACCTCCAGCTTCGTAGGTAAGCATATCAAAGCTTATGACACTGTCGGCAAAGTCTAAAGATTCGCTCACCCTGAGGGCAGCTCCTTCAGAATCGAAAACATAGGCCCCGTCCAGGCTGAAAGTGTCTGCTAATTTTCCTTCTTTATATACCTGAAATCTCAACGCTGATCCCTGATTAAATATTGTAAATTATCAACTCGAAGAGGCGAGATTATAATTATAAATGCAGGTTTTTGCAAATATTTTAAGCAGAATTCACCTGAAACAGTGAAAAAGCATTAATACTGCAAATATATTAGTCTTGGAAATACGTGGTTTCTTGCCGCCGAGAAAGATATGACAGTCAGAATTCAGCCTGAGGATTTTCTTAAGTGAACATTAGAGTAAACCGGAATCTCGTCTTTTTCAAAGCAGCTGCAGCAGAAAATAAAATTTCTGTAATAATCTCTGGCTTCTCGGCTTGAAGCGAGAAGCTGGTTCAGCTTATCTAACTGATCGTACGTAATTTCTCCACTGAGCGAAGCAAGAATTAACCTGCTGAGAATGCTTTTATAGATAAAATGAGTTTTCATCAATAATCCAGCATCTTTCTTCCGATGCACCTTGAAAGGATATCATGCGTTTTTGAAAGCCGTCTGTGTACCGCTGTTATAGATAAGTCGAGTATGCCTGCGATTTCGCTCAAAGTAAATCTCTGCTGGTATTTCATTGAGAGTAAATTTTTGCAGGAACCGCTTACATCTTCGACACATTCCTCGAGCAGTTCCTTTTTTATGTCGCTGCCTGCGTCTTCTTTGGCATTTTCTGATTCAATAAGCTCTAATATGTCATTGTCTAAATATGAGCTTCGGGAGTAATGTTTTCTGCAGTAATTTTTTGCGCAGTAGCGTGCGATTGTTCTGCCCCATGAAAGAAAATTTGTACCTTTCTTGAAAGTATCTCTTTTTTGCCACATAATTAGAGAAGCCTCTTGAAATATGTCATCAGCATCAGCTGTGTTAGGCACAATCATAAGGATGTAATTATACAGCTTAGAGCCTTCCAATGACAATTTTTCTGCAAAATACTTTTCATCCATATTATTTTCTATCGCAGTTTAACTAAATTTATGTATAAGAGTATTTTAATGACTTGACGATTATAGGTAACACCAAATTTAACATTTTTCCTTTCAATTTGTAAACAACCCTATGATTCAGCAGTAAAAATGCAAAAAGGAGCAAATTAAAAAAGTTTGGTTATGAATACTGATTGAAATTCTGCTGTTTTAAGTATAATAATTAATAGGTATTTCTTAGTTTCAGGCATAAAAAATGAGAAAAATAAATTTAATCTTACTGCTTCTTTCGGCATCGCTATTTTCATATTCAGGGGGAGACGGGTCTCTGGAAGCTCCGTTTGAGATAGGCTCTTCAGATGACCTCGTTCAATTGGCTGAAACCCCCGGTCATTGGGGGAAAAGCTTCAAATTCACTTCTGATGTTGATATGAAAGGCTTGCAAATAGACCCTATAGCTCCAGAGCAGGAGGAGCCTTTCGGCGGCACCGTTCAAGGCGGCAGCCATAAGATACATAATCTGAGCTACACCGGACGTTATTCTGAGACAGCAGGTTTATTTGCCAACCTCTCTCAGAATGCAAGGATAGCTGATCTGCACTTGGTTAAACCGAAGATGTTTGCAGCGAGAGATGACCTTGTTTATGCGGGGAGTCTTGCAGGTTTATGCAAGGGCAAGCTGATTAACTGCTCTGCATCGGAGGTTAAGATTAATGTCCGCTGCGGCGATTACGCCGCCGCCGGCAGCCTCGTCGGCCGGCTGAAAGGCGGGCAGGTAACAGGATGCAGCAGCTCGGGCGAGATAAATGTTTATGCAGGCAGAAGGGCGTTTGCAGGTGGATTGATTGGATACTCTCTTCAATCTGTAGTTGAAAACAGCTCTTCTGTTTGTGATGTTTCAGTGGATTCTGAAAAATTCTCTTATGCCGGCGGTATTACAGGCTACGCTGTTGAAGGTGAGATAACAAGATGCTTCACAAAGGCGTGCAGAGTGAGTTCGGGCAATAAAAACAGCTACTGCGGCGGCATATCAGGCGAGCTCTATAACGGCACACTTACTGCATGCTGGAGCAAGGCGAATGTTTTTCCGCAAAAAAATGCTTTTGGAGGCGGGATTGCCGGCCGGCAGTATTACTCAATTATAAGGAATTCATTTTTCGCTGGAGGGCTTTCCACAGAGCTCTCAGACAATTCAAGAGGCGGTGTTGCAGGTGAAACTCAGAAAAGCATTCTTGAGGGCTGTTTCTGGGACATAGAAACTTCTGAATGCTTCAATCCAGCAGGCTGCGGAGATGAGTATAAGGGCAGAACAAGCAGAGCACTCAAGCCAGAACTGATGAAGGATTATTATTTTTACAAACAGGCCGGCTGGCTTTTTGCGGGGCAAACAAAAAGAGGCGAAGAACCCAATTGGAAAGAAGTTCACGGGAGCCTTCCGCAGCTCTACATCAAGGGAACTTCTGAAACACCGCTGGATAAATAGAGCTTGAAAGCGGAATATGGCAGTTTTGTATGGGATAGATGAAGCAGGTTACGGTCCGATCCTCGGGCCTCTAGCGGTGAGCTGTGCAGGTTTTGGCATTCCTGATGAAATAATCGCTGAGGATCTCTGGGAGCTTCTGAAGTCGGCAGCAGCAAAAAACAAACGCGGTCTTCGGGGTCGTCTTCTCATAACAGACAGCAAAAAAGCTTATTCTCGAAAATCAGGAATCGGCCATTTGCTGAAAACAGTACTTGCCCTTACCGGTGTTCGCCCTGAATCAGCAAGAGAGCTTATTGACTGCTTAACATACGGCTCACTTAGAAGGCCGGCTGATTACCCTTGGTATGAAAGGCTTAAAAACCAGTCTCTGGGTTACGATATTCAGGATTTGAGCATTTCAAGCGAGGTTTTCAGCAGAGAATGCCAAAAGAATAATATAGAATTTATTGGTGCTTCTGCTGAGCTTCTCGATGCTGGGACATACAACGACTTAATCCAAAGCGTACAGAATAAATCTTCTCTTTTGTTCACTCTTGTATGCCGGCTGATTGCACTGATCGCAAAGAATCATCCAAAGGAAAAGATTCAAATCATCGCAGACCGGCAGGGCGGGAGGGCTCATTATTCAAGGCCGCTTGCCAAGATGTTCCCTTATATGGATGTTGCTGTAATTAAAGAATCAGAAAACATCTCAAGCTATCTTCTAAAGGGCGGCTCAGAGATTAAGATACATTTCACTGCAAAAGCAGATCAGCGATTTCTTCCTGTTTCTGCATCTTCAATGGTGTGCAAACTGCTCAGGGAGATAATGATACAATCGCTTAATGATTTTTTTATTGCCGAAATGCCGGGGCTTTCCCCGACTGCCGGCTACTGGCAGGACGGCCTTCGATTTATTTCTGAAATTGAGCCTATAATCGAAAACAAGCAGATAGACAGAACCCGCCTTGTCCGAACGCGATGATTTTCATTAAAAAAGGCCGGAGCTTCTATAAAGCCCCAGCCTGGGATTTCTTTTTATAAGCGATGTCAGGATATCATTTTGTATGTATCCATAGCAATCATAAGCTCTTCGTTTGTGGGAATAAGCAAGGCTTTCACTTTTGAATCATCAGTGGAGAATACTTTTTCTCCTGCCACGTTCTTGCTTTTGTCCACTTTTATTCCTGCAAAACCAAAGCAGCTCAGCACATTATCCCTGATAATTGGATTATTCTCGCCGATTCCAGCCGTAAAAACAACTGCATCTGCGCCGCCAAGCGAAGCCAGATATGAACCGATATACTTTTGGATACTGTAAACCAGTATTTCAACTGCATTCTTTGCATCCTGATTTCCCTGCTCGGCCATATTCATAACATCCCTCAAATCGGAACTGCCGGCAAGGCCGAGAAGGCCGGATTTCTTGTTGAGTATTTCGTCCATCTGCTTTGGCATTATCCCGTCGGACTGCATAACAGAAAGAACTGCGGCCGGGTCAACATCGCCGCATCTAGTGCCCATTAAAACTCCCTGCAGGGGAGTGAGCCCCATAGAAGTATCCTGCACTTTTCCGTCCTTGAATGCGGTGATAGAGCTGCCGTTGCCGAGATGGCATGTAATAATTCTGCACTGCTCGAACGGCTTGCCGATAAGTTTTGCAGCTTCTGCTGAAACGAAATCGTGGCTTGTGCCGTGGAAGCCGTATTTTCTTATGCCCTTGTTTTTGTAATACTCCAAAGGAAGGCCGTACATAAATGCCTTTGCCGGCATTGTCTGGTGCACAGCAGTGTCAAATACTGCAACGTTAGGAGCATCCATCAGCTGCCTGCAAGTTTGAATGCCGGTAAGGTTAGCAGGGTTGTGAAGGGGTGCAAATTTGGACAGCTTATCAATGTCTCTGATAACATCCTCATCAATTACCACTGAAGACTTAAAGACCTCGCCCCCGTGAACCACTCGATGCCCGATACCGTTGATCTCAGATATATCTTCCAGAACGCCGTATTTGTCATCTGTGAGCAGGGGTTCAATCGCAAGCATTGCCTCTTTGTGGTTTTTCAGAGGCTTTTTTATGCTGCATTCCTCTTTGCCTGAAGGTTTATGCTCTATTATAGAGCCTTCAATCCCGATGCGTGTTGCAGAACCTTTTGCCAGAAGGTTGAAGCTGCCTTGTTCAATGTCGAAAATCTGATACTTCAAGCTGCTTGACCCGCAGTTTACTACGAGAATTTTCATTTATCTAATCACCTTTTACTTCTCTGTTAACAATATATATGCTGAACTAAAAAAGGGTGCATTATGCACCCTCTGATTATCATTTTTCGCCCTGTATGGCTGTAATTGCTATAGTTGCCAGAATGTCTCTTGCGCTGCAGCCTCTTGACAGGTCGTTGACAGGTTTGGCTATGCCTTGTAGAATCGGGCCGTATGCGCTCATTCCTCCCATTCTTTCTGCCAGCTTGTATGCAATGTTTCCTGCGCAGAGATCCGGAAATATGAAAACATTTGCCTTCCCCTCGAGCGGGCTACCGGGCGCCTTCTTCTCAGCTACCTTCGGGACAAACGCCGCATCCAACTGAAGTTCGCCGTCGATGGCGTAATCGCCTTCAAATTCAGAAGCAAGCTTTTCTTTAGCGGCCTTTGTTGCCTCCTGCATAGCTTCTACATCCGGCCCGAGCCCAGAACCTTTGGTGGAATAGCAGAGCATTGCAATGCGAGGCTTAATGCCGAACTGTCTCGCTGTGTTTGCCGTGGCAAGGGCAATGTCCGCATGCTGTTCGGTGGTTGGGTTGAGATTCAGCCCGCAGTCTGAGAAGAGGTAAGTTTCCTCGCCCCTGCATATAAAAAACATACTCGAAACGGTATTAACAGAAGGGGCGCATTTGACAATCTGAAGAGCGGGGCGGATAGTATCTGCCGAAGAATGCACTGCTCCAGCTACAAGCCCATCTGCATCGCCCTTTTTGAGCATCATTGTGCCGAAATACATACTGTCTTTAACGGCCTGTTCGGCCTTGGACATATCAATGCCCTTCTTTTTTCTGAGCTGGTAAAACTCTTCAGCATATTCCTTAAGCTTGGGGGAATCTGCCGTATTGACAACGTTTATCATATCCATTGCCGCACCGGTTTCTTTTAGTTTTGCTGTGATGCGTTCTGCAACGCCGAGCATAGTGATTTTCGCCATTTTTTCCTTTGAAGCCATAGAAGCGGCTTCAGCCATGCGCTTATCTTCCCCCTCCGGCAGAACTATATGCCTGCATAGAGATTTAGCCTTTTCTTTGATATTTGTTAGAAATTGTTCTGTTTCAGACATTGTGTCAACTTTCTTGAATTATTAAAAGATAAAAACCACGTCTTAAAATTATAAAAAAACTCTTTTGCTGTTCAAGACAGTTTGCAGTTAATCCTGAATATTTTAGAAAATATCAGAAAAATAACTCTGTCGCTAAGCTGGCTGCATCTAAGACTGGAAGATTTTCAGTCTTTTTCCGCGTTCCAAATCAAAACTTAACTTTGCGTTTTTGTTCTTCAAGTCTTTTGTTCTGTTGATAATTTAATCCGGCAGTATATACTAAATTCAAATGAAAGAAAATACAGGGTGAATTATGAGCAACAAAACAAAATGTGTAGGAATATTAACCTCCGGCGGAGACTGTCCGGGACTTAACGCAGCAATCAGGGGTGTTGCAAAGTCTGCAATGGCAAACGGCTCACGAGTTGTGGGTTTTCTTGATGGTTTCAGAGGACTCGTTGAGAACAGAACAATGGTTCTCGAAGACAGGAACGTCAGCGGCATACTTACCAACGGCGGGACAATTCTCGGTACAAGCAGGGACAAGCCCCGAAAGATGCCGATGGGCGATCAAATTCTTGATGTAACAGATATTGCTGTTGCAAACGCTCAGAGGAATCATATAGACTGCCTTGTATGTCTAGGGGGCAACGGGACGCAGAAAAATGCGATGGACCTTTGCAAAAAGGGGCTGAATGTTATAACACTGCCCAAAACCATCGATAACGATGTTGCTGAAACCGATATCACATTCGGTTTTGATACTGCCATCGAAATCGCTACCGACGCTATCGATAAACTCCATACAACTGCCACAAGCCACCACAGGGTAATTGTCTGCGAGATTATGGGCAACAAGGCCGGCTGGCTTACACTCGGTGCAGGCATTGCAGGCGGGGCGGATGTTATCCTGATTCCTGAACTGCCTTATAAAATTGAAAGCATTGTAGATCATCTGCTTGCACGAAGAAGGCATCAGAAAAGATTTTCGATTGTGGCTGTGGCTGAAGGTGCGCTTTCTAAGAAGGAGTCAGACGAGATCAAGGAAAACGGCAAGAAGAAAAAGAAGAAGAAAACCTATATGGACGACGACGGCACATATCTGGTTGAGGAAACCACTTCCACCAAAATCGCCCGCAAGATCACGCAGGCCTGCGGAATTGACACTCGGGTTACAAGGCTCGGGCACGTTCAGCGTGGCGGGAGCCCGTCTGCATCAGACCGTCTGCTCTGCACAAGGCTCGGAACTAAAGTTGGCCAGCTGCTTGCTGAGGGGGTTTATAATGTTATGGTTGGAGTGAAAAACAATAAGTGCGTACCGGTTGACCTTGAAAAGGTAGCCGGGATTACAAGAAAAGTACCCAGCGACCATGAATGGATAAAAACTGCTCTTCTCGTTGATACCAACCTTGGCTGCGAACTGAAAATTTGACATAAAAAACGGGCACCGCCGGCGTTACTGGCATGGATGCCCGTTTCTGCTTTTAATCGCATACATAAAGAAGTCTTACGAAGAGTTGTTTATTGACCGGCTTTTAGGATTTTCTTGATAAAATCCACTTCCGACTTTCTGTAGGGCGTTCCGTCCTTGCGGAAGATATCGTGAAACCATACCGGCGGGTCTGCCGGGGCATTGTCAGGGTCTGAAGAAGGCAGGGGTCTTATAAGTCCGTCTCGGTCTCTAGTCCTTGAAGACCAAGGCCATTTTGTCCCGGATTTTCCGTCAACTAGTCCCCAGTTCCAGCAGGATATTTTTTCCTTCTTGAAAACCGGCAGGCAGTTTTGAAACGTGCTGCCTTTGGTTCTTGCCATATATTCAGTGCAGAGAATCGGCCTTCCATTGCTGTCTTTCTTTGCAAAATCAATCTGTTTTTGTGTGCCTTTCGGGTTGTGGTATGAGTGAAAGCTGTAAACATCGCTGTTCTTAGCGTTTATTCGTTTTGCCTGATCGTTTGCGCATCCGTTTACACACGCTGTAAGCGGCTGAGAAGGCCTTACCTGCCAAGCCCACTGCCATGTATCTTTGAGAAGCTTGACAGGTTTATTGCCCGACCTGCCCGGTTCGTTATAAAGATCCCAAGCGAGGATTCTCTTATCATTCGAAAATTCCGTCAGTATTGTCTTGATGTAGTCTTCGAGTTTTCTCTTTTCGGCTTTGCTTACAGTCCCTTTTTCGTAGGCATTTGTTGTAAACCAGCCCGGGCTGTGTTTCCAGCCGGAATTGTGAACGCCTGGAACAGGCTTTGGTTGAACGCCCATATGTGGCCACGCCCAGTGGCAGTCGTCGAAGAATACAAGCAGAGGTTTTATGCCGTGCTTTTGGCATATATCAAGAAATTCGTCGATTCTTTTTATGAAGCCCTCTTTTTCGTGCTCATAAACCAAATCGTGCAGATACACGCGGACGGTGTTGAATCCGAGTTGCTCAGCCCAGCCGAGCTCTTTGTCGATAGTCTGCGGGTCCCAAGTGAGCTCCTGCCACATCTCAATCTGATTTATAGCGGTGCTCGGGAGGAAATTGCAGCCAACCATCCAAGGCTGCTGTGAGTACCACTGGTTGGCTTTTTCAACGCTCCACTGAGCGTTTTTCGCCAGCCCAGCGCCGCAGAAAAATAGTAATGAGAGCAGGGTGATTGTAATTTTCTTTGCCATAGTAAACCTCTTAAATAAAAAAATATATTTTTTGAAATTTTCGTTCATCACTAAACCTTGCAATGTTCGAAATTCAACATTAATTCAATCGTTTTCTGCCGGAATACAGAACGCCGCATAAATATCAGAAACTGCTTATACTTTACATACAAAAAAATATAAATTTTTGCATAATGCTAAGCGAGAAGTGAAAAATTGTGGGCTTTAATGTTGCGGAGCTTTGCCATGCTGAAGGAATTCCTGCTCAGGACTTTCTCGCTGCAAATCTGGTATATAAGCTTTTGAGCTATATATTCACCCAAAAGGAGTGTTTATGCTGTGTATTTCCTTCCGGCGGGTTATTAACTTTGAAGCAAAGTTTGATTCCTTATTTGCATATATTATAATCAGCCTCGTGACTTTGAATATTAAATAAAAGAGTTGGATTAACTAATGGCTGAAAGAAAACTTTTTGGAACAGACGGGATAAGAGGACTTGCAAACGCATACCCTCTCGATGTTGAAACAGCAGTAAAAACGGGCAAGGCAGCGGCAAAGATTTTTCGCAGGGAGGAATCTCGTCCTGTATTTGTGATAGCAAGGGACACAAGGTCTTCAGGAGTGGTTCTGGAGGCGGCAATCTCCGCAGGACTCTGCGCTATGGGGGCGGAAGTAAGGCTTATAGGGGTAATGCCTACCCCTGCTGCGGCAGTCGCGGCTAAGATGATAGATGCAGACGCAGGGATCGTGATAACTGCCTCGCATAATCCGCCAGAGGATAACGGAATAAAATTTTTCTCCAATAAGGGTGTTAAACTGCCTGATGAGAAAGAGCTTGAGATTGAAAGACTCATTCTGGAAGACCCACTGGACACCTCCCATATCACAGGAGCAGCGGTAGGTAAGATTGTTTGCGAGGATTTTAAGCCTCAGTTTTCAGAATTTATAGCTCTAACAACAGAAAGAGACAGTCTTAAAGATATGAAGGTTGCACTCGACTGCGCAAACGGTGCTGCGAGTCCTGTAGCGGGAGATATATTCAAAAACCTCGCATCAGATGTGATTGTTGTGAATGATGCCCCAAGCGGGACTAATATAAACAAGGACTGCGGGGCAATGTACCCGGAAAACTCCAGCAAATTCGTAGCGGAAAGCGAAGCGGATATCGGATTTACCTTCGACGGGGATGCCGACCGCCTGATAACGCTTGATGAGAATGGCAGCGTTGTTGACGGGGATATAACAATCTTTCTGCTTGCCCTTTATTATAAGTCTAAGGGTTGGCTCAAAAATGATACCGTTGTTGTAACTCAGTACACAAATCTCGCTGTAGATGCAGAGCTCAAAAAGCTCGGCATTTCTGCCGTTAGAGTTGCCAACGGCGACAGGTACGTGATCGAAGAGATGCTCAAGAACGACTACAGCCTCGGCGGAGAAAAGAGCGGGCATATCATACTCGGAAACTACAACACAACCGGCGACGGGATACTTGCCGCAGTTCACTTTGCCCGTATGGTTAAGGAATCAGGCAAGCCGCTCTCTGAGCTTGCCGGACAAATAGAGCTTTTCCCCCAGGTGATTGATAAGGTCGAGGTGAGCGAGAAACGACCTTTTGGAGAAATTTCGGGCTTCTCGGAGCTTAAGCAAAGGGCAGAATCAAGGCTTGGAGATAATGGCAGGTTTTATGTACGGTATTCGGGAACGCAGAATGTATGCAGGATTATGGTTGAAGGCCCGGACAGGCAGATGCTTGAAGAAATAAACGAAGAAGCAAAAAAAGTGATAGCTGCTGGAGCTTAAAGGAGAAAAAATGAAAGTAGTTTGCTATGCCGCAATGGAAAGCACTGAGTGCTGCCCGCATACTGTAAACAGGCCCGCAGCAATGCTCAAGGCTCTTGATAAAACTGTGATAGAGCATAATCTGCTTGCCTGCGGGGAGGCAGAGGAGTACATAGTTTTTGTAGGTTTTGAGGCCGATAAAATAATCGAAAAGCTCGGTCATGAGTTTAACGGCGTTAAAGTGCGCTTCATAACAGCCTCCACGAAATGGCAGGACTGTCTTACTGAGATAAGCAGGAGCCTTGTTGATACAAGACAGGTGCTCTTATTCAGGTGCGACAAAATATACAGCAAAAAAGATATGCAGATGCTTGCAGATGAGAAAAACGCAAAACTCACCTCTTACGGAGAAGAGGTAAATGCGTATTCATTTGACCCTGCAGAAGTTTGTTCAATCGCAGACTTTGATAAACGCCTCAAGCCTTTGGAAGTTCAGGATTACTGCCTTGCTTTGCGTTATCCGTGGAATTATCTGGAAGCAAATGTTGAGCTTGTGCGGAGGATTAAGGGCAGGAAAATAGAAGGCGAATTAGAGGGTAATGTAGTACTCAAGGGCGATGTTCATATAGCTGAAGGGGCAGTTGTCAAAAGCGGGACTTACATCGAAGGGCCTGTATTTATTGATTCAGGCTCTGTTATCGGCCCGTTTGCTTATATTCGTAAAGATACGGTAATAGGCAAAGGCGTGCAAGCTGGCAGGATGGAGGTATATGATTCTGTGCTGATGGACGGATTTACCTCAAAGCATATCAGCTATGCAGCTCATTCTGTACTCGGTGAAAACTGCAACTTCGGGGCGGGCACTATAACCGCAGACTATCGACACGACGGGGGCAATCATACCACTGTTGTGCAGGATGAAAAGTTAGATACGGGCAGGCGGAAGCTCGGTGCATTCATAGGCGATAATGTAAAAACCGGCATCGGAACGCTTATATACCCGGGCAGAAAGCTCTGGCCGGGCGTTGTAACTTTACCGGGCGAAGTAATTAAAAAAGATAGATTTAACTCTTGACTTAAAAGAATTCTCTGGTACTCTAAACACACATTTGCAATTTGGCGTTTAAACGTGTATATGAAAGGCCTACTTATGAAAAACGGTATATTCTTATTAGTTTCAGTTTTTGCTTTGGCATTTGCTTTAGCCGGATGCAGCGAAGAAAAAAGATACAGCTCTATTTACACAACAGAACCTGAGGCAGAGGTCCAGCAGCAAAGTTATGATGCCCCTCCTGAGGCCGCTGAAGTTGATCTTGTTGAAAAACTGGCCCAGGAAAGACGCGAATATGTGGCGGCGTTAAAGACTCTCATGGACTATTATGAGGACACCGGAAACTACCGTAAATCCAACTGGGCGAAGAGAGAGCTCGATATGATTGGAGATACACCTCAGTACAAGTTTATTGTTGCAGGTGAGATATCTTCAAAACAGGCCAAGAACCTTGTTTCAGTTCCAGAGGCAGACAAGCTATTCAACAAGGCAAACGATTTGTACAACAAAACGCGTTTTACCGTTCTTATCGGGGATACGCCCGGTTTCAGGAAAGCTCTGAATATGTTTAATGAGCTTATTGAAAATTACCCCAACAGCGATAAAGTTGATGATGCCGCATACAGGGCAGGTCAGATATATTCATTCTTCAAGGATTACAAGCTTGCTGGTCTTTACTATAAAAGGGCGGTACAATGGAATCCTGATATAGATGGATATCCTGTACGCTTTAAGCTTGCCAGCATTCTTGATAAAAAGCTTGGCAGGCGTTCAGAGGCGCTTCGCTATTATGAGCTTGCTCTCAAGAAAGAGCAGGATTACCCTTCAAATATAGAAACTGCAGAAATGAGAATTAAAGATATTCAGAGAACGCGATCTTCCGAACAGATGAAAGATAAAATGAAGAACTGATAAGTTTATATATTTCGAAATAACTAAGCGGCTTTAATTTATAAGGCCGCTTTTTTAGTTTAAAAAAGCCGAAATACTTCAAACACAAACAGATTTTAGTATAAAAACGGCTTGATATTAAATTCAAGGCAGTTAGAATAAAATTATTAATCTGGATATTTGCACTTGTTAAGATGAAGGTGTAATATTACTTTAAAATAAGTTATTCCCTTTTCAATAGGAATTTTAAAAAGCTGATTAAGCTCAAAACACCAAAACCCTTCTATTTGGGATGCCGCACATGGCATCCCTTCTTTTAACTTGCTTTTTAGAGTTTATTAGCATAATATGAGAGTCCAGCCTTTTGTTCAATTTAAGATTGGTTCAAAGAGGAAAATTTTGTATATTTTTGAGATCAGGCTAAAGGCTCTTCAGGAAATTTATGGCAAAAGTATTGATCATAGATGACATCCCTGATAATCTCAGGGTAGCTGCTACAGTTATAAATAATGCCGGTTATGAGGTAATGCTTGCTTTAACGGGAAAGGAAGGACTTGCCTGTGCTGAGCAGAACAGGCCGGATATTATTCTGCTGGATATTATGATGCCAAAAATGAACGGGTATGAGGTATGCAGAATACTGAAAGACAACAAAAGCACTTGCGAAATTCCAATTATTTTTGTCAGTGCCCGAGACGAAATAAAAGACATAAAAAAGGCCTTTGATGTTGGGGGCGTTGACCATATAGCAAAGCCCTTCGTACCTGAGATACTTACAATAAGAGTTAAAAATCAGCTCGAACATTTCAGACTCCTGCAAAGCCTCTCCGAAAGAGAAAAGATGTTTAAGAATCTTTTCCGCTCAATCAAGCAGCCCATAGCTCTTATAGACAGCAATTATGTGATAAAATACTGCAACCTCGAGTTTTCCTCGGTTTTCGAGCTATCACCTAATATGGCAGTTGGGAGGAATTGTTTCGAGGTTACCTGCGGCGGGAAAGCCAAATGCTCGCATTGTCCTATGGAGATTACATTTCAGGCAAATGAAACTGCATATCTTATTAAGAACTATAAGGGCAGAGTTTATCGAGCCGAAACAAGCCCGGTAAGCTTTGAGAATAATGAAATGAAATATGCCTCTCTTACCCTTACCGACATATCAGATTTCAGTGTTTAACTTCGAAGCTTTTATATAAAAAAGCCGGCAGCTGACGCAGCCGCCGGCGGAGAATGAGGAGTAACACTTAAATGAAAGGATTGTTTTTTTATAATATGCAGTTTATACTACTGAGATTTACTTTTGCTTACTAATTCAAAGCATTCCTGAGCAGGACTGCTAAGTATCTTTATCAGTGCTTTATTTTTAGCTTTGCCCAGTTCTTTGTTTCCGCAGCCGAAGCCCTGATTTTTGAGTTCGAAGAATTTGTCCGGAATGATTCCCTCTTTGAGTCGGAATTCAAGCTGCTCTTCACTGTCCTCATATTTTGCATTGAATGTAAAACTGGAAAGATTCATTGGTTTATCTTTGCCGCTGAATTCACGTTTATCACCTGCATAAATGCTAAACATATCCCAGACACCGTCCATTGCCCCGTTTACTTTTATATATAGCTTGCCATTTGCCGGATAAGAATCGGGGGAGAAATTGGCGTTTGCAAATTGGATTGCTTTGAAACCTGTTGTAATGCCAAGACAGAAATGTTTGAGCTTGTTATGTTTGTGATGATGCTCTGACGGGTTAGAGGCATGTTCATGCTCTTCATGTGTCTTCATAGCTTCATAAAGTGTGATTGTTTTTATACTGCCGTCTTTTTCTGCTGCTTTGAGGGGTTTTGAGCCCTTTATAAGCTCAACAATTTTATCGGAACTTTCAGTTTCTTTATCGCAGCCTGTAAGAAGAATAAGGCTCATCAATGCAAATGAAAGGAACACTGTTTTTTGTTTTACTGCAAACTTTGTCATACTGTTTTCCCCTTTATAAATTATAGTTTCCATGGTTTTATACAATTCTCATTGCTCGGATCTGTGCACGTTAAAAATTTCTCTGCGAAAAGAATCAGGTCTTGGATATTTACGGTGCAGTCTCTGTTGATATCGGCTTCCATGCCAAAGCCTGCCTGCCATACACCGTGGCAGCTGGAAGGGATTGAGTTCGGGTCTTCAAAAGGTAATTGGCTGAATTCACTTGTCTGCGGGTCGTAACAGATTTTCCAGCTTTCTGCTAATTGAGCAAAGTCTACATTATCAGTATAGCAGTCGCTGTTTGTATCTTGCAGGATTGTCCAGCCGTAATGTATCACTTCAGCTTTTGTTTGCGGCAGCTTGGTATGTGCTGATCTGAATGAATCAAAGAACATGCCGGACTGTGAAGCGGTAACTTCTCTGTAAACTTTCACATAATGCACAGGCTCAGAATACTTCTCACTGAAGTCAAATTCAGCATCATACAAAAAGCCGCCTTTGCCCGGTACACCATTGAGACTGCCCTCAATTTCGCCCACTTTAGCAAAACTGCTCAAATCCGAACTGACGTAAACTGAGGCTTTGGCAGCAGGTCCGCAGAAGAGTCTTATAATCAAATCCGAGCCAGCTTTGTCTTCAAGTGCATTTTCAAAAAACACTACAATTTCCTGCTCGGCGTTTATGGGTGAACCGCCTCTCCATCCTGCGACATAATCCCTGTCTCCCTTGTCAAAATCCCAAGCCTTCATATTTGAGTTTCCATCTGCATCGGCGGGCCCGAGGACCCACCATGAGGTTTGAGGGGTTTGAAGGCTTATAAAATTCGGTCCAGGCCCTCCGCACTGTCCGTCTGCCCAGCTCTGTATCCGGCTCGTGCAGCTTACTGTTTCATCAGCCCAGTTTACTCCATGAATATATCTGCCGTTTGCAAAACTTGCTATAACAAAGATAGCGGCTGATAATAATTTGGTTTTTCTCATCATAATTCCTTTCTTATTTTTATTTTGAATACCAGAATTTTCCAAAACGTTTTTCGCTGAATCTGTTGAAAAACGGAATTTCCTTTTCACTCATTTGTTCTGTGTGCTGGTCTAAGAAAACGATATTTGCTTTTCCGCTGTGCCTATAGGCAAAGTTATCACGGGGGCATCCTGTAAACAGCACTACACCCGGTACATGCGGCGTCCCGCTTGCATCAGTGAACATCATTGCCTCTGAAGGGCGGCGGAACTCACTTTCCTTTCTGTATTCAGTGGGCATACTTGCCCTTCCAGACACACCCATCGCAGCATTAGCGGCATAACTCAGACCATAGCCTTTGCTGCGTTCGGGATATTCAGGCGGGCTGTGCCTGGTGCGGGCAGGGTTCCTGTGAGCAGGGCATGTTAAAACGCTTCTTGATTCAGTCGGCCCGAGAAGATTGCCCTGATCATTCCTTCTCAGTTCAACGTCGAGATAACTGACAAACTCAGGATTCATAAACCAGTGCTGAGGAATACTGCCGTATTTGCCCGGATAGGGCTCTGCAGAGGGAAGCCAGCCGTTGTTGCTGTCTATATACAATCTTAAAGCCATTGCGATATTTCTTTGATTTGAAAGGCATACCGTGCATTTTGCCTGCTTCCTTGCCCGAGCTAGGGCGGGTATAAGAACAGCTGTCATAATTGCGGCAATGCTGAGAACTGTTAGAACCTCTATGAGAGTAAATCCAGTGTGTTTATTCTTTTTCATTGTACTGCCCGTTTGCTGTTTAGATTTTCAGACTCTTCTTCTTATAAATAAAAGACCGCCTGATAGGAAAAGCATAGTTGCTGGTTCAGGAACGGATGCGAAAGAGTCGAAAAACATACCTGTTTTAGGGCCTGCTGACTGCCTTGAAACCTTCACATAATATGCAGTTCCGGAGAAGACATTTTCAAAATCGAACTCAGCATCATACAAAAAGCCCGGTTTGCCCGGAACTTCCTGAGGTGCCCCTGAGATTGTTCCAAGATTTGACCAATTGATGTTATCCCTGCTTAAAGAAATGCCTGCCTGAGCGGCTGAACCGCAATAAAACCTGATAACCAAATCATTGCCTTTGCGGTTTTCAATTCCTTCATTGAATTTCACTGTTATATGCTGGTTTGTTCCCGAACCTCGCCAGCCTGCGAGATTATCCAAATCCCCTTCATCAAAATCATGAGCATTCATATTGCCGGTTTGATCTGCGTCGCTGATGCCGGTTACCCAGTATTCATTTTGTGAGGTTAAAGGCGTTCCGCCATAATTCTGTATCCCGCTGCTGTAGGATACTGCATCATCAGCTCAGTTTTGCCCGCTTATAAAAGCGCATTGGCCTAAATTGGCTATTCCAATAAACGCCGCTGTGATAATCATTTTAGTTTTCATTTTAATAAGCTCCTAAATTCATTTCTGTAATCTTTTATGCCGTTTTAGGCAACCCTAACTTTATTATTAAAAAAAACTACTCAACGAAGCGCAAGCCGTAAAAGTTAGGGTAATATTATATTACAAGGCAAGCCTAACTTTTCAAGTAAAAACTTAAAAAATTTTTAAAAGCCTTTATTTTTTTTCATTTAATTGTGCTTTGTTTGCTATTTTTATGTTTCAAAAAGCTTTAAATCGGCTATATTCTTAAATATACAATTTTCCCAATTTTGAATTTAAGAACTTATTATGCAGCAGGACTTTAAAGAACTAATTCAGATACTACTTGAAATTGACGGTGCCGCAGATATGGAATGCTTTTTAGAAGAGCTCCTTACTCCCAGCGAGAGGAAGGATGTTATTCTCAGATGGAAGCTTTTGAAGATGGTTCACAGCGGCACTCCACAGCGACAAATTGCATCAGAGCTTGGGATAAGCCTTTGCAAGATAACAAGAGGCTCAAAGATTTTGAAAAATCCGGATTCGATTTGCAGAGGTTTCTTAGATAAAGGGATAGCTGAAGATGGATGATGGTATCAGTCTTTTCGTTTTCTGAAACCGAGGGCAGCTGCTGCATCAGGGCTTGTCATTGCTTTGTAGGTTCTTTCCTCGCAGAGCCCGTTTTCTATAAGATACTGTTTTATCGTTTGTCCATTTTCGGATGCCTTTTCTGCAATTTCTGAACATTTCTCATAACCGAACATCGGCAGAAATGCCGTAATAACCGCTGTAGAGCTGTGGATGTTTCTTTCGCATCTATCTCTGTCTGCTGAAATGCCTTCCGCGAGCATCGATTTTGCAAGCTGTGATGCGGTTATCAGATTGTCGAACATCCCAAGCAGATTATCGGCTATCAGAGGCATAAAAGCGTTGAGCTCAAGCTGTCCGCTCATTGCAGCGGCTGTAATTGCCGAGTCTTTGCCGATTGCGTCTATACCCGCCTGACAAACCATCTCAGCGATTACCGGATTTATTTTACCCGGCATAACTGATGAGCCCGCTTGCTTCTGAGGCAGCTGAAGTTCTCCGAGACCGCCTTCTGGGCCGCTTGAGAGCAGGCGTATATCTGAGAAAATCTTGAACATATTCGAAGCAAGAGCCTTGAGTATGCCGCTAACTTCGACAATCTCGTCAAGATTTTGCGTTGCCTGAACGAGATTCTCAGCACGTGCAAGCGGCAGGCCGGTTATTTTCCTAAGCTCGTCTGAAGCTGCAAAGATAAAGCGTCTGTCTGCTCCGGCTCCTGTGCCGGTAGCTGTTCCGCCGAGATTTATAACCCTGAGTCTTTCTTTGCATTTGTAAATCCTCCAGCGGTCTTTGCTGAAGGCCTCAGCCCACGCACCGAAAGACTGTCCGAGAGTCATAGGCACCGCATCCTGAAGCTGGGTTCTTC
This sequence comes from Sedimentisphaera cyanobacteriorum, assembly GCF_001997385.1. NCBI lineage: Bacteria > Pseudomonadati > Planctomycetota > Phycisphaerae > Sedimentisphaerales > Sedimentisphaeraceae > Sedimentisphaera > Sedimentisphaera cyanobacteriorum. The sequence continues at coordinate 876,601 of NZ_CP019633.1, read as the reverse complement.
CCAGCTTAATTATTTCAGAAAATATCCTTTCGGATTCCTGAAACGAATCTGCAAGCTCGCTTACTGACTGCTCAAGCTCGATTGAAGCAAATATAGCTGCTGTTTTCAGGGCGGTTGGGTAGGTGTCGTTCGTTGACTGATGAAGATTAATATCATCCAGCGGCGAGATCTTATCGTATTTGCCGCAGGGCAGGCCAAGGATATTGAGCGCACGGTTGGCAAGAACCTCGTTGACGTACATATTTGTTGATGTTCCCGCCCCTCCCTGCAATGCAGCAGGGGACGGAGGCAGTTCGAGAATACCGTCGCTGAGCTCTCTGCACGCCTGTTCGACAGCCGCAAACTTTTTACCATCCAGATAATCCAGCGAGTGATTCACACTCGCACAGGCGAGCTTGACAAAGCCGTAGGCCTTTAAGAGTCTTGGGTTTATATCGCCGCCAATGCCGGCGAAATTCTCCAGCGCTCTTGCTGTATGTATTCCGCTAAGGGAATCTGCGGGAATCTGCTTTTCACCAAGTGAGTCTTTTTCCGTTCTGTAATTCATTTAATCCCTGCTATTGGTATTCGGTGAACATTCGCTGTTTGATGCTGTTTAAAGCGCATTCTCAAAAAAATGTTCATTTTTTCTCTGCTGATATTCAATCATTTCCCGAAGAATCATATCAAGGCTGTATTCAGGCTTAAAGCCTGTTTTTCCGCTCACTTTCTCAAGCGAGGGCTGGCGAACCATCATATCATCGAAGTCTTTGCCGTAGGCCTTCTCATAAGGCACAAGCACTATTTCGCTTTTGCTGCCTGTAAGCTCAATAATCCGCTCAGCGAGCTGCATTATAGTAATAGGTTTGTCGTTGCCAATATTGTACACCTCACCAAAGGAATCGTCGCTGGTCATAAGCATATCCGCAGCCCTGATTACGTCCCATACCGCCCCGAAGCATCTGCTTTGCTTTCCGCTTCCGTAAACGGTAATCGGCTCATTTTTTAGTGCAGAATCGATAAAACGAGGAACAACCATTCCGTATCTGCCTGTCTGGCCGGGGCCGATTGTATTGAAAAATCTTGCAACAAGCACCTTCAGTCCCGTTTGGCGGTAATAAGCAAGCGAGAGAAATTCATCTACCGCCTTGCTGCACGCATAAGCCCAGCGGGGATGGGTTGTGCTGCCGTAGATTGTATCATCTTCCTCGCAGAAAGGCACTTTCTCTGTTTTTCCATACACCTCGCTGGTGGAGGCTATGAGCAGTTTTGCTCCGTGCTCCTGAGCTGTTTCAAGCATCACCTCAGAGCCGTAAATATTTGTTTTTATGGTATGGATAGGGCGGTCTATAATCAGCTTAACACCCACTGCAGCAGCGAGATGATACATCTGCTGGCAGCCGGAGGAGAGCTTGAGGGTGAGCTCTTTATCGCAAACATCTCCCTCAGTAAAAGATAGTGCAGGGTTCTCCAATACATCAGCAATATTATCCAGTGAGCCGGTTGAAAGGTTATCAAGCACAGCTACTTCATTGCCTTCTTTGAGCAGTCTTCTAACCAGATGCGAGCCTATAAAACCTGCTCCGCCTGTTACGAAAATTTTCATTCCTGTTCGCCCCTGTAAGTGCAGTATGCCCTGTCGTTTTCCCATATCCTAACGCTCTCCAGCCTTGCTCCTTTGAGCTTGCCGCTGAGAGTCTGCCAGCAGTGGACGGTAATGTTTTCTACAGTGGGATTATGCTGTTTATAGTATTCGAGATCTTTGCTGAGGTTTTTGTGGTCGAGCTTGTCTATAAAAAGCTTTTTCACCTTCTTTTGGAAATCGAATCTGTCGAAATCTTTCCAGTTTTCCGGCTCGGCGGTTATTTCCACTACGTAATTATGCCCATGCCCCTGAGGGTTTGCGCATTTCCCGAATTGTTCAAAGTTTTTATGCTCTGAAAAATTCTCATTCCAAAGCTTGTGTGTAGCAGCAAATTCAAATTTTTCGCTGTATAGGAGCATATTACTGTCTCCTGAAATGGTTATTTTTTTATACGGATTTACGAGCTGTTCGAGGCTGGAGAGCTTTTGGGGATTAAAGCTCCTGCGAAGTCCTTCCCAGCATTCCATTAGGATTTCAGCGTTCTTTTCGAGGGTAACGTTTTTGCCGGCAGAAATCATCTGCTGAATCCTCTTCTTATAAATGTTAACTGCCTCAGTTCTAGCTTTGGCATCAATTTCTGCAAGATTAATTAGAAATCCTGTATCGGCCTGTACGCTTCCTTGCAGCTCTACGTTCAGGCAGATGAAAAATCCTAAACCATGGCCGGCCGGCTTGGAACAGTACGAATTGAAGCCTTCAGCATCGCCTTCGTTTCCGAACGGGTCAACACTGAATCTTATTTGGCGCGTAAGCCTGTGCATTTATTGAACTCCGCCTGCTCCTCTGATAAGGCTCATTACCTCTGATCTGCTTCTCTGGTCTTTTATAAATATGCCTCTAAGAGCGCTTGTTACCATAAACGAACCTGGCTTCTTTGCACCCCGAACCGTCATGCAGCTGTGGCTCGCCTCTACTACAACAGCCACGCCTTTCGGCCTCAGCCTTTCCATAAGAAAATCTGCTGCCTGTATAGTGAGTCTTTCCTGCACCTGCGGTCTCTTTGCAAAGCAGTCGAATACCCTTGCCAGTTTGCTGAGACCAATAATATGCTTATCAGGCAGATAAGCTATATGAGCCTTTCCGCTGAAAGGCATCAGGTGATGTTCGCAGGTGCTTGAAAATGCGATATCTCTCAGCACTACGATCTCGTTGTAGTCTTCATGAAAAAGCTTGTCTGTATGCTCTGAAGGCTGATGACCAAGCCCTGAGAACACCTCTTCGTACATCCTCGCTACCCTCTGCGGAGTTTCTGCGAGCCCTTCTCTGTCCGGATCTTCTCCAATTGCAAGCAGAATTTCGCGTACTGCTGCCTCAATCCTTTTGTGGTCTATTGTTTTGTTTTTATCTTCGCTCATAAGCAGATAATTATTTCCTTTTCATTCGATTAGTCAACTCAAACTTCATAGCTTAATTTCTATTCGGTTTGTTTTTTAAGTTGCATATTCGCATTTTAATATCATAGGTAATTAAAAGAAAAATGTTATCTGTTCAGCTCTAAGTTCAAGGGTAACATTGTCATTTATTCAATTTTTAGGAGAAAACTATGCGTAACAAGATTTTTGAGGCAGTGAGCCCGTCAAAAGCTCAAAGAAAAAACTTTCTTTTTCGCGGAGCAGGAGTACTAACTGTCTTATTTATTGCATTTATTGCAAACACCTCTTTAGCAGATAAGGCCGGTGAAAACAGCTTCAGGCCGCCTTCAGTACCTCTAATTGCATGCGACCCTTATTTCAGTATATGGTCTCCGGCAGATCAGCTGTACGGCTCTGAAACCTGCCACTGGACAGGGACAGACCACCCGCTGGTATCTATGGTTAGAATAGACGGGAAAACATATCGTATTATGGGCAGCCAGCCGGAAAATGTTGAACCAGCTGAGCAGGTTTCCCTCGAGGTTCATCCTACAAGAACAGTTTATACTTTTCTTGCAGGCGGAGCTGAAATCCAGCTTGAATTTATGCAGGCAGCTCTTCCAGATGATATAGACCTTTTGAGCCAGCCTATTGTCTGGATTGAATGGGAAGCTAAGTCTGCAGATGGAAAATCTCACGATATTTCTGTGTATATGGATGCTGGAATGGATCTGGCTGTTCATCAGAACAATCAGTATGTAGAGTGGTCTAAGCCCGATTTTGAAGGCCTTAATGTTCTCAAAACAGGCACAAAGAGCCAGAACGTCTTGGCAAGGAAAGGTGATAACGTTCGTATAGACTGGGGCTATTTCTATATGGCTGCTCCTGACGGGCAAAAACCTCAATCCCAGATTGCTCAAGCTCATAAAAGCCGTGCGTACTTTACAGCAAGGGGCGATTTGCCCGGTACAATGGATAAGGATATGCCTCGAAGAGTTGAAGAAGATGCCCCGGTTATGGCATACAAATTCGACAGAAAGCTGGAAAAAGGCAAAACTGCAAGCTGCAGGATGATGCTGGCTTATGATGATATTAAGTCTGTACTGTATTTCGGCGACCAGCTTGAGGCTTATTGGAAAAAGGACGGCAAGACCATTGAGGATATCCTTTCTTCAGCTGCCGAAAACTTTGCCCAGCTTCAAAATAGATGCGAAAGCTTCGACAAAGAGCTTATGCAGGACCTTTATAAAGCGGGCGGAGAAGACTACGTTAAGATAGCCTCTCTTGCATACAGGCAGGCACTTGCAGCTAACAAAGTAGTTGCAGATGAAAACGGGATGCCGCTTATGTTCAGCAAGGAGAACTTCAGCAACGGCTGCATGGGTACAGTCGATGTGTTCTATCCTTTCGCCCCGCAGGTGCTGCTGCTGAACCCGACTCTCGCAAAGGCATCTTTTGTACCGATACTTGAATACGGACGTTCAGAACGCTGGAAATTCCCGTTTGCACCGCATGATGTAGGAACTTATCCGCATGCGATGGGTCAGGTTTACGGCGGCGGCGAACGCTCTGCTGAAAACCAGATGCCTGTTGAAGAATGCGGGAATATGATTCTGCTCACAGCAGCGGCAGTAAAGGCTGAGGGTGATGTAGAGTTTGCAAGGAAGTACTGGGACATACTTTCTTCTTGGGCGGAATACCTCAAGAGCAAAGGTCTCGATCCTGAAAACCAGCTCTGCACCGATGATTTCGCAGGCCACCTTGCACATAATGTAAATCTTTCAATGAAGGCGATTGTTTCTCTGGCAGCCTATGCAGATATGGCAGATATGATGGGCGAGAAAGCCAGAGCATCATTATATCGCAGAACAGCTCAGAAATATGCCAGGCAGTGGATGGAAATGGCAGACGACGGCGATCATTACCGCCTTGCATTTGACAAATCGGGCACATGGAGCCAGAAATACAATCTCGTATGGGACAGAATTCTCGATCTTGATTTATTCCCTGATTCTGTAGCCCGTAAAGAGATGAAATACTACAAGAAGATGCAGAATGAATACGGCCTTCCTCTGGATAACCGCAGCAAATACACCAAGCTCGACTGGATCTTCTGGACAGCATCAATTACAGGCAGCAAGAAAGACTTCAAAGACCTTATCGCCCCTGTGAGAAAGTTCATCAGCGAAACTCCGGACAGAGTACCTATGACCGACTGGTACTGGACTCACAACGCAGAGCAGAGAGGTTTTCAGGCACGTCCTGTTGTAGGCGGGGTGTTTATTAAACTGATGGACAACGAGAAGGTATGGAATAAATGGGTTAAGAACGCAGGTTCTGTGAAAGGGCAGTGGGCTCCATTGCCAAAGCCTCCGAAAATTGAGCCTGTGGTTGCTATGTCTTACGATGAGCCGAAGATGTGGTACTACACATTCGACAAGCCTTCTAATGATAACTGGTACAAGCCATCGTTCAATCCCGTTGACGCAGGATGGAGCCGCGGCGCGGCCGGTTTCGGTACAAGCGGAACTCCTTCAGCAGAAGTTAATACAGTTTGGCAGAGCCCGAACATCTGGATTACAAGAAAGTTCCATCTTGATGATGTACCAGACTCACTCGAGCTTATGATTCACCACGATGAAGATGCAACCGTTTATATCAACGGGAAACTTGCAGCCAAGCTCTATGGATACACCAGCTCACCCGGGCATTATAAAATCAAAGATGATGCCATGAAGACCTTGAAAAAAGGCCGAAACACTATCGCTATTCATTGCCGCCAGAATACTGGCGGGCAGTATATCGACGCAGGACTTGCGCAGATTATCGAGCAGGATTAAAAGATGACTATTTCTGAAAATTAAAACACTATTTTAATATGCAGGCTGTGTAAGGATTGAAATAAAAGAAATCTTTATCGCGGTCTGCATATTTTTAAAATTAATTCTGTGAAAAATTATATGTTTACAAATCGACTAAAATGCTTTCTGATTTTGTGTTTGATGTTCTTCACCTCAAGCATTTATGCCTCTGAGCTTCCTTTCAAAAAATGGGGCTTTGAGACGCTTAATCAAATTGATAAGGATCTTAAATTCGAACAGGGCCTCGGCTACTACGAGGACAGCTCTCGTGAGGAAGTTTCTTTTGCTTGGGGGAATGCAATACTACTGCTTGCAAAAGCTCAGGCATTAAAGCTTGACGATTCCTTCAAAAAAGAATTTGATGAACAGCTCAAAATCATTGATGAATATTTTATTGTTTCAGATGGAATAGGCGGATACAACTGCCTTCCAGTGCATAAAAACACTGACGTTGACCGTTATTACGACGACAATGCATGGATTGCAATGGCTTTTATTGATGCATATGAGGCTTCGGGAAACAAAAAATATCTAAAAAAAGCTAAAAAAACAATCGACTACAGTCTCAGCGGGGTTGATAAGCAGAATGGCGGTGTTTTCTGGAGAGAAAACTGGCCTGAAGATGATAAAAAATCTAAAAACACCTGCTCAGTTGCTCCAACTGCATTTTCCTGCCTAAAATTTTACCAAATTACCAAGCAGGACAAATATTTTAATGAAGCCAAAGAGCTTATGCAGTGGCTTGATACAACTCTGAAAGATGAAGACGGCCTTTATTTCGACCATATAACAGAAGATGGCAGGATAGGCAGACGTAAATGGTCTTACAACTCAGCTATGCCTGTAAGATGCTATATCCAGCTCTATAAAATCACGGAAAAAGAGAGCTATCTTCAAAAAGCTGCAGAAACAGCAGATGCAAGTATTGAAAGATGGTATGAAGATAACGGAGAGCTGAAATGCAAAGCAATGTTCGGATTTACTCTTGTAGAGGCATGGTTTGAGCTCTCGGAAGTAACCGGAAATCCCAAATGGAAGAACAAGGCCTTTGATGTTATGAGAAATGTTCATGAAAACGTAATGGGGCCTAAGGGCAGGTATTCTAACGACTGGGACGATCATAACAGAAGGCCTGTAACGAGCTGGCAGCTTCTTTATCCTGCCGCCGCAGCGAGGGGATATTTTTCAGCTGCAGAATATCAGAATATCCAGCAAGAAAACTAATAGAAGAAGGGTAGTTAAATGAAATTTAAAAATTTAATCCTAATATTAATTACAGCAGCAATTTCATCAGTTTTATTTGCAGATGATATGAAACATCAGCCTCTTGATTATGTAAATCCATTGGTTGGTTCGGATTCGGCCTTCGAATTTTCCAACGGCAACACTTATCCTGCTATAGCTCTTCCCTGGGGCATGAATTTCTGGACGCCGGTAACGAATACTGATCAGCTCAACGGCTGGTGCTACAACTACGACGACTATAAGATTTGCGGATTCAAGCAGACCCATCAGCCCAGTCCTTGGATCAGCGACTACGCCCGTTTTGCCCTTATGCCGGTAGTCGGCGAGCTAAAAGTTCGAACGGAAGAGCGCGCGAGCTGGTTTTCTCATAAGGCCGAGACGGTAAAGCCGCACTACTACAAGGCCTATCTGGCCGATTACGATGTAACCGCAGAGATCACACCTTCCCAAAGGGCTGCTCAGTTTCGCTTTACATTCCCCGAATCAGATAAATCCTACGTACTGCTGGATGCCTTCAATCAGGGCTCATACGTAAAGATCCTGCCCGAGAAGCGAATGATCATAGGCTACTGCCGCAACAACAGCGGCGGCGTACCTGATAACTTCCATAACTATTTCGCTGCAGTTTTCGACAAGGATTTTGAAGAAGTTTCCACCTGGAGCGACTGGAAAATCAAAAAGGGCAGCAGTGAGAAGAAGGGCGAACATGTCGGAGCGGCTGTCAGATTCAAAACCGGCAAGGGCGAGAAGGTGAACGTTAAAGTGGCCTCTTCGTTTATCAGCCTTAAGCAGGCAAAGCTGAATCTCAAACGAGAGATAGGCAATGAAACCTTCTCGCAAACCCGCTCAAAAGCAAAGGATATATGGAATAAGCAGTTAAACAGAATCAGGGTAAATGGCGGAACTGAAAAACAGTACGGCAATTTCTACACAGCGCTTTACCGCACTCTGCTTTTCCCGAGGAAGTTCTACGAATTCAATGAAGACGGCAAGATGGTTCATTACAGCCCATACAACGGCAAGGTGCTCCCGGGATATATGTTCACAGACAACGGTTTCTGGGATACATTCCGCGCAGTCTTCCCGTTCTTCACTGTGATGTACCCCGAGCTGAATGCCGATATTATGAAGGGCCTTGTAAACACCTACAAGCAGAGCGGCTGGCTTCCGGAATGGGCAAGCCCGGGACACAGAGACTGCATGGTGGGCTCTAATTCTGCTTCGATAATCGCTAATACCTACCTCAGCGGAATAAGGGGCTACGACATTGAAACTCTCTACGAAGCTATTCTGAAAAATTCCGAAAATCAGCACCCGAAGCTCTCTTCGGTAGGCAGGCTCGGCGTTGACTATTACAACGAAAAGGGTTATATTCCCTGCGATGTAGGTGTAAATGAGAGCATTGCCCGCACGCTTGAATACAGCTATGCCGATTATACTGTCTGGAAGCTTGCAGAGGCTCTGGATAAACCAGAAGAGCATATTAAGCGTTTCCGTAAGAGAGCCCAATACTACAGAAACGTTTTTGATAAAAGCACGAATTTTATGAGAGGCAAAAAAGAAGACGGCAAATGGCAGTCTCCATTCGTTCCTGAGAAATGGGGCGGGGTTTTCACTGAAGGCTCAGCATGGCATTACACGTGGTCTGTTTTTCAGGATCCAAAGGGGCTTATGAATCTGATGGGCGGCAAGAAAGCGTTCGCAGAAAAGCTTGATTCTGTTTTTACAACGCCGCCGAAATACGACGCTTCTTATTACGGCTTCCCGATACACGAGATCATAGAGATGACCGTTGTTGATATGGGTCAGTACGCCCACGGGAATCAGCCAATCCAGCATATGATATACCTCTACAACTATGCCGGCCAGCCATGGAAGGCGCAGAAATGGGTCAGGGAGGTTATGGACAGGCTCTACCAGCCACGCCCGGACGGCCTTTGCGGCGATGAGGATAACGGCCAGACCTCAGCGTGGTATGTATTCTCAGCCCTTGGATTTTATCCGGTATGTCCGGGTTCAGGGGAGTTTGTGATAGGAAGTCCGATTTTCAAGGAGGCTGAAATGAAGCTTGAAAACGGGAATATCTTTACCGTTGAGGCCGAAGAGAACAGCAAAGATAATATATATATTCAATCTGCCCGTTTGAACGGCAGACCGTATTCAAAGACTTACCTGAATTACGAAGACATCCAGAAGGGCGGAACAATATCTTTCGATATGGATGATGAGCCGAACAAAGACTGGGGCAATGCCCCTTCCGATGCCCCTTACTCAATGTCTGAAGAGTTGGAGTAAGACATATTGCGGGGTTTATATTGTTAATGTACAGAATTTAATAACAGTTTAATTTTACGAAAGGCAGAATCGTGAGAATCCAAACAATTCCAATACTATTTGTATTTCTGATGATGGGCGTTGCCGATGCAATGGGGCCTATGTCTGAGGCGGTAAGGGAGAATTACGAGCTCAGCAACGTAACAGCAACCCTTCTTTCATTCTTTGTATTTATAGCGTTCGCTGTTTTCAGCGTTCCGGGCGGTCTTCTTGCCGCAAGGATCGGCAAGAAAAGGCTACTTCTGCTCGGCCTCGGCCTCAATGCGATAGCAATGCTGATACCCTGCCTTACAGAACCAACATTTGCGGTTCTGCTGGGCTGCATTTTTGTTCTCGGAATCGGAACAACATTCCTTCAGGTAGCGGGCAATCCGATTATGCACGATGTGAGCGCTGAGGGCAAATACGGCCGAAACCTCAGCTTCGCGCAAGGCTTCAAGGGGATTGGAAGCTCGGTTTCCTCTTACCTTGTAACGGCTGTAGCGGGATTTGCGATATTCAAGACACTGGGCTGGAGAGGCGTATTTCCGATTTTCTTCGTGCTTATGGCAGCGGCCTTTATCTGGGTCTGCACTATCAAAGTAAACGAGACAAAGGCAGACGTTCCCCCAAGCCTGAAGTCCGGACTTGGTCTTTTGAAAAAGCCGGTTTACGCTTTAGCGGTTCTCGGGATATTTTTATACGTGGGCTCTGAGGTATGTATGGCAAGGTTCCTCCTGCCTCTTCTTGAAAAGATGGGACTTGAAGAATCCACTGCAACCAAATTCGGCCCTGCATTTTTCTTCCTTATGCTTACTGTCGGCCGTCTGGGCGGGGGTGCTGTACTGAACTTCCTCTCACAGCGTACATTCTTCAGGCTCTCAGCCCTGATGGGTCTTGTCGGGGCATTGATACTTATGTTCGGTGCATCGAATATAGCGGTAATAGGAGTATTGCTTTCAGGCCTTGGTTTTGCTAATATATGGCCAATGCTTTTCTCTATTACAGTAGAGAAGGATCCCGCCCGCGGAAGCGAGCTCAGCGGTCTTATGTGTATGGCAATCTCAGGCGGAGCTCTCGTGCCTCTGCTGATGGGGCAATTTGTTGATATGGGCCTTGGTACTAAGGCATTTATCGTTCCAGTTGTATGCTTTGTGTATCTTCTGGTGCTTTCCCTTGAGAAGGACCAGCCCAAGCAGATTGAACCAGAATCAGCAGCAAGTTCCTGATTAAATGAGGTGAGAAATGAATCCAGCAAATGATAACAGAATTGTATTAACCCTTGATGCAGGGGGAACGAATTTCGTTTTCTCTGCGATGCAGGATATGAAGGAAATAGTTGAGCCGGTAAAACTGCCCGCCTTCGCAGACGACTTGGATAAGAGTCTTGGTTCGATGGTGAAGGGTTTCTCTGAGGTGATCGAGAAGCTCCCGCAGAAGCCGGCGGCAATCAGCTTTGCTTTTCCCGGCCCTGCGGACTATCCCAACGGTATTATAGATAACGTAGGCAATCTTCCCGCCTATGCGGGGGGAATCCCTTTGGGCAGCTATTTGGAAGAGAAATTCCAGATACCCGTATATATAAACAACGACGGGGATTTGTTTGTTTACGGGGAGGCGATTGCCGGCTTCCTGCCTAAGGTCAACAGTATGCTCGAGAATGCAGGCTCGCCCACACGCTTCAAGAATCTGTTCGGCATAACAATCGGAACAGGCTTCGGTGCGGGGATAGTTTCAAACGGAGAGCTCTTCATAGGCGACAACTCCGCAGCAGGCGAGATATGGATCACCAGAAACAGCAAGTACTCCGAGTGCTTCGCTGAAGAGGGCGTAAGCATAAGGGCGGTAAAGAATAAGTATGCAGAGCTTGCGGGGATATCGCCGCAAAACGCTCCCGAGCCAAAGGATATTTACGAAATCGCCAACGGCAATCAAGAAGGCAGTAAGCAGGCAGCCCTGGATTCGTTTGCCGAGCTGGGTGAGATTGTTGGCGATTCGCTTGCCAACGCAATCACGCTTATAGACGGGATTATCGTAGTAGGCGGCGGGCTTTCCGCTGCGTACGATATGTTCATAGATTCAGCGTTGAGGCAGATGAACGGAACTATCAGCAGCTATGCAGGCGAGCCCAAGCCGAGAATTATTCAGAAAACCCTCGATCTGGAGAGCGAAGAAGGGCGGAGGGAATTTATCGAAGGCAAGGTTAAGCAGCTGAAGGTCCCCGGGACTGATAAAGAAATTCCATACGACTCTATGAAACGTATTGGAATCGGCAGGGCCGTCCTCGATACAAGCCGAGCCATCGCAATAGGAGCATACGCTTATGCACTGAGTGAACTGGATAAAAGCTGATTATACAAGAAAGGATTATCAAATGATAAACAGACGTGATTTTATGAAAGACGCCTCTATGATTACCGCAGGCATTGCTGCGAGCGGCGGTATGGCTTTGGGTGCTGATGAGCAAAAGTTTGTTTCACAGAGACCGGCTCCGAATAAAAGAACTTTTAAAAGCTCAGCGGTTGAGAGTACTATTGATGAGGTGAAGGCCTTTATTAAAGACCCCGAGCTGAGCTGGATGTTCGAAAACTGCTATCCAAACACCCTTGATACAACAACTGATTTTGAAATGATAGACGGCAAACCGGATTCATTTATAATTACAGGTGATATTGATGCGATGTGGCTTCGTGATTCAACGTGTCAAGTTTGGCCTTATATGCCTTTGATCAAAAAGGACAAACACCTGAAGATGATGATCAAAGGGCTTGTAAATCGTCAGACAAAGTGCGTGCTTTTAGACCCGTATGCAAATGCTTTCTATAAAGATATGGACAAGCCTTCACACTGGGAAAGCGACAGGCCGTCGCCGAAAGCAGGGGAGCACGAGAGAAAATGGGAGATCGATTCTCTGTGTTATGTAGTTCGTCTTGCAAATGAATATTATCAGATAACAGGCGATATGAGCTGTTTTGACAGCGAGTGGGATAAGGCTATGCGTCTTATTGTAAAGACATTCAAGACAGAGCAGAGGAAAGACCATTCAACACCATACCGTTTCAGCAGGGAAACGTCCCGTATGACCGATGCCCCAGTTTTCGACGGTACAGGAAGGCCGATTAACCCAGTTGGGATGATATGCTCTATGTTCCGTCCTTCCGATGATGCTACTGTGCTTCCTTTCCTGATTCCCTCTAATCTTTTTGCTGTTCAGAGCCTCAGACAGCTTGCTGATTTGTACAATAATAAGCTCAACGACAAAAAATTTGCTTCAGAATGCAGCGCGCTTGCTGATGAAGTGGAGCAGGCTGTGATGAAATGGGGCACAAGAGAACACCTGCATTTCGGTAAGATATATGCCTACGAGGCAGACGGGTACGGCAATCATCTTTTCATGGATGATGCAAATGTGCCGAGCCTTATATCCCTGAACTATCTGGGCTATCACAAAAGCTCAGATCCGATTTACCGGCGGACTAGAGAATACCTCTTGAGCAGCTACAACCCTTGGTATTTTGAGGGAAGCGCTGCAGAAGGCTATGGCAGCCCTCATACAGGCAAAGAGTCGATCTGGCCTATGGGAATCATCCTGAGAGCACTTACAAGCAGCAATTCCGAAGAGGCTGCTTTATGCCTGAGAATGCTCAAAAATACGCATGCAGGTACCGGTTTTATGCATGAATCTTTCAACAAGGATAATCCAAAAGATTTTTCAAGAAGCTGGTTTGCATGGGCAAACACACTTTTCGGTGAGCTGGTAATCGAAACTTACAAAAAACATCCGCGGATTTTGAAAAAGAAAAACATTTGACCCTTTCGAAAGGTAATTGAGATGCTGAAGGGAATAAATCGCTGCTGCGTTTTTATGCTGGCTGTTTTAACACTTTTCTGTTTTGTTTCTTACGCCCAAGTTGAGTACGACCGTTCATACTCTCCACTGAAAAACGGCGGTGCTGAACGCCAGCTTTCCGGCTGGGAAACAGAAGCTTGCGAATCTAAAGAAATCCCAAATAGCGGGGATAGGTGTTTTGAATTAGATGTTAAAGCAGGCAGCCGGGCTCAAATGCGTTCTGATCTGATCAACATAAGAAGATCAGAAAACTTCTGCTTAGAATACAGCATGAAAGCTCAGGACTATTTCAATGAAACAGCATCTCTTTACCTTATCGTTCGCTCCTACGGCTCACAAGGCGAAAATGTGCTTTCTGCGGATAAAAGGAAACTGAGGGCTCAAAACAAAAACTGGGAACAAGGCAGCGAAAAGTTTGCAGCTCATCCCGGGGCATATTTTGTTGATGTGCAGTTTTCAGTTAGAGGCTTTTCAGAGGATGAAGCAGGAATTCTGCTTGATGAGATAGCCCTATACAGGGAAATCGATTACGACCCTCTCTACGGGGAGATTAAACCGATTTCAAAAGGTGATTCACTGATTACCTTTCCGATGCAGAGACGTTCTAAAGGGGCTGTTTCGATAGCGGTTCAGTCTTTGCAGGGTGTTACTGCCCGGACAGAAGGGCCGAAAATATGGATGGATACTGGCGATGAAACCTTTCTTAACTACCTCAAAGAGCAGTTCAGAATAAGCTTAGACCGCTCTTATGAAAATGATTTCCCAGGACTTCTTAAAGCGATGAAGAAATACACCTCGGGAAGGTATGTCCTTTACGACCTTGATTATAAGCCTTCAATTTCAGCTGCTAATACGATGGCGGGGCTCAAAGATGCTGCTGCTGTGGATAAAAGCCTTGAAAAGACTTTCATTGAAGCTGGGTACAAGCTTGCTGCAGATGTAAGCAGAAAGGACTGTGAGTGGGTATATAATAATTACAGAGAGCAGATCAGGGATGCGGCGATAATCGTTCATACAAATGATATGCGGCGTCATCCGAGCGTTTTTCATCTGAAGGATTTCGCTCCGGCTGTGAAGGCTTTGAACTGGTGGCACAGTGATGAAGAGCTTTCCCGCAGCGTGTACAGGAGTATGGAGCCTGTGAGCCCAGTTTACGGCTGGCAGGACGGAACCACCTCGGATGAAGGGCTTACAGTAAAGCTGCATTCTGAGGAAGGGCTCTTCCAAATGCCTTCAGACTGGATGGTCAATCTCTCTGTGCACGCTTCAACCGGCCCGGCTATGAAAAATCAGAATTTCAAGCAGAAGGTTTCCAGAGATAAGCCTGAAAACGAGAAAAACGTTCATTACGTAACTTTCATAATGAGCGATATGGATAATATTCTAACCGAGATCGGTTCAAATTCATTTTTCTCTGAAGAAAAATTCTATGCAAACGAGCATAGAGGCGAGTTCCCGATGAGCTGGGGGATGGCGCCCTCTCTGGTAGAGCTTTCGCCGGCGGGCGTAGATATGTGGTATGATGCAGCAACGGAAAATGATGCATTTGTGGGATACTGCGGGCTCGGGTATTTCTATCCATACCACGCGCCTTATATGCAGACCCATGCACAAAGGCTTACGGGTTTTCTCAAAAGGGCAGACCTCCGCACACTTCTGCTTATAGACAGAATTATGCCGGAAAGCAGGCTGTCTCAAGACTATTACGATAAGATAAAGTATTTCACTTCCTTAGATCAGCTGAGAGGTTTCTTTTTTATGGAATACGTGAAATACGCACCTTACAACGGCAAAATACTCTGGTTCGACGGCAAGCCTATGGTCTGCGCACGCTTCGATTTCAGAGATGAAAAATTTTATTCCGCAGTTCGCTCAACCCCGGAAGAAATTGCAGACAGTATTAACGAACTGCCTGCAAATCCGAATATTCCGGAAGGCTACACGTTTGTAACTGTGCATGCATGGAGCAGAGGCATGGACGATATACGAAATACTATTAAAAAGCTTGATTCAGATGTGCGGGTTGTTAACGCAGAAGATTTCATAGAACTTATCCGGTTGAATGTTGAGCATTGATTCCCCGCTGCCTGTCATATAGTTTCAAGTTAGGATATTTCGCATTTCTGATTAGTTTTTCCGCAGCTGAACCCTGCGAATTTTTCCGCTGATAGTTTTGGGCAGGCTCTCAGCAAATTTCACAACGCGGGGGTACTTGTATGGAGCAGTAACGTCTTTCACGTGTTTCTGAAGCTCTCTTACAAGCTCATCGGAAGCCTTATAATCCTTAGTGAGCACTACAGTAGCCTTAACCGCTGTTCCCCGGATTTCATCGGGCACGCCCGTAACCGCGCACTCTAAAACAGCTGGATGCTCTAACAACGCGCTTTCCACCTCGAAAGGCCCTATCCGATAGCCGCTGCTTTTTATTACATCATCTGCTCTGCCGACAAACCAGAAATATCCGTCTTCATCTTTCCAAGCAATATCGCCTGTGTGGTAGCAGTTATTATGCCAGCTTTGATCTGTTCTTTCCGGCTCGGAACGGTATTGCGTAAAGAGGCCGGCAGGTATGTGTACAGCGGTGTCGATTACAATCTCACCTTCCTCGCCCGGATCACATTCTTCTCCTTCTGAGTTAATCAGCTTAAGGTCGTAGTCTGGATTCGGTTTGCCCATAGAGCCGGGCTTGGGCTGAGTTTCGGGGAATGTAAAGACAAGGGGGGTGGTTTCTGTCTGTCCGTAGCCTTCCATAAGTTTGATTCCCGTGTAGCTCAAAAACTTATTGTAGATTTCCGGGTTCAGTGGCTCACCCGCTACCACGCAGTATTTGATGTTAGAAAAGTCGTATTTCTCCATATCTTCCTTTATGATAAAGCGATAGATCGTAGGCGGTGCGCAGAATGTATTAACTTTGTATTCAGATGCCTTTTTCAGCATTTTTGCCGCATTGAATTTTTTGTAATCGTGTGTAAACACAGCGCTGCCTGCTATCCACTGGCCGTAAATTTTTCCCCATACGCATTTCGCCCAGCCGGTATCGGCTACTGTGTAATGAAGCCCGTCATCAATCACATTCTGCCAGTATTTTGCAGTTATTATATGCCCGAGGGGGTAGTTGAAATTATGTTCAACCATTTTCGGATAGGCAGTGGTCCCTGAGGAGAAATAAACCAGCATAGCGTCCTCGCCGCAGGCTTTCATTCCGCCTTCAGGACGTTCAAAATCGCGGGAAGACTGCTCGATTGCCTCGGTGAAATTTTCCCACTGCTGATTCGGAGCTTCTTTCAGGCAGCTTTTAATTTTAACCAGATCTTTGAAAGATTCATGCGCCGCATCGATTTGATTTATAAGCTCAGGGTCGTTATCGCTTACGACCATCTTTATCTGCGCCTTATCAAAGCGGTACTCAAAATCTTTTTTCTTCAGCATATGGGTAGCGGGAACTGCAATAGCTCCAATTCTGTGCAGTCCGAGCAGGCAGTACCAGAATTCAAATCTTCCCTTAAGAGTGAGCAGTACGCAGTCTGCTTTGCCTATTCCTCTGGAATGGAAATACGACGCTGCCCGTTTGCTGTATTCGCTCATCTCGGCGAAGCTGATTATCTTTTCGTTATCATTATCATCCACCCACACCAGCGCCCGTTTCTCAGGCGAATGGTCTGCATAGTAATCAACTACATCGTAAGCAAAGTTGAAATCATCAGGTATTATAACCTTGTAGTTTTTGCGGAAGTCTTCGTATGATTTAAAGCTGGTTTGCTTTAAAAATTTGTTTAAGAGGTTCATCGGTTCTCCTGTTTTTACATTACTATCGCCAGGAAGACTGCTTCCCTGCCGTTCATTGCCTGCATTGAGTGAGGACAGCTTGAGTCGAAATAGATTGAATCGCCTTCAGAGAGGTGAATTTCATTATCGTGTATCATAAGCCTTACATTGCCTTTGAGGACATAGTTGAATTCCTGTCCTGCATGTGCGGCAGGATTAATTTGTTCCTCTCCAGCATCCGGGCGCACTGTAACGATAAACGGATCGGCCTTTTTGTGCAGGAATTCTGTTGCGAGGGCTTCATAATCGTACTGTTTGCGCCGGTCTATCTGCACCCCTTTGCCTTTTCTTGTAACGCTGAAAAGATGCATTTTTGCTTCTTTTCCTGTTAGCAGTACAGAGCTGTCAACGCCTAATTCATCTGCAATTGCAAGAAGGATGCTTGCGGGCATATCTTTCTCGCCTGCCTCATAACTTTGGTAAGTTTGTTCATCGATTCCAAGCCTTGAGCACATATCTCCGGGGCTTATGTCCAACAAACACCTGAGCTCGCCTACTCTTCGGGCTATTTGCTTAATCTTCTCACGCATAATAATCCTCCACGCAGAAAATTTATCTGCGGCTAATAATTTTAATCTTCAAAGGCAAAGTAATCCAAGGCCTTTTTATAGAATTCCCTGCCTTTGTTCAGTTCTTCTTCTGTAATGCTCTCATCGGGCTTGTGGCACATATCCGGTCTGCCCGGGCCAATCACTGCAATGGATTCGCTCAGCTGTTTTAGATAAGGCGCATCGGTTGTGAAAAATATCGGCTGCGGTTTGCATTGTGCCAGCTGCTCAAGATCTTTTACAAAATCATCATCAGAATCAGTTTCGAATGCATCCACGTATCTTTCGGTTTCAGTTTTGAAGCTTATCCCCTCAAGCAGCCTGCTAATTTCCTCCATAGCAGAATCTCTGCTTTGCCCGGGCAAAAGCCTTATATCCGCCCATATTCTGCATTCATCGGGTACTACATTTGCCGCAGACCCGCCGTTTATCTTGTTTATGCTGATGGTGGACCCTCCAAGCAGAGGGTGGGTTTGTTCCGCAAATTTTATCCCTGAAAGCCTGCCTACAGCTTCAGCCATTTTAACAACAGCATTCTCACCCTCATGAGGTATAGAGCCGTGAGCTGTTTTGCCGGAGGTTGTGATTTTGAGCCATAGAAGGCCCTTGTGCGCTGTAACGAGCTTCATGTCAGTAGGTTCAGGGACAAATATTCCCCTCAGTCTGCCTTTCAGCTGTTTTTCCTTTTCGGCAAAACGCAGTATTCCGCAGCTGTTGGTTTCCTCTCCCGCTGTGGCAGTGAATATGATATCTCTCTTGGCAATTTTGTTCTCAGCAATTTCCGCTATTGCTGCAGCGGAAGCTGCCAGAGGGCCTTTCATGTCGGCTGCGCCTCTCCCAAAGAGCTTGCCGTTTTCTTCTCTCAGAGTGAATGGAGGACTGTGCCAAGAGCTTTTTAAGGCAGGGACAACATCCAGGTGGCCGGCTATGAGAATCCCGCCTCCTGATTTTTTGCCTTTTATTCGGGCGGTTATGTTGGTTCGGCTGCCGTCCCACTTATCTATTTCACAGTCTATATTTCGCTTGCCGAAGAAATCCGCGAGAACCTCGGCGGACTCTGTTTCGCCTTTGTCTGCGGTTGAGTTTGCTTCAATCAGATTTTTAAGAAGTTCTTTCATAATCAATATTATTATCTCTGCTGTCCTGTTGTCAATAATCAGCGTTTTTCTCTGTTTTTATTCCTTCCGCGGGGCTTAATGCCTCTTGCACAATTTGTTATATTCGTTAAAATGCCTCGCTCGCAAGTAGGCAGATTATCATTCTGCTGTAATTAAATTTGGGCTTAAAGGCTTATGCAGGATATTACTAAATCAGCTCCGAAGCCGGACGAACATTATATGCTTGAGGCGATAAAGCAGGCGCAGATTGCAGAGGAGGCTGGAGATGTGCCGATTGGAGCATGCATTGAATATGAGGGTAAAATTATTGCCCGTGCCTGCAACCAGCGGGAACTGCTGAAAGACCCGACAGCCCATGCAGAGATGATCGCCATAACTCAGGCCTCCGAGTATATCGGCTCATGGCGGCTCCACGGCTGCACGATATACGTTACGCTTGAGCCGTGTACAATGTGTGCCGGAGCGATGGTGCTTGCGAGAATGGACAGGCTCGTTTATGCCTGCGACGACCCGAAAACCGGTGCAGCACGCTCACTGTACAATATAGTGCAGGATGAAAGGCTGAATCACAGGCTTGAGGTTGCAAGAGGGGTTCTAGAAGAGCCCTGCTCTATAATGCTCTCGGATTTCTTCAAAAGAAGACGTGAGCAGACAGCAGAAAATAAAAGGCTTCAGAAAAATAATAACTGAAAAGATATGGAGAGATGTCCGAGCGGCTGATGGTGCACCCTTGGAAAGGGTGTGTGCGGCTAACCGCCGCACCGGGGTTCGAATCCCCCTCTCTCCGTTAATCATAACGCCAGCATATCATTTCTGCTGGCGTTTTCTTTTATTCTATTGCAGGAGCCATTGTGCCGTAAGTTCGCTGAGTTTCTGGAGGTTGAAGCTTTCCTCCCAGCCTAGTGCCAGCTCGCTGAAATCCAGCATATCAACTCTCTGGTCTTCGTTTAAGTCTGCAGGGTAAGCGGCAAAACTTCCGAAAGCGTCAACTATTACTTCTATTCCAGAGCTTGCTGGGTTTTTGTCATCGGTTACGCGCACCATTAATGTATGAGTTCCGTAAGGCAGCCAAGGGGTTTCGTAAAGCTGAGTGAAGTACTGAGCTTGGCTGGAATAGCAGTCTATTTCTGTTTGCAGAACGGAGTCTAAGTAAATGCGTGCAATTCCGAGATCTTTGCGTTTAACGCCGTAATAAACGGCCTTTGTGCCTGTAAATGTAAACTCAGCCCATTTCCAAGGAGTATTACAGAAATGCTCTGTATTCTGATAGCTTGGGTTTCCTGTCCATAAACCCCATCCATCTGAATATTGAACTGCCGGGTCAGTATCATCTGTTATCTGCTGGGCGGAAGTGTCTTTCTGCCATACCCGCACATATTCAACCTCCGCATCAGTCAGAAAACCGTTGGGCTGAGACTGGAAGTCGCCGTCGCCAAAGCTTGCTCCGTCTGAAAGCCAAATATACTCGCCAACCTGAGGGATCCATTTTGCGTTTGTATACTGTGTTTTGAGCTGGCCGTCGTAATAAATCTTCAAATAGTCTTCCGTCCATTCGAGCCCGTATGTATGGAAGCCTGAATGAATTCCTGGAGCATTCCAGCGTTTTGTGTTTGCCTGCTTACTGCTTCCGTAGCCGTCGATATGCACAACTGATTTGGTGTAATCGCCAACCCATGCAGACTCGAACACATCTATCTCAGCACCGTCTGCTCCGGACCCGTCAACATTGCCCATATTATCGCCCTGAAACCAGAATGCCGTATGCACGGCCTTTGATGTATCAGCATTTTTCATACGGACTTCATAATATCCGTATCTGGGCTCGTAGAGATTGTTGGTATTAACAGACCCGCAGTAAAGCGTGTTCCAGTCGTGTTTCTCAGCGCGAAGTATAAGCTTTCCATTCCCGTCAAGAAAAGCATTGCCCGCCTTCCACCACCAGTCGTGTATTCCTTTATCCCATCGGGGATTTCGGCTTTTAGAGCTTACCTGCCTGCTCCATTTCGAGCTGTCCAGCTGACTGCCGTTGAATTCATCGCTCCATACCAAATCCCATCCAGTCCCGCCGGAAGCAGGCTGAGAAGAGAGAGGGGTTGAATCATCTATCGATGCGGATAAATAACCCTGCAATAGCAAAACTGCTGCCGCAGCTGCACAAATGCCCTTTTTCACGCCATTGCCTTTCAAAGGATTTAACATTATTCGTTTTCTGCAGTTTTCTGCTCGATAGCTTTCTGCCTTAGCTGTTTCATTTTTTCGAGTTTTTCCTGAGTATTTTCACCATCAGTGGCATTTTGTTTATTCGCTGCGGAATTATCGCCCGAGGGCTGGGCATCACTATTATCCTCTGCGAGCTGCTTTTCAAGCTCTTTCACCTTGCCCACCGTTTGAATGAGCATTTTCGCGTAGCCGTCTATCGTTTTCTTGTTTTGGTTTATTGTTTCTTTCAGTCTGGCTATCTGCTCATCTTTTGCCTTGAGCTGGTCTTCTTTATACTCAGGCGACATCTTCTCAATCTCGGATTCATATTTTTCTTTCAGCTTTTCTATCTTAGACTCGTACTGCTTTTGCTGAGATTTGATTTTCTTTGATAGCTCTGCGTTTTGCAGCCTTAGCTGAGATATCTTCTGGCTCTCACTGCAGCCGGCAGCCAGAACAACAAACAATGCTAAGACGATAAACTTTACTGCTTTTGCCATAGTATTAACTCCTGTAAATTTATTCTTGATTAACAGAGAATATTTTATTTTGAACTCCCCGCTTTTTCAATCAAAAACCATTCAAACAAGGTTCTTATTTTGCAAAACGCAAAAAATAATCCATGTTTCGGTATTGCTGTTGTGCTGATTTGCTGTTTTGAGTGCAGATGCTATCGTAAATGTTGAAGATTTTGCCCCAGCGATTATAATTATGTATTGTTTATTGAGGGATATAAAATATGAGATACGAACATCAAGTTTTTCGCGTAGCCACAGACAGGCATTGTCAGATGAAGGATATTACTCAGCCGGTAATGGATTTTGTCAGACAGACAGGCATTAAGAACGGCAGGGTAACTGTTTACTGCCCGCATACAACAGCCGCAATAACAACAAATGAAAACGCAGACCCTGATGTGCAGAGGGATATACTTTTCGCTCTTGAGAAGCAGTTTCCAAGAGATATGAAGGGATTCAAGCATTGCGAGGGCAATTCGGACGGGCATATAAAGTCTTCGCTTGTAGGTGTTAGCGAGAATTACATAATATCAGACGGAGCGCTTGCCCTTGGTACTTGGCAGAGCATATTTTTCTGCGAATTTGACGGGCCGCGAACAAGGAAGTTTATGGCACTTGTAGAAGGATCTTAACTGGAATAATAAATGGAAGAAAATAAACAGCAGAATGTTGCGCAGGTGATAAAGGATTCTGCGCAGGACATACACGATAAGATTGTAAAATCACAGAAGCCTACAATGACAACGCCCCTGCGTTCGCTCTCGAACGTTGCCTATCACGAAAAGAAGGGACACTTCCAGATGAGAGGCAAGAGCAAAATACGAACGCTCACTGTGGGGACAGTGAAAACCTTCGCTCAAACTCTCAAGATGATGGCGCTTTCAAAGGAGCTTATCGACACCGACGATATGGCTACCAAGAGGGAAGCCTACTATATCTCCAAAAACTGGGGTAAAGCCGGTTTCGATGAGCAGTCTGAATCTGATACGATAATGGATGATGTCGAAGCCACCTTCAAGATCAACAGAGAGAAGATGAAATTCTTCCCTGAAGAGAAGGGCGGGTCGGTTGCAGGCAGGCTGCTTGTATATGACAGAGACCATGAAGGCTCCCGTCTGGAAATAGACTGCACTAAATTCGGCTCGGGTGCATATTCAATCCCCAACGCAGTTGAGGAGCTGGAATTCAAGAGCAACGCAGACTTTATCCTCGCAATAGAAACAGCCGGCGCATTCCAGAGGCTCCTTCAGTACGGGTTCTGGGATTCAAAGAACTGTATCCTGATAAGCATGGGAGGCGTTCCTACCAGAGCATGCAGGCGTTTTATCAGAAGGCTGTCTGAATCGCTTGAAATACCAGTGTACGCATTTGTGGACGGAGATCCATACGGATACTTCAACATATACCGAACGCTGAAGGTTGGTTCGGGAAATGCTGCGCACTTAAGCGAATTTTTCTGCGTTCCCGGGGCAAAATTCCTCGGGGTTACCCCGCAGGATATTATCGATTACAAGCTGCCTACCCATAAGCTCAAAGAGATTGATATAAAACGCGCAAAAGACGCCCTTAAAAACGACCCGTTCGTGAGGCATTACAAGCAGTGGCAGAAAGCTATAAATCAGATGCTTAAGATGGGCGTTCGTGTGGAACAGCAGGCCTTCGCAAAACACAGCCTCGATTTTGTGGTGAATGAATATCTGCCGGAAAAACTTGCAAATACGAATAAATTTTTGCCTTAAAGGTTTGATTATGCATATAAGCAGTCAGTTTCTAACAAGAGAACAAATGCGGGAGTATGACAGGAAGGCGATAGAGGAAAAGGGCATCCCCGGAATGCTTCTTATGGAAAATGCAGGAAGAAGCTGCGCTGAAAAATGTGTAGAGCTGGCCGGCGGAAACGCTGATTTTTCAGTCGCTGTTTTCGCAGGGGGAGGAAACAACGGCGGCGATGGGTTCGTTGCTGCAAGACATTTGCACCTTAAAGGTGCTGAGGTTTGTGTGGTGCTTACGGCAGATGAATCAAAGATCTCAGGGGATGCAGCCGAAAATCTGAAGATAATAAAGAAAATGGGGCTGCAGATTATTCATACCTTGGATTCTGAAAATCTGCGTTCAATTATTGCCGCAAGAGATATAATCATAGATGCACTGCTTGGTACAGGATTCAGCGGCTCACTGCGGGAGCCGGTAAGAAGCATCATAAGCTTGATAAATGAATCTGGTAAAAAGGTGCTTGCAGTTGACATACCCTCCGGGATGGACTGCAATACTGCCGATGTTGAGGATATTGCAGTTAAGGCTGAGGCAACGGTAACGTTTGCTGCAAGGAAAAAGGGCTTTGCTGCGGATAATGCTGCTGAATATACAGGCAGGATTACTGTGGCAGGGATAGGCGGATAATTGAAAAATATTTCATATACTTGGCTGGCTGTTGCTTACTAAATCCGGAAGAATACAATCTGCTTATCGAAAACATTCGATAAGATCCGCTTCAGCATCAGTTATAGGCAAGGTAGTAGGCAGCTACTGCCTTCTCTCTCAGCCGCTTCAGCTTTTTGTTATTGATGCAGGCGCTACCGACTTTTACATCGGCCTTATCAATTCTTCTATATGGCTCGGAAGCCCTTTTTTTGTTATGGGCATATATGTTATGTACCGCTTGGGCAAGCGCAGGGCACTTTTATACTGTTCAGGAGTGATTTCAAGCATTCTCGCTTTGCCTATTGTGTTTGCCCCCCTGATTCATCATTACAAACTGATGCCTGATGCGTCAATGCTGTATTTAGTTTTCGCAGCTGCGGTGCTTCATTCAATTTTTGAGAGTCTGGGCGGTGCCTCTTGGTTTCCAATGCTTCAGGACAATGTTCCCAAACGTGCTGCCGGCAAATTTTTTGGTCTCTTTCGCAGGCGATGGCAGATAGTACTTATGACAAGCACCTTGCTGATATCTTTCTTCTTAGGCGAAGATCCTGAATGGTGGAAGTTTTTTGCTGTATTTGCGGTGGGGGAGCTGTTTTTCCTGAGCAAAATAATCTCTCTGAGCGGCCTCGCAGAAAAACCGCTCAGTGAAGAAAACAAGAATATAAGCCCTCTCAGCACTGTGAAGTCTGTGCTGAAAAATAAGCCGGTAAGAGATTTGTGCATTTATATTAGTATATACAACATTGCTGCCTATATGCCGTTTGCATTTTTTGTTAAGTTTTTGAAAACCGCCGGCGCACTGAGCGGTTCTATTATCGCCGCTACTGCCATGGTTCCTCTGGGGGCGATTATCAGCCTGAAGTTCTGGGGTGTAATCTGCGATAAATACGGCAACAGGCCTGTCTTCACATTTTCTCATATCGGTATGATTTTTACGCTTCTGCTGTGGTGCTTTATTTCCTCCGGCATAATCTCCAAGATAATGTTTTTTATTCTTTTCTGCACATGGAGCATATTTCAGGCGGGCAACGGTGTAGCTCAGACAAGGCATATGTTCTACGTTACGCCGGAGCACAATCAGGCTCAAATATCCATACTGAATTTGATATTCTCTCTTTCGATAGCCCTCGGGTCTCTACTGGGCGGGCTCTTCCTCAGTGGATTAACAAATATCTTCCCGGGATTAGAATCCTCATCAATGAGCTACCGCCTGCTTTTTGCTTTCTCTGCAGTTCTCTGCATCATTCCGCATTTTCTCCTGCGGTCTGTCTCTCTTGAGCAGGACTGGAAGGGCAGAAGGGTTTTTGTTATGTTTATCAGCTCGATGCGTTCAGCGATAGGGGCATTTGTTGTAACTAAATCAAACGAAGATCAATAATTGTGCCCGCTTTTCCGAATTTGCACTCAAAGCTGATTGAACTGTAAGTTTTCGTATATATAATAGTTTAAAGGAAACTAACCTAAATTTTAAGGATAACTCCACGCATTTTGGCGGAAATAATTTAAATGAAGAAAAACAGTTTTGACCTCTTAGAGATGGATGAAATAGACGAAATAATTTCAGAGGAAAACGGAAGACATTCCGAACCTCCTGAAGACCAGCAGCTTCCTGAGGAGATGAAGCTTCTGCCTGTGAGGAATGCTGTGTCATTCCCGGGGACAGTTGTGCCTCTTGCAATAGGCAGAGACCGAAGCCTTGCGCTCCTGGACGAGCTGGATTCAGAGGAAGAAATAATCGGACTGATTACACAGAAAAAATCTGATGTGGAAAATCCCAAGGCCAAAGACATATACGATATTGGAACCGCAGCCTCAATTCTCAAGGTGATTCGCTCACCGGGGGGCGGGGCTACCACAATCATAGTACACGGCCTCACTCGGTTCAGAATTGATGAGGTTGTCCAGACAGACCCCTTCATAAAGGCAAGGGTGAGCAGGGTTGAGTCAAAAGGGCGGCTTACCAAAAAGCTAAAGGCCATGATGGTAAACGTTAAGAAGATGGCAATCAAGGTTGCTTCTCTCAGCCCCAATGCTCCGGAAGAGGCCTCGCTGGTGATTGAGAATATCGACGACCCCGGCTCGCTTGCTGATTTTGTTGCAGCTACGCTTAACGTATCTACAAAAGAAAAGCAGGAATTCCTCGAAGAGGAAAGCTTTAACAAACGCCTTCAGAAGGTGTCTGTAAGTTTGGCAAATCAGCTTGAGCTGCTCGAACTGAGCGACAAGATTCACGGCGAGGTGCGTCAGGCGATAGACAAAACCCAGCGAGAGTATTTCCTGCAGGAGCAGCTGAAGGCTATTCAGTCTGAACTGGGGCATGATGATAAAATGCAGGGCGATTTGAGCGCGCTTACAGAAAAGGTGAAAAATACCGGTATCCCTGAAAAGGTTGAAAGCGAGATTCTTAAAGATGTTGAAAGGCTCAAAAGCATTCCGCAGGCCTCGCCGGAATACAGCGTTATAAGGAA
This sequence comes from Sedimentisphaera cyanobacteriorum, assembly GCF_001997385.1. NCBI lineage: Bacteria > Pseudomonadati > Planctomycetota > Phycisphaerae > Sedimentisphaerales > Sedimentisphaeraceae > Sedimentisphaera > Sedimentisphaera cyanobacteriorum. The sequence goes on along the minus strand of NZ_CP019633.1, from coordinate 850,259 downwards.
TTACGTTGAATGGGCGTGTGATCTGCCATGGAAGATACAAACCGAAGATGCTATTGATATAGATAGGGCAGAGCAGATTCTTGAACGCGACCACTACGGCCTGAAAAAGGTGAAGAAGAGGATCCTCGAGTTCCTTTCTGTACGCAAGCTCAACCCCCATGGCAAGAGCCCGATTCTCTGCCTTGTAGGCCCTCCGGGAGTTGGTAAAACGAGTCTCGGGAAATCAATAGCGAATGCCCTGAACAGGAAATTCATAAGAATAAGCCTCGGCGGGATGAGAGATGAGGCTGAGATCAGAGGCCACAGAAAGACATATATCGGGGCGATGCCCGGCAGAATTCTTCAGGAGATTCGCAAATCCGGCACAAATAATCCTGTGTTTATGCTTGACGAGCTTGATAAGATAGGCCAGGATTTCCGGGGAGACCCAGCCTCTGCTCTGCTGGAGGTGCTCGATCCTGAGCAGAACAATACTTTCACCGACTACTACCTCGACCAGCCGTTTGACCTTTCAAACGTGATGTTTATCGGAACAGCTAACTACACCGATCCAATCCCGGACCCGCTCTACGACAGAATGGAAACTATAGAGCTGCCAGGGTACACGCAGGTGGAGAAGCTAAACATCGCAAAGAAGTATCTGGTTAAGAGGCAGGTGCAGGAAAACGGCCTCAAGCAAAGCCAGTTTTCTATAAGGGATGAGGCGATAAATCTATTGATTGAAGGCTATACATCTGAGGCCGGCGTCCGCTCTCTTGAAAGGCAGATTGCGGCTCTCTGCAGAGCCGCTGCTACGAAAATTGCAAGGGATGAAGCCAAAAAGCTTACCTTTACCAAGAAAAAGGTGGGCGAAGTGCTCGGGCCGGTCAAATACGAATCTGAGATAAGAAACAGAACCGGAAAGCCGGGAGTGGCTACAGGCCTCGCTTGGACCCCTTACGGGGGCGAGATACTCTTTATCGAATCGCTCTCCGTTCCGGGCAAGGGAGATTTAACCATAACCGGCCAGGTTGGCGATGTTATGGAGGAAAGCGCAAAGGCCGCCTACAGCTATATTAAGTCTATAGCGCCCAAGAATAAAATTGATAACGACACCTTCAAAGACTATGATTACCATATTCACGTACCTGCAGGGGCAGTACCCAAAGACGGGCCAAGTGCCGGGGTAGGTATGTTTGCTTCGCTTTTCTCGCTGGTTCTGGGCAAAAAAATCAGAGCAGACCTCGCCATGACAGGTGAGATTTCGCTTCAGGGGAATGTCCTCCCGATAGGGGGGCTGAAAGAGAAGGTTCTTGCAGCAAAAATGGCCGGCATAAAAACTGTCGTCCTACCTTATAGAAACAAGAAGGATATGCCGGAAGTTCCCGAGGAAGCAAAGAAAGACGTGGAATTTGTTTTCGTTAAAAGAGTTAATGAGCTTAAAAAGTTTATCTTTGCTGAGTGATCGGGATATTAAGCGTGTTTATAGATGAAGCAAAAATATTTATTAAGGCCGGAGACGGCGGAGACGGCTGCGTAAGTTTTAGGCGGGAGAAATTTCTCCCCAAGGGCGGCCCGGACGGCGGAAACGGCGGGTCAGGCGGAGATGTAATTTTCGAGGCCTCGGAAAGCGTTGATACCCTTACCGATTTTGCAGGCAGGCATCATTGGCGTGCTGAAAACGGGATGCAGGGTGAGGGCAGCAATAAAACCGGAGCAGACGGAAGCGACCTTGTGATACAAGTGCCTGCGGGAACTTTGATTTACGATGCTGATACCGAGATCTTACTCAAAGACCTTAATACATCGGGCGATAAGGTAACTATATGCAAAGGCGGAAAGGGCGGTAAAGGCAACAAATTCTTTACCAGCAGCATCAGGCAGGCGCCCAGAATCGCAGAGCCGGGAGAAGATGGACAGGCAAGGAATTTACGCCTTGAGCTCAAGCTGATTGCTGATGTTGGTATGGTTGGCCTGCCCAATTCGGGCAAGAGCACACTGGTTTCAGTATGCAGCAAGGCAAGACCGAAAATTGCAAATTATCCCTTCACCACGCTCAATCCTGTTTTGGGAATTGCCGAGCTCAGCGGGTACCGCAGGTTCGTGATGGCTGATATCCCCGGGCTCATCTCAGGAGCGCATAAAGGTGCAGGGCTGGGGCATGAGTTCCTCCGCCATATCGAGAGGACTAAAACAATTGTGCATTTGATAGATATCTGTCCAATGGACGGATCAGACCCAGCAGATAACTACAGGCAGATAAGGGATGAGCTTGAGAAATACAGCCCAATGCTCGCTGAGAAGAAAGAGCTGGTAGTGGTGAACAAAACAGACTTGCTCCAGTCTGATGAGCCTGTAAGAGAGCTAAGCAGAAAGCTCAGCGGCTGCGAGATAGTTCAGGTTTCCGCTGCAACGAAGAAAGGCATAAATGCCCTTAAAGAAAGACTCTGGAAACACATCCAGCAGCAGGAAGAAAAATCAGCTTAAAGAAATATCGCAGATTATTATGAGATTGATAGACCACCACGCACATCTGACTTCAGAGCAGTATCACGGCAGCCTTGATGAAATAAATTACAGGGCAGGCAAGGCAGGAGTAGAGAAGATTATCACAGTGGGCACAGACCTTCAGGACAGCCTTGAGTCTCTTGAGATTGCACAGAAATATGAAAATGTTTTCTTTACTGCCGGCTTCCATCCGCATGAGGCAAAATCGGCTGATGATCAAAGCCTTGAACAGATAAGGCTTCTTCTGCGGGAAGATAAGGCAGCTGCATTAGGCGAGATCGGACTTGATTACTACTACGAATTCTCCTCGAAAGAACAGCAGAAAAACGCCTTTGCCAAGCAGCTTGAGATAGCCGTCCAGGAGAATATGCCTGTTGTTATTCACTCCAGAGATGCCTTCGAGAACACCGCAGAAATCCTTTCTAAATACTCAGAAAAACTGCCCGGAATTGTTATCCACTGCTTTGGTGAAGGGCCTGAGCAGGCGGAGTATTGCCTCAAGCAGGGCTGGTATGTTTCTTTTACAGGTGTAGTAACATTCAAGAATGCAGAGAGGACAAGGCAGGCTGCTGCTGTCGTACCTCCAGAGAAGCTCCTTGCAGAAACCGACTGCCCTTATATGTCTCCGGCTCCGCTTCGCAAGTACAAAACGAATGAGCCTTCTTTTATCGTTCATATCGCAGAGAAGCTCGCAGAGGTAAAGGGGCTCGAGGTAAATCAGATGTGTGAGATTCTCTGGCAAAATGCTGAATCAGTGTTCAGAATCTGAGCCTTCATTTTCCGCTTTGCTTTTTTCCGGTTTCGCTTCTTCAAATCTCTCAGACCTTGACTGAAATTCCTTGAGAAGCTCAGTTGTATCCAGCCCGAAATGTGTTCGAACAAGGTAGAACAGCTGAAACATAAAGCTCAGGCAGTAGCCGCTGAGGTCCGTTAATTCTTCGTTGCTGTCGTGGCTTATGTTCATCCCGCCTTCCTCGCAGTATATCCTTGAGAGGAGGGTATGTATGTCGATATGCACGGCATCGTTAAACTGAAGAAAACCGCGTGGATAAACGCCTGAACGCCAGTTTGAAGAGAGCTTATTGAAGATCTCGATCGTTTTGGGCATTGGCGGAGCGTGGAATTTACGTTCCTTAAGCTTGATTTTCCTTATTGTATCTTCAAGCTCCCTGCTCTGCTCTGAGCTGACAATCGAGCGGAATTCATACAGGATTCTCAGCTTCTTGTAGAGCGCGTCCTTTTCCCACTGGTCAAATTTCCGCTCTACCGCCTGTTTGCGGTCTTTCTTCTTGTTCTTCGGAGAAACAAGACACCAAGCAATCTTGGCTACAGTCTCGCAGAGAACCCTCAAAAGCGCTTTGGCGGGCATATTGTGGCCGGAGCGGATCAGATCAAGTACGGCATTTGCGTAGTTTACACATACAGCAATCGAGCTTACGCAAACCATATCTGTACGCGTTTCCGGATTGACATTCTGCTCAATCGGCTCTATCGTTTCTATAAACCACTTTTTTATAACAGCGGCATCATAATCAATTAAACTGCCGTTTTTAGCTTCTCTGGCAGTAAAAAAACGTTCCATATATCTCCCAAAAAGCTGCTTGTTTAAACGGCGGACAAGAATCCCGAGGGATTTATCTAATGCGGCCTATTCCAGTTTTGATGCCGCATACTCTTCTGCTGCCTTCAGCGCATTCGGTATTCCTGAAGCATCTTTCCCGCCGGCCTGAGCCATATCCGGGCGTCCGCCTCCGCCTCCGCCTACAGCCGGGGCGGCCTGCTTAACGATATCACCAGCTTTTATGCCCTTCTTGATAAGGTCTTCTGATACCGCAGCCACCATCATCACCTTACCGCCTGCGCTGGTAACAAGGAGAGCAGCTAAAGACTCGCATCTTTTTTTAATGGAATCTGCGCATTCACGCAGCTGTTTATTATCGCCGCATTTTACGTGCGCTGCAATAATTTTCGCGCCGGCAATATCTTTGGCGTTTTCAATGGCTTTATCCGCTTCCTCGCGTACATTTCCGCCCCCGCCTTGTTTGCCGGCATCTTTGATTTCTTTTTTGAGCTTCTTATTTTCGGATATAAGCTTATCTGTTCTCTCGCTGAGCTGGTGGAACGGGACTTTGAGCTTAAAGCAAAGCTCCTCTATAACCTTCTCTCTCTCGCTGAAATATTCGATAAGAGCCCTGCCTGTAAGTGCGGTAATACGCCTTACTCCAGCAGAAATGCTCTCTTCCTTTATAATCTTAAATCCGCCTATCTGGGATGTCCTTGAAACGTGAGTTCCTCCGCAAAGCTCCTTGCTGAACGCATTTTCATAGCTTTCATCTTCATCTCGTCCGATAGATATCAGCCTTACTGTATCTCCGTATTTCTCGCCGAAAAGGGCGGTAGCGCCGAGTTTTTTGGCTTCATCGATAGGCATTGTTGAGCAGGTTACCGGCGAATCTGCAAAAATCTTTCTGTTTACAAGCTCCTCAACTTCACTAATCTGCTCGTTGGAAAGTGCCTTTGAGCAGGTAAAATCAAATCTAAGATAATCCGGGCATACAAGCGAGCCCTGCTGGGTAATGCTCTCGCCCATAACCTTTTTCAGAGCCCATTGCAGGAGGTGTGTGGCTGTATGATTTTTTCTCGAAGAGTTTCTCTCGCCTGACACTGTAACTTCGACCACATCGCCAACTTTCGCCTTCCCTTCAAGGATTTTGCCCTGATGAAGTACGCTATGGCCGATTTTCTCCGTTTTCTCAATCTCAAAAACAAAATTATCGCCGCGTATTTCTCCGCTGTCGCCAATCTGTCCTCCGGATTCTGCGTAGCAGCAGGTTTTATCCAGCAGTACTGCGGTTTTCTCTTCGGTATTTCTCAGTTCGCCTTCGCCTCTGAAGCCGTCTGCACCGGCAAAACCAAGGATCTTTGCCTTGCAGTTTTCGGTGAGATATTTCTCCCTGTCATCAGTTTCAGGCAGCTCTTCACCTTCAAGCTTTCCGATAAGTCCTGATTCTTTTTTTGCGGCTCGTGCTCTCTGCCTCTGCTGCTCCATAAGCTTTTCAAAGCCGTCTCTGTCTATGTCGAGCCCTTTTTCCCTTGCGAGCAGTTCGGTTAAATCAAGCGGGAATCCGTAAGTATCGTAAAGCTTGAATGTGTCTTCCCCGCTTATATATTTTTCAGATTTGCCTGCTGCTGTTTCAAATATTTCAAGGCCGCGGTCGAGAGTTCGGTTGAAGCTTTTCTCTTCAGATTCGATTACAGTTTCCACGAATTCCTGCCTCTGCTTTATTTCAGGGAAGGCATCACCCATAAGCTCAATAAGCGTTGGAACTAATTTGTATATGAACGGCTCTTTGAGCTCGAGTACTCTGCCGAATCTTGAGGCCCTTCGCAGGATTCGTCTCAAAACGTATCCGCGTCCGTCGTTGCTTGGAACTGCCCCGTCTGTTATGGCAAACGAAAGAGCACGCACATGGTCTGCAACCACTCTCATGGCTATGTCTGTTTTTTCAGTGAGTGAGCGGGTGTATTTAATATTTGCCATTTCGCTGATTTCTTTTATCAGCGGAGTGAAAAGATCAGTATCATAATTGCTCGGCTTGCCCTGCAGAACAGCTGTGAGCCTTTCGAGGCCGAGTCCTGTATCTATATATTTTGCCTTTAAGAGCTTTAGTGTGCCGTCGGACTGTCTGTTGAACTGGATGAAAACGAGATTCCAAAGCTCAATAAACCTTGCGCAGCCTGCATTGACGCCGCATTTATGCCCGGGAATATGCTTCATATCGCACATCTCATCTCCCAGGTCTATATGTATCTCGCTTGACGGCCCGCAGGGGCCTGTCTCGCCCATTTCCCAGAAATTATCTTTTCTGCCGAATGAAAGAACCCTTTCAACAGGGATGCCTGTTACCTTGGGCCAAAGCTCTGCGGCTTCTTTGTCGTATTCGCTGCCGTCTGATTCATCGCCTGAGAAGACCGTTGCATAGAGCTTTGTTTCATCTATTCCGTAAACCTCAGTAAGAAGCTGCCAAGCCCATCTGATTGATTCTTCCTTGAAGTAGGAATCGAAAGACCAGTTTCCCAGCATCTCGAAAAATGTATGGTGATATGTATCCACGCCAACCTCTTCAAGGTCGTTGTGTTTGCCGCTTACACGTATGCATTTCTGGCTGTTTACAGCGCTGTCGCAGTCTTTCTTTTTTACGCCGAGAAATATATCCTTGAACTGATTCATCCCCGCATTCGTGAAAAGAAGGCTCGGGTCATCCGCTGGAACAACAGGCGAACTTGGCACAAATTTATGGCCTTTATCTTCGAAAAATTGTATAAATCTTTTTCTGATCTCTTTTGAGCTGAGCATATCAAATCCGCTTAGAATTATTTAAATATTAACTTTTTGTATTTCCTGACAGAGGCTTATGATAATTTTTTACGGGGTTTTGGCAAATGTATAAACAAAAAAGCCGGCGAATTGCCGGCTTGAAAATTTTAGGGTGGATGAGGAGATTCGAACCCCCGACCCCCAGAACCACAATCTGGTGCTCTAACCAACTGAGCTACATCCACCGTGAGAAGGGCGGTATTCTAACCACACCCTTGCAAAAGTCAAGCAGTTAATTGCAGGCAGGCTATTTTAGATTTGTTGAAGCTTTTCGCTTGCAATAACAGGTATTGACTGTAAAATCAGCCCTTTTATGAGGTGAATGCCCTGATTAACTGGAATCGAAAGGCTTATTATGAAATTAATCTTAAGGTTGTCTGTCTTAACAACGCTTTTACTAAACTCAGCTGTTTTAGCTGAAGATTGGCCGTGGGAGGGTTCCGGAACATCTACGGACCCATTCCTAATCAATACAGTTGAAGATTTTAACAAGATAGACAAAGACCCATTCCATATGGACAAACACTACGTGCTGACTGCTTCGCTTGATTTTGAGGGCTCTGAACCTAACACTATCGGCTCAGAGAGTTACCCTTTTCAAGGACAGTTTGTTGGAAAATATGTTGATCCTGATACAGGCTCAGAAAGCATCGGCTCCCTGAACAATTTTAGTCTCACTTCAAAAGGCCCGAGGCCTTGCGGGATATTCAGGGTAGTAGGAAGCGAAGGGAAGATATACAGCCTAACTGTAAATTCTCCTTCAATTGCTTCCACTTCTAACGCAGCTACTGGAGGAATCGCAGGCAGAAGCAGCGGCATAATAAACGAATGCTCAGTGCTAAATGCTCAGATTTCAGGCAAGAACGGCGTAGGCGGGATTGCCGGATATAATTCGGGCATTATTAATTTCTGCAGCTCGGAAGGTGATATTACAGGTGAAAACACAACCGGCGGTATTTGCGGCTATTTAGAGGGCGGCGAGCTTACTCAGTCAACCTTTGACGGGACGGTAACAGGCATAGAATACACAGGCGGCGGTGTTGGAGGTATAAACTCTTTCTCAGCAGCTTCAGATTGCACTATAAACGCTCATGTCTCAGGCGCAAGCTATGCGGGCGGTTTCTGCGGCACAGCTTCGGAAAGCTCAATAACAGACTGCGTTGTTTACGGCAGCGTAGAGGCGTCAAGCTGGGCAGGCGGAATGTGCGGCATAAATTATGCCGAATTTAGAACTTGCGCCGCATATACGGATGTTTCAGCGACCAACAGCCTTACTTACGGGCTGAACAATCTTTCGCTTGAGGCTGTTACTTATGCCGGCGGTTTTGCAGGTGTCAACAACGATGTAATTGAAAACTGCTTCGCAAGAGGCGGTGTGCAGCTAAGCGTAGATGCGGGCAGCTTCTCAATATCAGATTTTGTTGAATCAGCAGAAAATCAGCCTTCTGTTTTCTCGCACAGTTATGCAGGCGGATTTGCCGGACTGAATTCAGGCAGTATATCCAGAAGCTATTCAGCAGGCCAAGTTGATGGCGGCCTTTTAGCTGATTCCTCCGCCAGCGATTATGCTTCAGACCCAAATTTTGTAACAGACGTTCTTTATGAAGGCGGATTTACGGGTAAAAACGATTCTGTCATTTCCGGTTCATATTTTGATCAGGATACTTCCGGCCTTACAGGTGAAGAAAGCGACGGCGGACTGGCCAAAACTACATCAGAAATGAAAACTCAGGCAACCTTCCAACACTGGGATTTTGCTGATACTTGGAGGATAGACGGCAGTTATCCACAGTTCGGCTGGCAGGTATCAGTTAGCTTCAACCCATCCAGCTATACAGAAACTCTGATCGCAGGCAGTACTGCAATATTCAAGCCTCAGGCAGAAATGGATGGGGAAGGCAGCTTGTCTTGTCAGATAACTGTGGAATATTCTGAGGGCAGCGGCTGGATCTCAGCATCACCTGCAAGCTTTGAGCTAAACACATCTGAGCCAAAGAAAAAGCTTGATGTAACTCTGAATCCTGACGGCATGTTAGCGGGGGTTTATGAAGCAGACATTGTGCTGTCTTCAGGTTCGCTAGAATACGATGTTCTTCTGCCTGTTAAGATGATAGTTCTTGGCGATTTTAATGGTGATTCGAAAGTGGACATTAAAGACTTTGTGCATTTTGCCAATTTGTGGAAAGAGGGAAACTTAACAAATTCAGACTTGCTGGGCTTTGCTTCAAACTGGCTTAACTGAATGAATTAGTTTTAAGTATTAAAGGGCTTACAGATCTGTACGCCTTTTTTTATAGAATAAAAAGAACAGAGCAGAACTGCTGTAAACTGTTTTTAATTAATTTCGTATTCTCTGTATAATACCAAACACTTTTACAGAGGTGATATATGATTCTCAAAAATTTTTCACTTATTCTTCTTGTTATCTCATCGGTTTCAGCATTTGAAGAAGTGCGAAAAGTAGATAAAGACTTCTACCGAGGCGGAAGAGTGCTGGACACAATTGAGTTGAGCAGCATCTCCACACCCGATATCGCCCTTGAAGAAATCCTCAAAAAACGCGGCGGAGAAGTTGTTTTTACTAGGCAGGAATTTACCATAAATCAGCTCTCGCACATTCTCAAGCTAGGCTACGGCTACAGCGAAGACAAACGCAGAACAGTAGAATCTTTCGATAATGCTTACCCTGTGCTAATCTATCTGGTAAATAGAGATGGGGCGTTCGTTTATATTCCTAAAAAAAATGCACTCGGGAAGATAGTGGACGACAATATAAAACGCCGCCTTTTCAGCGCAACCAAACATAAAGATAAAGATGGCTATATCTCTGCTGCCAACTTTTTAATCGCAGGTTCTCCCAAGCTAGCAGGCGTGAGAAGGCCGCGAGAGGGAAGGAAATTTCTGTTTATTGAGGCTGGCAGAATCGCTCAGAATATGGAGCTTGCAGCTAATTCGATTGGCCTGGGTGTAAAAGCCGAGCCGGATTTGGAACAGCGCAAGATTCGCTCGCTTTTGAAGATGCCTTCGGGGTTTGAGCCGGTAATGATGTTATCTCTGGGTAAGCTGAAAAATTCCAATTTCCAGATCAGCCCTGAGACTCTGAAACAAGACGAACCAGCCAAAAAGCAGAAAACCAGCGAAAAGGAGCAGCCAAAGAAGCAGGAGAATTTGAGGATAGCAATCATTGTTCCCGAAAGAGGGGCGGACAGAAGGATCATAAACGGGCTAAAAAATATCTTCCAGATATCCGATGCAAAGTGTTATGTTGCCGCGCCGGATAATGAATTCCGAAACTCAGACGGAATAAAAATGAGCCCGGATATTCTTATCAATAATTTATCCGTAAGGGATTATGACACGCTCGTTTTTCTCGACGGGAGCATTACATCTAGGGTTTACCGAAACGATGAGCTTGTAATGGATATAATGTACGAGGCAGACCAGCTCAACAAGACAGTTGCGGCTTATGGCTATGCTGTAGGCGTATTGGCAAGGTCAGGGGTGCTTTCAGGAGGTGTAAAGGCATCCGGAAGTATCGGTGTTAGAGGCTCTGTAAAAAAATACGGCGGGCGGTTTATTACTGAATCCGCTGTTGTCAGGTCGGGAAATATAGTTACAGCGAGAAGTCTTGACACGCTTGCAAGAAGAGATATTCAGGGGCCTGAAGGGGTTTCAGGCTTTGCAGCGGAAATACTCAAAGCTTCAGAAAATAAGGCCAAATAAACTATTATGAAAGGGAATTTTATGAAGTATCGTATGATTGCGTTTGCTGTCTTGGCAGCTTTTGTTTTCACAGCCAATGGGGCGGACAGTTTCAAACCCTACGTGAAAAAACCGGATAATAATGGCGTGCATCTGAATGCTCACGGAGCAGGGGTGCTGCATCACAACGGAAAATATTATCTTTACGGCGAGCATAAAATCGCCGGCAAGGCAGGCAATAAGGCTCATGTGGGAGTTCACTGCTACAGCTCAGAAGACCTTTACAACTGGAAGGATGAGGGGATTGCTCTGAAAGTGTTTGAAAAAGAAGGCCACGATATCGAGAAGGGCTGCATCATCGAAAGGCCGAAGGTAATATACAACGAAATGAATGATAATTTTGTAATGTGGTTCCATCTGGAGCTGAAAGGCCAAGGCTACAGCGCAGCAAGAACAGGGCTGGCAGTTTCCGATAATCCGACAGGCGAATTTGAGTATATCAGGTCATTCCGCCCGAATGCCGGGCAATGGCCGATTCATTTCCCCAAAAAATGGCAGAAACCCATCAGTGATAAGAAGTTCAATAAGCTTAAAGAGGAATCAGACTGGGACTACTGGCTCACTCTGCTTGAAAAGGGAATTGTATTAAGAAGAGATTTCAAAGAAGGGCAGATGTCCCGAGATATGACGGTTTTCGTTGATGATAACGGCAAGGCCTATCATATACATTCCGCAGAAGATAATTCGACCCTTCACATCTCTGAGCTCACCGATGACTATCAAGATTTTACAGGCAGATACACCAGAGCTCGGCCGGGCGGATACAACGAGGCCCCCGCAATATGCAAGTATGAAGGAAGCTACTACCTTATTGCCTCGGGATGTTCAGGCTGGGCTCCAAACACAGCACGCTCATTTAGAGCAGGCAATATTATGGGCGAATGGAAGGCTCTTGGCAATCCGTGCAAGGGCAAAAATCCGCATAACGATATAGGCTCAATCAAAACCTTCGGCGGACAAAGCACCTACATACTCCCTGTGGAAGGCAAACGAAATGCATTTATAGCTATGTTTGATGTGTGGAGGCCTTCAAACCAGATAGACAGCAGATATATGTGGCTGCCTGCGCAGATAAAAGATAACGAGATTATCGTTCAATGGCAGACCGAATGGGGTCTTTCCTATTTCGATGAATAATTGTTTTCTCCACCTTCCGGTTTCGGCCGGAAGGTTTTTTTTATACCTCGGCCTTCCTATAGAGATATTACTTGAAAGTTTTGAGTAAATTTAGTAAAGTAGTACGAAAGGCTTTTAATTGAGGAATTAATAATGAAGAGATTAACATTTTTTACGGCTGCTTTACTTTTATTTGCAAATGTATCATTTGGAATTGTTATATCAGGCGGCGATTCAGGCCATCTTACAGCTCCCTCGGACGACCCGGGCTGGGCTCGCTCAGGTAGTGTAGGGACAAACGGGTCAGGCGTTTATCTGGGGAATGGCTGGGTGATAACGGCCAACCACTTAAGCAGCAAGACATATTTTACTGTTGACGGGGATGCCACCTACAGCAAGATGGCAGGCGAGGAATACGGAGTTCAGCTGGATAATCTCGAGAAGACTTCTAAAATAGACCTCTATATGTTCAGAGTTGACACCTCAGCAGGCAATTTAAGCGGGCTTTCTCCAACGCCTATAGCCTCAAGCGTTCCTTCTGCTGGAACTCAGGCAACTCATATCGGAACAGGCGACGGCCAAACCTCTTCAACGGAAACTACTTGGTATATCGACAGGCAAACTGGAGTTTGGTCAACAGAGGGGAATCCGTCAGATACCCAAAGACAAGGTTATTATTGGGAGGCTGATAGAGATAAGAGATGGGCATTTGAGGAAGTTTATCAATCAGACGCTGATTTCAATGGCATAGAGGGTTTTGCCACATCTTTCGAAGATATGCCGGACTATGGAATAACAGTAGATCATGATTCGGGCTCCGGCCTTTTCGTCAAAAATGGCGAGTGGGAGCTTGCTGGAATTGCTCATGCTATTGCCACTTACGACGGCCAGCCGGACAGGACAAGCGTTTACGGCAATTTGAGCTTTTATTCAGACCTCTCACAATACAGCGGCCAGATAAATGACATAATGGCCATCCCCGAACCTGCTTCAATATTAACGCTGGGACTCGGGTGTTTGTATTTCAGGCTGAAGAAGCAGGCTCATACTTAAGCCAAAGCTGCATAAACCGCTTTTACGATTTTAACTGCTTGAAAAAATGTCTTAAAACCATAGAATTATGACTTACACTTTAATTCTATGATTTAAGATGGAGAAACAATGCCCAGCAGCTCAGATATACTCATAAAACAGTTAGAATCCTCATACAGAAGCGATGAGTTCGTTTGCCTTCTCTCTCAGTATGAAAACTGGAAGACATCCCAGCCTCTGAAAGGCCTTCGAATTCTTGAAGGCAGTCCGGTATTCAGAAATACCTGCCCCAAGATTGCAGCACTCTTGGCCGCGGGCGCAGAGGTTACAGTTGGTCTGCACGAAAACTGCCCATACAACCCGCAGGTTGTTGGAATGCTGGAAGATATGGGGCTTGAAGTCCGCAGCGGAACAGATTTGAAACAGGATTTTGACATCATTCTCGACTGCGCCGGGGCCTACCACCAATTAGATGCCCGCCTCGGCTTTGCAGAACTTACCAAGTCTGGTGAGTATTACTACACAAACAGCTCTAAACCCTGCTTCTGTGTTGACAGCAGCATTATAAAGTACTTCGAGGATTATCTGGGTACAGCAGACGGGCTTATGCGAAGCCTTGAAGAAAAGGAGCTTCCCGTTTCCGGGAAAACTTACCTTGTCTTCGGATGCGGGAAGGTTGGCGCTGGTATTTGCAGAAGACTCACAGACGAGGGGGCTGAAGTGGTGCTCGTGGAGGATGAATCACGGAAAGAACAGTTCGAATATCCCGTTATAGACTTCAAAGACAAAGGCTCTGTGCACGAAGCTGCTGCTGAGGCAGACTTCATTGTTACAGTAACGGGGATTAAAGGCGTTATAAGCAAAAGCTACGATGCAGATGTGTTTACCAGCAGCAGAGCTTTCTTGATAAATATGGGTGCTGAAGATGAATACGGCCCGGACATCCCCCCTTACCGGGTTCTCAACGAAAAGAAGCCGCTGAATTTCATCCTGGGCGAACCCACAAGATTGAGATATATCGATGCAACGCTTGCACTTCATAACTATGGTGCATTTGTCCTCCAGAGAAGCGAGTTTCATTCTGGGCTTGTATCTCCGCCTGATGATATAGAGAGGATGCTGATAAAACAGACAATTGCAGGAAGCTGCATTTCAGAGGAAGTTAAGCAATTTTTGGAAACTCAAAACTATTCGGTGTAGATATGTCGAGCCTTCTCTTGAAAAATGCAGTATTAGACCAGTCGCTCAGTAATATCCTAATAAAAGACGGCATATTCAAATCGCTTGATGCGCCGGCATACTCCAATGCGGATTCCGTTTTAGACTGCACTAATCTGGCCGTTCTGCCCGCGTTCTATAATGCCCACACCCATTCACCAATGACACTCCTTCGGGGCTACGCAGACGACCGAGAGCTTTTCGACTGGCTCCAGAATTATATCTGGCCTATGGAGGCAAAATTTACTCTGGATGATATTATCGCAGGCACGCGTCTTGCCTGCCTTGAGATGATAAAAACGGGGACAGTTTTTGCTGCTGATATGTACTGGCATTTTCCGGAAGTATCAAGAACGATCACGGAAATGGGGCTCAGATGCTGCGCAGGGCCTATCTTTCTTGATGCCTTTGACGATTCGCTCACAAAGCCGCAGTTTGAAGAGGCTGAGAGATTTTACAATTCACTCCCCAGCTTCAGCGAGCTGCTGATTCCAGCCATTATGCCTCATTCTGTTTACGGGGCAAAGGAAAGCACCCTCAGGAAGGTAAGCGAGATGGCCAAGCAGCTGCAGTATCCGATACAGATACACGTTGCTGAAACTGAAAAGGAGGTGAAAGACTGCCAAAGCGAAACAGGGCTCACTCCATTTGAGTATTTGGATTCTTTAGGCCTTCTCACTGAGAAAACAGTATCTGTTCATTCCGTTCATATGACAGACGAAGATGCCGAACTGGTTAAACGCAGAGGAGCGAAAATAGCACATGTTCCCGTGTCTAATATGAAGCTCTCGAGCGGGGCATTCAGGGCAGGCTTATTTGCTGATTATCTTGATTCGATATGCCTCGGTACCGACGGCTGCTCTTCAAACAACAATTTGAGCATGATAGAGGAGATGAAATTTGCCTCGCTTCTGGCAAAACACAGCTTCGAATGCACTCAGATTTTCAGCTCTGAAGCGGTGTTCAAATTTGCCACAAGAAACGGGGCAGCCGCTTACGGATTTGATGGCGGAGTGATTGAAAAGGGCAGGCCGGCAGACTGCATATTGGTTGATACAAAAAGCCCTTTTATGACACCCGGATACGATATTGTATCTGATATTGTTTACAGCTGCGACTCCTCCTGCATAGATACCGTTATATGCAATGGGGAAATTCTCATGCAGGCAGGAAAAGTAAACGGCGAGGCCGAAATTATCGAAAGAGCAAGAGAGTCTGCACGAAAAATTACTGAGAAATGATTTTTTTATAAGCTTTTACTGAAAAACAAAACATACGAATTTACACGTAGACAACCGCCTATCGCTATTTATAACAATGTTTTTTTGAAAAAATATTTTTTTTTGCTTACAAAATTTTATTGAATTTTCAATTAGAAATGATACATCTAAATTTAATATGCTTGCTTAGAGCAGGATGTTAGACGGTATTGAGAAGAATCTAATTTGTGAAAGGTTATTAAAATGTACAGGTTTATTGCGTTAACGTTGGTTTTTATGTTGATGGCCGGTTTGGCTTCAGCCAAATACATTGATGTTGATTCGGATATGTCTGACTGGACGGGGGACGACATATTTAATTTGGGTTCAAGAAACGCCCCTGACGGCGGCTCGTACGACCTTAAAGTAACATTCGATTCTGATAATATTTATCTCGGCTTAGACAGGAGCAGCACATCACGTACCCTTGGAGATACAGGATGGGACGATGATTCATTTTTCGTTGCGTTCGATGTTGACGCTTCAGCAGGCTCAGGGGCTTCCTTAGATGGTTACGAAAGGGTCAATTTTACGGGTGATAATCTTCCGGATAAGATGTTCTGCTATGCAGGCGGCTATGTATGGTATGAATCTAGAACTTGGAACAGCTCTTCTTCATCGTGGGACGAAGATGGCTGGGTTGAGAACGGCGGAACCGGGCATTATGCTTCATATGGCAGCAACGCTGATGAATTTGCCATTTCACGTGATCTGATAGGGGCAGATGTAGATGATGAAGTAACTATGTGGGCATGGATGACAAGAGAAAGCAACGGTTATGTTGAGACTGGCTGGGGTGTCGGCAGCAGTACTTATGATGCGCAGGAAGATGTAATTTATGCGCCTGATGCGGGAAATGGAATAATGGTACCCGAGCCTCTCACATTGGGGCTTCTTGGGATCGGCTCACTGGTTCTCAGAAGAAGGCAGTAACAGCAGGATATTGTATCAGAGATCACAAGGCGAAGCTTCACGGTTTCGCCTTTTTTAGTTCAAACAAGGCAGCAGAGCCGATTTGTCACCCATTTTATGATTATCTTCTTTAATTTTTATTTTTCTGTTACAATTTTTAACTGCAAATACAAGTATAGGTGAAGAATTCGAGCGGATTTTATATGAAAATTAAAAAAGAAAATTCGGATTTTATTAAGCATTATTCCAGAGTTCAGCTAAGGCTATATACTTATCTGCTCGCATCTGTGCACAACCGCAATGACGCAGACGAGCTTATGCAGGAAGTAAGCCTGATACTCTGGGAGAGTTTTGATAAATACGACCCTTCTTATGATTTCGCTGGCTGGGCTCTTGGGATTGCCAAGAATAAAGTGAAAGAGCATATGCGAAGCAGAAAAAGGGCCCCCGTATTCGGCGAAAACTTTTACGAATCCTTGGTTCAGCTCGCCCAATACAGCGACGATAATCAGGCAGAAAGGATTGAACTGCTTCAAAAGTGTATAAAAAAGCTTAATACCTCCGACAGGAAGCTTCTTCTTATGAGATTTAAGAAGGAATTCAGCGTAAAGAAAATTTCAGAAATTACCGGCAGATCCGGCAACGGGATTTACAAATCATTAGCAAGGATTGTAGCACTGCTGAGAAGCTGTATTAAAAGAGAACTTTTAAGACAGGAATAAAGATAGGGAAATGAATAATCACGAACATAAACTGACAGAATATATACTGCGTATGCTCGAGGGCGAAAACAACGACTCCCGGCAGCAGGAACTTGAAGAGCAGCTCAGAGAGCTCACCGAAGACAATCCAGCTGCGGTTAAGCAATACTGGCAGCTTGTAAGCGATTATGTATGCATTGAATCAAGGGTTCGGGAATACGATGATGAGGAAATTGTAAATGAGTTTATGCCGGCAGCTTTAGATGATGACGCTGTTTCAAAGCTTCAGGAAGAGATAAAAAATGCTCCGATTGTCCCTCATAAGAATCAGCCTAAAACAAAGCAAAAATCGCCGGCGGTTTATGAATACCCCTCAGAGCCTGCAAAAAGGAAAGTAAGCAAGCCAACTGTATTTGTAGCAGTTGCTTCTGCTGCTGCGCTTTTATTCCTTCTTGCGGCAGTGAAGCTGGAGACCTTCTTCACTAAAACCAAGACCGCATTCGTCAATGATTCATACAAAGCTGTATGGTCGCAAGAGTATAGAAAACCTTCTGAGGGGGGTGTTTTTTACGATAAAGATGATTACTTCAAGCTCGAAAAAGGTCATTTAGAGCTGCTTTTCGAAGGCGGTTCGCAGATTGTCGTGGAGTCTCCAGCAGTTTTCAGGTGCACATCGCAGGAAACTCTCGAACTTGATTACGGGAAAGTTTGTGCTTATGTGCCCGAAAGGGCAGTCGGCTTTACTGTTCAAACTCCTTCCTCTGAGATTATAGATTTGGGAACAGAGTTTGGTGTACAAGTGAACAAATACGGTGATTCCAAAGTTCAGGTTTATGAGGGGAAAGCTGCCCTCAGCTCTATAAATGAAAAGTTAAGCGAATTATTTCTGTCTGTAGGTCAGGCCGGAAAAGTTGAGCGTTTGAGCGGACAGGTAAGCAAGGCAGGATTCGAACCTGCAGCCTTCACAAGGGATATTGATTCAAGCTCCGGTATGCTTTGGCGGGGCGGCGGGCTTTGTCTTGCGGATATAGTGGGAGGCGGAAACGGCTTTGGCAGCGGAACAGAGAAAACCGGAATTGAAATCTCAGACGGAGATATGCTTGGAAGGCTCTCTTATGAAGGAGAACGCAACGGGCAGAATGCGTATGTATCGGTTTCAAAGAACGAATATATAGATGGAGTATTCTGCGCTGATAATGCAGGCCAGGGCGTTCAGATTGCATCCACGGGACTTCTAAGCAAGGATATCCCTGAAACCAGCGGGTCATACTGGGGATACATATTCAACGGCGCATTCCATAAGGGAGCGGATGTACCAAGGCACAGACTGCGCAAAAACGGTACACCTTACGGGACAAAAGACAACCCCGCTATCACAATGCATTCAAATACAGGGATGACTTTCGACCTAAACTCGATTAGAGAATCTCTCAGCGATATGAAAATTGAATCTTTCATTGCACAGGCGGGCATTTCTGACACTGTAAATAAATACTCCAAATCTCCCTCTAGAGCTGTAATGCATATTATTGTTGATGGAGAAGTTAGATTTCAGAAACTGCTGTCCAGCGATTCTCTTCTGGAAGATGTAAATATTGATCTTGCAGATGACAACAGATTCCTAACCCTTGCTGTTACCGAAGCAGACGACAGCTGGGGATTCGACTGGAGCTTCTGGGGAAATCCGGTGCTGAAGATTGATGCAGACAGATAATTTAGGCTAAAATAATCGAATGAAACATCTTATAAAAATATTCCTTGCCGGTTTGATATGCACTATGTCCTTTGCGGGTTTGAGAACAGATTTCAACCTCGACGGCAAAGTTGATCTTTCTGATTTCGCAGCTGTTGCAAACAAGCAGCAGGACAGATATAAAAGCCTCGATATCTCAGATTTGGCTTTTCAGTGGCTTTCCGGTTTGAACCAGTCTGATGCTTTTATAGAAAAGGTTTATACGGACGGTTCTAGGTACAGCCCGAATGCAAACTGCTGTATAACAGTCAAATGCGCAAACCCTTCAGAAAATGCTTTCAGCGGTACTCTCAGACTGCGTGTCCTTAAAAACACCGGCGCCGTTTATTCAGCTTCTGATTCGATCTCGATTTCCTCTTTCGGCAATACAAATAAAACGTTCTCATTTCAGCTCCCGCCTGATGATTTTCAGGGCTATCAGATTGAAGCTCTTTTGAACAATGCAGATAGCGAAACATCTGCAATCGATGTTTCCAGCGACTGGAAGATGTATCCGCGATACGGGTATGTTACAGAGTTTTACGAAGGACAGAAGGCTTCAAGAAATATCGAAATTATGAATTCACTCTCGAGAGATTATCACATAAACTCCCTTCAGTATTACGACTGGATGTGGAGGCATGAGAATGTAATACAGCGAAATCAGGATGGAAGCATAAAAGACCCGTGGCAGGACTGGCGAGGAGCAGAAATATCCTATTCTGTTCTTGCTCATTCTATTAGTGAGGCGCACGATAGAAATATGGCAGCTATGCCGTATTTTCAGGCCTACTGCGGACTCGATGACTATCAGCAGATAAGCGGGGTGAGCCCTGAATGGGGACTCTATTCTGATCAATCTCATCAAAACCAGTATTACCATGATGCCGGAACAAAAATCTGGGTATTTAATCCGTTCAATCTTGATTGGCAGAACCATCTCTGCGGCGAGTTTACCGATGCAATGCAGGCTTTGCAGTGGGACGGACTGCATATCGACCAGCTCGGGAATATAGGCAGCGGCAGCTACTTTGATTATTGGGGGGAAGAAGTAAATCTTGCAGACGGCTTGCGGTCTATAGTAAACAGAAGCAAGATGCATCTGGACTGGCTCGAAACTGAGTACCCGTATATGCAGGGCAGGGACGCTGTGATTTTTAACATTGTTGACGGAGGCGCAGGCAGCTGGGCATCCTCTGAGATTGTAGAACAAAGCAGTACGGATGTGATTTACAGCGAGCTTTGGGCTAATGATACCTACAGAGGGGTAAGGGATTTTATTCGCTACGCAAAACAAGAATCCGGAGGGAAGGCAGTAGTGCTTCCTGCATATATGAATAAAGGTGAAGATACCGGCGGCTATTTTGATGAAGATTCAGTTCTTCTTGCCGATGCTGCATTTTTTGCATGCGGGGCTTTCCATCTTGAGCTTGGCGACGGAGATTTTATGCTCGCAAACGAATTTTTTCCTTCCAGAGAAAAACTTATGACCGATTCGCTGAAAGATAAGCTCAAAGACTATTACAGCTTTATCACCGCAAACGAAAAGCTGCTTTTCTCCCCGGAGCTTAGATTAGGCGACAGCGGGCTTCAGTGGATAGATATACCTGAGATAAGCCTTTCCGGCGATGCCTCTTCTAATACGGTATGGTTTCTCAACAGGGCGAATGAGGATTTCGAAATCTTTCATCTTGTCAATCTTCTCGGGAATGACAGTTTATGGAGGAATCAGGCGGCTTCGCCAAATACAGTCAATGATTTCACGGTTAAGCTAAGGCTCGGGCCTAACGCCGAGGCAAAAAAGGTTTTCTGCGGCTCGCCGGATAGAAACGGAGGCAGCTTTTATCCTCTGAGTTTCACCGAAGGCAGGGACAGCACTGGAGATTTTATCTCATTCACTGTGAAAGAGCTGAAATACTGGGATATGATCTTGGTTGAAAGGGATTTTAATACCCCGCAGGGATACAGGTATGAGGCGGAAGACGCGATTAAATTTAACACAGCTGTTGATAACGACCACCCGGGCTTCTCAGGCGAAGGTTTTGTAGATCAGTTTACCGGAGTTTACGATAGCGTATCTTTTTACGTAAAAGCAGTCCATAGCGGCAGTTACAATATCAAACTTAATTATGCATCCGCTAATGAAAGCTCAAGGCGGACTGTAATTATCAATGGCGATTCAGCCGGCAAGATTGATTTGCCAATTCTTCCAAACTGGGACAGCTGGGCAGTTAGCTCGGTTTCTGCAGAGCTTGAAAAAGGAATTAATCAGGTTTGCATTTACTACGCCCCTGATGATTTCGGAGATATAAACATTGATTACATAGAAACGGAAAGTAATTAACATATTATTTAAGCTTTGCCCCTGATGCCATGCGGGTGGTAAAGCAAGGTTGTTGTCATGGCAAATGGAGAATTTAAAAATGAGACAGTTAGCAGCATTTATTTTAATCATTTTGGCGAGCGTTTCTTTCGCTGAGCTGGTTGGGTATGAAAGCTTCGATTATCCGGACGGGTCTAATCTGGTAGGGCAGAACGGAGGTATCGGCTGGGACAGAACCCAAACTGGTACAAAATCAACTTGGAAAACCGACTGGGGTACTTTGACAGGCGATGTAATTAACGGCGGCGTGTACAGCAGCCCAGCTTTCGGCGGAAGCGGCGGCGGAGCCTACAGAGACTGGTCCAGCGGTGATATCTGGGCAGGCGCTCAGCAGGCCGGCGGAATTATATACGCCGGAGCAACTATTACCCTCACCGGCTACAGCGACTGGGGCGGAATCAGCTTCATGGCCGACACTGGAGGCGAAAAAGTTAAATACGGGCTGCCTTATCAGCAGGCAGGAGTAAAATACTGGGGATTGAGCGTAGAAGGAGACGGCGGCGGTCAGGCTTTGACAGACGTTGAAGCTGAGCTCAACGAAACAGTGCGCATTATTGGCGTATGGGATATGGAAACTGAGAATGTAGGCGTATGGGTAAATCCCGATGCTGAGGACTATTACAACAGCCCGTCAGACAACACAGCAGATGCGTTTATGGATGCCTCAGCAAGAGAAGGAGACTGGATTACCGGTATTAGGATAGCGTGCATGGAAACAGCAGACTGGGATGATGTTGTTGTTGCAACAACATTCGAGGAAACATTCACCTTTGAACAAAAGCTTTCAAGAGCGCACAATCCCCTGCCGTCTAACGGGGAGACAGGCGTACTTGCTGATACCGATCTAACTTGGGATTTTGCTCTTGCAGAACCCGATGTAACTGATGTTGATCAAACTGTTGATGAATACCAGCTCTATATGAATACTGTAGAGGGCGATCCTAATCTTTTCCTTATTGATACCACCGCAAAGCCCGCAGGCGGCTGGGATGAGGTTTCCGGGTCTTATTCTTACACGCCGGCAGAGCCGCTCGATATGGACAGAACATACAACTGGCGCGTTGATGCTGTTCGAGGCGCAGAAACAACTACAGGGTTCACATGGCAGTTCCAAACGAAGAAATCTATTCCTGAGATTCTATCGCAAACTGAATACGTGCTTTCTGATATAGGCGAGACAGTATCAATGGAAGTTGAAGTCGGCTCTATTTCTCCGGAAACTTATCAGTGGTACAAAGCTGATGCAGCAGGCGAGCTTCAGGAAATCTCCGGCGAGACATCTTCTGTGCTCGAAGTTACAAATGTTCAGGCAGGCGATGAAACTGAATACGTTTGCAAAGTAGCCAACGATTCCGGTACAGAGGTCTCAAGCGATCCTATTATGCTTTATATCCAGAAGAAAATCGCTCACTGGTCTTTCGACGGCGGAGATTATCAAAGCGCAGTAGCAGAAAGCCCAAGCAGTTATCTTTTCGGAGATCCGAACTTTGTTTCAGGCTGGAGCGGCGAAGCGATCACTTTCAACGGAGAGGACAATGCCCTTTATACCGATATAGAGGAAGTGGATTACTTCGATCAGTGCAACTACAATATGACAGTTACCTTCTGGGCAAAATCTACAACACCATCAGACTGGAACCCGTTTGTAGCAAGAAACGGCGAAAGCAGCGAAGGCTGGCAGGTAAGGAAGTATAACACTGCCGATCAGGGCAGTAAGATCTGCTTCACAACCCGAGGCACAGGCGGCGAGGAAGACGGCACGCCTTCAGAGAGAAACATCTTTGACGGTCAGTGGCACTGGATTGCAGCATCATTTGATGACGGCGAGAAGAAGCTGTATATCGACGGCACACTCGCATCTGAAGACAGTCTCCCGGGCGATTCTATCGCAGAAACATCTTCACCAGTGAGCATGGGGGCAAGATTTGAGCTTGAAGGCGGCGTAATAGTTCCGCAGGAATTCAGCTTTATGGCCAGCACACTCGATGAGGTGTCTATATACAACTATCCAATCTCAGAAAGCGATATAGCGCAGATGATGGCTGATATGACTGGTGAGCCGGTCTGCCAGTCCGATCCGCAGATGGATTTCGACGGCGACTGCAAAGTAAGCCTTTCTGATTTTGATGAATTTGCAGCCCAGTGGCTCATTGATAACAACGTTTATCCAACAGAATAAAATATAATAGCATTCCCGGCTCACTTGGGCCGGGAATGCATATTTCTTATCCTTACGCCCTGAATTATGAGCAGGGCGAAAGAATGGGGAAATTTTAACTAAACATTAAATTTAAGAGGATTCGAATGAGATTAAGTTTATTTTTTGTTTTAACTGTTTTAGTAGGTGCAGGTTTTTCAGATGTTATTTTCGAAGAAAATTTCGATTGCAGGCAAATCTCGCAAACAGCAGTCAAAAGCGGTGAAAATGCTGTTTCAGTTTCAAAAGGCAGCCTTGATTTCAGCTGGTTAGAGGAAACCGGGAATAAACTCCTTCATAAAGGCAATGATGTTGATGCTGTGTGGGATGTTGATATTGAGCCCTACAGAAAGAACAGCAAAACAATTTATATAAGCTTTTTGCTGAGAAACTTAAATCCGGATGTAAAGCACAGCTTTGCGGGTTTGGGAATTTATAACAACGGCAATGAACTGTTTGGTATTGGTAACGATTTCGAATCTAATTATTTCAAATATTACTATTCCGGCGGCAGCAGAATTATAGGCAAGGCACCAACTCTGGTAGATGGAGAAGTTCATCTTATAGCTGCTCGAATAGATTTCAGGAAGGGAAAAAAGGATAAATTCACAATCTGGCTCGACCCTCTTGTACGGAGAGACCTAAACGACCAAAACGAATGGAAAATCGCAAGGGGAGAGTTTGAATTTGATTTTAATGAGCTCAGATTCAGAGCGGGAGATGAGAATAACAAGTGGGAGTTTGATGAGCTGAAAATCGCCACAGATTGGGATTCGCTTTTCGAATACGACAACTCTCCGGGCGGGAAGGTCTCAAAAGCAATAAAAAATGCCGAACTTCCCGGCAGAAGTGAAAAGCTCGATAAAGACGTAAACCGCTTTTATGCAAAGTATGCTGATTTAGAGCAAGTCCCGTTCTCTTTTGCAATTGCCAAAGAGTTTGAAAATGTCAGCAGGCTGCAAGAAACCCCAGGCCTTAGGCCTGTTTTTTCTAAGACCAACGGACGCAAATATGTTTATTTTGACACGCCTGCTGAAGACGATTTCTATGGTATAGGTGAGGCTCAGGGAGGTCTGAAGAGGAACGGATATAGGATAGTTTTCTACAATCGAGACAACTACAACTACCGGATCCCTGATAAGATGTATCAGAGTCATCCTTGGGTTATGGGTGTTCGTCCGGATGGAACCGCATACGGAATAATTTTTGATACGACTTGGAAGTCGGAAATTGATTTAAGAGCGGGCATATTGTTTTCAGTTCCCGGAGATGCTCTTGATTTTCCAGTTTACACCCTCGAAGCTAAGAACCCTTCAAGGCTGCTTGAAATGCTTGGAGAGATTACAGGCAAAATCGATATGCCGCCAAGATGGGCAATTGGTTATCAGCAGTGCAGATATTCTTACTATCCAGACAGCCGAGTACGTGAAATAGCTCGAGAATTCAGGCAGAGGCAGATTCCATGCGATGTTATCTGGCTCGACATACATTATATGGACGGATATCGTATTTTTACATTCGACCCTGAACGTTTCCCCAACCCCAAGGGATTGAATGATTATCTTCATACCAAAGGATTTAAGAACGTTTGGATGATAGACCCTGCGCCAAAATATGAAGAGGGGTACTCGGTTTACGACAGCGGCAGCGAAATTGATGCATGGGTTAAAACTAAAGACGGCGAGGATTATATCGGCAAGGTCTGGCCGGGGAAAACCGTCTTTCCTGATTATACTATTCCGAGGGTTAGAAAATGGTGGGCTGATCATTATCAGGATTTCCTCGATCAGGGTGTTGACGGGGTATGGAATGACATGAATGAGCCGGCCGTTTTTGAAGCAAAGGGACATACTATGCCGCCGGATAACATTCACAGAGGCGGCGGCAAATTAAAGCCGGGCAAGCATATTCAGTACCATAATGTTTACGGCTATTTGATGATCAAGGCTACAAGAGAGGGTATGCTGCAATACGCTCCAAACAAAAGACCGTTTGTTCTTTCAAGGGCTAATTTCCTCGGCGGACAGAGGTTTGGCGCAACTTGGACAGGCGATAACGGTTCAACTTGGGCTCATTTGGAACAGTCTATTCCAATGTCTCTTAATCTTTCTCTTTCCGGCCAGCCATTCAACGGGCCGGATATCGGAGGTTTTGTAGGTGATGCCACGCCTCAGCTTTATGCACACTGGATCAGCGCAGGGGCATATTTCCCCTTCAGCAGATCGCATACAGCTAATGGGACGAAAAATCATGAGCCTTGGTCTTTCGGGGAAGAAACAGAAAAAGCCTCAAGGCGTGCCCTTAACAAGCGTTACAGGCTTATGCCATATCTATATACGCTATTTTGGCACTCACATAAAAACGGCAGTGCTGTTATGAAACCGGTTTTCTTTGCAGACCCCGATGATAAATCCCTCAGAGCTGAGGATCAGGTCTTTATGCTTGGCGATAATCTTAT
The DNA here is from genome assembly GCF_001997385.1 of Sedimentisphaera cyanobacteriorum. Classification (NCBI taxonomy): domain Bacteria; kingdom Pseudomonadati; phylum Planctomycetota; class Phycisphaerae; order Sedimentisphaerales; family Sedimentisphaeraceae; genus Sedimentisphaera; species Sedimentisphaera cyanobacteriorum. The sequence continues at coordinate 824,624 of NZ_CP019633.1, read as the reverse complement.
TGTTATTCCAAAGTGGGCAGAAGATGTTAATTTGCCTGAAGGTGTTTTCAGAGATCTCGAAATCGGCGATAACGAAAAGTGGGATAAGTATCAGTGCAAACTGCTTCAGAAGGGCGGAAGCATTATCCCGGTAGGAGAAAAAGTTCAGTCAACTGAAGAGCTGGGCGCGGTCAATCCGATTACGCTGTCGATTGTCCTGGACGAAAACGGCAAGGCATCCGGCAGGCTTTATGAAGACAGCGGCAAAGGCTATGAATTCAAAGAGGGCGAATTCGTAGTTTCAAACTTCAAAGCTGAAAGAACAGACGGCGGGATCAGTGTAACCTGCGATAAACAGGTTGGTGAATTCGCTTACGATAAGCGTTTTGTAAAGATTGCTTGGATCACAGAGAATGGAATAAGCTTCGGCTATGGTGATATATGCAAAGAAATCGAAGTTATGAAAACTGATAAATTCGAATATATTGAATAAACACTGTATTATTGCAGAAAGGATTTCTCATGGATAATCACAATAATAAAACCCAAAAAGCCTTCACCCTTATAGAGCTGCTGGTGGTTATATCAATTATTGCTATTCTAATGGCTGTTTTGATCCCGTCGCTCAACAAAGCCAGAAAAGCAGCGAAAAATATCTTATGCAAGAATAACTTAAAGCAGTACGGCATTTCAGGCAATATGTACGTGAATGAGAATGATTACGAATTTCCCAATGCTTGGAACTGTATATTCAAGCCCGATCTTGCAGGCGGAGATATCAACTGCCAGTGGCACGATGCCCAGAGAAATCCTGTAAACGATGATTATCAGCATCTTCAGGGTTCTCTTTTTCCGTATTTAGGCGACAACACAGAGATTAATCTCTGTCCGATGTTTGAATCTTTCGCCAAAAGATACGGGACAGAACACCCATATCATAATTCTGAAATTGAAATTGAACCTCAGTACAGCTACAGTATGAATGCTTTTCTCTCGCCTAATTCCAATAACTATACAGACGGTCAGCCGCTGAAATATGATGCAGTAAAAAGGGCGGGCAATACTTTCTTTTTCTCAGAAGAGAATATGTGGCTTAGGGAGGAAAACGGGGCACGGAAAAATACCGCAGCTCTGAACGACAATGCACTATGTGCCAGATTTAGGGACAATTTTGTTGAGACCAACCTCCCCAAGGATTACGACGGGCAGTTCGATGATCTTTTCGGAAGCTTCCACAAAACCGAATTAAGCGTACAAGATAGAGGAGACGGCACGGCGAATGCTGTCTTCGTAGATGGCCATGTTAGTGAAGTTCGCTGGCAGGATACATACAGATTATCATTAGTGAAAAGATAATACATCTAAACGATTAATTGCGCAAAGAAGTTATGCAGAAAAACATAAATACCGACACTAAAGACCTCTTTGTTGGAATAGACTTGGGCGGGACGTTCGTAAAGATCGGCTGCTTCAGCGAGAAGATGGAGATGCTCTCAAAGATCTCCATCCCCACCGATAACGACCGGCCTAAGGCCACAATGAATTCAGTGGTCAATGCACTTGGCAGCTTATTAAGTCAGGCAGGGTTAAGGATGGAAGACATAAAAGCCGCTGGAATAGGATGTCCGGGGGTTTTGGATACAAAAAAAGGCATGATAATTACCTCGCCCAATCTGCCGGTCTATAAGGGTTTTTCGATAAGCAGATATGTTTCAGAGAAGATAAACGCTCCCTGCATTCTTGAAAATGATGCGAATGTGGCGGGCTGGGGGGAGTATGTCCTCGGCGCAGCTGAGGACGTGGATGATATGGTGCTTTTAACTCTCGGTACAGGTATCGGCGGGGCAGTAATAACAGACGGCAAGCTTATTCACGGCGCCGGTAACAGCGCATCTGAGCTCGGTCATATCATAATCTATCCCGAAGGCAGAGAGTGCGGCTGCACGCAGAGGGGCTGCGCTGAGACTTATGCCTCAGCCTCGGCAACTGCCAAAAGGGCAAACGAAATGCTTGCTGAGGGAGCGGCCTCTTCACTTCAGGATATATTTATCGAAAGGGGCGATGTTAGCTGTAAGGAGGTTTACGAGCATGCGTCTCAAGGCGACAGATTTGCTTATGAAATCACTGAACTCACGGCTAAAGTTATAGGGCTTCTCTGCGTGAATATCTTTTCATACTCAAACCCCGATAAGATTGTTTTCTCAGGCGGAATGATTGCCGCTGGACAGGCACTGCTTGACAGAATCAGTTTTTATTTCAATAAATTTATCCGCAAAGATATTGATGTGAAAATAGAGTTCTGTTTTGCAAATCTCAGAGAGGATTCCGGGATTATAGGAAGCGCTGCCCTTGCCAGAGATACGTTCTGCTTAGTTTAAAAAGGATCCATGGAATTATGAAGAAATTTATTATTTTGCTTTTAGCTGTGTCTTTTTGCCATGCTGGGAATTATACTGCAAACTCCTATAAAGATACCAGGGGAGAAGCCTCAGCAGAAGTTCAGCAAAATGATGGAAAAAGGCAGTTCATCTTGTCAACAACACTCGAGCTCAGAGACAGCAACAGCAGCAAGCTGAATATTACAGAAAAAGCATGGCCAACACTGCATTCCGGCTCGAAGCTTTTTGACGGGCTTTTTGCTATGGCTTACTATGAGGCCGAATTAAATTCTGTATCAAGCATTTCAGACTATAGTTTTAATTACAGCAGCAGTTTGCAAAGGCCTTACTTTCAAACTGGCGAGAAATGGAAATACGTTTGGACAAGAGACCTTTCATATTCAATAGAGCTCTCGCTGGCCGGCTTTGATCAGGAAAGGTGCATCAATTCACTTTTGTTCAAGACAAGCCGGCTGAAAGAGGGGATAGAAGGGGGCTTTGAGCCCCAGATTATTCAAGATACCGGCTCCGGCGGAAGCTGGCCTGTTTCTACAGACAGGGTGGTTTGGGCCTTGGCGGCAAAAGAGCTTGCAAAAAATCTTCACGGTGTTCTCAGGGCTGATTTCTTGGATGAGTGCTGGCCGGTAATAAAAAACACCGTGGAGCAGGACAGGAAAATTATATTCGACACCACCTGCGGGCTGTATTCCGGCGAGCAGTCTTTTCTCGACTGGCGGGAACAGAGCTATCCATACCGAACGCGAGACAATGTTACTCTCATAGCTCAATCCAAATCGCTCTCAACAAACGTGCTGCATTACAATATGCTTAAATTCGCCGCAAAACTTGCGGAAAGAAACAACTCCCCCTTGCAGGATAAGTATTCTGAGTGGTCTGAATCGCTCAAAAAAAGCATAAATGAAAATTTTTACCTTGAAGATGATGGATATTACAGCTCACTTATTATTGAAGACAAAATGACTGTCAAAACCAATCGCAGAGATCTTCTCGGTGAGTCTTTAGCAGTTATTTGCGGTGTGGCAGATGAGAAAACCGCCGAAAAACTTGCAGCGAATTACCCTACAGGCAAATTCGGGACACCTGTGGTTTGGCCTCAGGTGAAGAACGTGCCGATATATCACAATCACGGGATATGGCCTTTTGTTTCAGCTTACAGACTTAAGGCAGCAAAGACTGCTGAGAACTCAAAAGCTGTAAACAGCGCAGTTCACTCCCTTGTTTCAAAGGCGGCTCTAAATTTGTCGAATATGGAAAATTACGACTTTGCATCAGGCCTTGCTTACGCAGAATCTAATGGAATCAGCGGTCCAGTTATCAATTCCAGACGCCAGCTATGGTCTGTGGCAGGTTATATTGGGATGGTTCAGGAAGTTATCTTCGGCTTCGAACCGAGCTGGAACAGCATAAAACTCGCTCCCTACGTAACAGGATGGATGCACAGCAATCTCTTCAATGGCGCAAATAAGGTTCAGCTCAAAGGGCTTGAATACCACGGAAAAATAATAAATATCACCCTCAATCTTCCTGAAAAGCCCTCACATAGCAGCCGTTATAATCTGGAAAGCATCAAATTAAATTCGAATCAGCTTAACTCTTTCCATATAAATGAAAACAGGCTTTCAAAAGTGAACAGCTTTGAAATACGTCTTTCCGCTGGTTCACCTTCCCGAGATAAAATAAATACTGTTGAAAAGCTTTCCGGAAGCACTATATTTGCTCCGGAAACGCCGAAGGATGTATCTGCTGAAAGCGAATTCGGGCTTGTTCATCTAAAGTGGCAGGGACAGGAAAGTTCCAATATATACTACAGGGTTTACAGAAACGGGGAGCTTGTCGCAGATAGAATCTGGGCAAACAGCTGGAGGGACAATAATTCTGCCGGCTTTAAATACACGCCTTACTATTATGCAGTGTGCAGCGTTTTTAATGATAGCGGAAATACATCGCACATAAGTGAATATGTTCCGGCTGCGGATTATTCGGTTGAAGTGGAAGCCTCGCAGATGCAAAACAAAGGCGGATACCTTGTAAACGACCATCATTTTGAGAACTGGGGCAAATCAGGGCACGAGATTGAATGCGAGTTTACTCCCAAATTTTCCGGCCTTCACCGAATATACGTAAAATATTCCAACGGAGCTTTTGGAATTAATTCCGGAATCACATGTGCTGTGAAAAATATTCAGCTTGCTGAGAAAGATTCAAACAGCAGTAAAACCGAAGGATACTTGATTATGCCCCATACTGCAAAGCACGGAAGCGGCAAGCCCGGCTGGGATATTTACAGAGATTCCGCTTTCATATATGCCGAACTCGAAAAAGAAAAGACATATAAAGTTCTGATAAGCGAGGATGAATATTCTCGCAATATGAGCTATTTTCAGCATTACTCGCCGTACAAAAATACAGGCGGAGGAAATGAGCCTTACAATTACACCAACATTTCGCAATTAAAAGTTCTGCCTTGCGGGGAATAATTATGCGAATCTGTGTTTTGCTGCTTATTTTTACCTGCTGTGCCTCAGTTGAATCGGCAGAAGAAAGATGGTGGGAAGGTGCAGTTTTCTATGAGGTCTTTGTAAGGAGTTTTTATGATTCCGATGCCGACGGTATCGGGGATATAAAAGGGCTAATTCAAAAGCTCGACTACCTCAATGACGGCAGCCCTGAAACAACTTCAGACTTAGGAATTAATGCTCTCTGGCTTATGCCGATTATGCCCTCTCCGAGTTATCATGGATATGATGTTACCGATTACCGAGACATAAACCCAGATTACGGGAACCTGCTGGATTTTGGCAGATTTCTCGAGGAGGCTCACAGTCGCGGCATAAAGGTGATAATTGATTTTGTGCCCAACCACACCTCAAATAAACATCCGTGGTTTAAAAATTCATTGAAAGCCCATCAGGACAGTTACAGAAACTTTTATGTATGGCGAGATGATCCTGAAGGCAGAGAAAATTGGCATAAAGCTCAATCAGGCAGCTACTACGGCTTTTTCAGCAGGGTTATGCCGGACTTAAACTACAGATGCAGCGAAGTTCGAAGAAGGGTTAAAAATGCAGGGCGGTTTTGGATTGAAGAGGTTGGCGTTGATGGATTTCGGCTTGATGCTGTTAAATATCTCGTAGAAAATGAAGGCGAAATACAAAATACAGCCGGAACATTTAGAGTGCTGAAACAATTGAGAAAGAATTGGAAGAGCTGCTCTGAGGATGTATTCATAATAGGTGAGATATGGGATCAGGCTGATGTTATCCGTGAATACACGATTAAAGGCTGCGTTGATATGGGTTTTCAGTTTCCTTTTTCATGGGCATTAGTCGAAGACATCAAAGACCGAACCCCTAATAAGATTTCTCAGATTATTGATAAGGCGTGCAGTGATTATTCTGATTTCAGTTTTGCCCCGTTTCTTTCAAACCACGACCAAAACAGGATATTCTCTCAGCTTTCAAAGAACATGGCCGAAATGAAGCTTGCCGCTGCTGTTCTGCTCACTTCCCCGGGCACGCCCTTTATCTATTATGGCGAGGAGATTGGCATGACCGGAACAAAGCCGGACCCGGAAATCCGCAAGCCGATGCAGTGGTCTGCAGGCCAAAATGCAGGCTTCACAAAAGGGCTTCCTTGGAAAAAACCTAATGAAAACTTCAATCAATTCAACGTTGAGAAGATGGAGACTGATGAGCATTCTCTGCTGAACTGGTATAAAAAGCTGATCAGGCTTAGAAACCAAAGTCAATCTCTCAGGTGCGGCGATTTTAAGCTGCTGAACTCAGATGCTGATCCCATCCTCGCTTTTCAAAGACGCTGGGAAGATGAAATAATTGCAGTGGTGCATAATTTTTCAGAAAACAAATCCTCTGTCAACGGCATCAAGATTATTGGCCGTAACAGAAAAAGCAAAGTTTGCTTCGAAAAGCTTTTGGGCAGAAGCCTCAAAATCAAGACCGATTCATTAGTAATTTCAGGCATAGCCAAGCCGCATTCAACGGAAATCTTCAGGATAACTGCCTATTAGCTGGCAAATTACTATTCAAGCCAGCTGCTGACGAAAATCTGCAGGTCCTCTATATCCACCGAGCCGGACATATTGAAATCTGCTCCTTCGCAGGAGTGCCACAAATCGCAGCTGCCTGTCCATTGCTCAGAAAACATTCCGAAATCGAGATTGTCAACGATTGTATCTCCATTCATATTTGGCCCAGTCCCCTGAGAGAGCACTACCATGCTGTACGGCCCAATCCCCACATCAGCATGATAATCAAGACCGTGTTTGGAGCCTGAGTAGGCATAGGTGTCGTAAGAGTTCCAGCTGCCGAATTCTGGGTCGTAGCCCTCCCAGTCGCTGTTGAAACGCACTCTCCATCGCCCCTCTCTGGGCATGCCGATACTGTAGTTAGTGAAGCCTGCGCCGCTGAAATTTGCGAGAATTATTACATCATCTCCCGGGCCTCCGTTCCACCATCTATGGTATGCTATTACTTTCGCAGAATTGTTTACATGGAAAACATTTACGTTGCCTGCTTTCAAACCGAGGGTATTTCCGCCCAAATTTCTTCGAAGAGCTATTAGATGTTTATAAAGCATATTTATCCCGGAAAACGTGCTTTTTCTTGACCAGTCTAAAGGTGTATCGTCGTGCCAAGCTCCTGTCTCAAGAAGTTCCTGCCCCATAAAAAGCATCGGTATTCCCGGGCTTGTCATAACAATCCCTGCTGCAAGTGTAGAGCGTTTCTTGGCCCAGTAGCTCTCAGGGTTATCCCAGTGTATAGCTGAAGGTAGCCTGCTTTTTCCGCTTGAAGCGCCCGCCTCATCGTGGCTCTCGGAATAAATTACTCTCTGGGTGTCAGTTCCGTTGTAGAGATTTGTTATCGCATCTCGAACATCATACATATTTCTGTTCGGATCGTCAGACTGTGTAACTACGCCTTTAATCTTATGATGGAACCCCGCATCCCACTGAGAATCGAAGCCTGCCCCTCCTTCACCGGTGGTTTTGGTAATCCATTCATTATCGCGCATATCTTCTGCAATAGAGATCTTTTCGGAATGGGCCGCATCTATCTCATTGTTTATCCACTGCATCAGAGTCCAGCCCTCCGGTATCTCTGGCTGCATAATCCCGCGTTCGCGAATATACGCTGTTCCATCCATTCTAATGCCGTCCATATTGTATTCATTGAGCCAGTACATCACGTTGTCTCGGATGAATGAACGCACCTCGCCGGTGCTGTAGTTCGGACGGGTATCGCCCCAAGGAGTAAAACGATTGTCATTTTCATAAAAGTATATCCCGCCTGTATCTTCGGAGGCGCTGTATCCATCGAACTGCCATAATGATTCGCCAAGGTCTGTAGGGCCTAGATGATTGTAAACCAAATCAATCAAAACGGCAATGCCCCTCTTATGGCACTGGTCTATGAAAAATTTCAGCTGCTCAGGGCTCCCGTATGCACTTTCAGGTGCAAATAGATTTACCGGATTATAGCCGAGGGAGTAGCTGCCGGGGAATTCACATACCGGCATAAGCTGCACTGCATTTATGCCAAGCGTAACGAGGTGGTCAAGTTTCATAGCAGCCGAGTAGTATGTTCCCGGATCCCCGCCCGGGGCATCATAGTATGTTCCAAGATGCATTTCATATATAACCATATCATTCCATGCAGGCGGAGAGAATTCATCCCAGTCGTACTGGTTATCAGTGATTATCGAGTTGCCGACAGAGCTCACCACATCAAACGCCCGCGGGTCGCTTTTCCAGAGCTCTCCGTTTATTACATACCTGTATTCATTGCCTTCTTCGGCTCCATTGACATCTGCAGACCACCATCCGCCTGCCTCACTGTAGAGCGGGTTGGCAGAGGAGTTCCAATAATTAAATTCGCCAGCCACATTTACCTCTTCAGCATTCGGCGCCCAAACCCGAAATGTTGCTCCTCCCGGGTATAATATTGCCCCAGCCCCAGATCTGGAGGAAGGCTCAGCAATAGCCGCTGCTGAAATAAGCACCAAAATAAGTAAAGATTTGCGAATTGACTTCAAACCTGAAAAATATGATAAGTGCAGCATAAAAGATTATCCTCGAATATTGTTTAATTGCGCTTTTTTCTTAACTTCTTTAATAGTTGAAAAAAAAGTTGGATTTTGTAAGTGAATTCTGTTTTATTTGAACAAAAATATTCCTGACCAATATATAAATCGCTGATATTAAAACGAGAAAAGTTTTTATTTTATTTATTTTTACTTTTAACGTATTATTTATTCTTTTAAAATTGAAATTATTGTTATAATGATTTAAATTATGTTAATCAGCACATATCAGCTATTGTTGTGTTGACCTTTTATAAAGTATAGGTAAAATCTGTCGAAGTGTTTTGAGAGCTACTAAATACAGGTGAAAGCGGTTTGAATTGCATGACAGCGCAATACGTCGATGAAACAAAATTCCGCGGACTGGTGCGTCAGAGGAGCAGAATACTTTTTAGTTACACAAGCTTTCTGGCAAATCACGAAGACCCGCACAGGGTGCTTACCAGGCCTCTTGCAGGAATTATATTATCCCAGTCTATTCAGCTGGAGGAGCTAGTAGATTTCTACGGAGCTCAAAATAACCTTCGATGGGCAAGATTCAGGTCTTTCGTTGCTACGCTGAAGCGTTTCAGCGATGTCCTTTACGAGCTTATCCACATAAAATACGGCATTCCGGAGTACAGAATCCAGGAAGAGTGCCAGCAGTTTGAACAGGCTACAGATAAGGCAATCTCTTATATCAAGAATATAGTTCACAATACAGCCAAGCAATTTGTAGAACACTGCATAAGACTGGAAATAGATTCCAAACCTATAGAGATCCTTGAAGATGAGATTGACGAGCACATTTTGGAGGGCAAGCTCAAATACGACCACGAAAGGCGGCACGTTGTAGAGGTTGGCAAGATTGTTACATTTCTCGGCACATCCTTTTTGAATATGATTGCTGATACGTCTCTTAAGGCCATCGTGGAGGGGGACAAGCCTTTTGATAATGAATCATATTCAATATCCCCGATAAGCGAAGAAAAGCTCAGGATGCTTGAGCATAATTTCCACAATATGCAATGCAATTATGACACTTATGTATCGAAAACAGACACTGAAAGCCATGATGAATCTCTCCCTATACTCCGGGGGCATGTAAGTGTTGTATTCCATCTTCTCACTATAGCCGTTTCTCTTTCACATTATTACGAACGTCATCTCAGCGAATACAGAGACCCTACACAGGAATTCAAGGGGCAGCTTGTTGACCCTTCAGGGCTGTTAGAAAACCTTACCGACTACTGCATTCATTACATTCGCAATTATGTAAACAGCGCAAAGAATCTCTGTCAGAATATGATCAAGAAGTATTCCGAGCAGGGCGAGATAACAGTTCCAGTTCCCCAATACAGAGGTTTCCACGTCCGTCCTTCGACGCTTATCGCCCTTATAGCCAACCACTACGGAAGCGAGCTGAAGATGGATATGCTGGGCGAAGAGTATGATGCGAGCTCTCCTCTTGAGCTTTTCAGAGCAAATGAAGCTATTAATTCAGAAAAAAGAAAAGGGCTCAACAGGGAAGTGCTGAATCTGGATATAAACCGAAAGGTTGATTCCAATACAGATATGCGGATCATCGTGAACGACCTTGTTATGACTCTTGCAGATCAGGGCAAGATGATGATCTACGACCATCCGCTTGAGATTTCGCCGGATATTAATGATAGAAAAGAGGCCACATTGATTGACACTATCAGAGATGAAGTAGCCAGGCTCTTAGCTGTAGGAAAAGTTGACATCGTTACAAACCTTCAGGCTCATTTCAGGGGGGATAAACGCGTTTTGGAAGACATCAAGCTTCTTGCCCATTACGGCTACGGCGAAGACAACTACGGCAACAACATCCCGCTTCCTCCGAGTCTGGAGTATCTTAGAAAATGAATTTCTCGCGTATTGAACTTTCAGCTGCCGATATCACCGATACTGAGATTCAGGCTGTTACAGAGGTGCTAAAAAGCGGGAAACTGTCTTTAGGCCCAAAGCTTGCCGAATTTGAAGAGGCGGTTAAAGCCCTCACTGGTGCAAAGTATGCAGTTGCTGTAAACAGCGGGACGAGCGGACTTTTCCTCTGCCTGAAAGCTATGGGTATAGGCCCGGGTGACGAAGTGATAACCACTCCATTTACGTTTATAGCCTCGGTGAATGTTATTCTGCAAGCAGGGGCGAAGCCTGTTTTTGCCGACATACACCCGGATTACCTGAATATGAATCCCGATTTGATTGATGAACTGGTTACGCCTAAAACAAAGGCCATAGAAGCAGTTCACGCCTTCGGAAATCCGTGGGGAATTGATGAGGTTCAGCGCATTGCCCGAGAAAGAGGTCTGATGCTCATAGAAGACAGCTGCGAGGCTATTGGAACTGTGTACAAAAGCATACCTGCGGGTATGTTCGGCGATGCCGGTTTTTTTGCCTTTTATCCCAATAAGCAGATTACAACAGGTGAGGGGGGGATAATAATTACGGACAACCCCGAACTGGCCGATTTATGCCGGTCTTTGAGGAATCAGGGACGCAGCCCAGACGGAGGGTGGCTCAGCCATGAAAGAGTTGGGTATAATTTCCGTTTATCCGATATAAACTGCGCTCTGGGAACTGCTCAGCTCTCAAGGTTTGCAGAGATTAAAATGAAAAGATCGCAGGCGGCAGGCAAATACATAGAAAAACTCAATTCTGATAAAAGGCTCATAATGCCTCAGCTGCCTGATAATTGCGATTTCAGCTGGTTTGTCTTTGTTGTAAGGCTAACTGAAGACTGCAGCCTTAATCAAAGGAACGAACTTCTCGATATGCTCAAGTCTGAAGGGGTTTGTGCGAGCAATTATTTCCCGCCCGTGCATCTCCAGCCGTTTATTAAAGCTCCCCTCGGCATAGAAGAAGGCAGTTTCCCTGTGACAGAAAGCGTGAGCAGCCGAACTGTTGCACTGCCTTTTCACAGCAATTTGAGTGATGAGAAGATTGATTTTGTATGTGAAAAACTGAGCTTGTGTTTAGACAGGCTTTAATTATAAACTTGTTGCGTACTGGTTGTACCCGATTCGAAGGCGCTGCTCCCCAAGCGGCGTCTTCACTTTTATTGCCTTGCGGAGACAATCTAAAATGAAACTGAACATAAAAAATGAGCTTAAAGGAAGAGAGCTCCCGCTGGTTATGGGCATATTGAATGTAACGCCGGATTCTTTCAGTGACGGGGGAGATTATTCCGACCTTAAAAGTGCAGTGATGAGGGCAGATGAGCTCATCTGTGAGGGTGCTGAAATAATAGATGTAGGGGCTGAGTCCACCCGCCCGGGTGCCGAGCCTGTGAGCCCTGAGATTCAAATTGAGCGGTTTTACGAAGTAATAAAGGCTGTAAAAGCCAAACACAGCACCCGAATAAGCATTGACACTCAAAGCAGCACAGCGGCCGAAGCAGCTTTGGAGGCTGGGGCGGATATAATCAATGACATATCCAGCGGCTCTGATCCGAAGATGTTCAAACTTGCAGCGGAAAAGTCGGCAGGCATTGTGCTGATGCATATGCAGGGTACGCCCCGTACAATGCAGAAGACCCCTGAATACGAGAACGTTACTTTTGACGTTATGGAGTATCTTAAGAAGCGTAAATCCTCCGCAGTTGAGGCAGGGGTCTGCGAGGATAATATAATACTCGACCCGGGCATAGGATTCGGCAAAACTCTGAAGCACAACCTAGAGCTTACCAGAAACCTCAGAAAAATCAAAGATCTTGGCAGTCCGGTCTTGTACGGTGCGAGCAGGAAGAGTTTCATCGGTAAAATAACGGGCAGGCAAGAAGCAAAAAACAGAGAGGGCGGTACAATAGCCTCCACTATCTACGCAATGCAGCAGGGCGTTTCTTTAATTCGGGTTCACCGGCCTGGAATCAATCTTGATGCAATGAGGCTTTACAGGACTCTGGAAGAGGGGATTAACCCTGCATGAGTCTTGGCTGACCTGTAGCAGATAAAACATCCCTCCATAAAGGCCCGTCCGGGTCAATGTAATTCCTTTTTGAAGTAGCCAAGGGGATCGGTATGTGAACATAAGTATTGTAAATCATACTTATCAGAAATTCTGTCCTTCCGGCCATTGCTCCATGTACCGCATTATCTCCAAGGCGGGAGCAGTAAATCGTATCATTTGGGTTTGGAGGGGCGCTTCTTATTATATAGCTTGGATCTATGAATTTAAGATTTATATCCCAATTTTTACTAGAGAAATGCTCTTCGATGTTTTCCTTGAGATAAATACCTATATCAGCAAGCCTTCTATTTCCCGAGGCATCTTTGCTTTTTTCCGCTTCAAGCAGATCCTGCCCCGCGCCCTCAGCCGCAACAATCACTGCGTGGTCTTTATATTTCATTCTCTTTTCAAGCGTTGCAAGGAATCCTTTTTCTCCCTTCAGACTGAAAGGCACTTCGGGTACAAGAACAAAATTTACGTCCTGGCTTGCAAGGGCGGTGTGAGCAGCTATGAAGCCTGATTCCCTGCCCATAAGTTTTACTAGGCCTACCCCCATACAGGCATCTTTTGCCTCAATATGGGCGGCTGCCACAGCATCAATGGCCTTTGAAACGGCAGTTTCAAAGCCGAATGAACGCTCTATAAAGCTCAAATCATTATCTATCGTTTTGGGTATGCCAACAACTGATATATTCAAATTTCTCTTTTCCGCTTCCCTTGATATATCAAGAGAACCCTTTTGAGTACCGTCTCCGCCGATAATGAATAGCATATTTATGTTCATTCGCTCAACAGCATCAACTATTTCTCTCGCGCGGTCCCCGTGGCCTCTAGAGGAGCCGAGAATTGTGCCGCCCTTAGTGTGTATATCGTCAACAGTTTCTGGGGTTAAATTTACGGTGGGCAGCCCAAATTCAGGCAGAAAGCCGCGATAACCATACTGTATCCCTGTAAGCCTTTTGACTCCGTAGCTGTAGAAGAGAGTATGCGTTATAGAGCGTATAACAGCATTGAGCCCCGGGCAAAGCCCGCCGCAGGTTACAACTGCTGCGTTTACTTTCGCAGGGTCGAAATATATTTCCTGCCTTGGCCCGGCCTTTTCAACCAGCTGATGCTTTTTTATGTCTAAATTTATGTCCCCTCGAGGCAGCTGGATATTATATATAATCCCCCGCTCGTCGCTTGCGTAATTCGCCACATAATCGCCTTGAGTTGTTGAAAAGCTCAGCGGGGAATTTACCGTACATCTGCCGAGTGTTTTGATAGTAAAATCATAATTGGTGCCGGGCATTATCTCTCCAAATCCGCATTAACTGTTAATTGATGCGTCTTTTGCAATCACAGCTTCGGTTTGGCGAGTTCTGAACTGTTTGAGCTTTTTGTCCACTTCTTCATCGAAAAGGCTTATTATCTGCGCTGCAAAAATCGCTGCATTTTTCGCTCCGGCTTTGCCTATTGCCATCGAGGCCACAGGCACTCCCGGAGGCATTTGTACAGTGCTGAGGAGGGCATCCAGCCCGTTGGGGCCTTCAGAAGCCTGCATTGGCACGCCAATTACCGGAAGCTCTGTCCTTCCTGCTACAGACCCTGCAAGATGGGCGGCCATTCCAGCAGCAGCGATAATAACTTTATAGCCGTTTTCCTTTGCCTTATCAGCAAAATCAGCGGCCTCAAGAGGAGTGCGGTGAGCGGAGATAACCCTTACTGTGGGCTGTATGCCGAATTCCTTGAGAGTGTCAATGCATTTCTGCATTGTTGAAAGATCGCTGTCTGAACCCATAATTACCGCTGCTTTAATGTTTTTATCTCCCATTGCTGTCTTACCCTTCCCATAAAAAAGTACTTTAATTTTTGTAAAACGTCTTTTTGACTGTATAATGATTTTATAAATAATTTTTGATTTTTCAAGAAGGAGAGAGAATGGTTGCCAGAGAGATGATATGCGCCGGAAGCTTTTATCCGTCCTTGAAAAGCGACTGCCAGAGAGCTATAGACTCTCTGCTACAGCAGGTGAAAGAACCTCAGCTCGATACAAATTTCGAGCCTAAAGCAGCAGTTGTTCCCCATGCCGGCTGGGAGTTTTGCGGTGATGTAACCGCTTCAGTATTTAATGCACTCAAAGAAAGCGAAATACATATTGATATATTTCTGCTCTTTGGTGCTGTTCATCTGAGGGGCGTGCTCAGCGCAGCGGTTTATAATGGCTCCGCTTGGAAGACGCCGATGGGCATAATTAACGCTAACCGCCAGCTTGCTGATTCTCTTGTTAAAAGCAGCTCTGTATTTGAAGAAGACAGCCGATGCCATTCAGGCGAACACAGCCTAGAAGTGGTGTGCCCGTTCATAAAACACCTGTACCCTGATGCAGAAATATGCCCTGTTCTTGTTCCGCCTTCAGAGGATGCATTTCAGGCAGGTCAGCAAGCGGCTGAGGCCGTTAAAGATCTGAAGGACAAAAATGTTTTCTGCATAGCTTCTTCTGATCTAACCCATTACGGCAGGAGGTTTGATTTCGCGCCCGCAGGAGAAGGAGAGACCGGCTGCAAATGGGCTAAAGATGTCAACGACAAGGCTTTCATTGAAGCAGCTGTATCTATGAACGCAAAATCAGTGCTCTCTAAAGGCATATACGAGAGGAGCTCATGCGGGCCTGGTGCTGTGGCTGCAGCGGTAGAGTATGCAAGGCAGATGGGCAGTAAAAAGGGCAGGCTGCTGAAACACACCCACAGCTTCGAGGTAATCAGTTCCAACTACCTTTGCAGCAGCGATTCTAGCGTTGGTTATGCAGGCATAATCTTTTAGCGGGCAATGATTAACCGTTTTTATCGCTCCCGTCTTTGTTTTTGCTTTTGGCGAGAATATTTTTATCATTAGCAAATAATTTGAAAATTACTTTTAGACGGGAACTTATATGATTTATCCAATAAAATTTGAACCAATTTTAGTTGAGAAAGTCTGGGGCGGGAATTCTATATGCAGTAAGTATCTGAACAACCCCTCGGACAACAGGAAAATCGGCGAGAGCTGGCTACTCTCTGATATACCAGGTGCGAGAAGCAAAATTGTCAATGGGCAGTTAAAAGGCCTGAGCATAAATGAAATAATTGAAAGATACCCTTCTGAGCTTTTTGGAGGGGGCTTTTCAGGCGGTTCATTTCCTCTTATGATAAAGATCATTGATGCAGGGGACAGGCTAAGCCTTCAGGTTCATCCAGACAAAAAGACCTGTGAACAAACTGGAAAAGGCAATCCGAAGACTGAATGCTGGTATATCCTTGATGCTCAGCCCGATTCGTTCATTTACAAAGGGCTCAAAGAAGGTGTTACACCTGAACAGCTCAGGGAAGGCATTGAAAACAGCGATTGCGAAAGACTGCTGCAGAAAGTGCCTGTCAGCCCTGGCGAGTGCCATTTTATCCCTTCCGGCACATTCCATGCTATAGGCAGCGGGATTCTCATCGCTGAGATTCAGCAGCCATCAGATACAACATACAGAGTTTATGACTGGGGGAGAATGGGGCAGGACGGAAATCCCCGCCAGCTGCACATCAAAGAGGCTTTAGAATGTATTGAGAATATGCCTGACCCTGCAAATAATCCAGCCACAGAGGGTAGGCTCGTGGAGGCTGAAGAATTCAGCGTGGATAAGAAGTCTTTAAATGCAGGTGAAGCCTTCCGTTGGGATAAAGGTGAGATGGCGGCTGTGTTTGCCGCTGAGGGTAAAGGTTTGATTGAAGGCAATTTCGAAGGGCAGGTGAGTTACAGCCCGGGCGAATGTATAATACTTCCGTATTGCTTTGAGGGTAAAATCAAAGCAGATAAAAAAACTGATATGCTCATTTCGAGAATTTGAAAGCAAAAAGGATATTTATGAACGTACCAATGTTAGACCTCAAAAAGCAGTTTGCAGGGATAAAGGATGAAGTAATGCCTGCTATAGAGCAGGTTTGCCAATCACAGGCCTGCTGCCTCGGTCCTGCTGTTGAGCAGTTCGAAAAAAACGCTTCGCAATTTTGCAATGCAGAGTATTCAATTGCAGTTTCAAGCGGAACAGACGCCCTTCTGGTATCGCTTATGGCGGCGGGTATCGGCAGGGGGGATGAAGTTATCCTGCCCTCGTTTACCTTCGCAGCAACTACGGGCACTGCCGCAAGGCTTGGTGCTGTGCCTGTTTTTGCTGACATTAGCGAAAGAACTTTCAACATAGACCCTGTCAAGATTGAAGAAAAGGTTACGCCTAAAACCAAGGCTATTATTCCTGTGCATTTGTTCGGGCAGATGGCTGATATGATGCCGATAATGGACATTGCATCAAGACACGGCTTAACTGTAATCGAAGATGCAGCCCAGAGCATAGGAGCTTCACAAAACGGCCAGTCCAGCGGAACAATAGGCGATTTCGGGTGCTTCTCGTTTTACCCGACAAAAAACCTCGGCGCTTTCGGCGATGCCGGAATGATAACAACTTGCAGCAGTGAGAATGACAGCATCTGCAGGATGATTAGGAACCACGGTCAGAATAAGCAGTACGAATACGAACGTATCGGCGGGAATTTCCGAATGGACGGGATTCAGGGAGCAGTTCTAAACGTAAAGCTAAAGCACCTGAAAGACTGGGAAAGAAAGAGACAGGCCAATGCTGCAATGTATGATGAACTTCTGAAGGATGTTAAGCAGATTCAGCTGCCTGTGATAGAAAGCGGGAACGTAAGCGTTTACAATCAGTACACAATAAAAGCCGAAAATCGGGATCAGCTCAAGGAATATCTCCGCGATAACGGCATAGGCAGCGCAGTGTATTACCCGGCTCCTCTTAACAAGCAGAAATGTTTTGAATATCTCAGCTGCAGCCGCGAAACTCTGCCCGTAACGGAAAAAGTATGCAGGGAGGTTCTTTCTATTCCCGTAAGCCCCGAGATAGAAAGGCAGCAGCTCGAATACACCGCAGATAAGATTCGTGAATTCTACAGCTGCTGAAAATTGAATGCTGATAATTGCAGATTTAGGCAAAACACATTTCGCTGATGTTTTTAAGCTTCAGAAAACGCTCGTTTCGAAGCGAAGAAGCGGAATTATCCTGCTTACAGAGCATTACCCTGTAATAACAACCGGAATCCGTAAAGACAAGAACATCCTGCTGAAAGATGCAGAGGTTTTGGAGAAAAGCGGGATTGAGCTGTTCGCTGCAAACAGAGGCGGCGGGGCAACCTGCCACAATGTCGGGCAGCTGGTGGTTTATCCTGTGATTGAGCTAAGCAGGCATCAATTCGGGATTAGAGACTACATCTCGGCTTTGGAAAAAATCGGTCGGAAGCTTTTTTATTCCTTCGGCCTTAAAACTTCAAAACGCATGGGATATCCCGGGCTCTGGAAAATGGAAAAGAAAATTGCATCAATCGGTGTTCGTATAAATTCAGGGCTCGCCTACCATGGCATTGCCTTGAATCTCTGCAACGATTTGGATATATTCAATAATATAATCCCCTGCGGCCTTGAAGGGGTTGAGGTTACAAGCCTCGAAAAAGAGATATCAGGGTCTGTCGATTTTAATGAAGCGAAAAGAAGGGCAGCCGAAATTCTCGGCCAAACTTTTAATGAAGAATATAAATGCACACAAAAAACGGTTTCCGAGCTGGCTGAAGACGAAAATATCAGCCTCCAGCAGCTATTGCAAAACTGAAGAGCTGGTCAATTCTCTCGGTATAAACACAATCTGCGTAGAAGCAAACTGCCCAAATAAAGGCGAATGCTGGTCAAGGGGCACTGCGAGCGTTTTGATTCTGGGGAATGTATGCACAAGGAACTGCAAGTTCTGCTCAGTTCCGTTCGGCTCTCCCGCTCCGCCGGACAAGAGGGAGCCTGAAAAACTATCCAGATTAACAAATGAGCTGAAAATCAGTTATCTGGTTATTACAAGCGTTACCAGAGATGACCTTCCCTTTGGCGGCGCTGCTCATTTCAGAGATACCGTGCTGGAGATTCGCAAGAACAATCCGCATGCCGCTTTCGAACTGCTTACGCCCGATTTTGCCGGCTGCCAAGATGATGCGATCAATATAATAGTGGAAGCTTTGCCGTTTGTGTTTTCGCATAATATCGAAACGGTTGAAGAGCTTTTTCCAAAGGCAAGGCCGCAGGGCAGCTATAAGAGGTCTTTGGAGCTTTTGCAGAAATTTGCCGAAAGATTTCCGGATGTTCCGCTTAAATCATCCTTTATGCTCGGTCTTGGAGAAACGGATGCGCAGATTGAAAAGCTTCTCAGAGATTTGAAGAACTGCGGAGCCCAGCGATTGGCGATGGGGCAGTATCTAAAGTCTTCGAAATCCTCGCTTGATGTAGAGGAATTCATTACCCCCGAAAAATTCTCATACTGGCGCAGTCTATCGCTTGATATGGGTTTTGAATCTGTGCAGGCATCGCCCTTTACAAGAAGCTCTTATATGGCGGAATCTATGTAATCGTTTTTCTATTTAGGAGTTCGGCTGCCGGGATGGCCAGTTCTTGAAAAGCCATGGAACTTAGACAGATTGTATTCCACCTTGGACTGCGAACCCTTGCATTTTGCAGGTATTTTTCGGCCTCTACAGCCCTAAATATAAATCTGTCCTCGCTGAGGGTATAATCGATATCGTATTCACACTGGCAGAATGGATTGTCAAGCCTGTAAGCGAAGACAAACAGAGGCACAAAGCCTTCCTGCTTGGCTTTGGAGATAAAATCGCGGTCCGCAGAGGTAATCCAGTTTTGAAAAGAACTGCACGTAATCTTTCTCCGTGTTCTAACTGTTCTGCCCTTCAGCTCCACTGCGGCGAAAAAATCAGGGAATGAAACGAGAAAATCAAACCTCTTTAAGCTTGTTTTTCCGCTCTGAGGGATATATTCAAAATCAAGCCCGCTTTCTTCCAGCCAATAGCTGAAAACAGTTTCATAAACATTTTTATAACAATTGCGCATCCGTATTATCTTGCTGTTTAAGCTGAAAATTTAACAAACTCAGCATTATAAAGCCCTTTTTAACAATCTGTTTCCAGTTACAACTTGTAATATATAGCCAAATGATTATATTTCAAGTATTCGGCGGCCGCCAGTAATTGATAAGTGTTAGCGGCTCTGCTGAGATATAAAAACAATCTCTTTTAAAGGATAAAAAAATGGCTAAACATTTCGGAGATGCCTTATACAATGCAGTTTTAGACAAAGACAGTATTCTATGCGTAGGCTTAGATCCTGTGTATGGGCGTCTGCCAGAAGACATAAAAAAGCGTTACGGCAATTCTGCAAACAATATTGATTCTGTTATTGATGCAACTATCGAATTCTGCACTCGCACTTTGAAGGTAATTTCTGAACATGTCCCGGCTGTAAAGCTTAATTCGGCATACTTCGAGAAATACTACTGGGACGGAATCGAGGCGTACTACAGCCTTATCACTGAGGCCGAATCGCTCGGCGTGCAGGTGATCGGGGACGTAAAAAGGGGCGATATCGGACATACCTGCACAGCGTATGCCGACGCTCACATCAAGGAGCCCAAATTCAAAAGCCTCAATGTGGTTTCGCCGAATGCCGTAACAATAAACGGTTTTGCAGGCGCTGACGGTATAATTCCCTTTGCAGATGCAGCAAACGATTCTGGCAGCGGGATATTTGTATGGGTTCGTGCGAGCAACCCTTCCGCAGCAAGGCTTCAGGACGCCCTGACAGAAGAGGGCGTACCGTTTTATCAAATACTCTCAGAAATAACAGCAGAAATAGCCGACCAGCCCAAGAGGATTGGCGAATCAGGCTACAGCAATGTGGGCATGGTAATAGGCGGTACAACTCCAGAGCATACAAGCAGCTTAAGGATGAAGTATCCGAATGTATGGTTTCTAGTGCCAGGTTTCGGAAGCCAGGGCGGACAGCCTTCAGACTGCATAAGGTTCTGCAAGCCCGATAAAACAGGCGCACTGATAAACTCATCCCGCGGTATAATCTATGCTTATGAGAAGCCCGAATACAAAGATAAATTCGGAGACGACTGGGAAAGCTGCATAGAGCAGGCAGTTATCGATGCGAACGACTCACTGAATCAGGCAATGCAGTTTTGATATCTTAGCGGGCTGATGTCAGAAAAACTAAGGGATAAAACCGTTTTAGTGATGGGCCTTGGAAAATTCGGCGGCGGGGCGGATGCAGCCCTTTACGCCTCTAAATTTGCCCAAAAGGTAACTGTTACAGACTTGTCGAACAGAGATTCACTGCCTCAGGCAGACGCCCTTGAGGCTAAAGATATTCAGCTTGTGCTGGGTGAACACAGGGAGTCGGATTTTACAGAATGCGATGTACTTATAGTTAATCCAGCTATAGCTGAAGATAACAGGTTTGTGAGAAAAGCTGAAGAAAGCGGTGCATTAGTTACCTCTTCAATAGCCCTATTTTTCCAGCAGTGCAAAGGCAAAATAGTAGGCGTTACAGGCTCAAACGGCAAGAGCACTACAACCTCGCTTATTTACCATCTGCTTTTTTATGCATCAAAACAAAACTGCATTGAAGGCAATGTATTTTTAAGCGGAAATATAGGCAATCTCCCTCTGCTGGAAATATTGGCTCAAATCGGTGAAAATGATATCGCTGTCTTGGAAATTTCCAGCTTTCAGGCAGAGCAGCTCGATAAATTCGGGCTCGGGCCATGGGCAGCAGTTATCACAAATCTTACGCCCAACCATCTCGACAGGCACGGAACTTTCCAGAATTACTGCAATGCCAAGAAGAAGCTTTTCCTCAATCAGCCTGAAGACGGGGTTTCATTCCTGAACAGAGATGATGAGGTCTCTGCAGGCTGGTTTGAGGAATTGAAAAATACAAGGAAGACTGTGCTTTACAGCTCAAAATCATTGCCGGCTGAAATGATTGAAAAATTTAATCTTCCCGGCGAGGCAAATAAATCAAACCTTGCCGCAGCCGCCGCAGCAGCTGAAGAACTTGGAATTGACAGACAGACTTTATCGTTGGCGCTGCCCAGCTTCAAAGCCCTGCCTCACAGACTTCAGCTAACGGCAGAGAAGAACGGTGTGAGATGGTATAATGATTCAATTTCTACTACACCTGAAAGTACAATTGCAGGGGCTGAGGCATTTAGCAATCCCGTTATTCTTATAGCCGGCGGATACGACAAGAAAATCCCTTTCGATAAAATGGCAAGGGTTGTTTCAAAGAGGATTAAATATGCGGTTCTGATCGGGGACACTGCCGAAAAAATTAAAGAGCTTATAGAGAGCTCTCCGAAGAATCAGTGCAGAGTTTATTTAGCCGGCAGCCTTGAAAATGCATGCCTAAAGGCATGGGAAAAGGCTGAGGCAGGGGATAATATACTCCTTTCTCCTGCATGCGCAAGTTATGATATGTTTGAGAGTTTTAAGCAGCGGGGCGAGATATTTACTGAATTGGCGGAAAGGATAACAGGAAATGATTGAAAATGGGTTAGTGCAAATATATACGGGTGAAGGCAAGGGGAAAACTACCGCAGCACTAGGTCTTTCCCTGCGTGCTGCCGGAGATGGAAACAGAGTCCTTTTTGCCCAGTACCTTAAGCCGGAAAATCTCCAGCTCTGCGAAAGGAAAGCCATCGAGCAGAGCAAACTACCTATAGATTTCAAAACTATCGATATAGATTGGAATATGTGGAGCTCTCCGGATAATTCACATGAAAGAAAGAAGGCTGCAGAGTTAATAGAGAAAAGCCTTGCAGATATAGACACGCTCACTTCTGAGGGGGTATATAATGTTGTGGTTCTTGATGAAATTATTTACTGCTTAAATATTGGGCTTGCCTCACTCGGACAGTTGAAAAGGATGATTGATAGAAAAGCAGTGAAGGTAGAAATAGTGCTTACAGGCAGGGGGGCAAAAGACGAAATTATTGAACTGGCCGACCTTGTATCTGATATTGAATGTGTGAAGCACCCTTACAATGAAGGGTTCAGAGCAAGAAAAGGTATTGAATACTGAGACCTAATTTGTAAAATCCTACCTCAATCTGAAAACAGGGTAATATTTGAAACGTTTGAGAGACATAATTTGGCACTCGATCAGGAAAAAATAAATGAGCTCAGCTTTGAAGATTCTATCGAAAAGCTCAGAGAAATAGTATCAGATATCGAAACCGGCAAAGTTGGGCTGGAAGAAAGCCTCAGCCAGTACGAGGCCGGAATGAGCCTTATCAAGCATTGCAGAGAAATACTGCAGAAATGCGAGGATAAGGTGGACAAACTCACCGATTAGACAATATGCGAGCGTGGCGGAATTGGCAGACGCGCCAGATTTAGGTTCTGGTATCTTCGGATGTGGAGGTTCGACTCCTCTCGCTCGCATTTCGTTCAATTATCATCCCATAAAAGTTTTTTGCTTAGTCATTTTTCTTGACTTTAGAGTAAAAGATGATACAATCATTTTTGTAGTTAATCTCTTTTAAATCTTTTGTGTGGGGTGTAAAATGAGTGTTAGAAAAGTTTCATCAATTATCGCAATCATGTCTATGATTCTGCTATTCACAGGCTGCTATAGTTGCGAAAGTTACTACGCAATGCAAGGCAAACAGGTGCAGCCTGGGAGTGAAGGAAAAGCTTTCTGGGATGAGGACTGCAAGGTTGTCAATGAAGAACCTGTGAAACGAGCCCAGCCATCTGAGGATGAAATTACTTACAAACCTGAACCTAAGAAGAAAAAAGAAGTTTCAATAGTTCGAAGACTCATTCAAGTAAATAAAACTATGCCGAAAGAGGTTGTGCTTGGCAAAGAATTCAGCTACACTTTAGATGTTATTAATGAGTCTAACCAAACCCTTTCTGAGGTTATCGTTTATGAGCAGCCTTCTAAGAGTTTTGATTTCATATCCTCAAAACCAAAAGCCCAAAAACATGACGGCAAGTATAAATTTATGCTTGGGCAGATGCAGCCGGATTCTTCGTCCGAGATCGAAATAACAGGTAAAGCGGCGGATATGGAAGCAATCCAGAATTGCACAACTTACTCATATTTGATACCTTCATGCAGCTATACAAGGGTTGTGAATCCTGAGCTGATAGTCGAGCAGGAGCTGCCGGCTGAAGCCATAGTTTGTGATGATATTACAGTTTCATACACCGTAACAAACCCGGGCTCAGGTGTTGCAAAAGATGTTGTGATTAGAGAAAATCTGCCAGCAGGAATGCAGCTTAAAGAGGGCGGTAAACAGGTCAGAATTGATGCAGGCGATCTCGCTGCTGGAGAATCTAAATCATTCAACACAGTCCTTTCCGCAAAAAAGGCAGACACCTACAAAATTACACCAATGGCGATATCAGCTTCTAACCTTGAGGCCTCAGATGAAGATGAGATCTTATTAGTAAAGCCTGAGATTGAGGTGGCCAGCAAATGTGCTGATAAGATTTACCTCGGCCGAAACATCGATTATCACTTTACAATAGAAAATACAGGCGATGGCGCAGCTAAAAATCTCGTAGTAACTGATTCAGTCCCGCAGGGCTGTGAATTCCTCAGCGCATCAAACGGAGGTACATTCCAAGATGGTAAAGTAGTTTGGAATATTCCTCAGCTCGCTGCCGGCAAGAAAATCAATGCTATGATTAAGGTTAAACCCTCTAAGATTGGCAGTTATACAAATAGAGTTGCAGCAAAATCTTACTGCGCATCTATGAATTCTGATAATTGCACAACTAAGGTTCTTGGAATACCAGCAATACTTCTTGAAGTTATTGATGTAACAGACCCAATCGAGGTTGGCGGTCAGGAAACTTATGTAATTACGGCAACTAATCAGGGCACAGCAGTTGGAACAAATATCAAAATCACTTGCAAACTTGAAGATACGCAAAGCTTCATAAGAACAGAAGGGGCAACTGAAGCAATTGTTTCAGGCAGCACAATTGAATTACAGCCACTAGCTAAGCTGGCTCCCAAAAATAAAGCGCAGTGGAAAGTTATTGTTAAGGCAGAAAGTGCTGGAGATGTAAGGTTTAGCGTAAGTATGGTGAGTGATCAGCTCGATCGTGAGGTTATCGAAACTGAATCAACACATCAATACAAATAAGGAAGCTAGTTAAAAACAAAGCACGCCGAGAAGGTTTATTCTCGGCGTGCTTTGTTTTAGATGTTTTAGAAAACTCAGATTGAGTAAACTGTTTTAAAAATAAATTGGTATTCAAAACGCTCTATCCATCCAGAAGGCGCAGTGAATAATACCATAAGAAGCATTACCAGAATTGTTAAAGAAAGGGACGGCTTCTTTCGCTGAATATGAAATTTTGGTTTCGCATTGTTAAGTTCCTTTCTAAATATTTGAGTTGGTTTATATTATTCAGGAACCGTCTAATTTAAAGTGTTCAATTCTATGGGAGAGCTACATTTTCAATCTGCGGGGTAGTCAAATCATATTTTAACTTATTTTTCTCCAGCCTTTTCAATGCAACAGAACATAAATTATCATTACTTTATTAAAATCTTTTGCACGTCCCCCTATCTGCGATTATAATCAGTATTCAGCAAATAAGCGGAGTAACTTTTATGCAGAAAACACCAAAATCACTGCGGCTTCATATAGGAATCTTCGGCAAACGCAATGCCGGCAAGAGTTCTATCCTGAATTCACTCACCGGCCAGTCATCTTCAATTGTTTCCAGTTATGCAGGAACCACCACAGACCCCGTTGAAAAGCCGATGGAGCTTCTGCCTATCGGTCCCGTTCTTTTTATTGACACCGCCGGCATAGATGATATCGGAGCTCTTGGCGGCAAGCGCATTGAGAGAACACGACAGGTTATAAAACGCACGGATTTAGCCGTTATTGTAATTGAGCCGGGAAATTTAACCGAATTTGAGCTCGACCTTATAGAAGAATTCAACTGTTTGAGTGTACCGTTCATCTTGGCAGTTAATAAGACCGATACAAAGAATATATACGATTCTTCTTTGGAAACATTAAGGCAGAAGACCTCAAATATAATTTTGTGCTCAGCTCAAACCGGGGACGGCATAACTGAGCTGCGAAAAATGCTGATTAAAACCGCCCCGCCGGATTTTCTGGAGAGCCCTGCTATATTGAGCGATCTTGTAGGTCCTGGCGGAATAGCTGTTTTGGTTGTCCCGATTGATAAAGAAGCCCCCAAAGGCCGGCTCATTATGCCGCAGGTTCAAAGCATCCGCGACCTGCTCGACGGGGATGCCTCAGCTCTTGTCTGCAAAGACAGGGAGCTTTTGAGCACTCTGGATATGCTCAGAGATAAGCCTGATCTGGTAGTTACAGATTCTCAGGCATTTCTTAAGGTGGCAGCGGACACCCCTTTGGACGTGCCGATGACAAGCTTCAGCATTCTCTTCGCACGATTTAAGGGAGATCTGGTTGAAATGACAAAGGGGGCTATGGAAATAGAAAATCTGGAGCCCACCGACAAAATAATGGTCTGCGAATCCTGCACACATCACCCGATTACCGACGATATTGGCACGGTAAAGATCCCCCGCTGGCTGCATCAGTTTGTGGGCGGAAAGCTCCAGATTGATCACTGGCGCGGTCACGACTGGCCGGATAATCTTAAGGAATACAAGCTTATTATTCACTGCGGAGGCTGCATGTGGAATAAAAGAGAAATGCTTTCACGAATTATGACTGCCAGAGAGGCTGGGGTGCCAATTACAAATTACGGTCTGACCATCGCTTATACGCTTGGAATATTTGAAAGGTCTTTGAAACCGTTCCCGTCTGCCTGGGAGGTTTACAATAAATACAAAAATTGATTCAGGAGGCAAATATGAAATTTCATTGTGTTTTGCTGCTGGTGCTTATCAGTTTTTCTGCGGGCAAGCCCGCTTACAATGCAGATTACAAAGGCTCTAACGGCGATCTCTCAGTAAAGATGAATATCACAGGGTGGCCAGCTGTTGTGGGCAAAAATTTGAAAGTTATTGTTAAGGCTGTTTCAATGCCCCCTGCTGTTGACGATAAAGAGGATTTAAGATTTTATTCCTCAAGGCTAAAACGTTTTCTGGACAAATCCTTCAATGATGCAGAAAAAATCTCTCTGCATTCGATAGAGCGGGCTGAAGATGAATTTGCAGTTAAAGCAGATATAAGGCTTGAAGGAAGATCTCTTTCAAGAATCCTTTTGAGAGAAGGGTTTGCAGTTAAGAAAGTTTTGAAAAAGGAATCAGATAAGCAACCTGAAAAAGAGGCTGAAATTGAACAAAACCGCCCTTCCAATGCTCAAAAAATTGCCAATAATTGCGAATTAACCCCAAAAAAGGAAAAAGAATCTGACAGTACATCTATAAAAGACCAAAACTTTCAAGAAACTGCAAAAGCCGGTAAGAAGAAGTTATGCGCTTCTAAAAACAGCCGAACCTTCCACAAAACAAGCTGTTTTTTCGTAGAAAGGATCCTTGAAGAGAATATTGTTTATTTCGACTCTTTTCAGGATGCTGTTAAATCCGGACGAAAACCCTGCCAGTCTTGCAAACCTGCTCCGAGAAAAGGTAATAAAGAAGAATCTCAAGAAAACAAATAGAATGAGAAATTTTTGATTTGAAATATTTCACCTTAAGATTAGAATATCTAAGGTTTAAATATGCGCTTTTACTGAGAATAGGCGTTTGCTTTTCTCTAAGCAGGCTTTTCACGGGGAATTAGTGTGAACATGTTTTGTCTAAGAGACTGAAGATGGCAGTGCTGCGCATATTTCCTTAATATAACGATAAGCATTTAGCGAGGTAAGAATGGATTATGAATTTGAAAAACAGTTCCTTGACAAGAATGCGAAATACGCAAAGTCTGCAAACAAAATAGACCTGAAACATTATGAGAACTATAACGTAAAGCGGGGTCTGCGAAATTCCGACGGGACAGGCGTTTTAGTCGGTCTTACCGAGATAGGCGATGTTCACGGCTATATCGTTGACGAAAAGGAAAAAGTTCCTGTTGAAGGTTCTTTGAAGTACCGTGGTATAGATCTTCTCGACCTTTGCAGCGGCTTCCTTAAGGAAAAAAGGTTTGGATTTGAAGAAACAGTTTATCTTCTGCTTTTCGGCAAACTCCCCGACAAAGATAACTTGAGCAATTTCAAGCAGATTATGTCTTCCTACAGGGATCTGCCGAGCGAGTACAAAGAGATAAGTATGAAGGCGCCGAGCCGAAATATTATGAATAAACTCGCACGCAGCGTGCTTTTTGCTTATTCCTACGACAGAAATCCCGAAGGAAGAACGTTAAAAACAATCCTTCGTCAATGCATTGAGCTTGTTGCAAAATTCCCTGTAATGATTGCATACGGTTATCAAGCCAAAATTCATAATTTTGATAATCAGAGCCTCGTTATTCACCGCCCGGACGAAAATATGGGCACTGCTGAAAACTTCCTGAGGCTTATAAGGCCGGACGGTGCCTTTTCGGAGGTTGAGGCTGAAATCCTCGATCTGGCTCTTGTTGTACACGCTGAGCATGGCGGCGGAAACAATTCATCTTTTACAACCCACGTGGTTATGAGCTCTGATACCGATATATATTCAGCAATTGCAGCAGCAATCGGTTCGCTGAAAGGCCTCAAGCACGGAGGGGCAAATATCCGTGTAATTGAAATGATGGAAGACATTTCCAGAAACGTAAGCAATTGGACTGATGAAAAGGAAATTGAGGAATATCTTGCACGAATAATACGCAAGCAGGCATTCGACAGAACCGGCCTTGTGTATGGTATGGGACACGCAGTATATACTAAATCCGACCCGAGAGCCGAAATCTTCAAAAAGAAGGTGGAAGAGCTCGTATCGGAAAAAGGCTACGAAAGAGAATTCGAGCTGTATAAAAATGTTGAGAAGATCACGCCGCAGGTATTTGCGGATGTAAAGAAAAGCGATAAAGTCATAAGCGCTAATGTCGATTTCTATTCAGGCTTCGTTTACAAGATTCTCGGAATACCTACAGACCTTTACACGCCGATGTTCGCTATGGCCAGAATTGCCGGCTGGAGCGCTCACGCACTCGAAGAAATTGCAAGCGGCGGGAGAATTATAAGGCCGGCATACAAGAGCGTGGCTAAAAGAAAACCATACATACCTTTGGATGAACGTTAAAAACAACAATTCACTATAATATTTTTACAGGGCAGGTGCATTATTGTGCTGCCCTGTTTATTTTTCAGACAGGGAGTTTGATTGGATCTTAACATCATAACGGCTGTTCTTGCGAATATTGCCGGCGTTTATATGCTCTGCAAAGGGGCTGATATGCTCGTTGAAAGCTCTGTGTCTCTTGCAAAAAAGGCAGGCGTGAGCACTTTTGTAGTAGGCCTTACAGTGGTTTCCATCGGGACAAGCGCTCCTGAAGCTGCCTCAAGCACAGCTGCTGCAATGAAAGGCGCAGGCTCAGCAGCTTTGGGGAATATCTTTGGTTCAAACATTGCAAATATCGCATTGATAGGCGGAATCAGCTCGATTATAAAGCCGATGGCGGTGAGCAGGCGGGTAAGCAGGATCGAAATGCCCGCAATGAATATTATCGTACTTCTTATGCTGGCATTCCTTTGGAACTGCTATATCAGCAGAATCGAAGGCCTCTTAATGCTGGCAGCGTTTATAATTCTGCTGTATCTTGTGATATATGAGGCCAGGAAGGGGATAAAAATTGCAGCTTTAGAGCCTGTGCCTGAAACACAAATGCCTCTTCGCAAAAGCGTTGTTTTTCTTGTGATCGGTTTGTTATTTCTGATTGCAGGGGCAAAGCTCGCGCTCGAAGGCGCTGTATATATTGGCAGGGTTATAGGCATAAGCGAGGCTGTAATCGGATTGATAGTTCTTGCTATAGGAACAAGCCTTCCAGAATTAATCACTTGCGTAACAGCAGCACTTAAAGGCCATGAAAACATATCTGTGGGCAATCTGATAGGCTCTAATATTTTCAACGCCCTTTTGGTTACAGGAACTGCCTCTACAATCAGCCCGTTCAGCTTTGAAGCAAGGCTCAAAGGAGCAGACTACCTGCTGGTTCTTGCTACTGGAATAATCTTCCAGATCTTTGCCGCCCGAGGCGGTAAAATATCAAGAGGCAACGGGGCATTTCTGCTGCTCATATATATAGGCTATACAGCATACTGTTTTATATACGGCTGATTATGCCAGATACTGCTGATAATCTTCTAAATTGATCTTTTGGCCTTCTCTAACCAGATCCTTCTCAAGGAGTCTCGCGTATGCAATGCAGTATCTCGCCCAAGGCTTTGCCTCAAGCCGTTTTTTGTTGATTGCTTCTCCGGTTGCTTCGCAGAGACCGTAAGTGCCTTTTTCAAACTTCTTCAAAGCGTGCGTGATTTCTGAGAGAGTTTCACGTTCACTTTTCATCAAATTCAGTGCGAAATCTTGAGAATAATTGTCGCTTCCCAGATCAGCCATATGTATCGGCATACTCGAGAGGTCTCCATTAGACTCTCCCATTGTGTTTTTTAAGGTATCATTTTCTATCTGGGTGAAATCACCAAGTATTTCCGCCCTTCTCTTGAGCAGCAGATACTTAAACTGATTCAATTCCTTACTTGTAAGGTGCTTAGGTTTCTTTGATCTTTTTTGAGCCATACTCTTGACTACCTTAATTGCTGTTTTTAATATCTTTCTGAAAGCGTTTAGAATTTTAGAGAATAATATTTTATGTTCAACAGCAAATTGCTAATTATCCAAACATTTAAATTTTCTTAAAAAAATTATATTCCCCAAAGCTGGACTAAGTGTTTAAAGTCTATATAGTCAATAAAACCGCTTTCATCTATATCTGTCTTCACACAGTCCCCTTCAGGACTCTGCAGCCAGCACGAGGCAAAGATCGATAAATCAGTCTGATTGACCGCCCCGTCAGTGTTAAAGTCGGGCGTAAGTTTATAAAAACCGAAATCTAAATCTGTTTTGGCCTCCCCTGCTTCGAGAGTAACGTAATTTTTGTGAACATCCGATATCTCAATTAATGCGTTTGAAAGATCGTATGCATTTACCCTTTTATAGTTTTCATAAGTATGATCAACGTTATCGTTTTCGTCGTCTCCATCGTAAATGTCTGCTGCTGCTGCTTTTATCAAATCTTTCATTTCCGCAAAGCTGAGCCTTCTTTGAAGGATGTCCTCAGAGATCTGCTGGGCAATAATGCTCACCCCTGCCAGAACCGGAGAGGCCTGAGAAGTGCCGCTCATCGTTGAAATAGAACCCAGGCCCGCGGCTGTAATCTGAGCGCCCGGAGCCATAATACACGATATATCCGAATGCCTGAGTGTGAAGGGCGTTATCCTGTCTGAATCTGAGGAAAATGCCGTTGCCCCGCCGGAATAGGACATATAACCAATATCATCATCAAAAACCGCCCCTACCGATATTGTATTGAGATCAGAGCCCGGATAAGAACAGCCCTCAGCAGGATTGAAATCCATATAGCTGTTCCCGGCAGAGCAAAACGTGGGTATGTCCATCTCAACAAGAGCTGCTAACTCATCGTTCAGGCCGTATCCGGGAGTAAAGGTCGCGTCATTTTCACCGTCTCCGAGAGAGATATTAACGGTCGCTATGTTATAGGCATCTGCATTATCCACAACCCACTGAAGAGCATTTTCTACGTATCCGAAGGTGGCATTGCCTTCATCATCAAAAACTTTCAGTGCAATTATATCCGCATCAGGTGCAATTCCCGGGTAAGTGTCGTCTTCGCTGGCTATAATGCTGGCAACGTGTGTGCCGTGGCCGTCGTAATCAGCGGCGCTGCTGTCGTTTTCTGCAAAATCGTACTGATATACGATTTTGTCTGCTACGCCGTCATTGTCCAAATCCGGCCCGAAAAAGCTGTGGTCAACATCAACGCCCGTGTCTATAACAGCTGCTGCATAGCCCTGACCACTGTAGCCCGCAAATGTGTAATCGTTACGGAAATCGCTGATTCCAATCAAATCGTTAGCTTCAATCATATTAGGCCTGATTTCGCTGTCAGTTTGCCCCATTTTGAATAAGGGGGCGTTTGAGCCTTGGGTAGTATAATTGTCAGGCTGGCTCTCAGCAGTGCTCATTTTCTGGGGCTCAGGGGCGCTTAGCTGATAAGGATAGGTCTGTACCCACCCAGACTGTGAAACAGCACAAACTAAATGGCTGCCTGCCTTTAGGCCTGTTAGGGTGTAATTCCCGTTTGAATCTGTAATATCGTTTGGTTCGCTGGAGTCAAAAGCTCCGTTGAAATTCGTATCTGAATACACTGTCCAGCCCTCAGGACCAATTTCGCCTGCATCCTTACTGGAATTAAAATTCAAATCACCGAAAATTCTGCCGGAAATAGAGCTGTAACCAGCCTCTCCCACTGTTATTATACGTTCAAAGTAATTATTGGACTCATCGCTTTCCTGAACATCATCATAGTAATCAATCTCTACTGAAATAGTATAAGCTCCGGGCTGAAGGTTTCCTAGATACTTATCGCTGCTGAAGCTGAAGGTTTCATCGGAGAAAAATGGCCATAAATCCAGATTGTAAATCCAGCTGTCCGTCTGCGGGCCGTCCAATTCTATTCGGATATAGAAATCGCCTGCAATAGAATTGCCGATATTTTCAACCGCTATGTTGTAATAGAGGTCGCTGCCGCTAATGTAGAATGGACTGGAATTATGGTCTTCATAATCGGAAAGCTGCTGATAACCTACGGGAATCTCTTCAAGCCAGTCGTTAGGAACTGTGGGGGCAAGGTCGGGGGTTCCCGCATAAGAAAAACCAGCTGATAATGCTCCCGAAGCAAAAATTATCAGAAGGTATAAAATTTTCAGCGCTGAATTCGTCATAGCGAACCCCCCTTTCATTATAAGACCGCTTCTCGGTCGAATTGTCAAACTTGAGAAATTCTTATATGTATTTCAATCTTTGAAAAAACTGATTCTTAAACAGTAAATTAGTCAAAAAGTTTAATCTCGTTTTTATACTGTCATTGAACAATTTTGTTCTTAATGTGAAAAATCAGTGTTTCAAAAACGCTCTGATTTACTGTTCAAGGCTAATCAGGTCATCGTAAGTTTGACGCTTTCTGATTATCGTGTAATCATCGCCGTCCACAAGAACCTCCGGAAGCATTGGGCGAGAATTGTAATTGCTTGCCATGGTAAATCCATAAGCACCCGCCGTGAAAAGCCCGATCACATCGCCTCTCTTGAGGGGAGGCAAGAGTCTTTCTTTGGCAAGGAAATCGCTTCCCTCGCATATCGGGCCTACAACATCATACTTTTCAAGACCTTCCATTTGCATATTCTCGTTTCTGTGCTTCGGCACGAAACTGGCATCTGTTTTCACAGGCCAGATAAAATGGAATGCGTCGTACAATGACGGCCTAATCATATCATTCATAGCGGCATCAACTATCGCAAACTTTTTGCTGCCGCCCTGCTTAACATACTGAACCTCAGAGAGCAGTATCCCTGCATTGGCGGCAATGCTCTTGCCCGGTTCAAGGATTAATTTCAAGTTTTTGTCCTTCAGCAGAGGTACAATCGCCTCGGCATACTGCTTTGCTGAAGGGCCGTATCCGGTAACGTAGTCTGCGCCGTACCCGCCGCCAATATCGAGAGCTTCAATCTCATAACCCTTGCTGCGAAGAGTGTCTATAAGACCTAAGATTTTTTCTATTGCTTCAACATAAGGGTCAACGGTGTTCCCGCCTGAGCCAAGGTGAATATGTATAGCCCGAAGCTTAACGCTTGGATTTCCGGAGTAGGTATCGAAAACCTTTTCAGCTCTTTCTATATCAACTCCGAATTTGCTTTCTTTCTTGCCTGTAGTGATGTAGGCGTGGGTTTTAGGGTCCACATCGGGATTTACCCTTAAAGCAGCTTTGGCTGAGCAGCCCTTCTCAGAGCTGAGCCTGATCAGGTTTTCAAGTTCCTGTTCGCTTTCAATGTTAAAATATTCTATTCCGGCATCAAGCGCCTGCTTGATCTCTTCGTCGGTCTTTCCGACGCCGGCATAGACAATTTTCTTCATATCAGCTCCGGCCTTAACCGCTCTGAAGAGCTCGCCTCCGCTTACGATATCAAAGCCCGAGCCGCTATCACTTAAAAATTTTAGTATGTTTATATTGCTGCAGGCCTTTATTGAATAGCATACAGTCGTGTCGAGCTGAGCATAGGCGTTCTGTATTTTGTGCAGGTGGTCAAGGAAAGTGTTCTTGCTGTACACGTAACAGGCCGTGCCCACTTCTTCGATAATCTTTAAAGCAGGGAGCTGCTCTATATGCAGCTCCCCGTTTTTATAATTGAATCTGTCCATAAAATCAGCTTTTTTTAGTGTAATTTTTGTTTTTCGGTCTGCGGCTTTTAGCCACTGTTACATTAATAGCCTTGCCTGAAAGATCAGTTCCGTTTACTCCTTCAATAGCCTTGCCAGCTTCTGCAGGTTTAGACATCTCAATAAACCCGTAACCTTTGGAATCGCCTGTCTCTTTATCAGCAATAATCCTTACCGAATTCACCTCGCCGTACTTGGAGAATATCTCTCTGAGATGAGTTTCGAAAACATCAGAGGCAAGATTCCTTACGTGAATAGTTACTGGCCCTTCTTTCGGGAGCCTTGGTGCAGAAGGCTTTGACTTTTTGGTGTTCTTGCTGGTTTTAGTCTGTTTTGATCTTTTATTATATTTTGAAGACTGATAAGAACTCTTAGCCTCGCTGAGCCCAAGCACTGCTGTAGCATAAACCATAAATAAGGTTACAGCACCGTGAAATGCAATCTGATGAGCAACTTCTTTTTCGCTTGCACCAGATTCCATTGCAAAAGCAATGCCTGCTCCAAAAAGCACTATTAACACTAATGTAACAACCGGCCACATGGCCTTAAGATTCTTTAACATATTATCTCCTGATAATTAAACTACATTTACAGAGGGCATTATTCACCTGATTTGAGGACGCTCTTAAACGCCTCTTGCGGGATTTGTACCGATGCAACACTCTTCATACGCTTTTTGCCCTCTTTCTGCTTTTTTAATACCTTCATTTTGCGGGTAATATCCCCGCCGTAAAGCTTAGAGGTTACATCTTTTCTGTATGCCTTGATTGTTTCCCTAGCGATTACTTTACCCCCTACAGCCACCTGAAGGGGAACTTCAAACTGCTGTCTGGGAATTGCCTGACGCAGGCGAGTTATCATTTTCCGGCCTCTTGTCTCAGCAGAATCCCTGTGCACTATAGTTGACAAAGCATCTACTTCAACCTTATTAACCAGAATATCGATTTTTACAAGGTCGCTTTTCTCAAATCCTAAAAGCTCATAATCCATCGTTGCGTAGCCTCTGGTAGCGCCTTTCAGGATATCGTAAAAATCGTAAACAATCTCGGCAAGCGGGGCCTTAAACTGCATCATTACGCGGTTGCTTCCAAGGTATTCAGTTTTACCAACTACGCACCTTCGCTGCTCGGCAAGCTGCATAACAGTACCGATATAGTCTTTGGGCATAATGATTTCAAGCTTAACAAAAGGCTCCCTGAACTCTTCGATTTCGCTCTTCTCTGGAAGCTGAGAAGGCGAATCGACCTTGAAAATTTCTCCCGAAGTGCTGAGCACTTCATAGCTCACACTGGGCGAGGTCTGGATAACTTCAATATCGTTTTCTCTCTCGAGACGTTCCTGCACAATTTCCATATGCAGAAGTCCGAGAAAACCGCACCTGAATCCAAAACCCAGTGCCGGGGAATTCTGCGGGAAAAACGTAAAGCTTGAGTCATTAAGAGCAAGCCTTTCGAATGCGGCCTTCATCTTCGGATAATCACTGCTCTGAGCGGGATAGAAATCCGAGAAAACCATCTGCATTGGAGGCTCATAACCCGGAAGAGGCTCCTCAGCAGGCTCATCAAGGCTGGTAATAGTATCGCCGACGCGTACATCCGAGAGGCTCTTTATGTTGGCAATCATATAACCAACCTCACCGCAGCCCAGCTCCTTGCGTTTATCCATCTTCGGTGTAAATTTGCCAAGCTCGGTTACCGTGTAGCTATGTCCGCAGCTCATAAATGATATTTTCTGCCCCTCTTTAATAGAGCCGGAAACAACCCTCAAGTAGCAGATTACTCCGCGGTACTCATCAAAATGGCTGTCAAAAACCATGGCCTGAAGCTTATCATTTATGTGGTCTTCCGGTGCGGGCAGCCTTTCTATTATTGCCCCTATCAAATCGTCCACTCCCTTGCCGGATTTTGCGCTTACATAGATGCATTCTTCCTGCCCAATCCCAAGAATGTTCCCAAGCTCTTCAATCACCGTTTCGGGCATTGCAGCAGGAAGGTCAATCTTGTTCAACACAGGAATTATCTCGAGGTCTTCATTAATCGCAAGATAAGCATTGGCAACTGTCTGAGCTTCAACGCCTTGAGCAGAATCAACAACAAGAAGTGCCCCCTCGCAGGCGGTAAGAGCACGAGAGACCTCATAGCTGAAATCCACATGCCCGGGCGTGTCAATGAGGTTGAGCATATATTTCTCGCCCTTGTAATTGACATACATGGTAACAGCGGAGGCCTTGATAGTAATACCGCGCTCCCTTTCAAGATCCATACTGTCAAGCAGCTGGTTATGAAATTCCCTTTCAGTAACCGCCCCTGCATGTAGCATAATCCTGTCTGCGATTGTACTCTTGCCGTGGTCTATGTGTGCTACTATGGAAAAATTTCGTATATTTGCTAAATTCATTTATTCCCTTAAAGGAGTTCTCAAACAGCAGAGGTCTGCTTAACCGCTTCGGCGCACCTTTTGCACAAATCGGGATTTTCTGCATCTTCACCCACTGAAGCGAAGTAGTTCCAGCACCTCTGGCATTTGTCATTTGCGGACTTGCAGGCTGAAATCTCAAGGTTCTCTGCACGTTCTATTTTTGCTTCACTTATTATGCAGAGCTCTGCAAAATTATCTGCCCCGAACTGCTCAAGCAAATCAGCAGTACTCTCATCTGCCTTTACAGCGACACTTGCCTGCTGGTTTGAACCGATAGTCTGGTTCTGCCTGAGCTCTTCAAGCTTTCTGAGAACTTCATCACGTATTTCAAAAATCGTTTTCCATTTTTCTTGGTCTGCTGAATCCAAAACCTGCTGATCAGCATCATTTATTAGAGAAAGATGTACGCTTTCGCAGTTTTCATCCTTCTGTTCAAGCGATGCCCATGCCTCTTCAGCGGTATGCACCATTATTGGGGCAGCAAGCTTTATCAAACCGTTTAGTATTTTCCAGAGCACAGTCTGGCAGCTCTTTCTTGAAGGGCTCTCAGGCAGCTCGCAATACAGACGGTCTTTTACAACGTCCATATAGATGTTGCTCATTTCTACTGTGCAGAAATTGTATACGCCGGCGAATACCTTATGGAAAACGAAATTGTCATAATCGTTGATAACGTTTTTGACCATAAAGTTGTAGCGGTAAAGAGCCCATTGGTCTATTGGCTCCATATCCTCAAAAGCAGTCGCCTCTTCCGGCGTGAAATCCTTTATATTGCTCAGTATATACCTTATGGTATTGCGGATTTTCCGATAAGAATCCCTCATCCTGCCGATAAGCTCATCACTGCAGCGCATATCTTCCTGATAATTCACACTGGAAACCCAGAGCCTGAGGATGTCCGAGCCGTACTTTTCGATCTCCTCCATTGCATTTACATAATTGCCCAAAGACTTGCTCTGCTTGTGGCCTTCAGCATCTACTGTAAATCCGTGAGTCAGAACGTTTTTGAAAGGCGCTCTGTGCATTGCTCCTAGTGCAGGGAGAAGTGAAAGCTGGAACCAGCCTCTGTGCTGGTCGCTGCCTTCAAGATACAAATCAACGGGCAGATCCCAACCCCTGTTTGCTGCCACGCTGTGCCAGCTGCAGCCGGACTCAAACCATACATCAAAAATATTTTCTTCCTTTTCCAGATCATCGAAGCTGAATCCCTCAGGCAAATCAAAATCTTCGCCGAGTATCTCCTTAGGGGAATCGGTAAACCAGCTGTCTGAGCCTTTTCTTCCGATATGCTCAGCAGCGGCTGCAACAGATTCGGGCGTAAGCAGGCTCCTGCCTTCTGAGTTTACGAAAACCGGTATCGGCAGCCCCCAGCTTCTCTGCCTGCTGAGGCACCAGTCCGGCCTTGATTCAAGCATTCCGGCAATCCGCTTCTTGCCCCAGCCGGGTATCCAGCGAACCTCATCGGTACTGGCGACGGCCATTTCACGAAGGGTCTTTCCTGTGTCTTCGAGCTTTATGTCAACGCCTGCAAACCACTGCTCTGTGGCGCGGAAGATAACGGGCATCCGGCTCCTCCAGCAGTGAGGGTAGCTGTGGAGCAGGTCTTTTCTTGCGAAAAGAAGGCCTTTTGCCGAGAGCCTTTCAATAACTTCTTCATCCACCTTCAGCACATTCTTGCCCGCGAGGAAATCCGGAACAGTATCATCATAGGTGCCGTTTTCATCTACGGGAGAGTAAATTTCCAGCCCGTTTTTAACGCCGGTCATATAGTCTTCAGTTCCGTGTCCAGGGGCTGTATGCACAAGGCCAGTACCGTCTTCAGTGGTAACGTAATCGGCCTGAACGACAAAATACGCATCTGATTCAGTAGGCTTCT
This sequence comes from Sedimentisphaera cyanobacteriorum, assembly GCF_001997385.1. Classification (NCBI taxonomy): domain Bacteria; kingdom Pseudomonadati; phylum Planctomycetota; class Phycisphaerae; order Sedimentisphaerales; family Sedimentisphaeraceae; genus Sedimentisphaera; species Sedimentisphaera cyanobacteriorum. The sequence goes on along the minus strand of NZ_CP019633.1, from coordinate 786,590 downwards.
CAGTGATAAAGGGGTGGGAGTATCTCAGCCCTTCCAGCTCTGCGCCCTTAACTCTCGCCTCAGAAACGGCGTATTCTGATATTCCTGCTGCCTGAACTGCTGCTTCAATCCGCTCAGTGCATACAAGCGATGCATATTTCTTGCCGTTTTTCTGATATTTGACAGAGGCATATTCAAGCCCCGGATGAACTGCTACAGCCAGATTAGCGCAGAGTGTCCAGGGGGTGGTTGTCCAGATCATAAAGCAGGCGGTTTCGCCCTGTTCTGCCAGGCCGAGGTTGATGAGCTTTTCGGCCGCCTCTCTTTCTGCGGGAAAGTTTACGTAAATACTTGGGGAAGTGATGTCCTTATATTCAAGCTCAGCATCTGCAAGCGCAGTCTGACAGCCTACAGACCAGTGTATGGGCTTGAGCTGCTTGTAAACAAGCCCCTGCTCTACAAGCTTGCCGAAAACCTCAAGGATACCCTTCTCGTAAGCGGGCACCATTGTGAGATACGGGTCCTCATAATTGCCGAAAACACCCAGAGATGCAAACTGCCTGCTCTGAAGCTTAACGTATTTGCTCGCGTACTTCTTGCAGCGTTTGCGTATCTCAAGCTTTTCCATATCCGCTGCTTCATCTCCGAGCTCGGTCATCACTTTAGCTTCAATCGGGAGCCCGTGGCAGTCCCAGCCCGGAACGTAAGGGGCATCAAAGCCTCGCATGGTTTTGTATTTTACAACTACATCCTTGAGCACCTTATTGATAACGTGTCCCATATGGATATCTCCATTGGCATAAGGAGGCCCGTCATGGAGGATGTAAGGTTTGCTGTTCTTTCTGGCTTCTCTTATCTTCTGATATATCTTTTCCTTTGCCCACTGTTTGCGCATTTGAGGCTCGCGCTGGGTTAGGTTAGCCTTCATTGCAAAAGACGTTTTAGGGAGATTCAGCGTTTTTTTATAATTTTTATTTTCCGACATTTCTACTGTTCCGTTTATCTGTTAATATATAGAACGCTAATCATAATGTTTACTGAGTTAATGTCAAGATACGCTGTCGTGTATTTTAATATTGACTTATCAAACGTTTTTCAATAAATTATTAAGGCAGTGAGTTTTAGAAAATAATAAAAAACTAACTGCGAGGAACCGACTTGAATACCGTTATAATAATACCCGCCAGATACGATTCAACCCGTTTCAAAGGTAAGATTCTCGCCTCGGAATCTGGTAAATATCTCGTGCAGCACACTTATGAAACCGCTGCAAAGGCCGATTCGGCAGAAAAAATCGTAATAGCTGTTGACAGTGAAATGGTGCAGCAGGCCTGCGAAAGCTTTGGTGCTGAATGCGTCCTTACAGACCCGGACCTCAAAAGCGGGACAGACAGGGTTGCCAAGGCAGCAGAGCAAATTGACTGCGATATTATTGTTAATGTGCAGGCAGACGAGCCTGAAATAGACCCGAAAAATATCGACCAGCTTGCAAATCTGCTTAAAAATAACGAACAAGCCGATATGGCTACGCTCGTTACGCCTGTCAGGGACCGAAGCGAGGTCGAAAATCCCAACGCCGTTAAAGCAGTTGTTGCCAAGAACGGATACGCTATTTACTTTACCAGACAGCCGGTGCCCTACTCTCGGAAAGACGGGAAACCTAATGTGAGCCTTATGAAACGCCATTTAGGGGTTTATGCTTACAGAAAAGACTTCCTTATGAAAATTACTCAAATGCCTCGTACACCTCTTGAGATAAGCGAATCGCTCGAACAGCTTCGGGCTCTGGAAAACGGGTTCAGGATTATAGCAGAGGAAATTCCAGAGGCGCATGAAGGAATAGACACGGAAAAGCAGTATATGGCTTTTGTTGAAAGAACACTTAAATAAATTATTTATACGGCGGTTAAAATGTCCCAAAAAAGGGAAGACATATTTGCAAGCATCAGCAATAAATCCTCGGATACTGAATTCTTTTCTCCTGTGCCTAAAGGATACGTTAAGGGTAAAACGAAGTATGTAGTAGTTCTCGGTACAGTAATGAGCGGTCTTGGCAAGGGTATATTTTCTTCCTGTGTAGCCAAACTTATGCAGGACAAGGGTCTGAAGGTGTCCCCTGTAAAGCTGGAAGGATACCTCAATATGGATTCTGGAACGCTGAACCCATTCCGGCACGGAGAGGTATTCGTGCTTGATGACGGGATGGAATGCGACATGGACCTTGGAACATACGAAAGGATGCTGAATATAGACCTTTCCAAGCAGAATTTCAGCACCAATGGTCAGGTATTCAGCTCAGTGCTCAAAACAGAGAGAGGCGGGGGCTATCTCGGGCGGGATGTTCAGGTTATCCCGCATGTTACAGGTGAGGTAAAACGCAAGCTGAGAGTGCTGGCAAGAGACAGTGAGGCGGATGTTGTGTTCGTTGAAATCGGCGGTACAGCAGGCGATCTGGAGAACGCATTCTACATAGAGGCAATGCGTGAACTGGCCAACGAGGAGGGCGACAGCAACTGCTGCTTTGTAGCCCTGACTTACATACTAGCCCCGCAAACATTGGGCGAGCAGAAGTCAAAGGCCGCCCAGCTGGGCATCAGAGAGCTGCTCCAGAAAGGTATTCAGCCCTCGATTATTGCGTGCAGATGCGAAGAGGAGGTTACCGAGCAGGTTCGAGAAAAGATTAGCCTTTTCAGCAATGTTCCTTTCAGCAATGTTTTCAGTATGCACGATTCGAAAAGCATATACCTGATACCCTCAATGCTCAGAGACAGCGGCGTAGATTTCAGCATCATCAAGATGCTTGGGATTGAAGATAAGATTGATCTGCGCAAGGAGCGCAGTGAGTGGGAGAAATGGTGCGATTTTACCGATCGGGTAACCAAAGATCATAAGAATGAGGTAACAATAGGCATTACCGGCAAATACATATCCGTTCGAGACAGCTACGCCTCAATCAGCAATGCCATTGAACATTGCGAGGCTTGGCTTGGCTGCAAGGTGAATGTAGAGTGGATAGAGGTTACAGATATAACCCCCGAAAATACAGAAAGCGCTCTTAGAGGTGTTGACGGTATAATAGTCCCCGGCGGGTTCGGCGTGCGCGGCACTGAGGGAAAGATTGAATGTATAAGGTTTGCAAGAGAGAACGGTCTTCCATATCTCGGTCTCTGCCTTGGTTTTCAGATGGCAGTTATTGAATATGCGAGAAATGTATGCGGGATCAAAAACGCAAACAGTTCAGAGATAGCCCCCAACTGCAGCAGTCCTGTGATTAACCTTCTGCCGGAGCAGAAAAAAATTGAAGGTCTTGGGGGGAATATGCGTTTAGGCGGAAGAGATGTAGAAATTAAGAAGGATACGCTTGCATATAAGCTTTTCGGAGATGTGCTTTCGGCAAGACTCAGATTCAGACACAGATATGAGGTTGACCCGGAATATATCCAAGAGCTTGAAAATGCGGGCTTGGTGTTTTCGGGCAAAGCGCCAAATCATCCGATTATGCAGATTCTCGAGCTGCCTGAACACCCGTATTTTATCGGCACTCAGGCGCATCCCTGCCTAACCTCAAGACCTCTAAATCCAAGTCCGATGTTTTTGGGGCTTATCGTGGCAGCTATGAAGCATAAATACCCGGGGATTTATCCTGAAGATGCATCATCTCTGGTAAAAAAAGCTGTTCGCAAATAGTTTTATAATCTCATAGAATCAGAGTATTTACATATTATAGGCTGATGAAGGCTTTATAAGCTATTCCCTAGGGTCTTCGCCCTGCTCTATCTTGCGAACCTTGTCAAGCCTCTGCTGATGTCTTCCGCCCATAAAGTCTGTTTCCAGCCACACTTCAACTATCCTTCTCACAGAGCTTTCTCCGAGCAGGTCGCCTGAAAGGCAAAGCACGTTGGCATCATTATGCTGCCTTGAAACGCGTGCGTTTATTTCATCAAAACACAGAGCACCGCGCACATTCTTTACCTTGTTCGCAGTTATGCACATCCCAATACCCGTACCGCAAATGAGGATTCCTCTGTCCGCCTCGCCATTAGAAACAGCAATAGATGCTGAATAGCCCACATCTGGATAATCAACAGGGCTTTTGCCGTCAGAGCCGTAATCTACGCATTCGTGCCCCATTTTTTCTACAAGGCCTCTGATAAGTATTTTTGTTTCGTAACCTCTGTGGTCGTTAGCTAAAGCTATAATCATAATACAATTTCACCTAATCTTTTATTGACCGAATCCTCCAGCAATTCTACGAATTCCTGGAAGTTTTCGTCTTTCCCGTCCGGTTCAATTATGTTTTTGCCTTTACGCAAAAGATAACATTTATCACGAACTTGAGGGTAGAATTCGAGTATTCTATCCCTCTGTTTTTCAGCCATAACAAATATCGCATCGCTTTCTATAATATCTTTTTCAGAAAGACCGGTAGTTATATGCCCGTCCAGATTACCGCCGATAGATTTCGCAAATTCCATCGCAGCTTGATGTGCAGGCTTGTCGATCTCGATTTTTACTCCTGCACATGAGATATTATAGCCTTTTTCCTCGAGCTGGGAAACACTGCATTCAAAATTTTCCGCAAGCCTTTTTCTGCAAAGCTCGGCAGCTATAGGGCTGGAAAGGGTGTTGGCTTCGCAGACAAAGAGCAGCTTAATCGCAGAAATATCCAAAAGTTCCTGCTCTTTTACAGCCCCCTCCCTTAAAACCATAAGCTTGTTTTGAGATATCATAGCTACTGTGCTGTTCAAGGCCTCCGAGCAGACGCCCCCGTCGATTACAGCATCAATTTTCCCGTCAAACTGCTTTATTACCTCTTCTCCGGTTACAGCAGGCTCTTTGCCGGATATATTTGCGCTAGTGGCAACTACGGGAACTCCGGCCAGATATAAAAATCTCGCTGCGGTTTCTTCATCCGGACATCTGATGCCCACAGTCTGGTTGTGATATATTGAATCCCATTTTTCAGCGAGTTTTCGATGCTTGCGGCTCATTTTTTCGGGCGAAACATTGAAAACCATCGTAAGCGGCCCTGGCCAGAAATTATCTACTATCTTTTTAGATTTCAAATCGATATCAGGAACATAACTGCTCAAGGCCTCCGGAAAAGGTATATGCAGAGAATAATATTTCCCCTCTTTCCTGCTCTTGAGTTCGCTGAGCTTGGACGCAGTTTCGCTGTCTGCTCTCGCTGCAAGCCCATAAACAGTTTCCGTAGGGAAAGCTACGATTCCGCCCCTTTTCAAAATCTCTGCCGCTTCGGAAAGCTCATGAGATTCTATCTCTAAGTTTTGATATATTTTTGTATGCATAGAATTATTATTATACTATTATTTTAGACAGAATCAATCGTTGTTAATCGTTGAACAAGCCTGATGGTTGCGTATAATTCTTTTGCAAATTTATTAAAGCTCTGCTGTATTGAAAAGGTATGTCTTGAATTTTTTAAATAATAAAGAACCCGGTATGATTAATGCAGATATTGAGGACATCACTGCAATGAGAATCCTCAAAGCTGCAAGGTTTTGGAATCGTGCTCGAAAAGATTATTTCAACATCAAAGTTCGCAGTTACAATCTTGCTTTTTCCAATCTGCCGAAATCATTTTCAGGAAAGAGAATTCTCTTTCTTGCAGACATCCATTATCCGGGCAGAGAGGGCTTTCATGATAAAGTTATGGAGATAATAAAATCACTCGATTTTGACTATTGTTTTTTAGGCGGCGATTATGCTTGGGGAGACGGGGAATTTCCCGTATGGGTTTGCAGGTTTATGAACTCTCTTCTTGAAGAAATAAAGGGTAAAAAAGCCGTAATTCATTCTATTCTCGGTAATCACGACTCACTTTTTATAGCAGAGCATCTTGAAAAGGCTGGTGCCGGAATGCTTATAAACAGCTCAGCATTGATTGAATCACCGACGGGAGAGAAGATCTGCGTTGCAGGGCTTGGAGACCACCACAACTTGCACAATGACGACTGGGACGCTATGATAAGCTCGATAGAAGCTCCGGACGCATTCAGAATACTGCTCTGCCATAACCCCAACTATTATTCAAGGGCTCAGCAGGCAGGTTTTGCTCTTATGCTTGCAGGGCATACGCATGCCGGGCAGTTTTGCCTTCCAAGCGGCATCCCCGTTTATACAAACTGCCGGGCTCCTATGCGGTACGCCAGAGGGCAATGGAAATACAAAAATCTTGTCGGAATAACTACCGCTGGCGCAGGCAGCAGCAGGCTCACGGCAAGGCTGAACTGTCCTGGTGAAATAAGCATTGTAACCCTGCTGAGGGATAAAAATACGCTATGAGTAAATTGTTAAACATATTTTTGCTTTTATACGCTATAATGATTGCCGGCTGCACGGTCGGAGAAGACTACAGCAGGAAAAAGTATTCCCCTGATGTGCCGAATGAATTTATAAATAATCCGGAAAACTTTTCCAATGCTGAGAGCAGATACGAGAAATGGTCTGGTAAATGGTGGCAGCAGTTTAAAGACCCAGAAACTAACCGGTTAGTTCAAGCGGCCTTAGAGAATAATTTGAGCATTAAATCAGCATTTTCAAGGGTTAAGCAGGCAAAGGAAAACCTCAACATTCAGGCCTCTCAGGACTGGCCTTATGCTAAGCTGGAGCTGTCCGCCTCAAGAGGAAAAGAAATGCCGGCATACAAACCGTCAGACAACCTTCAGGCAGGGCTTCGAATCAACTATCTTCTGGATCTTTTCGGCAAGCAGGCTTCGGGTGAGCAGGCTGCTCTTCAAAGATATTTGGCCAGTGTAGAGAGCCGTCTGGCAGTTATGCATTCAGTGGTATCGAGCACGGTAAAATTAAGGGCTCTTTCGGTTGTGGCAAAAATGCAGCTGACTGTCAGCAGGCAAAATGCAGACAGCTGGCAGAAAACTGTTCGCACAGTCGAAAGAAGATACCGAAACGGAGTATCGAATATCTCTGAGGTATATCTTGCAAGACAAAACTTGGCTTCAGTGAATTCTGAGACATCTGATTACGAAAAGCAGCTCAAGGACTACCTTTATTCGCTTGATATAATCCTCGGACGCGCTCCGGGCAGCACCGAGCTTAAAGGCGATTCTATAGGACTTCCTGAGCCTGCGAAGATTTCAGATATGATACCCGCCAGCCTTCTTGACCGCAGACCTGACCTTCGGGCAGGCAGGCGCAGGCTTTCAGCGTCGGTTCAGGATTTGAATGTAAGCATTGCTGATATGTATCCGCAAATATCCCTTACGGCCTCCGGCGGCAGGCTGTCCGATGACTTTTCCGGTCTTTTGGAAAGCAGCAATTCAGTTTACTCTCTCGCAGCTAATATCACCCAGCCTCTGTTTGAAGGCGGAAGGCTGAAGGCAGCGGTGAAATACAATCGTGCGAGAGTGGAAGAACTTGCCTTCGAGTATTCAAAATCTTTTCTCGATGCGTTGAAAGAGGTGGAAACACTTCTGCTGCAGGAGCGTCTTTATAACACCCAGCTAAAACATCTCAAGGAAAGCCTCAAGCAGGCAGAGAAGGCTGAAAGAAGCATCAAACGTGAATACAACTCAGGTCTTGCGCCTTTTACCGCCCTGCTTCAGACTGAGAGACGCAGGCGGAATACGGAGTTTCAGGTTAATTATATGATAGGTCAGATTTGGGTAAACAGATGCAATCTTCATCTTGCCCTTGGCGGTAATTGGGAGATGAAAAATAATGACAAATAAATCTAAGCGAGGCTGCGGAAATGCAAAATAAGGAAAAAGCTGTAAGACCGGCTGCTCAGGCAGTTTTATTCCTTCTGATTCTTGCAGCAGCGGGTCTCGGTGCGTATATTATTTTCAAGAGCAGGGAAAAAATCCAGCCTGAAAAGGCTCCTAAACTGATCCCTACAGTTGAGACAGCAGTTGCAAAGCTCAAAGACACGCCTGTAATTATTGATAATTACGGAAATGTTGTGCCGGAAACATCATCGCAAATCGTCAGCGAAGTGCCCGGAAAGATAACCAGCTTTGAGATAAACGAGGGCGAAAGTTTTCAGAAAGGGTCTGTTCTGCTTGAGATAGACCAGCGGGATTACGAAATCGCCCTTGAAACAGCAAAGGCTTCCGTGGCAGCTGCAAAGGTTAAGCTAGACAAGGAGCTTGCTCAGGCTGACGTGGCCAAAAGAGAATGGAGAGAGCTTCACCCGAATAAAGAGCCATCTAACCCGCTTGTATTGAGGATTCCTCAGGTTAATGAGGCAGAGGCTGCCCTTGAAAGTGCAAAAGCAAGACTGGAAAAAGCCAAACTCGACCTCAACAGGACTCAAATTTCAATACCTTTCGACGGAATCGTTACTGAGAAATTCAAAGAGGCAGGCGAATACATAGCTCCCGGCGAGCCGGCAGCGAGAGTTTATTCTACAGAGATTTTCAATGTGGAAGTCCCGCTGAGAGATGAAGACCTGCAGTGGTTCGCTGTTGGGGGAGAAAACGCAGGCAAGGTGGAAATTGAAGCTGAATATGCCGGCAAAAAATATATTTGGAATGGTCGGGCTGCCAGAAATGCCGGCATGGTAAACCCGTCGACGCGAATGGTTACTGTAATTGTTGAGCTTAATAAAGAAGGCTTTAAGGATTCAGGGCTAACCCCTCTTCCCGGAATGTTTGTTAAGGCGAGTTTCATCGGAGACGAAATAAAGAATATCGCGGCAGTACCATCCACAGCTGTTCATAATATGAAAGAGGTTTGGGTGGCAGCTCCGAAAAACAGGCTCGAGATCAGAAAAGTTGATGTCCTTCGAATAGACAGAAAATATGCATATATATCCAAAGGCCTGGAAGACGGAGAGAAGATAATTACCAGTATGATTGATTCCCCAGTTGACGGAATGAAAATCAATCCTATGGAAAGTCAGAAAAAACAATCGGAGCAGGATTGATGGATTCACGTAAAGGGCTTATAGGCTGGTTTGCGGGAAATCACGTAGCAGCGAATCTGCTTATGTTTGTAATAATAGGCGGAGGGATTGCAGCGTCTCTAACAAGCAATCTTGAGATCTTCCCTGATATAGACAACAAGATGATCACAATATCGGTTCAGTATCTCGGAGCTTCGCCTGAAGAAGTTGAAACAGGGATTTGCCTTCCTTTAGAGGAAGCGGTTTCGGGGCTGGAAGACATCAAGAAGGTGTATTCCACGGCCTCGGAAGGTCTGGGCTGGGTGCTTGTAGAGCTGGAAGATTTCGCTGATACAAGCGAGATGCTCGATGAGATAAAAAAAGAAGTTGACCGAATAAGGACATTCCCTGAAGAAGCTGAAAAGCCGGAGATATCTGAGGTTGACCAATCCGACCATATCGTAACTGTAATGGTTTACGGACAGGCATCTCAGAAATCGCTGAGAAAAATCGGCGAAGAGATTCGCGACGACCTTTTAGACAGCGAAACGATTACCCAATGCAGCATTAAAGGGGCTCCTCCCTACGAAATATCGATTGAAGTATCAGAAAAGATGCTTCGAAAATACAACCTCACGTTTAGGCAAATCAGCAGAGTTATAGCTGAGTCTTCAATTGATGTTCCGGGAGGTTCTATAGAAACCCGCAGCGGGGAAATACTAATCCGCACTCAGGGACAGATGTACTCAGGCGAAGAATTCGAGGATATAATCGTTAAAACCAATAAGGACGGCAGCGTCCTGCGCCTCTCTGAGCTAGGGGAGGTTATAGACGGCTTTGAAGAAACCCCCATGATCACACGGTTCAACGGAGAGCCTGCTGTGCTTGTGGAGGTTGGCAGAGTAGGCAGGCAGGATGCTGTAGATATAGCTGCAGAAGTTGAGCATTACGTAGAGAAAAACCGAGGCTCTCTGGCCGCCGGAATTAGCATGCAGACATACAACGATTATTCTGTGCATCTGCGTTCAAGGCTCAGCCTCCTGCTCAACAACGGCAGAAACGGTTTGATACTCGTATTCATCTGTCTTCTAATCTCGCTGAATATAAGGCTCTCGTTTTGGACAACCCTCGGGATACCGATCTCGTTTATGGGCGGGATGATTATCTTATCTTTTCTCGGCGTTTCGATAGATATGCTTTCTCTGTTTGCCTTTATAATATGTTTGGGTATAGTTGTAGATGATGCTATCGTTGTAGGAGAGAATATCCATGCGCTGCACCAGAAAGGTGTGCCTGCCGCAAAGGCCGCTGTACAGGGCGCAAAAGAGATGGCCAGCCCCGTTACTATAGCTGTTCTAACGACAATAGTAGCGTTCCTGCCAATGATGTTTACAATCGGGATAATGGGACGGATACTTCGAGTTATTCCAATAGTGGTTATATCCGTTCTTGCCATATCATTGGTGGAATCTCTTCTTATCCTGCCTGCCCATCTCGATGCTTCAATGAAAAAAACAGGCCGAGACAGACCCGGAAGGCTCAGAAAGCTCATAGACAGCTCCCACGAGAAATTTTCTCAAGGGGTTTTCAAAAGCTTTATTGCAAGAATAATAAGCTGGCGATACGTTACTATGGCCTGCAGCCTGTTTGTTTTGATTATTACATTCGCGGTAATTCGAGCAGGCTATATAAAATACACTTTTTTCCCTTCCGTTGATTCAGATACGGTTAGCGTTTCTATAGAAATGCCCGTTGGAACGCCTTCTGAAAAAACTCAGAATGCTGCAGCTACAGTAGAAAAGGCCGGCAGAAAAACAGCCTCCGAGCTGACTGAGAAATCCCAATCGGAAAAATCGCTGGTAAAATATATAACCACTATTGTAGGAAAATCTCAGATTGTAGACAATTCTCCCGGCCCTCAAATATCTGACAGTTCTGCTTCATCTCATCTCGCTGTAGTGGAGGTAGAGCTGCTCAGCGCTGAGCAAAGGAGTATTTCCTCGAAGGAATTTGTAAACAGATGGCGTGAAAATGTAGGTTTGATACCGGGCCTGAATTCTATTGAGTATAACTATACTATGCAGGACGCTGGTGATGCTGTAAAGATAGAACTTGGAAACAGGGATTTTGAGAGGCTTAAAACATCCGTTGAAATTTTCCAAAAACGAATATCTCAGATACCGGGCGTGAAGGATATTAAAGACAACTTCGAACAAGGCAAAAGGGAGATTAAGCTTTCTCTCTCACGTGAGGGAAGAGATGCCGGACTAACCTTGGCAGACATTGCGGTTCAGGCACGACAGGGCTTTTACGGGGATGAAGTGCAGAGGATTCAAAGGCAAAAGGATGAGGTTCGCATTATGCTCAGATACCCGTACGAGAAAAGAACCACTCTCAGGGACATTAAAGACGTAATGATAAAAACTCCGGACTCAAGGCAGATACCATTCGAAACTGCTGCAAATATAGAATACGGAAGAGGCTATTCACAGATCAACCGCTCCAACAGACAGCGCACGATTACTGTAAGCGCGGATGTTGACCCGCTCGAGGCGAATTCACAGGAGGTTAACAACTACATATTCAGCACAATCCTTCCGAATATGGGAAAAGACTACCCCAACCTCACGTATGATGTGGAGGGTGAGCAAAAATCAATGAATGAGAGTATGTCGAGCCTTGGGAAGGGTTTTATTTATGCCTTTTTCGGGATCTATTCACTTATAGCTGTGCAGTTCAGGAGCTATATCCAGCCGGTTATCGTGATGAGCGCAATTCCGTTCGGGATTATAGGTGCTGTTGCAGGGCATTTACTGATGGGCTTTGATCTATCACTTATGAGCACATTCGGCATAGTTGCGCTTACAGGGATAGTGGTGAATGATTCGCTTATCCTTATAGACCTGATTAACAGAGAACGAAAAAACGGCTTAACCCTTTATCAGGCGGTTATAGACTCTGCCGCAAGCAGGCTGCGTCCTATCCTGCTAACCACATTAACCACCTTTTTCGGCCTTGTACCAATGATTCTTGAGCAGTCTCTGCAAGCGCAGTTTCTGATTCCGATGGCTGTCAGCCTTGCTTTCGGTGTACTCTTTGCAACCTGCATCACCTTGATACTTGTCCCCTCTCTATATATGATAATAGAGGACATTCATTGGTCTATTTTTACAGCAAAAAATGCACGAAAAAATTAGAATTTTTATAGATATTTGTTTGGCCTTATGTTAATATTGCATGCAGATAAAGATTGATTTTTATTCTAAAGGTATAAAAAGTGGATTGGCTCAGCAATTTTACAGACCCCTTTTTCCTCTGGATGGTAGCTGGAATAGTTCTGATTTTTCTTGAATTTTCCTTCCCTGGTTTTATCGTAGTGTTTTTCGGAATAGGTGCAATCCTTACAGCAATAATCACTCAGCTGGTATCCGGATTTGTTACCGTAGGCTTCACTGCTCAAATGATAATGTTTACAGCGTTTTCAGTTTTGAGCCTTATTTTTCTGAGAAAATATGCCAAGCGTATGTTCTACGGCGACCAGCAAAGCGGCGGCCTCAACGACTTTAATGAAGACGATTTTACCGGCAAAACTGTAAAGGTTTCCAAGGAAATAAAACCAGGACTGATTGGCAAAGTTGAGTTTCAGGGAAGTGTGTGGAATGCTGAGAGCAGCGAGAGGATAAAAGAAGGTGAATATGCTGAGATAATCTCTCACAAAAACCTTACTCTAATTGTTAAAAAGGCAGGCAAATAGTTTTTTACAGGAGAAAGCTTAAATGTCAGGTTCAATTATCATAGCAGAAATATCAGTAGGCGGAATCATTGCATTTCTCTTTGGGATTCTGGTTGTTATTGCACTTATCAAAACAGCACGGGTGGTTCCTCAGAAAACTGCATTTCTAATTGAAACCCTCGGAAAATACAAAAAAACACTCAGCGCAGGCTTTCATATTCTTATCCCGTTTATCGACAAGGTGGCCTATAAACATACGCTCAAGGAACAGGCAATTGATGTTCCCCCTCAGCAGTGTATTACCAAAGACAACATTTCCGTTGAGGTTGACGGCGTACTTTATCTTCGTGTTATCGATGCGGTGAAAGCATCTTACGGAATTGACAATTATCATTTTGCCTCAATCCAGCTCGCTCAGACAACTATGAGAAGCGTTATAGGCAAACTCGAACTCGACAAAACTTTCGAGGTTCGGGAGGAGATAAATCAGACAATTGTTGATGCTGTTGATAATGCTTCAGATCCTTGGGGCGTTAAGGTAACAAGATATGAAGTAAAAAATATTATCCCGCCCCAGAGCATCAAGGATGCAATGGAAAAACAAATGCGTGCTGAGCGTGAGAAGAGGGCTATGATAGCCGAATCCGAAGGGCAGAGACAGGCAAAGATCAACCGAGCTGAAGGCGTTAAGCAGGAGTCTATAAGCCTCAGTGAAGGCGAGAAAATGAAGCGGATCAATGAGGCAGCGGGAAGGGCCTCAGAGATCAAGCTTGTTGCCAAGGCCACATCCGAAGGCCTCAAGATGATTTCTACCGCTATAAACGAGCCCGGCGGAGCTGATGCGGTTAATCTTCGCATTGCTGAGCAGTACATCGGCGAATTCGGCCGGCTTGCCAAAACTAACAATACTATGATAATACCAAGCGACCTTGCGGATATTTCAGGGTTTATCAAAACCGCTTCTGAGGTGGTTAAAAACCAGAGCATAAGCCCGAAAAACCCAGCTAATCAGAAGACTCAAAAAGACAGAAACGCTAAAAGCTCAGCAGCCCAGCAGCAGTAAGACGCTTTGAAACTGCAAAAGCTGACCCGCAGAAAAAGCGTTCTAATACCTAATAGCGAATGCAGGCAGAGACAGCAGTCTAAATAAGCTCTCCGGTGAGACTTCTGAGCATATGGCCGGTAATTTTAGCATCGTAAAACCGACCGAGCTGTAATCTCTGCCTTATGCCTACGATGATCGGATAGCTGCCCAGATGACGCAGGAAAGTTACGTTTCCCTCGTGGGTTTCAGCAAGCAGACCGTATAATTTATGTCCTTCGGGGAATATCCTCTTGAGCATCGGCAGGTCTATCTCTTCTCGAACCCTGCGAGCCCACGCGGAGTACAGGTGTTTGTTTTTTCGCAGATATTTGTCCCCCGCCCTTTCATAAAGCATTGTACCGGGGAACGGGACAACCTGCCTTATATTTATCCTGCGAACGAACAGATCCTTCTCGAGCATATTTTTCAGCGTCAGGAGATTCAGCTCAAGAGTACGTTCCGTTTCACCTTCAAGGCCGAGCAGAATGTTTATACCGGGAAGCAATGCAGGCATACCGTTATCTCCATAAATCCGCCCGCTCTGATTTATAATCTCTGCCGCTCTGAACGTGTTCTCTGGTGAACTGTTTAGGTTATTTAGCCGGCAAACCTCCGGATCGAATGTTTCCGCTCCCATTGCTGCGGTGCTTCCGGGCGTGAGATATTTAACGAACAGCTCGGTAAGCTCTTTATTTACAAAAGCCGGATTGGCATTGTCAATATGGAAAACCGAAGGCTTAAGTGCTTTTATGCCCGAAAGGAGCTGCTCAATTTTTTCGGGATCTGAATTCATATAGCTGTATATGCACGACTGCTTGCCGAGTCTGAAACGTGAAGCCCCGTTATCGTTTAATTCTTTAACCTCTTCGATAATCAGCTCCGGGCTTCTCCATGAGAGTTTTTGCTTGAGAGGCTCTGTGCAAAATGAACAGCCGCTCCGACGGGAACACCCCCTGCCGGTTTCAATCTCGATAATTCTTTCCGACGGTATCTGTTTGAGAAGCCCCGCCCCTTTCATAAAAGAGGCCTGCATATCTTCGTAATTATCAAAATTGTATTCTCGAATATGATTGAATATTCCGCTCTCAGGCATCTCAGCAGCAAAACCGCCCATCTGTTGAGTACCAACGGAGGCCGCTGGGCCTGTGAGGATTTTGGTGGCTTTGGAAGGTTTCAGCAGCCTCGAGATTTCCTTAAGACCGGCAGGCTGAGCGGCAAGATATTTACCGGGAGTCTGAAGGCCTGCAACTGCAATAATCTGGTCAGCAGAGCTTAGCAGTTTTTTAACCTCTTCAGGGCTTCTGGTTCGGTTCAAGAGATCGATTCGTGTTTTGCCTGTAGGAGGATCGAGCTTGCTGTCGGTAAGTTTCATAGCTAACGAAAACACTCGCAGGTCGTCTATAGTTAGGCAGTCTGCCTTTCCTTTGAGTTCTCCGAAAACTATCCTCGGATGCGTTCCTAAAAACGGAGGCACTCCAAGACCGGCAGGTTCATCAGTGTAGCAGTCGATTATTACTCTTTTTCTTGCCATAAGAGCTTTTAAGCCCCTCTTCCGCCGCCAAACAAGGTGAGCTGCAAACGCGGGCAGAAGGTGTATCCAAAACCAAGACAGTACTGAGCAACTTCAGACGCCTTGATTTGGTATTCCTCGAGAGTAGAAGCCAAAGGCATAAGCATTAGATCAGCCCTTCCGATGGCCGATATCTGTTCCACCGCCCTGCCCGCTTCAAGTACATCCTGCAAATCAGATATTACAAATTTTATCTGCGAGGAATACTCCTCTATAAGCTCCGAGATAATCTCCGGATGAAAATACTCAGCGGATTTTTCTGCATCGCCAACTGAATTGCTCAGCTTCGGGCTTATGCTCATAAGATCCACCGCAAGGTCATCTGCAGGGAGTATCCCGCTTGTCTCTAAAGTAATATGCGGGCAGATCCCTCGCAGGGCGTAGCAGAGTTCTGGTAATTCTTCCTGTATTAACGGCTCACCTCCAGTGATTACGACATTGCTGCCTTCCCTTGCCTCAGCTCTGCGAAGGATTTGAGCAACGCTCATTTCTTCACCCTCCTCAAATGATTTTGCATAATCAGTATCGCACCATGGGCAGTTCAGTGGGCAGCCCGCTGTACGGATAAATAAGGACGGTACGCCGGCAAGACGCCCCTCACCTTGGATCGAATAGAATATTTCACTGATTCTCATCGAGCCTTGCCTTAACTGCGTTTGAGATAAACTGGGCAGCTTCAGGAAAGATTTCCTCTAAACACTGCTCCCAGGAATCAATGGTATTTTTCTCATCGGCTTCACGAATCAATTTTCTAGCTTTGAATGTTTTTGAGCTTATCGGATCGGCGTTTCTTGTAGATATAAATATCTTCAGCTCTATTACCGCTTCAGGTTTCGGCTTGTTTTCAAAATCAGCATAGAATTCGTTGATTATGCCGGTGATAATATATTCGCTTTTGATGTTTTCCGGCTGAACATTGAATCCGATTGAATCAAGCCATTGACTCAGGCGGCTTTGTACCATTGAGTTCTTAGGGGAAATGAATTTCCTGTAATGGTCTATCTCATAAACGCCTTCAGCTTTTCGGTAAGTAAAATTTTTGTAGTCAAACGCATCTGCTGTATAGAAATGCCCGACATTTATTGGCAATTCAGGAGCCTCCAAACTCTCTTCAGGCAGGTCTGGCTCCAGCAAATACAAATCTTTTACGCTCATCGTTTCGCTTGCACAGCCGCACATAAAAGCGGCAGTAAGAATAATAATCAGTTGTCTCATTTAAGCACCTCAGACTTTTCTGGAGGATTAGAAAAAATTACCGTTGAAGGCTGCTGATTGATTTTTTCGGCAGTTTCGTTAAGTTTATCCGTAAGCCTCTTGCTGTTATCAATGAGTTTTTCGATGCTGCGTGAATTTGAAGCGGCCATAGTTCTTATCTGTATAAGGGTATCCCTGAGCTGTTGGAGAAGCTCAGGAACAGTAACATTTTCGGCTTCCACGTCTTCTATATCTAAAAGTTCATTAGCATTATTGCAGAGTTTATCGAAAGAAGCAATACCTTTATCAAACTCACCTGCAGAATCCTGAATCTTTTCAAGTGTATCAATAGCAGAATCCTGAAGACTCTTTAACTGTCCCTCTTTCAAAGATATATCCAAATCGGAAATAAGTTTCCTCGCAGTCTCTGAGGTGTTTGTTAAATCGTCTGTCAAAGCTATGAAATTATCGGATAGTTTTTCAATACGCGTATCATCAACAGCTTTGTTGGTCTTAGATAGAAGGGCATTCAGCTCACTGGAGATTTGGCCAAATTTAACTTTCGACACCTCTTTCATTATGTCCTCTGCCTTGGACAGAAAGCTGTTCATCATACTTTCAGTGGAAGGTATGCACTTATATTCCGGCTCCCATGAATACTCCAAAACGGGATAGTCTTCTGCTGGAGTAAAATAATCAACATCAAGAAAGGATATTCCCGTAATCCCTTGGGCAGTAACGCGGACACGAAGATTAGTTTCTGAAAGGTCATCTTTTTTTATTAAACTTTCCGGTGCACTCTGCGGGTCCACCGCAGTTACAACTCGAACATACTTTCCGTACTTATTGATTTGGTTGTCTTTTAGCTGGCTGTTGTAAACTTTTGAGGCGAGATCTATGCTTTCAACCCTGCCAATCTCCACCCCTCTGTACTTAAGAGGCGACCCTACGCTTAAACCCTGAATAGACTCATCAAAATAAGACTCCATATATATTTTCTTAGCACCTACAGCACCTGTGCCAAATACAACAACCCCTACTACAAGCAGAAGCAGGGCTGTTAATAAGAAAAGCCCTATGTTAAAATAATTCGGCTCCCTTGACATATCTCCCTCGGCTTATAAACCTAACTTTTTGTTCTCAGAAACACAGGTATTTATACTAAACTTTACTTTCTAATTTGCAATAACTATTTTCGGTTTTGATGAAATATCAGCCACAAAAAAACAGCGATGCAAGCCTGCACCGCTGTTTGAAAGTCTTTTTAAGCCGAAAGGCTAAAGCGTGTAAAACTCGATAATCTTCGAGAAATCTACATCAAACGGAAGACGAACTTCATCAAATTCCGGCAGCCTTGTGATGGAGGCCTTCATATTTGAAGTATCTGAGGCAATCCATTCCGGAACTGAGAGTCCGAGCGAACCGGCCTCTTCTGCAGCCTGCTGAACAAACTTTTTGCTTCGTTCTTTCACCTCAATCACATCGCCGGGTTTGACTCTAACAGACGGGATATCCACCCTTCGGCCGTTGAGTTTGAAATGAGCGTGAGATACCATCTGCCTTGCCTGCCAAATGGTTCTTGCCCAGCGAAGCCTGCGAACTACATTATCCAGCCTTGTTTCCAGAAGTGTCTGAAAAACCTTGTCTGAGGCATCCTTTGAAGACTCTGCAAGTTTCATATACCTTCTAAGCTGGTTGTTCTTGATGTTGTAGTAGTAAGCGATTTTCTGCTTTTCTTTGAGCTGAACTCCGTAAAGGGTAGGCTTCTGCCTTCTGTACCCGTGCGCTCCCGGGCGGTTGGTCTTCTTCGGGCTAACGTGCTTGGGCGTTTCCGCTACCGGAACCCCGAGAGCCCTGCTGAGCTTTACTTTTGGTTCTGTGTAATTTCCCATAAATTCAATCTCCTTCAAGATAAGTTCTGCTTGCGGGCGGGAAGCCCTTTATATTCCTGCCGCATCCTCTCGGAGCAGAACTTCCGATTACTGCAGCACAACGAAACAAAAATTTTATTGTTTTACAAATCAAAAACAAGCATTTTTTTCAAAAAAGCCGGCATCCACTCCAATTGCTCTTGTTACAAACATCCTGAACCTATGCAGCTTAGCCATCTCTCGGAGAAAATAAACAAATCATCAATACTTAAAGCTGAATCACCGTTAAAATCACTCAATGAATTTTCAACAATTCCGGTGTTTTGAAATTCTGCCCAACTTTGCGAAACCGAGGAGTAATCCTGTATGTCAACAACACAGTCCGGGTCTTTTGAATCGCCGGCTATGTCTGATTTTAGACAATGCTCAGCGAAGGCCTCGAAAATCTGAAACTCATAAATTCGAACTGCCGAATCTGCTCCCTGAGTTGGAGAAGTTATGTTCAGCCTTACGAAGCGAATCCTTTCCGGGTCTTCTAAAACTCCTCTGGTTATGCTGCCGGAATTTCCTTCAATGCAGAGGATATCGTCCCATCCGCCTTGTCCGTTTTGGCTTGCCTGAATGCAGAAATTGCTTGTATTCCAGCCTTCATATTCGCCTCCTGCTGCGGCATGGGCAACGACAAATGTGTCAACATCGTAATAATCTCCCAGATCTACAGTGATCCAATGAGGCTCTATACGTCCTGAACTTGCGCACCATTTACTGTTATTACGAAGAGAGCCGTCCACGGCCAGAGCTGGATATTCCCCGCTTATATTGCTGTCAGCTGAAACCGGCTTATTCAATGCCAGATTTGAACGCTCCTGCGGGAAACCTTCCGGATTGGAAACATTCAGTTTGAACATCTTTTCGCTTACAGTTCCGCAAGAATTCGTGCAGACTGTGGTATAAACACCCGAATGCAACAGCAAAGCAGGCTCGAATTTAATAACATTTCCAGAAGATGTAAATCCGTTGGGGCCTTTCCAGCTGCAGTTTAATGAATCAGTTTGAGCCTGAAAGCTTACTGAATCGCCAACCTCCGCATAGCAGACAGATGAATTCGTCCATTCGCTGTTTCCGGTTTTTATCAGCGGGTTAATAGAATCAGCAGAGCAGCTGTTTGAAATTATCAGCGAGGAAGTTTTATCGCCCCATCCCTCATAATTCAAGCAGTTATCGCTGAGTGTTTTTGTAAGTCTCTCACCGCTCAAATTGCCTGCATCATAGAGCCTTACATTGCAGTTATCTTCCAGCATAAAAGAGGAAACGGAATTGTTCAACACTCCCCGGAAATTCAAATCTTCAAGCGTGTAGCTGCCGTAATCCAAGCCGAGAGACCAGCCCTGATAGCTGCAGTGATTAAACAGCAGAATTGGATATTCAGGCGCTGCCCCGCCCTGAGTCCTTGCGAGTGTCCAATATGCCCTTGCTGCAGATGCCTGGTCTATCAGGTCATCAGAAACCTCCCCGCTTGCATTGTCCCAGTCTGCTGGATAGCGGCCATCGGCCATGCAGCTGTCGTGAAGAAATCTAATATATCCGGCGGCAAGATTTATCCATCTCTGATTTTTATCCGCCTCATAGAGATCAACAAAGGCATTTGTCATATCGTGGCCGCCCCATTTTCCGGTTTGATGCAGAACGTTGGTTCGTGCATTAATC
Source organism: Sedimentisphaera cyanobacteriorum (assembly GCF_001997385.1). NCBI lineage: Bacteria > Pseudomonadati > Planctomycetota > Phycisphaerae > Sedimentisphaerales > Sedimentisphaeraceae > Sedimentisphaera > Sedimentisphaera cyanobacteriorum. Next base: position 766,586 of record NZ_CP019633.1, on the reverse strand, counting down.
ATCTCTGTTTCTAAGGCATAAGCCATATTCTGGGCTTGGCGGAGATACTGCTGTTCGCCGGTAATCTCATACAGCTCCACGGCAGCCTGCAGAAACGGCGCAGTATCGTATCCAAGCTTTACATAATCCAAACTCCCATCACAATGCACGCCTTCATAAAACGTGCCTCTATCAGACTGTAAACCGTAATCACGCGCCCACTCGTATATTCGAAGCCCGTTTTCAAGGTACCTGTTTTCGCCAGTATTGCTGTAAAGGATTAAATTAGCAAGGCAGACCGGAGCTGTTGAACAGGTTCTTGTTCCGCATGTGTTGGATTCGTGCCAGCGAATGCCGCCAGAAGGGGTATTATCAGGGCCGTTTTCAAATTCCATAATAAAGTCCATAGCTTGCGCAGATCTTTCAATATATATATCCTTACCGGTAATATCATAAAGCTCGAGCATTGCCAGAACAATCCATGCATTATCGTCTGTGTATCTGTCCCCGCAGCCTCCAGCAGAGGCGTTGTAGGCGGAAAGTCCGCCTGAGCTGCACCAGTATCTGCTTTGTATTAAATCGGCCAGAGCTTCTGCTTCTGCGAGGTAGCTCTTGTCCACTTTTGCCACAGCCGCTAAAGCACCGAATACGATTCCCTGTCCCCATGCATACGCGGGTGTCCTGTCTAAAAGCGTTTTGCAGTAAAGGCCGTCTGGCATTCTGAAATCGTTCTGTATTTTTGACATACTTTCCTGACCCCATTCACGAAGCTTACTTTTTTTAAGAGCAAATGCTTCCGGGCAGAATAGATTAAACGTTAAAAGAAACAAAAGACCTGATAAAAAAAGTTCTTTCATTTATATTCTTTCTTTTTAGCTGTAATAACAAAATAATCTTTATGATAAAAACGGCAAACGGGCAAATCCGTACCTTTCAAGGGCAAAATAAACACTTGCAGTTTCACCCTAAAATATAACTGAATAGTTTTTTCATTGTTCCTTGCGCATTCTACCCAAAACAGTTATTTTGACAAATACTATTATTACATTAGAATTAATCGGCTGGAGGAAAAGAGGTAAATCTGTGTATTCGAATATTTTCTTCTTTAATCAATTGGAGGCGCCCGACTATATATGAATATTATAGACTACCTGATATTCGGCATTTATATGCTTTGCGTTTTAGGGGTTGGTTTTTATCACTTCTTCAAAAACAAAAGCTCTGAGGATTATTATGTAGGCAGCAGGTCTATCAAAGCAACACATGTGGGTTTTTCAATCGTAGCCACGGACGTGGGCGGAGGATTTTCAATAGGCCTGGGCGGCGTTGGCTTTGCTATGGGACTTTCTGGAAGCTGGCTTTTATTTACCGGCCTTATAGGCGCATGGCTGACTGCTGTATTTATAATACCCAAAATCAAGAAGCTTGATGAAAAAGAGGGCTATCTGACATATCCAGACTTTCTGCGTTATAAATACAGCGACAAGGTTGCTCTGGCAGCGGCATTAATCTCAGGTATTGGTTATCTCGGCTTTACAGGAGCTCAGATGCTTGCCGGTGCTAAGCTCGCCTCTACAACAATTCTCCAGAAAAACCCCTTCGAGATGGACCCGATTTTGTTTTCTCTGTTAGTGATAGCGGTAATAACAGTTGTTTACACAGTTTTCGGCGGCCTTAAAGCCGTAATATATACAGACACAATCCAATGGATGATACTGCTCAGCGGGCTTATATTCATCACTATACCCGCTACACTCTTCGAAATCGGCGGGCTTTCAGCATTGAGAGAAACTCTGCCTAAAGAATACTTTACGCTTACTAATATAGAAGCTTCTACATTCATAAACTGGATGGTAACAATAATCCCCATCTGGCTTATTGGCATGACACTTTATCAAAGGATGTATGCCTGCAAAGATGAAAAGCAAGCAAGAAAGGCGTGGTTTACAGCAGGTCTGCTTGAATACCCGGTGATGGCGTTTACCGGCGTTTTTCTTGGAATGTGCGCAAGGGTTATATATCCTGAGGCAGACAGCGAAGCCGCCCTGCCAATGCTTATAAGGGATGTTCTGCCGATAGGGGTAACGGGCATAGTAATCGCATCGTATTTCTCTGCAATAATGTCAACAGCTGACAGCTGCATGATGGCCTCATCAGGAAATTTCGTAAACGACCTGCTGGAAAGGCATATTATTGGGAAAAAATCTCACAAGACCTCAGTAAGGCTGTCAATGGCTGCTACATTTGTAATCGGAACTCTTGCAGTAATACTGGCTGCTCAGTTCAGCACGGTGCTTAATGCCATCCTGTACGCATATTCATTTATGGTATCGGGGCTCTTTGTGCCAACTCTCGGGGCATACTTCTGGAAGAAATCCAGCTCGGCCGGTGCGCTTGCGGGAATGCTTGCAGGCGGAGTGCCTACGCTTCTGATGCTTACTAATATATTAAAGCTTCCCGCCCCGATCGCAAAATACGGTCTGGACCCGAGCGCCTACGGCATTTTTCTTTCTGCTGTCTTTTTCATAGCCTTTTCAGTTGCTATACCAGAAAAAAATACGCCCGAAGGCGGGCAAACTGCAAAATAATCTGATTTATTTCAATTGTCTTATTGACAATCGAGAACGAAAAATCAATAATCATTCGAGCGGATTATTAAAGACAAATTAAAGATTAAGGATTTTAATGTCCATAGGCTCAAAAATAGTTTTAGTTGTTGCCTTTATGATAGGCATAAACGTTATAGTGGATATAGGTATTCACAAGGTTGTTTCAGAATCAACTCAAGTTAAAAGCGACAGGCAAAACCTTGAGAAATACCTTATGTGGTATGCAGGCACTATTGATAACGACAGGAAGCGCCTGCGCAGCACTTCTCAAGAGCTGGGCAAACTCCAAGCAGCCGCAAGCTTCATAAAAAGCGATGGTAATGAACATAAGGATTTCGTATCAAATATTAAAGAAATTACGAGCATTGAAAATGTTGTAATACTCAATATAAATGCCGAGGTGGTTTACAATTCCGGCAGTGAAGAATGGCGTGAGGTGTTTACCGAAAATTTCATAAGAGACAATAATCTCAATCTAAATAATCCTGAGACAAGACGCTACGGACTGACAGAAACATCTGAAGGTATGACTCTTATCTCAGCAGCCCCTGTTATCAGTGAAGGGAAAGTGGTTGGGACGGTTATAGTTTGCGAGCTTTTCGGGGATAAGATTGCAAGCGGTATATCAGCAAAAACCGGCGACAAGATTGAGATTGTACCTCAAAACAAAGGACCATTCTCCAAAGAACACGAGGAGGGTGAGCTTGACATTCGCAGAAAAGGAGGCGGAAAATTTATTGCCCATATAGCTTTGGAAGGTTTGGGCAATTCTGAAAAGTATGCACTTAAGATAGAAGTACCTTCCTCGATAGCAGCAAGAGCCAGCACTGCAAATAAGGTAAATATTTTCACCAAGATCGTTACCGGCCTTGTTACACTGCTTCTCATTCTCTTCATTGTTTACAGAACGATCGGTCAAAGGCTGGAAACCCTTATAGACCATATTATTAAAATCCGACACAGCGGTGTTTTGGTTCGAATGATGCAGGAAGAAGGCAAGGATGAGATTGATCTTCTCGGACATGAGTTCAATCTTATGATTGAGCGTCTGCAGAAGGATACAGAGATGAGAAAGGCTGCCGAGAGGGATTTGAAAAAATCGCTTGATGAACTTCGCAGGTTTGCAGATGTGGCTTCTCACGACCTTCAGGAGCCTCTTCGTTCTGTTACAAGCTGTGTTCAGCTTCTTGAGAGTCAGTACAGCGAGAAACTCGACGAACAGGGCAAACAGCTTATAGACTACGCTGTTCAGGGCTCGCGCAGAATGAAAGGCCTGCTTAAGGCACTGCTTTCATACTCGAACATAGGCAACACAGAGCTGGAAACTGAGAATTGCGAATGTAATTTGATAGTAGCACAAGCAATTAAGGATCTGCAGCAGGATATAAATGACAAAAATGCCGATGTTAAAGTGAGTGATCTGCCGGCAATAAAAGGCGACAAGATGCGCCTGCAGCTGTTATTCACGAACCTGATACACAACGCTATAACATACCAGCCGGAAGGGCGAAAGCCAGTTATTCATATTGAAAGCAGAAAAACTGAAAATATGTGGCGGTTTGAAGTTCGTGATAATGGAATCGGCATCGAGAAACAATACTACAACCAGATCTTCATTGCCTTTAAGCGTCTTCATACCCAGCAGGAACACGAAGGCAGCGGTATAGGGCTGGCGATTTGCAAACGTATTGTCGAACAGCACGGCGGGAAAATCTGGGTTAAATCGGAACAGGGCGTAGGTTCCAGCTTTTTCTTCTCACTGCCTGCCTGATTTGATGCTTTCTCGATAATATCTTTTCGCTTCAGGCATACGCTCTTTTAAGGCCTGAATCCTTTTTTTGTCGCAAGGGTGCGTGCTCATAAATTCAGGTGCAGCGGCAGAATTTTCAGACATCCTCTGCCAGAAGTCAACCGCAGCTGCCGGGTCGTAGCCCGCCATAGACATAAATATAAGTCCGAGATGATCTGCCTCGTATTCATGCTTTCTGCTGTATGGAAGCATAATGCCATAATGACTTCCTATGGAAAATGCCTTCATAAAGTTCTCCCCTGCTACGCTTTGACTAAGCGCATAGCCGCCGAGGTTCAGGAGAGTCTGCTGGCTCATCCTTTCTGCCCCGTGTTTTGCTGCTGCATGAGCTATTTCATGAGCTACCACAACAGCAAGCCCCTCTTCGTTTCGGGTTTTATCGAAAATTCCGGAATATACCATTACCTTCCCGCCCGGCATTGCCCATGCGTTGGCCTGTGAATTTTGAATTACATTGAATTCCCAGTCGAAGCTTATTGACTGATTGTTTTGAATAAAATACCTTTCTACAGCATCTCTTATGCGAAAACCTACCCTTCTAACCAGCTTTAGCTGCTGCTGGTTTTGGTTTATATCTGACCTGTTCTCCTTTATAAACTGCTGATACTCCTGATCTGCAACTGAATTGATTTTCGCATCAGAAACAAAATTCAGCCTCTCGCGATTGCTTATAGGCACAGTACTGCAAGCAATAAGAAAGGAAATTAAAACAATCGGCACGGCTTTATAAAACTTACTCATAATACCCCCGTTTTTAAGAGCTGTTCTTAGATATAGTTTCCAGTATTCTCAGATAACTCTGATATCTTGTCCTGCTGATCTGGTTTTCTTCTACTGCCTGCTTGACCGCACATCCCGGTTCATGTGTATGCGAGCAGTCTGAATATCGGCAGTTTTCTGCGAAATAATCAAATTCTTCAAAATACCATTTCAAATCATCGGGGTTCATATTCCAAAGACCAAACTCCCTTATCCCGGGTGTATCTATAATCCAGATATTATTTTCGATATGATAGAGCTTGGAGTTATTTGTAGTATGGCGTCCGAGCCCTGTCCCGTTGTGCACCGAGCCGGTTTGAGCTTCTGCACAAGGACAGAGACGGTTAAGCAGGGATGTTTTGCCTGTCCCGCTGTGCCCAACGAAAACGCTCCTTGCCGATGCCAGAGATTCTTTGAGCTTATCCAGACCTAAACCGCTTGCAGCAGAACACTCCACAACCTTCAGTCCTATCTCCTGATACGCTTTCAAAACTTCCATCTCTTTTTCTTTTGCATATTCGTTGATCAGATCAATTTTATTTATGCATACTACAGGCTCAACACCGCCCTTCTGTGCTGCTATGAGATATCTGTCTATAAGGCTGGGCCTGAGCTCCGGGCGTTTTATTGCGGCAACTATAACAGCTTTATCCACATTAGCCGCAGTAACCCGCTCAATACCCGCTTTCGTCGGATCGGGACGTGATATGCAGGTTTTTCTCGGCTCAACACTGTGAAGCACAGCAGTTCCGTCTTTTGCGTACGAAAAGTAAACATTATCACCAACAGCCAGATCGCTTTTTTGAGTCATCGAAAATTCAGGGCCTATTATACACTTAACGTCTCTGCCTTCAGAGTAAACAAGGCTTTCAGCCGGCATAACTTCCTCTATCATACCATAATATTTTTCGCTGTATTCACCTAAATCCTCTCTATGCCTGCAAGTTTCCCTGAGCGTCTGAATTCCCTCCTCCTCAAGGACTTTTAACGCCCAGTCGTCGATATCCATTTTGGGAGTTTTTTTCTTTTTTTCAAAATTTGATTCGTTATCCCAGTTGCTTCGGTGGTCTATTCTGCTCCTGAATGAATGCTTCCTTTTCATTGCATCAACCTGCGATGCCTTGCGCAAGTTGGCAGCCCTCTTATAGAGCTGTTTTTTTTCAGTTTCATTGAGCTTTTTAAGCTGCTGCTGGAAAAATTTGCGTTTGCTTTTTTTCAACCCTTATTACCTGCTGCCTCAATAGCACCTTTTAGAGTGATAGTTCCTTCGTACAGGGCTCTTCCGATAACAGCCCCTGCTACCCCTGCCTCGCCAAGCTTAGTGATATCCTCAATCTTTGTAACGCCCCCCGCTGCTATAACCGCTGTGTCAACAGATCTTACAAGATTTGAAGTCCTTTCAAGATTAGGGCCTTCAAGTGTGCCGTCTTTGGAGATATCGGTGTAAATAATCGAATTGATCGGCAGCGAAGAGGCCTTTCTTGCAAACTCGACAATCTCCATATCAGTATTTTCGAGCCAGCCGTGAGTTGCAATCTTATCTCCCCTCGCATCGAGCCCCAGAACAAGCTTGTCGGGATATTTCTCTGCCATTTGTGAGAACCAGTCGAATTCGCTGATTGCTCTGGTGCCAATTATAATTCTCTTTACGCCGGCATCTAAGAGCAGTTTTATGGATTCTTCGCTTCTGACACCGCCGCCAAATTCAACATTGATTCTGCCATTGGCTATTTTTTTTACTGTCTTAAGATTAACAGGCTTGCCCTTTTTTGCCCCGTCAAGGTCTATCAGATGAACCCATTTAGCCCCGGCCTTTGCAAATTCTTTGGCTTGAGCAGCAGGGTCGTCTTTGTATGTTATCTTTTTCTCATAATCGCCCTGTACAAGGCGTACGCATTTGCCGTCGATTAGGTCTATTGCAGGGAGAACGTCCATTATAGTTTCCAATTTCTTAAGTTTAAATTTGCGCTTAATCAAGCTAAACCTCAGCAAGTTTCATGAGAAGCTCCTCTGTTTCTTCCCAACCAATACAGGAATCTGTAACTGAAACTCTGGGATTGAGCTTGCCCGAGCCAATCTTTTGACTGCCCTGCTCAAGGAAGCTTTCTATCATCACTCCCACTATAGATTTATTCCCGCTGAGCTTTTGTTCTGCAATATTTTCCAACACTTTTTTCTGCTTTTTGTAATCCTTCCTTGAATTAGCATGACTGCAATCAACAATAATTCCTGACCCGATTTTTTCTTTGCGAAGAAGGGCTTCTGCAAACGCTATATGCTCAACTTCATAATTAGGCCCTAGACATCCGCCCCTTAGTATAAAATGCGTGTAAGCGTTCCCTTTCGTTTCAGCGAGGGCTACCTGACCATCGACATTAATACCAAAAAAGAAATGAGGATTTCGGGCTGTTTTTATGGCTTGAGCAGATGTGTAGAGACTTCCGTCTGTCGAATTTTTAAATCCTACGGGCATTGAAAGCCCGCTCACCATCTGCCTGTGAATCTGCGATTCACTTGTTCTTGCGCCTATAGCAGACCAGCTGATCAAGTCTGTTAGATACTGCGGTACAATAGGGTCAAGAATTTCTGTGGCAATAGGGATTCCCGCATCAAGTATCGAAAGCATAATCTTTCGGCTTAAATGCAGGCCTTTTTTCATATTGTAAGTTCCATTTAGTTCGGGATCGTAGAGCAGTCCCTTCCATCCGATAGTAGTTCGAGGTTTTTCGAAGTAAGCCCTCATCACTATCTGTACTTTGTCTTTTGTTTTTTTCTGAATTTCAGCTAATTTCTCAGCATACTCAACTGCCGAATCCTCATTATGAATAGAGCAAGGGCCTACTATAGCCAGCATTCTCTTATCCAGATGAGATATTATATTTTTTATGCTTTTCCTTGCATTGAGGACCACATCCGCCTGTTCCTGAGTTATAGGCAAGTCCTCTCTCAGCTCACGAGGGGTAGTAAGCTCTCTCAATGCTACGATATTTACATTGTCAGTTGTTCTCATATTATTTTCCTAATGAATTTCAAACCAGTACACCAAAGCAATAAAAAAGGCGAGCCTGCGAATTTGCCGGCCCGCCTTTATATTATTTATTTATTGATTTCAGTCAACATTTCCGGCAGGCACGGTAGAAGCAAAATAAGCAAAGTCCTGATAATTAACTTTACCGTCGCTGTTAAAGTCTCCCGGGACTGCTTCGCCTTCTGCGAGCCAGTTATCAGCAATCAAGAGGAAGTCTGAATACTGCTGAACCTGCCACAGCAGTTCCGGATAGCTGTCTGAGCTGAAGAACCATTTAGATGTATCCCAGCCGGCAGACTGATATATTCCGCTGCCTGTCATCTGACTGTGGGCGTATCCAGCACTTCCGGCCGAATTTCCGGCACCAACACCGTAAGAAGCGGTGTCGCTGCTGTATATGCACCCTGCCAGAGCATCAAGTGCATCATTGATATTCGCACCGACAAGAGCACCGAGAATATTATCTCCTGAAATATCCGAGACTGTCTGTGCTGTATAACTATCAGATATGCTGCCTTCGTTTATACCTGCAAGGAAGCCTGCAAACACTGCGACTCCGTCTGCTGTTAATGCTCCTTCAGCATAGCAGTATTGGATACCGCCGAGATTGAGCCCTGCCACCTGTGAAACAGCGTCGAGATCGCCTTGTGCTGTAATCTGACAGTCTGCAAAGCTGCTTATAACAGTACCCTCTGCTGCGTTTAGGGCTGCAATCGCACCTGCATTATTATAAGCCCCGCCTATCATTAGAGAGCCCATTACCTCACACTGAGTTATAAGGCCTTCATTAACTGCTGCAAGGGCTGCTGAATTACTCTCCTCTGAAGTGATATTTATATTCACATCTTCGAGAGCTATCCATTTTAGAGTTCCTGCATTTATTCCGAACAGTCCGCAGAGCCCTTCCTCAAGGGTATCGCAGCTGAATCCGGAAATCGCATATCCGTCGCCGGAGAAGGTTCCCGTGAATGGTATGGTTTCATTTCCGATAGGTGCAAGTTCTGAACCGGCAAGATCAATATGATTTCCAAGGGCGAAGCTGTATTTCCAGAATTCGCTGTCTGAGGCAAGTTTTTCCATATCCTCAGCAGATGAAATCACAAAAGGATTGGCCTGAGTTCCGGCACCGCCGCTGAAGATTGTCCATGTGAATTCCGGATATCCGCTTTCGGCCGTGTACCAGTAGTCTTCTTCGCCGTTTTCTGTTTCATCGATGTAGTCCCAGCCGGCTGCTGTGAAGTTGGCTTCATTCTTCATTTCCGCATCTGAAAGGCCTGTCGCTCCCGGACTGTCCTGCCCGCCAAGCTCGTTGTTCCAGAAACAGCCGTTTACCTCTGATGAGCCGGCAAGAGAAGTATAGAAGCCGTAGAAAGTGCCTGCTGAGCCGTCATCAGCTAAGCTGCTGGTATAGCAGTTTTCAATAAGCGATGCTGCTGCTCCGTCCGATACAGCTCCAACAAAGCCCGCTGCCTCTTCAGAGTAAAGCAGGCTGCCGAAGCTTACACAGCGCTGTAAGACTGCTCCGGATGCGTTTTCAGCAAAGCCAAAGACCTTTGTTCCTTCAACATCTGATACAGTGAATACATCTCTGATTACCGCATCGCTGAGTTCCACAGCAAACCCGGCAGCTGAATCTGTGTTAGATGTTACCGAAGAATTCTCGATACCCATATTATTAATGCTTCCAGTAACAGCTGCGAAAGGTGCAGCCTTGCCGTCCTCTACTACATTAAGATTGCTGATGACCTTGAAATTACCGTTCAGCTCACCTGCGAAAGGCATTGAAGCAGAGCCGACAGAGCCAACGGTAAATCCTGTCATATCGATATCATTGAGCAATACGTAGTAGGCATCAAGCTGTAGAACAGATTCTGCAAGGTCTGCAAAGTCCTGCGGTGTTTCGATGAGGTAAGGTGCATACTCAGTACCGTATCCGCCTGAATATTCAAAGAGAACTTCAATCTGCTCAGAAGCAGACCAGTTGTTTGTTTCGTCAGACTCAGCAACAACATCAGCGGAATCAACCATTGCCTTGAGGTAATAAGTGCTGTTTACCTGAGGCGGGTCGAATGTGAATTCGCCGTTATAGCTGCTGCCCTGTGCCAGAGAGCTGATAACTTCCTCATCAAGCATCTCTGCATTCTCCCAGTCTCCGTCTGTTTCGCTGTAATAAAGCGATACTGTAAAGTTTTCAGCAGGAGCATTGCCCTGGCAGTCTGCCGAGAAGCCGAGAGTCTGTTCATTGCCCTCGTAGGCGGATATCATTCCCTCGTCTATTGCTGCAGTAAGATCTATATCTTCCGGTACAGTAAGCGTTACTGTTTCGCTCCAGTTGTTGGCTTCGTCTGTTTCGTCTATAGCTTCTGCATTATCCGCTTTAGCCTTGAGGTAGTATGTACCGGCAGATGCAGGAGATGAAAAGCTAACCTGCATAATCTCGCTGGTTCCTGAAGAAACGCCGGCAATCTCATCGCTGTAAACGATCTCAGAGGCCTCCAGTGTTTCCCAGCCAGCATCCTGCTCTGAGATATATACTGCGGCTTCAAAAGCACCAGAATCTGAACTGCCGCTGTTTGAAGCAGTAATATCAAATTCTACGGCTTCGCCGCTTGCAACTTCCGCTGATTCAACTGAAGAAGCTGCATTAAGATCAACATCAGGCTTGATTTCAAGCTCGAACACATCAGACCAGTTGTTCACTTCGCCTGTTTCTTCAATTGCCGAGCCGCTGTCTGCCTTGATTCGCAGATAAACAGTTTGTGCTTCGGTTTCAGTTACAGGGAAACTGAAGTCTGCATTAGTGCTGCCAGAGGCAGGCAGAGTGGCAACGGTGAGAGAATCGGCCGGACTGAGAGATTCCCAGTTGTCAACTTGGCTTGAGGATTTATAAATCTCAACATCAAACTCACCGGCAGTATTAACGCCTTGATTCGTGATAACAGAGCTTACATTCACATCCCCGTTCATAAAGGCAGACGTCCCGCCTGCGGGGTAGTCTGTTACGGCCAGATCAATATTTGTAAGAACGTTTAGAGTTATAACCTCATCTGAGAGGTTATTCGTTTCGTCGAACTCATCCACTGCTTCGCTTGTATCAGCCTGAGTTTTCAGGAAATATTCACCCGGAGCGGCAGGGGCAGTAAACTGGAAATTCCCGTTTGCCGGCTCCCCTGCAAGCACGAAGCTCTTCTCAAAGCTCGCTGCCTGCTGCGAAGATTCCCAGCTGCCTGAAACATCAGACAGCAGAAGGGATGTAACGATCTTCCCAGACTCGGGAAGAGCGGTGTCAGTGCCAATATTTGTTATTACGCCCGGAACATTAACCTGCATTCCAGCAGGACTGCTTATCGGGCTTGTGAGGTAATCAGCGAAGGAGGAGAGCAGGTCTATTTTTTCGAGAACCTCAAGCTCACCTGCAAGCTGTTCGTTGTTTGAGTAGTCCACTTCTTCAACAGCCTGATCGGGATTAACCGCCACTTTCACCTGATACGTTCCGGCAGTATCCGGCGAAAAGGTAAAGTTTACCTGCTCTGAGGAATTGCCCGCCAAAGCTATAACACCCTCTGAAGCAACCTCAAACCAGTTTGTATCCGCCTTTTTCAGGGAAACTTTAACATCAAATGCAGATGCTTCACCGGTTCTTTCGTTAGAAACTGTTACGCTGAAATCAGCCGATTCGCCAGAATAAACCTGACCGAGACCGGCAGGAACGTTGGAAAGTGTTAAGTCAACAACCGGCGGGATATCTACTGTAACATATTCGACTGTCCAGTTGTTCTGTTCGTTTGCAGGAGCAGGGACTTCTGCCACTTGTCCCGCTGAATCAGCAAGCACGCGGTAGTAATAAGTTCCTGCCTGATCGGGCAGAGTTATGTCGAACTGCTCATTCACGGCTGCGCCTGCTGCAAGCTCGCTGCTGGAAATATCAGCAACAGCGGCTGGCGAGCCCCAGTCCTGCGGGTCTTCGCTCATATAAAGCGTTGAAGTGAATGAGCTGCCGGAATCGCCGCTGCCTGTGTTGGTAACTGTAAATGGTATTGAAAGATTCTCAGAGGGTTCAGCGCCGTTTACAGCTAAATCACCTGTGAATTCAGCGGTAAGGTCTATAGTGTCTAAAACATTAACTCCGCCTGTATCCCATGTATTGTTAGATTCGCTGTCTTCAGGAACAGCATCACCTGAATCGGCCAATACCCTGAGCTGATAAGCTCCGGCCTGATCTGGTGCGGTATATGTAAAGTCTTTGGAAATGCTCGCTCCCGCTGCAAGAGAAGAAACTGAAACTGTATCTGCATTCGTCCAGTTCACACCGTCCTGAGAGCTTTGAAGTGCTGCTTGGAAGGCTCCGGCGGGATTCTGGCCGGTATTTTCAATAGAGGCAGTAATCTGCATCTGCTCGCCTGCATAGATATCAGGCAGCTCAGAGGAGCCGCTCGGTACGATAAGGTCTATGCCGGATAGCACGGTAATTTCGATATCGCCTGAATCTGTAGAAGCAGAAGAGAAGTTGTTGTTCTCGTCAGCCTCGCCTACAACTTTGCCTGAATCAACCATAAACGCATAGTAGCCAAGGCCTGACTGAGTTCCTGAATTGAAATTGAATGTCTCAGTGGCAGAGGCAAGCTCGCCGATACCGCTTATAACCTGAGTGCTGATGTGCTCAGCTGAAGAGTCTGCTATTGCATCAGTCCAGCTGGCTGCAGGTTCAGAGGAGTAGTAAAGGGAAAGATCGAAATCGCCCGCAACAGCAGGCCCGGAATTCTCAATAGTAACGTCGATACTCACAGACGTATCGGGCTCAACCATCTGTGTTTCAGGAGCTACAGAGGTGATGCTGAGCTCAGGCAACGGCACCACTTCAACAGAAACAGTTTGAGAATAGTTGTCCAGCTCGCTGAATTCAAGAAGCTCTTGGTCTGCGTCGCTGTAAACCCTGAAATACATCATATTGCCGTTATCAGTTGCTGTGATGCTGAAGCTGCCGCTGTGTGAAGCGTCAACTGCGAGCTCAGGCACTGCTGCGGAATCAATATATCCGGGAGTCCCTTCTTGAATACTGCCCTGAGAATCAAGAATTGAATCCCAGCCGCTGTCAACTGTGTTGTAGTAAATTTTAACAGAATGCGCGGCTGCAGAGTCTGTTCCGTCATTTATCTCTGAGAAGCTTATCTGGAAGCTGTCTCCTGTGCCAAGGCTAAGTGATGTTTCGCTGGTAACAGCTGGCTCGAGATTTGGGAGCTGAGGCGGCTGGTAGCCGGTATTATCAAGTCTGGCAAAGTCGTTGCCGTCAACGATAAGCCAGCTGTTTTCAAAATCAAATCCTGCTGAATTGTATGTATCATACATTCTGAGCTGTTCGTTCGTTTTGCCTTCTATTCCAACGCTGGCTCCTGAGCCGACACCGGTAAGACCGTCAACTTTGGTATTGTCAAACAGGCAGCCTGAAAATGCTCCGGAGTTTCTGTCTCCAACAACGCCGCCTCCGTTTAAGTTGAAAGTAATCGATGGGCCTGCCCAATAGCACTGGGCAATCGTACCTGAAGTATTGGAACCTACAATGCCGCCCGTATATCTCGGGCCTGTAATCTGTGCAAATGAATAGCAGTTTAGAATATTGCTGTTGCTGTTTTCTCCGACAATACCTCCCGCTTTTGAAGAAAACGAGTTGGTTGCATTGAGTTTGCCGGAAGAAACGTTCTGGCTTATCTGGGATAGATTTTTCTGCTCGCCGACGATGCCGCCTACCATAGAATCCCCTTCTGCATTAACAGAAGAGAAGCAGCCTGTAATTGTGCCGCCGGAATTATATCCGCAGATCCCGCCGATGGAATCATCACCGGAAACGTTTACTGTATTAGGGTCTGCAAATTCAGACTTAACAGCAGAGCAGTCTGAAATGCTTCCGCCGTCGTTTTCGCCGCATACGGCACCAACATTATCCGTACTGTCGCCTGCCTGAACTAAAGGGTCTATCAGAAGAACGTTCTGCACTTCACCGCCTGAGCCAATTACACCAAAAAGACCTTCACCTGTGGTGTTAAAATTGCTGATGGTGTGGCCTTTCTGGTATATGTAACCGTCTAAAACAGCAATACCGCCCGATACCGCCCCGCCGTTAAAGCTTCCGGTAAAAGGCGTGCTTGAATTACCGATCGTAATATCAGGAAAACCTGAAAGATCCAAATCTGAAGTAACAATGAAATGTGATGACCAGTCCGAACTCTCTTCCGAGAGATTGAAGAGCTCTTCTGCGGTAGAAATTTCATAAGGAGCAGAAGCACTTCCATTACCTCCGCTGTAAGCAATAGCTCCAGCATTCAAGGTCATAACCAAAGCGAGCGACAAAACAACGATTCGATTCATAATTTCACTCCGTTTTTGAGACAATTTTTAATCAAAACTATTAGGTGAGCATTTTATCATTCTGCGGCTTAATAACAAGAATTAATACCGCTAAATCGCCAAAAAAGTAAATAAACTGACAGTTAAAAACCGCAGAACGGATAAAAAAAAGCTTAATCGAAAAGAAACACTGCTATTTATGTTTAAGTCTTTCATTTAAGGAATGCTCGGTTGCTGCCTTGAATTCCGGGTACAATAGAGGGCTCGGGTTCTGGTTGCCGTCTTCATTTTTCCCCATAAATTTGCCGCTGAATACCGATCCCAGGCACCACATCTTGCTGTCCTCTCTGTATTTGCGTACCCCCATATCACAGAATGTCCGGCCTGAGGCTGCATAAACATCATAATCTTTGCAGGCATCATAGAAGGTCTTGTACCAGTTAGCGGGATACCAGCTCCGGCTTTCGAAATACTCTTCGAACAGCTCCGCAGATATAGGGTTTCCGTTTTCCGCCCTGCGTGAAAGCAGTGTAAGCCATTCGCAAAGCTTCATTTCCGGATTGAAGCCGTTTTTCTCGCCCCACTCACCGAGCGGCTCGCCTAAATGTCCCTGAAAAACCCAAACAACCGAAAATTCAGTGCATATAAGCTTTTTTCTAAATCCTATTTTTTTTCGTATAAACCTGAAATCTTCCCTCAGATGCTTTCTTTTTCTGGCATGTATATGAATATCAAGTCCGTCTATGTTTTTGTTCCTCTTTGCCACCTTGATCACTTCAGGGATTGTCGGGTGTTTGCTGAAGGATACTTTATTGAGCGAGCCGGCAAAAACGAGAAAATCCCAGCCGTATTTCTTTTTCCAGCCTGCTATTCTGTCTGCCAGTTCGCTGATAAAGCGAGCATAGTCCTTTGAATCCCTGCCCGATGCAAACATAGGCTCATTACCCATTACCAATATGCTGATTTTTTCTCCAAGATTATAGGATTTGAGGAATTCCTCCGCAGCAGTGAACACATACTCCAGCTGCTCTGAATGAAGCAACGGGACATCACCTTTGCAAATGTCAAAGCGAATCTTAAAGCTCGAGATCAGCTCAAGCCTGCCTTCGGACTTATCCTTTACCGCAGCAAACCTCTCAGAAGGGTTGTGGTTTCGGATTGCATCTAAATCAACTCCGCTTATCTTCCTTTCTTCATCAAGGATAAGAAAATAGTCCATAAAATCTATGAAAGCACGGACATATCTGATATTTTCATTTTCAATCTGCTCTGTAAATTCCAGAGGCCTGCCCAGATTCTCATTGAAATTCGCACCAAGGTCCTGAGGCTTAGCTTTCGGCGCAAGAAAAAGCACTGCTGCTGAAAATGCTAAAATATACCTAATCATTATTCACCTTTCATAAATCATTCCACAGCCATTCCATAGAAGAGCAAAATACAAGATGTTTCTTTAAAATCAGCGGGGTATGAGTTACACTAATTCTTTCAGTCTAATTAAACAAATTAGGAGTAACCCATGACACCCGCCAAACATCAATATAGCATTCTTAAGCAAATATGCCAACATATTCCTGCACATCTTGTTTCAAAATTGTCTCGGTCTTTCGGTATTGACAAGCAATCACGAACATTTTCTTGCTGGTCGCACATTGTATCTATGCTTCATGTCCAGATTGCTCACAGTCTCTCGCTCAACGACGTTTCCGACACATTGCGTAATCATTCTGGAGCTTTGACTCCTATCCGCCGTGCAACCCCTCCAAGCAGGAATGGGCTTTCTCATGCAAACAGGGTTCGAGATCCTCTTATGGCAGAGACTCTCTTCTGGGAGGTGCTGTCCCATATCCAGAACAAACATCTTGATTTTGGGAGAGGCCATAAGTATTCCGGCCTTCCGAGGCGTTTTAAGAGAGCAATATATGCGGTTGACTCAACCACGATCCAGCTTGTAGCCAACTGTATTGACTGGGCTAAACATCGCAGACGAAAAGCGGCTGCAAAGTGCCATATGCAGCTGAATCTCCAGACGTTCCTGCCTCAATTTGCTATTGTAAAAGAAGCCTCAACCCATGATTCGACAGAAGCTTATCAGCTCTGTCAGGACCTTAAAAGCGGCGAAATAGCGGTTTTTGACAAGGCTTACGTGGATTTTAAGCATCTAGCAGATCTTGACAGGCGAGAATTATTCTGGGTTACCAGAGCCAAAGATAATATGAAATATCGTTTTGTTAAACAGAATACAGAACCAAAAGGTAATATCCAATACGATGCTTTAATTGAACTTGAAATGCCGAAAAGCCGCGAGGCATACCCGAAGAAGCTCCGTTTAGTTAAGGCTTATGTGGAAATTAACGGCGAGAAAAAGCTTATGAAATTTATCACGAACAATATGCAGTGGGCGCCGAGCAGTATTTGCGACCTATATAAGTGCCGCTGGGGTATAGAGGTGTTTTTCAAGCAGATAAAACAGACTTTGCAGCTAAGCGATTTCCTAGGGCATAGCCAAAAAGCAATTCTATGGCAAGTATGGACGGCTATGCTGGCTTATATTTTAATAAGGTATATAGGTTTCCTCGGTCAGTGGAAAGGAGCATTCAGCCGATTGTTTACTTTACTGAGGGGTTATTATTCAGCCGGCTGGATGTTTTTAGCGTTATGGCTGCCTGTGGGACAGCACGTGGTTCACCGCGTATGGTTGGCAGCCCTCAGCAGGCTTATTTGCCGGGTTTTAATATGTAGCAAGATTTTACGAAAATAAAGAGGTGAAAAGAGAGCGGGCAGTATTGAGCAAAAAACTGCCAATTGAACAAAAGCAAAAAAAATGCAAACTGGGGTAATTCAAATCCTTCAAGAAAAGGGCGTTTTAATACAATAAACAAGCCCTCAACGATAAATTTATGGACTTATGGGATGGCTGTGAAATCATTCTTCAAAATTCATCTTTCTTCTCAGAGTTAATATATATCTGTCCTGAATTTTTACGAAAAAAGGCGAAGTATAAACTTCGCCTAATTTAAGGTATTAATGAAAAAGGTTTTATTTGTTCAATCAAGGTCTATCTGAAAGTAATTTTCTGCGTTGTTAAAGCATATATCCTGAACCATTCTGCCCAGAGAATTCAGGTGATTCGGGACAATTCCGTTTTCGATATCATTGCCGAGAATATTGCAGAGAATCCTCCTGAAATACTCGTGCCGCGGATAGGAAAGGAAGCTTCGGGAATCAGTGAGCATACCAATGAATCTGCTCAGCAATCCGAGGCTGGAGAGAGCTTCAATTTGCCTTTCCATGCCTGATTTGTTGTCCAAAAACCACCAGGCCGTGCCGAACTGCATCTTGCCCGGGATGCTTCCATCCTGAAAATTGCCTATCATAGAGCCTATAAGCTCATTATCTCTGGGGTTCAGGTTGTAGATAATGGTTTTTGCGAGGCTGTCATTGGTGTTTAATCTGTCTAAAAATTTAGATAAGGGCCTAGCAAGTTCGGCATCGAGAATCGAATCAAATCCCGTATCCGGGCCTAGAGACTTAAACATCTTCGAATTGTTGTTTCTTATTGCACCGAGATGAAGCTGCTGCGCCCAGCCTCGGGAGTGATTCATAGCAGCAAGCTCAGTCAGCATTGCAGATTTGAATTTGTTCACTTCATCGCGGTCAAGTTCTTTGTTTGAGCGAATTTTTTCAAAAATCGCTTTGATTTCCGATTCGGTGTAATCCTCAGCAAAAACAGTTTCAAGGCCGTGGTCTGATATGCGGCAGCCGTTTTGGTGGAAAAAGCTGTGGCGTTTTTTGAGGGCTTCCAGATAGGCGTGAAAATCACTAATCTCTATATCTGCTGCCTCGCTGAGCTTCTCAATCCACTGATTGAGCTTATCAGTATCCTCCGCAGCCATGGCTTTGTCCGGCCGCCACGTTGGGAGAACTTTGATTTCAAATCCGTCTTCAGCAATCTTTTTGTGATATTCGAGGCTGTCAACGGGGTCGTCTGTGGTGCAAACTGCCTTCACACTCATCATTCGCATCAGATTTCGGGTGCTGTACTGACTTGATCTAAGCATTTCGCTTGCTTTATCGTATATCCTGTCTGCGGAGGCGGGACTGAGAAGCTCATCTATACCAAAATAACGCTTCAGCTCCAGATGAGTCCAATGGTGGAGCGGACTTTTCAGGGCATAGGGGATAGTTTCAGCCCATTTGCGGAATTTTTCGCGGTCTGAAGCGCTGCCGGTTGCAAATTTTTCATCCACTCCGTTAGTACGCATAGCACGCCATTTGTAGTGGTCGCCCGCGAGCCACGCCTGAGTGATATTTTCAAACATAGCATCCTCTGCCACCTGTTTAGGGGGCAGATGACAGTGATAATCAAATATCGGCATATCCTTTGCAAATTCGTGGTAAAGCCTTTGGGCTGACCCGCTTTTCAGGAGGAAATTATCTGTTATAAAGTTATCCATACTGCTTTCCTTTCGGAGATTAGTTCACTAAACAATATAGCTTGAAGAAGCGGTTTCTCCTCCGCGTCCTGTCCAGTTGGTATGGAAGAATTCGCCGCGAGGTTTGTCGATCCTCTCGTAGGTGTGAGCTCCGAAATAATCCCTCTGTGCCTGAAGCATATTTGCAGGCAGACGCTCGCTTCGATAGCCGTCGTAGAATGCAAGCGCGCTGCTGATAGCCGGCACAGGAATCCCCTGCTTAACGGCAGTTGTTACCACACGTCTCCAAGCATCCTGACTGTTTTGTACCGCTTCTGCAAAGAACGGATAGAGAAGGAGGTTGGTAAGCTCTGGATTCTTGTCGAAGGCTTCTTTAATCTTTCCGAGGAATACCGAACGTATAATGCATCCTCCCCGCCACATAAGTGCTATTCCGCCATAATTGAGATTCCATCCATATTCTGCTGCAGCTGCACGCATAAGCTGATAGCCCTGAGCATAGCTTACGATCTTCGAGGCATAGAGCGCCTTGCGGAGATCGTCAATCATTTTAGCCTTGTCGCCTTCAAACTCAGCATCAGGCCCGGAAAGCACCTCAGAAGCTTTTTTCCGTTCATCTTTGAGTGCTGAAAGGCAGCGCGCGAAAACAGCCTCTCCAATGAGCGTAAGCGGCTGACCTACATCCAGAGAAGCTATCGCTGTCCATTTGCCTGTACCTTTCTGGCCGGCAGTATCGAGGATTAAATCGAGAACATACTGCCCGCTTTCATCCTTGCAGCCGAGTATATCGCGGGTAATCTCTATGAGATAAGAATCCAGCTCGCCTTCATTCCAATCGGTGAAAACGTCCTTCATCTGCTCATTACTCATACCGAGGCCGTATTTCATAAGCTGATATGTTTCGCAGATCATCTGCATATCGCCGTATTCGATGCCGTTGTGAACCATCTTAACGAAATGGCCTGCTCCGTTTTCGCCAACCCATTCGCAGCAGGGCTCGTCCTTTTCTGTGTGGGCTGAGATTTTCTGGAATATGGGCTTTACGTGCTCCCAGGCAGCTGGGCTTCCCCCCGGCATTATAGAGGGGCCTAAAAGAGCCCCTTCCTCGCCACCCGAAACGCCTGTTCCGATATAGAGCTTGCCCTTGCCTTCCACATATTCAGTTCTGCGGATTGTATCGGGGAAATGGCTGTTGCCCCCGTCTATTACAATATCTCCGTCGTCAAGATGGGGTAGAACCTGCTCAATAAAAGCATCGACAGGTTTTCCCGCCTTTACCATAAGCATAATTTTTCTCGGTGATTTGAGCGAGCTGAGCAGCTCTTCTATACTCCGGCAGCCTATAATATTTTTGCCCTTTGCCCTGCCGTTCATAAAATTATCAACCTTGGAAACCGTGCGGTTATAGCAGGCAACGGTGAAGCCTTTGCTTTCCATATTCAGGATGAGGTTTTCACCCATCACCGCCAAGCCTACTACTGCTATATCTGCTTTTGCCATATTATTATCTCCTAATGTTAAATTCTATTATCTTTTTACTCTCGCATTGCCTTCCCAGATGCTCCATAGCTGGTCTTCATCTGCTGGCTGGGCGTAGTCTGTTAGCATAGTGGCAGCGAGGGCTCCGCCTGCCCATCCGAAACGGGCACAGTTTGCTGCATCCCAGCCTTTAAGTATGCCGTAAAGCAGGCCGCCAACGAAGCCGTCGCCGCCTCCGATACGGTCTAACACGCCTATCTCTCTGGGGCTTATTATCTCCCAGTCGCTGCTGTCTGTAAGAATCGCTCCCCATTTATGCGTGTTTGCCGAAACCACCTCACGGAGCGTGTTTCCAAACCATTTCGCATTCGGATAGGCCTTCTGTATTCTTCCAATCATTTCTTTGAAGTTATCGATTTTTTCTTCCAGGCCTTTTCCGCCTGATTCAGGGCCTTCAATCCCAAGGCAGAGCTGAAAATCTTCTTCATTTCCGATAAGTATATCGCTGTTTGAAGCAATCTCAGCGAAAGCCTCGCCGAGCTCTTTCTCACGGCCTTTCCAAAAGCTTGCCCTGTAGTTAAGATCGAATGAGATAAGCGAGCCATTTTTCTTGGCAGATCGAACCACATCAAGGCAGAACTGGCTGGATTTCTCTGACAATGCCGCCACTAAACCGGACAGGTGAACTATGCGGGCTCCCTCTTCTGCAAAGATTTTTTCGAAATCGAAATATTCCGAGCTCAGCTCTCTTCCAACTTCGCCTGCTCTGTCGTTGTGCACGCGCGGCCCGCGTGAGCCCCAGCCGCTGCCGGCCATATTTATCTGATGACGAAAGCCCCATGGCCCGCCCTGTTCGAATTCTGCTCCTTCATAGTCCATCCCGCGGCCTTGGAGGTTGTCCTTAATGAAGCGGGATACAGGACTGCCTTTTACAAAGGCGGTTAAAACCTTCACGGGCATACCCAGATATGAGGAAACGCTTGCTACGTTTGTTTCAGCGCTGGTTGCCTGCATTTTGAAGGTTTCGGTGCAGTGGAAGGGCTGAGAATTCTCGGGGGTCAGCCGGAGTCCCATACTAGTTGGAACAAGGATAGAATATTTTTTCATATCGTTCATATTTTCCCCAATCTTTATTAAATATTTGCCTTAACTCTTCCAGAGCCCGAGCCCTGGATTTGAAATGAAGTAAACTTCTTCGCCTTCAATGTTATTAAATCCGTCCTTCAACATTTCAGGGCTGTATTTTCTCATTATCTCATCCAAACTGGCGTATCTGAAATTCACCGATTCAATCTCCTCTCTTGTTAAGCCGCCCGGGCAGTAAGTGATATTGAACCGCCCTTCTGAGGAGCCGTGTATCAGGTGGGCGGCAGCGCTTAGATTATCGCTCAAGTCGCTGTTTTTCTCTGTCTGTTCAAGCACATTCGGCGTTCCGGTGTAGCCGTATTTGCGAATCAGTTTGTCGATCTGTTTATCCTCGCCAAATTCCTTAACGCTCGGGGCAAGAATTATCAGTTCGCCCCCGTCCGCCATTGCCATACGGGTTCTGTATATAGCCTTGTTTCCAAGCCATGTGCTTTTGTATTCGTCTGCCTCAAGCAGGACAACTGCCTTCTTCAGCGGCTTTTCTACTTTGGTTACGTTCACTTTCTCAGCCAGCTCCGCTGCTTTATGGAAACACTGCTCATCATCGCCTACAAAAAGTCCTCGAGCTGTATTACCGTTTTCACCAGCCTCGATCACTGTATGGGCGTAAACAACAGGAAGGCTTTTCGCAAAATTCTCGCTTGCGTAATTCAGAACGCTTCTAACGGGATTCTCCGCTTTGCCCATTATCCGCTCCATCCCGTAAACTGCACCCAGATAATGGCTTTTGTTTATACCTTCTGCCCCGCCCGTCCCGACAAATATGTTCTTGTTGTAGTTTGCCATACCGATAACTTCATGCGGTACCACCTGGCCGATCGAAAGAATCAGGTCAAAACCGCCTTCTACAAGCAGTTTATTCACCTGCGCAGGCCAGTCGAAATTGAGCCTGCCCCCGCTGACATCGCTGATATAGCTTGAAGGTACGTGGCCGAGGGCTGTTATATCCTCCCTCCAGTTGTGAACGCGGAAAAGCTCCTTTGGCACATCCCCGAACATCCGCTTGATTTCAGCTGCTGTCATAGGGTTATGAGTTCCAAGGGCGGGGAGAATATCAGTTAGCTTATCCCCATAATACTCCCACGCAAAGCGGGTAAGCTCGCCTGCACGGGAATAGAATCTCGTATTGTCCGGCGGTATCACCAGAACCCTTTTGCGGCCAGAAAGCTTGTCCAGAGCCTCATACAAAACCGTTCGCAGATCCTCGCCGGATAGGTTGGTGTTTTCACTGCCTGTGCTGCTGTAAAGCATAATTAAATTGCCTCTAAAATGGGTAAACTGCTGCCCTGCCGTTATCAAACACCGCTGAAAGCACTGAAGCCCCCGTCGATAGGGATTACGGTTCCTGTTACAAATCTTGAAGCATCGCTTAAGAGCCAGAAAACGGTGCCGCTTAGGTCTTCAGGCTTTCCGAATTCGCCCATAGGTGTATGTTCTATAATCGTGGAGCCCCTGTCAGTGAGTTCGCCTGTTTTTTCATCAGTGAGAAGAAAGCGGTTCTGTTCAGTGAGGAAAAAGCCCGGGGCAATAGCGTTCACCCTTATCTGCGGAGAATAATTTTTTGCCATATGCACTGAAAGCCATTGAGTGAAATTGCTTACTGCGGCCTTTGCTGCGGCATAGCCGCAAATGTTGGTCAGGGGTGTTAGAGCTGCCATACTTGATACATTTAGTATGCTGCCCTGCTTTTTATCAGCGAAATACTCTCCGAAAACCTGAGAAGGTAGAAATGTTCCAAAGAAATTCAAGTTAAATACGAAATGCATAGCATCCTCAGGAATATCAAAAAACTTCAAATCTCCTGAGGCAGTAGCATCTTTTCTGTTCCCTCCTGCGGCGTTTATAAGACCGTCAACCCCGCCCATGAGCTCTTCAGATTTTTCAAGTGTCTGGCGGACTTCATCCTTTTTCAGCACATTACACTTCACTGAGACAGCAAAACTGCCCTGCTCATTTATTTCGCCTGCAACCTTTTCGGCATTGTCCTGATCGTTATCAGCAATGCACACTTTCGCTCCGGCAGCAGCGAGATCTTTGGCCATTCTGCTTCCTAAAACGCCTGCTCCGCCGGTTATAACGTATTTTTTTTCTGTTAGGTCAAATAAATTATTCATTTGGCAACCTCAATATAGTATGATTAAACTCAAGCTTTGAGTTTTATTATAACTGAAAAATTTTCAATTTCAACGAATAGTTTCTTGAAAAGCTCATTGAATGAGTTATTATATAAATATGAACTTAACTGCTATAGATTCTAAAAACGCCGGTCTCAAGAATGAAAAGCTTGTCCTGAATATTCTTCGCAGGCAGGAACCGCTTTCTCAAGCTCAGCTCTGTCAAAAAACTGAACTGGGCAGTTCTACTGTAACCTATATTGTAGGTCGGCTGCGAAAAAAAGGGTTAATTCAGGAAACGCAGGTTGAAAGCGTAAAAAGAGGAGCCCGGCCGAAGTTGATTTCAATCAACCCATCCGGTGGGTTCGTGGTGGGCGCAGAAATCTCACCAAGTCATATACTATTAGCATTATACGACCTTAATTCCTCTCTAAGAGACAAGGTTAATCTTTCTTTAGAGTTAGACCGTTCCGCTGAAAATGTTGTAAAACTTGCAGAAATCAGCATCAAAGGATTGCTCAATAAATACGAAATAAGCAGTAATATGCTTGGCGGTATAGGTTTAGCATTAAGCGGTTCAATATCACCAGAAGGTGTTGTTAAGCTATCAGGCCCTCTTGGCTGGAAAAACATCCCGCTCAAGGCAATGCTCGAAGATTATTTCGAATGTCCGATTTATGTTTTCACTACCAAAGTACGGCTTCTTGCTGAGTTGAACGCATCTCCATCACTTACTAAAAAGAACATTGTTTACTTCAATGCCGCCGATGGAGTGGGAGTTAATACTATAGTAGATGGAAACCTTATCAACGGGGCAACAAACCGCTGCGGAGAGATTGGGCATATTGTAATAGACCCAAATGGGCCTCTATGCGGTTGCGGGCAGCGCGGCTGTCTTGAAGCGCATATATCAGGACCTGCAATAGCTGACAAGGTAAAAAAAGACCTTGCATCCGGCGTTCAAAGCGGTTTTTCCAAAATTATTATTGAAGATGACCAGCCTGAAGTAGTCGCCGGCAAGTGGAAAAAGCTTATAGAAGAAGGCGATGAATACGCCTTATCACTTAGAGATTACGCTGCCGAGAAAATAAGCTGGGCAGCAGCTGCTGCTATTAATATATTCGACCCGGACGTGTTAATTCTTGCCGGATATATCAATGAGGTCAGTTTTGATTATTTTAAGCATCATCTCTTGAGTCGTTTTGAAACAAATGTTTATGACGAATCTTCAAGAAATATCGAGATAAGACTTGCTCAGGCAGGCCATAATGCCTTGATGAAAGGTGCATCTGCGGCAGTTTTAGAAGAACAGTTTAGTATCTAATTTTTAAGCGGGGTAAACGTGAAAAAAGAATCTTCATTTTTTGTAAGCGGTTTAATAATAGGCCTTATTATAGCAACGGGCATATTCTCATTGTTTGTCCGTTCTATGGAAGGCAGGTCTGAGAAAACCGTTCTTAAACTCGGCCACTGCCTTGACACAAACCACCCCGTTCATAAGGGCATGGTCTTTATGAAGGAGCGTTTGGAGGAGCTCTCCGGCGGGACGGCCACAATCGACATCTATCCAAGCAGTGTACTGGGCTCGGAGGTGGAGTGTATAGCGCAGCTTCGCAGCGGCGACCTTGCAATGACCAAGACTTCAGCAGCATCTCTGGAAAATTTTGTACCTGAGCTGAAGGTTTTCGGCCTTCCATATCTATTCCGTTCTGAAGAGCATTTCTGGACAGTACTAAAAAGCGAGCTTGGGGGCGAACTGCTTAAAAAAGGCAATGATAAAGGTGTTCAAGGGCTTTGCTACTACGATTCGGGGAGCAGAAATTTTTACACTAAGGACAAGCCTGTAAAAACTCCGGAGGACCTGAAAAACCTGAAAATAAGAGTAATGAACAGCGAGATGGCAATGAAGATGGTAAGCTCGCTGGGGGCATCCCCCACACCAATCGCCTGGGGCGAGCTCTATACAGCTCTTGCTCAGGGAACAGTGGACGGGGCTGAAAACAACCCGCCCAGCTTCACGACAAACAAGCATTACGAAGTGTGCAAGCATTTCTCCAAAGATGCTCACACCCGCATACCTGATGTGCTTCTTATGAGCACAAAGATATGGCGCAGTTTGGACAGCAGGCTTCAAAGCTGGCTGATGAAAGCTGCGAAAGAATCCAGAGAATATCAGAGAGAGCTTTGGAAAGAAGAAACAAAAAGATCGCTTGAATTTGCTGAAGAAAACGGCGTAACAATACATGAAGTAGATCAGAGCCTCTTCGCAGAAAAGGTGCAGCCTATGTATGAAGCGATTGAGAATGAAGAAATCATCAAGCTTGTAAAGAAGATTCGAGAGATTAAACCATGAATATAGAGCTTCTTAAAAAAGCAAGATTCTGGCTCTGCCGAATGCTTGAATACGGACTGATAATTGCAATGGCGGTGCTCGTTCTCGATGTATTGTGGGGCGTGTTCACACGCTTCGTTCTTGGGGGCAGGCCAAATGGACCGAAGAGCTGGCACGCTTCCTTTTGGTATGGGTTGCACTTCTGGGCGGTGCGCTGGCATTTGGGGAAAATGCCCATTTGGGAGTTGATTATTTTGTGGGCAAACTCGCTCCCGAGGCCAGGAAGCTTGTAAAGGTTTTTACGCAGCTGACAGTGCTGTTTTTCGCTATTGCTGTTTTCATAATCGGCGGGGTTCAGGTGGCCTCTGCGAATATGGACCAGACAACCGCTGCCCTTACGCCCGCTTTAGGCGTAACGATGGGGCATGTATATTTTGCTCTGCCGATTGCCGGTGCGTTTATAATTTTGTTTACAGCCGAGCAGCTTGCAGAAACAATTCTTGAAAAAGACCAGCAAAAGGAGGACAACTAATGGGTTCAATCACACTGATTCTTGTACTTGGATTTGTACTCCTGCTGATAATCAACGTTCCTATAGCGGTTTCAATTGCTATAGCAGCCTTTATGGCGATCGCTGCTCAGGGAAGCGACCCCACAGTTATGGTGGCGGCGAAGATGGCCGAAGGGGTAAACAGCTTCGCTTTGCTTGCGATTCCGTTTTTTATTTTTTCCGGCCAGCTAATGGGTAGAGGCGGTATGGCACGAAGACTTATCGACTTTGCCAATTCATTAGTGGGTATGTTTCCCGGCGGACTTGCATACGTAAACACGCTTACTTGCATGCTGTTCGGATCTATTTCGGGCTCTGCAGCAGCTGCGGTTTCATCAGTAGGCGGTTTTATGATTCCGGAAATGAACAAGAAAGGCTACAACCGCGAATTCAACGTAGCCGTAACCACAACCGCTGCAACTACAGGACTTCTTATCCCTCCGAGCAATGTAATGATTGTTTATTCCGTTGCAGCGGGGAGCGTATCCATTGCTGCGATGTTTATGGCAGGGATAATTCCGGGGATAATCACAGGACTTTTTATAATGTTCGTATGCGGCTATTTTGCCTTCAGATACAAATACAGCTCTGCAGACAGGGTTTCGTTTATTGAGGCACTGCTGTCGTTCAAACGGGCAATTCTGAGCCTTCTGCTTGTAATAATAGTAATAGGCGGGATTCTGAAAGGAATATTCACAGCCACAGAGGCTGCTGCGGTAGCGGTGCTTTATGCATTTATCCTCTCGGTTTGGGTGTATCGGGAGATAAAGATGAAAGAGCTTCCCGAAATACTCAAGCGAACTGGAATAACAACTGCTGTGGTAATGCTTCTTATAGGAGCAAGCTCGGGGATGAGCTGGATAATGACAATGGCCAACATACCGCAGTCTGTAAGCAGCGGGCTTATAAGCCTCTCTGACAACCCTGTTGTAATCCTCTTTACAATCAATCTGCTGCTTCTTTTTGTGGGCACTTTTATGGATATGACCCCGGCAGTGCTTATCTTTACGCCGATATTCCTGCCTGTAGTAAAAACTATGGGTATGCACGAGATCCACTTCGGGATTATGCTCATTGCCAACCTCTGCATCGGACTGTGTACGCCGCCGGTGGGGACTTGCCTGTTTATCGGATGCGGTGCAGGAAAGACTACTATCGCCAAAGTTACACGTTATATGCTCCCGTTCTTCGGGGCAATGGTTGTCTCGCTGATGGTAATTACCTACGTCCCGAAGGTATCGCTCTGGCTGCCTGTTAAAACGGGGCAGTTAAAAGCGGAGGCTGTAGAAAAAACAGTTGAGCAATGGAACAGCAGCGTTTTGGGAATGAAGCAGGAAGATCCAGCTGAAAAGCCCGCTGAGGAATAGTCCATCATATAGTTATTTGTGATAAAAATTTAAGGGTGCTTCCCGTCTGAAAGCACCCTTTTTTCAACATTTGTCTGCAGTCGGCAATCTAATGAATCAATGGCTTGGTTTTGTGTTTTTATAGAGCTGCTTGACCTGCGAATCGCTCAAGCCGTAATTGTAAATTCGCACATCATCCATAAGCCCCTGAAAGTTTTCATCGGCAGACCAGTTGCTTTTGCCGATGAAATTGCGGGTTCGCTTTATATTTGAGACCTCTATTTTTCCATCGGCTATAAGTTTGCCGTTCTTGAAAAGCTTAGCATTGCCTGAAGGGCCTGCAGCAGCGGTAAACATCTGCCATTCATTGAGCTCTACAGCATCTTCCGCCCGAACAAGGCCTGATGAGCTTGCTCCTGTAAAGGAATCGAATATCAGATTATTCGAATCCGCCTCACGCGTTAGAAAGATATTGTCTGAAGCCGCGCCGCTGCCTAAATCCACAAACCTCGCCCATCTATTAACTGCTGTTGGATATGCCCATACAGAGATTGTGCATCCCTTTACAAAATCATCAAAACCTTCGGGCAGTTTGATATAGTCGCCGGTACCATCGAAATGGAGACAGCTTCCTGCAGCAGTTTCTTTTGAATCTTCATCAAAAGAAAGCCCGTCAGCGAGTTTGCCGGTGCCGCCTTGTCCGCTTGAATCTTTTGCAGCAGTTCCTGATTCCTCTTCAAGCTTCCAATGGCCAAGCATCTTTTTAACGGTAGGCTTAGGAATTGGATTTGCCAAATCTTTCTCTTCAGGCAGCCATACCGCCATTTGACCTTCGCCTCTGTGAGCCCAT
The DNA here is from genome assembly GCF_001997385.1 of Sedimentisphaera cyanobacteriorum. Taxonomy (NCBI): domain Bacteria; kingdom Pseudomonadati; phylum Planctomycetota; class Phycisphaerae; order Sedimentisphaerales; family Sedimentisphaeraceae; genus Sedimentisphaera; species Sedimentisphaera cyanobacteriorum. The sequence goes on along the minus strand of NZ_CP019633.1, from coordinate 737,809 downwards.
GCGTAATACGGGATTGCAGTAAAATCAACTTTTTTAGATACTGCCAAGGATTTTTCGTTTTCGAAAAGACCCTTTACAGTGCCTGTAAGAACGCAGCCTTTATCAGCAACGCCATTAAGGCCAAGCATATCCTTGCGGTATTCAGCCTTGAACTCTGCATTTTCGGGGATATACAAATGCGTTACACGTTTGCTGTTAAAATCAGGCCATTCAGCGCAGTAAACAATCGGCCCTCTTTCCATGGCAATTCTGCCCCTGTCCGCTTTGATATTCGGATGCGGCAAAACCTTCCTAACCTTCATCGGCAGGTTCAGCTCAATTTTATCCCCTGACTTCCATTTGCGGCTGATAGCAGCGTAGCCTTTTTGTGTTTTCAGCGGGACTGATTTTCCGTTTACAGAAAGCTCGGGCTGTTTATCAAACATTTCTTTATAGCGGTAGAGGCTGCTTGGGACAGGTTTATTCCGTGCCCAGCCGGGAATGCGGAGATACACTGTAAACCGAGCCTCATCTTTTGGTGAAACTTCTATTGAGATATTGCCCTTCCAAGGATAACCGCCCTTCTGAACAAATTCAACCTGAGTGTTCGACAGCTCAAACCCAGCCTTGCCCGGAATAAAAAGATTAACCCATACCCCGTCCTCGCTGCGGGCATAAACATAGCCGGGGATAGAAGGGATTGTACGTGCAATATTCCCTATGCAGCAGTTGCATTCAAACCACGAGCTCCGTGAATAGCCGCCGCTTGAGACGAGCGGATTGGGGTAGAAGAAGGTATCACCTTGCAGCGATACTCCGCTGATTAGCGAGTTGTAGAGGCTGCGTTCGAGGGAATCTATATACCTGCCTTCCTTGAAGCGAAGGAACATACGCTGATTCCACATAACATTTGCAATCTGAGCGCAGGTTTCGCAGTATCCGTCGTTCGGTAGCTCGTAAGGCCTGCCGAAAGACTCTCCGCCATGCTTTGCTCCTAGCCCGCCGGTAATATACATCTTTGTATCATTGATGCTGTGCCATATCTTTACCAGCGTATCCATAAGCTCTTCGCTGTAGCCAGAATCCGGAATCCGAGAAGCTATATCTGCCATACCTATGTACAGATAAAGCGCCCTTACAACGTGGCCTTTGGCCTCTTCCTGCTGGAGTACGGGTTTGTGGTCCTGATGGTATTCGCCCCAAGGCTCGTAGTCTTCTGTAACCCTGCCCCGAATATCAACGAAATATCTGGCAAGTTCCAAGTAGTCTCTATTGCCGGTAACATCAGAAAGCCTTGCGAGGCCTGATTCAACAATCTCATGACCGGGCGGGATTTCAACGCCGCTCTCATGAAAGGTTTCCACCAGAAGATCGGCAAATTTCACTGCTACATTCAGAAGCGATTTCTTGCCTGTAGCCTGATAATGAGCAATCGCGGCTTCAAACAGATGTCCCGCGTTGTAAAGCTCGTGGCTCATAGAGAGATAAGACCACCTCTCTTTTCCGCTCCATATATCACCGCTATTGGTGCGGACGGTATAAAGATACCCGTCTTCTTCCTGGGCCGCTGCGATAAGCTCTATAAGCTCATCAAGATAATTCTCAAGCTCCTGGTCGGGCGAAACCATCAGAGAATAGCTCGCTCCCTCAAGCGTTTTGTATATATCGGTATCATCAAACGGAAAATGATAGCGGGGCTTGCCGTTTTTAAGGCCGCCTGCTATTGCAAAGTTGTCTATCCGGCCGGTTTCTTCAAGCTTATTGAATATATGCGGAACGGTAACCTTGCGGTTTGTCTGCAAGCGGGGAAGCCAGAATTCATCGTTAAAGCTCACCTCTGTAAAAGGCACAGGCTCGAGATAATCCTGCACTTTGCGGCTGTTTTTCTCCGCTGAAAACAAATCGCTGCGCATCAGCAGAATACAGAAAACAGCTAAAACTGAACATAAAAAAAACTTCCTGATTCTCATAATTCTAACCCTTTAAAACTAACCAAAATTATTGTTCAACCGATACAGGTGAAATTCCCTTATGAGTTGGCTCGGTTCTGATAATTTTTCCGGACTGATCGAACTTGAGCCTGTCTATACACACTTCTCTGTGATAACCGGCCGAACGCCCCATATCGATGCCTTTGGGGTATGTAAATCGATGGTACACAATATAGCGTTCGTCCTTGCCGGGTATGCTGACTGTAGAATTGTGGCCGGCTGCGTAAATCCCCTTTTCCGGCGATTTGGCAATAACCAGATTATCTTCAGGTATCATCAAATCTCCCGTCGGCGAATCTGCCAAGGCGTATCGCACGCGGTAATCGGGGCTTCTTGTGTCATTTTCAGACCAGAGGAAGTAGTATTTGCCTTTGCGGGAGAAAACGTGCACGCCTTCACGGAATGTACTGTCCGGAGTCATAATCTTCAGCGTATCCTTCTTGATGGAAACCATATCCTCATTAAGCTCGGCAGCTGCCAAATACCCATTGCCCCAATACAGATAGTTCTTGTTTGTCTTCGGGTCGCAGAATACGTCGGGGTCTATCTCCTGCCCGCGGTTTACCCCCTTCGGAGCAGAGCTGATTAAGGGCTTGCCCGTGTCAGTGAAAGTTCCAGCGGGCTCATCACAAACCGCAACTCCAATTTTCTGGGCAGCGGTAAAGTAGTAGAAGTATTGATAATCCCCGTCGATTTTCTTTTCTATTATGCAGGGTGCCCATGCATTTCGGTTCGTCCAGCTTACATCTTTTTTCAGGTCGAGGATTACACCTTCATCCTCCCAATCAACCAGATTTTCTGAAGAGAAGGCCTTGAAATACGTTCCAGACCAGCCGGTATATCCGTCGCTTGTTGGGTAGATATAGAATTTGCCTGTTTTTTCAGAATAAATCGCATCAGGGTCGGCATAAAATCCTTCAAGCACCGGATTATTCCATTGAGAAGCGGTAATATTGTAAACCTCTTTTTTTTCAGCAATATTTACGGTATATTCGACTGGTCCTTGGGAGAAATCCTGCTTGCCCTCAGGCATTATTGATGCAAAAGAGCACACGCTCAATTCAGGGTCGAAGCTTTTGAGATCAGCACCTCTTTTCACCGGAAGATGGATTATGTTATTTTTTGTATCAACTGAAACATTATTAGTTTTTACGTATTCTGAACCCGCTTTGAATGACAGATGCTTCAGTAAGCCCCATTTTTCAACCAGCCTGAGGTATTCGCTGCTTGTAATCGGCATTACAGTTCCGTGTCTTGGGTGGAAATCCATCGAGATCTCATCATCAATTACTTCGAAATTGAGAAGATCAGAAGAACGTGTGAACTGGTATCTGCCGCGGGTGTAAACATCGTACATCAGGATCCAGTCGCTGCTGCTGTTGAGCTTGAAAATGCCCGAACCCTCCACTCTATGACGCGAACTGTCCATCCGCCTGCTGCTGTATAGCCTGTAGCCCTCTGTAAGCTTGTTTGAAACAGCAAGCTTGATACCCGGGTTTCCGTCTTCTGCTTTATAGAACAAGTAGAATCTGCCGTCTTTTTTAATTATGTCTCCGTCAATGCATGCTTTGGTATTGCTGTTTTCGGGCGGGAAATAAAGCTGTTTTGGAGCAGATTCGAGTCCGGTAAAATTATCGTTTGCATAGGCGTAATATATCACATCAGGCTCATCGCTGTGTTTCATAGAAAAATAAACCATATACTTCCCTGCCTTCTGGTCATAGATGGTCTGCGGCGCCCATACGCGGTTCACATCGCCGAATTTTTCAGGGTAAGTTTCTGGAATATTAACCACGGAAGATTGCCAGTGGATCATATCCTTAGATTTAAGCATAATCATAGCATAATTATTCCACCCCATCTCAGGGACATACAGGTCAGTAGCCACCATGTAAAAAGTTTCCCCGTCTTCTCCACGCAGGATATGCGGATCACGCACGCCGCCTGTAGAGCTGATTTTTTCAGAAGAAATAACAGGCTCGTTTTTATTTAGAGCCTTGTAATTGAAGCCGTCGAGACTGAGAGCAAAGTGTATCTGCTCCTGTCCAGGGCCGTTGCCGGTGAAGTATGTAAATAAATAGCTGGAGAATTGCTCTTTTGTTTCTGCCTTCCCTTCATGTGGGGAGCTGAAAATAAGCAGTCCTGCAAAAATGAAGGTTAGAAATGCCAATTGTGTTTTAACTGATTCTCCCATTTTAATGCTCCTTGAGTATCTCAATTTAAGCTTGAGGAAAAGTAAAAAGGCTTTAAACCTTTATCCGTTTTTTAATTTTTCTAATTAAGCAGAAATTATTATAATGATTAAAAATCAAATCCAGTTTGAGGCGATTATGCAGAAATCTTTAAAATCAACCATACCGCTCGAATCAAAGTCTATTGCGAGACAGCTTTCTTTTTCCTTTTCAGAGGGGCAAACTGAAAGCCACCATTCTGCCATTGCACGCAAAACCTGCAGCGGGTCATCATCATTTGCAAGTCTCTGAATCTTCTCATGAGAAAGCCCGAAGTTGTAAATCCTGAAATCATCGATTTTGCCGTTGAAATACGGGTCTGAATTCCACATACTCCTGCCGATATAGCAGTAAGGCTGGGCAAAGAGCGGGTCAACAAGACTCACCGTCTTTTCGTCCTTTTGCTCTGCATTTACATAAAGCGCTGCTGTATCGCCTTTCAGCGTAACAGCCAGATGAGTCCACTGATTAACGGGCATTTCCGGTCCGCGGAGATAATAGCAGGCATCGCCTTCGAAATCACCCCATTTTGTGGTTGTCAGTCCGAACTGAACCCCTCCATCGCCGGAAACTGTAAGGAACATAGACTTTTCAATCTCCGAACCGAAATCAAACACCCGCTGCCAGTTATCCCCGCCGCGCCAGTAAACCCAGGCTGAAACGGTAATATCCTGATAATTGCCCGCTCCTGCGGGAAGTTTGACGTACTGGTTTTTTCCATTGAGATCTATGGCCTTTGCGCTTTTATATCCAGAGGCAAAACCGGGCAGGCCGTCTTCTGCTCCGCAGAGCTTGGCATCTCTGCTTCCGGCAAGATCATCGGCATTGCCTTCAAATGTATAATGAGCGGCCAGCTCCTGCGAGACTCGCAGAGGCTCACTCTGCAGATTCTCAGATGACCCTGCAGCCTCCACGATATAATAATAAGTTTTGCCGTTTTCAACGCTTGTGTCATGAAAATACAAGTCCGGGGGATAAACCCTTCCAAGCTCAGTAAAGGCTGAATCAGGCGATTCAGAGCGTTTTACAATATAACTGTCGGCACCCGCTGAGCCCCACCAGCACAGGGTAATCTGATTGTTGCTCCAATTTGCTCTGAGCCCTTGCGGAGGCGTTTCATCAGCCTGATGCTCTTTTGTGAATGTAAGCGTTCCAAGGCCGAACCAATCCACCTGAGATGGATGTATGCCGGTATCCGGCCAAGGCTCGGGCATTAACTGCTCTGCAGCCCTTCTGCTCCAAGGTGCGGCGATGCCCTTCTGCTTTTCATAATGATTGTAAACCAGCTCATACTGAAAGTATCCGCCGAGCCCTCTTCCTGCGATTGAAACTGAGCCCTCGGTGTATCCCATATCGCAGTTCTGATGGCGGGTGTAGGGTACGTCGCGTCCGAGGTTGTATTTTGCATTGTATTCAAATGCTCTAAGCACCCGGTTGTTATCATAGCCGAAAAGGTCATCACCCTGATTCCAGGCAATCTTGCAGAGCATCGCCATAAAGTACCATCCGCCAAGATTGTGCCCCTGGTCTCTGCCGGCCTCTTCCCCTTGGCCGAGCCCGTTTGGGTGGATATACCAAGCCGCCCGCTCAACCCTTCCGCTGCCCGGGCCGTATTTGAAAAAGTCTAAGGCCTGCTGGTAAACAGCCCTGTTATCGCAGAAAACGCCGATAGCCGCCATAGAGGCCATATTTGCGGTATCCCAGTTCAGGCGGTAGTGCGTGTTGCCGCCCTCTCTCCAAAAAGTATCGTGATGGCGCCAGAGGAAGTCTAAGTTTTCAGGGTAGAACACACGCATCATCATATCCTTGTAAGCCTTCTTATCTTCATCTTTCCAGCCCGGGTATGAGCTTAGCAGATCGCCTGAGCAGGCGAATAAAAAGCCGCATATTCCAGCAGCTAAAGACCTGTTCGAATTGCCCTTCAAACCAACCAAATCAGACCACACATTCGCTATCTCAACTGCCCTGTCTGCATAAGCTTTATATCCTGTAATATGCCATCTTATGGCCTGAGTGTAAATCAGATGCGCATCCTGCTGGCAGCGGGTATAGTTATCTGATTCGCCGCCTCTGGAAATATAGTCAACGTTGTATGCAGGCCAGCCGAGATTATTGTATGGACTGCTGAGAAGTTTATTCCAGCCTGAAAGCCATGGCTGCTCTTCAGCTTCTACTTTCTCTTTCATTAAATTGAGCTCTTTTTGACTGTGAAGTGCAGATGGATGTTCAAACCCTTTCGGAGGAGAGCTTAGGGCAGTCATATCGGCAGCAAAGGTATGGTCTCCATCAAGCAGAGCAACCTCACTGCCGGAATGATGATAAGCGCTTCCTGCCGGATAGGAATCGCTTTTGGTTCCAAGCCATTCAAAAAAATTGCCGCTGCCATTGCCGATTGCAATCTCAAAGCCGTACAGAGTATTCGGCTGCAGAAATGTTGTAAATGGCAGATGGAATGTGATGTAAGTACCGGGGCCGTTTGAGCTTTGCCCCCTGCCCGGGTTATCCAGTCCGCCCGCCTTAAAGAGCTGGGTTGTTACAACCTTTCTGCTGCTGCCTTCAATCCTTGCGACTGTTAGGATAATCGGGCCGTTATGCTTTCTAAGGTCCCAAAAAACCTGATTACTGCCCTCTACGATATTGCTTGAATATCCTGCCATCTGAACGGTAATCGAATTCAGTCTGTAACCGTGAGCTGAATTTGCTGTGGTGAAAGTTTGACCTTGAATCGGCTGATTATTTGCAATATAGGTAAAGCTGTCGTTTGCCGTGCCGTTATCGCTGCCTCCGCTTGAATTATTACCTGAACCGCCGATATTTTCCGCATCGAAATCGGCCCTGGAGAAGTTAGCTTCGCTTTGCGGACTCAGCTGCGGACGGGAATCTGAGTATTCCATTGAAGAATTAAACCAAATCTCGTGCGCGTAAGAATGAACATTGATTAAGGCAGTTAACAACAAGACATGCAGAAACGAGAGCTTAATTTCTGAGTAACATAAATTATTCGAATTATATTTTTTCATAACCCCTCGAAAATCGATTCCCTTTTAGAGGAAAACGAATATTAGCCGCACTTTTCAGTTTGCATCATAACCATTTAATCTGAAAATACGTTTTTTTCTAACCCTGATAATTCTAACCGTCTCAAAACAGTCTATAAAATCGCAGGTAATAGTCAAGCCAGACAAATTGACAAGTTTCAGCCTGCATATAAAATCGGAACAAATTAACATAAAGGAACAAGGTTTAAATATGAACAGCAATCACAATCACCAGCACGGCGGAAAATCGTCCGAACTTATAGTTGATACAGAAGCAGTTTTAGAACTTCTTGATATTACTCCCGGCCAGTGCATACTTGATGCCGGCTGCGGGAATGGATATATGACAAAACTATTCTCCGAACTAACAGGTAGCGAAGGGAAGGTTTATGCAGTAGATACCCACGAGGATTCAATCGAAAATCTCAAAAGCGATTTAGATTCAGACAACACAGAAGTGCACCTTGCAAGCATTACAGAAAAGTTGCCGATTGAAGACGCATCGGTTGATCTGGTGTATATATCGAACGTATTTCACGGATTTACAGACGGACAAATCAGCAGCTTCAAGAAGGAAACATCACGAATCCTCAAGCCCTCAGGCAGGCTCGCTGTTCTGGAATTCAAAAAGGAGGATACCGGTTTCGGGCCTGCTCTGAATATTCGATATACTCCAGAAGAGCTGGAAGATGCTGTTGGGATAAAAGCGGAAACCTGCTCAGCAGCGGGCAGTTATAACTACCTGTCGATATTCAGATTTTAAGAGCCGTCCATTCAGTAAAGCGATGAATCACATGCCGTTGGTTCGGAAGGCCTGCGGGAGAGCTTCAATAATATCAGAAGCGATCATAGCAGCTGTACCGCACTTATCCTCAGCAATATCTCCAGCTGCCCCGTGCAGATAAACTGCAAGGACTGCTGCATCAAATGCGTTTCTGAGCTGGTCTTCATCTGCCTGATTCCGCTGCATCTGCGCCCAGATAGCAGCTGTCATCCCTGTAAGCACGTCCCCGCTTCCGCCCGTGGCCATTCCGGGATTTCCGGTATTGTTTACATAGCAGTCTTCGCCGAAAGCAGCAACGCTCTCCGCTCCTTTGAGCACAACTATCGTGCCGGACTCCAGCGAGAGCTCGGCGGCATTTTCGAGCCTTTCATCAGGGGAATATTCCATCGAGATAGAAGCTGCAAGACGCTTCATCTCGCCCGGATGAGGCGTGAGGATTATGTTTGCCCTTGCCATATTCGGCCAATGGGGTATGTGTATGAGATTGTTTATCCCGTCTGCATCGATAACAATATTAAATTCAGGCACCTTTATCAGCTCAGAGATCAGAAGCTGAAGATTATCACCAATTCCCAGCCCCGGCCCAACGGCTATCACATCTGCCTTCTCCGCAGAAGCGAGAACTTCATCCACAGATTCCTTGCTGAATTTTCCTGTACTGTCTGCCCCTGCGGGTGTTACCATATAACACGGTTCGCTGGAAGCCGCAGGCAAATATGCAGGCTCGGGAACAACCAGTTCCACAAGACCTGCTCCGGAACGCAAGGCCGCTTTGCCGGACAATACAGGCGCTCCGGGCATATTCCGAGAACCGCCCACAATAAGGCAGCGTCCGTACATATTTTTATAGCCGTTTGAAACTCTCGGCTCAAGAAATTTTATGTTGGATACAATATTCATTCCTCACTCCGCTGAAAATTCCTGTTGATTAACGAGGCCGTATAGCCTGCCGAGAAGCCGTTGTCTATGTTCACTACGCTCACCCCATTTGCGCAGCTGTTGAGCATTGTAAGAAGAGCCGAAACCCCGCCGAAGCTGGAACCGTAGCCTACGCTGGTAGGCACAGCTATCACCGGGACATCCACCAGCCCTGCCACTACGCTCGCTAAAGCACCTTCCATCCCCGCTGCAACTATCACTACATTGCTCTTGCGGATTCGTTCAAGCCTGCTGAGGAGCCTGTGTATCCCTGCCACGCCTACATCTGCAATCAGCTCGGCATTCTGCCCCATTGCAAGGCAGGTTGCCAGGGCCTCTCTGCCCACTGGAACATCTGCGGTGCCCGCTGTTACAACGGATATATCTCCAGTAAGTGAATCGTAATGATTCTGCATAAGAGTTATTGTTCTGCCTCTCGGGTCGTAGGTTAGCTCCTCACTCGGGCATATTCCGCTGTCTCGAACTGCTTGATAAACCGGCTCTTCTGCGCGGGTGGCTAAAATATTCACCCCGGTTTCAAAAAGCTTGCCGAAAATTTGAACTATCTCGCCTGTGCTCTTGCCCGGGCAGTAAATCACTTCCGGAAATCCGCATCGAACTGAGCGATGAGTATCTATGCAGGCATTTTCTGTATGCACGAAAGGGAGAACCCTAAGCTTTTTCATCGCATCAGAAGGGCTCATATCTCCCGAGCTTACCTTTTCGAGAATTTCTTGTATGTTCTTATTTTCCATATATCCGCCGGCCTAATAATATTTTTGAAAATTATATCTCGCCTGAATCGGAAATGCAAGATTTCTGAGAATAATTCAAAACTGCTTGATTCTTTCTTAAAACTAGTCTATAAGTTTAATGCTGTCTCCGGTATCTTTGATTTCATGCAGTCTTGCCCTTGAATCAGGGCTCATAGTAGGTCTGTGCACTACAAGCATAAGGCGGCCGTCGAAAGTTTCAAATATCATCCCATGCCCGCTGTCGTTGGTAAGAAGGGGTTTTTCCTGCTTCCAAGGCCCCTCTATCCTGCCAGAAGTGCTTACTGCGAGCCCCTGGGTATAATTGTGATTTTTCTGCCAGCTGGACCACAGCATTAAGAGCTTGCCGGCCTTTGTCCTGTAGAGAAAACATCCGTCGGTAACATAAGCCTTGCGATTCTTATTTATTGGCGCTGCCCATGGGGCATCGGAGCCTCTGAAAAGCAGTTTGGGCTGGCCGGCAGTTTCAGATAAATCATCTGTAAGCCTTACTGCCTCAACTGTGCCGTCTAATACCTGAACCCATTCATGGCAGTAAACCATCCAAGGCTGCCCGTCTTCGAGAAAGAAAGTTCCGTCTAAGTTCATAATTCCTGCAGGGAGAGTGGGTTTTCTGGTTATCGGCTTGAAGGGCCCTTTGGGTGAATCGCTTACCAAAACCTGCGTGCTTCTCATATGTCTTGGCCGAAGCGGCTGCCCTTTGCCTTCCACAGACCTGTCCTGGTTATGCAGTGTAACGAAGAGGTAATATTTCCCTTTGTAGATATGCACTTCCGGTGCCCATGCACCATGTTTTAGATTCGCCCAGCTCTCGTCTGGTAGCTCAATAAACTTAAACGGGCCTTTCCAAGTTTCCAGATCCTTGCTGGAGAAGGCCTTTCCGCCTGTACTGTAAAGGTAATAAGTTTCTGTTTTCTCATCAGCAAGCACGAAGGGATCGTGAGCGTGAAAATCTTCCAGCTTTAGCCCTTCTTTTTGCTTATCTGCGGATAATCCTGATGCCGCAAGCAATATGCAGAATAAGAAATACAATTTACTGGTCATTATAACCGCCTTTCAAATACATTCATTTCCGGTTTTACAATATTAAATCGCCCAGACTTCTGCAAGCATTTTCCTTCGCAGGGCACAAAAAAAGGACGCCGGAAAGAATCCTGCGTCCTTAAATTTTTTCTTATATGAGCTTTGCCTACTTGAGGTAGAGCATTGTGTCTCTTCCGTATTTTGCATTTGAATCGAGGTCTTCAGCGATTCTGAGAAGCTGATTATACTTGGCAACTCGGTCAGACCTTGAGGGAGCACCAGTCTTTATCTGTCCGCAGCAGAGAGCTACAGCGAGATCGGCGATTGTAGAATCTTCAGTTTCGCCTGAACGGTGGCTCATTACGGCAGTGTAGCCGTGCAGCTGGGCGAGTTTAACAGCATTGATTGTCTCGGTGAGCGTGCCAATCTGGTTTACCTTAATCAGGATTGAGTTTGCAGCGCCCATTTCGATTCCCTTTGCGAGTCTGTTTGTGTTGGTAACGAAAAGATCATCGCCAACAAGCTGGCATTTATCCCCGCAGTCTGCGGTGAATTTCTTCCAGCCTTCCCAGTCTTCCTCAGCGAGCCCGTCTTCGATTGAAACTATTGGATATTTATCGATCCAAGCTGCCCAGTGAGCCGCCATTTCTTCGCCGGTCATCTTCTTGTCTGGATTGCTCTTGAAGAATGTATATGTGTTGTCTTTCTCGTTCCACATTTCTGTTGAAGCAGGGTCCAGAGCTATTGCTACCTGCTCGCCGGGCTTGTAGCCGGCTTTCTCAATCGCCTCCACGATTACCTCGCAGGCCTCTTCATTGCTCTTGAGAGAAGGGGCGAAGCCGCCCTCATCGCCTACAGCTGTATTGTAACCGCGGCTTGAAAGAACCTTCTTGAGCGTATGGAACACCTCAGCACCCATCTGGAGAGCCTGCTGGAAGCTCTCAGCTCCCACCGGCATAGCCATAAATTCCTGGAAGTCAACGTTGTTGTCAGCGTGCTCGCCGCCGTTGAGGATGTTCATCATAGGAACAGGCAATGTGCTTGCATTAGAACCGCCAATGTAGCGATAAAGCGGAAGACCAGCACTCTCAGCTGCAGCCTTGGCGTTTGCAAGAGACACGCCGAGGACAGCATTAGCACCAAGCTTGGTCTTGTTTTCAGTGCCGTCAAGCTCAAGCATAGTTTTGTCGAGAGTTTCCTGATCCATAGCATTCATACCAACCAGCTCAGGAGCTATAATCTCGTTTACATTATTAACAGCCTTGAGAGTACCTTTGCCGAGATAGCGTTCTTTATCTCCGTCGCGGAGCTCACATGCCTCAAACGCTCCAGTTGAAGCGCCGCTCGGAACTGCCGCACGCCCCATAGACCCGTCATCAAGCAGTACATCAACCTCTACTGTCGGGTTGCCGCGAGAATCGAGGATTTCGCGCCCTCTTACATCTACTATAGTTGCATACATTGCACTTTTCCTTTCGTTTTATGCATTATTATTAAGCTTTTTTCACATTAAAAGCAGAAACAGCGCCAAGTGTAATAAAGGGCTGGAATAAGTCAAGTAAAAGCGGATTTGACGCCGCATTTTAAGGCCGGAATTTAAAATTTCAGGGATAAAAAACTTGACCATAAGTTAGTTTCATTATAATTTAAGCCAATAAAAACGGGCAGAAAGGCCTGCCTGTAACTGCTGTTTTGAAAATTTGGCAGACAGACTGCAAATGAATCGTTTAAGATAATAGAAACAGACGATAAGCATACCGGCGAGTCTCAAATGGGATTCTGCTGGTTTTTTGTGCGCCGAGAGATTTTTGGAATGCAGCTGTTAGGTAAAATAGCAGCAGCTTTATGAAAAATACCCTTTAACACCAGAAGAAAAAATGAAAATAATAATTACAGGCCCAAAATGCAGCGGCAAAAGCACTATAGGTGCAGAAGCAGCCAAAAGACTTGAAATCCCCTTTTATGAGACAGACAGTATAATTGAAGAGCTTTACAGCCGCGAGCACAATGAGAAGCTCAACTTCTATGAGATATGCGAAAAGCTGGGTGAAACAGCCTTCCGTGAATACGAGAAAAGAGCAGTAAAAGAGGCTTCCGAGCTGGACTGGTGCATCATTTCTGTAGGCGGGAGCACCTTATTGGACTCTGAATCCAGAAGGCTTCTGAGGGATGATTCGGTTATCGTACTTCTCAAAGCCGATCTGGGCATCTTATGGGAAAGGCTGAAGAAAAGAGGCAGCTCTGTATATTTCAAGCGCCGCTCGCCTGAGGATTATTTCAAAGAGGCTGCGAGCAAAAAAATTGAGACACTCGAACCTTTTGCAGATATAACGATAGATGTTTCGGACGATAATGACAACCCGGGCAAGTTTATCAGCGCTGCTAGTGATTACTTTGCAATGCTTTCGAAATCTCCAAACACTTCAGGACAAATCATACGGGCGACAACATTCGGAGAAAGCCACGGCCCTGCTGTAGGCGTGGTTCTCGACGGACTGAAACCCGGGATTGAGTTCTCGGCTGAGGATATTCAGGCAGAGCTTGAACGCCGACGCCCCGGACAAAGCAGCGTTTCAACCCCAAGAAGCGAGAAGGATAAAGTAAGAATTCTGTCGGGCGTGTTTGAAGGCAAAACCACCGGAACGCCCATAGCAATGATCATAGAAAATAAGGACCAGGATTCCACAAAATACGACATTATTAAACACCTCTTCCGACCGGGGCATGCTGATTTTACGTTTTGGAAGAAATACGGCATACGAGATCACAAAGGCGGAGGCAGGTCTTCAGGGAGGGAAACTGCCGGAAGGGTTGCCTCGGGGGCTGCTGCCAAGAAAATACTCGCAGACCGCGGCGTAAAAATAACCGCCTCCAGTTTTGAGATTGGCGGCGTTAAAGCAGAAGAATACAATCCAAATGAAATTGAATCGAATCCGGTTCGATGCGCAGACAAACAAGCGGCAGAGAAAATGCAGCAGGCGATTTTGGAAGCCCGCAAAAACGGCGACTCACTCGGGGGTATTGTGGAGCTGAGGATTTCCGGCGTTCCTGCGGGGCTTGGAGATCCTGTTTTCGGCAAGCTTGATGCAAGGCTGGCCGGTGCGTTATTCTCGCTCGGAGCGGTTAAGGGGCTCTCCTTCGGAGACGGCTTCGAAGCTGCAAAAAGCAGAGGAAGCGAATTCAATGATCAGATGAGAGATAATGATTTTCTTAGCAATCATGCAGGCGGAGTGCTGGGGGGGATTTCCACTGGGCAGGATATTCTTGTCAGTCTTGCAGTGAAACCAACGCCTTCAATATCACAGCCTCAGGATACAGTGAATACTGAAGGCAGCTCCAAAAAAATCCAAATTGAAGGCCGGCACGACCCGTGCATTCTGCCTCGGATTATTCCTGTGGTTGAAGCGATGGCTGCGCTTGTACTGCTTGACTGCTGGGAGATTCAGCAAAGGCTCAGACCCGGCACAATATAAACATACGCAAATTTGACGTCTTATCGCTAAAAGCGATTGCGAATAAAAAAAGTTGGCTCAACTTTTAAAGCTGAAGCTGATTTATAGAAAGGGTTGATATGAAAAAATTGATCGTACTAATAGCAGGCGTCCTGATGCAGTCGGTATTAGGCGGGGTATATGCGTGGAGCGTTTTCATCCCGTCTCTAACCTCAGATTACGGCCAAAGCAACGGACAGGCCAGTTTAATCTTCGGAATCAACATAGCGGTATTTACTGTCGTTATGATTCCAGCCGGAAGACTGCTGGGCAGATTTTCACCACGCAAAATTGCCTTCACCGGAGCTCTGCTTTTTTCAATCGGTTATCTTACCGCTTCATTTTCCGGCGGGAACTTTGCGGTTATTCTCGGCGGCATAGGTATTGTGGCAGGTGCAGGCATAGGAGCCGGCTACGTCTGCCCTCTTACAGTTGGTATGAAATGGTTTCCAAACAACAAGGGGCTGGTAACCGGCGTGGTAGTTGCGGGGTTCGGAGGCGGAGCAATTGCATTAAGCTCGCTGTCTGAATATCTGCTCACCTCCCTTGACTGGAACGTTTTAGAAGTTTTCAGGCTCATAGGCTACGGTTTTGGCGGTCTTGCAATCGCAGCCAGCCTTTTCTTAAAAGAGCCTGAACTTTCTGCATCTAAGGATAAAATTGAAGGCAGAGAGAAGAAAATTGCCTCAAACTACCTGCTTTCAAAGCCGTTTGTGATGCTTTGTACAGGGATGTTTGCAGGCACATTTGCAGGGCTTCTGGTTATTGGAAACTTAAAGCCGATCCTTCTGAGCCTTGGACTTACAAGCGAAGCGGCCACTCTTGGCATTTCAATTTTCGCGGTAGGAAACGCATCAGGCCGAATTATCTGGGGACAGATTCATGACAAATTTGGAGTCCGCCCCACTATCCTGGCCTCTCTGGCTGCCCTTGGCTTGTCGGTGGTACTGTTTGCCTTTGAAATGCCAGAGCCCCTGCTTATAGCAGCTACGCTGATAGCAGGAATAAACTTCGGGGCTTGCTTTGTTGTTTATGCATCGTCAATGGTTGCGTATTTCGGCACAGAGCTTTTCCCGAGCCTATACCCAATATGCTTTCTCTGGTACGGTCTTGCCGGAATAATCGGCCCGGGTGCCGGCGGCTGGATAGCAGACTCCACAGGGACATTCACAATAGGCGTAGCTGTGAGCAGTTTGACAGTCTTTGCGGCGTTTGCGGTTAATGCCTTTGGACTGAGCTCTCCAATACGTGCAGAAGAAAATACGGCTTAGTTTTTATTAATTAAAGGAATTGCTGTGAATAATGCTGTTTTTCTCGACAGAGACGGTACTATTATTGAAGACAGAGGGCATCTCAGCTCGCCGGAGGATGCTGTTTTTTATAAAAACACATTTGAGGCTTTAAGAAGACTTCAAGAAAGATTCAAACTGTTTATAATCACAAATCAATCTGGAATCGGCAAGGGGCTAATAAGCCGGAATGATGTAGAGGCAGTGAACGGATATGTGAACAGAGTACTGCTTGAGAGCGGCATTAAAATCACTGAGACCTATGTGTGCCCGCATAAAAATGAAGACTTTTGCAGCTGCAAAAAGCCAAAGCCGTATTTTTTAAGGAAATCAGAGGCCGATTATGACATTAACCTAATGAAGTCTTACAGTGTAGGAGACCATCCGAGCGACTATTATCTTGCCGAAAATGCAGGCGGAAAAGGGATATACCTCTTAACCGGACACGGCTTAAAACACCGCAAAGAACTGCCTGAAAATGCATTAACAGTAAAAGATATCGGCGAAGCAGCTGATATTATATTCTCACAATAATTTTTTAAGGAGATCCAAGTGAAACATTTAGTTATAAGCCTATTGATTGCGGGCTCGCTTTTTTCTGCAGATATAGAGCCGGATAAAATTATGGTTTACAAAAAAACAGATCAGGCAGAGCTGACGATGCACATATTCAATCCGGAAGGACATAAGAGCAGCGATAAAACGCCTTGCATCGTGTTTTTCTTCGGCGGAGGGTGGGTAAGCGGAAGCCCATCGCATTTTTATCCTCAAGCGGAATATCTTGCTTCAAGAGGTATGACGGCAATGTGTGCAGACTACAGGACAAAGAAAAAATACGAGACATCACCTAAGGAATGCGTTAAAGATGGTAAATCAGCGATAAGATGGGTTCGTGAGAATGCAGATATGCTTGGCGTGGATCCCAATATGATCGCAGCAGGAGGCGGAAGCGCAGGCGGGCATGTGGCCTCAGCAACGGCAGCGCTGGATGAATTCAACGATAAAACAGACGACCTTGAGGTAAGCTGTCGTCCGAATGCTCTTGTTTTGTTTAATCCAGTTTTTGATAACGGGCCGAAAGGTTACGGCTACGAAAGAGTAAATGATTACTGGCGTCAATTCTCGCCTCTGCACAACATTCACAAAGATATGCCTCCAGCGACAATATTCCTCGGTACAAAAGATGATTTGATTCCGGTATCAACGGCAGAAAATTTCAAGGCAAAAATGAAAGAGTTCGGAAAAAGATGCGACTTGCATACCTACAAAGACTGCGTGCACGGTTTCTTCAATAAGAAAAAATTCTACGAAACACTCCTTGAAGCAGATAAATTTCTCACCTCTCTTGGATATCTTGAAGGGAAACCAACATTGGAAAAATAGATCCCTCAGCCCTGCTGAGTCCAAAAACAATATTTGCCTGAATTCGTAAAACTCACAAAATTAATCTATATGGTGCTTGATTTTATTGTGATTTAAAGTATCATTATTTGGGTTTATAATACTTGTTAATGTCTGTTGTATTTCTTAATTTTAAAAGGTGAAAAAATGGCAAAGAAAACAATTGCTGATATCAACGTGGAAGGTAAAAAAGTACTTATAAGGTGCGATTTTAATGTGCCTTTGAACGACAAAAAAGAGATTACCGACGATGCGAGAATCGCCAAGGCTCTTCCGAGCATCAAAAATGCCCTTGAAGGCGGGGCATGTGTGATACTTATGAGTCATCTTGGTCGCCCTAAAGGCGAAAGAAATATGGATTTCTCGCTTGCACCGGTTGCCCAAAGGCTCTCAGAGCTGCTTGGTAAAGATGTAATCTTTGCTGAGGACTGCATTGGCAGTGATGTGCAGGCGAATGCTGCAAATTTGAAGCCGGGCGATGTTATGCTGCTTGAGAATCTCAGATTCCACAAAGCAGAAACAATAAAAGACAAAGCCGCCAAGGAAGATCACCAGCTCAGAGAAGCAAAAGACAATTTCGCGCAGGAGATAGCAGATCTTGCGGATGTTTATGTATGCGATGCTTTCGGAACAGCACACAGAGACAATGCGTCAATGCTTACTGTACCGCAGATGATGAGCGGCAAGCCATGCGTGGCAGGTTTTCTTATCGAAAAAGAGATTAAGTTCCTCGGCGAGACAATCGAAGCGGGCGATAAACCATTTGTCGCTATACTCGGCGGAGCTAAGGTTTCAGATAAGCTGCAGGTAATTGAAAACCTCATGGATAAGGTGAACACGATCATAATTGGCGGGGGTATGTCCTTCACATTCGCCAAGGCAATGGGCGAGAATATCGGCAGCAGTCTCTGCGAAGAAGACTTTGTAGAGAAAGCCGGCGAGCTGATGGAAAGAGCCAAAGACGGCAACTGCGAGATCCTCCTGCCTGTTGATACGGTAGAAGCGAAAGAATTCAAAGCTGATGCCGAAAATAAGGTGGTGGAAGGCAGCATTGATGACGGCTGGCTCGGCCTTGATATTGGGCCTAAAACTGCCGATATGTTTGCAGACAAAATCAAAAACGCAAAGACCGTAGTTTGGAACGGGCCTATGGGCGTATTTGAGATGGAAGCTTTCGCCAAAGGCACAAAGGCGGTAGCTTTTGCGCTTGCCGATGCTACATCAGCCGGTGCGAGAACTGTAATCGGCGGCGGCGACAGTGCGAGCGCCATTAAGGTTCTCGGGCTCGAGGATAAAGTGAGCCATGTTTCAACCGGAGGCGGGGCATCTCTCGAGATGATGGAAGGCAAGAAATTTGCATGCCTTGCCATCCTTGAAGATAAATAAAGCAAAACCCTCGGGGCGGCACAACAGCCGCCCCTTTTCTTGGAGTAGAAGATGTTTTCAACAGTAGTTACCCCGCGGTTTGGTGATATAGACGGCCTGCGTCATATAAACAACTGCGTTATTCCGCAGTGGTTTGAGCAGGCAAGGAATCCGCTGTTTGAAATTTTCGTGCCGGATCTGAGCCTAGACCCGTCAAACTGGAATATGATTATGGCACATATTGATTTCGACTTCCTCGGCCAGATGTATTTTGGAACGGATGTGGAGATTAGAACGTATATCTCTAAAATCGGGAATTCATCTTTCCATTTGCACCAGCAGGCCTGGCAGAACGATAAATTATGCGTAAAGGGGAATGCTGTAATCGTGCATTATGATTTCGATAAGCAGAAAGCTGTTAGAATTCCAGACGATATAAGAGAAAAGCTTAGAGAACACTTATATCACGAAAAAAGCTAAATAGTCGCCCCTGAAAAAGTTTAAAATTTCCTTAAATTCTTTTCTGATAATGGTTTATATGATTGAAAAGCTTTCGAGATATGGTATAATATTGCAAGTGTTTATCTTACATCTATCAAAACATTGCAATATTGGGACAAAATAATGAAGGCAAAAAACAATAAAGCAGGCTTACTCTTTCAGCAGCCATTAAAACCTCTTGTAAATCCTGATCACTCTTTAGTCCAACTCTCAGAGGTTGTCAACTGGTCTCGCTTTGAAGAGAAGTTTGGCAGTTTATACAGTCCTGATTCAGGCAGGCCGGCCAAGCCGATTCGCCTGATGGTCGGCCTTCAGTATCTCAAGTACACTTTCAATCTCAGCGATGAAGCAATCGTTGCCGGCTGGGTTGAGAATCCTTACTGGCAGTATTTCTGCGGCGAAAGATACTTCCAGCACGAGCCTCCTATTGATCCAACCAGTATGACTAAGTGGCGTAATAAGGTAAAATCTGATGGTCTTGAAGAGCTGCTCGAAGAAACTATCAAAGCCGGCTTGAAGCTTAAGGTTATCAAAAAGAACGATTTCAACAAGCTCGTTGCAGATACAACCGTTCAGCAGAAGAACATCACTTATCCGACCGACGCAAAACTCTGCCACAAACTGCGCATTAAGCTTGTAGATCTTGCAAAAGCATCAAAACTCCAACTTCGCCAAAGCTACGAAAGGGTTGGGAAAAGGGCGTATGTAATGCAGGGCAGGTATCGACGTGCAAAACAGTTCAAAAGAGCTAAAAAAGAAGTGAAGAAATTAAGGAACTACCTGCGGCGAATTACGAAAGAGGTCGAGCGGAATATAGCAGGCAATGAGCAGTTAAGAATAATTTTTGATACATTGCTTCAAGCCGCTAAGAAGCTTTTAGCCCAGACAAAGAAAAGCAAAAATAAACTCTACAGTATTCACGAACCTCACGTCTGCTGCATTGGGAAAGGCAAAAGCCACAAGAAATATGAGTTTGGAAATAAGGTTGGAATTGTAACTACTGCCAAGAATAATTTTATCGTAGGAGCGTTGGGCTTTGAAGGAAACCCTTATGATGGCCATACTCTTCGGGCTAATCTGAAGCAGACAATGAATTTAATCGGGAGAGAAAAGCTTGGAGATGTTTATGTTGATGGAGGATACAAGAAACATGGCTGCGAAGATATTGGAAATGTTGAAATTGTAGAAAAGGGCTGGCGAAAAAAGAAACGAAGTATCAAGAGGTGGATTAAGAGAAGATCGCGCATAGAACCAACGATAGGCCACCTCAAAGAAGACAACAGGTTGGGAAGAAACTTCTTGAAAGGTGTAGAAGGGGACAAAATGAACGCCCTCGGCAGCGCTTTTGGGTACAATATGCGTAAACTTCTAAAGAAGTTTACTTTTGCCTATATTTTTATGCTTAAAATTATTGAATTTTACAGAAATTTGGCAATGAAAAGCAAATTAAAGACTCGATTAGCCTGATATATTTTTTTAGTTTCCCCAAAATCATTGATTTTTCAGGAACGACTAAATATCAATCCCTTCCAGCCTAAGCATTCTAAGCTTAAGTGAGTTATCGCTGCCTGCCATAAAACCTCCCGGAGAGCCGTCTTTGCTGATAACTCTGTGGCAGGGAATTATTACTGGAATTGGATTAGACGCAAGCGCCCTGCCGGCAGCTCTTGCCTTTCCTTTATGGCCTGCCATCTCTGCCAGCTGAGAATAGCTCACGGTTTGGCCTAAGTTCAGTTTTGCAGCCGTCATTAGAATTTCTTCAGAGAATCTGCTCTCATCTAACTGAATCTTCAATCCGCTGAAATCAGCCTGCCTTCCCTGAAAATAATGGATTATTTCACCAGCCTTGTAATCCGGTGCTTTGGGAAAAGATTTATACTGTTTAACCTCGCTCAAAATCTTCTCCCTGCTTTCTGCTGGAAGAATAACCCGCAGTACTATCCCGGCTGATTCTACTATCCCCGCCCAGCCGAATTCCGTCCTGAAAATTTGATGCTCAAACTGATGTTTTGGCTTTTTCTGCATAACGTTCTTGCGGATTGCCTGTAAAAAATGCGAATATGAAGATTATAACAGGGAAAACTGCAAATGAAAGCAGGACGTTGCTGTAGGTTCCGAGGAATTCTTTGAGCAGACTGAAAAGCCATGGCCCTGCTGCTGTTGAGATAACCAGAATCGACATGGTAAGCCCGTTTATTGCCCCGAGATGTTTTCTGCCGAAAAACCTTGCCCAAGCTACGGTTCTGAGAGTATTGAAGAGCCCGCCGCTGGTGCCGAAGCCGGCCATAAACATAAGCCTTCCGTAGAGTTTGTCCCAATTTGCTGTTCCTATGATTGCAAAGGTGATCGCAACCATAAATATAAACAGGATCTTTTGCATTTTTACCTTATCGCTGAAGTAGCCCCCGATAAGATTTGAAAAAGCGCTGAAAAAAGACATAGGCATATAAAGGCCGAAAGCCTGCTGGGCAGTAAGGCCTGCCTCCAAGCCGATAGCCTCAGTATGGAAGGAGATGGAAGTTGTTAGCAGTGCACTTAATGCCACGGCAAAAGTGTATATCCAGAATTCAGGAGTTTTCACAGCCTGCGATCTATTGAAATCAAAGTACTCATCTGCAACTTCGCCGCTTTTCTCCCTTGCCTTGAGATAATTAGGGCCGTCAACGTGCATGCCGCATTCTTCGGGATTATCTCGAAATAGCACAAAGGCTATTATGCTCATTCCGATTCCAACAGCGACAGATAAGACAATATATGTGCTGCTCCAGCCAATATTTCCCACCATAAGCCCGAGAGGCTTTGGCGAAGCATTGAACCCGAACGACACTACAATCCCGCTTAGAGCGGCTGTCAGCCCCCTTCTATGCTCGAACCATCTTGCCATCGTAACGCGGGAGCTCATTGTCATGCAGCCCTGGCCTGAGAAACGCATAAAAGTAAAGCAGAGGCAGACTGCTGCAAAGGCAAGTCCGAACTGACCTGCAAATTCTGCAAAACGGTCTATCTGGCTCATCAAAAGGCAGGCGAGCCCGAGCATAACAGCAGAGATTGTTCCCATTATCCTGCCGCCGAGTTTGTCTATCATCTTCCCTGCAAAGGGAAGCATAAAACTGCTGAGAAGAGTACCAACCAGATAGGCCTTGCTTAAGTCTTTTCTCGAGAGCCCCACAGCCTCCCTAAGCGGCTCAGTGAAGACACTGAAGCCTATAGTCTGCCCTGGAACGCTCATAACTACCCCGAACGCGCACACGGCAACAATTACCCATCCGTAGAAAAACGGGATCTTAGCAGGCTTAAAAGGGAAGTTTACTAACCTGGTACTCAAAACAAATCCATCTAATCTTTTCGCAGTTTATCAAATTTTATTGCACAAAAAAGAGCGGTGTCGTTGGACACCGCCCCCAGCTTTTGAGGCAAAGCTGGTTGTTAAGGAGGAGGAGGTCAAAATGTTTTAGAGGAGTAGTAGGTTTTTTGTTAGCTTTACTATCCAGCAGTGTATTCTAAGGTGTTGAAATTGCAATATCAAGGATAAATTAATTAAAATCAAATTATTTATCAATTTTTTTTCTGTACTCCCTCGCTTCTTCAAAGAATTCACGCAGCTCTGAAAGGTAGTTATTTGAAATGAAAAACTTCAATTTTTCCAGCTTTTCTATAATTCCATCGAGGCAGTTAAGCATATTTTCGGAGTTTGTCATAAAGATATCTGTCCAGATATCGGAATCTCCCTCAGCAATTCTGGTAGTATCGCGGAAGCCCTTTCCGGCATACTTGATAAATTCTTGGGGAGTGGAGAGCACCATAGCAGCCGCAGCGGCATGAGGAAGATGGCTCAAAACAGCGTATATACTGTCGTGGCGGGCAGCAGTCATAATGGATGTCTGCATTCCTAAAGACTGCCAGAAATCACTCAGAAACGAGATTTTTTCCTCAGACGCCGAAACGCAAGGGGTAATAATGCATCTTGCGCTTTCAAGGCGGACATCTGAGGCGTTGTCAATGCCGGATTTCTCAGAGCCCGCAATTGGATGAGAGCCTATAAACACACCTTTGCCAAGTATCTCTTCTGCCCATTCTGAAACAATCACTTTTGTGGAGCCGACGTCGGTAACAATGGAGTTTTGGTCAGTTAATTGAGATATTTTGCTGAAAATAGACTTAAAAGATCCTACGGGAGCAGCTGCGATAATAAGTTCTGCTCCTTCAATGCAGTCTTTCACTTCTCCAGCATACTCATCTGCAAATCCGAGCTTTACTGCCTTGGCCGCATTTGCTCCGGATTTATCATAGAAAGATACCCTGCACCCCTTGAGACGGTTTTTTATCGTTCTTCCTACGGCCCCGCCTATAAGGCCTGCTCCAATAATAGAAACTTTTTTCAAGCTTTCGGGCATTTTTACACCGACTTAACTACCGCAATCTCGTCGCAATTGTCTTGTTTTGGACAATTAGCACAGTCGCTCCAAACTTTCATAGGAAGCCTGTTTTTTTCAATCTTTTCAAATCCGCATTTAAGAAAGAATTTTTCTTCCAAAGTAAGTGCAAAAACAGTTTTGAGCCCGAGGTCTTTGGCAATCTTCAAATGCTGCTGCACTATAGCCTTTCCTAACCCTTTGCGGGCAAACCTTTTATCTACAGCGAGGCTCTTAATCTCTGCAAGGTCTTTTGAAATAACTGAAAGTGCTCCGCAGCCTGCAATTATTCCTTGCTCCTCTGCCACGACAAAGCTCATAATATCTTCATAAACCCGCGAAAGAGACCTGAAAAGCATCCTGTCAAGCTCTGCATGATGCCTTATGAGCTTATGAATGCCCTCTGCATCGGAAATTTTGGCCTTGCGTATAATCATATAAATTTAAAAAAATAGGCAACCTTACAAACAGGCTGCCTAAAATATCT
This sequence comes from Sedimentisphaera cyanobacteriorum, assembly GCF_001997385.1. NCBI lineage: Bacteria > Pseudomonadati > Planctomycetota > Phycisphaerae > Sedimentisphaerales > Sedimentisphaeraceae > Sedimentisphaera > Sedimentisphaera cyanobacteriorum. The sequence goes on along the minus strand of NZ_CP019633.1, from coordinate 714,126 downwards.
CAATTTGCCTAAAAAACGAATTAAGCCTGCTCTTTATCCTGCTCCTGATTAGCTGAGTAATCTTCTCTCTGGTCTGAGGACTCAGAGTCGGAATCAGAGTAACTGTTATCGTTTCTTTTTACCTGCCCCTCAACATCTCTTATCTCAGACTCAATCTCATCAGTATCAATGTCTTCAGATATCTGTTCTTTGGTTTCCTTCAGACCTTCCTTGAACTCATTAACGCTTTTTCCCATACCGCGTGCAATTTCAGGAAGCCTCTTGCCAAAGATGAGCACAGCAATTATTAAAATAATAATCAGCTCTTGAGGACCAAAATTTATAAAACCGAGAACATATTCCATTTTCTCACCCTTATATGTAACTAAAATTTCTTAACATATTTTAAATCTAACATTAAAAACAAATTTTAGCAAGCCAAATATTTAAATATTATCAAAGGTTTGCAAAAATATTGATTCAACACTGCCTAATACGCCCTAAGTCGGCAAAAAGTTGGCCTTAAATAAAATAAATTCAGGCTAAATTCCGCCAAATTCAATACACACACTGATCCCGCCCGACCCGGCAGAATCCTGCTTGGCCTTTGAGGATGCTATAGAAGGCTCAATAAAATTCATTGACTGCTCGGATTTGTCTGTTCCAGGCAGGCGAAAACTGTTTTGAATATCAAACGTCTCAGCAAGATTTCTCGCTTTCTGCCAGTCTGCTTCAGCAAGGATTTCCGCTGCCTGCTTAAAGCTCGAATTATTTAATTCAATCTGCTCACCTGTTGAGAAGTTCTTAAGCGTGAATTTACAGTTAGAATCTGAAGCCTTTGAAAGATCGCTGAGAACTAATGAAAGCGCCTTCAAATCCGAATCAAACTTAACGCTTTTATTTCCTGAAGAAGCTGATTCCAATAGCGATCTGTTGTAGAGAATCTGGGATAAGAGCTTTTTGGAAAGCACTGGATTTTTATCCCTCAACACCACTCTGCAAGAGACCATAAAATCTTCTATACCCCTAGCGGGAGGAATATTAGCACTTCTATCATCGGTTAAGCTCCTGACAGCAAAGCTTCGGGCAGCATTTTTAGGCTTAGGTTCTGTATTCAAAGGGCTCCAGACAGCCGTAAAAACTGCTGCAACGGCAAAAACTGCTGCTGCGCCAGCGACCCTGAAGAGATAAACCCTCTTTCTCTTCCTTGAGGCGAGCTTCTTTTCTACAAGGCTTTGCATATCACTGGAAGGCTCTGTTTTTTCAATCTCAGAAATCATCCTGCTGATTTTTATCTGCTGGTGTACAGCACGTCTTAGCTCGGGTGAACGAGACATCATCGCCTCGAGCTCTGCAGCCTCTTCATCAGAAACGCATCGGTCAACATATTGGGTTATTAATCTTTGGGTTTCACTCATTTTCATTCACCCTCAAAATACGGCATAAGCTTTAACCTCAGTGCTTCTCTGGCTCTGTAGATCCTGCTTTTAACCGTGCCCTGAGTTATTCCCAGAATTTCGGCTATCTGCTTGTAGCTCATCTGGTCGATATCTCTAAGCAATATCATAGTTTTATGATTCAGCTCAAGGCTTTCCACTGCCTGCCAAAGCACCTGTTTTCTCTCGTCTTCAAGAAGCTCATCAATCGGCATAGATGCCTGTTTTGAAGCAAAATCTAACCTTGTCGGCTCGTCCTCGCTTCCGCCCGAGGTTTCTGCTGAGCTGAAAGACACAAGCCTCTTTCGCTTCACAAAATTCAACGCCTGATTAACAGCTATCCTGAAAAGCCAAGTATAAAAACTGCTTTCGGCCTTGAAATTGTCAATGTTTTCTACAGCTTTGACAAACGCATCGGAACAAAGTTCCATAGCATCGTCGTGGTTTTGGCAAATTTTCAGCAGGGTTGTGTAGAGTCTGGACTGATATTTTTGAATCAGCTCTCCCAAGGCATCATTATCGCCCTCACGGTAGCGCACAAGCAGGTCGCTGTCTTCAAAATTATTCCGCACTTTAATCAATCTGCAAAATCTTCTGTGTATTCAGCATACCGGTTTCGGAAATAAAAGTAACCTCTATGAGGCACTCTTTTAGTGAAGAGTTTGTCTCGGGCATTTTGAGATTGAATGAGTAAGACCGCATCATATCCCGCCAATAACTGTTGTTATTCTTTGCTGAAAAGGCCTTTATATCATCCCACTTAAATATCCTCTCTGCTTTTGAAACAGCAGAAAGCTTTTTAGGCCTGTATGCCTCTATCCTAAATATTCCAGGATGCTTGACATTTGATCCGTAACTGTCTTCCAGCTCTATGTATATATTTAATTCAAAGCCGCCGGAAACTTTTGAAGCTGACGAAAGCGGAGAAACCTTTATGCCGGAAGGCTCAAAGCCTGCGTATTGGTTCTCGCAGCTCTGCCTGCAATCCTCAAGGCTCCGAGACTGCGTAATCACGCCGCAGCCGCCTGTAAAAATCAATATGCAAACAAGGAGCTTAGTCAATTACAGATCCTCGCCTTTAAGCAAATGTCCGAAACGGTGCTTTTTTGTTCTTAAGTAATTAACGTTGTACTCGCAGGGCTTCATCTCTATTGGCATCTGCTTTACAACCTCAATCCCGTAAACCTTGAGTCTCTCGATTTTTTTTGGGTTGTTGGTCAGGATTTTTACCTTGCTGACGCCCAGATCGCGAAGTATTTGTGCGCCTATACCGTAATCACGCTTGTCGGGAGCAAATCCCAGCTCGACATTTGCATCATAAGTGTCCAGACCGTCTTCCTGGAGCTTATAGGCCTTTAGCTTATTGGCAAGGCCTATACCTCTTCCTTCCTGACGCAGATACACGAAAACGCCCCTGCCCTCTTTCTGAATCATCTCAAGGGCTTTCTCCATCTGCTTGCCGCATTCGCATCGTTTAGAATGGAACAGATCGCCTGTCATGCATTCCGAGTGCATTCTGATAAGAACAGGCTCGTCAGTTGTCAAATCTCCCTTGCAAAGGGCAATGTGAGGCTCTGTTGAACCAAGGCTCTCATACCCAACAAGCTCAAATTCGCCGAAATCTGTAGGCATAGACACTGCCTGCATCCTTCGAACCTGAGTTTCCTTCTGCATCCTGTATTCTATAATATTCGCAACAGAGGTCATCTTCAGCCCATATTCTCTGCAAAATTCTACCAGATCAGGGAAGCGTTTCATCGTACCGTCATCGTTCATTATCTCACAGATTACCCCTGCCGGCTTAAGCCCTGCAATTCTCGCAAGGTCAACAGCCCCTTCAGTCTGGCCTTCGCGGGTAAGAACGCCCCCTTCCTTGGACCTGAGGGGGAATATATGACCGGGCCTTGCAAGGTCGTAAGGCTTTGCTTTATCATCAGCAAGAACCTGTATAGTTTTAGCCCTGTCGTATGCACTCACTCCGGTTGTTATACCCTTTTTAGCATCTACACTTACAGTGAAGGCAGTGCCAAGCGAAGCTGTGTTTACCAGAGACTGAGGGTGAAGCCCTAGTTTCTCGCATCTCTCAGCCTCCAGGGGCACACATATAAGCCCCCTGCCTTTGGATGCCATAAAGTTCACAATCTCAGGTGTGATATGCTCTGCTGCACATACCAGATCGCCTTCATTTTCGCGGTCTTCATCGTCAACTAAAACGACCATCTTCCCGCTTCGAAGGTCTTCTGCTGCTTCTTCTATAGTATTTAACTTCGTATTTTCCATTAATATATTTCTGTCAAAGGTCTGTAAAATCTGAGCTGTCAAGCAGTTTGAAGCCCTCTTTTTTAAGGTTGTCCACTGCTGCCTGCTTGAGTGTATCGTGTATTTCCATGCAGCACACGCCAAGATTACCCGGCTGTACAACAAATCCGAATACGTCGGCTATGTTTACATCATTCTCATTCATAATCAGTGTCAGCCGCTTGAGGTTTCCCGGGCTGTCGGGAACGCTTACAGCAGTTATATCTTTCAGTGCACAGGCAAACCCCCTCTCAGAGAGCGCGAGCCTCGCCTCATCGGGTTTATCAACTATCATCTTAATAAGGCCGTACTCGCCTCTGTCCTGCACTGTAAAGGCCTTTATATCGATTTCATTTTCCGTGAGAATATCAGTAACACTGTAAACTCTGCCCGGCCTGTTTTCCACGAACACATTAAGCTGCTTTATCATAATTAAAGCTCCAATCTAAATTTCTTCCCGCATATCAATCACCCGCTTTGCCTTGCCTTCAAAAGTCGGCAGGGTGCCGGGTTCGTGTATTTGAACCACGGGATTAACAAATATCGACGCCTTGAGCTCCTCGCAAATTTTTCTGTTCAGGCTGTCCAGCTGAGAAGCATCTCCGCTGAACATCTTTGAATAGATCTCAACCTTTACAATGAGCTTGTCTATCGCTCCCTTTTTGGTGAGCACAATCTGATAGTTCGTTCCAACCTCCGGGATATTCATAACAACTTCCTCTATCTGAGACGGGAACACGTTTACGCCGTTAATTATCATCATATCGTCAGTTCTTCCCATAATACGGGAAAGCCTTCGGTGAGTTCTCCCGCAGGGACAGTCTGAATCGTATATGTGGCATAAATCTCTGGTTCTGTATCTAAGAAGAGGCATAGCTGTTCTGGTTAGGTTTGTGAGAACCAGCTCGCCTTTCTCGCCGTCCGGAAGCACTTCGCCTGTTTCTGGATTGATTATTTCAGCGATGAAGCCGTCTTCCCATATATGCATCCCGTTTCTGTAAACGCATTCAAAAGCTACTCCCGGACCGTTCATCTCGCTGAGTCCGTAGGAATTGTAGCAGGGCATATTGTAAAGCTCTTCAAGTTTTTTCCTTGTCTGCTCGGTATGGGGCTCTGCGCCTGTTATAGCCCGCTTTAAGCTCAAATCTTCTATCTTCGTATTAAAATCGTCGAGCTTTCCATAAATATGAAGAAGGTAGCTGGGTGTAATGTGCAGAGTTGTAGTATTGAAATCCTGCATATATCTAACCTGCCGAATCGTATTCCCCCCTCCTATCGGGAGAACCGCCATCCCAACTCTCTCTGCACCGTAATGAAGGCCTAAACCGCCTGTAAAGAGGCCGTAAGTCATCATATTCTGAAACACGTCGCTCTTTGTGCAGCCGGTTGCAACGAGGCTCCTCGCAACAAGGTCAGTCCAGCAGTCCATATCCTCGCCGGAGAGATAAATCACTGTTGGAACGCCTGTAGTCCCGCTGGAGGAATGTATCCTCACAACATCATCAAAATCGGAAGCGAGCAGGCCGGCAGGGTAGTTCTGCCTCAAATCGTTTTTTGTAGTAAAGGGAAATTTCTGAATATCCTCAAGGGTTTTTATATCTTCGGGACTTTCTATCCCCGCCTTGTGAAACTTCTTTTTGTAGAATTCTGATTTATACGCCTGCTTGACAATATTTTTGAGCCTTCTGAGCTGAATATCATTTATCTCATCCCGACTCGCTGTTTCGATCTGCTTATTCCAGAAGTTTATCTGCATCGTTCTGCCTTTATAACAATAATAATTGGCCGCAAAAAGCTAAAGTTTAGCAAAGATGAAGAAAAATTCAAATTGCTAAAAAGCTCTTGTATTGTATTTATATAACATCAATCAGCTTCCATAAAAAACCTTGAGAGCTGAGCATATCCATATACGTGTCTGTATCAAACTGCTCTATACTTCCAGCTGTATTCAAATGACGCATTTACGCGCCGCTGCAATGCCCACGCCGCCTCAGAAAATAAATAGTCGTTCCTGAAAAATCAATGATTTTGGGGAAACTAAAAAAATATATCAGGCTAATCGAGTCTTTAATTTGCTTTTCATTGCCAAATTTCTGTAAAATTCAATAATTTTAAGCATAAAAATATAGGCAAAAGTAAACTTCTTTAGAAGTTTACGCATATTGTACCCAAAAGCGCTGCCGAGGGCGTTCATTTTGTCCCCTTCTACACCTTTCAAGAAGTTTCTTCCCAACCTGTTGTCTTCTTTGAGGTGGCCTATCGTTGGTTCTATGCGCGATCTTCTCTTAATCCACCTCTTGATACTTCGTTTCTTTTTTCGCCAGCCCTTTTCTACAATTTCAACATTTCCAATATCCTCGCAGCCGTGTTTCTTGTATCCTCCATCAACATAAACATCTCCAAGCTTTTCTCTCCCGATTAAATTCATTGTCTGCTTCAGATTAGCCCGAAGAGTATGGCCATCATAAGGGTTTCCTTCAAAGCCCAACGCTCCTACGATAAAATTATTCTTGGCAGTAGTTACAATTCCAACCTTATTTCCAAACTCATATTTCTTGTGGCTTTTGCCTTTCCCAATGCAGCAGACGTGAGGTTCGTGAATACTGTAGAGCTTATTTTTGCTTTTCTTTGTCTGGGCTAAAAGCTTCTTAGCGGCTTGAAGCAATGTATCAAAAATTATTCTTAACTGCTCATTGCCTGCTATATTCCGCTCGACCTCTTTCGTAATTCGCCGCAGGTAGTTCCTTAATTTCTTCACTTCTTTTTTAGCTCTTTTGAACTGTTTTGCACGTCGATACCTGCCCTGCATTACATACGCCCTTTTCCCAACCCTTTCGTAGCTTTGGTGAAGTTGGAGTTTTGATGCTTTTGCAAGATCTACAAGCTTAATGCGCAGTTTGTGGCAGAGTTTTGCGTCGGTCGGATAAGTGATGTTCTTCTGCTGAACGGTTGTATCTGCAACGAGCTTGTTGAAATCGTTCTTTTTGATAACCTTAAGCTTCAAGCCGGCTTTGATAGTTTCTTCGAGCAGCTCTTCAAGACCATCAGATTTTACCTTATTACGCCACTTAGTCATACTGGTTGGATCAATAGGAGGCTCGTGCTGGAAGTATCTTTCGCCGCAGAAATACTGCCAGTAAGGATTCTCAACCCAGCCGGCAACGATTGCTTCATCGCTGAGATTGAAAGTGTACTTGAGATACTGAAGGCCGACCATCAGGCGAATCGGCTTGGCCGGCCTGCCTGAATCAGGACTGTATAAACTGCCAAACTTCTCTTCAAAGCGAGACCAGTTGACAACCTCTGAGAGTTGGACTAAAGAGTGATCAGGATTTACAAGAGGTTTTAATGGCTGCTGAAAGAGTAAGCCTGCTTTATTGTTTTTTGCCTTCATTATTTTGTCCCAATATTGCAATGTTTTGATAGATGGAAGATAAACACTTGCAATATTATACCATATCTCGAAAGCTTTTCAATCATATAAACCATTATCAGAAAAGAATTTAAGGAAATTTAAAACTTTTTCAGGGGCGACTATTTCAACTTTCAAAGTTTCAGCTAAATGCAAAAAGCTCCCTCAAATGAATGAGGGAGCTCTAAATTATTTTCTTTGCTCAGCTGAGTTTAGTCGAGCTGAGGATAAAGGTTGGATTCGTTCCAGTCGCCTGCCATCAGTGCAAAATCTGCCAGGTCAACTTTGCAGTCACCGTTGAAATCGTACTGGAGTACGGATGAATCAGGCTCTGTACAAACAGTTTCACCAGTTATCTGATAATACTGCTCAGCCACCTCTTCGCTTGAGAGGGCATAGTTGTACATCTTTATCTCATCAAAAACGCCGTAGGTAGGACGCCAGAGAGTGCCGTTCTCATCCCGCATATCGCTCATAAGCTGCACAGGAAGTTCGTTTCTGCTGGTCTTATAAGGTCCGCCGACAGCGGCAAGAGTACCGTTTACGTAGAGCCTGCCCTGCATATCTTCACTGTTTACAAATGCTATATGAGCCCACTCGCCTTCTGGGAGGAAATACTCCTGACCAGCTGTAACCGGCCCGTAATTTTGATGATTGATGTCGATCTGCCCCTCTGGGCCTAGGCCGAACCACCAGTTATTCTCAACATCAAGCTTCTTAGAGCAGACAAGTCCTGTCCAGTTGTCAGGCGCTGCGCCCACACCAGCCCATTTGATCCAGAGGGTAATTGAAAGCTCATCTGAATATTCTGCCGGCACAAATGCATCTGTTTCAGCGGCAACGAGTGCGTTAGGTTCGGTATCGAGAGCCTGCCCTGTTGCAGCAGGATCAACCCCGTCAACCCACTGGCTTGCCAGAGGCGTAGTATTCGGGTCGGCGTGATGACCTTCGCCTGAAGCGTCTGTATAGTCTCCATCGAGAGGCCAGTAGCCAATCATACGCTTAACGCCGAGCTTGGCAGACTCAGAATCAACGCTTCCGGCCGCATTATTCGCCCTGCAGAAATACTCGCCCTGATCTGCCTTTTCGAAATTGGCAAAAGAAAGGCTTGAAGTGTAGCTGTCGCCGTGCTGAGATACTCCGATTGTTATGTCAGGATCGCTGTCGTCAAGAATGATCTCAGGTTCACCTGCCTTCACCCAATTCACAGAAGCTGGGGACTTGCTCGTAAAAGCAGTGTTCAAAGTAACTTCTGCGCCTGCAAAATCTGCCGTATCTTCGGGTGAATCTGTAATTGCGGGAACCGCAGGCAGAGCTTCGAACTCCCATACAGGCCCTGCGATATTGTCCGCATCGCCTTTAGATGCACCATTTATCTGCTCTTCAACCTGCCAGTAAACAGTGTCGCCGAGATTGAAAGTGTAAGGTACAGTAATAGGATCGGTGCCTGCTGAAACAAATGTATCAACTTCTGCTACATTGTTGTTCGGGTCTGCAGGGTCGAACGTGGAATAAATTGTTACAAAGTGCCCTGTAACGTCCGAGTTGGGATTAGCTGTATTCGCAGGGTCGCCTGCAGTATCAAACTGCACTGAAGTTACAGCAGCAGGGTCAACATTAATCGCATTATTTGCAGGAACTGGGTTTCTCGGGAAGGTCTCCAAATCTATTACGTCTTCAAAAATCTGTCCTCTAACATCAGAGCCTGTTTCAGTTTCCATAGCTACAGCGCAGCCGTCTGAGGTTACCAGAGCAATTGAAGGATACCAATCACGGCTCAGACCACCCATTGATGGGTAATTATAGCTCTCTCCCTCAGCGGGAAACTGGCCTAGAACACTCACTCTGCGGTCGCCTGTGAGATTTGTTGAGCCCAATGTACCGGTGATTGTTTCTTCATAAAGCCTGCCGTTGATCATAACTGCAAGCTCGCCTGTATTTGCATTGAAAGAAGCAAAGGCTTCGGTTTCAACACCCGGATAAACCTCACCCATAGCCACTGCAACGCCTTCATCGCCGGAGGCATCGGTATCATCGAGGCTGGCAACATTGGCCTGCTCTCCGCCGGAGCCGCCGGCTCCTTTTGAGCAGAATGTCAGCATGCCATCGCAGATATACAGACCTGTACCGAAGGTAGTTCCGCCTACCTCAATAACTATTACCGGCCCGTCTGTTTTAGTTGTGTCTGCCTCTGTGGGCGTAAATTTTGCAGCAAGAGTAATGAAGCCTGAACTGTCAATTGGGGGGCAGGTTTGGCTTTGAGCAGTTTTTTCAGAAAAATCAACTAAAGCGTCTGCGTCATTAAAACCGGGAACTATTTCGCCCGCCATAGACACCGAACAGGCTGCTGCAATAAACATTAATACAAGGATTTTATATATTTTCGTCATTTTATTTTCTCCATAAAATTTAATTATCACTTACAAACCGATTACTCGCCTGCTGAGGGATAAAGCATACTGTTCAGCCAGTCAACAGAAAGCTGAGCAATGTCTTCAATGCCTACTTCGCAATCACCGTTTACATCATAAGCGAGATTCTCGGCATTCGGCCCAACGCATATCTGCTCGCCTGATACATCATAGTATAAGCCGGCAATATCCTCTGGAGGCATAGCATAGTTGTACAATCTTACATCATCATATATCGCCTCAGTGCAGAAATCGAGATTGTCAAGCTGGTTTGTTCCGAGCAAAACCGGCACATTTGCGGTGTTAATGCTGTATCTGCCCGGGTTTGTCTGGTCGATTTCAGAGCCGTTGACATAGAACGTTGCCACTTCCTCAGCGGATACGGTTACAGCGAGGTAAACCCACTCGCTTTTTGGAAGGTTGTAATAATCGTACGGGTTATAACCAGGGGCATTTACAGAAATCCTTCCAGTTCTCTGGTCAAATTCCCAGAACCAGTTATTCTGATTTGAATCACGTGAGCCGAATATAGTTCGCAGATGGTTATTTGCTGGGTGGCTGTCCGCTCCCGGCCAATAGAGCCACATAGACATCGTAACTTCATCAGTGTATTCAGCAGCGGCAAACGGCTCTGTCTGGGCAACTGTATCACGATGTTCGATAGTGCTAAGTGCCTGACCAGTCTTTGCCGGGTCAACGCCGTCAACCCACTGTTCTGCTATCGGTTCTGCGTATGGGGTAAGGTGATTTCCTTCTCCGGAGTAGTCCTGATAATCGCCATCCAGAGGCCAGTATGCAACCATACGCTTAACAGCTAATGAAGCCGAAGAAGACTGCGTATCGCCTGCATCGTTTGAAGCTATGCAGTAGTAGTAGCCTTGGTCTGCCACTTCGACATTATCGATATAGAGCGTTGAGGTGAATTCATCGCCGTTTTGCGCAAGGCTAATAGTAACATCCGGATCGGATTCAAGCATCTCTACATCAGGCTCACCTTGTTTATACCAAGCGGCGTTTGCTGCTGATTTGCTTGTGAATGTATATTCAAATACCGCCTGCTCGCCTGCAAACACGGCCTCATCTTCAGGCTGAGAAACTGCGGCCGGGGTAGCGGGAAGAGTTTCAAAATTCCATAGAGGGCCAGTTATATTTGCCGGATCCCCTTCAGGTGCTCCGCTTATCTGCTCTTCAACGCACCAGAAAACTTCCTGTCCGAGCTGAATCTGGAAAGTGCCTGCTGTGTTTATAGGCACCGTAATCGGATCAGCTGCTGCTGATACGAAAGTTTCATAAAGCGGGGCCATATCCAGATTAGGATCTCCGTTTGCTCCCTGATAGAATGTTACGAAGTGGCCTGTAACATCGGGGTTCTGAGAGCCTGAGTTTTCAGGATCTTCGGCAGTATCAAAGCTTACTTCTGAAATAACATCAGGGTCGATATTAACAGAGCCTGATGCAGGGACAGGGTCGTTAGCCATAAGATCCGGATCTGCAACAATGCTGAAAATCTGACCTCTTAACTCTGTCCCGGGAACTGGATTCATCCCCCATACGTTTCCATCGTTCAACAAAGGTTCTGAAGAAAGGTTTAGTCCGCCCATATGGCCGCCAATAATACTTCCATTCGTCAGAAAACTTACGCTCTGGTTGCCTGTGAGATTGGTTGAAGCTGGATAGGTGTCCAAATAGTAGATTCTTTTGACGCCGTTTACTGAACAGAGAACTGTTCCGGAATTTAAGTCGAGAGAAACCCATGCCTTAACTTCCTGTTCGGCCTCAACATTTCCCATTTTTACCGCTCCGGCACCGTCAGCAAACGCAAAATCATCAAATGTGCGGTCATTATTCCCGCTTACATTTGCCCTGAAAGCGTAATGCAATTCGCCGTTGCAAAGCCAGATGCCGCTGCCGTAAGTTGTTCCGCCGGTTTCGATTACAGCCACCGGTCCGCTGTCTTCAGTAACATCGGCCACTGAAGGCGTAAACTTAGCAGCAAAGGTAATCGAGCTGCCCGGATTTAGAGAAATAATGTCTGCGGGATTAGCAACTCCATCTCTGGCGGCGGTGTAATCCACAAGGGCATCGCCGTCGTCAAACTGGGGAACTATCTCCCCTGCCCATGCGGACGCCGCAACTAAACAACAAAAAAGGATTAAAAGCAATTTTTTCATAATTAATGCCTCCGAAATTAATTTAACTTATTAAATGTCTGCAGGAAACTAATGCTGCAACTATCACAAAAATATTCTTCTTTTTAATTAATAAGCAGGAGGGATTCTTTTTACAAAAAAAATTAAAAATTTCGTTTTTTTCAATAATTTTAAGCAAATTATGTGAGCAGAGACATAGTCTTTTCGAAACCCTGAATTGATCAGCCTATAATCAGCGGTTCTTCAGGATAGTTGTATTTAGCAGTTTTGAACCTAAGAAGCAGAGAGGAAAGTATGGTAAGAGGTCCGAGCCTGCCGATAAGCATCGTAAAAATCAGCAGAGTCTTGCCTGATACCGAAAGTTCCGGAGTAAGACCGGCAGACAGGCCTACGGTTGCAAGTGCGCTTGCTGCTTCAAACATTAAATCAAGAGACTCAAATGAGCTGCTTCGCTCGGTCATCATAAGCCCGAATACGACAATGAGATATGCAGTAATATAAAAAAACACAACAGTTACAGCTCTTCCGATTATCGCCATTCTAACGCTTCGTTTGAATGCTTCCACCTCTTTCTTCTTTGTAACAGCAGCCACAACAGCGAGTATAATAACCACGAGAGTAACCGTTTTCATTCCGCCTGCGGCAGAGCCCGGAGACCCGCCTATGAGCATAAGCATAATCGAAAAAAACTTGCCCGCATCACTCATCTGAGCTGTTTCTACTGTATTAAAGCCTGCAGTTCTTGTGGTAACGCTCATAAAAAAGGCATCCTTGACGCTGGAAATTTCGCAGGATTCAAAGATGCAAGCAAAAATCATATAGCCTGCTGTACCAGCAGCAAGCAGTACAATTGTTGCCCAAACTGCGATTTTTGTCTGCAGGCTGGTGTATCCGGAAGGCAATTTATTGAAAACAGTGGGAGGGATAAACAAAGACCGGAAGAAATTGCGGATTTTGCAGGCTGTAATTTCGCTTATATTGTAGAGCACGGTAAATCCGAGTCCTCCGAGAATAATCAGCGGACAAACTACTGCATAAATCTGAGGCGAGGCCTTGAAAGCAGTAAAGCTGTCTGGAAACAGCGAGAAACCTGCATTGCAGAATGCGCTGACTGAATGAAATATACTGAAGAAAAGCCTTCTGCTGGCCTCGAACTGCGCACTTTCAAGCTCCCACATGCCCCACAGCCCTGCTGCGCCGAAGGCTTCAATTGTTATAGTGAATGCGAAGATAAATCCAATCATTCTTTTTATCCGGCCTACTGTTTCAGTACTGAGAAGATCCTGCAGAGCAACCGATTCCTGCACCGAAAACGCCTTGCCGAAGAGCAGTGCAAATACTGCCCCGAAAATGATAATTCCCAACCCGCCAAGCTGCATCAGCGTTAATATTACAAACTGCCCGAGCACTGTAAAATCACTGCCTGTATCTTTAACGATCAGCCCGGTAACGCAAACTGCGCTTGTTGTTGTGAAGCAGGCGTCCAGAAAGCTAAGCTGCTCGCACTTATGGAAGGTTGGAAGTTTGAGAAACAATGCTCCGATAATTATGAAGGCTATGAAGCTCAGGACAAATGTTCGCATCGGGTTTCTGCCTGTAGCTGCCAGTTTAACGATAAACCTGCATACAGAATCAACAACCTGAACTATAAGATAAATGCTCAAGACAAGAAGAATACCGTCCAAGGGATGGTCGCTGAAAAATCTCTGAGACGCGAGAATAAAAAAAAGCACCAGAGCTAAAAGCAGCGGAATCTGAAACCAGTTTCTTCGAGCGTATGAGAGCTTGTTTTTTGAACGTATAAACCCCGCAGCGTGATTGCAGAAAAAATATATAAATGCGATTATTTGAATGACGTGCAGTGCTGCCGGGCTCACCAACGGCTCATAAAAGCCGAAAAGCAAGATAAAACTTGCAACCACCAACAGACACACAAGGATATGTATCCATTGATGCGGGGTTAGTTTTACACTGCCGTTCTTCATTTCAGGCTGACTCTATAAACTTAAGAAGTTTTTGCTTTAAAATGATGATTATAGTGAAATTTCTGCGGATAACCACCCGCCGAGCAAAAGGTTTTCCGGCTTTCCAGAATGCCGAGAGAATACAAAAAGGGGCTAAGCTCGAAACTTGCCCCTTAAGATTTCAGCTTAAATGTGCCCAGCGGAACTAATCAAAATCGCATACTGTGTATTTCTCAACAGAATCTACTTCATCAAGAGCCCCCTGCGCCTCTTTGCCCAAATTCTGGTCGAGGCTGAGAGCCATCATCGCTTTGCCGTCTTTGCGGCCTACGCTCATAGTACCGATATTGATATCATACTTCCCGCAGGCGGTACCTATAGAGCCGATAACGCCGGGCCTGTCTCTATATAGAGCAAGCATAATCAGACCGGCCGGTGTGAATTCGGTTTCATAGCCGTTTATGCTTACAATCTTCATTATGTTATCGTCGAACAATGTGCCGGTTACAGAATAGTTGCCTATTTCTGTGGACACTTTGGCTGTGAAGCAGGAAGAGAAGTTCGTGCAGTCTTCATTTTTCACCTCATCAATTGATATGCCTCTCTCGCGAGCAAGGAAGCCTGCATTTACGATATTAACCTGTACATCGAAATTGGGCTGAAGCAAACCGATCGAGAAAGAAGTTTTCAGCGGAGTAACATCCTCATTAGCGATAGTTCCGCGGTATTCAAGCACAACTTTCTTTATCCTGCCTGCCTTGAGAACGTTCATAAGCCTGCCTACCTTTCGAGCAAGCTCACTGTAAGACTTGATGATCTTCGGAGCCGATTCGCTTACTGCAGGGGCATTGATTGCGTTCTTAATCGGGCCGCCTTTGATCGAATCCATCAACACTTCTGCGGCCTCAAGAGCCACGCCGATCTGAGCCTCCTCAGTGCTCGCACCAAGATGCGGAGTTACAAGGCAGTTATCGAGATTCTCGAACCTTCTGTTCTCAGGGGGCTCTTCATTGTAAACATCCAGAGCGGCTCCTGCGATAACGTTATTCTCCAGAGCATCGTAAAGGTCGTTTTCATTTATTATCCCGCCCCTTGCGCAGTTTACAATCCTTGCAGTGGGCTTCATCATCTCAAGCTGCTCTTTTGAAATGAGGTTTTCGGTGTTTTTGTTCCTCGGGATGTGCATTGTGATGAAATCAGCCTTTTTGTAGATCTCCTCGAGGGAGTCTGTAATCTCAACGCCGAAATTCTCGGCCTGAGTTGGTATTGAGAACGGGTCATATCCGACTATCTTCATATTAAAACCAGCAGCCATTCTGATAACTGCCATCCCGATTCTTCCAAGACCTATAACACCCAGCACCTTGTTGTTGAGCTGATTGCCGACGTATAGCTTTCTGTCCCAGCCGCCGGATTTCATCTTAACGCACGCCGGCACTACATTTCTGCTCAAAGACAGCATAAGAGCCATCGTGTGCTCAGCTGCACTGAGCGTATTTCCGCCAGGGGTATTCATAACCAGAACACCCTTGCGCGTTGCCTCAGGAATATTTATATTATCAACGCCTACACCTGCTCTTGCAACACCCTTGAGTCTGCCGGGATTTTCCAGAACCTTTTCGGTTAGCTGAGTAGCGCTTCTGACAATAAGTCCGTCATAATCGCCAATGATAGAAGAGAGTTCTTCCTCGCTGATTCCTGTTTTCACAACGGCCTCAAAGCCTTCTGTAGAATTGATTAAATCAATTCCCTTTTGGGATAGTTTGTCTGCAATAAGTATCTTATACATACGTTCTCCATTAAAACTTTTGATAAAAGCTGATAGACCTACCAATCGCTAAAATCAGTATCAACAGCTTCTTCAGCAACTTTGAATTTAGTTTTCTTACATTTATAGAAATGTCTTAATATACAATGTGCGTTTGCAGTTGCAAGTTTTGAGCCGAGTTTTTCTGCTCCTTTTTCGCACTCAATATCATATTTAAGCACCTTATATTCACTTCCTGCTGGCCAGAGCTTCTTATCTTGAGTGATATCATAATACAATGCCCCGATTTTCATCTCCGCAGAGTAATACCCGAACTGATGAGAAAGGCGGATGATATCAAGTCCCTGAATCTCTATGTAAAACATTTTCTTCGCTCCAAGCTTTTCAGCAGCGCCGGAAGGATTGAGGTCTGCTGTGTTGTTATTTGCGAAAGAAGCGTCTTTGTATGTAAGGATATTTTCGGGAACGTATTCTTTCTTGAAATTCATCTTAATATAAGCCTTCATCTTGTCTGCTATTTCCTGCCTGATATTTACAGGGGTATCAATCCAAGCAGGCTGAGAGACATAAATATATATCTTCTCCTGCAGATCCGGCTTCAAGTCGTATTCAGGAAGTATATACTGCTTCGATGGTCCTGCTGCTAATATGCCGGCAAGCTTGCAGCCTCCGGCAAAAATTGCCGCAGAAACAAATAAAATTAAAATTATATTTCTTTTAGTCATAAAAATAAGTCTCATAATAAATCTTCCAGCCCCAAGATAGTAAGATTATAAGCAAAGCAGACAATAATAAAACCCGTAATTTCCACTTAACAAAAAAGCTTCTCTTCAGCCTTACCGCAGGTATAAGCAGAATTGCAGATTCAATCCAAACCACAATGCTGAATATGCAGAATATAAAGCCCGCAGGCTGAGCTTTTAGAGAGCCTAAGAGGTTCCCATCAAGAAAAAACTTCGCTGAAGTGGTCATCCCGCAAAATGGACAGGGCAAGTCGTGCTTCTGACGGAATCCGCAGATCCCGAATACAGACTCGCCGCTTATAATTTCACTGCCCATAAGCCATATCAAAAGCCAGCCCACTGGCACGCCTATGAGAACTATCCATCTCCAAACGCTGATCGCCCCTGCATTTTGATTTTGAGCTGGTCTTTGATTCAAATCCTGCTAATACTCCTCCTCGGCTGCCTCAGGTACAGCACCTGCTATAAGGGCCATCTTGCGTACGAGCTCCTGCTCGTCTGCCTGATACATCCAGTCTATTACCTTTTGGAAATCGCTGCTTTGAGGGATATTTGTAAGAGCGTATAAAGAAAGCAGACGCACAGGCCAATGGTCGTCATCGAGGGCATTTGAGAATTTCTCTTTCGTATCGAGCAAATCGGATGCGTTTCTAAGAACGTTGAGCATAAGGAATTTCACCTGCCAGTTCATATCAGCAAGGCTTATATCAAAAGCCTGTTTCAAAACTGAATCAGGAAGAGCGTTTCTCTTGTAAACAACTCCGTAATTCTTTGCGGCCTTTCTCTCTGCTACAAGTCCACCCAAAAGCCTGAGGGTATTAATCTTTTGCCCTGCATAGCCTTCCTCAAGAGACTGAATCCTTTTTTCGAGCAGGTCTTCGGTAAGCACTACGCCGAGCCTTTTGGCTGTGGTTGTTGCGGGAACAATCTTGCTGGCAAGCTCACCGGATTCATTTTCATAAGAATCGAAATACGCCTGAAACGTAATAACCAGATTCGCCTGCGGAAATCTCTCAAGGATCCTGTCCAAGGTGGGGGCTGCTGTTTTTATAGGCATTGGAACAGCAAGGGTTCCACCCGGGCGTATAGGTGAAACAGGAGTAATCTTTTTCCTTATTTCAATAGGCTTTGCGCCTTCTATATCGCCTGCAACTTTCGCCTTAACTAAAATATTTCCCTTGAAGAAGGCATTATCGTTAACAACTATCGGCTGATTGCCGTTGTTTGTAATTATCACATAAAGCCCAAGCTTTGAACCATAGCTGAATTCTACACCATTAAGGCTGAGCTTAGTTGTAATCACATCTTCAGGCCGGTAGAATTTTGGTATTAGAGAGTCTCCAAAGGCTTTCTCGAGATTCTGCCTGAGAGTAAATGCATCATAAGCAGGAACATAGGTAGATTCATTCTCCCGCATAACTTCCTTAGCCTTATGAGAGATGAGCTCTCCCGGCTGCATTTCTATACAGGAACGCAGCAGTTTCACAGCCTCGCTTTCGTTGTTTTCCTCGAGATTTATCATTGCTCCTGTGTATGCGGCTATCTGATTGTAAGTTTTAATCTCTTCAACAATCTGCTTAGCTGATTCCATATCACCAGACTCAAATAGCGAATATGCGTAGAGCGCCCTTACATCCACAGAATCAGCGTTCCTTGCGTATGCCCTTTTTGCCATCTCAATTCCCTTTTGGGTATTTCGGTCGAGGAAGAAATAAAAGAATGCAAGCTGCTGCTCTGTAATCATGGGATTGTTTGTTTCAAGCATCTGCTCGCCTGTTTCAGCAAGCCCTGAAAGCTTGTCCATACGCTCTGAACGCGAGAGGGGTTCAGACATAATCGAAATGTATTCAACGTAGATATTGAAATCGCCCTGCTGACGGATCCTGTTAATAATCTTGATACACTTTGCTTCTCCGTGCTGTACGTTGTATGCACTGATAACCCAAGGCATATAAACTCTTTGAGGAATCTTCTGGTCGGGGTTATCATAAACGAACAGGTCTGCGGCATATTGATAAGTATCACGGGCAATTTTGAACAGGCCGTATTTGAAGGCATAGTCTGCAAAATCAAGCGTAAGCTCAAGGCTGTATGGGTCTAATACAATTTTTCTTCTAAGATAAGGCCCCATATTAACCACATTCACGCTTTCGGGATCTATCTCAGAAAGCTTCTCAAAGGCCACAACATTGTAAGGGTCTTTCTCGTAAGCCAGCTTGAACTGCCTTGAAGCCCGTTTAAAGTCGCCAGTTTCTGCAATCAGAGAGCCGAGAAAAGTGCTGAGCCTTGATGAGAACTGCTCGTTCGTTGAGCCGATATCGCTGTTGAATGCATCGAGAATTTGTTCCCTTCTTTCGCGTGTTGGAGCCTGATTCAACAGATATGAAATACCTCGCATAGCGAGCTCAGAATCACTGGAAGCTGTTACATACCGATAAAGAAGCTTCTTAACGAAATCGGAATGGTCGGTCTCTGAGTCTATCTCGACAGCATCAAGAAGCTGGGGAAGCATATTGTTCATAGTCTCATCAAGCTTGTGCGCCGCCTTAATCAGCACAATAGCCTCTTTGGCATCGCGAACGCTCACGTACTCCGGTTCAAGAATATCGCAAGCAATATTATGGAACGTCTGAGCGGTTTGCGGTGAATATATTCTGTCGAGCTTTTCAGCCTCAAGCTCTGCAGCGTGCAGAGTGAAACTGATAACCAATAATGCAGTTAAACTTTGTAATATCGTTTTCACCATAATATCCACATAATATCTGTTAAAATTTCTTTTTCAATACTCAAATGATCAAGGCCTAATATATTATAAGACACTATTCTACACAATCGAGCTAAACATCAAAGCTTAAATATTGGCAAAAGAACTTTGCCGTTTATTATGTGCTTTTGATAGCCGACTAATCCAAACACTCAAGTTTGGCGTACTTTTGTACAAGAGTTTTAACCTGCCCCTTATCGAACTTAACTGTAATAACGCTATTCTCGCCTAAATCGAGATATTCTTTAACCACACCGGCGCCAAATTTCCTGTGACTAACCCGCTGACCTGCAAAGTAAGCTGCGTTTGAAGAGGTTCGGCTCCGCTTGGTTTCGTCTCTTACGGTTCTTCGATAGCTGCCAACGCTGTCTTTAACAGTATCGTTTACAGCAGTATAGCTTTCAGTTTTCAATCCGCATTCAAAAATAAACTGCGAAGGCAGAGTCCTGATTTCCCTGCCCCATATAGTCCGGTATTTTGTCTGGCTTATGAAAAGATTGAGCCTTGCCCTAGTAATTCCTACAAAAAAGAGTCTTCGCTCCTCCTCGAGCTGCGAATCTGATTCACTGCTCCTCTCATGGGGGAGTATGCCCTCTTCAAGGCCGATTATAAACACATTGTCAAACTCTAAACCCTTGGCGGCATGGAGAGTCATAAGGGAAACCTTTCCGCTTCCCGGGTCGTATGCATCTGCATCGCTGTAAAGAGAAATCATTTGAAGATAGTCATCAAGCCCACCGGGCTGGTCTTCTTCCTGCTGAGCGTTATCGAAGAAGGCAGCGTTGTTTATGAGCTCTTCTATATTTTCAACAGCGTCTTCCTGCTCGGAAGATTTTTTGAGTGCGGCTTTAAAACCCGAAGACTCGAATATATCTTCAATTAAATCCGAAACCGCAAAGCTATCCTGCCTGCTGAAATCTTGGAAGCCCTGAATCATTTTCGTAAATTCTATTACCTTCGCGGCCGCAGCTTTGCTCAACATCTCTACCCTGTCTGCCTCGGTTGCGGCATGCCAGAGAGAAATGCCATTATTAGAGGCATATCGTTTAAGCCTTTCCAAAGTAGTTTTGCCTATGCCTCTGGGGGGTGTATTGATTATCCGCTCAAGTGCAACCGAATCAGAGGGGTTGGAGATAAGTTTGAGATATGCGAGCATATCGCGAATTTCTTTTCTATTGTAAAACTCCACGCCGCGGACAATAAGATAAGGGACTTTCCCGCGAATGAAAGACTCCTCGATGGAGCGGCTCATAGAGTTTGTTCTGTAAAGCACGGCGATTTCATTGGGATTGTGTCCCTGCTGGATAAGCTCATTGATCTTGCCGGCTATAGACAGCCCTTCTTCCCTCTGGTCTTCGAAAGGAGAAAAGACAATTTTTTTCTCCTCACTGCGAACAGCCTTGAGATTCTTTTCTTTCCTCTGCCTGTTGTGGGAGATGAGCTTATCTGCAAGCTCAAGAACTGCCGGACAGGAACGGAAGTTCTCCTCCAGCTTTACCACTTTAGCATTAGGCCAGTCCTTCTCGAAGGCCATAATATTCCTTATGTCAGCCCCACGCCAGCGGTATATGGACTGGTCAGGGTCGCCGGTTACGCAAATATTCCCATGCTCCAAAGCGAGACCTTTTGCAATCTGGTACTGGGCGTGATTTGTGTCCTGATACTCATCAACGAGGATATATTTATACCTGTCGCTGAGCTGCTTTCTAATCTCGGGATAATTTTTTATCAGAAAGGCTGTTTTAGTGAGCAGATCGTCAAAATCCAGTGCGTTGTTCTGTATGAGCCGGTTTTGGTATCGCTTGAATAATTTTGCCACCATCTTCTGCTGGAAACCGTCCGCCATTTTGACAGCTTCATCGGGGTCGAAGAGGTCGTTTTTGTAGTTTGAGATATATGAAAGGACCTTTGCAGGCGGAAAATTCTTAGTTGACTGATTGCTCGCCTTAATCACTTCTTTGATGCAGGCCTTCTGCTCGGCATCTGAATATATGCTGAAAGTGCTTTTAACGCCAGCATAATCAGCGAACTCGCGCAGAATCCTCACGCATAATGAGTGAAAGGTGCTTATCTGAGCCCCCCTCGGAACACCCATCTCACGAACCCTCTGCTTCATCTCATCAGCGGCTTTATTTGTGAATGTAATAGCGCAGATGCTCCACGGGGAAACGCCCTTTTCCACGAGCCTTGCAATTCGGCACGTTACAGTGCGTGTTTTCCCGCTGCCCGGGCCGGCGATAATCAAAAGCGGCCCATCCTTGTGCTCTATTGCTTCTTTCTGGGATGGGGTTAGCTGGTCAAATGAGAATGATTGAGCCATAAATTCCTCAGCAAAAATCAATACAGAGCCTTACTCGTTTTTCAGTTTTCCCTCAGGAGGCGCTTCTTTCTGCACCTTTTCCCGCTCTGCAGTGAGTTTTTCGTAAATATCAGGTCTGTTGTTCTTGATTCTGGCAAGCAGGCTCTGCTTGAGATTGTCGGGATACTTGCCGTCATTGAGGAAATCCATCAGAGCCATATATCTAAGCTTCGGAAAATCTGCAAGCATTGCCCTGTCAACGTCCTCTGTGCCGGATGTTCTCTTGTAGTAGTCTGCGACAGACCTCGCCATCTTTTCTCTTGCTGAGCTCATATCATCATCGCCCACAGCAAAACGGAAATAAGACTCCTTGAGCATCATAGTTACCATCTCGCGGGCGTCTGTGATTGTGAGCCCGTCGAGCTCTTCTTCCATCCTGTTTCGGCAGAACTGTTTGAGGGCCATGTCATTTTCATCCCTTGGGTACAGCTCCTTGAGCTGCTTAAACGCCTCGGCAGCCTTCTTGCGGTGGCCTGCCATATAAAGTGTAAAGATTGCATCGTTCAAGATATTCCTATGCCCGTTTTTAAGAGGTCTGAGATTGGCCTCTTCAAATTCTCTGTATTTTTCTATGCGGTCTAAATGCGCCTGATTGTACGCATCAAACATCCGCAAATCGGGGAGCATATAAAGCGTTTTGCCAACTTTGTATTCGGGCTCATCCTGGGGCTTGTCTAAATTGCCTCGCTGCTTGTCGGTATCAGAACGGGGAAGCTTGAGCGGGACATTGTAAATCACATACTTGCCCATCCTGTAAAGATTTTTGAGGCTGTGAAATACGATCCTGTCTGTATTGAGCTCATCGGTTGAATAATCGCCTTCTCTGCCGGCCGTTTCAAGTCCCTTTTCAGCCCAGAAGATTGCATGGGCATCGGGGTGTTCCCAGTTTAGAGGGAGCCTGTCGCCTGTTTTCAGATCAACGGGGCCGTAACGTTTATTGACTTTTTTCATAAGGTCTATATCGAACTTCCACTCCTGCCTCAGCTTGCAGGCCTGACAGAAATTACGCAGTTTTTCAAACCTCTGGCTTTCAATCTCCGCCCTTACAAATTCAACAAGCTGGTCGGGGTATCCCTCGCCTGCCGAATCAAGAAGAGCAAAGAATACACCTGCAAATTCCAAATCCGTTAGTTCTTCGCTGAAAACATCCGGCGCAAATTCCCTCATCTTAGATACAAGCTCAGCTGCGGACTCATCCGATTCGGTAAGCTGCGAAAGCGTCTCAGGGGCATTCGAAAGCTTTTCGAAATGCTCATTAGTTAAAGGAGATATCAAAGGACGCATCGATAATGCAAGCTGAATCTTGTAGTATTTATGCACATCATCAGTTACCCCGCTGATCTTGTGCTGGAATATCCACGCAAGCGATCTGTATAGTATGATAGAATTGGGATTCCGCGGTATTCCCTTATCCCTTAGAAGCTCGTATCCGTTCCGCACCCATTTCCATCTCTCCTCAGGCTGGGAAGGAGGCATTGCCACGGATATATTGTAGGCCATATTCCAAGACTGAAAATCCCATACAGCGCTGAAGCGGGGCTGAAGGACGGTAATCCATTCAGCAAGCTGCTTTGCATCGAAAAACTTGCCTTCTTCTTTTAGGGAATCCGCCCTCATCCACAGTATGTCAACAACAAGCCCGCGAAAAGCTCCCATCGCTACGGTTGCGAAGGCAAGGGCAGGAGGCGCATTCTCGAGCGGCTTATTGGCCACAAGGTCAAGGTCTTTGCGTGATTTATTTAAATCGTCTAACTGCAGAGAGGATGTAAAGAGTATGCTGCATCCCACTGCAAAAAGCATTATAGTTATGATTATATTTTTATATGCCATAAAAACCTTACACGGTTACTTTAGCAAGCTCGCGTCTGTTGAATACAAGTGCACCGGCGGCTAAAAGCCCTCCGGACTTGAGAATTATCGTTATGCCTGTCTTTTCCAAAAGGAAAAGAGAGCCTATCATACGGGCAGAAAGTATCTTGCCTGAAGGATTGCTTTCTCCATCGAAACTGGGCAGAAGATGAAGCAGAGGCTTAACAGTGAACATATAGATAAGCCCTATTCCCTGAGTGAGCGAATCTATCGCCCCTACGATAAAGCCGTTTACCATTCCGGTAAAATACACGACAAGAGAAACAAATATCGCCACTGGGAAAGACAGCCAAGTAGTCAGAAAGACTCCCATTGCCGTGAGGAAGACCAGACGTATCAAAATCAGTAAATTGGCTTTGAAGTAGTTCATACCGAAAGACCCGGATTTATAGAGCAGTTCGATCTCCCTCGGTATCACGGTTGTATTATTGAAATACAAATTCTGAAATTCCACAGTCAGCTGTCCGTCTTCGGGAACAACAGCAGCGGGGATTTTGATCTCGTGGAACGTTTTGACAGCATCTTTCCTTACATAGCTGTCATAAATCGGAGTTTGCGTTTTTTTGGCCTGTTCCAGCTGGCGTTTATCGCCGATCAGCCATCTGCCGGCAATCATATTATCCGGCGGCGGCGTAGAAGCTTCATACTTAAATCTAAGATATATAAAGCCGTTTTGTTTGTCCTGCGGTTTGAGATCCTTGAAAGTCCAGTCTTTCATTTCTCCAGCCGCTACAGAAACCGCCTGATACTTTTTCTGATTAACATACTCATTTATGTATTCCCGCATAGTTTTATCCTGCGGTACCTGCCCTTCGCTTCGAAGGCGGGAATACTCTTTTCTGGCTTCCTCGCGGAAGCTAACCTCATCAATTTCGGGAGTAATACCGGTTCTTGCATTGAAGAACTCGTCTTCAACCTGCTGCAGCTCCTGCGAATCAGTCTCAGTATATTTCGGCAGGCTCACCGTAAGGAAATATAAAATGCTTCCGAATACCGCTAAAAACAGCAGATTCACAAACATAACGCCGCCAAATTTGCCGAGGAGAATCTCATATCTCTGAACAGGCTTTGTTGCAATACTGAATATCTGCTTATTTTTGATATCGCTTGAAAGAGCGTAGCACGACAGGGTAATAGTGAGCATACATAAAAGAAGGCTCACAAGCGAGACCCCGTAGCTCGAGAAGGTTTGAAGCTTACCGAGCAGCGTACCGTCTCCGACCGCCTGCACAGCCATAAACGGGATAAGGGCAAGCAGCAGGAGGATAACAATTACCGCCACCTTCATCCTTATAAGCTGCGAAAAGGTGTTAAGAGCAATAATGCGAATATTACGCATCATCATCCCCCATCAAATCCTTCAAAACATCATCTTTTACCGGCTCCTGCTTTTTCTTTTCTTCTTTGGCAGGAGTGAGTTCGTCCTCGCCGCTTTCGGCCTTTTCTTCATTCGAATCTTCTTCCTTAACAAGCTCGCTTAACACCTTCTTGTCCTCCTCATGCTCTGCCGGCTGTGTTTCCGGCTCAGGACGGGTTTTTTCGGTTTCTTCCTTCTTTGAAACATCTGCCGAGACAAGCTCGTCAAGCACTTTTTCAGTTTTATCTTCCTGCTGCTCTTCTCCAAGGAAGCTTCCGATTTTACCGGTGCTGTATGCCCCTCCTGTAGCAATTTTTTCCTTCTGCGCCTTCTCTACAACCTGAATAAACAGGTCTTCAAGACGGAACTGGGGTGAGCTCACCTCGCAGGCCCCGCCGGCCTGCTGAATCACGCTGCACGCCTTCTCCAAGGCATCTTCCTGAATATTTTCAGCTATAATCTGCTTCTTGCCTGTCTGGCGGAGAAGATCTTTAACGCTGCCTTCACACTGCACTCTTCCGCCGTAGAGAACGCAGATTCTGTCGCAAACGTCTTCTACATCAGCGAGCAAATGGCTGCACATAAGAACGGTTTTCCCGCGTTCTGCGAGCTTCTTAATCAAATCTTTGATCTGTCTTGTGCCTATTGGATCCAGACCGGATGTCGGCTCATCAAGAATCAAAACATCAGGGTCGTTTACAAGGGCCTGAGCGAGCCCTATCCTTCTCTGCATACCCTTTGAAAATGTCCCTATAGGCCTGTTGGCAACTGCCGAAAGGCCTACCATATCAAGCAGAGATTCAATACGCATATTGAGAACTTTTGAGGGTATCCCGAAGAGATTCCCGTAAAATTTCAAAGTTTCTTTGGCAGAAAGATACTTGTACAGATAAGACTCTTCGGGAAGAAACCCTATACGCTCTGCAACACGTTTCTCCCTGCTGTCTGCCCCGAGTATGAAAGATTTTCCCTTTGTCGGATGAAGCAGAGAAAGGAGAACTTTTATCGTTGTGCTCTTGCCAGAGCCATTCGGGCCGAGCAGTCCGTAAACCTCATTGCGTTTTATCTTGAGGTTTAAATCGTCCACTGCAAGAACCTTTGTTCTGCCCCACCAGTCCTTAAAGGCCTTGGTAAGAGAGATTGTTTCTATTGCATATTGTTCACTCAAAATTACCCCTCATCACAAATTAGAGCAAGTGTGATTATTCATTATTTTTTTCTCCCGCATCAGTAATTTTATCACGTGCTATAACAGCTTCGTGTGTGTCAAAGTATTCGCCGTAGCGTACTAAGCGGGCACTGTTGAAAATTACAAAAAGTGAACCGACAAAATGAAGCGGGGCTGCAAGCGCTGCTGAAACAATGCCTGAAAGGGTAAGAGCAATGCCTATAACAATAAACAGACTCCCGAAAAGCAGGTTCTGAGTGATAACTGTTCTTGTTTTTCTTGACAGATTCACCAGAAATGGAAGCCTTTCAAGGTCGTTGTTCATCAGGGCTATAGATGCTGAACTGATAGCCACATCACTGCCTGCTGCTCCCATTGCGATCCCCAAATCGCCTTCAGCAAGAGCAGGGGCATCATTGATTCCATCTCCGATTACCGCCACAACGTGGCCCTCATCTCTGATTTTCCTAACGATTGAGAGCTTGTCCTGCGGCAGGCAGCTTGCCCTGAAATCGGTACAGCCAAGCTCCGATGCTACCCTGTTGGCAACTTCCTTACGGTCGCCTGTAAGCATAGTGATTCTTTTGAGCCCTGAATCGAGCAGCTTCTTTACAGCCTCTCTGGCCTCAGGCCTTGTTTTATCCTGCATACCAATCCAGCCCATGCAAACCCCGTCTTTCGCTATGTAAAGGGTGCTGAAGCCTTCTTCTTCGTGAAGAGCCGGATCAGATACAGCAGAAAGATCGATGCTGCTGTCTTTGAGGAAGCTGTCTCTTCCAATAAGCACCTTGCTTCCCTCAACAGCTGCCTGAACGCCCTTGCCGGGAACTTCTTCAAAGTTCTCGCTTTCCTGCAGAGAGACGTTGGCCTCTTTAGCAAGCCCCATCAAAGCTCTTGCTGCCGGGTGCTTGCTCATTTTTTCAGCAGATGCTGCTGTTCGAAGCAGGTCTGCCGGTTCCACCCCTTCAGCGGGTTCGAGCTTTGTTACATAGAGCCGGCCAGTGGTCAATGTTCCTGTTTTATCAAACACCATTGAACTGAGTTTTCCGGCAATTTCCAGATCGGCAACATTTTTGACAAATATACCGAGCCTCGCTGCGGCCGATATTGCTGCCACCATAGCAGTAGGCGTGGCGAGAATAAGAGCACAAGGACAGGATACAACAAGAACCGCTATAGACCTGTCGAGGTGTTTTGTGAAAAACCAAGCGATTGCTGCTATCATAAGGATCGTTGGGATATACCACTTTATGTATTTATCCATAATCCTCATAATAGGGATTTTGGTTTTCTCGGCCTGCATTATCAGCTCCTGCACCTTGCCGAGAGTTGTCTGGGAGCCTACCTTGGTAACCTTAACATCAATTCCGCCGGTAAGGTTTGTTGTACCTGCAAAAACCTGCATCCCGGGCACTTTGTCCACAGGCAGAGACTCACCTGTGATAGTGGCCTCGTTTATGCTTGTAAGGCCTGATATCACTTCTCCATCTGCCGCTACATTATCACCCGGGCGGATTCGTATTACATCATCCTTGCTGAGCTCAGAAACCTTAACTTCCTTCTCGTTTCCGTCTGATTCTAACTTTACCGCTCTCTTGGGCGTAAGCTTTATCAGAGATTCGATTGAGGCTCTTGCTCCAAGAGCGGTTCTCGTTTCCATCAGTTCGCTCAGAAGCAGGAAGAAAGATACGATACCGGCCTCTTTATACTGGCCTGTTGCAAATGCAGCAATAATCGCAAGCGCAACAAGCTCATCCATATGCATATGGCCTTTGATGATATTTTTCACTGAATGTATTATCACAGGAAGACCGAGCAGAATTGCGCCGAACATTGCACTGAGTTCAACAACCGGGCTGTCTGCACCGTAAAGGAAAGGCAGACCGCTGAGATAGCTGTTCAGCAGCAGCACTCCGCCGGCCAAGGTAGCAATCAGTGCAAGGCTCACTCTGCGAACCCTTCCGGCTTCCTTGAGCCCGTCCTGACTTTCAAACTCTAATTGTTCTATATGAAGGTGGTCATGTGCCATTGTAGATTGCGCCTTATTTATTACTGATTGCCATTCTGGTTTTCATCACTGCCGCTTTTTTTATCTTTAATCGAGGGGTTTCTGCTAATCAGTACCCTGAATTCTCTGTCTTTGCCCTGTTTAGCGGGCTGTACGATAATCTTTTCGTCAACAGTGTCCAATATTTGTTCCATATTATCCTGATAGATTCTTTCTATCACAAGCTCAGGCCTCTTTCGGTATTCAGGGAGCAGCTGACTGAGGTAGTTAGCGTTTGCCTTGGCGGTTTCTATAACCTTAGTCTTGTAAGACCGTGCCTCGCTGAGATTCTTGCTGGCCTGACCAGTAAGGTCTGAATAAGCCCTGCGGATTTCAGCCTCTGTGGAGCTCTCATCAAGAAGGACCTTCAGCGATTCTTCCGCTCTCGGGCCGCCCGCTTCATTGAGTGTTTTCTCGTAGTAAGTCCAGGCTTCGGTTTCAATGCTGCTGCGGTTCTGGCCGGCCTTTATTGAAGCAAGGAAGGCCTGGTCAACCTGACGCGGCCAGGTTATTTTGAGTATCTGCATATCGCGAACTCTTATACCTGTTGAAAGCTCTCGGAGCCTTTTCTGAACTCGAGCAGTAACTTCCCTTGTGATATTCGATTTTGATGTTGTAACCGCCTGATCGATGCTGTATTTTGCCAGCGTTCGCACTATTGCGTCATCTGCAACAGTCGTAAGCAGAGGCTCAACGCTTTCAGAAATCACATCTCTGTAAAGCTCTCCAGGCCTAACCGAGCGAACCTTCACGTTTCTAAAGAATGCGTAAGGGTCGTCTTCAATAGTCCAGTTGAGCTGCCATTTGCAGTGCACGATGTTGTAGTCGGTTGCGAGCTGGTCTTCATAGCCCTGAACCTCTTCATTGCGTGTGAGGCAGTAGCCGTCTCTTATCGGATTGAGAGTTTGTCCTGGCCTGCTGCCCTGTTCAGGATCGAAATACCAGAAATCATCGATTTCAAGCTTCTGTGTGGCAGTTACGGGTATTTTAACAATCTCATCAATCGGGTAAGGAAGCGCCCAGTGAAGTCCGGGCTCTTTAAGGGAAGTTCCTGAGGCATCACGAACAACCTTCCCTAAACGAAGAACTATTGCCTTTTCATTCTTTTCTACTGTATAAACACCCGAAGCAAAGAACAGGATTATGAGCACAATCATTATAAGCTTCAAAACAGCAAAGCTCAGTTTCAGCGCATCTGCAAGTGCTTTGCTGCCTGAATCCATGTCGGCTGTAATATCCTGCTGATTTTCAGGGTTTTTGTTTTCTATTTCATTCATCAAGACAGCTCCGAGAATTTACTTTTCTTTGTTTTCACTATCTTGCTTAGATGCCTTCGAGTCTTTCGGTTTGGAAGACTCAAGTTCGGGCACCTCACGAAGCAGTTTCATTGGGTCAGTCTCTGCCCCGAGAACAACAGTTGACCTGTTCTCAAGAATTTTGGCAAGAGCTTCCAGATCTCTTAAATACATGGCAAGTTCGGGGTCGTCCTGAAGCATTTTGTAATATTTTGCTGCTCCTGCATCACCCTCACCTTTAATCGCAATCACGCGGGACTCGACAGCTGCCAGAAGCTGCTGCTTTTTCTTATCGGCATCAGTTCTGATTCTCGTTGCGGTAGAGCGGCCTTCTCCAAGGATGTCTTCTTTCTTGCGCTGCCTGTCGGCACGCATTCTCTCAAAGACAGCCTCTGTAACCTCTTCATTGAGTTCAAGCTTCTTAATCCCTACAGATGCAACTGTAATCCCGTACTCATCTTCGGTGGATTCCTTGAGAGCCTGAAGCAGTTCATTCTCAATCTGCTCAAATTTTATTTTTTCAGGATCTGTGTTAACAAACTCGCTGAAATAATGCTTCCCGACCACCGCGTTGGCATGATTTCGAAGCTGGCTCAAAAGAAACTTCTGCACCTCTCTGTCAGTGGAAACCCTCTCGAAAAACAGCTGAGGCTGAGAAATCTGCCATATCATATAAGGGGTGATGATAACAGGCTCCCCGCCTTTGGTTGTAGTTTCCTCCTGCTGGCCTTCAAAAACCTGCAATCGGGAATCGAATTTATGTACAACATCAAAGGGCGTAGGAAGTTTGAAGTAAAGCCCAGGCTCGGTTTTTTCAGCTATTGGTTTTCCGAACCTCGTTATCAATGCAGACTCTGTTTCCCTGACCTGATAGCTGCACAGCTTGAATCCAAGCAGCACTACGATTGCTGTTACAAGAATCAGCTTTGGTAATCTTCTCATTTTTATTCTGCCTTAAACACCTTAGTATCAATATTCAATTTCAATTATTCTTCAGGAAGCTCTAAGTCGTATATATCGGGGTTGAGTTTCTGTTTGAGATCAACAATCATAACCTCACTGTCTTGCTCGCCGGAAACTACAATATACTTGCGCACATCTTCAAGAGACCTTTCCAGAGTAAGCAGCCTTTCATTCTGCAGATAAATCTTCGGAGCAGCCTGATAGGCCTTGAGCTGGCTCTTGAACCTCTCGCCGGAGGCTTTAGACAGCCGCTTCTTCTTAAAGGCATACTGCTCTGCATCAAAGATCTTTTCTGCTATCTCCCCGCGTGCATCAAGGAAGGCATTATCAAGCTCGGCAAGCCTCTGTTCCCTGACAGACTCGGACAACTGGTCTTTTTCCTGCTCGTAATCTGAGAGCTTCTGATAAAGACTGTTAACCTGTTCGAGAGAACCGCCAAGCTCAGTAAGCGTTTTATTTCTTTCAGCAAGCGCTGAAAGGATTGATTGCTGCCTCTGCTGCACAGCTCCTATAACCTCTTCGTAATCTGAGGCCACATCCAGAGGCGGGTGGATACCCTGAAGGCCGACCGTTACAATTTCAACGCCGAGGCCGAGCTCATCAGCTCTTGACTGTATTATTTTAGTGAGCTTCTCGCTTGCCTCTTTCCTGCCCGCTCCAAGCACGCTTTCATCGTCTTGAATATCACCGCCGAATATGTTGGTTTCAAGCTTTGCACTTGCCATATAGCGTGCAATCTCTCTATACGATACGTTTTTAAGGATAGTTTCGGGGCCTTTATGGTTGTACAGGAATTCATACAGGTCGTTCACCCTGTACTGAACCGGTACCGCAGCGACTATCAAACTTACCGGCGGGGCGTCTTCATTGCTTATAGCCTCTGAGGATTCAGTGGCAACTATAAGGCGTAATTCAACCTCTTGATGTTTCTGACCCCATAGAAGGGGCTTTTTAACGATCTCATCGGTTTCTTCATTTATCTCAGGGGCATTCATAATGCCGATGTTTAGCTGCTGTATTCTCTCGGTATCGTGTATGTAAGCCTTGTCGAAAGGTGCAGGCCATTTAAGATGCATACCAGGGCCAACAATTCTTCTGCCGTTGTCTGTAGAGCCGAGATGCTCTATAGC
This sequence comes from Sedimentisphaera cyanobacteriorum, assembly GCF_001997385.1. Lineage (NCBI taxonomy): Bacteria > Pseudomonadati > Planctomycetota > Phycisphaerae > Sedimentisphaerales > Sedimentisphaeraceae > Sedimentisphaera > Sedimentisphaera cyanobacteriorum. The sequence continues at coordinate 683,013 of NZ_CP019633.1, read as the reverse complement.
GGCCTTTTTCCCAGGCCCTACTACCACAAAACAGCTCATCAGATACATACACAAAATAAGCAGGAGCATAAGAGGGAGAATCGCCTTCTCAAGAAGACGATAAAACCAAGTCTGGGACACCTTAAATCCAAACTGATAATCAATCGTGCTGGCTGCGGTATGCAGCATACTTCCCGGCTGGCTGATTATACCAAGCAGGCGGCTGTCTAATCCGGGCCTGTGATAAGCACCTTTGATTCTCGGGCGATAGATATCCAGCACAGTATTCAAAACCGTCTCTGCACCAAAAGCAAGCATTACTACAGGTATAAGCCAGCTTGCTATTAAAACGGGCAGTTCGTAGTGAAAGAAACTGATGCCCAGGGCTATTGCTGTTATGAGCGAGGCGGCTGAGGAGGAAATCAGATAACTGCCTCCCGCCCTTAGCGGCTGCCAGTCTTTCTCTGAGGACATCCCCGAGGCGTACTTTGCAAGAAGGAAGCTTGCAAACCATGCAACTATCATTGCTGAAGCACCTGCAAGCGGATTCCTGCCGACTAATTCCAATCCTTCTCTGAGTTTTGATATGAGCCAGAGGCCAATCGCAATGCTGTAGGCCGCTGATAGAATTGAAAAAACTATACCTCCCCACCGCTCAAATATCTTGAACCTCTTACGGGCAGCAGAAAACATCGCCTGTCTCTGCTGTGAATCCTGAAAAATCGTCTCATCCTGTGATTTCAGGATAGCTTCATCGCGTTTTTCACGCTCTGCCAGTCCGAAGTTGTGGTAATAGACAATTAAGTACAGCCATATAATTGCTGCACCGAGAAGATGCCAAGCTATAAACTGCACCGGAAGGATGCTTGTAATAATACCGGTAAGCAGGCATCCCAAAAAGCCTATCAATGACAGGATCATTCCGCCGAGAGCAACGTTCATCGCCTTTCTGGAGGAGTCTTTCATTTTATTTCCTGAATGTTATAATTATTTTTGTTATATAAAAATGGCTAACTGAAATTGTTTAAAACAGTTTTTTAAAGAAACCGTATAAAAACGCAGTGGCAAAAATCAACTTGATGCTTTACTTAAAAAGCAAAATCGTATAAATTTACCGCTTGCAAAGGGCGAAAGTTTATATTATACAATCAAAAAATCAACCTTGTTAAATTTAATTTTAGGATTTTATAAATGTTCATAAAGCTTTTCACTATAGCTAAAAACACGTTCGTAGAAACGCTCAGGCAGCCTGTTTTTTCGATTATTCTTTTAATCTGCCTTATTATGCTGCTTATAAGCCCTTCCTTAACAATGTTTACGATTGACGATGATAACAAACTCTTGCGAGAAATTTCGTATTCTACGATTTTTATCTCGGGGTTGTTCATAGCAGTATTTTCCGCATCAGGTGCGATAACGCAGGAGTTGGAATCAAAAACCGCTGCAACAGTTTTGAGCAAACCCGTTTCCCGGATAACATTTGTTCTTGGTAAATTTTTCGGAATATCCGGAGCTGTTGCGCTTTGCCACTTTCTCAGCACCGCGGTAATGATGATGATTATCAGGCACGGAGTTCTCCAGACCGCCAGAGATGAGATAGACTGGACGGTATTAACCGCCCTTTCTGCGATATTCCTGCTGGGAATAATCGTTGGGGCCTTGGCAAACTATTCGTGGGACTGGAACTTCGCCTCCACTGCAATTATCACCTCGTCAATCACAGCAGCAGCGGCATTCATTGCCCTTAGCTTCATAGATAAGCAATGGCAGTTTAACCCTGCTGAAAACAACTTCTCCGCATTTGACCTTTACAGTTCCACCCTGATTTTCTTGGCAATTATTGTTCTGGTATCCCTTGCAGTGCTCTTTTCTACCCGCTGCAATATGGTGCTGACTTTGCTTTTATGCATCGGCGTGTTTCTTCTCGGCTTAGTAAGCGACTACATATTCGGACGGTTCGCTGGAGAAAATGTCTTCGCAAAAATCGCCTACGCAATAGTGCCAAATCTCCAAGTATTCTGGATCAGCGATGCAATATACTTAGACAGCAGTGTTCCTTTCAAATACGTACTCAAATGCGGTGCCTATTCTTTCAGCTATGCCGCTGGCGTAATTGCGATTGCAGCATCATTTTTCCAGAGAAGGGAAGTTGGATAGATAACAAGTACAATCCTGCCTCAGAGGCTTACAAAACGGTTGCAAAAGATTGACGGCTTATTATAATCAATCGCAATATTGTTTATAATTGAAGAAAGAAAAGAATTTCGTTATCAGCGAATAATTAACAGGCGAAAACAAAATATGCAAGAAAACACTGAAAAAATTTGGAACAGCTTATTCTCCTCTAAAACCGCACCTACTTTAGAGGACTACCAGAAAGTCAACCTCTCGGTAAACAATTCAGAGCGAAACAAAATGAAGTTTGTTGAGAAGGTTGATGAAATTGCTGGCAGCAGTAAAAAGAATTCTGCTTTGAAGGCAGGAATAGGGTATTGCATCGCAGGCAGATACAAAGACGCTATAGAAAGCCTCGAAAAGGCCGGAGATTCGGGAATCAAAAACTACTGCATTGCCAAGTCTTACTTAGGAGTAGGCAGGAAAGCCGAAGCGGTTGACCATTTTCAGAAAGCAGTTGATGAGATAGACAACCCCACGGTTGCCGAGCTTGAGAGGATTAAAGTACTTATAGACGGAAGCGACTACCGCTCCGCAGAAAATGCGCTCAAAAATCTTTCGAAGGTTTTAAAAGGCAAAAATGCAAAGTATCACTGCGTTTACGGTAATCTATACGATGCACAGGGGGAATTTGACAAGGCTGCAAGGGAGTATGAAAAGGCTCTGGATATAGACCCTGCACATGAGCAGACTCTCCTGAGCTTCGCCTATATGCTCGACCTGCACGGCAATCCAGCTCAGGCCATAAAGCTCTACAAGAGGATCGCCGAGAGCAATCCGATAAGCGTAAATGTGCTTTTGAATATGGCCGTGATCTACGAGGACAATGGAGAATACGAAAATGCGGCAAACTGCGTTGACCTTATCCTGAAGTACTACCCAAACCACGAACAGGCAAGGATGTACAAAAAGGACATTGAAAGCTCGAGAAATATGCTCTATGATGAGGAGCAGGAACAGAGAAAGAGCACAAGAAGCAGGATTCTAGAGAAGCCTATCAGCGAATATGAGCTTTCCGTGCGAAGCAGAAACTGCCTCAAGAAGATGGACATAAACACTATAGGCGACCTGCTCAGAATAAGCGAGCAGGAGCTCCTTTCTTACAAAAATTTCGGTGAGACAAGCCTTACAGAAATAAGAGCCATCCTCGAAAGCGAAGGCTTGAGACTCGGGCAGTTCAACGAAGACGGCACCGAAAACACATCTCAGAAAGCCGAAACAGAGAAGAAAAAGGCTGATAACGAACTGCTCTCCAAGCCCGTTTCAGAGCTTGAGCTTTCAGTAAGGGCAAGACGAGCTATAGACAGGCTCAGCCTTCAAACATTCGGCGAGGTGGTTGATAAAACTGAAGAAGAACTGCTTAACTGCAAGAATTTCGGTGTTACAAGTCTTACCGAGATTAAAGAGAAGCTGGCAAAATACAATCTTACACTGAAACAATCTGAAGAATGATTCCCTGCGGGAAAATAAAGAAAACCTTCAGGCTGCTTTTATACTGCAGCCTGTTTTTTTGCATACTAAACTTTCAAAGCTGCAAACCCAAGCCAAAAGATTTCAAGTCTTTGCGGGATGAGTTTGAGAGTAAAGGCAAGGATTTAAAAGTGCTTCTGACAAAATCAGAAAGCATCGAGATAAACTGCGAAGGGAGTTTTCAGCTTTGCGATATCAGCGGTGATAAGATTGTGATGTTTCAAAAATCCCCCTCGAATATAGCTCTGCACTTCGAAAACGGAGTTATAAATGCCGGCGGCAAGGCGAAATTCGAGTCAGGGATAGAGCTTTACACTCATAAAAAAAGTTTCTCGGTAAACGGAAGGAATTATCGCGGGCGGCTTAAAATAATCCCTTATCCTGAAAGCGAAAGAATTGCGGCGATTAATGAAATACCTCTCGAACTCTATTTGGCAGGGGTAATATCTTCGGAGGTGCCGGCAAGATGGCCTGATGAAACCCTAAAGGCACAGTCTGTGGCCTCGAGGAGCTACGCCCTTTTTCAGGCAAATCAACGAGAAGATGAAAACTGGCACTTGAGAACTACTCAGGCAAACCAGGTTTATCGGGGGATTGAGGCAGAAGAGAAAAAGATTTGGAGAATTCTTCTCAAAACCCAGGGCGAAGTTCTTCTCGTGCAAAACAGCGAGGACATTCTGCCGGCATACTTCAGCTCAACCTGCGGCGGGGCAACTTTCAAGGCTTCAGAAGTTTTCGGCGGCGAGGATTTCAGTATAGTAGGAGTAGAATGCCCTTACTGCAAAAAATCAGCAAAAAAGGACTATCTCAATTGGCCGGAATTTGAAATCAGTCTCAGCGAGCTCAGGAAAAAACTTGTCAGCAACTATTCTTCAATGAAAAAGCTTGGAAAAATAAAGGATATCCGCCCTGCCGAAACTCTCAAGAACGCAGGCTTTGAAAAGATAACTAAAGTTCGAATTATTTGCGAAAACGGAGATGAAACCCTCAGAGCTGAAGACCTTCGCCTAACGGCCGACCCTACGGGCATAAAATTTCGCAGCACAGTATGCAGGCTTGAAATACGAAACGGGACACTCAAAGCAGCAGACGGCAAGGGATTCGGACACAATGTGGGTATGTGCCAGTATGGAGCAAAACAGATGGCCGTCGAGGGGAATAATTACAGACAGATACTCAAACACTATTACCCTGAAGCAGTTCTTGAAAGGATTTACTGAGTTGGGCAAAGTTTTTGAAGTTAAATCCAAAGATGAATTTTCTCATGCCAGAACGGGCGTACTAGAAACTGCCCACGGGGAAATAGAAACCCCCGTGTTTATGCCTGTTGGGACAAGAGGAAGCGTTAAAGGGCTTACGCCGGAACAGATTACCGAAACAGACTCTCAGATTATTCTGGCCAACACCTACCATATGATGCTCCGCCCGGGAGCGGATATTGTTGAAGAACTGGGCGGCCTGCATAAACTTATGGCTTGGGATAAACCCATACTAACCGACAGCGGAGGCTATCAGGTTTTCTCCCTGAGCACCCTCAACAAAATAACCGACAGCGGCGTTGAGTTTGCAAGCCACATCGACGGAAAGAAATATATCCTCGGGCCGGAAAGCTCAATCGAAATACAAAACAAACTCGGGGCTGATATTATAATGGCATTCGATGAATGCACCCCGTTTCCCTGCCCTGAAGAGAGACTGAAAACAGCAGTAAACAGAAGCATAAGATGGGCGGAGCAAAGCCTCAAATCCCACAAAAGAGATGATCAGCTGCTTTTCGGTATAGTTCAGGGCGGGATAGACCTCGCCCTTCGCAGCGGATGCGCAGAAGGGCTGGTATCAATGGGTTTCCCCGGCTATGCAATAGGCGGGCTGAGCGTTGGCGAAGGGCATAAAAATATGATTGAAACAGTTAACCACACCGCTACTCTGCTTCCGGAGGATAAACCAAGATACCTTATGGGAGTGGGTATGCCGCCGGATATAATTGCAGCTGTTAAAGCTGGGGTGGATATGTTCGACTGCGTACTCCCCACACGAAACGGCAGAAACGCCTTCGCCTTCACCCAATCGGGAGCTGTAAGGCTTAGAAACTCAATACACACTAAAGACAGCTCACCTATAGAAAATAACTGCGACTGCTATGCGTGCAGAAATTTTTCCAGAGCTGCAATCAGGCACTTCTTCAACGTAGGCGAGATGCTCGGGCCTACTCTTGTATCAATACACAACATTCGTTTCTTCCAGCGGCTCATCGCTTCTATAAAAGAGAGAATAAAAGACGGAAGCTTCTCAAGCTGGGCAGATAAGCAGGTGGAGAAGTACCAAAAATGCGGTCTGTGCCGTGATTTTTAAAAGCTCGGTTTCAGTTGAAAACTTGAATAAAAGCGAGCCGAAGATATAATCTTTCTTTGGATAAGCATTGATAAACTACAGGAAAAATATGAGTAAGATGAATGGCTTAGTTCTGCGGGCAGCAGGGATTAACTGCGATGTAGAAACAAAATACGCACTTGAGCTTGCAGGCTTTAAGGCCGAGAGAGTACATATAAACGAACTGCTGAAAAACAAATCGATGCTCGAGGAAAACCATATACTTGTTTTCCCGGGAGGCTTCAGCTATGGAGACGACGTGGCAGCAGGCAGAATTCTGGCAAACCAGATTGAGCATCATTTGTATGAAATAATTGAAGAATTTGTGGGAGCGGGCAAACTGGTTCTTGGAATCTGCAACGGCTTTCAGGTGCTTGTTAAATCCGGTCTTCTTCCTGCCTCACCCCAAATCGGCTGCAGGAGCGTGAGCATAACGCACAATGATATCCCCCAATTCTACGATAATTGGGTATATCTCCAGCCCGGCACAGAAAAATGCGTTTTTATAAATCCTGAGCAGAGGATATATTTGCCAATGGCACACGGGGAGGGGAAAGTTGTTACAAAAGATGCAAGAACACTGAAAGCTCTGCAGAAAGACGGGCATATTGCTTTCCGCTACGTGGATAAAGACGGCAAAACAGGCGATTATCCAATCAATCCCAATGGAGCTGTGGATTCCATTGCAGGCCTTACTGATTCCACAGGAAGGGTTCTCGGTCTGATGCCGCATCCGGAACGATTCATAAGACGAATACAGCACCCGCAATGGACTAGGCTGCCGGAGAATATTGAAGCGGACGGGATGACAATTTTCAACAATGCCGCTGAATACGTCCAAAATAATCTGTAACCTTACTGCAGGAATGATACTAAGCAGTCTGTATAATTGGAAAAACGGAAAGAGACAATTTGTTAAATGCTGCCGAGAAAATGTGAGAATAGCTTAGCAGCTGAAGACTGAAAGACTTTAAATTTAATGGGAGTTTTGGTTTGAAAATGTTAGAGTGCAAAGTTATGCGTAAAATGCTTGCGCTGGTGCTGATAATTTCAGCAGGCGGATTTTGTGCTGACACTCAGCCCCCGCCGAAAGAGATTAGCGAATACAAAATTGACAGTGCAGGCACATTTACAGCTTCCAAACCAGACATCTCGATTTCCAACCTCGAAAGCCTCCTAAAACCTCTTAGAAAAACACAGCTCGAAAAGGAAGCTGAAGGCTGGATGGAAATTCTTCAAAATAATGTGCAGCAGATCTCGGCTGCAGAGATTAGCGATGCCCCGCCGGAAGAGATTTCAAAGCTTCACGAGCAGAGAACAGATATAATTGACCGCCTCTTGAGGGTATTGGAAGAGCTGGAGCAAAAAGGCGGCGACATTGAAGAATACAAAAAATACATCTCTGCGGTTTCCAAAGCCAATGTTGATGTTTCGGATGTAAACGGGACATCAAAATGCTTATTAACTGGCTGAAATCTCCAAACGGGGGAATACGCTGGGGGATTAGGCTCGCTTCTTTTCTGGCAGTCCTGATTGCATTTTATATTTTAGCGGCCGTCGCAGGAGGAATTGTAAGGCGTGCTGCCCAAATGAACAAAAAGGCTTCTGAACTGCTTCGCAACTTCTTCGTGAATATTGTTAAGAAGACGGTAATTATAGTCGGCTGGGTAGTTGCTCTTTCTTCGCTCGGACTGAACGTTGCCCCGCTGATCGCAGGTATTGGGGCTGTCGGCTTTATTGTTGGTTTTGCGCTGCAGGGTACTTTGAACAATTTCGCCGCTGGGATAATGATCCTGCTTCACCGCCCATACGATGTGGGAGATGTTGTTAATACTGCCGGCGTTTCGGGAGTGGTAGAATCAATGAGCCTTAACACAACAACGATAAAAAGCTTCGATAATCAGATAGTTGTTGTGCCGAACGGTTCTATCTGGGGCGATGTGATAACAAACGTTACAGGAAGCGATATAAGGCGTGTGGATATGGTCTTCGGAATATCCTACGATTCGGACATCTCAAAAGCTCAGCAAATACTTCTGGAGCTTGTAAAATCGCACAGCCTCGTTCTCGAAAGCCCTGAGCCGAATATTCAGGTGCATGAGCTGGCAGATTCATCAGTAAATCTGATCTGCAGACCGTGGGTTAAAACCGGCGACTACTGGGCAGTTTACTGGAATCTAATGCGCTGTGTAAAAGAAGAGTTTGATAAGGCGGGTATAAGCATCCCGTTCCCGCAGACAGATGTGCATCTTTACAGCGAAGCGAAAAAGAATAAAAATGAACCATCTGAAAAAAACAGTCAAAAACCTTCTGATGAGCAGAACTCATCAGGAATGGAAGAAGAGCAGTAAGGCTCTTTATAATCCGCTAATTTTAACGTTTTATGGGGAAACTTATGAAAAGATTACTAACAATAACGGCCTTGATTCTGTTTGCAGCAGCAGTAAATGCAGATGTGGTGTATTTAAGCAATGGAGACAAGATCAGCGGGACGGTAAAAACTGTTACCGGCGGAAAGCTGAAAATCGCCTCAGAGCTTGCAGGGGATATAGAGATCCCTCTGGAAAATGTTTCATCCTTTGAAACTCAGGAGCCTGTGGAAATGCATCTCGAAGACGGAAGCACGCTCAATCAGCCCGTAAAAAAAGGATCAAAAGGCTACATACAAACCAAAGAGACAGAGCTGCTCAAGCCGCAAAAGCTGAAGGTTGATTCAATATCCTCTGTAAATCCGCCAGCCCCTGAGAAACCAAGGTGGAAGGGGAGCATTTCAGGCGGCGTAGCCGTGAGCAATGGAAACACAGACAAAACAGACTACAATCTAAGCGCTTATATGCAGAAACGCACAGAGCAGGACAGAATTACCCTCTCGGCAGATTATGCTCAAAGCGAGCAGACAGATGAGGATACCGGCGAGGAAACCACTACAGAGGAATGGTGGAAGACAAGGGCAAAATTCGACTATTTCTTGAGCAAGAAGCTTTATGCGTTCCTTGATGGACGATACGAAACCGACAAAATCGCAGACCTCGACCGCCGGGTGCTTATAGGCAGCGGTCTTGGTTATCAGTGGATTGAAACGCCTGCAATGAACTTCTCGACAGACCTTGGTGTGGCCTCGAGATACGAAAAATATGACAATGAGCCCGACAGCAATACCGAGCTTTCAGGACAGGCCAGCTATCATTTTGATAAGCAGATGCTGGACAATCTGATGTTTATTCATGAGCTCACATTTTATCCGAGCTTCGAGAGCTTGAGCGATGAATATTACGTTTCCACTTTCGCCCAGTTTAAATATCAGATGACAGATTCAATTTTTGCAAGCTTCAAATCTATTCTTGATTATGATAAATCTCCTGCCGCCGGGACCGAAAGTACAGACACCAAATATATGTTTAGCGTAGGCATGGACTTTTAATAATGGCAGACTTTAAGCATCAGTGCTTTCATCTAAAACCTAAGAAAGGACAATAATGGCCGGTTCGGAAAATCTCAAAAAAAGAACAGTGGTTACTGCATGTGATGATGGATATCTATGGGGTGCGTTTCTGCTGACCGCATCATTGCGGAGGTTCAATGTGGACTGCGATATAAACGTAAGAGGCTTCGGGCTATCCAGCTTATCAGCCTCTCTGCTTGAACAATTCGGCAGAGTAAATCTTATTCAAGACGGCAAAGATATGGCCTTCAACGGCAAGATAGCTGCATTAAAAACAGCAAATGAAGGCTCTGTAACTTGGATGGATTCAGACTGTATGGTAAACGGAGATGTTACCGACTATTTGAACGTTCCTGAAGACGGCATAAGAATACGCTTTAGAAGCAAAGAAGAAAACGTGCATCGCTTCAAAGAAGATTACCAGCCAGGGGAAGCTCCGGGCAGCCTTCCAAGCCTTTATACAGATAACTGGCAGGAGGATATAGGCGAGCTCCGCGAGCCCCGCACGGAATCAGCTGCTTCCAACTGCGCTTTTACAATAGACGCTTCCAGAATGGATTTTGTAGAAAAATGGAACAGCTTTATGCAGGAGATAAGAGACAGCGGCAAACAGTCTCCGGCATATTCGCTCGGGCTTAGCGGTAAGAGAATGAGCGATGAGCTCGCACTGAACGCTTTGCTTGCATTCGCTGAGGATGCCCCAGAGATTCATCCCCACCTTCTCTCAAACGACCCTAAAGCCCTTGTAGTACATTTCTACGAACGGAAAAAGCCTTGGGTAATTTGGACAGACTCTCAGATAAGACATTATCCGCTTGTAATCGATACCCTTGAGTGGGTAAAACAGCAGGGATTTGAACTTCCGCCAAAACTACCATGGACTTTTTGTAAATCCCTTAAGCCCGCAGCATACGGTTCTTCGCAGCTTTTTAAGGCGTACAGCGAGTTTAAGAAAGCTGTCAAAAAAATAATAGGAAAATAAAAAAAGCCCGAGGCAGCTAATGGCTTTCCCCGGGCTTTGTCTGCTTATTTAGTGAAGCTATAATTTGCTTTTCACGGCTTCAACTGCCGCCTGAGCGGTTATTCCGAAATGCTCGAAGCACTGATTGCACGGGGCACTTGTGCCGAAGCCTTTCATACCGATGAAAATGCCTTCTTGGCCGATATATTTGCGCCATCCCATCTCAACGCCAGCCTCCATTGCGATTCTTATCTTAATCTCAGGACTGAGGACAGAGCGTTTGTAATCTTCATTCTGCTGCTCGAATATCTCCCAGCTCGGCATACTGACTACCCTTACTTGAATCCCATCATCTGCGAGTTTGTCGACAGCCTCAAGGGCTTTTTCTACCTCAGACCCGCTTGCAAATATTATCGCCTGAGGATTGTCAGGACAGTTGAGTGTGTAAGCACCTTTCAATGCCCCTTCGGCCGGCGCATATTTCATTCTGTCCAAGGTTGTAAGCTTCTGCCTTGTTAAAAACATAGCCATAGGCCCGTCATTGTGAGTAAGGGCATACTTCCATGCCATAACTGTTTCGTTTGCATCTGCAGGACGGAAACATGTAAGACCGGGCATTGCCCTGAGCGAAGCAAGCTGTTCTACAGGCTGATGTGTCGGGCCGTCCTCGCCCACTCCAATGCTGTCGTGAGTGAATACGTATATTGAAGGATACCCGCTTACAGATGCCACCCTCAATGAACCCCGCATATAATCGCTGAAAACGAGGAATGTTCCGCCGTAGCAGCGAAGAGGCTTGGTTAGGGATATGCCGTTTAGGATTGCCCCCATTGCATGCTCGCGAACGCCGTAACGGATATATCTGCCGTTTGGAGCATCCTTTTGGAAATTAACCATATCAGGGAAGTCGGTGTTGTTGGAGGGGGTAAGATCAGCAGAACCGCCAAGAACCAGAGGCATCTTTGGCATAAACCCTGCAATAGCCTTTCCAGAAGCTTTCCTTGAGGCAAGGGCCTCCCCTGCTTCAAATTCAGGGAGCACATCATCAAGATTGACCGGCAGACCGCCTTTCATAGCCTGCTCGTATTCTTCGGCAAGTTCGGGATATTTTTCTTTGTAGCTGCGGAAGAGTTCGTTCCAGTTTTTCTCGAGCTTTTCGCCCTTGTCAATACAGCCTCGCATATATTCGTTCACTTCTTCAGGGATATGGAAATGCTTTTCCGGATCCCAGCCGTGGTCGGATTTCATCTGGCTAATCTCATCCTCGCCCAGCGGAGCGCCGTGAGATTTGCTTGAACCGGCAAGGGTTGGTGCGCCGAATCCGATCTTTGTCTGGAGCTTTATCATGCTCGGCTTGCCTTTGCATCTCTTTGCATTCTCCAGAGCTTGGCCAATCTTATCTAAATCGCCCCCGTCTCCGCTCACTTCCTGCACGTCCCAGCCGTATGCCCGGAACCTTGCAGCCACATCTTCTGTGAAGGAAAGGCCTGTATCTCCATCAATTGTGATGCTGTTGTCGTCATAAATCAGCACGAGGTTATCAAGGCCGAGATGCCCGGCAAGCGAGCAAGCCTCGCTGGATATTCCTTCCTGCATGCAGCCGTCGCCTGAAACAACGTATATATTGTAGTCGAAGAGGTTGAAGCCATCCTTGTTGTATCTCGAGGCAAGATACTTCTGAGCGATTGCCATTCCAACACCGTTGGAAAGTCCTTGGCCCAGCGGGCCTGTAGTTGCTTCCACGCCGGCTGTTTTACCGTATTCCGGATGCCCTGGGGTTAGGCTGCCAAGCTGACGGAATCTTTTCAAATCTTCCATAGGCAGCTCGTAGCCGGTAAGATGGAGCAGTGAATACAGCAGCATAGAGCCGTGCCCTGCTGAGAGGATGAATCTGTCTCTATTGGGCCACTGAGGATTCTTTGGGCTGTGGTTCATATGCTCCGTCCAGAGCTTTACACCTAAAGCAGCCATTCCCATCGCCATTCCCGGATGACCGGATTTGGCCGCTTGAACGCCTTCTGCACTCAAAAATCTCACAGCTTCTACGCATTTATTTTCAATTTTTCCCATAAATAAATCCTGTACTTACAATATTGTATATCTAATTTCTAACCGAGAGCCAAAGAATATTTATAAGCCGGATAAATGCAAGAAAAAATATCTCCCGAATACTTAGAAAACACATTTAATAAGAGATTAAGAATATTTATTTGAGGCGGTCTGTGATACCTTACTGCTAAGCAGGCAGAAGCTGAAAAATCAGAACAGAATGAAATGCACAAGCAAAAAAAAACAAAAAATTGAAGAAAAAACTCTTGCATTCCGAAAGCTGAAATATAGAATTCTCTTTCTCTCAGACAGCAGGTTGCTGCTGAATGCGGGTGTAGCTCAGTGGTAGAGCGTCACGTTGCCAACGTGAATGTCGTGAGTTCGAATCTCATCACCCGCTTTTATGATTGACATAGTCTCGACGAGTTATCGGGCAAAGCGTTTGCCTGGCGCTGGTCGGCGGGATGTTCAGATAAGTTAAATTAAGACTGCGGACGTCTCCGCAGTCTTTTTTTTATTGAAGGGAAAATCGAAATGACAGAAGAAACAGCAAACAAACTCGATATCAACGTAACCACTGAGAAAGTTGGCCCTTGCAGGATGAAAGTTACTATTGAGGTTCCGGAAGAAACAATTAAAAAGGTTTTTTCAGAGCAGTATTCAGACTTGCAGAAAGAAGTAGTTCTTCCCGGTTTCAGGCGCGGCCGAGCCCCGAGAAGGCTCATTCAAAAGCGTTTCGGCACCGAGATTGAAGAGCAGGCAAAGCTCAAGATCCTTTCAGACTGCACACAACAGGCCCTTGAGGAAGAGAACTTGGACACTTTAGGCGAGCCGGACATAGACCACGAAAAATTGGAACTGCCTGAGGAAGGCTCTTTCTCATACGATATTAAGGTAAATATTCGTCCTGAAATTGAACTGCCGGAGATTGAAGGCATCGAAATCGAAAAGCCGGTACACAAAATGGATGAAAATTTCGTTGACAATCAGCTCGAACAGATTCAGAAGAGGTTTGCTGAATGGGTAGACAGAGATGAAAATGAAGCGATTGAGAAAGACGACCAGATAATCGCTGATATTGAGATCACCCCGGATGGCGAAGAGCCGGTTACTGCGGAAGATTCTGAGCTGTTTGTTTCAAGCGGGCAGGGATTTGCAGGCAAGGTGCCAGTGGAAGATCTCGATAAACTGCTTGAAGGAAAGAAAATCGGGGATGAGGCTGAAACCGAAACACAGGTGCCCGAAGATTTCTTCAACGATCAGTTCAAGGGCAAGAAGTGCAGGGTTAAGATCGAAATCAAAGAAATCAAATACCAGAAGATGCCTGATCTCAATGATGAGTTTGCCGAAAAAATCGGGATGGAGAGCATGGACCAACTGAAGGAACGTATTATCGAATACGGCAAGCAAGACGCTGAAAGAAGAACCAATTCAGCTCTCCATGAGAATGTTCGTAATTATCTGCTTGAGAACTGCGATTTTGAGCTTCCTGAAGATATCGTTTCCGAACAGGCAGATTCTGTGATGAAGCGGGAATACTCAAGACTGATGATGCAGGGCTACGGCGAAGAAGAGCTCAAACGTCAGCTTGAGCAGATTCAGGCCAGAAGCAAAGATAACGCAAAGAATATGCTGAAATCCGTTTTCATAATGAATGCAATTGCTGATAAGTACGATATTAAAGTAACGCCCGAAGAGATAAACGGCTACATCGCACAAACCGCCGCTCAGCAGCAGAGAAGGCCTGAAAAGGTTCGTGAAGAGCTGGCCAAAGACGGTTCTCTTCAGGAATTCAATATGCAGGCAAGAGAGCAGAAGTGCCTTGAAAAGATTATCGAAAAAGCAAACATCAAAGAAGTGTCGCCGGAGGAAAATGAAGACGAAAAACAGCAGGACAGCAATCAGGACGATGCAGAATAAGCTGTAACACACGCAATTTTACGGGGAAAGTCTGAAATAAGGCTTTCCCCGTTTTAATTTGAGCAGAGTTAGATAAAATATATGCAGTCTTGCTAACTTTTGCTTCAGGATACAGCAGTAATGTATGATATGAGAGATACGATATGCGCATTAAGCAGCGGCGGTGTTGATGCGCCAAGACATATAATCAGGCTCTCCGGCTCTGAATGCAGAACGGGCATTGCCGAACTCGGCATAAAAAAAACTGCCGAGCAGGGTGTTGAGAAACGTGATATCTTTTTGAGCTTCAATGATAGGAAGCTGAGATTTTCGTCATTTGTATATTCATTCCCTGAAGGGCGCTCATATACTCTGGAAAGGCTCATCGAAATCCACGTACAAGCCCCCCTGCCTGCGGCGGAAGAAATAATCAGCGTTCTAACGGCGGTCGAAGGGATAAGGCTTGCCGGCCCAGGCGAATTTACATACAGGGCATTTATGAACGGAAGGCTCAGCCTCGCACAATCAGAGGCGGTTTCTCAGATTGTATCGGGGAGCAGCAGGTATCATATTCAGGCTGCCCAGAAACTTATGAAAGGCGATTTGACAATCCGCCTTGAACAAATAAAAAATTCTATTGTTGAGCTTCTCGGCTTATTTGAGGCGGGACTTGATTTTTCCGGTGAAGATATCGTGTTTATTCAGCCCGAAGAGGCAAAAGAAAGAGCCGAACAGATCAAGAAAACTCTCAGAGAAATCATCGAAAACAACCTCGCATACGAAAGGATGCTTGGGCTTGCTTCTGCTGCAGCTGCGGGACTGCCTAATGCGGGAAAGAGCTCGCTTGTTAATGCTCTTCTCGGCTGCGACAGGGCTATTGTTTCAGAGCAGAAGGCCACAACGAGAGATATTTTGAGTTCTGTATGCCAGCTTGAATATCAGGACTGCATTTTGAGCGACTGTGCGGGCATGATGGCCGGTTCGTTCGCTGATGAAATTGATCAGGCCGCTCAGGAGCTTGCAGGCGAATATATACTGTCTTCAGATTTAATCCTCTTTTGCGTTGAATCGGGCAAGGCATGCTATGAAGATGAGAAAAGGGTGTTTGATAGAATAAGGCAAAAAAATATCCTCGGCGTTGCGACAAAATGCGATTTGGCAGGCAGCAAAAGGCAGATGGAGGAAATTTTCGGAATTAGATTTGTGGAATTCAGCATTAAGCAGCCTGAAAAATTGCAGATTTTGAAAACTGAAATCCAAAGCCGACTAAGCGAACTTAGCCCTGCAGGCGAGCAGATCACCGCAGTAAACAAACGGCACAGGGATTCAGTTTTTCAATGCCTTGAAGATTTAGACAAGGCTGCCGAGCTTTTTGCTCAAGGCGATGAGGAGCTGGCAGCTCTTTGTCTGCGAGAAGGCTACAGCAAGATAGCAGATATTGACCAGCAGAAGGAGCTTGACGAGAGAGTTTTGTCGAGTATTTTTCAGAATTTTTGTATTGGCAAGTAAGGACGCTTCAATTGGAGATAATATTTTCAGGTACAGGATACAGCTCTTCGATAAATGTAAAATCATTTTCTGCGGCCAGAAACATTCAAATCCTGCAATCGGCAAAGGATGTAATTTACAACTGCAACAAAAACCGCAACGAGGACAAATCGCCTCTGCGTGATTTTCCTTACAATCAGGACAACTTTGACTGGATAGAAAAAATCTCTGAGGAATATAAGGTAAGAGGGAAAAAACTGCTTATCATTGCAGACTCAAAAGAGATTGGGCAGATAAAAGCCTTATCTGCCTACAGCAAATTCCACTCGATCAGCCTCAAGGCCAAAAGCCTTGAGCAGACTGCCGAGCAAGCAGGAAAATTTACAGCTGAAAACCCGCAGTCCGGCATTATATTCATCCCGGCCGCCGCCAGCGATAGCGCCCCTGCCCTGCTCGAAAAAATTTCCAACCTTGATTCGCAAATTTTTGTATTCTCAGAAAGCATTTCAGATGACATTAAAAACCTCGAGAGCAAAAAGATCGTTTTAAAAAAGATGAGAATCTTCAGCCCTCTCGGGCTTCCAGGACTTCTTGCCGGGGAATTTATGCAGCTTGATATAGGGCAGCTCCTTTCAGGCGCAAGAAAGATAGACAGCTTCCTCGGCAGAGAAGCCCCGCAAAAAAACCCGGCAGCAATTTTTGCATCAGTAATTTATCACAGCAGACCAGAGAAAAACGGGCTGAAATTTGGGTACAGTGAAAACAGCCTTCATGGAATCTGTGAAATGTGCAAGGCCTTGATGGGCAATAATTTAACCAGAAATGCAGGAAATCCGCTTACCTTTTCCTTTGGTATCGGCGAAACAGAGCAAAGTGATATAAGGCTCGTGATTGATGAGCTAAGCGAATACAAACTTGGTATGCTGATTTATTTCCTTCAGACAGCTTCAACTATGCTCAAGGAATTCTCGAATCTATGACAAGAGAGCCTTAAACCTGATTTTGTTCGGTTTGATTTTCTTCGTTTTTCTTGTCCATGCAGATACTAGTGAACCAGCCGCCCCAAACACCGAGACACCCGTAAATTATAAACTGCATTGGAAGCACGGCAGTCATCGGAGAACTGAAGTAGCTCGGAGGCAGAAACTTGTTTACAGTTTCCAGAGTAGAATCTTTGGCAAGCAGAACATAAGTGAAAAATGCGGCTACCGCTACCGAAAGATATAAAATTTCTACTGAAGATTTGAAATGTTTTCTCACAAGAAATGCTGCTATTCCGAAGCCGGCAATCAGGCCGAAAGCTATCTGCTGAGGCAGAGGCTGGTGATGTACAATCCCGAAATTTTCTACAGGCAGCATAATTCCCAAGACAAGATATCTTGAGATAATATAACCTGCTATCGAACATACAGCAAGAGGCACAATGAAAGCCTTTTCTGTCCAGTTGAACATTACTTCAGGCTGCGGTGTGTGCAGTCTTTGTGAACCGAAAAGCTTTGCAGTTAAGAAGCTGCCGTAATGGGCGGCAATCACAACGGCAAGCCAGAAGAAAATCTCCCAGCGGAAAGAGGTATATACCTGTGCCTGCTGCTGAGCAGTGCTGCTGTACATCAGAAGACTGCTGAGCTGACCAGTTCTCAGCCCCCAGAGGCCAAAGCCGGTTAATGCTGCGAGACTCCCATACATCGGGCTTGAAGCCCAGCCTAAAGCGCAGCCCGCCATCCCCGCAAGGAAAGAGGCCGCTATAAGCAGGATTGAATTCTGGAAGGTTAGCGTTCCTCCAATGAAACAGATCGCATCAAACTTACTGCTACCGGCGGCAACAGGCCAGAGAAGCATTCCAATCGCCACCATCCCCGTAATACACACAAGGATCATTCGGAGCTTATTGACAACCTTTAGCTCACTAAAGAAAACTATAAAAAACATTGCTATAAAAGCGCCTACAACCTTGCTTTCTGCAAAATTGTATGAAACAGCGAAAGGATCGGAAACAGCCCTGTTATATACAAAAATTCCGGCAACTGCCAAAATCAAAAGCGCAGCTGCTGGGTAGATTACATTCTTAAGATTTATTTTGGTTGTATCTGTATCAATCATTTTGAAGCCCTGACTACATTTTCAATTAGGCAGCTATTTTATTCGAAGATGATAAAAATAAAAGAACAAAGGCAGGAATTTATTGAGTGTGTAAACAAAAAAACGTTTAAATATAGTTTTTATGCCCTCATTGAAACCTCAAAGCGAGAGTCAATTTTTGGCTTTTTTTGGGTGTTTATTTTTATATAATAACCCACGATTTGGAGCCGGCAAACTTTAGCTATAACAATTATGAGGTTTAATCGATGAGCATAACAGAGAGGTACGAAAAACTAAAAAACCAACTTAACCAGATTGGCCAGGAGCATCTTCTTCGGTTCTGGGAGGAACTGGAAGAAACCAAAAAGGAAAAGCTGCTTAGAGATATTGAACAGCTTGAGTTTGAAAATATACCGAGCTGGGTTGAGAAATACGTAAAGCAGGAATATTCGGTAGAGATTCCCAGCAAATTCGATCCCGCTCCTTATTTCAAGGCAGAGCCCCCAAAAGGCCAAGAAGAAACTTACGCGGATGCCAAAGCGGCTGGCGAGGATTTGATTCGTGAAGGGAAGGTCGGGGCTTTTGTAGTGGCAGGCGGACAGGGAACGAGGCTCGGCTTCGGCGGTCCGAAAGGCTGCTATCCTGTTAGTCCGGTAAAAAACAAAACTCTTTTTCAGATATTTGCAGAAACAATTATCTTTGCAAGCAGGAAATACGGGGCAAAGATACCGTGGTATATAATGACAAGCCCTCTAAATCACAACGCAACTGTTCAGGCATTTGAAGACAACAACTACTTCGGCTTAGACAAAAACGATGTGTTTATGTTCGAGCAGGGAACAATGCCTAACTTTCAGTTTGACGGGAAGATTTTCCTTGCAGAAAAAGATGAAATCGCCAAGAGCCCCGACGGCCACGGGGGAAGCCTTAAGGCCCTCTATGCTAGCGGAGCCGTGGCAGATATGAACAGGCGCGGAATCGAACATCTGAGCTATTTTCAGGTGGACAATCCCCTTATCCAGATTATAGACCCTCTATTTATCGGTCTGCATGCCAAGGCAGACGCAGAGATGTCTTCAAAGACTCTGATTAAGGGGTATCCGAAGGAAAAGGTTGGCAATTTCTGCCTTGTAAACGGCAGAGTGAATGTAATTGAATACAGCGACCTGCCTGATGAAGAGGCAGAGAAGAAGAATCCCGACGGAAGCCCTGTTTTCCAGCTCGGGTCTATAGCAATTCACATCATAAGCAGAAGCTTCATCGAAGATATAAACTCAGAAGGCTTTGCACTGCCCTTCCATAAGGCAGTAAAAAAGATTCCTCATGTAAACGAAGCGGGCGAGAAGATTAAACCCGAGGAGAAAAACGGAATCAAACTCGAGACGTTCGTATTTGATGCGCTTCCTATGGCTGGAGAATCAGTGATACTCGAAACGCTCAGAGAGGAAGAGTTTGCTCCCGTTAAGAATAAGGAAGGCGTTGACAGCCCTGCGGTAACCCGAGAAATGATGACCGAACGAGCGGCCAAATGGCTTGAGGCTGCAGGCGTTGATATTCCCCGCAATTCCGAAGGCAAAGCAGACTGCGTTATTGAGATGAGCCCTCTTTTCGCAGCCTGCATCAATGATATAATAGAGAAGAAGAGCGAACTGCCCAAATTTGAAGCGGGCAAAACTTACTATTTAGAGTAATGGATTTTTTATGAATTCAAAAAGCCTCAAACGAAGAGTAAAAGCTTTCCTGAAAGCCTGTACTGTTGCCTTGATTACAATCATTATATTTGCAGCTTCAGGCTGCTCGCAGGGTATAAAATTCGAAGAGCCAGCGGAAATGAACGAGGCGGCAGCGAAATACGACTCTCCCAGAGAAGAAGTTATGAACACAATAAGGGAAGAGCTCGAAGAAACGGGCTTTAAGATAGACAAGTTCGACACTGAAAAAGGCTACCTTCTCACAGCCCCCCTTCGGGGCGGACAGTTTTTCGAGATTTGGCGAAAAGACAATCAGACCCTCCATTCAGCAGCCTACAGCAGCATTCAAAGCATTGTTCGTATAGGTGAATTTGAGTTTGCAGAGGGAAGTGTCCAAGGCAATGTACTCGTTAAACAGCTAAGAATAGAAAAGGACTACGAAGGCCTAATCTCAGATATAAATGATGTATTCACGCAGCGAAGCGGGATGCTTGCAGGCCTTGAGCTGCCGGAAGAAGGCGTTGAATGGAGCATTGTAGGCAGGGATAAGGCCCTCGAGAAACGCATTTTAAATTGTTTTTAACCTTTTAGAGAACGGATAGATTTATGAATGTATTGGTATGCGGCGGAGCCGGCTATATAGGCAGTAATATGACAGCAATGCTCGCTGAAAACGGGCATAAGGCTTATGTTTACGATAATCTCAGCAAAGGGCATATTGAAGCGGTTGTACCCGAAGCGGAGTTTATCTATGGAGATCTGGCAGACTACGACAAGCTCGTTCGAGTTATTCGTGATAAAAAGATTGAAGCAGTAATGCACTTTGCAGCGTTTATTGAGGTTGGCGAGAGCGTTAAAGACCCTCTGGGCTACTACAACAACAACTTCTGCAACACTCACAATCTGCTCAGGGCAATGGACTTTATGGGCGTTAATAAATTCGTATTCAGCTCAACAGCGGCAACATACGGGATGCCTGATGAGGTGCCGATTGTTGAAACCCTTCCGAAAGAGCCTATAAATCCTTACGGCGAAAGCAAATGGGCAGTTGAAAGAATGTGCCACTTCCAAAGCCAGACAGGCCGGCTGAATTACGCTGCTCTGCGATACTTCAATGCCTGCGGAGCGGGAAGAGACAGCCAGCTCGGAGAAGACCACAAGCCCGAATCTCATCTTATTCCGCTAATCATTCAGGCCGCACTGGGGCAAAGAGAAGACATTAAAATTTTCGGCACAGACTACGATACCAAAGACGGAACCTGCGTTCGTGATTATATACATATTGAAGACCTCTGCTCTGCGCACCTTCTTGCTCTGGAAAAGCTCTCAACCGAAAGCGAAATTATTTTCAATCTGGGCAACGGAAACGGATATACAGTGCGAGAGGTTATTGGAACCGTGAAGAAGGTATCGGGTAAAGATTTCAAGGTAACCGAAACCGACCGCCGGCCCGGAGACCCTGCTGTTCTCACAGCAGATTCCACAAAGGCTCAAACACAGCTCGGCTGGAAACCGAAATGGACAAATCTCGAGGATATTGTAGAAACAGCTTGGAAATTCCACTCAGCCCGCCCCAGCGGCTACAGCGGCTGAGAGCTGTAAATCTTTTCAAAGCGCATAAGCAAAGCCCCGCCGATAAGCGGGGCTTTTTTGGTGGAGAATCTATTTTCTCTGAATCTTACGAATCAGTCTGCTGTTATTTGAAAGCAGAGCGATAAAGCTCTTCTATTTCGCTGATGAGCGGGTATCTCGGATTCGTTCCGGTACACTGATCATCAAATGCAGATTCACTGAGCTTCTGTATGCGGTTGTTGAAGTCTTTCTCGCTCACGCCGCAGTCAGAGATTGTTTCAGGGATGTCAACCGCCCTGCTGAGCTCTTTTATTTTAGCAATAAGCTTTTCGATCTTCTCGTCTTCGCTCTTTCCGCCAAGGCAGAGATAATCTGCAATCTTAGCATATCTCATCTTAGCCACCGGATGGGTGTACTGTGAGAATGCTGCCTGTTTTAGAGGCTTATCGGTTGCGTTATACCGGATCACGTGCGGTATAAGGATCGCATTTGCAACGCCGTGCGGAATATGGAACGCAGACCCGAGCTTGTGCGCCATAGAGTGGCAAAGGCCGAGGAATGCGTTGGCAAAGGCCATACCCGCCATAGTTGCAGCGTTGTGAACCTTTTCTCTAGCCTTTACGTTGGTATTGCCTTCGTTGTACGCAATAGGTAGATACTTGAACAGAATACGCAGACTCTCCATCGCGAGCCCGTTAGTATAGTCTGTAGCAGTAACCGCCGCGATCGCTTCGATTGCGTGGGTAACCGCATCAATCCCAGAGGCAGCAGTTAGGCCTTTTGGCATACTCATCACGAGGGCTGCATCTACAATCGCCATATCCGGCGTAAGCTCATAATCGGCAATCGGATACTTAATCCCCTCAGTATCGTCGGTGATAACTGAGAACGGAGTTACCTCAGAGCCTGTCCCGCTGGTAGTGGGAATTGCCACCATAGTTGCCTTCTTGCCCATCTCGGGGAATTTCACAATCCTCTTGCGTATATCCATAAACCGCATTGCAAGGTCTTTGAACTGGATATCGGGATACTCATACATCATCCACATAATCTTCGCAGCATCTATCGGAGACCCGCCTCCAAGAGCGATTACGGTATCTGGTTTGAAGCTGTTGAATACATCCAGCCCCCTGCGTACAGTAGAAAGATCTGGGTCCGGCTTTACATCGTAAAAGATTTCGCATTCAATCCCCAGCTTTTCCAGCACGCTTGTAACCTTATCGGTAATCCCCAGCTCAACAAGCGGCTTATCTGTAACAAGGACAGCCCGCTTATGGTCTGAGATTTCGCCAAGGGCCGTTTCAAGGCAGTTATATTTGAAGTAAACCTGAGGCGGCACTTTAAACCAGAGCATATTTTCTCTCCTCTCAGCAATAGTTTTTACGTTCAACAGATGCTTGACACCTACATTTTCACTGACACTGTTTCCGCCCCAGCTGCCGCAGCCGAGGGTTAGTGAAGGCTCGAGCTTGAAGTTGTACAGATCGCCTATCGCACCCTGAGAAGAAGGCATATTAACAAGCGTTCTGCCGGTTTTCATGCGCCTGCCGAACTGCTGTATCCTGTCTTGATTTGCAGGGTCTGTATAGAGCACAGAGGTATGCCCCATTCCACCGTACTGAACCATAGCCTCCGCCTTTTCAAGAGCCTCGGCGTAGTCTTTTGCCTTAAACATTCCGAGCACTGGAGAGAGCTTCTCGCGGCTGAAAGGTTCGCTGTCGCCGATTTTTTCTGCCTCTGCAACGAGAACCTTGGCATCCTCGTTTACCTTCACCCCGCCCATCTCGGCAATTTTGGCAGCCGGCTGGCCTACAATCTTCGTATTGAGCTTCCCGTCGATTACGATAGTATCAGCCATAAGCTTTTTGTCTTTTTTGCTCAGCAGATGAGCACCTCTAATCTCAAGCTCTTTTTTTACCTTATCGTAAACCTCTTCGCATACGATTATAGACTGCTCAGATGCACATATCAGCCCGTTATCAAAAGTCTTGCTCAAAAGCACAGAGCTCACTGTCATCTCGATATCGCAGGTTTCATCTATAACAACTGGAGTGTTACCGCTTCCCACGCCTATAGCAGGTTTACCGGAAGAATAGGCTGCTTTCACCATACCGCCCCCGCCAGTAGCGAGGATCATTGCGATATCAGGGTGGGTCATAAGCTCACGGCTCAGATCCACTGTGGGCTCTTCGATCCAGGCTATAAGCCCGTCAGGTGCGCCCGCAGAAACTGCCGCATTGAGAATTGTTTTGGCTGATTCCACAGTGCATTTCTTCGCTCGCGGGTGCGGGGAAAAGATAATGGCGTTTCTCGTTTTCAAAGCCAGCAGAGATTTGAATATTGCGGTAGATGTGGGGTTGGTGGTGGGGATGATCCCTCCGATTACACCCACCGGCTCTGCTACTTTAACAATACCGCTGTCTTCATCGCGTTCGATTATCCCGCAGGTTTTAGTGTCGCGGAATTTGTTGTAAACGAATTCGCTGGCAAAGTGGTTTTTGATAACTTTGTCTTCAAATACACCCATACCCGTTTCTTCAGCGGCCAGCTTGGCAAGCGGAATTCTCGCATCATTCGCCGCAACTGCTGCTTTGTGGAAGATCTTGTCAACCTTTTCCTGATCGAAGCCGGCAAACGTCTCCTGCGCCTTTTTGGCTTTAGTGATAATTTTGTTCAACGCTTCACTCATTCTATCTTCTTCCTTTCATAACTGCATAGTACAAATTGCATTGTAAAAATGATTAACATCTTATAAGTTTGATAATATCTTATCAATGATATGTTCGTACGCAACACTTTTTTGTTTGATATTTTTGCTTTATTGTTCATTTATTTCACAATACGCAAGCTGAAATGTTGTAGCATAAAGTCGTAAACTGTTGCATAGCAATGCTTTATATCAAATATAAATTAGATTATGGCTTTAAGAAAAATTTAAAAAATTTTCGTGTCAATTATTAACAAGATAAACCACATAACGTCTGCTTTGAAAATCTCAATGTTGGTGAAATATTTATTCAATGAATATTTAACTTTATGATTTTTCCAAAAATTCCTTTGAACAAAGGATTGGTATGAATAGTATGACTCTATATATGACCAAGTTAGTCATACTTTTTTGCTTAAGATTTAATTTAATTATTTGCTTTAAGAAAGAGTAATATGAGTGCAGCAAAAACAAAAATAGTTATAGACGAAGAAAAATGCATCGGCTGCGAGCAGTGCGTAAATGTATGCCAAGGCGGCGCTCTGGAGATGGTTGACGGTAAGGCCAAGCTTGTCCGCGAAGACTACTGCGACCATCTCGGACGCTGCATAGGCAAATGCCCGGCTGGTGCAATTACATTTGAAGAGGCGGAAGCAGAAGTAAATAATTCTGAGCACCCTAAAAATGAGCCTAAAAGCGGTGGCTGCCCTTCAATGCAGAATAAGAGGTTCTCTCAAAACCGTCCTAAGAACCCTTCACCTTCGCAAACAAATTCTGCCCTTGATGCATGGCCTATACAGCTGCACTTAATCCGCCCTGATGCTGAGCAGTTTGTAAATGCTGATGTTCTGATTGCTGCAAGCTGCACGGCTTTTTCTTTCGGAAGCTTTCATCAGTTTCTGCTCAAAGGCAAATCGCTGGCAATTGCCTGCCCGAAGCTCGACAGGACTGAGGGCTATGAGGAAAAACTGACCGAACTTTTCGCAGCCGCAGAGCCTCGCAGTGTAACGATTGCCCGAATGGAAGTGCCCTGCTGCAGCGGCCTTACCGCTTTAGTGGAAAAGGCAAGAGATGCTGCCGGAACAGGCACTGTTTTAAGAGAGGTAACAATCGGGCTTGAGGGAGAACTGCTCGGCGAGAGATATCTTTAGTTCAAATCACGGCGAGAAACTCGCATTAAAACAAGCAAGCAAATTGCAGTAAATGACAAATGCCTATCCGAGATTTTCAGCAGTGAGAAAAACTTTATATTTAATTAAGCCAATAATGAATGCAGGAGTATAGATTCAGCCAAAGCGGTTCTTCCTTTTCCTGAGAGCCTCGAAAACTTCAACGGAAGCTGCCCCTTGCATACCCAAAGCTGCCTTGACATCCTCCTCGCCTGCACGCATAAAGATGTTTGTCTGCTTTTCCTCGCTCACTGTTGAAGGTACAAGCCCAATTCCGTCGATATCGGCCTTCCTTGCCTTTTGAAGCCTCTGTTTGAGAAGCTCATTATCTGGCTGAACAGACAGTCCAAATCGGCAGTTCTCTGCAGTGTAATTATGGCCGGGACAAATCAGGGTATCTTCCGGGAGGGAAGCAATTTTTTCCAAAGACTGCCAAAGCGTTTTGGCTCTGCACTCAATAGGTCTCCCGCATCCGCCTATAAAGAGTGTGTCGCCGGTGAAAAGAATGTCAGGGCTGCCGTCCTGCCTCCTCAAGAGGATACAAATTGAGTCTTTAGTATGGCCAGGGGTAGGTATAACATCCACTCTGGTCTCAGGAAGCTGAGGGGGAGAGTCTAACTCGTCCGGAAAAATCCAGCTTTTAGTTTTTTTCCTGAGCTTGCCTATCCCGCCTGTATGGTCTAGATGGTGATGAGTTAGGAATATATACCGCAGACTCAGCCCGCAAGACTCAACAGCCTCGGAAACAGGGGCATAAGAGCCCGGGTCAACAACAAATGCCTCATCATCATTATATACATAGAGATAAATATAATTATCTCCGGACGTTAGAGTTATTACTCTCTCCATATAAAATGCCGCCGGAATAACAACTTTTACCAGAATATATTACTCTATTTTATCACAGAAGACCGTAATCGCTCAGAGCCTGCTTGAGCTTTGCGCAGCTTTCCTGATCGAGGTGTGTCATGGGCAGCCTGATCTCATCTTCAATCATACCGAGCATAGCCATAGCAGCCTTCACAGGTATCGGATTGGTAGAGAGGCCAAGCATAGATTTGCTCAGCTCAAAGAGCTTAAAGTGCCACTTTCTTGCGTTTATAAAATCGCCTTCCAGCACATAATCCATAAACCTCTTAACATCCTTCGGAACGATATTCGCCGCAACGCTTATAACGCCCTCACCTCCTACAGCACAAAGCGGTAGGGTGAGCGAATCGTCGCCTGATAGTATTGTAATATCGCAGAGCGATTTAATTTTGCTCGCCTGATCCATACTGCCTGTGGCTTCTTTGATTGCAGCCACATTCTTCAGCTCGCTGAGCTTTGCGACAGTTTCTGCGCTGAGCCCGCTGCCTCCGGTTCTGCCCGGAATATTGTACAGCACAACAGGCAGATCAACACCTTCTGCTATTGCTTCGAAATGCCTGTAAAGGCCTTCCTGTGTGGGCTTATTATAGTACGGGCAAACCTGAAGCGTAGCATCGGCTCCAACGCCTTCTGCAAATTCAGTGAGCTCTACAGCTTCCTGTGTGCTGTTTGCCCCTGCGCCTGCTATCACAGGCATCCTGCCTGCTGATTTTTTAACAACAAATTCGATTACCTTTTTATGCTCTTCATTTGAGAGCGTGGGAGATTCGCCTGTAGTTCCAACGGGAACAAGGCCGTCTGTGCCTGCCTCTGCGTGCATTTCTATCAGCTTCTCGAGGCACGAAAAATCTACCTGATTATCTTTAAAAGGAGTAACGAGGGCTACCATTGAACCTTTAAACATATTCTTCTCCATTAAGCTCTATTTTAAATAATTACCAATTACAGCAGGGCTGTCATATCCCGAACAGCCTTTTCCAAGCCGTAAATAACCGCCCTTGAAATTATGCTGTGCCCTATGTTCAGCTCGCTTATGCCTTCAACTGCCGAAACAGGGGCAACATTTCTGTATGTCAGCCCGTGGCCTGCGTGAACTGTAAGGCCAAGGCCTCGGGCATAATCAACGGATGCTCTGATTCTGTCAAGCTCACCGGACTTTTCAGCAAAAGATGCCTGAGCGTAAGGCCCGGTATGCAGCTCAACCGCCTCAAAGCCTAAATCCATAGCCGCCTTGATCTGATCCCTTTCGGGGATGACAAAAGCGCTGGCTGGAATATTTTTATCCGTAATTTTTTGAATTTGTTTTTGTATATTCTTGAAATTTCCCGCGCAGTCAAGCCCGCCTTCAGTGGTAAGCTCCTGCCTGCGTTCCGGGACAATCGTAACCTGATCGGGAACGAGCTCCAGAGCTGTCTCAACGATATCTTCCGCAATGGACATCTCGAGATTGAACAGCGCTGCAACTGTCTGCTTGAGCAGTCTTACATCCCTGTCGCATATATGCCTCCGGTCTTCTCGGAGGTGCGTTGTAATCCCGTTAGCCCCTGCAAGCTCGCAGATTGAAGCCGCCCAAACGGGATCAGGTTCGTCTGTGCCGCGTGCCTGACGAATTGTAGCCACGTGGTCTATATTTACGTTTAGCAATGCCATATATTCTCCAAGCCTTCAAAAATGATATTTTATTGAAAAAAAGAAAAAATGCAAGATACGGTGCATTATAAATTCAGCTAAGCGCCTCATAATCGAAAGGTTCTTTGCCCAGCTCAACCCTTGCGTCGTTCTGCATCTGCCTGATTTTATCGGTAAGCCATTTGGCAAAATTCTCCGCTCCCTGCTCCTTAATCTTCTCATAAGGTACAGGCTCGCCAATTTCCACCATAACCCTGCCGGAGAGATTCGGTTTGCTCTGTTTTTTCGGCCATATCTCATGAAGACCTTCTATAACAAACGGGATAACAGGAGCTTTTGTCTTTCTGGCAAGAAGCAGGAATCCCGGCTTAATCTCTGCAATACGTCCGTCGGGCGTTCTCGTGCCTTCGGGATAAATACAGGTTCCGTATCCCCTTTGCAGTATGTCTATCATAGTGCGCATTGCCTTAAGGTCGCTCTCGCCCCTTTTTACGGGTCTTGTATTCAGCTTCAAGAGGAGCTGACCGAAAAGGCCTTTGAAAAGCGTATCTCTTGCAAGAAAGAATATAACCCGCCACGTAAACATCACAGCGAGCATTGGGTCTAAGAAGCTCTGATGGTTTGAAACCATAATGAAGGCCCCCTTGTCGGGAAGATTTTCTTTGCCCTTCACCCGCACGCGATAAAAGATTCGCATAAATGCCGTGGTACTGAGCTTTGCAAGCCAATAAAAGAAAAAAGTTCTCTTAAAACGGACTCCGATATTATTCATATAATTTCCTTTACCGCTGAGAGCATTCTCTCTGTTACCTGTTCAGCACTGATATTGCTTGAATCAATGACTATCGCATCCTCCGGACAGACCAGCGGCGCAGCTTCTCGCGATTTATCTGCCAAGTCTCTTTTTTCAATAGCCTTCATCACATCCTGAATATCCACCCTCTGACCAGAAGCCTCCAGCTCAGCGGCTCTTCTCTGCGCGCGAATCTTAACGCCTGCATCAAGGTAAAATTTCACGTCCGCATCCGGAAACACTACCGAACCCTGATCCCTGCCTTCAGTTACCATATCCCCAGCCTTTTGAGCGAAGTCTCTCTGCATTTCAACCAAAAGGCGGCGTAAAACAACGCTTGAGGCGATTCGGCTTACAGAAGCAGTAACCTCAGGGCTTCGTATTTCTTTGGATATATCCCTTCGATCGAGAAAGACCTTGATCCCCTCGCTGGAGGGGGTGAATTCGAAATTCTGTCTGCCTGCAATCTCTGCAACGCCCTTTTCATCGCCGAGGTCCTGCCCTTCCTCAGCGGCAGCGTATGCCAGAGCGCGGTACATCGCTCCGGTATCCAGAAAGCTCCAGCCCAGCCTTCGGGCAAGCTCTCTTGAAACTGTGCTTTTCCCGCTTCCAGCGGGGCCGTCAATAGTAACTATTCTGCTTTTCAAAAAATGCTCCGGTGTCTCAGAAAGCCCCTAAGGCTTTGCTGAAGGTAATATTATTAGTTTTTCCAATATCGCAAAATCAATATAATAATAGCTATGAAAGGTAAAAATGCAATTGCAGAAATATATCGCGTTACCATCTGGGGGACAGCGGGAAACCTGCTGCTTTCGATCTGCAAGACAGCTGCGGGTTTAATCGGCGGCTCTGCTGCGGTGCTTACAGACGGTCTGCATTCTCTCAGCGACCTTGCAACTGACGGAGCAGTTTTCACGGGCACAAAACTCAGCGAAAAAGCACCCGATAAAATGCACCCATACGGGCACCGCTGGTGGGAAACGCTCAGCACCCTTGCAATCTCGCTTGTACTTTTTGCTGCTGGTGCGGGGGCTGTGGTTAAGTCATTCTCATCAGGGAAAGTGAGCAGCTTTGAGAGCCCTGCACTGGTTTATTCAGTTACGCTTTTTTCGATAGCGGTTAAGGAATTTCTTTTCCGTATAACCGAAAGTGCGGGGAGAAAGACCTCCAGCTCTGCTCTGCATGCAAATGCTTGGCATCACAGAAGCGATGCATTGAGCTCAATTGCAGTGCTTGCGGGGCTGATTATGACAAATATGGGCATTGCTTATGCCGACAGCATAGCGGCAGGCCTTGTTGGGCTTATGATTATAATCGCTTCTATGAAGCTGATCGGCGGGGTTTTCAGGGAATTTTCTAATACAGCAGCAGGAAGGCGGACACTTGAAACTGTTAGGCAAATCAGCAGAGAAGACCCGGATGTAGGCCAGATCCACAAACTGCGGTCAAGAAATATAGGCAGGGAAATCTTTCTCGATTTTCATATGCTCGTTGACCCTCAGATGAGCGTTCAAAAAGCCCACGAAATCACAGACCGCATCGAAAATAAGATTGCAGAAAGCCTCACTGTCCCGGTTAATATCACAATACACATTGAGCCTGACCTGGAGGATAAACGAAAAGATGAATAACACCGAGAAGCTGAAAGAAATCCTTGAAGGGCTCTATCAAAAATACAACACAGCAGAATTTATAAGCTCTGATCCGGTTATGTTTGTTCATCGCTACAGCGAGCGGGAAGATATGGAGATTGCGGCTTTTATTGCCTCCTCGCTTGCCTACGGACGGGTTGCGCAGGTGAAAAAGTCTGTGGATGATTTGCTTTCAAGGATGGGCAAAAGCCCGAGAGAATTTATTGATAGCTTCGACAGAAATCAAGCAGCTAAGCTTTCCGGCTTCAAACACAGATTCAATACTGGCAAAGATTTTGTTATGCTCTTCAATGCTTTCAAAGAACTTTTAGATGAATTCGGAAGCCTTGAAAACGCATTTAACCGCTGCACTGAAAAAAACGATCCGGATGTAATTCCGGCATTGACGAAATTCACGCATTTATTAAAGGAACGAGCCGGCGGGCATAAAACGAGGGGATTGGGCTATCTGCTTGCAAACCCCGGCTCCAATAGCCCGTGCAAAAGGCTGAATATGTTTCTCCGCTGGACAGTGCGTAACGACAGCGTTGACCCCGGGCCGTGGGAGAAAATCGGGGCGGAGAAGCTCATAATCCCTCTGGATACCCATCTCATAAGGCTTTGCAGGATTATCGGCCTGCATAAAAGCAAAAACCCTACAATGCAAACTGCAAAGGAAGTTACAGAAAAATTTGCCCTTATCTGCCCTGAGGACCCGGTTAAATACGATTTCGCGCTAAGCAGAATCGGGATCGTTGAAAACTGCAACGGCCGCGGCTGCGTATACTGCGGAACCTGCGAGCTCAGGGGATTCTGCGGCTGAGAGCTTAGAAGCTGTAGCTCACGCCCATCATCGTGCTTACAGAATAATCCCTGCCCACTATCGGGCTCTCTCGAACAGTATCATCTGCAAACTGAATTGATGCTGAACCGAAAACAGACCACTTCTCGCTGAGTGAATACTGAGCGAATACTGAGCCGTAAGGACTCACGCTGCCTGAAGGGGAATACTCAGGTCTGCTGCCATTTGCCTCGCCTTCAAGTACGCCGTAGTAGTAGCGGTTGTAGTTGTCGTCGTAAACATTGACCCCAAGCTTCGGGAGCACCATCAAATTGGCCTGCCTGAAAAGCCTGCCTGCGTATATATCTGCATAATAGCCCTGATGCTCTGAGAGCAGGTCGGCAAACGCCGAGACTCCAAGAACATATTTTCCTGCAGTAAATTTTGCTGCAAGACCGCCTTCAAGCGTTGAATCACGATCCAGACCCTCGAGTGCGTCGCTGTAGTATGTTTCGAAGGGCTCGCCGCGGTATTTGAACACCGCATCAAGCTGCATTGCCCTGCTTTTAGTGAATGTATATCCGAAGGAGCGGCCGCTGATGAACACATCGCCAAACTCGGCTGTTATCGCTGGAACAGGCTCCCCGCGGGTGTCTGTGCCTTTGTAGAGGTCTCGGTAAACCACGGCTCCAATACCCACAGAAACGTTGGAATCAGACAAAAAACCTTCCCAGTCTGCCATATCTGAGGAACGGTCCGTGGAGGCGAGGCCTGCAGAAACGCTTAGAATTAAAGCTGCAAATGTTAATCTCATAATATTCTCCTTAATTAATTTTTGAGATAAATCTAACAGATGCACCCTGCCTATGCAAGCGAAAAATGAAGATAAACAACAACCGCTGCTGAAAATCGGTTCTTTGCAGCGAGCCCTTGAGAAGTATAATGATGCGAATGGTTTAGAAATTACTGCTGGTTTACACCATTGAAATAAATCTTACATAAATGAAGGGTGTAATATGATTAAGAAAACAATAACGGCGTTTCTAATGCTCGCTGCAGTATGTATAGGCGGATACGGTGAACTGCTAAAGAAGGATTTTGCAAAACTCACCGAAAATGTTCAGGAGACAGCCTCGCCGGGTGTACCCGGACCTGTATGCATATTTCGTCCATATACGATTCCGATTTGCGTAAGCGGGAATTACGGCGGACAGAAGGCGGCAGCGGCGGCCGGCCGCACAAGGGAAGGCCGGTTTGTTTGCTTCGGACACGGAGGATACCTCAATCCTTCAGAGATTAAGAAGGCAGATACTTCTGTGCTTTTTGAGAACTGCGTTAAATGGCTTGCAGGAACGGAAGGCAGGGCAAAAGCTGCTGTTATCGGCAATAAGCCTCTGTGTAAGCTGTTTGAGGAATCTCATTACGATGCAAGGAACGTAAGCTTCTCAGACACCGACAAAATTATGGACTCCGACTTACTCGTTTTTGATGCAGGCGGGCTTAAAAAGCAGCATTTCAAGCTTTTGGATAAATACCTCAAAGACGGCAACGGGATTATGACCGCAATGCTGGGCTGGGGCTGGAAACAGGTTCACAGCGGCAAAGATCTTCGGGAAGAGTGCCCTGCCAATGATTTTTTCTCACAGTACGGTGTTGTATGGGCGGACGGGTATCTCGAGCCAAACAAAAATGGCTTCATGGATTCTCCAGACAAACTCAGAGAAAGCCTAAACAGCCTGCTTGCATTTGAACAGATGAAAAAGCTCAAAAAAAGCGATGACAAGCTGAAAATACGCCAGATTGGAGAATCTATTGAGCTTGCAGCTCTGTCCCTTCCAAGCGAAGAACCAACACTTATGCAGGACTTAAAGCGTATTGCCCGCTCACGTTCGGTAATACCAACAGGGGAAAATCCGGTTACTGCAAATGACGTTGCATCGAGGGCAGCGATTACGGTTTACAGCCGCAACATCGAGAATACCAAACCTGAACAGATAAAGCCTCATGCTTCCGCCAAAAAATTCCCCGGAGCAGTTAAAAATGATGCGCCAAGGGTAATTAAAGAAATTGAAATTGACCTTTCTGTTCCTCGGTGGCATTCAACAGGCCTTTACGCCCCTGCCGGGAAGGTTATAGAGGCTGATCTGACAGATGAGCTTGCGAAAAAAGGGCTGAACCTGAGGATAGGTTCGCATAAAGACAAGCTCTGGCACAAAGACGCCTGGAAAAGATTTCCTGATATAACCAGCAGCCTCAATCTCAGCTCCAATCAAACCAAAGCAGCCTCTGCCTTTGGAGGGCTTATATACATTGATGTGCCTGAAGGCCTGAAGGGCAAAGCAAATATAATGCTTAAAGGCGCTGTGCAGGCTCCATACTTCGAGCTTGGGAAAACAAACAACGAGCAATGGGAAGAAATTCGCAGAAGACCTGCCCCATGGGGCGAGCTTATGGGAAGAAACGTTGTTATAACCGTACCCTCAGAGAAACTAAGAAAGCTTGAAGACCCCTCTTCGCTGATGCAAAAATGGGATGAAGTTTTTGATGCCTGTGCGGAGCTCAGAGGCAGTCCGGCTCCAAGACTCAGCTGTGAGAGAATCGTTCCGGACGTGCAGATAAGCGCAGGCTATATGCATTCTGGATATCCGATAATGACCCAGTCTGACCAGTTCGATACTCTTGCCGATATCAACACGTTAAAAAACGGAAGCTGGGGGCTGTTTCACGAAATAGGTCATAACCACCAGCGAAAGGCTTGGACATTTTCCGGTGCCACTGAGGTTACCGTAAACATATTCACGGTTTACGTGTTTGATAAGGTATGCGGGATTGCCCCTATCGAGGGCAGAATGAACGCAAGGAAAAGACAGCAGCTCAAAAAGGAATTCAATGAAAACGGCGGAACATTTGCATATTGGAAGAAAAACCCGTTCGTAGGCCTTTTATGCTATTTAGAGCTTCAGGAGGAATTCGGCTGGGAACCTTATAAAAAGGTTTTCAGAAAGTATGAAAAAATGGACAGCAATGAGCTTCCTAAAAATGATTCTGAAAGGATAAACCGCTGGGTTCTTCTGTTCTCTCAAACTGTGAAAAAGAATTTAGTGCCGTTTTTCCGCGGCTGGGGATGGCCTGTCTCAGAAGAAACAGCAGGCAAACTCAAAAACCTGCCGGTTTGGCCGGAAATCGACTCAGAAAGCGGAGAAGAATAATACTCACCCCCCAAAAAAGAATTCTTTCTGACGCTGAAAACTAACATTATTTCACCTTGAATCAGCAAATATAATCATTATATTGACAGCTGATATATTTTACGACATGGGCAGTGTTTACAAGCCCGCAATTTTGTGATAAAATGTTACTTTTTACAAGAGCTTGGGTGCAGTTATACAAGCCGCACTATTAACAAGCTGCTTTTTTAGTGTATTTTTATTAATTCTAAGTAATCAGGTTTTATATATGGAAATTAAGGCATTTAAGGCTTATCGATTTAATCCGGAAATCGTCGGAACTGCCGGAGACTGCATAGCTCCTCCGTACGACGTAATCAAAGAACAGCTCCAGGAAGCCCTTTACAAGCAAAACGACTACAACATCGTTCGAATCATAAAGGGCAAACAGAGCGAACAGGACAGCGAAAACGACAACGTTTACACAAGAGCAAGAGATTACCTCAATTCTTGGATCGAAGAGAATGCCCTCAGGCAGGACGAGAAACCGAGCATATACGCCTACGTTCAAAAATTCGAAGCGGCAGGAGAAAATTTTGCCAGAAGCGGATTTATTGCGCTTGGCAGGCTTGCTGCTTTCGGCAAGGGCGTTCAGCCGCATGAGAAAACCCTCGACGGGCCAAAGGCAGACCGCCTCAATCTCACAAGGGCCTGCAAGGCTCAGTTTGGGCAGATTTTCATGCTCTACAACGACCCAGAGAAGGTAGTAGAAGAGATTATTGACAAATGCGTTCAGGGCGAGCCGCTAATAGAATTCTGCGATGAAGAAGGCGTTCAGCACAGCCTTTATTCAGTCGATGCAGACCAAGATATTGCTGCGGTTGCCTCTATGATGCAGGATAAGGATCCGGTAATAGCAGACGGGCATCACAGATATGAAACAGCCCTGAACTATTACAACGAATCCGGCGACCCAAACGCACAGTATCGTATGATGACGTTCGTCAATATGTATAATGAAGGGCTCGTTGTTCTGCCTACCCACAGGCTCGCGGGAGATATTGAAGGCTTCGATATCGGAAAGCTTATCACCGATCTGCGGGAGCAGTTTGAGATTGAGGAATTCGGCTTCTCAGACGATAGCGAAAAACAGGACGCAAAGGCGAGAATGTTCGAAGCTCTTGAACGTGATTTCCAGAGCGGCAAAAATTCCTTCGGCATATACGCAGCAGACAAGGCTTTCTATAAAATCATGCTCAAGGACATCAGCTTTATGGCAAGCTGTGCTCCAGAGCTCAGCGAGGCATCAAGAAGGCTCGATGTTACAATCCTGCACAGGCTTATTCTCGAGAATATTCTCGGCATCGGAGATGCACAGCTTGCAAGCCAGGCCAATCTGGAATATATTAAGGGAATAGGAAGCGCCGCAGATGATTCTATTTCAAGGGTGGATTCAGGCGAAAAGCAGGTTGTATTCTTTATGAACCCCACCCCTGTAAAGCAGGTTAGGGATGTGGCAGATGCCGGCGAGAAAATGCCGCAGAAATCCACTTTTTTCTACCCTAAAATATATACAGGGCTTACAATAAACAAGATATAACGGCAAAATCGCCCTGCATACTGCAGGGCAGATTTGAAATAATTAATAAGGAGAAATTATGACAGACTGGAAAAATCCTCCAAAACTATTCATTCCGGGGCCGGTACACTCTACTCCGGAAATCCTTGAGCAGCTCTCAAGGTACACCGTTGGCCACAGAGCCAAGGAATATTCTCAGCTCCACGGCGAGACAGCCGCAATGCTGAAGAAAGTTCTTTTTACAGACCAGAACGTATTTCTTTCCACCTCCAGCGGCTCGGGCGGCTGGGAATGCTCAATGAGGAACCTCGTTGGAGAAGGCGAGAAGGTTCTTTGCTGCATGTGCGGTGCATTCAGCGATAAATATGCCTCTGTAGCAAAGGGATGCGGCGTAGAATACGACGAGCTCAAGGTTGAGTGGGGCCGGGCTACAACAGCAGATATGATAGACAAAAAACTCGCTTCAGGCGAATATTCCGCTGTAACTTTCGTTTACAACGAGACAAGCACGGGCGTTACGAATCCGGTAGAAGAAATCTCTGTGATGATTAAGGAGAAGTATCCGGATGTGCTTATCTTTGTTGACTGCGTGAGCGCTATGGCTGCCCTTCCGCTAAAATTCGACGAGCTTGGGTGGGACTTCGCCTTTGCTTCTGTGCAGAAGGCATTTGCAATTCCGCCAGGGCTTGCAGTCTTTGCGGTAAGCGATAGAGCTATGCAGAAGGCAGAAACCGTTAAGAACCGCGGATACTACTTCGATCTCCTGCAGTTTGCTAAAACCGCCAAGAAAGACCAGACGCCTACAACCCCTGCTGTCCCGCAGATTATGGCTCTGAACTACCGCTGCCAGCTGCTTCTGGAAGAGGGCATGGAAAACGTTTGGGAAAGGCATCAGCAGATGGCCGATTTCGTCCGTGGATGGGCGAAAGAAAACTTCGCACTTTTCGCAGAAGATGAAAAGTTTGCCTCCAATACGCTCACTACCGTTAAGAATACAAGGGGCATTGATGTGGCTGCTGTGATAGAAGCCGTGAAAGAAAAGCATAATGCTGCCTTCGGCAACGGATATGGAAAGCTCAAACAGGAAACTTTCCGTATCGCGCACATGGGAGATATAACACTCGACGAGCTCAAAGATCTGCTCAGCTGGATTGATGATGAGATAAAGTAGGGCAAAGCGAAAACCCCTTTTAAGTTTATCAAAGCCTCGGGCAAACTGCTCGGGGCTTTTTTTTATGCTACATCAGGGCTATGGCTTAAGAAGGTTAATATTAACGGAATATTCTTGCGTTTTATTTGATTTTTTCGAAAAATTTTACTTCCTCATAACATTAAACTTAAAAGGATTATGAAATTCAATAGGAGATATCTGCAATGAAATACAAATGTACAAAAATTATTATTCTGGCCGTTATATTTGCCCCTATATGCGTATGCGGGCTTGCATCGAAGGCGAATCTTACTCAGCTGCCTAAACGAAAGATATTCAAGATTGTAAGCCAAGGAAGCAGAGTGGTTATCGAAAAAGGAGACCCGGGCACCGAAGACAATAAATACGGCTTCGAAGGCGGGAGAGTTGTGAGGATAGGCAAGGAATATCATCTCATAACAGCTGAAAGAGCCGGCGAGCCCAAGATTGTTAAGATGCGTCTTGCACACTGGAAAAGCAGAGACGGAATAAGCTGGGAAAGAGTTTCAACGCTGTATGAATCGAGCGGGGAATTCGAAGGGAAAGACCCCCGTGCAGCACTTTGGGGACCAATGCCTGTATTCGAAAAAAGCGAAAATCGCTGGTATCTGGTTTATGTTGCGTACAGGGCAAAACCTAACGACGAAACTGGCTGGTACCTCAATCACGAGGGGAAGATATGGCTCGCTAAATCTCAAAAGAAGGGAAGAAGCGGAATCGACGGGCCTTATGAAGACATTGGCATAATCCTGCAGCCCGATGAGAATTCCGGCCCATGGGAAGGGCTTCAGGGCACCGATTCATTTTTCCCCTATAAAATCGGCGATACGTGGTATGCTTTTTACGGAAGCGCGCAGACTCAGGCAGAGAGAAATATGGACTACCCTAAATGGTGCGTGGGGCTTGCAAAAGCAGACAGCCTTAAAGGGCCTTGGAAACGTATGAGCGAGAGAAACCCAATCAAACTGGACCCGCACTTTGCGGAGAATCCGGTAGTTACAAGGCTCAAAGACGGCAGATACGTCGCAATGGTTGATGGGGGAGGCGGAGGCTTCAAGTATTCAGTTTCTGATGACGGGCTCCACTGGTCCAGAGCCGTGAAGCTTCCGCTGGAGAAACACGGAAAGAAATGGTGGAGCGCTATGAGAACCCCGTTATGCCTTATCCCTGAAGGAGACGGGATATACACCGTTTTCCATACCGCCTACACCAGCAGCGAATTCGCAAATGTTGGGATGGCAAAGCTCAAACTCATTGAGGAAGAAATTGTTCCGGTTAAATAAAATTTTTGAATTTCGGGCTGTGAAATTTGGGAATATATGTTAAACTGTCTTTGATTGAAAAAATTTGCCCAGAATATATCGTATTTTGGTTTTTTCAAATTAAACATAAATGTATTTTTTAAGAAAAAGGTGTTTTTTTTGGCAAGAAAAATACTTATGACAGTATTCATCGCTGCGGCGTATGTGTATTCCAGCTCCTTTTTTTGTGAATACAGCGGTGAGCATATACTTGTAAAATTCCATCAGCATATCAAGCATTCAGAGCGTTTGGGTCTTATAGATTCTTTAGGCTGCATAATGGAGTCTCACAGCGAATACTCAGATTGCATGAGGGTTTGTTTACCGAAAGACTGCGAACCTGAACAAATGACCGCGGAGTTTTCTAAACATTCGCAAATGGTTGAATATGCTGAAAAAGACTACAACGTGAGAGGCTTCTTTGTTCCTAACGATTCATTCTACAGCTACCAGTGGCATTTTGACGGTGCCAACAGCGGAAGCATTCAAATTGAAAGTGCTTGGGAAATCCAGACAGGCAATCCTGAAACCATCATAGCTGTAATAGATACGGGAATAGCTTACGAAGATTATGATATTTACGCTCAGGCACCGGATTTAGCAGATACTCAGTTCGTCCAAGGGTACGATTTTGTGAACGATGACTTTCACCCTAATGATGACAATGGCCACGGAACGCATGTTGCCGGAACTATAGCGCAAAGCACAAATAACGGCCTTGGAGTAGCGGGCATCGCTTATAACTGCTCGATTATGCCTGTAAAAAGCCTTGGAGCAGAGAACGGCGGAAGCGTTTTGGATGTGGCAGACGGGATTATTTACGCAGCAATGAACGGTGCTGATGTTATAAATATGAGCTTAGGCAGCCCAGGAAACTCCACCGCTCTCAAACAGGCTTGCGAATATGCCTACCAGATGGGAGCGACGATTGTCTGCGCAGCGGGCAACGAATACAATGACGGCAACCCCGTGATTTACCCTGCGGCATACGATGATTACTGTATTGCTGTAGGTGCGGTGCGTTATGATGAGATGAGAGCAAATTATTCAAATACAGGCAGTTATGTTGATATTGCTGCACCGGGAGGCGATCTCGCTGTTGATCAGAATGGCGACGGTTTTGCCGACGGTATCCTTCAGCAGACATTCAGCAATTTTGATTTCACAGAGTTTCAGTATTATTTCTATCAAGGCACATCAATGGCTGCCCCTTGCGTTGCTGGAGTTGCGGGCCTGCTAAACTCAAACGGCATTTCAAATCCTGATAAAATAAGGTTAGCTGTTGAATCCACAGCAAAAGACCTCGGGACTTCAGGCAAAGATCCTGAATACGGTGCGGGGCTTTTGAACGCTTCAGCAGCGGTCAGTTTTTCAGTTATTGCAGATCTTACAGGAGATTTGGAAATAAACCAAGAGGATATATTTGTTTTCGCAGATTACTGGCTCACAAATTCACCTTCTGCCGATTTCGATATGAACGGGATTGTTGATTATATAGATTTTTCAGTGATAAGCTCAAACTGGCAGTTTTAATCACAATATATTCTTAAATTTGGAATAAAAATAATTTTTCATTTGAAATTTGATCTGCTGATGCTAAAATGCCTTCGTTATGAAAAATTTTTCTAACATATCAATAATATTTTCTGCTGACACCCTCAGCAGCCTACTCCTACTGCGCCTGTAGGGCGCTTAATATTTAAACACACATACCGTAAACAGACCGTTAATTTTCTCAACACGTTATAATCTAAGATTACAGAATTTACTGTATCATAATTTTCTAAACGCTTGAAAAACAGGTAGTAAAATGAAAGACAAGATTTACATATTTGACACAACACTCCGCGACGGCGAGCAGGCACCGGGAGCAGCTATGGGAATACAAGACAAGCTTCAGGTTGCACATCAGCTCGATGCCCTGAAGATTGATATAATCGAAGCAGGTTTTCCTGTTTCCTCGCAGGCACAGTTCGAGGCCACAGAGATGATCTCGCGTGAACTGAGCTATCCCACAATAGCCGGACTGGCAAGGGCGAACAAATCTGACATAGACAAAGCCGGCGAGGCCCTCAAGGACGCTAAGAGAAAACGCATCCATACATTTATAGCAACCTCCCCTATCCACATGGAATACAAACTCGGGAAAACGCCGGATGAGGTGATGAAAATGGCTGTTGAGGCGGTTTCGCATGCCAAAACGGCTGCTGACGAGGTGGAGTTTTCGCCTGAAGACGGCTGCCGGAGCGATATGGATTTCCTCGTGGAGATTGTGCAGGCAGTGATAGAGGCCGGAGCAACTACGGTTAACATCCCCGATACAGTGGGATATGTTCTGCCGGAGGAATACGGGAATATAATCGCAACGCTTAGAGAGAAAGTTCCCAATATAGATAAAGCCGTGCTCAGCACGCATTGCCATAACGACCTCGGAATGGCAGCGGCAAACAGTCTTGCTGGCGTTAAAAACGGCGCAAGACAGGTTGAATGTACGATCAACGGCATTGGAGAAAGGGCAGGCAACGCTGCTATGGAAGAGATAGTGCTCGCAGTTAAAACCCGAAGCGACTTTTTCGAGGGGATAGAAACCGACATTAAAACCACAGAGATTGCTAAGGCAAGCAAGCTGGTAAGCAGGCTCACAGGATTTGCTGTTGCTCCGAATAAGGCGATCGTTGGTTCGAATGCCTTTGCACATGAAAGCGGGATACACGTTCACGGAATCCTGAAAAACCGCGAGACATACGAAATTATGACTCCCGAAACAATCGGGCTGGAAGGCAATCGTATGGTACTCGGCAGGCACAGCGGCAAGGCAGGCTTCAAAAAGAGATGCGAGGAAATGGGCTACAAACTCTCTGAGGCAGAGCTCAAAAATGCTTTCGATAAATTCTGCCAGCTCGCTGATAAGAAGAAGGAAGTGTTTGATGAAGATATAGCTGCGATTATCAGCGATGACATACGAAAAGAAGAGCAGATATTCAAACTCGACCATCTTCAGGTTGCATCGGGTTCAAGTTCCAGTACAATACCGACTGCCAGCGTCAGGATAATCCATAACGGCAAGTCTCTGGTTGCTGCGGCACACGGGGACGGCCCGGTAGATGCGGCCTATCAGGCTGTTCGCTTAGCAACAAATATAAGCCCGGAGCTTGAAAGCTATTCAATCCGTGCGGTTACCGGCGGTAAAGATGCCCTCGGAGAGGCTACTGTAGAGATCCTCGACGATGACGGAAAACGGATTATCGGCCGCGGAGCTTCGACAGATATCATCGAAGCAAGCGCAAAGGCGTATGTTGATGCGATCAACCGCCTGGTGCGCAGGCAGAAAATAACCGAAATGAAAGAAAGTTCGATTTAACTCTAACAGCAGGAAATGATTATGAAGCAGGGTATGACAATCACCGAAAAGATATTAGCCAGAGGAGCCGGCAAAGAAACGGTAAAAGCTGGGGATATAGTTAATGCCGGGATCGATGTAGCTATGTGCCACGATGTAACCACGCCTCCGGCTATTACAATGCTTGAAGAAAGAGGCATCACAGGCGTATTTGATAAAGAGAAAATCGTAGTTACGCCGGACCACTTTCAGCCTGCAAAAGATATTAAAAGCGCCGAGCTGCTAAAAAGACTCGACTCATGGGCAAGACGCAACGAAATAACAAACTACTACCCTGTGGGCAGAGCGGGCGTTTGCCATGCTCTTCTCCCTGAAAAGGGACATATCCGCCCGGGTGAGATTATTGTAGGCGGTGATTCGCATACCTGCACATACGGCGCCTTCGGAGCATTCAGCGCAGGCATCGGTTCAACCGACCTTGCAGCAGTGCTTGCAACGGGTGAGCTGTGGTTCAAAGTGCCTGAGAGCATCAAGTTTGTAATGAACGGGCAGCTTGGCGAATGCGTTTACAGCAAAGATATGATCATCGCAATAATAACCCGAATCGGCACAGACGGCGCACTTTACAAGGCAATGGAATTTGCCGGAAGCGCGATTAGCTCGCTCAGCATGGAAGCAAGAATGACAATCACCAATATGGCTATTGAGGCCGGCGGAAAAAGCGGAATTATCGGAGTAGATGACACTGCACGCGAATATCTTGACAGAGTACTGCCTGAAGAGAAAAAAGGATATCAGGTATTCGAATCGGATTCAGACGCAAAGTACTCAAGCTTGGAGGAATTCAACTGCTCAGAGCTTGAACCGATGGTGGCAATGCCTAATCTTCCAAGCAACGGCGAACCTGTAAGCGGAAGAGAAGGGATTCCGATGGATCAGGCGTATATCGGCAGCTGCACCAACGGACGAATTGAAGACCTCCGCATAGCAGCGAAATTCCTCAAGGGCAGAAAAGTTAAGAGCAGAACAATCGTAGTACCCGCTACACCTTCAATCTGGAAGCAGGCCAATGATGAAGGACTGCTTGATATTTTCTACGAATCGGACTGCGTGGTAGCGGCGCCGACCTGCGGGGCATGTCTTGGCGGATTTATGGGCATTCTTGCTGAAGGCGAAAAGTGCATCAGCACAACGAACCGCAATTTTGTGGGCAGGATGGGACATCCAAAAAGCGAGGTTTATCTGGCAAGCCCTGCAACAGCAGCCGCAAGTGCTGTAGAGGGCAAACTGATCGACCCGAGAAAACATCTATAAGAGCCTAAGAGCCGTAAAATCAAAAGTTAAAAGCCGCAGGGACTTAAGTTCTGCGGCTTTTTGATTTGTGATAATGAAAAGCTTTTATCTTCTGAACCACCCGCTGCACTTTACATCAAGGGTATGTTCACCATTGATTTTGAGTTTTAATTCGTCGGTGAAGTATCTTGACCCGCCCTTCTCCTCGGGAGCTTCGATCTTCACCATAAGCTTGGTCATAGAATCTCTTGCCTGCTTTTTCTCGCAAGACATATAGCCGTTTTTGCTGTCGGCTTCTGCTATCTCTACGCTATTGCCGTAGTTGCTCTTGATCCATACTTCTCTATTGGTTACCTGTCCGGGCGTTGCATCCTGCACAATGATCCTCGCAGGCGAGGCTGAATAAAGCGGGAGGGTCTGGAAAGTTGTGGAAACTACGCCGCACTCAGGATGGTCTGTTTGTATACTAATCAGGCCGTTGAGACTGTCCTCTAAAACTTTTGAATCCACATCAGCCGTTATCATATGTTTCTTGGCCGCATCTTTGCTGTAGTTGAATTTAAATGCGCTGTTTCTGCATTTAATTCCCGTTATCTTAAACGCTTTGTCGTCTTTGCTGTGAACTTTTATAAAATCAAAGCCTGCATTATCTTCTACAAGCGAAAGCTCAAGCCGCTTAGGGTTTACACTTATCTTCAGTACGGTATTAGATTTGATCTTTAACTGATACCGCGGATTTGATTCATCGTTTGAATGGATGTAAAGGTGCTTGGTAACAGCACCTTCTCTTTGAGAGGAAGTATAGCGTACCTTTATCTCGCCTTCCTCGCCCGGTGCGTATTCCTTTTTGTTCAGCTCAGGGACGGTGCAGCCGCAGGTGCTTTGAACACGGTTTATTTTCAGCTTGCCCGAACCTGTATTTTTGAACTTGTAACTAAAATTAAAGACTTCATGAGGACTTACTTTACCAAAATCTTTAACAGGATTCTCAACTTTTATTTTGGCGTCACCTGCAACTGCCGAATTGGCTGCTGGGTAAGCAGT
The DNA here is from genome assembly GCF_001997385.1 of Sedimentisphaera cyanobacteriorum. Taxonomy (NCBI): domain Bacteria; kingdom Pseudomonadati; phylum Planctomycetota; class Phycisphaerae; order Sedimentisphaerales; family Sedimentisphaeraceae; genus Sedimentisphaera; species Sedimentisphaera cyanobacteriorum. Next base: position 639,345 of record NZ_CP019633.1, on the reverse strand, counting down.
AAATACAAAAGCTGAGATCAGAGCAAAAACTCTTAAATTTGTTATCATATTACACTCCGAAATTAATTTTTGAAACATAATAAACTTTTTCAGTTTTAATTCACAAATACGATATTCATTCCAAGATGAAAAGCTTGAAATTCTACGCCGATTTATCTTTGGGCTGTATTTTTGCTTGCCGCCGGCAAAACAGAAAGCATTCGCTCCAAGGCCTTTCGCGCTTTGGAAGCAGTACTCTCCGGGACGCTCACCTCGAACTGTTCATTCTCAAGGCTTCGAAGAACCGCTGGAAGAGTTATCTTCTTCATATCAAAACAAATCCTCGGGCTTGCCTGAATAAACTCTTTATCAGGGCATTTCTCTGAAAGAGCATAGATTATCCCGGGCTCTGTTGCCACTATAAACTGAGCTGCAGTGCTTTCAGAGGCATACTGAATCATCTGAGCGGTACTGAGCAGCTTATCAGCCAGCTCACGCGTATCCTCCGGGCATTCCGGATGCGCCATTACCACCGCCTCGGGGTACTGCTGTTTGCGGTCTTTGATTATTTCGCTTGTCATATCCTCATGAGGAGGGCAGCAGCCGTCCCATGTGATGATTTTGCGGCCGGTTTGCTCACGGACATAGGCACCGAGATTTCTGTCTGGAACGAAAAGAATCTCTTTATCCTCAGGCAGATTGCTCACCAGCTCCACAGCATTCCCGCTTGTGCAGCAGTAATCGCTGAGGGCTTTCACCTCCGCACTGCTGTTTACATAAGTAACGGTTAATGAATTCGGGTGCTGCTTTTGGAAATCCTCAAGCTGTGATGCTGTAACCATATCTGCCATTGGGCAGCCCGCTGAAGGGTCTGGTATTAAAACTTTTTTCTGGGGCGAAAGGATGCTTGCGGTTTCCGCCATAAAATGCACGCCGCAGAAAAGAATAATATCCGCTTGAGTATCAGCCGCCTTACGGCTCAAACCCAAAGAATCCCCGCTGTAATCGGAAATTTGCTGAACTTCAGGCTGAACATAGTTATGCGCAAGTATAACGGCATTTTTTTCTTGCCTGAGTTTGTTTATCTTATCTGCTATATTCATAATCTATGGTGTAACTGCTTTTATAAAAATCAAAATTGTGCTGTACTTTCCGAAATTTTATCCTTTCAAAGGCCGGTATCAACGAAAAATTCGGAAGCTTTGAAAAATCAGGACTTCTTCCCCTTGCGTTTGCCTCTAATCACCAGCTCCGGATTAACGCTCATCACGGTCTGGCCGGGTTCTACAGACTCTTTCACCCAAGTATTACCAGCAATCACAGAGCCCTCGCCTATCACCACATCACCGAGTATGGTTGCCTCAGCGTAGATAGTTACGTTGTCTTCTATTGTTGGGTGGCGTTTCCCGCCCTTTATAATATTTCCATTGCTGTCCTTTTTGAAGCTCAGGGCTCCGAGTGTAACGCCCTGATAAATCTTTACATGCTCTCCGATGACAGCTGTTTCGCCTATAACAACCCCTGTGCCGTGGTCTATGAAGAAGTAATTTCCTATATTTGCCCCCGGGTGAATGTCAATGCCGGTAACCTGATGAGCATTTTCGCTCATAATCCTCGGAATCAGCGGCACTCCCGCTTTGTAAAATTCGTGCGCTACTCTATGGACAGCTATGCACCGAAGTCCCGGGTAGCTTATCACTATTTCCTCTTTGGTTTGAGCTGCCGGATCACCTTCATAAGCGGCTTCAATGTCCGTTTTAAGCACTTCCCTTATGGAAGGGATTTTTTCAATAAAATCATCAACTGCTTTTTTCGAAGCGCTTACGCATTGTTCGCAGATATCATCCGGCTCGTGCTGGCACTGATACTTCAAGGCCAGCAGAGTCTGACGTGAGAGCCTTTCTTTTATCGAGCACAGCAAACCGCCTATTACATATTGAATATTATCACTTCGTATGCTGTATCTGCCTGAATAACCCGGGAACAATACTTCAAGAATATCTTCCAGACACAATTCAATCTCTCTTCTATGGGGAAGATTTTTGTTTTCGCAGAAATTAACCGCCCTGTCATCAAGGCAGGAATCTACGATTTTCTTTACCATTTCAGAAGTATTGCCCATTTTATTTCTCCATGAATATTATGAGAAAAGCTCTGTGGATATATATCTCTCCCCGGTATCGCATAGAACAGTAACGATGTTCTTGCCCTTTGCCTCGGGGGAATTGGCTACCTGCATAGCAGCAAAGACATTAGCCCCTGCACTTATGCCCACTAAAATACCTTCTTTCTTTGCAAGAAGCTTTGAAGTTTCCGTTGCCTGCTGCTCATTAACTTTAACAATTCTGTCTATTACAGAACGGTTCAGCACATCGGGTACAAAGCCCGCACCGATACCTTGTATTCGGTGCGGTCCTGCTTTACCGCCAGAGAGTACTGGCGAGCCCTCCGGCTCTACTGCAACAGATATCATTTCTTTATTCTTTTCCTTTAGATACTCACTGCAGCCGGTAATTGTTCCTCCGGTACCTACGCCTGCAACAAAATAATCAATCCCTTCGCCGAGGTCACGTTCAATTTCCAGAGCAGTAGTTTCTCGGTGGGCTTTGGGGTTTGCGGGGTTGTTGAACTGTTGAGGTATGAAGCTTGGTTTATGCTCTTGAGCTAATTCTTCGGCTTTATTTAAAGCGCCTTTCATTCCTGCGGAGGCTTCTGTGAGCACTATCTCTGCCCCCAGCATATTCAGAAGCTTTCGCCTTTCAATACTCATCGATTCGGGCATAGTAAGCATTAGCCTGTATCCTCTGGAGGCGCAGATAAATGCAAGCCCAATTCCTGTATTTCCGCTGGTGGGCTCTATAACTACCGTTTCAGGGGTGATTTTGCCGGATTTTTCAGCCTCATTTATCATATAGAGGGCTATTCTATCTTTCACGCTGCCGCATGGGTTAAAAAACTCGCATTTTCCAAAAATGCGCCCTTGAAAATCACCCAGCCTGGTCAATTCTACAAGCGGGGTATTGCCTATAGTGCCTGTAATGCTCTCAAAATATTCAGCCATTTTAGTTATCACTCCCAGCGTTTCTCAATTCTAAAGTTTTCTCAGCAAGGGATTTGAGGTCGTGCTTTTTCAGCTCCTCAGCAATCATATCAGACATATAATGAGAAATCTCTTTGACTGCGCATTGATCGCAATCCCCGCAGATATTCATACCAGACATACACTCTACAGGTTCGATTGGTCCTTCAATAACCTTTATAATATCGTACAGACTAATCTGTTCTGGAGATTTAGTGAGGTAGTAGCCGCCTTTTGCACCCCTTATGCTCTGCACAAGGTCGGCTGATTTCATTTGAGTGAGAAGCTGCTCGAGATATTTCAACGAAATATTTTCGTTTTCAGCAATTATTTTTATCTGAACAGGCCCTTTCTGCCACCTTAAAGCAAGCTCTATAGCCGCTCTGATACCATACCTGCTTTTTGCGGTTAACTTCATTAATGTCTCCTTCCTAATTGTTCTGTTACCTATTACTTCGAGCTTTTCAGCTTGTAGAAAACCTCACCGTTGTATTCAAATGATTCCAGCAGCTCCTGCTTTTCAAGCTGTTCAATGACAGGCTCCAACAGAGTCAATTCTGTTCCGAGCCCCTCAGCAATGTCAAGCTTTCTGCAAGCACGTCTTCTCAGCAGCTCTGTAACCTGATTTTCTATACCCTCAGCATTGGCAGCGGTTTCTGCTGTTTCATAATGAATCAATCCCTCATGGCCGATTCCCATGATCTTAGCCGCCTTAATGAGCTCTTTCTCGCTCAGAGCCTTCAAAGAAGGTTCGGCTCCGGGACGAATTACTGTATTAAGCTGTATTCTATCAGGTTTTATTTTGTTCACAAGTTTTTTCAGCTTTTCAAGACTCTCTAAAGATGTATTGATGCCCTTAATCAAAAACACCTCTAGCCAGTACTGACCATTAAATTCTCTGCTGAACTGCTCAAGACCTGTTATCAGCTTATCAAACGTAACTGTCTCGTGAGGCCTGTTTATAGTTTGGAAAGACTGCTGGTCGAAGCCGTCGAGCGAGGGCATAACTAAATCTGCCTGCTGGAGTCTTCTGCGCACTTCCTGCTTCCAGAGCATAGTACCGTTTGTAATAACGGCTATCTTTTTGCCGGTCTTCTGTTTAAGCTTTTCGATTATGTATCCAATGTCTTTGTGAAGTGTGGGTTCGCCGGAGCCGCTGAATGTTACGTAATCAACCTTTACACCCGATTCCAGACGCCTGCAAACCTCATCAATCACCTTATCCGGTTCGGCATAAGTCTTGATTTCTATCACCGGCGGTTCATCCATACAAAGCTGGCAGTATATGCAGTTCTGCGTGCAGGTCTTGAGCGGCAGAATATCGACGCCAAGACTCGAACCGAGCCTTCTTGAGTTTACCGGGCCGAAAACATAGCTGAATTTTTCTTGTTTTTTCTCACTCATCATCCCGCCTGATTAAATCAAAAATTCTCCTGCACCTTTTGAGAGTTTTTTCAAAATCGCTCATCCGCATCATACAGGCAGAATCGCAAAGGGCCTCTTCAGGGCTGGGGTGTATCTCAAAGAAAAGTCCGTTTGCCCCTGCAGCCACAGCAGAAGCAGCGAGAACCGGGGCTTTCTCCCTTGCCCCAGCGCTGGAAGTGCCCAGTCCGCCCGGCTGCTGGGTGCTGTGAGTGGCATCGAATATTACAGGACAGCCCAGATTCTGCATCTCGCCGATAGCTGTCATATCATTAACGAGGCGGTTGTAGCCGAAAAATGTTCCTCTCTCGCAAAGCATTATCTTCTCGCAGCCGGATTCTTTGAGTTTGCCTACCACATTTTTCATCTCCCAAGGGCTCAAAAACTGCCCCTTCTTCACGTTTACCGCCGCACCGGTCTCAGCAGCGGCTGCAAGAAGGTCTGTCTGACGGCAGAGAAATGCCGGTATCTGGAGGCAGTCTGCCACTTGGCCAACCTGAGCGGCCTGCGATGGAAGGTGTATATCAGTAACAACGGGAAGTTGGAACTGTTCTTTAACCTGCTGAAGAATCCTTAGTCCCTCATCTATTCCCGGGCCTCTGAAACTTGTTATGCTTGAACGATTTGCCTTATCGAAGCTGGCCTTGAAAACTATGCCCGCAGAAAGCCTCTCCGAAACACCTTTGAGAAATTCTGCAACTTTGAAACATAAATCTCTGCTTTCGATAACACAAGGGCCTGCGAAAACAAATAAATCCTCCTGAAAACCGATGGGAATGCCGTCTATGCTGAATCTGCTCAATTAAATCCCTTCCGAAACACGGAACAATATTGCAAAAAAAAAGACATCCGGCTTTAAACCTTCTGTCAAAAATCAATTTTCAAATTACTGTATTGAGATTTATGTTACACAAAAAAAGGGGCAATACAAGAAAAATTCAAAGTTTGATATTTTTGAATACGATAAATACCGCCTTCCAAACGTCTTTTATAAGGCTCTCACTCTTAAGAAAGTATGCAGATTAAGCTTAACAAATAGATTCTATTCGCGCATAAACACACGAAAACCATAATTGAAATGACCTGCAAGAGGCGAACCTGACAATCTGCTTTCAACCTTGCAATTCTCTGCAGAATCGCACCAGCTCCCGCCCTTCAGCACGCGATAACCCTCGCCCCAAATGGTATCAGTCCATTCCCAAACGTTCCCGGCCATATCGCAGAGGCCGTAGCCGTATTCTCCGAATTCGCCTGCGGAAGATGTATGAGGAAAGCTTGAAAGGCCTGCGGGATTGTTTAATGCGTAATTTGCCTTAGAGCTGTCTATACTTGTGCCGCAGCCGTAATCGAATGCCCCGTGATAGTCTGCCCCAGCCTGCCACTGCTGCTCAGAAGGGAGTATATAGCCGTAGTAATCGCAAAAGGCTTTCGCTCCAAACCAGCTCACCTCCACCACCGGATGACTGGTCATATCATTGCCGCTGCGGGATTCTGAATAGAAACTGCCGTCTGAGTAAGAAATTTGGGCGTGGGGGTCGTCTATATCGTAATAAAGCTGCCCGTTATATGCCCCCCGGACACCATAAATCCCGTCTGTCCGGACATCAATATCTTCACAGGCGAGAGCATCTGTCAGGAATTTGCAGTATTGGGCGTTGGTAATTTCATACTTGCTCACATAACCAGTAAATTCGGGCTCATCAATATAAACCCAAGACATACCGTTAAATCCATCCTCGCCTGAGAATGACACCATTATATTCACTCTTGATCCTGCGGGAACACTATCTCCGGCAGCGGGGTACTGACTTATCACCGTATCTTCAGGAAATGAAAGGCTGTGCTGCTGGGTGAGCGAGCCTACAGAAAGACCTGCGGAAATTATTGAAGCCTCCGCCTCTGCCTTGCTGAGCCCCCAAACAGAGGGAACTTCAACGTCAGAAGTTTCGAGCCAGCGGTTGGCAAAATATGACAAATCAGCCAGATCAATAACACCGCTGCTGTCGTGGTCTAAAGCAGAATCCCACTGCCCAAAAGAAGAAGCAGCAATTAAAACTGCAATCAGAAATACCGTGAAAAATCTCATATTTTATATCCTCAGTCATAGAGTAGAAAAAGGTTAGCTCTACACTGAAAATACAGATATCTTCGCTTTTTTTTCAAAAAAAATGAAAAAAGCTCAAGTTTGCGGGCAGGATTCCGGCAATATTTTCCCTCAGGCAGAAAGACGCTTATGCTTGAAGCCTTCTAAACGCCCTACTGATCTCCCCTGATTATATCAGCGATAATCATAAGTCTGCTGGTGTTGTCTCTTTCGTTTTCGCTGAGCCTTGAAGCGATATACTTTATTGTGTCTTTGGTTTCAGGGATAACAACATGCTCAAGTACGTTTACCCTCCGCCTTGTTTTCTGGAGGTCTGTAGCCAGCAGGTATGCCTGTTTTTCCTTCTCGGCCAGTTCGATAATCATATCAAAAACCTTCTCGAGGGAATAGAGAGCAGCATCCAGCTCTGGACTTGTTTTTGCATATCCATAGCAGATTACATCTCCCTCAAGCTTTTTCTCGAGAGAGGGAACCTTCACGTTCATAACGCTTGCAAACTGCACGGCAAGATTGAATTTTTTCACTGGCACCTCAAGAGCCGCTGCCACATCTTCAGGCTCCATTGATGCCCTTGCGAGCATAAAGCGCCTTGAAGTGTTGTTCAGGGCCTTTTCCACTTCCCTGCGAAGCGGAGCAATACCGCGTGAGATCTGCACAAGCTGCCTTGAAAGCTCATCACGCTTCTGGCTTAAAAGCTTATGGCCTCTTTCTGCAAGCTCAACCTTCCTTCGAAGCCTGAGCATCTCCATTCTTGTAGCACTGACATTTGCCTGCATTTGCTTTGCCGATTAAATTTAGTGTTATTCTGAATTCTGCCCTGCAGAAGATCTGAACTTAGGCATATACTTATCGATAAGCTCTTTGTCAATACGCTTGAGCTCTGCATCTTCGAACATAGTTAGAAGTTCCCAGCCCAGATCAAGTGTTTCATAAACAGAGCGGTTTTCCCGATAGCCCTGTTTGATGTATCTTGCCTCAAACTCATTTGCAAACTTCATATACTTCTGATCCTCTTCGCTCAAAGCCGCCTCGCCGAGAATTGTAGCAAGCTCCTGAGCTTCCTTACCCCTTGCATAGGCCGCATAGAGCTGATTGTAAACGTCTGCATGATCGTCGCGTGTTTTACCTTCGCCGATACCCTTATCCTTAAGCCTTGAAAGGCTTGGCATAACATCCACAGGCGGGGTAACGTTGTTTCTGTAGAGCGAGCGGGACATAATAATCTGCCCCTCTGTGATATATCCTGTAAGGTCTGGTACGGGGTGAGTTTTATCATCTTCGGGCATTGTGAGCACAGGCACCATCGTTATAGAGCCTTGATTGCCCTTAACCCTGCCGGCACGTTCGTAAATTGTTGCAAGGTCTGTATAAAGATATCCCGGGTAACCCCTTCTACCAGGAACCTCGAGCCTTGAAGCACTAATCTGCCTGAGGGCCTCGCAGTAGTTTGTCATATCGTTGAGAATTACGAGCACCTGCATCCCTCTGTCGAAAGCGAGATATTCCGCTGCTGTAAGGGCAACACGCGGCGTAGAAATTCTTTCGATAGCCGGATCATTTGCGAGGTTTATAAACAATGCTGCACGCTCAATTGCACCGGTATCGGTAAGATCTTTGATGAAAAACTGAGCGGCCTCAAATGTAATACCCATTGCAGCGAACACAACCGCAAACTGCTCATCATCACCTAATACAGTAGCCTGCCTTGCAAGCTGTGCAGTAAGCTCGTCGTGCGGAAGACCTGAGCCTGAGAAGACAGGCAGCTTCTGACCGCGAACAAGGGGGTTTAGCCCGTCTATGGTTGAGATTCCTGTCTGGATAAACTCGTTGGGATAATCACGGCTGAATGGATTAATCGGACTGCCGTTGATATTGAGCCTTTTTTCGGGGATTATATCAGGCCCGTCATCTGAAGGCACGCCGATACCGGTGAAGACCCTGCCGAGGATATCCGGAGATACACCCAGCTCGAGTGGCTTGCCGAGCGGACGAACTTTCGATTCATCAATATCAATTCCCTCAGTGCCCTCGAATACCTGCACGAGAACCTTTTTACCGTCAACCTGCAGGATCTGTCCGTGCCTCATAGAGCCGTCTCCAAGCTCTATATCGACAATATGGCCATACTTAGCGTCTTCGACGCCCTCAACGACCATCAGCGGCCCTGCAATACTGGATACTGTTTTATATTCTTTAAGCATTCACCTGCTCCTTCTTTAAAGAGCCAACCTGTTCATCAATCTTTTCGCGAATCTGAGCGAATTTATCAAGCTCATCTTCCGGCGTATATTTGCTTCTTGCAATATCTTCCTTCACGCCCGCAGCGACAACCTCGTCGATATCGGCACCGGAATTCAGCGCCTCGAGCGAGACATTGTGCAGGTGCAGAATAGTTTTGAGCATTTCATACTGCTTTTCCAGCGAGGTGTATGTATCAACGCTGTGGAATGCGTTTTGGTGGAGGAAGTCTTCACGAACGGTCTTCGCTGTTTCAAGCGAAACCCTGTCTGCTGAGCTGATCGCCTCGGCGCCTACGAGCCTTACAATCTCAAGCAGTCCGGCTTCTTTCTCAAGCAGAGACATAAACGTGTTTATCATTTCCATCATCTCTTCTGCCACCTGCTCATCATCAAAGCTCTTGCCGAGATACTCCTTGTAGAACGAGTAGCTGGTGAGCCAATCGATAGCGGGGAAGTGTCTCTGCTGGGCAAGGCTGGACTGCAGCGACCAGAAAACCTTAACCACGTGCAGAGTTGCCTGTACAACCGAATCGGAAAGGTCGCCTCCCGGCGGGCTTACTGCACCGATAATTGAAAGTGCGCCTTCTCTATCCGGGCTTCCGAGGCACTGAATCCTTCCTGCACGTTCGTAGAAAGATGCAATCCTTGAACCGAGATATGCTGGATACCCCTCTTCTGCAGGCATTTCTTCAAGACGAGTTGAAATCTCTCTCATCGCCTCCGCCCAGCGGCTCGTGCTGTCTGCCATCAATGCAACTTTGTAACCCATATCGCGGAAGTATTCCGCTATTGTAATTCCGGTGTAAACCGAAGCCTCTCTCGCTGCCACAGGCATATCGGATGTGTTGGCGATAAGGACAACACGCTCCATAAGCGGCTTGCCGGATTTCGGGTCTTTCAGCTCTGGGAATTCAGTGAGCACGTCTGTCATTTCGTTGCCGCGCTCGCCGCAGCCTACGTAAACCACGACCTCCGCATCGATCCACTTTGCAAGCTGATGCTGGACAACTGTTTTGCCTGTACCAAACGGGCCGGGAACACAGGCCGTACCGCCCACACCGATTGGGAAGAACGTATCAATTACACGCTGACCTGAAACCATTACTCTGTCCGGCGTGAGCCTCTGGCGGCTTTTTCGAGGTGAACGTACAGGGCATTCCTGCATAAGCGAGATGTTTACCGTTTTGCCGGCCTCAGTTTTAACCTGCGCAACTGTATCGGTAACTGTATATTCGCCGGAGCTAATGCTCTCAAGCTTCCCGCTGACGCCCTGAGGCACCATAATCTTATGCTCGAGCAGAGAGCTTTCCTGCACTGTCCCGATAATATCGCCTTCACTGACCTCATCGCCTTCATTCATTGAAGCATCAAACTGCCACTTCGTTTCGCGGTCGAGCCCTGGAGTATCGTTACCCCTTTGGATAAACGCACCTTCAGACTCGTAGAGATCCCTTAAAGGACGCTGAATACCATCGTATATATTTGTAATAAGCCCGGGTCCAAGCTCCACACTCAGCGGAGATCCTGTGTTGACAACAGGCTCACCCGGCCCTACTCCGACAGTATCCTCGTAAACCTGCACGTTTGCCTTGCCGGAATGCAGCTCCACGATTTCGCCTATTAGGTTAGCATTGCCAACCCTGACCACATCGTACATTTTTGCCCCGGTCATCCCTTCAGCGGTAACAACCGGTCCGGCAACTTTAATAACTCTACCCTGTCCAAGTTCTGTCATTTCTATTTCCTAAACTGCTTTACAAAAAAGCCCGCTTTCAGCAGGCATAAGCACTTATCCATTCTTCAGTATATCTATTCCCGTTGCGAGCTTGAGCACCTTTCCGAGGGATTCCATCGCGAACCCTTCGGATTCCGAAACAAACGGAAGAACAAGCACGCAGGGCGTTGCTTCTGCATTTTTCTTTTCGAAGACTTCGTTTGCCTTATGAGCGATATCCTCCGATACCACAATCAGGCTGTAATTTTCCGTAAGCATATTCTCTGCTGCCTGAGATACATCATCGTCCTCATGGACTGGATGGGTATCAAGCCCAAGCGCAGAAAACGGCATTACAAAATCCGAACTTCCCAGTACTGCTGCCTTACCCTGCATCAAACCCCCAATCTGTCTGAAATAAACTGCTTTGAAAGGCCGTTTTTCTTTGCGGTTATCACAATCCGCAGCCATCTGAGCTCGATGAGCTTTCTGTAGTAGAAAGCAATGAGGGGCTGAAGCCCTGCGGCTATATAATCAGCCACATCGCAGCATCGCTGGAGATGCTGTTCGCAAAGAGCCTCAAAACGCACAAACGAGCTGCTGCTGTTGAGGTAATCCACACTGGAGACGATCATAGGCTCGTAATCGGTTGAGTAGAAGATTTGGTCGAACACATCAAAGCTCTGGAACATTGCTCCTTTGAGCTTATCGATATCCACAAATCCGCCCGCTATAAAGGGCGGTTCCTCTTCACTGCCTGCAAACTTGGAACGAATAACCATACCAATATTTGTAAGATCAATTCGAGCTGCAGTAATGTCTGAGAGGTAAATAAGCTTAGCGTTTTGAGCCAGCTTCTTGTGCCAGTGAAATTCTATTCTGTCTATGGCATAATCGATTGAGCGCAGGTCTTTGGTGGCGTAATATTCGAGGACGGACTCTTCTGCGGCCTGCCTGAAATGAGCGGGAAGGTCGCTGTAGTCGTCGCTTTCGAAAATACTCTCAAACTGCTCCGGCGGCACTGTACCGGCATTGGAGTAGTCCTCGCCGATAGGTCTTTCAGCTGCAAACCGCCTCACCGCAAGCCTCAGATTAGACATATCCGCTTCAATCTCCGGCAGAGAGGCTATCGGGCTGCCCGAGGCCATATCTTTGAAGAAGGTTTTCAGCTCATTTCTCGCATCGGCAAGAATGCTGTATATCCTTTCGATAGGCTCATCGGGCTGGAAGCCGTAATCACTTCCGGCCGTGCATTCTATTGCCTCTCTATAGCTTCCCGCAGAAGCCATATCAGCAAAGACATTCAGGGGCAGCAGTTTTGTCTGCATTGCCCGCACAAGGCCTGCGTGATAGGCGTAATCCCAATTTTCTTTTCCCGCTCTGGGCGTTTGGATTATTTCGTATATTTCCTGCATCTGCTGGATAATCCTTTATTCAGTAAAAAGCTGAGAGTGTATTTCGCCTTCAAGCTCCGACTGAGCCATTTCCACCAGCACCTCGAACGAGAGATTGATGCTCACCTGCCCGCTTGAAAGAGAAATGCCTCTCTTGAAAGAAGCCCTCTCTTCTGCGAGAGTAAGCTTGAGCCCTGTGTCCTTATTGACAGAATTTACAAAATCCTCATCAACAAACTTTTCCTCGCTTCCCGGGTAAATTACTTCATCCCCGTTGACCGCATTCTTCTTAATCAACCCGGCATACAGCTTTTGAAACTGCTCTTTGCCGAGAGATTCCATCTTATCGTGAACGCGTTCGTTGAGCTTGGAAACGATCTGCTGCTTCTTGCTCAAGATCTCAGTCCTGCTCTTCATACGGGCAGTTGCGAGGATTCTTCGCTTTTCCTCTTCGCCGGCTTTCTGCGCCAGCTCATCGGAATGCTGCTCATACTGCTGAACAAGCTCATCGGTTTTCTGGTTATAAGCGAATATCTGCTTATCATTTTCAGCTTTGATCTCTTCGGCATTTTTTTCAGCCTCAGAGATAATTTTATTTACAACCTGTTCTGTATTCATTTGGTCTTCCTGTCGGCTTTAGCCCGCAAAAGATGCCCAGTCGATACCGTTATTCACAATCAAGAACCATGCGAGGAATCCGAAGAGAGCATACAGCTCAACAAAAATACCATACATAACACCGGCCTTAGTAGCCATTTCCGGGCGTTTGGCAGCCATAAGAATACCCGCTGCACATACCTTCCCTTGGAAAATTCCGCTGAACAGACAGGAAATTCCCACAGCCAGACCGCCTGCAAGGACAATCCAGCCCTGTGTCATACTCAGCTCGAAAATCTGCGCACCTTGAGTAAAGGCGTTCATATTTTTCAGAGTAAGCAGAGCTGCTACAAGTCCGTAAATGCCCTGCGAGCTCGGCAGTACTACCAGAAGCATCTGAGTACCGTATCTTTCGGGCTTGTCTGTAAGCACGCCGTTACCTGCCCTGCCTGCCAAGCTGAGACCAATCGCTGAGCCTGTACCTCCGAAGAATACCGCACAGGCCATTCCCAAAAACGCTAAAGCCGTTCCTGTTAGAGCTGCACCACTGTTAACCATTTCTTCCATAATTAATTTTCCTTAGTAACTATTGCTTAAACTCAATTTTTATATTCTTCGATATGAACGTATCTTGTGTTTCTGCTGAACGGAGAAAATTCCATCCCTCCGCCTGAGAAAAATTTCGGAAAATACTCAACAAACTGAAGCCTGAGCGTATGGACAAATGCCCCGAGCCCGGACTGCAGGAGATTGAAAGTGTGCCCGATAACGAGTATGAGCAGAGTTGCGAGCCATCCGATAAGCGGAGTTTGGCTGGTTGTCTCTGCCATAATATTCACTGCCATCGCAACGCCCGCTGTTGCCATGCCAAGAGCCATAAGCCTAAGATAGCTTAGCAGGTCGCCGAGGTAAAAAATGAGCCCGAAGAGCTCGAACAAGCCGCCTGCTATACGAACTACCCAGCTGCCCTCTCGGACGCTGAATAGGCCTATAACTGCAAGCAGAGCTATTGTAATCCATTTAAGAGCGTCGGCCATTGCAGGGGTGAGAGCATCGGAGAAGCCGCCCATTATTATCAGAGCGTTCAGCAGGAGTATCCAGCAGAGCTTGTTTATCACCGCACTGGCCACATCCCCTTTGCGCAGATAATCCCAGCAGCCCACACCAAGGCCGAACATAAGCTGGATATATCCCATAGCAAGCGAGAGATACAGGAATGTCATCGGCTCTACGAGAGGATCGAACCAAGTCATACTGTCTATCGCACCGCTGAGCCAGCCTACATCGTTTTTCACTGCAAAATCGTATATCAGGGTTCCGAACCAGCCGCCTGTCATCGCACCTGCCACTACTGTGCATACCGAGCATATAGCAAGAGCTTTGAAGAATTTCTTATCACCTTGGAACTTCTTAATAAAGAAAATGCTGGCCAGGATCATAACTATTCCGTAGGCCGCATCGGTAAGGCAGAGCCCGAAAAATACAGCGAAAAACGGGGCCATAAACGCAGTTGGATCTACATCGTTATACTGGGGGCTGCCGTAAAGACCTAATATCGCCTCGAAAGGCCTTGCCCACTTGGAGTTTTCTATCGCCACAGGCACCTGCTCACCCTCTTCAGGCTCAATCTTGGTGTAGCCGGTGCTTTCAAACTTCTCGAGCATTGCATCAAGACAATGCAGCCTGTTTGTCTTTATCCAGCCCTCAAAAAAGCTCACAGAATCAGACCCTGGAGCGTCCGAACGTGCGTACATTGCGTCCGCCTTGTTTCTGAGGTAGTCGTGTAGAATCTGGAAATCTGTATTTTTATCTGCAAGGTCTTCTGCTTTTCGGCGTTCTGCATTTATGCGGTCTGAGATTGTGCTTCTTTTCTGTTCGATATATTCAAGGTTTTCGGCTATTGTGCCTCGATAATCGGTATGAACAAACGCTTCGAATTCAGAAGCTCTCAGGATTTTCTGAACATCGCTTGCATGAGATTTATCCGCCGCTGCAGCAAATCGAACGCATTTCTTATCGCTGCATACAACATCCAGAACAACATCGTAATCCTCGAGCTGCTTCTCAACGGTGCCGAAATTTCTTGGTGGGAGAGTGCCTATGAAAAATTTGACATTTTCAAATTCCTCAAGCTCATTGAGCGGGATGTCAATCTCTTTCCATTTTATCAGATCGTCATATTTGAGCCTTAGTTCGTAGTCTTCCGCCCTCAGCTTGTCTATCTGTTTTCTTGCAGAATTAACTTTTTCTGCTGCCTCGTCAAGCTCGCTGTTTTCAGCAGCCTCCCGATACTGCTTTCTTGATACAGGCACTTTCGGCTGCATAAGAGATGTGGGTGTTTCGCTGAATTCTTCAAGAAAACTTATATCTTTCTGAAGCTCGCTGATCTTCTCCTCAAGCTTCCTCGGCTTTTCAGCTCTGCATGCAAGCTGTTCGTAATTTCTGCATACAGCTGAATCCTTGCTTGAGAGAAGATGAATAAGCCCAGTTTCCTGAAGCTCTGAGAGGAGTCTGTCTGCCTCGCTTTTGTGCGAAGCAATCAGAATTTTTGTCATATCTACAACGGCCATAAGTTTTTACTCCTGCTTATCCGCCATTGAGAGCACTCTGTTTACAAGCATATCCGAAGCTGCCTCCACGCTCGACTGACTCACGTTTTCCAGCTCACTGCACTGGGATTTGGAGTTTTTGTCTATGGCATCTGCTTCAACATACCCCTCGCTGCGGGCATCCTTAACCGCCTTATCAATCTTCTGCTTTCTGGAAGACTCGGCATCGCTGAGCTTTTTCTTTCTTTCAGCCTCCGCCTTTTTCATTTCGCCCTCAGCATCGGCTCTTGCCTTAGCTTCAATCTCTTCAGCCTTCTTTTCTGCATCTTTGATTTTCTTGATGAGCTCCATTGTCTATATCCTCAAATTAAAAGCTTATCCGAAAGCTCATTATATTTTTATCATCCCGCAAAGCTTCATAGCGTAAAATATCTGTTCTGATATCTGCTCTGCCGTAAATTTGCTGTTATCAAACAGCAGATTAAAAGCAGGCCGCCTCGGGCACATCGCCTCGTAAGCCCTGTGCAGATGTATCCTGGACTTTTCCAGTTCTTCAAGCCTTTTTTCTGCATCCTTATCGCTCAGGCCTTCCTGATTGCGGACTCTCAAAACTCGCCAATGCCTCGGAGCCTCTATTCGTACGTGAAGCCCGCCGGCCATATCGCCTGTGGCAGCAGCTCCGCCCTGCCCGACAATCACCGCATTGCCTTTCCCTGCAATATCTCTCACCATAAAGGCAACACGCTTGCGAATCTCGTATCCGTCCGGTATATTTGTCTGCTTGAGATTGCTCAAAAACTCGTTTATTATCCCGGGCTTTGCCAATCTCTGTTTTTCAATGGTATCAAAATCCACGCCTGCCTCTTTTGCAAGCCTCTGGAGAAGGTCCTTGTGGTATATTTCCCACTTAACCGAACATCTCTGCTCAACTAAATCTGCCACCTTTTCAGCCAGCTCAATCCCGCAGCAGCCGTATTCCCGCGAGATTGTCAGAAAAGGGCATTCTTTAACGTTCGAATTCCTCGAACGCTGCTGGGTATAATAGTTTTTAAAACCCGAACGCATAGCTGTTCTCCGCAATATATAACAGCGAACATACACTCAGCCGGGGCTTCGTTACCTTTAGTAACCCTTTTCGCACCGCCCCTGAGTTTGTTCGATTAAATTTATAGAATCATTTTTAAATAATCCCATAATGACGGCATTATAATTGTAAGGCAATCTGAATCTTCTGTCAAAAACAAACTTTAAGGCACATTCTCTTCGGAAACAAAAAGAGCAGGGAAGCATCAGTTTTTGCTTGCTCTGCTCCATTTTGCTGCAGTAAAAATATTTCAGTCGCTGTAAAAGGCTAAGTTCAACTAAGATTTTTAGAGGGGGCAATTCACCCTGCAGTAAGATAACTGGTTAAATTTTGCTTATTTTCTTTTACTCCTCTGTAAACTGGATATTGTCTATCATTCCCATATCATTGCCGGCCTGCCAATATGAATCCTTGCAGTACGACCACGTAAAGGTATGTTCTCCGGGTGTGAATTCGAAGCTGCACGTCTGCCAGCCGGTTTCGCCGGAGAATTTCGCCTGCGGCTCGCCGTCTATTACGAATGCAAGCCCATCGAACCCCTCTTCGCTCGAAACGAGATAATCAAAGCTTATACGCCCGAGGAATCTCGTATCGCGGGTAAGCGTTATGCTTGCGCACTGCGAATCGCCGATCTGTTCGGAGCGAATTGCATAGTCTTCTGCGTGCTGAGTTATCAGCCAGCCTGCATCGCCTCCGGCCTGCCAGCCGCTTGGAAGCTGACCGCTGCTGAAATCCTCATCCGGCTCGAAAGCATCCCTTGCGGGCAAATCCTGCCACCAGCTCTCTCCGAGCATCATCAGATCATATATATCGATATGTCCGTCTTTCGAGAAGTCCACAAGATTCGGCTCGCTCTCGGGGGCAAAGCCGATTTCTCCCCAGTTCCTCGCAACCCATACAAATTCATGCAGGCCAACCTTCGGGCGTTTCTGCCAGCCGAGCATTGGATATCTGCCGGTCTGGCCGTCGAGCGTTGCCATCTTCCAGCTCCCGCCTTCGGAGAAGTCCCAGCCTGCGGCGGTGTATGTAGTCGCCCCTGAAAAAGTTTAAAATTTCCTTAAATTCTTTTCTGATAATGGTTTATATGATTGAAAAGCTTTCGAGATATGGTATAATATTGCAAGTGTTTATCTTACATCTATCAAAACATTGCAATATTGGGACAAAATAATGAAGGCAAAAAACAATAAAGCAGGCTTACTCTTTCAGCAGCCATTAAAACCTCTTGTAAATCCTGATCACTCTTTAGTCCAACTCTCAGAGGTTGTCAACTGGTCTCGCTTTGAAGAAAAGTTTGGCAGTTTATACAGTCCTGATTCAGGCAGGCCGGCCAAGCCGATTCGCCTGATGGTCGGCCTTCAGTATCTCAAGTACACTTTCAATCTCAGCGATGAAGCAATCGTTGCCGGCTGGGTTGAGAATCCTTACTGGCAGTATTTCTGCGGCGAAAGATACTTCCAGCACGAGCCTCCTATTGAGTCGTTCCTGAAAAATCAATGATTTTTCAGGAACGACTAACTAAAATGATAAGAAAGGAATATGAGCCATGAAAAGAGGGAAAATTCTTGCGGTAGTTTTTTTATCAATTCTTGTAATATCTTCTATTGCCAATGCAGAAGTCTTACTTCTAATAAACGGCATTGATGCAGCTAAGGAATTTGCTGAGATAAAAGGCGGTGAAGAAATTATAATCTCCATTGAAGGTGAGAAGGAGAAAGATGTTAATTATTTTGTCACTGCTGAAATGGGCTGTAAGATTGAACCAATTACCAATATTGAGTCAGTGGTGAAAGAACCAAATGACTCCTACCTCTTCAGCTTTGAAGAAGAAGGTACTGCTCTGGGAGTTGCGAATCTGCACGCTGATGACGACCATATTTATGAGCTTGTTCTTTTTTACACGCCTGAAACTGATTTAGTAATTGCCTTTGGCATTGGTTATGATGCCCTGCATTGGATACCCCCTGTTGAAGAGCCCCAGGCTATTGAAGAAGAATTGGAGACAGAGGCTGCCCCTGCTGAACCATCCGTAGAATCACAGCCTTCTGATCCTGAGCCAGGCAACGATGATCTGGGTGAACTTCTGTTGAATGGTCCTCTTGCTCATAGTGTTAGTGCTGCTGATGCTTTCCCCGTAGTTTGCCCGAATACTGTCAACGGATACAATGTGCCAGCAGGATTTACATTTTCTTCCTTTGGCGAAGAAGGTTCTGGCTCTCAGGGCATGATAACTTTGGGTGCAGGACAGATAGAGTTATCCGAAATTACTGCCAGTTGCGTACTGGACCCTAATGAGGTTTATTATGTTTCGAATCCTCCATTACTGATTCATGGTCTGAGCGGAGAAGAAATTGACGTTGTAATTCCCTCCGGTACAACTATCGTTCTTGCAGAAGACTGGGATTACGGAATAGTGATCTATGATGGAGCAAATGTATATTTCGGCGAGCCAGCACCGGATTCGAACAAACCCAATGATATCCAGCCTCCGGGAGATACGAACAATCCTGCAGAACCTGTCTGGGTTGTCGGGGAATCAGGAAATCCGTTCTTCAATAATTATTGCGGCATTCTTGTTGACAGAACTGCGGGAACAAGATGTTTGCTTAACAATCTGTATCTGAGTGGCCACTACTACGGGGTCCTTGCTGACCAGCAGCTTGAGTACCCGATATCGAATATCTATGCCTTGGGTTGTTATAATGGAATCCATAGTCTCGGTTCTAATAAGATTATGAACTCCTATGTGAGCTACTTTGGAGAGTGGTCGGCAGAATGGCAATACTACGGACTGGCCTATTGCTTTATTCCAGAGAGTATGGATAGTAGCATAGCTTTTGTAAAGCCAGACTTTGAGATTTATAATTGCTTAGCTGACGATGGAGATGATGCTTTTACAGTGTATGGGGTTCCTGATGAGCCAAATACTCCAAATTTCTATTCAAGGGATTGCGTGGCCACAAATTGTTACTCCGGGTTCAATGGCTGGGATAGTTATGTTGCGTTCAGTATAATTTGTCCCGGTTTGTATAACAACTACCAGAACAAAAATTTCCCGGAAATGCCTTTTACTGATCCGGTCTATGAGACGAATGATCCGTTTGTTATTGATCCGAACGATTACAGAATATTCCTCGATCCTAATTCGCAGTTTGTTGATAATGGCTCATCTCTCTCCGTATTCCCGGGATGGACGACCAGGATAGATGGTAAACCTGACGAGGGAGTTGGGGATATCTGGCCGCATTATCAAACAACGAGGATGGATATGTATCCCGCCGCCAACCTTAACTGGGATGAGAGCGTGGATATACTGGACCTAGCTGAATTTGCTGACCAATGGCTAAACCCTGATCCTGTTTCTGCTGACTTCGATGACGATGGAATAGCAAACTTTAGTGATTTTGCAGTTTTAGCAGGACAGTGGATGTCTGATGATATGGCTGTTAAGATACTGGACCTTGAGACACAAGTTACTTTAGACCCGAATAATATTTATGGGCACGTAGGCATATATCTTGAAGATGCCCCTCTCTATGGAGGAGTCATATCTATTTATCTGGACAACATTTTGATAGATAACTTGCTGCTTGACTGGGATAATGAGAATAATTGGGTTGGTTTGGAAAGCGATAAGTTCTCAAACGGCTGGCATACAATCAGGATTGTAACTACTGATTTATGGGGTAGCGTAATCAACCATAAGCCCGTCAAGGTATATTTCAACAACCTGCTTTACAAAGTTACAACCAGTGATTACTTCCATCCTACTGAAGATTATAAGTACAGCGGGTTTTATGATGGCGGCAATACCCTAGATGTGCAGGTTACCAACCAGGATGATCAGGTAATCTGGTCAAATACATACAGCGCCCCGCATGTAAACATTATTGTTCCCGGAGCAACTTTTGGCAGCGAACAGTTTTGTGAGATTACTATCACTGAGACAGGTGGTGCTATGATGGCGATGGGTGGTGGAGCTGCAGCAAGTACCCCTACAGTTACATCAAAAGATCTTACAAAGGAGTTCAAACAATCAGACTGGCCCAATGGTGCCAGAATGGTTATTGTTCTACCAAACAAGGATGTATTTAAGGTCAGAAAGCCGGCTATCATTGAGTGTGCCGAAGCTTGTGAGGCAAGAGGTGTAACCTGGCTTGCTTTATACCACAAGAATGTAACTTCGGAAAATCTGACATACCTCTATAACAAGTCTGGTGTAAAATACATCTACTGGTGTGGTCATGCAAACAGTCATGTTGGCAGGAATGAGAGGCTTGAAATTCCTGGTGTGCAAAGAACCAATACTGAGTGCTGGAAACACACTGTAAGGAACTGGTGGCCTGACAAATGGGAAAAAATTGGAGTGTTTTCCTATTTTGATTCTCAGGAGCCGCTACCTGATAATTGGGATAATAGAGGATTTAGCTTATGGAGCCTTGGAATGCATGATTCCTGGAATAAAAAGATAGTCTTTGTTGATGGTTGTTTGAGTGCCAAGTACACAGATATGGCTGCTGCTTACGGTGTATTTTCTCTACAGGGCCAAGGAAGCAAAGATCAAATTTTCATTGGCTGGAAAATAAAAGTACTCGTTTCAAAAAGCATTATGGAAAAGATTGTTGGTGATACAACTGAAGGCATAAGAATGTTCTGGGAGAGAATGGGAGCTGGTGATGATATTTATGACGCCTTTTACTATACTCAAACACATGGTGGCATAGGAATGCGTAGGGCTATGTGGGGTGATAATGGTATGCTTGATATCGGTGCTCCTGATACAGATGATAATATTCTTCTGTACGGAAATGGATTGATTAATCAAATGGAGTTAGATCCTTAAGAGGTACTTAAAAATGAACACATTTATAATAACTAAAAAGTGGTTTTTAGCAGCCATTATATTTTTGATGGCTCTGTTAATTCTGAAGATAATATTGTTTTTGACTGCTAAGCCCAAAATCACAGTTGATTATGTAGCTGAATACAACCGAACGGCTTGCCCGCAGGATTATGACCCCAATGAAAATGCTGCTCCATCTTATCAGAAAGCCTTCGACATGTTCATTGATATGCCTAGCCAGTTTAGATGGCCCTTGAAAAACTGGCCTACAGATCTCAACGAGTCTGACCAGAATACCCTCAGTCAGTGGTTAGCTTCAAACGAGCAAGCATTTGGATATTTTAGAGAAGCCTCCCAAAAGCCCTATTATTGGCTGGAAAGAAGGTCTGAAAGGGACAGTACTGTAGCAGGTATAATGGTTCCTGAATTAGATTTGTTTTGTCAGTTAACCAAAGCATTGCTCTGGGAGGCGAAAACCAAGGCTATCCAAGGTCAATTTCAGCAGGCTTTTGAGGACATCCTCTTCTGTTACAATGCGGGCCAGCATAAATGTCGTTCGAGTCTATTATTAGTAGAACAGCTTAATGGACTCAACATAAAAGAAGAAACTTTTAAAACCACTTTTGTCATTCTAAGCAAATCAAATATTGAAAGCACGGCATTGGAATTTTTCCAGGATGCTTTGCAATCAGAACTTGACAACAATGATTATATACCAGACATACAAACGGAGAAGTACTTTCTCTATGACGCATTACAGCGGACTTTCATTGATAACGGCAAAGGCACTGGGCGTTTGGCTTGGAGAGCTGGCTGGTATGTTAGCCTCTTAGCCGAATTGAATAAATCCGATCTTCAGAGAAAAGGCAATAGTCTTAAACAAAGATTGCATGCTTGTTTTGCAGGACCAACCAGAAATGAGGTTGTTGGGCAAATTGAAAAAGTCTTTGCCCTATCGGCAAAATTAATGGGAAAAACGCCTTGGCAGATTAAAAATGAAGCACATGATTTTTTCAATGAAATAGAAGGCATAAATAAAAACAACTGGTTTCTAAAACTTTTTTGTATAAATCCCCAAAATATCTTTGAATTATATAACAATACAGGAATGCAGGCTGAAGCTTTGGTTACTGTTCTTGCAACTTTACGATACAGGATTGATAAGGGGCAATTCCCTGAAACAATTAATGAACTTGTTTCTTCAAGATATTTGCAAACTGTTCCGAATGATTCTTACAGCAACGGTTCTTTAATTTATAGACTAATGGGGGACGGCTTTAAACTCTACAGTGTTGGAGAAAACTTTAAAGATGATGGTGGAGTAGTTAAGTTAGATATTATTTATTGGCCAGTTCAACAACAAAGAGCAGGTGAAACTTGTCATGGAAAACTCCACCCCCGAAGAAATTGAAAAACAGGCTGAATTGATGAAAGAAGTTATAGAAGAAAAAAAGAAATTGGAAGAAATTGGGCTATAAAATAAGAAGGTATGTTTTGAATTCAGAAATGCTATGAAAAAGTTTGGTTTTTGAAGATTGGTTCAGTTAATCTAAAGGGTCAGTTTGCAAAACTATCCCTTTTCTTTAGAGATTAATATTGATATTAAGAGCCGTATTTTTAAGGATATTCCGAAATATCCAGCTGTCAAATCATGACTCTGTTTTGACACCACAATGAGTAATTTTTATGAACGACGGATGAAATCAACCTTAAATTTTAGCCCAAAAACAAAATTTTGACAATTAGTTTGATATTGGTTGTAATCACAATCGGTAGTTGCACAACTACCACCATGTTCAACTGGCCGGAAGAATTGAAAATAAGAAAAGGTGTCCGGGAAACAGTCCCGATGTATCGGGGTCCCGGACAGCCGTCGAATCCAGCGGTTGGATTTGAAAATCATTGTACAGCAGACTTTTGAGTAATTGTAATGCTGAAAATACAAGACTTAACATTTACATATACCCGGCAGGAGAAACCTGCTTTAAGCAATATCAATCTGGATATTTCACCGGGCAAGCTGGTGCTTTTGACCGGCCCTTCCGGCAGCGGAAAATCTACGCTTGTGCATTGCATCAACGGCCTGGCTCCAATACACTATGGCGGCAGGCTTAATAAAAAAAAACATAATATCCGTGCCATCTGTGGATAATAAATAAATCAAAACCATATCCCCTTCGTGTGTTTTCCGCCTGCGGCGGACAGGCTCAATGTTTAACATCCCCCGTACTACACAGCGAGCTGAAAATCGGGGTTGATATTGTATTTGCATACTTCTATAATATTGCTATGAAGATTAAGGTGGAAGAGATATACAAACCGGATACGAGCAGCAGTCTCGGCAGGCCTCTGTTTATTTCAACAGTACCTGCAGGGTTCCCCTCGCCGGCATCAGACTACGAGGAATCAAAGCTAGTGCCGTTTCCAAAAAATAATTTCAACTTTTTATTTATTCAAGACTTGCGCGATGCATAATTGTGTATTATATAGACAGATACGAAGAAAGAATTCGATGTTGTTTAGCATGGAAAGGGATTTCTTATGTGTCTGTATGCCCGAGACCTCCGGATCAGTGAAGGCGAACACATTCAGCGGATTCTCCGCCGCAGTACCAGCCGGGTCAAAGTCCGACGGGCTCAAGTGGTATTGGCCTCCAATCAGGGCTATAAAGTGCCTGCCATTGCCGATCTGGTGCATTATTCTGAGCACCATGTGCGAGCGATTATCAAAGATTTTAACGACCGGGGTCTTCAGGCTTTGGAACCCAAGCCCCGGCCGGGCCGACCGAATGAATTCACCGAGGACGACAAGGCCTTTATCGCAGAAACGGCCAAGTGTCCGCCGGACCTGTTGGGTTGCCCGTTTAAGCGGTGGTCTCTGGAGAAGCTGCGAGAGTACCTGCTTACCGAAAAGATTATCCCGAAGATCAGCATCGAAACCCTTCGCGGTATTCTGCATGAGAAAAAGGTCAAGCTTCGACGGACCAAAACCTGGAAAGAATGCAACGATCCCAAGCTCAAGTCTAAAAAAAACTGATTCGCCGGTTTGTAAACCAGCCGGCCGCCAACGGCCCCACGATCTCCTACGACGAGTTTGGTCCTTTGGAAATCCGGCCTCAGCCGGGGCAGGTCTGGTGCGAAACCGACCATCCCAAACGCCTGCCGGCCACATATACCCGAACCCATGGCGTGCGGCACTGGCTGGCTTTTTACGATGTGCACAAGAAGAAGCTGTGGGGCTATATGCGGCCCCGAAAGCGGCATCAGGAGTTCCTGGAAGTGCTAAAGCTTTTACGGAAGAAATATCCGCGGGAGCAGCGAATTCATCTGATTTTGGACAACTTCTCGCCGCACCGCAAGGAGAAAGTTCTGCAGTATTGCCGAAAGAACAATATTCACCTGATCTGGACGCCAACCAATGCTTCATGGCTCAATCCGATCGAATGCCAGTTTACTCATGTCAAGGAATTCGTGATTCGCGGAACCGATTATCAAAGTCATCAGGAACTAAAAACTTTCTTGAATAAATATGTCAGATATCGTAACAAACATACTCAACAAAAGTGAAACTTATTTAATAGAAACGGCACTAGATCTGAATAAGCATTTGATCAAGAACCCCCCTGCCACGTTTTTCGTGAGGGTTTCGGGCAGTTCTATGAAGGATTCAGGCATACACAGCGGCGATCTTCTCATCGTTGACAGAAGCCTTGAACCGAAAAGCGGGAATGTGGTAGTGGCGTCGCTTGATTCTGAGCTCACAGTAAAACGGATCAGAATAAGGAAAAACGAGGTAATACTCGAGCCGGACAACGAGGACTACGAATCTCAAACAATAAGCGGGGAGAGGGATTTCGAGGTATGGGGAGTGGTAACCAGCGTAATACACAAGCTTTAGGCAGCTATTTTGCCATTATAGACTGCAACAATTTCTATGTATCCTGCGAGAGGGTATTCAGGCCGGATATGAGAAAAAGGCCTGTGGTTGTGCTGTCAAACAACGACGGCTGCATCGTAGCGCGTTCGAATGAGGCAAAATCGCTGGGCATAGCAATGGGCACGCCCTACTTTAAGGCGAAAAAACTTCTGCGTGAGAACAATGCAGGCGTTTTCTCCTCGAACTACACGCTTTATGCCGATATGTCTGAGAGGGTAATGGAAATCATAGAAATGTTCAGTCCTGAATGCGAGGTCTATTCTATTGATGAGGCGTTTGTGAGTCTTCGCAGGCTGCAGGAACAGCCGGAAGTATGGGCGGGAAAGCTGCGGAAAACTATTCTGAGCTGGACAGGGATTCCTGTTTCCATAGGCATAGCAGAAACAAAAACGCTTGCAAAAATCGCAGGGCGAACAGCGAAAAAATCTTCTGAAGGGGTGTTTATCCTGCCCGAAGAATCTGATAAAAGAAAGCAAATTCTTGAAGGGGTAATGATTGATGATATTTGGGGAGTTGGAAGGCGGCTTGGCCTTAAGCTAAGAAATATCGGGGCGGAAAACGCCCGGCAGCTCAGCAGAATCAAGCCTGAAACCGCACGCAGAAGATTCAGCGTTAATATGGAACGAACCGTGCGTGAGCTTCGCGGGGAGCCGTGCTTTTCGCTTGAGCTTGCCCCGCCTGCAAAGAAGGCAATAACTGTATCGAGGACTTTCGGAAGGCCTGTAAGCAGTTTGAAAGAACTGAAAGAGGCGGTAAGCTTTTATGCGGTAAGGGCGTGCGAAAAGCTAAGAGACCAGCAGAGCCGTGCGGTGGTTTTAACCGTTTTCGCAAATACTAACCGTTTCAGCGGAAATGCATACTTCGGGAAGGAGGTTAGGATTTTGCCGAGCCCAACCTTCGAAACTTCGGAGATAATAAGAGAGGCTGAAATCTGCGCTGAAAAAATATTCAGGCAGGAAAAGAGATTCGTAAAGGCAGGCGTAATACTTTCCGGCCTTATGCCGCTGAACTGCTCTGGGCCCGGGCTCTTCGACACATCCAGCAAAAGGAAGAAAGAAAAATTAATGGAAACGATAGATAAAATCAACCAGATCAATGATGCAGGTATAACATGGGCAGCTGCAGGGATTAAAAAGCCGTGGAAAACTGCCGCAAACCGCAAAAGCCCGAGATACACCACCTGCTGGAAAGAGCTTCCGCAAGCCAAAGCATAGAACCTCAAAGAAGCTTTTTACCTTAAAATTTCGCCCAAAGAGCAAATTTTTAATTTTATTTTCTCCCGTTTTTTGTATTTTTCTTTTCTAAAAGATTAAGAATTAAAATTTCAAACTATTAGGATAGCTATGGGTTTATTCAGCAAAACTGTAGGATTTATAAAAGAGAGACTCGAGAAAACCAGAAACAAGATTACCAAATCCCTTTCTGATGTGCTTTCATTCGGTCGAAAGATTGACGAGGATCTTCTCGACGAACTCGAGGAAGTGCTTATAAGCGATGATCTGGGGTATGAAACCACAATGAAGCTTATTGAAGAACTCAGAGAGTCTTATAAGAACAAGGAAATTGAGACGAGCGAGCAGATTGTACCTTTTCTTAAAGAAAAGATTAAAAACTACTGGCCCCAGCGGGACAGAGAGCTTGCCAAATCCGATTCAGGCCCAACCGTTATACTGGTAGCAGGCGTGAACGGGTCGGGCAAAACCACAAGCATAGCAAAGCTCGGCTTCAATCTCAGCTCTGCCGGGAACAAGGTTGTGGTAGCAGCGTGCGATACCTTCAGGGCGGCGGCTGTGGAGCAGCTTTCTGTATGGTCTGAGAGGATCGGGGTTGACATAATCAAACACAAACAGGGAGCAGACCCTGCTGCTGTGGCATACGATGCCTGCCAGGCGGCGATTGCAAGGGATGCGGATTATCTTATCGTTGATACGGCCGGACGCCTTCACACCCAGAAGCACCTTATGAAAGAGCTCGAAAAAATCAAAGCGGTAACATCCAAGAAAATCCCCGGCTCACCGCACGAGGTTATCCTTGTTGTGGACGGAACAAGCGGGCAAAACGCTATCGCACAGGCAAAAGAGTTTACCGAGGCTGTTAATGTAACTGGGATTTTTCTGGCCAAGCTTGACGGAAGCGCAAGAGGCGGTATTGTTATAGCAATCAAGGACAAGCTGAATATCCCCGTTAAATTCGTAGGGCTTGGGGAAAAGCCGGAGGACATTGCAGAATTCGAACCCGAAGAGTTTGTAGAAGCTCTTTTCTCATAATAATTTATGCTGGATGCTCAAAGATAAGGAGATTTCAAATGCACAAGAAAGTTATGCTGTTTTTACTGCTTGCGATTGCCGCTTCAAGTTTTTCAGAGGTGCTTATATACCGGCCTGAAGCGATGGCTGCAACAAAAGAAGCAGACAAGGAGAAATATCCGAATTCCGATGAAGTTCTCGTTTCCGGATATACGAAGACAACCTACAACCCGGACGGGACTTCTGTAGATATTTCGGAGTACTACAAAAAGATTCTTACGGAAAAGGGCAAACGAAACAACCAGACAATAACCTTCCACTTCACCCGCCCTTACGATACAATCGAGCTTGAACTTGTGGAGCTTATAAAGCCGGACGGCACCGCAGTTGAGATAGATACCGAAGCTAACAGCAAGGTGATGACAGACAACTCCAGCATGAGCTCAAACATCTACAACCCCAACAGCAAACTGCTTGTTGTTTCACTGCCCGGGCTCGAGGTGGGCGATACGATACACTATATCGCTGCAGACCGCTACACAAAGGTGCGGATGAAAAACACATGGAGCAATTATTTTATATTTGAATCGAAGTATCCGATTGTTAAAGAGGTGTATGAAGTTTATGCCTCGAAAGAACTGCCAATCCAGAGCATAGCACTGAAAGACAAGGTGGACGAGACCGTAAGCTATGAAAAAACAGAAAAAAGCAATCATACCGTGCATAAATGGACGGCCAGAAATGTTCCGAGATTCTATCCTGAGAGCAGTATGCCGGACTACTGGACATGCGTTCAGAGACTGCTGGTAAGCACTATAGACAAATGGGAAGAGGTTTCCAAATGGTATTGGGATCTTTCCAAGCCGCATTTTGACACCACGCCTGAGATGGAGGAGAAGGTTGAAGAGCTGACCAAAGGACTTGAAACTGAGGACGAGAAAATCCGAGCTATATTCAAGTTTGTCTCTCAGGAGATTCGCTATATGGGAATCACTATCGAGAAAGAGGCTCCCGGAAACGAGCCCCACGATGTGAGCCTGACCTTCGAAAACCGGCACGGAGTATGCAGGGATAAAGCCGCCCTGCTGGTGGCGATGCTGAGGCTTGCCGGCTTCGAGAGCTATCCGGTGCTTATTCACAGCGGCCCGAAAAAGGACAAGGAAGTTCCTCAGCCATACTTCAATCACGCTATAACCTGCGTCCGCAATGAAGACGGGACATACAAGCTGATGGATTCAACAGATGAAAGCACCCAGAGGCTGATGCCCTCCTACCTCAACGACTGCAGCTATATTGTTGCAGCTCCATACGGGGAAACACTGCTTGAATCACCTGTAGAGCCGGCAGAAAATAATATGCTGAAGATAATTACCAAAGCCCAAATAGATAAAAACGGCAGCTACAAGGCAGAAAGCACTCTGGTTTTTGAAGGGATAAACGACAATGCCTACCGCGGAGCATTTCTGAGGAAGAAGCCTGAGCAGAGGAAATCTTATTTCGAAAAGCTTCTTAAAAACTTCCTCCCGGGCGGAGAGCTTGATTCCTACAGTCTGAAGCCGGAAAATCTTCAAGACACTTCTAAAAATCTCAGGGCTGAAATCTCGTATCATGCGGACAACGTTCTGATTAACGGCAAAGGCAAAGCCCTTCTTCCCATATACAATATTGGAGCCAAAGCAGGAATTGCCAATTTTGTTCTTCAGGCTACCGGTCTTGATGAAAGAAGATTTCCGCTTGAAACAGGCATCACCTGCGGCGTAAGTGAAAGCAAGGAGCTCAGGATTGCAGAAGAATTGAAGATATTTTCAACGCCTGAAACCTCAGCGATAGATGAAGACTATATGTCTTATTCGAGCAATTTCGAAAAAACCGGCAGCGGCGTTAATATTAACAGGGAGATAAAATTTAAAGAAGTTTTGTTCTCGCCTGAGCAGTATCTCAAGCTCAAGGAAAACCTCAAAGAGATAGAATACAATTCAAGAAAAAAAATAGTTTTAGAAGACACGCAGAAAAAAGAACAGGATTCCGAGCTTCTCTCCAAAGACGTTGAATACAATCTCAAAGACGAGCATAACTGGACTGTTGAAACTGTAGTACGAAGAAAGATTCTCAGCTACAAAGGCAAGAAGGACTTCTCAGAGCTCAAATTCAGCTATGTGCCTGTTTGGGAAGAGCTGGAGCTCAATTATGCAAGAGTTATAAACGACGGGAATGTTAAGGAAATAAGCGAAGTTGAGAAAAACGTGATGGATGCGGGCTGGGTTGCCTCTGCTCCTCAGTATCCTGAGGGCAAGACCCTCGTTGCATCGCTGCCGGGCGTAGAAGCCGGGAGCGTGATAGAATACAGCGTTAAAAGGACGCTCAAAAACCGCCCCTATTTTTCAATGTACAGGACTTTCCAAGGGTATGAACCGCATCGCCGAATGACTGTAAAACTGAACATACCTTCAAATATAGAAACTCAGATAGTTTGCGATGATAACGGCATACTCAACCCGGGCACTGTAAGCGGGGCTGGGATCATCGAACGCAAAAGCAGCGAAAACGCAGGTATAAAGACCTACGTATGGACGGCTGAAGACATACCCGCACTGAAAGCCGAAAGCTCACTGCCGCCCAAATACGCTTATACGCCCTTTTTGAGGGTAAGTACAGGGCAAATAGGAGAATATGCGGATATGGTAAGTATTGCAGCTGCTTCGAGGGTGGCCTCTCAGGAAGAGAGGGTGTCAGAAAAAGCAAAAGAGATTACCAAAGGCGCTAAAAGTGAAAAAGAGATTATAACCGCAATAAGAGATTTTGCAGCGCGGAATATCAGGACAGCAGGACCTTCATACAATCGTATACCGCTTGGGAAGCACTTCACCTGCACGCAAACGCTTGAAAACGGCTATGGCAACAGGCTCGACAAGGCAATACTAACTTCCAAACTGCTTGAACTTTCCGGAATTGAAAATGAGATTATTCTTCCCGCCAACTGCGGCAGGCTCGATGAGTTTGAGGAGCTTATGAAAAATACTGTTTCTCCGTCTCTTTGGGGTTTTCCGCTTGTCAAAACTCTCACTGACAAAGGCGTTTTCTATATCGGTGATACGACTCAATACGCCGAGCTTGGCACTTCATACAGAAACCGCAGGCTTTCTATAAATACAGAAACACGGCGACTTTTGAGAATCGACCTGCCTGAGGAGTACACTAACAGGGCTGATTCGTTAATAGAGCTGGAAATCACAGCCGAAGGAAAAGCAGAAATGCTCCATGAAAGCAGGATATGGGGAACAAATTTCGGCGAATCAAACAAATACTTCTCTGAGGCAACCCCGGAAGAGCGAAGAAGATATTATGAAAAGCTCGTTTCAAATATCTCCCAGTTTGCTGAAGCAGAAAGTGAGCTTGTAACCGATTTTTCCGCTTACCCGGGTCTTAAGCAGTATGAACTGGATATCCCAAAATATGCTGTTAAAGAAGGTCGTCTGATGTATTTCACCGTGCCGGCAAATCCTGGAAGCATCGGGATAAGCGAAGATGTTCGGGAAAATCCTTATTATATGTCCGGATACAGCAAGGCTGAGATTACGGTTAATACTGCCATACCTGAAAATATGGAAGTTTTGATGATGCCGAAATCGGAGAAAAGGGTTCTGCCGGCAGATGCGGGAGTTATAGAAATCGAATGCTCGCAAAGAGGCGGAATGATTACGATTAGCTATTCTCTGGAAACCAAGCCTGCTGTTATAAGAAAGTTTGAGTATGACAGGCTTTCAGAGATAGACAGCTGGCTCAAACATCCAGACAAACGCACAATAACTCTGATCAAAAGCGAAGAATAAAGCCTGAAGCTAAACCAGAAATGAACAAAGGGCGGAATGGCAAATGCCGTCCCGCCCTTTTGATTGGTGCTGCTGAATCAAATTGCTGAAAAATCAGCCTTCAGATGAGCTTCCAAGCCAGTCTTCAACGAAAACCAGCATATCACTCATATCTACATTACAGTCGCGGTTGAAGTCTGATGGTGCGTATCCGAGCTGACCGCAGGAATCATCATCGAAATCTGTGGTTTCAAATGCAATCCCTACATCAATATACTGACCGCCGGTATCCTGATAACAGTGCACAGCGATCGTGTTGGTTTGCCCGGGCTGGATTGCATTTTTGAGCTCCTGCCCTGCATTTACGTAAAGATAGTTTGTGGTAAATCCGTCTTCAGAAAAAACGAGCGAACCGTTTACATAAACCTCGACATCTTCGTCATGGTGGATTCTGAAGATAAGTTTTTCAATCTGCTCGTCTGTCAGCTGGCCAACCTCGAAACTCTTGCGCAGCCAGATGTCGGAGCTGTCCCAAACTGTGCCTATAACAGCGCCGGGAGTGCTTTCGGTTCCAAAACCGCCGTGCCCCTGCTGCCAGGAAGAATCATCAAAAGCTGGATTCTGCCAGCCTTCTCCCGGGTCGGAAAAGGAGTATTTCCATGTCTGCGGAGTTTGAGCGGAAGTTGGGAGAATCTGCTGATATGTCCTCTCGTACATTTTATTTGAAAAGGCAATGTCGGCAGGGTCAGGCTTAACCACCTTGCGGTCGTAGGTTATCAGTCCGTTAATCTCACCTTCCACATCAGTTATCTGTGTGTAAACAGCGCCGCTGTATCCCGGGTCTTCGCGATACTGAACCAATGTCTGGATGTACGAATCGTATATCCTTTCAAGCTCCTCACCTGTTTCGGCCATTGTATAACTCCAGGAGTCTTCCTCCCACATATGCCCTTCTACTCTCATACCGATTCCGCCGTACTCGCCGCAAACGGAGGCTCTGTCATCGGTTGGAGCAGACGGATTATGCGGAGGAGAGTATCTGTGGTCGTCCTTGATATGGCCAACCTCGTGGTCTGTCCATCCGCTTGCACAGGTAACGATTCTTGAAGGGTCCTGCTCCATTACGTCTTCAGTAACGCGAACAGTATCATACTGTCCCCAGCCTTCATTGAATACTACCCACAATACGATTGACGGGTGGTTGCCGAGGTCGTCCACCATTGAGGCAAGCTCTTTTTCAAACTGCTCTCTCTGAGCTGCATTCCCGCTTGAACGCATACTCGGCATATCCTGCCATACCATAAGCCCGAGCTTATCGCACCAGTAGTACCATCTTGCCGGCTCTATCTTCACATGCTTTCTTGTCATATTGAAACCGAACTCTTTTGTCATATCGAGGTCGTATTTTAGTGCCTCGTCTGTGGGGGCGGTGAAAAGGCCGTCCGGCCACCAGCCCTGATCAAGCGGGCCGATATTGAACACAAAATCTCCGTTGAGGAGGATTCTGTTCTTCCCGTCAACCTTCTTAACTTCAATTTTCCGCATACCGAAATAGCTCTCTACTTCGTCTATAACGCTGCCGTTTTTCTTGAGCTGAACGGTAAGGTCATAAAGAAATGGGTTGCTTGGAGACCAAAGCTGCGGGTCTCTGAGGTTGAGGCTGAGCTTCTGCCCTGGTGCGCCGTTTATCTCGCCGGCCTTTTTGCCGTTGGCATAGGCTGCAGCATGAACTGTAACGCCGTTTCCAGAACCGTCAATATCAGCAGATAAATTCAGGCAGCTGCTGTCAACATCCGGTGTGAGGTTCAATTTTTCAACAGAAGTCTGCGGTACGGGCTCAAGCCATACTGTCTGCCAGATACCTGTAACAGCTGTGTACCAGATACCGTTTGGATTGAGGTCCTGTTTGCCGCAGGCGATTGCACTGCTGTTTGTCGGGTCGTAAACGCGTACTATAAGCTCCTGAGCCTGCTTTTCAGTATCGAGCATTGATGTTATATCGTAGCTGAAAGTATCGAAGCCGCCCTTATGAACGCCTGCGCTCTGGCCGTTTACATAAACTTCTGATTCCCAGTCAACTGCGCCGAAATGCAGAAGGATTCTGCTGCCGTCCCAGCTTTCCGGAATCTGGAAAGTTCTCTTATACCAAACCCTTTCGTGGTGTTCTTTAACGCCTGAAATCGCTGATTCAACAGGAAACGGAACGAGTATGTCCCCGCTGAGGGTTTGGCCTGCCGGCACCTGATCACCTTCACTGCCGGGCTGGAACTCCCAGACACCGTTGAGGTTCTGCCAGTTATCTCGAACCATCTGAGGCCTCGGGTATTCGGGCAAAGTATTCTGCGGGTCTACCTCATCTGCCCACTCTGTCATGAGCGGAGCCTGCTTGAGAGACCAGGCCGAAGCCTGCTGCTGGGAAAACATACACGCAATTAATGCGCATAATACTAACTTGCTTACTTTTGACATAATCACCTTTCTGTTATTAAGAACTAATCAAAAAAACTGTATTTAATTATTAACTAGCGTATCTGAAAGCCACTGCTGAGCAAAAAAGCTGAAATCGTCCATCCCAACCTCGCAGTCAAGATTGAAATCTGCCTTCAAATAACCAGCCGAGCCGCACTCATCATCTTCAATTTTTACAGCAAACGGCTCTGCTGTGAGGCCGTCGTAGTATTGATCTTCAGAGCTGGACGCACTTACCTCAACAGGAACTGTATCCAGAGGGCTTTCGAGCATATCATCATCCACCGTCTGCACGCAGACATCCTGCCCTGCTGACCAGTTCTGAGGGGTAAAAAGCAGGTTCTGCGGGGAAACAGTAATCTGACCGCGTGAATATTTTTCTGAGAGATTCAGCTGAACATCCCCCATCGGCCTGCTTGCGAGATTTACGCCGAAACATCCGGATTCTGATGAATCCTCAGCAAGCACAATCTCGGAAGGCTGGGCTTCTATGCCCGGGTCAAGCTCAAGCGAATCAAAGCTCCATATCGGGCCGATCAAATTATTCGAATCCACATCTTCCAGCGTACTCTGGCCTGCGGTGAGATTCTGCTCGAAACCATCCATAACAGCCACAACCGCCCAGCGGCAGGTATTGTTGAAATCAACTTGAGCAGTACCGAAAGAGGATTCGGGGTTATAATTTCCCGGGTCTATGCCGGTATCGCCTGCATAGTAAAGGCTGTCATCCTGAGGATCTGAGGAGCTTATAAATACATACTCGTTAACTATATCTCTTAAAACCGGCTCCTCAGGACTGCCCGGGGCGTTCCAAGAGAAATCAGCCTCAACCACATAATTATCCATATCAGCAGTTAAGCTAACATCAGGGCTGTATGGGGCAGGGCCTTGAAGGAAGTCTGTAACCCGCAGGTCTGCGGCAGTTATTTTCACTTCATCAATATAACCCCAAGCGCGGTCGGCATGGCCTCCGTTGTACATCGCTCTTCCAACTGTCCAATTGCCGGCATCCCAATCCGGCCCGTCTCCTGCACCTCCGGTAAGAGCTGTATTTGTGCTGTCCGTTTCTTCGAGCATATTCTCCTGAGCAACGAGCTTGTAACCCTCTTCGGGCTTGTCGTGGTTGTAGAGGTAGAGCGAGAGAAATTCTCCGTCGCTCACGGCTGCTGCGCTGTAAAAAGGCACTCCCTCACCAGAGGGATTCGAGCCCCAGTCGAAAGTTTCTATAACCCCTATATCCGAGATGGCATCATGCCAGTATCCCTGCACATCGCAGAACTTGACAGCAACCCCGTTGCCGGGAATTGCCTGCAGATAAAATGCTGAAAGCTGCGAGTCTTTATTTGCTGTACCGAAGCTGTCTCTGCCTACAATGCCCCGATACCCGCCGTCTTCCAGTCTGAAGGTTGCCTGCACTGTGAATTCAGAAGGGCTTACTGAAGAAACAAAGGCCCCTATACTTGTAAACATATTCGGGTTTCCGCCGGAATTTTTTACACTGAAATTATTAGTCTGCCCTGTCTGCGGCACAGTATCGAAGGCGGTTTCATCTTTATAAACGTATCCGCCGTAGCTTTGATTCCACACAGAAAGCGGATTTCCGTTTCCAGTAACATCAGCTACACCCGGAAAGAAGAACCCGTCAGCCAGTCCGCCATGAGAAACATCGGCATCTGCAGGACCTTCTTCAAAACGCCAATAAGCAAGTTCGGGCTTGTTGCCGTCAATCTTGGGGGCAGGAAGCTCTTGGCCTCTTGTAGCCCTGCTGTGGAGAACACCGTTTGAGTCAAACCACATCGGATCGAGGCATATAAAGCGATTCCAGTTCACATTTTCATCATGCTTCTGATGATAAATATGCCAGAGATTGCCATCATCATCAGTTGTAACCGACCCGTGCCCAGGTCCGTAAACCCCGCCGCCTTTTTCGATAATGGGATTGTTTTCGTATTTAGTAAATGGTCCCATTGGATTATCAGCCGTTGCATAACCAACGCCGTATTCCTGCGTATTTGCTCCGCTGCCAGAGAATAGCAGATAATACGTACCTTTATGCTTCAGCATCCATGGTGCTTCATTCACCCAGCCGGCTTCCTGATCCCAGCCTTGGTCGGGCTCGAGAATCAAATGCTTCTCGCCTGTAAGCTCGGTATGGCTCGACATCTTCTGGACATAAATTCGATTGCCATGGTCAACCTCTGTGAAATAGAGATAATACTCCCCGTTTTCAGCAAAGAAATGCGCATCTATAGAATTCTCCAATATTATGCCTTGATCTATAAATGTCCCGTCAGGACGAGTTGCCACAGCTACGCCAATATTCCCGCCGGCGGTATAGTACATATAAAATTTGCCGTCTTCTTTGCTATGATAAACATCAGGAGCCCAAACACCGCTTACACCCGGCTGAAATACGCGTTTGCCCTTGGTCCAATTGACAAGGTCGATGGAGGTGTAAACATGGTAGCTGACATTATCTCCTGTAGGATACATGTAGTACTTGCCGTTGCCGTCATATTTTAGAATTGTCGGGTCTGCCAGCCTGTCATTTGATATTACCACCGGGTTTGTGTATGTATCTGCCGCCTGAAGAGCTGCTGATAAGAGCAGGATAAAAACAAGGAATCTTATAAGCTTTCGGCTGTAATTGCTGATAAATAAATTCATTTGGCATCCTTATAAATCACTCTAAATTTGTGAATTCACATATATATGAAAAAACTGTTCTAATTTTCAACATTTAATCTCAATGTCTGCAGGGTTATACGCTGAAAAACCCCAAGAGATTAAATTCAAACGAAAAAATTTTAAAAAAGCAGACGAAGAGAGAAAATCCCTTCGCCTGCTGATTTCTTAATATGAAGCAAGAATGATCCCACTTATTCTGCAGAATAAATCCCGCTTACAAGCCATTCTGCTGCCATAGCCATAAAATCATCAATATTTATCTGGCAGTCGTTGTTGGTGTCAAGTCCTTCATTTGGACGCTGAGAAGCTATACAAACAGTTTCACCGGTTACGGTGGTGTATTTGTCAGCTATCTCGATCTCAGAAAGCTCATAGTTATACAGCTTAACCTCATCAAGCTGTCCCTTGAAGAAATTGCTGCCGGTTTGGATTGCTCCTATGCGAAGGTAATCGCCCTCTGCCTTTAAACCTGTTGAAGCAGAAGTCTGGGTTTCCAGAACGCCGTCGATATAAACCTTAATCTCACCAGTTTCGTAATCACGTGTAGCAACGCAGTAATGCCAGCTTCCGTCATTTAAATCAACATCTGATTCAAGAGTAACGTTACCCTCATCAGGGTCGCCTACGCCAAAAGCGAATTTGCCGTCGAGATAGACAGTACCTAAATCGTCAGATCCACCGGGAAGCTCTCCGTCAACAAGGCCTGCGCCTTCCCACCAGTTGTCTCCGCCCTGCGGAGCTGCTGTGGTTTTAACCCACATTTCAACTGTGAAATTAGCTTTTATGGTCTTGTCGATTTCGAATGATTCGCCTACCCCCTCAGCGTTGAGAGAAATAGCATCTCCTACCATACCTGCTGTATAGTCGAACGGTGCGTTAGGGTCTGTCTTCATAGAAACGCCGTGGTTGGTGCCCTGAGAATCCATAATGTTATTCTCGAATTCGTACCAGTTAACCAGCTTTTCAATCTCAATCTGACCGGCCTGAGACACAGCTGAAGCAGCACTTTCATTGCTTACTTCGCAGTAGTAATAGCCTTCATCAGTAAATGTTGCAGCTGGAACAGTCATTGTGCAAGTGTAGCTTTCTGCGTGGTGAGTAATTGATAGAGTTACATCAGGCTCATTTACAGCAGTATCATCTTCAGGCGTATCGTTTGCCTGATCATCAGACTTGTACCACTGGAATGATGGCATTGTAACGCTCGTAACCTCAACGGTTAACGAAGCGTCGCCGCCGTCTGGAACTATATCGTAAACAGGATCTTCGTCTATTACAGGAACAGATGCCATCGCATCAAACTCCCAAACAGGGCCGTGAATGTTGTTGTTCGGGTCTGCATCTGCAAGTGTGCTTACGCCCGGAGTGAGGCTCTGCTCGTAGCCGTCCATAACGCCTACAACTGCCCACAGATACGAACTGTCGTAGTTGAGGTCAACAGGTCCGAATGAAGATGCCGGATTATCTGTGCCCGGGTCAGCGCCGGTTGCGCCTGCGTAATACAGCTCGGTATCTTCTTCATCGCCTGAGCTTATAAATACGTACTGATCTACAAGATCCGGCTCAACGGCATTAGAGCCGTCCCCAGAGGCATCCTCGCCCGGTGCGTCCCAGCTGAATGTAACGTCAACATCGCCGTTGGCTGGATCAGACTGCTGAGCAACATCACCATTGTAAGGGGTTGGGCCTTGGAGCAGATCTGTTACTCTAAGGGCAGAATCGCTGATTCTTACCTCATCAATGTAGCCCCAAGCGCGGTCTGCGTGGCCGCCGTCGAACATGGCCCTTCCTACACTCCAGTTGCCTGCGTCCCAGTCTCCGCCGTCTCCAGTACCGGATGTGAGAGCAGTATTTGTGCTGTCTGTTTCTTGGAGCATATCTTCCTGAGCAACGAGCTTGTAGCCTTCTTCGGGCTTATCGTGATTGTAGAGGTAGAGCGAGAGCAGCTCGCCGTCGCTCACTGCTGCCATGCTGTAGAACGGAACACCTGCACCGGAGGGGTTAGTGCCGAAATCATAAGTTTCTATCAATCCGCCCTCAGAAATTGCATCGTGCCAGTAGCCCTGAACATCGCAGAATTTTACAGCAACGCCGTTGTTCGGTAGAGCCTGAAAATACAGGGCTGAAAGTGCAGCATCTCCTGTTACGCTGCCTTGGCTGTCTCTGCCGATAATTCCGCGGTAATCACCGTTTTCAAGTTTGAAGGTTGCCTCAATCGTAAACTGAGCAGGCTCAATTGTGCTTATCTGCGAGCCGGTTTCAGTGAACATGCCAGGTAAGCCGCCTGTATTTTTAACACTTAAGTTGTTTGCCTGCCCTGTGTACGGTACGGTATCATAGCCAACTTCGCTTCTGAAGCCATATCCCGCGAATGTTTCATTCCATACGGAAAGGGCATTTCCGTTTCCTGATGAATCTGGGATATCCGCAGCGAATTGGCCCTCGCCTGCGCCATGCAGCACCTGGGCATCTGCAATTCCATCTTCAAAACGCCAGTAAGCTACAGTATCGCCTACCGCCAGCGACTGCAGAAGGAATATCTGCGCCGCAAAAAATGCTGTTAAAAGTAATTTTTTACTCATAGTTAATCTCCTTATTGTTATTGCCTGCGGCGGATATTAGATCTCGCCTGCAGGCTTTCTAACATTATCATTCAAAATCAAACACCATTACTCAACAGGGAAAAGCCCGCTTGTGAGCCATTCTGCTGCCAAACCGGCAAAATCCGCCATATCAATCCGGCAGTCATTATTTACATCAAGGTCTTTATCAGGTGCTTGAGAGGTAAGGCAAACAGACTCGCCAGTCAGAGAGGTGTAGTTATCAGCAATTTCTACCTCAGAAAGCTCGTAGTTGTATAGCTTGAGCTCATCGATAAGGCCCGGGAAGAAATTCATACCGGTATGCAATGCGCCGATTCTAAGTGTTTGAGGTTCATCTTTCAGGCCTGTGGCTCCGCTTAAAGAGGCCTCGAGCACGCCGTCAACATAAACCTTCATATCGCCTGATTCATAGTTGCGTGTTGCAACGCAGTAATGCCAGCTGTCGTCGTTGATGTCTGATTCAGACTTAAGCGTCATCTGCATCTCTGCGTCGTAGTCACCAATTCCAAGAGCAAATTTGCCGTCAAGCAGGGCTGTACCCATATCATCAACTTTTCCTGGCAGCTCGCCGTCAACGAGACCTAAGCCGTTGTACCAGCCGTCGGTTCCCGGAGAATCGCCTGTTGTCTTAACCCACATTTCTATTGTGAAGTTAGCCTTTACAGACTGATCGATTTCGAATGAATCGCCAACGCCGTCAGCATTGAGAGAGATAGCCTGTCCTACCATACCTGAGGCATAATCGAACGGAGCGTTTGGATCTGTCCTCATTGAAACGCCGTGGTTAGTGCCCTGAGAATCCATAATGTTGTTCTCAAATTCATACCAGTTGACGAGTTTCTCGATTTCAATCTGACCGGCCTGAGACACAGCTGAGGCAGCGCTTTCGTTGGTAACCTCGCAGTAGTAATAGCCTTCATCTGCGAAGGCTGCAGCGGGCACTGTCATTGTGCAGGTGTAGCTTTCGCCGTCCTGAGTAACTTCGAGAGTAACGTCTGGGTCGCCTACAGCATTATCATCATCAAGCGTATCATTTGCCTGATCATCAGACTTGTACCATTGGAATGAAGGTGTTGTAACACTGGTAGCTTCAACACTGAGCGAAGCATTATCGCCTTCTGCTGCAGCATCGTATTCCGGGTCTTCCTCAATAATCGGAACAGAAGCCATAGACTCAAACTCCCAGACCGGGCCGTGAATGTTGTTGTTCGGGTCTGCATCTGCAAGTGTGCTTACGCCCGGGGTGAGGCTCTGCTCGTATCCGTCCATAACGCCTACAACTGCCCACTGATAAGTGCTGTCGTAGTTTAGATCAACAGGACCGAATGAAGATGCCGGGTCTTCTGTACCCGGGTCTATTCCGGTAGCGCCTGCGTAATAGAGCTCAGAATTTCCTTCAGTGCCTGAGCTTATAAACACGTACTGATCTACAAGATCCGGCTCAACGGCATTCGAGCCGTCTCCGGAGGCATCCTCGCCCGGTGCGTCCCAGTTGAACGAAACGTCAACATCGCCGTTGGCTGGGTCAGACTGCTGAGCAACATCACCATTGTAAGGGGTTGGGCCTTGGAGCAGATCTGTTACTCTAAGGGCAGAATCGCTGATTCTTACCTCATCAACAAAACCCCAAGCACGGTCTCCATGGCCTCCTGCGTAAAGCCCTCTTGTTACTGTCCAGTTGCCTGCGTCCCAGTCTCCGCCGTCTCCGGCGCCAGCTGTAAGGGCGGTGTTTGTGCTTTCTGTTTCTTCGAGCATATTCTCCTGAGCAATAAGCCTGTAGCCTTCTTCGGGATTGTCGTGGCTGTAGAGATAAAGTGAGAGAAATTCGCCGTCGCTTACTGCTGCGATGCTGTAAAACGGAGTTCCGGCACCAGAGGGATTTGTTCCCCAGTCGTAGGTTTCAATAACCCCGGTTTCTGAAATAGCATCATGCCAAAAACCCTGAACATCACAGAATTTTATCGCAAGGCCATTATCGGGAGTAGCCTGAAGATAAAGCGCTGCAAGGTCCGGGTTGTGCGGCGAAGTGCCGTAACTGTCTCTACCGACTATACAGCGATAACCGCCGTTCTCCAGCCTTACAGTTGCCTCAATTGTAAACTCAGCCGGACTCATATTGCTGATTTGAGAGCCGGTCTCAGTCCACATTCCAGGGGAACCGTTATTGTTCTTCGCACTAAACTGATTAGCAGCCCCTGTCTGGGGAACTTCGCTGTAGCCAACTGCTGTGCTGTAGATGTGGGCACCTTCATTCCACACAGTAAGGGCATTGCCGTTTCCGGAACTGTCCATTACGCCTGGATAGAATTGGCCGTCGGGTACTTCACCATGCAGGATGGGATCTCCATCCGCCGTTCCGCCTTCAAATCGCCAGTAGGCAACTGTCCCGCCTACCGCAAGCGACTGCAAAATAAACATTTGCGCCGCAAGAAACATTGTTAGAAGCAAGCTTCTTTTCATAATGAATCTCCTTAAAAATTAGTATTAAAATAGAATTTCAACACACAGAAAATAATAGTCTGCTGTTTACTGATTAGATTAAATTAAATTAAAATTACCAAATCTGCTCTACAGTACCGCCGGAACCGCCAACTCTAAGGCGAACTCTGTCGGTACCGTCTGGGTTTTCAAGTTCTTCTTCGCCAAGCCATTCGACATGACCGTCAGCGAAAGCCGCATTTGAGCCGTTGAGATCGCCGCTGCCGTCAACGTGGTTTGTCCTGTCAGTCTTCTTCCAGCCGTCCCAATTGCCGCCTTTTATCTGGGTATAAAGCTCATTCTGCTTGAACACAGCATCTGCAATCATTTTTCTCTCAGCCGGATTTTCCACGTCCTGAGATTTAACGAGCCAGTCGGTTGTAGGTCTTCCCTCCAAGTCTGGCCTGCCGGCATCCTTATCGTTTAGAACGTCGTAGCTGTCGAAAAGCCAGAAATAAGAAGAGACCCTGTAAAGATTTCTTCTGTGAAAAAGGGTATCCGGCTCTTCCCTGTCAAGGCTTGTGCTTGGTGCTTCCGGGAAGATCTCAGCAAATCTCCAGTATCTGTCCTTGTCGGCAGACATCTTTGTGTTTGACGGACAGTAGAATATATCCGGCTCAGCACCGCTTTCGATAATCAGGTCGGTTGTCCAGTAGGAAATATCCCACGCCCATTCAGTGGTTGCCTGAAGCGGATATACACCCCTGTTCTGCTGAGAATAAATCTGAGCGGCAAGAGCGCACTGTTTTAGATTATTAGCGCAGAGCATCCTCTTTCCCTGCTCCCTTGCCTTGCTCAAAGCAGGCATAAGTATTGCCATTAAAAGAGCTATGATTGAAATAACAACCAGAAGCTCTATAAGTGTGAAAGCCTTTTTTCTAGAATTCATTTTCATCCTCTTTTATTGTTGTATATTAACTTTTTCATAACTGCAGATACTGCTATTCATTGCCCCAAACATGCAGCTGGGGGTCTTTCATAAATGCCCATACAAAACCTGCCTCAGGCAGATTGTCTTCTATTGGAATAGTAACGATAAGTGTTAGGAAACGGTCTTCAGGCTTTAAGGTAAGATCTACCCTGCTCGGCTTTTGGGACGGAGACTGATTGCTCTTCTCGAACCGAAGCTGACCATCAACAAGAACCTGCAAATCGCAATTGAGCTGGCCTTCCTCAAAGACCTCAAAATTATTCAGAGGCACAACGAAATTATCATTGTCAAACACGCTGTCTGAAAGGCCGAATTCAGCAGTAAATCTGCTAAATTCTTTACCCTGAACAACCTGCTCAATCTTATCAAGATCGAATGTAATGCCCTGATTGGGATGTATAAACAAAGCAGAATTCTCAGGATAGCTCTGCTTTACCCCCTGCAGAGTTAATGTATGCGGGAGAACATCCTGCAGCCTCG
Source organism: Sedimentisphaera cyanobacteriorum (assembly GCF_001997385.1). Taxonomy (NCBI): domain Bacteria; kingdom Pseudomonadati; phylum Planctomycetota; class Phycisphaerae; order Sedimentisphaerales; family Sedimentisphaeraceae; genus Sedimentisphaera; species Sedimentisphaera cyanobacteriorum. Next base: position 596,700 of record NZ_CP019633.1, on the reverse strand, counting down.
GATGGTACGCACCGTTAAGAAGCCCTATCCAGTATTTGCCCTCTGTGTCTGATACCCCGCTGAATGTATGACCTTCGCTGGTAACCTGGACTGCTCCAAACTCGCCGTCGGGAATAAACACACCGTCAACAAATGAAAGAGAATCTACGTTCAAATACCCTTGACCATTTGAAAACTTAAGCGAATTAAGCCTGTTGATATCGGTAGTATATTCGCCGGAAGCGGTATTGATACCGGATTTGTACTCGCCGCTGCCAAGGCCGTTGCCGCCGCCTACAATATCGGCAAGATCTAATGCCTTCTGCCCTCTCCATACAGACTTGTGGTCTGAGTTTATGTATCGTGCGAATTTTTCAGGTTCAGAATCGAGCTCTTCTACACTGGTGCCGTTGCTTGAAACACCTCTTGCCTGTCCTTTGAACAGCTGCTGTTTGGTTTTCTTAAACCAAGACCCGCCTGCCACAAGAGCCGCTTCGCCGTTTATCATATGAACCTCTGTCCAGCCTTTTTTGTCTCTGTAAACGCCGAACTCAGTTCCAAGGTCGATTAGCCGCATATTGTCGGTATGCACAGTAAAGCCGATTCCATTCTCGCCTACATTTGCATAAACCTGCCCATATTCAAGCTGCATATCGTCCTGCTTATTGAATTCAAACTCAGCAGGTGCTTCAACCGTTATAAGGACATTGCGGGCTGTTTCAAACTCAATAAAGCCTTCGGAAATCCTTACAGTTTCACCTGCCCATATGCTCTGGCCTTGAGAATAGCTTTCAGAATCATCTGCAAACTCGGCATTGAGGGCATCTCTTACCGCTGCAGCTTTTACAGCTGTTCTGTCCGGTGAGATGCTGGCAAAAATGAAGATAAAAATCAGAGCTGCAACCCCGGTCAGCGCCGAATAGAGATTGAATTTGCTGATTTGTCTTGGCTGTTTTTGCTGATAAACCTTCTTGTTTACTCTTCTGGGAGATTCTTCTATAGATTCAAACCTCTGCACAGGCTCTGCATTTTTCTCCTCTGCAGCAAGGCTCTCCCATACCTGCTCAACAAAGGTTTCTTCATTCAATAGGTCTGAAGACTCGCGGCAGCATTCGCCGGCAAATTTAAGAGAAAGGTTAACCTTAACAAGCCCGAAATAGACCTTTCTAAGCCCAGGGTGATACATAAGCTCATTAAGCCTCTGACTCTCATGTTCTTCAAGCGACCCGTCGAAAAGCTTAATGCACAGGCTTCTAAATTCTAATATTGTTTGTCTATTCATTTCCTGCCCTCATTGATGCCCTGATAATGCACTGTCTTAACAGGTTCAGAATTCTCCCAAGGCTTCTGTAGATGCTCTGATGAGAACGGTTTAGGCTCGCGCAGAGCTGTTTAACAGTTTTCTGCTCTACATACAAAGATTTAACGAGACTCAAATCCGACTCCCTGAGCTTTTTGATACAGTCCTCAAGAAACATAGTATATGCGTTTGTGTCCTTGAGCTCAGAGGCAGATTCTCTGCTTATCTGCTGGAGTATGTAGTCGTCGAATACGAACTTCTTCCTTTTATTTCTATTTCTGTACTCCAGAACCTTGTAGTAGGCAATCTTCTTGCCCCATGCAAGAAAATTTGTACCCAGTTTGTAATCTTCAAACTTCTGCCACATTTCTTTAGTGGTTTCCTGAAGGATATCTTCAGAATCATTAAAATTACCTACAAGGCTTATTATGTAAGCGTGAATTTGTCTCTGGTTCCCGGTGAGAAGGTCTGTAAACTTCTCGCCAGTATGCATATCAGTATTTTTTTGAATCTCCGCTTTCAAAGCAATTTCCCTGTTTTAATGTTTCAATTACGAAATGATACCAGATTAAAAATCTGCAACACTTATTTTGCTTCTTGAAAATAAAATTTTAATTTTTGAAGGCAGAAACAATAGCATTATTTAACAATTTATACCCATAAAACTTTATTTTGTTCGTTATATCCCGCAGACAAATGAGGCAATAAAAAAGTTTCTTATCTGGGAAATCAAAATTTTAATCTGAAGCGCAACTTTTTTCATCGCTCCAGAGCACTTCATTTGGTGTCCGATATTTTAAACATTTCCTTGGTCGATTGTTGATTAAGGCGACAACTTTGTCAAGTTCCTTATCACTAACTTTCTTAAAATCAGTTCCCTTAGGGAAGAACTGACGAAGCAGGCCGTTTGTGTTTTCATTAGTTCCACGCTGATAAGAACTGTATGGATCAGCAAAGTAGCAGCATAGGCCGACTGTTTTTTCCATCTCTTTAAACTGGGCAAACTCCTTACCATTGTCAACTGTCATCGTTTGACGCTTGGACTTTGGTATCTTCCTGAACAACCTTCGGGTGGTTTCATTCATGCTCTGGGCACTCTTATCTTTCATCCTGCCAGAGAGCAGATAGCGGCTTGCACGCTCGACATGTGTCGCAATAAATGAACCGTGTCCTTTACCGCTGACGCTGTCACCCTCCCAATCGCCGAAGCGATTACGCTTGTCAACAACCTCCGGACGCTCACTGATCGAACGTTTGTTCGGTATCCGGCCACGCTTGTCATTACTGCCGTGCTTCTTTCGTCGTTTGCGACGGCCTTGACGCAAAAACTTGTAAAAAACACCGCCGTCAACCTTGTCTCGTTTAACCCAACTATATATGGTCAAAGGGCTTACACGCATTTGGGCATTATCTGGATAGTCGATTTCAAGACGGCCTGCTATCTGTTCAGGCGAGTGATATTGCTCGAGTTTACTGCATACTCGACGACGAAGACGGCCATTCTGTTCAAGCCGATATGGCTGCTTGGATGCGGCCCTGCGTTTGCTGTAATATCGCTGGGCCAGGTGGGGCTTATAATCATGGGTTGAGGACATGTTTCGATTCAACTCACGGCTGATAGTGCCCTTGCTCCTGCCGAGATATATGGCGATTTCCAGTAAATTTTTTCCTTCAGATCGCATTTTTAGAATGCTTTCCCGCTCATTAATGTTAAGATGTCTATAGCCCATTGCGGTTCCTTAAATAGAGTATTTTTCGTCAAAAAAACATTCTATCGAAAACAACCGTAATGGGTACTCTTTTTTTACTTTTTAAAAGCAATCGCCATCGCTATAATAGATTATCTTGTTGCAGGGGATAGGGCAATGCTGGAGAGCAACCCGAGCACCGCAACAATCTATACTGGATAGAGGCGGCTTAACCGCCGCCCTTATTCTTTATCTATTCAGGCAGCTAAAAGCGATAAACTCCAGCCCGCCACGCGGGCTGATTAAATTAGCGAAGCGTTGCGCTTCAAATTAAAATCTAAGAACATAAACATCTTACTCACTTTCTACACAATTAAAGAAACAGAAACTTAATCGGAGGAATTTATTATGTTTGGCAAAAAGAAAAAAACAGTCTCCGATTTTTCCGCCCTATCAGAAAGCGGAAAGATTGCCGACAAGAAAAGCGTTTTCGATTCGGATTTTATCGGCAAGGAAGGCCATCTCAACCCGCGCACAGTAAAAGAAGCGGCAGTTATAACCTTTCTTGCATGCATTTTGGGGGTAGTGGTTTATTACAACGTCTTCTATACTAAAAATGAGGCCGCTAAAGACGCTAAGGAGAAGGGACTGCCTGATATCAAAGTTCTGGAAAACATAAGCTTTAAGAGCGCATGGGAGCCTGCTGAATTCCGCCCTGCTGAATTCCGCAGCGATAAATGTAAGAATCCAATGCTCGATCTCAATAAGATACTTGCTTTCAGACAGAAACACTCTCTCATGCCACAAGAGGAGCCCAAGCGCGAAGAGACTGAAAAGGCTGAAAAAAAGGAGTCCAAGGTAGTTAAGAAGAAGGTTTTCGTTAAGGGCGTTTTGATGAATCCTGAAGGTAAATCTATGGCTCTTATCAACAGAAAAATGATAAATGAAGACGGCACTTTCGAAGGCTACAGACTTGCAAAAGTTACAAGGAAAAGCGTGGTCTTAGAAGACACCAACGGCCACCCAATCAAAATTGAAGTTGGCAGGAGCCGTGAGATCCTCACAACACAAGACAGCAGGAATTAATATTATGAAACGCACAAAATCTGCCTCACGAATGCTCTGCATTGCTTTTGGGCTCATTATTTTCTCTATGCCCTGTTTTGCAGAAATAAAATCAACCGAGAAAGAAGATGCCCAGAAATCTGCACCGATAGATAAAAAACTGAGCAAGAAAATCAGTGTTGATTTTGTAGGCACGGAAATTGATGATGTTCTCAGAATGATCTCGCAGTACGCAGATGTTGATATGGTGAAAAGCCCTGATGTTACAGGGACGGTAAATGCAAGGCTTAGCGATGTCCCTGTAGGCGAGGCTTTGGAGAATATCCTCGCTGTGCACAACTATGCTTATGTAAAAACCAATACTATGCTTCGGATTGTTCCTGAGAGCGAAGTAATCAATGCGCCCGAGAAAACTGTGAGCAAGGTTTACAGGATAACTTATGCCGATGCAGTTAATGTTGCCTCCGCCCTGAAAGACTACATCTCAGAGACTGGCAGGGTTTCTGTGAGCCCGGGGACAAGCAATATAGCCGTTACCGACAAAGAGAGCCGGATTAAAGCTATAGATGAATTTATCGAGGAGTTGGACAGAGTAACAGAGCAGGTGATTGTTGAAGTGAGGATTTACGATGTATCCGGCGACAGCTCGGTGGAACTGGGAATAGAATGGAATGCCGGAACAGAAACCTCAAATTCAATCGGGCAGCAGGTTCATCAGACAACCGGAAACGGGATCGATTACAGCGATGAAATATTAAGCGGAGAAGCCCCTGAGGGGACTCCCATCCAAACCGGCGAAGACCCGTTTGCAGCGGGTTCTTTTGACAAGGAATCCGGAGGTTCAATAAGACTGGGATTTCTCAATGATTCAATAAGTGTGGATATGATTCTTTCGATGCTTCATAAAGAAGGGCTCGCCAAACTGCTTGCGAATCCGAAAATACTCGTGCTGGACAACGAAACAGCTAATTTTGAGATAGTACGTGAGATTCCATACAAAGAAGAAAGCGAGACATCTCAGGGAGGGTCTATGACTTCCACTGAGTTCAAGGATGTAGGCGTAAAGCTTGAGGTAACCCCGCACATCACCAGAGATGATATGCTTAGGCTGCGGATAATACCCGAGTTTGGGATCGTGGAAAACCAAAGCCCCGACCAACAGGGCGTACCTACGGTAAATACCAGGCGTCTTGATACAATCGCCCTTCTCAAGAGCGGGGAGACTGTTGTTTTAGGGGGCCTTAAGCGGTTTGAGACCACCAAAAACTACACCAAAGCCCCAATACTCGGCGATATCCCTCTGATCGCCCCTGCTTTCAGATCAGAAAATGAGACGGTTAAGGAATCAGAGCTGATGGTTTTCATACGCCCGCTGATTATCCCCGGCGAGCATAAGATGAGCAAGCAGGAAAAAAATATTTTAGAGAAAACAGAATGCCCCCAACCGAATTTTAATGGCAGAAATCTTAAAGAGCTTGTGAGAAAGAGCAAAGAAAAAGGCAATGAAGATAACTGAAGCCCTTGAAAAAGCAGTAGAGCAAAAGGCAAGCGATATTCATATTAATATCGGTTTAGCGCCTGTTGTCAGAAAAAACACGGTGATAATGAGCCTGGATTTTCCTGAAATAACATCCGAAGATTTAACGGCGTTTCTAAACCGTTTTGTTTACGAAGGCGGCCGTGATAAGCTCGAGGAAAACAAGGATATAGATTTTGCTGTTATGCTTGAGAGCCGAAACCGGTTTCGTGTTAACGTTCATTATCAGAGGGGCAAGCCCGCTTTGTCCTTTCGTGTTATACCCAATTCAATACCAGAACTTAATGAGCTCGAACTTCCGGGGGTAATTGAAGAGATAATGGGGCTTCCAAGAGGCCTTGTGCTCGTTACAGGCCCTGCCGGCTCAGGCAAAAGCACTACTCTTGCAGCCACGATAAATAAAATAAATGAGCAGTCTGCCAAGCGTATAATCACGCTTGAAGACCCGATAGAGTATCTCTTTGAAAATAAATTAAGCCATATTGAGCAAAGGGAGCTTGGAAGAGATGTAACAAATTTTGCTTCCGGGCTTAAGCATGCAATGCGGCAGGACCCCGATATCATAATGTTAGGCGAGATGAGAGACCTCGAAACCACATCCGCTGCAATAACCGCTGCTGAAACCGGACACCTTGTTTTGAGCACCCTCCATACAATCAATGCCGCACAGACAATCGAGAGGATTATAGACATTTACCCCGACGGCCAGCAAAACCATATAAGGAGCCTGCTTTCTAATACACTGAAAGCAGTTGTTTCGCAGACCCTTTTCCAGCGAAAAGATATGGAGGGTATGATTCCATGTTCGGAGGTGCTGGTATGCAATTCTGCTGCAAAAAACTGCATTCGAGACAACCGGCTTCACGAAATCCCCAATATCATTGAAACATCCCGACAAATTGGAATGCACTCTCTGGACAAAAGCATACTCGATACTTTCTATAAAGGCGCGATTTATAAAAATGACGCTGTGGCTAAAGCATCAAACCAAACGCAAATGCAGAAAGTCCTCGGAAAAGTTTACGACGAAAAAGACTTCGCTCCAATAGTTTTTTAAATTCTCATCTGCATCTGATAGAGAATTCAGATTAGGCCGCATCTTTGAGGTGCGGCCTTCTGTTTTTAAGAAAGAAATTCCCCAAAAAGTAAAAAATACTGCTTGAAAATATTTTTTAGAATAATAGAATTATGCTTTCGTTAATTTGCCGGCAGAGCAATTTCTTTCAGCTATCTAATTTATAAACAAAACGAAAGCTGAACAAATAAGCACCGGCAGCGAACTATATATTGTAACAATTAATCGGCTCATAGCTTATAGACAGGCAGGAGAGCATTATTATGAAAGACAAGATACACCCAAAATACAACAAGGTAACAGTTCACTGCGGCTGCGGAAACACGTTTGAAACACGCAGCACTCTGAATAAAGAGGTGCATGTTGAGATTTGCTCAATGTGCCATCCGTTCTTTACCGGCAAGCAGAAGTTTGTTGATACTGCAGGACGTATTGAACGTTTCCAGAGAAAATACGGCAACAGCCTGCTTGACAGAGTAAAAAAGAAAAAGAATTAGCCTAACAGCTTAGCTTACCAAACGCTGCCTTTAATACAGGCAGCGTCTTTTTTTTAATTAAAGAGTTAGTTAATCTATTCAGGTTTTAATGAGCGAAGACAATACCAGACTTCTTGAAAAGCTCTCCGAGCTTGAAGCACGTCTTAATGAGCTTGACAGACAAATACAAGACCCCGAAATTGCTTCAGCCCATTCCAAACTTATCCCTCTTACAAAGGAGCAGGCCAAACTGAAGCCTGTGGTAAGCCTTTACAGGGAGTATAATGAATGCGCTGAAGGAATTAAGGGCTCCGAAGAGATCCTTGAAAACGAGCAGGACCCCGAGATGCGGGAAATGGCTGAAGCGGAGATCGAAGAGCTCGAACAAAGAAGAGAGCAGGTTCTTCAGGACTTAAAAGATAAGCTTGTGATGGCGGATGATGCAGCGATAGACTCTGTCATAATCGAGATACGCCCCGGCACAGGCGGAGATGAAGCCGCCCTTTTTGCCAGAGACCTTTTCTCAATGTATTCCAGATACGCTGAAGCAAACTGCTGGAAGGTTGAAACGATTTCGTTTGCGGGCTCGGAAAAAGGCGGGGTAAAGGAAGTTGTAGCTGGAATTAAAGGCCCCGGAGTTTGGGCATGCCTTGGATATGAAGGCGGCGGGCACAGGGTGCAGAGAGTTCCCGAAACCGAAACACAGGGGCGAATACACACCTCCGCTGCTACTGTTGCAATTATGCCCGAGCCGGAAGATATTGAGGTGGACATCAAAGAAAGCGATGTAGCAGAACATGTCAGTCGTGCAGGCGGCCCGGGCGGGCAGAGCGTTAATAAGATAAACAGCGCTATAAAGCTTGAACATATCCCCACCGGAATTACTGTGAGTATGCGGGATGAGAAGAGCCAGCATAAAAACAGGGCAAAGGCTTGGCGAATCCTGAAAAGCCGCATATATGAACACTTCATCTCGCAGGAAAGAGCCGAGCGTGATTCGCAGAGAAAGGCTATGATCGGCTCTGGAGACCGCTCTCAGAGGATCAGAACATACAATTTCCCGCAGAACCGCGTTACTGACCACAGGATCAATCTAACGCTTTATCACCTTGACAAAATTATAATGGGCGAGCTTGACGAGATCGTAGAAGCCCTTCAAACGCACGATAAGCAGCAGAGACTCGATAATATATAATCGGGGCGAGGGTATCAGCCAGCGCCCCGAAAATCAGATTCAAACCGCTTCATCAGCACATCCGGGATATGCCTCTATTTTGCAAAGCATTTTTCCAAATCCTCGCTTGTATTGGGCTTTGTAAATGCGGCTACTAAAGCAGCAGTGATTACTGATATAGGCAGAGCCACAAAGCACGGGTCAACATTCGGCCAGTTCGGATAGCCTGCAAGGATAGAAGATTCGCCTCCGGTAAAATGCTGAACAAGGCCTATTGCTCCTGCCTCCTTGGCTTTAACGAAAAGAAGCCAAAATACCGTAACGCCGAACCCCGCTGTCATAGAGCTCAGAGCCGCAGCCTTTGTCATTCTTCGGAAAAAGAGCCCGCCTACTAGCGAAGGAAGGAACGAGGAGAGGCAAAGGCCGAAGAAGATTGCTGTAGCCCGGGCAACAATAAAGCCTCCCCTTGCATACAGGCTCAGAAACATAGCAATTATGATACCCACCAAAATGCTCGTTCTTGTTACCTTAACACTGCTGTTTTCCTTATTTCTAAGCTTCCTGAAAACATCGTGGGCAAACGTGCTGCCCAGCGTATGGAACTGGCTTGAGAGCGTACTCATTCCCGCTGAGAGCAGGGTAATCAGAAACAAAAGAGAAAACCATGTGGGCATTGCAGATCGAATAAAGTTTGGGATTACGCTGTCTGCGTTGAGCATCCAGCGGCCGTTTCTTGTTTGCGTCAGAGCACGTTTGAAGGCAGTACCTCGGGGCTTAACCTGAATAAGCCCGTTTTCAAGCTGCTTTACTTCAGCCTTTGGCATAATAGCAGCCGCCTTCCCGAGGCCTTTCTCAATGACATTGAAATCTGCCTTTTTATCGCCGTCTTCATCAATATGAAGGAGACTGCAGGGTATCGTTTTTTCCACGTCCCTTGTTTTCTTCGCTATAACATCCGCCCTTTCAGTACGTGAGAGAAGCTGGCCGGTAATTGTTTCATATTTATTAAAATAAACGTTTGAGAGATTTGCCACAACAAAAGCAGTACCCGGAATAAGCAATATAAACAATCCGCCAATCAGAACACCCCTGTTGAGCTCCCTCTTACTGCGTACTGTCATAAAACGCACAGAAAGCTGAGGCTGAGCGAGCACGCCGAAACCTACGCCGCAGATTATGCTCGAAACCATAATCCACCAGAGGTCATACTGGCTGTCTCCCCAGCCGAATTTGGGCATCTCTGTCCAGCCCTGATGGCCAATCGCCTTGAAACCCACAAAAACCTCGCCGGACATCTCAGTGAGCTGGGCATGCCCCTCTGCAACACCGCCTACCATCTTATAGCAGAGGATAAGCAAAGTAATCAAACAGACGGTCATAATAGTTCCCTGCATAGCATCTACGTACATAACGCCTTTGAGCCCGCCTGTTACCACGTATGAAGCTACTATCACAGCAAAAAGCAGAAGCGCTAGGTGGTAAGATATTCCGAAGTGTGCTGAGATAAACTCGCATGCACCAATAAAAACTGCGGCAGCATAAAGCGGCAGGAACAGACTGATAATAATTCCGGAGAACACCTGCGTCGCCTTACTGCTGTATCTCTTTCCGAGAAGCTCTGCGAAGGTGTGGGCATTGAGAACGTGCCCCATGTGGCGCGTTCTTTCGCCGAGAAAAACGAAGGCTACGAATATACCTACAAAAATATTAAGAAACGTAAGCCATAATACGCCCATTCCGAACATACCCGCAACGCCGGCAAAACCTACAATTGCGCTTGTAGAGATAAATGTGGCTCCGTAGCTCATAGCCATTACGAAAGGGTGAGTTCCCCTGCCGGCAAGCATAAAGTCCGAAGCTGTCTTCGTTTTGGAGTAGCCAAGCCAGCCGAGCATAATAACCAAAACCAGATAAGTCATTATCACTGCAATTTCAACAACATCTGTAACCATAAGCATAGTTTTTCCCCTTAAAAACGCTTAAAAGAACGCCGGCGTTAAGTTTCCGGCATAATTTATGCCCGCCTTTCAGCAGGCCCTGTATTCTATTGTAAAATAACCCCTTCGGTATAAACCTCAGAGATAAACAATACTTTAATATTAAACCCTAAACCGGAATTCTGCAAAATCTATTTTGCAAAGCATTTTTCCAGCTCCTCGCTTGTATTGGGCTTAGTAAATGCGGCTACTAAAACAGCAGTTATAACTGAGATAGGCAGAGCCACAAAACACGGGTCAACGTTCGGCCAGTTCGGATAGCCTGCAAGGATAGAAGATTCGCCTCCTGTAAAACGCTGAACAAGGCCTATAGCCCCGGCCTCCTTGGCTTTAACGAAAAGAAGCCAGAATACCGTAACACCGAACCCAGCTGCCATAGAGCTGAGAGCTGCTGGTTTTGTCATTCTGCGGAAGAATAACCCTCCCACAAGCGAAGGAAGGAACGAGGAGAGGCAAAGGCCGAAGAAGATTGCTGTAGCCCGGGCAACAATAAAGCCTCCCCTTGCATACAGGCTCAGAAGCATAGCAATTATGATACCTACAAGAATGCTCGTTCTTGTTACCTTAACACTGCTGGTTTCTTTGTTTCTCAGTTTTCGGAATACATCGTGGGCAAAGGTGCTCCCCAGCGTATGGAACTGGCTTGAGAGCGTACTCATTCCCGCTGAGAGCAGGGTAATCAGAAACAAAAGAGAAAACCACGTGGGCATCGCAGAGCGGATATAATTTGGTATCACGCTGTCTGCGTTGAGCATCCAGCGGCCGTTTCTTGTTTGCGTCAGGGCGCGTTTAAAGGCAGTTCCGCGGGGCTTAACTTGAATAAGCCCATTTTCCAGCTGCTTTACTTCAGCCTTTGGCATAATAGCAGCTGCCTTTCCGAGGCCTTTCTCAATGACATGAAAATCGGCTTTTTTATCCCCGTCTTCGTCAATATGCAGAAGACTGCAGGGAATCGTTTTTTCCACATCCCTTGTTTTCTTCGCTATAACATCCGCCCTTTCAGTACGAGAGAGCAGCTGGCCGGTAATTGTTTCATATTTATTGAAATAAACGTTCGACATATTTGCCACAACGTAAGCTGTACCCGGAATAAGCAATATGAACAATCCGCCAATCAAGACGCCCCTGTTGAGCTCTCTTTTACTGCGTACTGTCATAAAACGCACTGTGAGCTGAGGCTGAGCAAGCACGCCGAAACCTACGCCGCAGATTATGCTCGATACAAGAATCCACCAGAGGTCATACTGACTGTCTCCCCAGCCAAACTTAGGCATCTCTGTCCAGCCCTGATGACCAATCGCCTTGAAACCCACGAAAACCTCATCAGACATCTCAGTTAGCTGGGCATGCCCCTCTGCAACCCCGCCTACCATCTTATAGCATAGTATAAGCATTGTAATCATACAGACGGTCATTATAGTTCCCTGCATCGCATCTACATACATAACCCCCTTGAGCCCGCCTGTTACCACGTATGAAGCTACTATCACAGCAAAAATCAGCAGAGCAAGGTGGTAGGAGATGCCGAAATGTGAAGTAATGAATTCGCATGCGCCGATAAACACAGCTGCTGCGTAGAGAGGGAGGAACAGGCTTATTATAATGCCGGAGAAAACCTGCGCAGCCTTGCTGTTGTACCGCCTGCCAAGAAGCTCAGCGAAGGTATGGGCATTGAGCACGTGCCCCATGTGGCGTGTTCTCTCGCCGAGAAAAACGAAAGCTATGAATATGCCTACAAATATGTTCAGGAATACAAGCCAAAGTACTCCCATCCCGAACATTCCGGCAACGCCGGCAAATCCGACAATTGCGCTTGTAGAGATGAATGTAGCACCGTAGCTCATTGCCATCACGAAGGGATGAGTTCCTCTGCCGGCAAGCATAAAATCCGAAGCGGTTTTGGTTTTCGTGTAACCAAGCCAGCCCAGCATAATCACAATGACCAGATAGGCCATTATCACAGCAATTTCTACAACATCTGTAACCATCAGCATAATCTTTTCCTTATAAAAACACTGCCAACTTTCTGCTGCCTAACCAAAGCAGCAACAGCGGCCTAAAATTAGGCCTGTTAATACACTATTCACTATTTCCCTGCTCAGTATCGTAAGCTTTTTTGCCGTAAACCTTTTCGTAGGCGCGGCAGAACGGACAGAATTTCTCACCAATTTTAATCAGTGAATAAATAATACCCTTCTGCCTTTTTCTGGCATAACGGCATATTTTGCAGTTTACGCAGTGCTGAGCAAGTTTTTTATCTGTTTCTGTTACTTCTTTTCCCATAAATTCTCCGGATATATGCCTTTTTCCGTAAGTTTGGCTATATTCTCCTGCACGAACTGCTTATCCTCTTTGTAGGTAACACCGAACCATGTACCGGAGGTTGGGAGGACATTAACGCACGCCTTATTTTCATTTATAAGCCTGTCAACAACGTTTGGGATAAAGAACTCACTCTTGAGCTCACTTCCATGCTCATCAATAAATTGATGAAACTGCTGCTCGAGATGTTCGTAAATATCCTGCTGAAATCCCCAGAAGTTCATACTTGTCATAGTTTCCGGGTTCAATTTTATCTGTTCACCGCTATCAAGGCGTGAGCAGACCTCGCCATTATTCCAGAAAATCTCTTTATATTCTTCAACTTTCTTCAGGAAATGTTTTCCGTCAGTTGAGCAAAGCCCTCTTGAAACGCTTCCATACTCGCTGAGTGTGTTTTTAAGAGAGAATCCCGACATTGCATATTCCCCATGGCCGCGTGGATGAGACAGAAATTCCGCCATTACTTCAAAAGCCTGCTTGCCGTAAAAATCATCTGCATTTATAACAGCAAAAGGGGTCTCTATCAGATCTTTAGTTGTAAGAACCGCATGGCCTGTGCCCCAAGGCTTTGTCCTGCCTTCGGGTATTTCCCTGCCGTACAGCATCGCATCAAGCTCCTGACAAGCATAATCAACTTCTGCTAAATCTTGAGCAACAGAGCCTATTTTATCGTGGAAAATCTGCTTAAACTCTTCTCTTACAACAAAAACTACCTTTCCGAAACCTACTCTTATTGCATCAAAAAGCGAATATTCTATTATAGACTCACCCGACGGGCCAACTGAATCAAGCTGTTTGAGTCCGCCGTATCGTGAGCCCATACCTGCTGCCATAACTACTAAAGATGGTTTCATACCGTACCTTTGTAATATAATAATCTAAGTTTCCAAAGTATAATTTACTGTCAAGATTTTACAAGTTTTGCTTCTTTAGAAAAGTTGTAATTTAAATTTTTGCCCTGCATTTATCTCCTTCCATTTGCTCAGCAGCCCGCCCTTTTGCAGAAAGACTCAAATTATGTTAAAATTTTGCTTGATTCGTAAGGCCAATTCTATATATTCTCTGGCCTCCAGAGATTGGGGTATAGTGTAACGGCAGCACGACTGACTCTGGCTCAGTTAGTTGGGGTTCGAATCCCTGTACCCCAGTTTTCAGCCGGCCTGAAGGCCGGCTTTTTTTACGCTTTCAAAAAATTCAACGCTCACCACTCCAGCATTCAAAATCCAAAACAAGAACTCGTAAGTCAAAAACAAATCAGAAAAAATCTTTAAAAAGCTGCCGCTGAGTCTATATTATGTTATATTGCTCTGAACTGAGATATAAATTACTGAAAATAAAATGACACAGCAAGAGAGAATAACAAAGCTCAATAACCTCCCAAGCCGTAAGGAAGGGGAGTATGTACTTTACTGGATGCACGCATCTATTAGGACAATAGAAAATCCTGCCCTTGAATTTGCAGTTGAAAGGGCAAATGCCGCCGGAGTGCCTGTGATTGTAATGTTCTGCCTTATAGACAAATTCCCTCAGAGCGGAAAGCGCAGCTACAGATTTATGCTTGAAGGGCTTAAAGAGGTAGAGGCGAGTTTGGCAGAGAGAAATATAAAATTCGTTCTCAAGAAGGATAAACCCACAGCAGCGATACCCAAATACTGCAGCGAAGCAGAATCACTAATATTCGACAGGGGCTACGCTTATACCGAAAATAAATGGGAGAGCGTTATAACTCGAAGATGCAAATGCCCTGTATTTGAGGTTGATGCAAATGTCATCGTGCCAGTGGAAACTGCTTCCAACAAACGTGAATACAGCGCAGCCACGCTTAGACGCAAAATTGTGCCTATTGCTAAGAATTTCATCGCACCTTGCGGAAAAAATGAAGCAGTTAAAAGCTCACTTGAGACAGATATACAAAGCGATGAATTCTCAATCCATGATGCCCGTCCAGATTTGAGAGAGGCCGCAGGATTCAATTATACAGGGCACCTCTTACACCCCGGCGGACAGCGCAGCGCTGAAAAAATGCTTGCCGAGTTCATAGAGCATCGCCTCGAAAATTATGAAAACAATCGCAACGATCCTGCGGAAGATTTTCAGTCGGGGCTGAGCCCGTACCTCAGATTCGGTCAAATAAGCCCCGCCCTTATTTACCGCAGGGTTAAAGAAAGCGGCAAACCCTGTGATGCTTTCTTAGAGCAGCTGCTTGTTCGAAGAGAACTTGCATTCAATTTTGTCTGGTTCACTGAAAATTTCTGGAGATATTCAGCCCTGCCGGCATGGGCAAGAGAAACCCTCGAAGAGCAGAAATCTGCAAAGCGCGAGTATGTATATAAATACGAAGAGCTTGAAAAAGCCCGTACACACGACAAATACTGGAACGCTGCCCAAAAGGAAATGGCAATCACGGGCAAAATGCACGGATATATGCGGATGTACTGGGGGAAAAAGATTCTTGAATGGACAAACAATCCCAAAACAGCCTTCGACTGGGCTCTGAGACTGAACAACGTTTACTCTTTGGATGGAAACGACCCAAACAGCTTTGCTGGTGTTGCATGGTGCTTCGGAAATCACGACAGGCCTTGGACAAAACGCAAAATATTCGGCTCGGTACGGTATATGAACGACCGCGGGCTCGAGCGGAAATTCAATATGAAAAGCTATATCAGCAGAGTCAACGAACTTTTGGCTAAGTAGCAGGCAGTTGCCTTCAATTCCAGCTTTCCGATAATTCATCTTACACGTGAAGAGCGTTAAAAAACACAGCTCAAAATCCCTGTTTTCAATGTTTCAAAGTTGACAGGATAGACAAGTTCTCATAAAATATTTCATATATAAACAAGGGTTTTCAAATATGAATAAATATCAGATTCCGAATATAATCAAGGCTTGCAGGATTTTAGAACTTTTAGCCGAGAATGCTGACGGGCTAAGTGCTTCAGATATTGAACAGATGTCTGAAGCGGCAAGAACCACGGTTTACAGAATACTCCAAACTCTCTGCGCTCAGGGAATGGCTGAAAAGAGAAACGGGCTGTTCTTCGCCGGCACGCAGCTTGTGAAAATCGGGCTGGACTCACTGCACTCAATGGAGATAAGATCTCTTTGCGTTCCTTTTCTACGCGATCTTGCTAACAAAACAGGATGCACAAGCCATCTTGCTGTCCCTGCCGGCTGGCAGTCGCTGATCCTTGAAGTTCACGACAGCCCCAACCCTGTACGCGTGGCCTCAAGACCCGGGACTACTGTTCCTTTGTACTGCTCCTCCACAGGAAAAATTTTTCTTGCATACATCCACAAAGACAGCCTCAAGAACTACTACTGCAGTCACCATCCGGAAAAATTTACCGAAAACACTATCACAACGCTCGAAGAGATGGAAAAAGAGGTAAATAAAAT
Organism: Sedimentisphaera cyanobacteriorum; assembly: GCF_001997385.1. Classification (NCBI taxonomy): domain Bacteria; kingdom Pseudomonadati; phylum Planctomycetota; class Phycisphaerae; order Sedimentisphaerales; family Sedimentisphaeraceae; genus Sedimentisphaera; species Sedimentisphaera cyanobacteriorum. The sequence goes on along the minus strand of NZ_CP019633.1, from coordinate 580,688 downwards.
TCTCGAGAACGGCTGCAGCGTAGATGCTCAAGAGTATCATGAAAATGTATGCTGTATTGCTGCGCCCGTAAAAAACGGGAGCAGAGAAGTATGCGCTTCAATCGGGATAACCGGCCCATCAAGCAGTCTGCCTGAACAAAGAATAGAAGGTATTTCGGGAGAAGTAACTCAGTGTGCAGAGAAATTGAGCGAAGCAATGGGTTATTCGAGGAATTAAGAGAAGAGACTGTTAGTTTAATGTTTTAAAGGAGATGAAAATGATTTTAGACAAATTCAAATTGGACGGAAAAAAGGCAATCGTAACAGGCGGCTCACGAGGTCTTGGGCAGGCTATGGCAATCGGACTGGCCGAGGCCGGAGCTGATGTAGCTCTTGCTGCTAAAAGCAGTATGGAGCAGACCAAAACAAAAATTGAAGAGCTCGGCAGAAAATGCATTGCTGTTCAGGGGGATTTGACGACAAAAGAACCTGTATCTGAAATAGTAAGCAGGGCAAAGCACGAACTGGGCGGGATTGATATTCTCGTTAATAATGCAGGCACTATACGCAGAGCCCCCTTCACAGAATTCTCCGAGAAAGACTGGGACGATGTTTTGAACGTGAATCTCCGCACCCTTTTCTTCCTGAGCCAGGAAGTGAGCAAGGTGCTTATAGAACAGGGCAGAGGCGGAAAGATAATAAACATCGCTTCAATGCTGAGCTTTCAGGGCGGGGTCTTTGTTCCTTCATATACAGCCTCGAAAAGCGCTGTTATGGGGCTCACGAAACTTATGGCAAATGAGCTTGCCAAGCACGGGATCAACACCAATGGAATCGCTCCGGGATATATGGCCACAGACAATACAAAGCCGCTTAGGGAAGACCCCGAGAGAAGCAAGGCAATTTTAGGCCGCATACCTGCGGGCAGATGGGGTAAACCTGAAGACCTCCAGGGAGCCGCTGTTTTCCTCGCTTCTGAGGCTTCAGACTATATGAACGGATATACTGTAGCCGTTGACGGGGGCTGGCTTGCCAGATAATCTTCGCCCGATTTCGATAAAGGCAAAGGAGTTATTATGAGCGATATTAATTTACGTCCTGAATCAGAATGCAAATACGACATCCTCTCACTTGGCGAGATTATGCTTCGTCTTGACCCGGGCGAAAACAGAATCCACACAACCCGCCAGTTTAACGTATGGGAAGGCGGCGGGGAGTATAATGTAGCACGCGGGCTCAAACGCTGCTTCGGCAAACGGGCTGCAGTGGCAGCGGCAATAGTTGACAATCCGGTCGGTCGTTTGCTCGAAGATCTGCTTTATCAGGGCGGCGTGAGCCAGGAATACGTTAAATGGGTGCCTTTCGATGGTATCGGCCGGAAATCACGTGTTGGGCTGAATTTCACTGAACGAGGGTTCGGCCTTCGAGCAGCAAGAGGCTGCAGCGACCGTGGCTGCAGCGCTGCATCGCAGATCAAAAAAGGCGATATCAACTGGGATTCGATTTTTGGAATCGACGGGATCCGCTGGTTTCACTCGGGCGGAATATTTGCAGGCCTGAGCGAGACAACTCCTGAAGCTCTTATTGAAGCAATGCAGACCGCAAAAAAATACGGCACAATTGTATCCTACGATTTGAACTACCGCGCATCGCTATGGAAAGATATCGGCGGCAAAGAAAAAGCAATGGAAGTTAATCGAGAAATCGCCCCGCTTGTGGATGTTATGATAGGCAACGAAGAAGACTTTTCAGCTTCGCTTGGTTTTGAAGTTCAAGGGCTTGATGAAAACTGCAGCAGGCTCGACCCGGCAAACTTCAAGAAGATGATCAGGGAGGCAGTGAGCGAATTCCCAAACTTCAAGGCAGTGGCCACGACATTGAGAAATGCCGTTACCGCTTCTAAAAACGACTGGGGGGCTGTGCTTTACTCAGGCGGGAAGTTTTACGATGCCCAGCTCAGAGAAAAGCTCGAAATCTTAGACCGCGTCGGCGGGGGAGACAGCTTCGCCTCTGGACTTATTTATGCCCTTATGGAAGGTAAAGACCCGCAAACAGCAGTGAATTACGGAGCAGCCCACGGCGCTCTTGCTATGACTACGCCTGGCGATACCACAACAGCAGACCTTAAGGAAGTTGAAAGGCTCGTGGAGGGCGGCTCTGCAAGGATTGCACGCTGACTTATTTAACGGAGATTAGATATGGCTAAACATTCAAGACTCGAAACCCTTGCCGCTATCAAGAGCATTGGTCTTGTGCCGGTGTTTTATAAGCCTGAGGCCGAGAAGGTTTGCAGGATTGCTGCTGCCTGCGCTGAAGGCGGGGCGAAAGTTGTAGAATTCACCAACCGCGGAGACAGAGCGATTGATGTGTTCAAAGAGCTTGCCTATTACAGAGATGAAAAGCTTCCTGAGTTGATTATCGGGGCAGGTTCAGTAAGCGATGGCTCTACAGCAGCTATGTATATTGCTGCAGGAGCTGATTTTATCGTTTCCCCGATACTCGACAGAGAAACCGCCCTTCTCTGCAATAAACGCAAAATCCCCTACAGCCCGGGCTGCGGAAGCGCAACGGAGATACATAACGCTCACGAGCTGGGGGTGGAAATCTGCAAGATCTTCCCCGGGGCTCAGGTTGGAGGGCCTGCTTTCGCCAAGGCGATTAAAGCACCTATGCCATGGACAGAGCTGATGCCCACGGGCGGTGTTTCACCCACGGATGAAAGCCTCGAGGAGTGGTTCTCGGCTGGAATCGCAGCTGCGGGGATAGGTTCAAAGCTCATTAAAGGCAGCTTTACTTCAGAAGAAGAGTACGAAAAGCTCACCGAAAAGGCAGCAGAAATCATAAGAAAGATAAGCGAGATTAGGGCAAGGCTTTGATCGGAATGAAATATTCGCAAAATCAAAACTGTTAAATTAATTAGCAGAGCAGTAATTAAATCTTAAAATTCAGACAGGAGCAATAAAATGGAAGTAAGGTATTCACCAGATCCAGTTAGATTCTCAAGAATGACAAATCAGGAAATCCGAGATAATTTTTTGGTAGAAACCCTTTTTAAGCCGAACACTATCGAAATGGTTTACTCAGACGTTGACAGGGCTATTTTAGGTTCTGCGGTTCCGGCAGAAAAATCACTCACCCTCAGCACAGCTGATGAGCTTCGTGCGGAGTTTTTCTGCAAACGCCGCGAGCTCGGCGTTTTGAACGTAGGCGGAGAAGGAGCGATTGATGTTGACGGGCAGTCTTTCGATCTGAAAAAGCTTGAGTGCCTCTATATTGGACGGGGCAGCAGAGAAATTACATTCAGCAGCCAAAACGGCTCAGAGCCGGCGTGCTTTTATCTGCTCAGCTACCCTGCCCATAAAGAGTATCCGGTTAAGCATGCAAAAATCGAAGATGCCCTTCAGGTACATCTGGGCTCCAAAGATACCTGCAACGAGCGCACAATTTACAAATACATCCATCCGGATGGGATAGAAAGCTGCCAGCTCGTAATGGGCTTTACGGAAATCGCCAAGGGCAGTGTTTGGAATACAATGCCTCCGCACCTGCACCCGCGCAGGATGGAGGCGTATATGTATTTCGACATGTCCGAGGAGAACCGCGTATTCCACTTTATGGGCAAGCCGGATGAAATGAGACATATTGCAGCTGCGGACAAACAGGCAATTATTTCGCCAAGCTGGTCTATACATTCAGGAGCAGGCACATCAGGCTACCGATTCTGCTGGGGGATGGGAGGCGAAAACCAAGACTTCAACGATATGGATCACTCAGGCATAGAAGACTTTAAATAACTTCTTTAAAAATGATCGGCTTCAGATGCACAAAAAACTGCGGGCAATTCCACCGCAGTTTTTTCCTGACTTCGGCGGTATGATTGTGGAAAACTCTGCAAAAAGTGGGTTTTGAGGCTGTTATGAGGGTTTGTTAAGTTCGGTTCGCTCGTAGTGCCTAATTTTTTATTTTTTTTGACACAATGTTTTGATTTCGTATAATCTGCATTTATGTTTATACGAGTAAAGACATCAAAAAACAGTCCGAAGCAGTCGGTACAGATTGTAGAGAGTTATCGCAACGAGAAGAACCAGCCTCGTCAGCGTATAGTTCGTCATCTCGGCACAGCCTTCACAGAAGAAGAGCTTAAGCGGCTCAAGGATTTTGCCGAATTCGAGAAGGCCAAGCTTGAGGCCGAGAAAACGCCGGCACTTTTCAAGCCTGAGCATCTTGCAGAAGCTGCAATAGATGCCCGCAAAAACATTGATGATAAGCCTTTACGGGTCAATCTAAACAATCTCAGGGAGCAGGCACGCATAACTACAGGCATCCATGAGGTATTCGGCAGCATCTACAATGAGCTTGGCTTTAACAATCTTTTCGATAGACGCAAAGAGTCTGCAGGCAAAAACCTTCGTCATATCACAATGGCAAGGCTTGCAAACCCAGTGAGCAAACGCAGCAGCGTTCAGGATCTCTCCAAAGACTTCGGCATTAACCTTTCTTTAGACAGCGTTTACCGTATGATGGATAATATCACAGATGATATTATCAGCAAGGCTCAAAACTGTGCTCACAGTGCTGCTAAAGGCCTTCTCGGCGAAGAGATAAGTCTTCTTTTCTACGACTGCACCACGCTTTATTTTGAATCATTTACAGAAGATGAGCTCAAAAAGAACGGCTACAGCAAGGATATGAAGTTCAATCAGCCGCAGGTTGTCCTTGGTCTTCTGTCCACATCAGAAGGGCTTCCAGTAGGTTATGAGGTATTCCCCGGCAATCAGTATGAAGGGCATACGCTGCATACTGTTATCCCTAAGATCAAAGAGAAATACAACCTCAAGCGTGTTATCTTCACCGCAGACAGCGCAATGCTTAGCAAGGCTAATCTTGATTACCTTGAAAAGCAGGGAGTTGAGTATATTGTGGCAGCGAGGCTTAAAAGCCTCACTGATAAATGGAAAGCAAAGGTTACAGAATCCAATGCCCCGCTTAGAAGCTTTGATTACGGCAAAGATACAAGGCTTATTGTTACCTACAGCGATAAACTCGCTAAAAAGAATAAGCACGACAGGGATGAAGCTATAAGAAAGCTCCAGGAGAAGCTTGAAAAGAGCAGCAACCCCAAATCACTTATAAGCAACTACGGCTACAAGAAGTTTATGCGTGTTACCGGCGATATAGACTGCCGGATAGATGAAGAGAAATACGCGCAGGCTGCGAATTTTGATGGTCTTCACGGTGTTATAACGAATGTCAAGGATATGGATGATTCGGCTGTAGTAGATCATTACAGGCAGCTCTGGCTGATTGAGGAGTGCTTCAGGATAAGCAAGCACGATCTGAAGATACGGCCGATATACCACTGGACGCCGAAACGAATCAAAGCCCATATACTGATATGCTTTATCGCTCTAACCTGCGCGAGAAATCTGGCCTACAGGGTTCGGCTGAGATTTGAGCCGATGTCTGTGGCGAGGATTGTAAATGCCCTCAACCACGTGCAGCTGAGCATACTCTGGGATAAGAAAACAGAGTGCAGATATGTCCTGCCATCAAAGATTAACGAGGACGCAAGAAAACTCTATAAAACAGTTAATCTCAGCACCAATACAACGCCTTACAAAATGTAATTTCACCCGCCGAAAAACCTTCCGAAATAGGGTTTGTAGTGCCTGCGCAAAAAATCGAGTCCTTTATTGACAAGGACTTATGAAAATTTACCGCCGAAGTCAGGTGATCGGCTTCAGATGCACAAAAAACTGCGGGCAATTCCACCGCAGTTTTTTTTATTCCAGCGTAAATATAAATCAATTTTTAACAGATGTGCTGCATGTCAGGGAAAGCACCTTGAAAAGTTAGATGAATGGTGGTATTATTGTCTTTAATACAGTAAGAAATCTTTTAGATGAGGAATTATTATGGCAGCAAAAAAGCTTTACGTATTAGTATTGTCAGCTATTATTCTGCTTTCCGGATGCTCCTCGAGCAAAACAGAAAAAGCTGTTCAAATACTGCCTGATGAGATTGAATGGCAGAGCAATCCTAAGCTGCATTCGCTTCAAACAGCAGCCCTTATAGGAGATTGCTCTAAGGCTGAGCCTTATGTTCAGCGTATAAAATTCCCGCCGAACTTTAAGATAAACCCTCACAGACATCCAAACACAATACGAAGAGTAACAGTGCTTTCCGGAAAGATATACTTTGCATTTGGTGAATGTTTTGACAAATCAAAACTAAAGGAAATGCCCGCTGGAAGCTTCTTCACAGAACCCGCAAACAAACCCCACTATGCCGAGACAAGAGATGAAGGGGTTCTGCTCGAGCTGCATGCTGTTGGCCCGGACGGAACTGAGTATGTAAAGAGCAATTCGGAATAGTACTGCAAAAAGGTTTAAGCATTTTTGCAGAAAAATTTTGAATTAGAGCAGAACAGCAGAATAATCAAACAAATAAAAACTATTCAGCGTACCCCCGCTGAGCTTACATATAGCGTGTTTTGCCTGCTTTTGTGAAAAACTATAACGAAATGTATTGATGTTAAGCACGAAAAACATATAATCATAAGAGTTTTTTAAGGCTATGTATAAAGCCTTATAACCGGAAAATAAAACTGCTGCAGTTCCTGCCAGCTCTGTTTTTCCCCTTTTGCAAACAATTTAAGCAGGGAGCAGTTTTCATAAGACTTTAAGCTTTAAGTTCAAGTGAGCTTAGAAAAACATATAATATGCAGATAACGATGGAGTTATTATGTCAAGAAAAATGGTAAATATAGACGGTAACACTGCTGCGGCGCACGTAGCACATGCTACCAACGAGGTGATTGCGATTTATCCTATCACCCCATCCTCGCCAATGGGTGAGATTTCTGATGCAAAATCAGCAGTCGGGGAAAAGAACATCTGGGGCTCTGTCCCTTCGGTAACTGAGATGCAGTCCGAAGGCGGAGCAGCTGGCGCTGTCCACGGCGCACTAGCAACAGGTGCACTTACTACCACCTTCACCGCCTCTCAGGGCCTTCTTTTAATGATCCCGAATATGTACAAGATTGCCGGCGAACTTCTGCCGACAGTTTTCCATGTTTCGGCCAGATCTCTTGCATGCCAGGCGCTGAGTATATTTGGCGATCATTCAGATGTGATGGCCTGCCGCCAGACAGGGTTTGCAATGCTCTGCTCCAATTCCGTGCAGGAAGTTATGGATATGGCTCTGATCTCTCAGGCATCAACGCTTGAATCAAGAGTTCCATTCGTACACTTCTTCGATGGATTCCGTACAAGCCATGAAATCAAGAAGGTTGAAGAACTCACCCTTGATGACATGAAGGCTCTGATAAATGACGATAAGGTACGCGAGCACAGGCAGAGAGGCCTCAGCCCTGACCATCCGGTAATTTCAGGTACAGCCCAAAACCCTGATGTATATTTCCAGGGGCGTGAGACTGTAAACAAGTTTTACAACGCTACTCCGGAAATAGTCCAGAAGGCCATGGACAAATTCTGCGAACTTACAGGCCGCCAGTATAAACTGTTTGATTATGTGGGTGCAGAGGACGCCGAGAAAGTAATTATCGTTATGGGCTCAGGCGCTGATACAGTACACGAAACTGTTGAAGAGATGTCTGAAGCAGGCGAGAAAGTGGGCGTGTTGAAAGTGCGTCTGTATCGTCCTTTCAGCGTAAAACACTTCATCGATGCCCTTCCGAAAACAGTTAAGAAGATTGCCGTTCTGGACAGGACAAAAGAACCGGGTTCTGTAGGCGAGCCGCTTTATGTTGATGTTCGCACGGCTCTCGGCGAGGCAATGGCAGAAGGCCTTACTGAAATCAAGAACTACCCTGTTACAGTAGGCGGACGCTACGGCCTTGGCTCTAAAGAGTTTACACCGGCAATGGTTAAAGGCGTGTTTGCGAACCTCGATCTTGATAAACCGATCAGCAGCTTTGTTGTAGGTATTGAAGACGATGTAACCAATAAGAGCATTGACTTCGACCCGTCATTCAATCTTCAGTCTGATGCGTTTGAGGCAATGTTCTACGGCCTCGGTTCTGACGGTACTGTAGGTGCAAACAAAAATTCAATCAAAATCATCGGCTCACTCACAGAAAACTACGCACAGGGCTACTTCGTTTACGATTCGAAGAAGGCAGGTGCTGTTACGGTTTCTCACCTTCGCTTCGGCAAAAGCCTGCTGAGAAAGCCATATCTTATCAGTCAGGCAGATTTTGTAGCCTGTCATAATCCGAGCTTCCTTGAGAAGTATGATATGCTCAGCAACGCAAAAGACGGGGCTACATTCCTCTTGACAAGCTCACACGATGCGTCTGATGTATGGTGCACACTTCCGAAAGAAGTCCAGCAGCAGATTATAGACAAGAAGCTTGATTTCTACGTAATCGATGCTATCGGCATCGCTGAAAAGCTCGGGCTCGGAGCGAGAATCAATGTGATAATGCAGACAGCGTTCTTCAAGATCAGCGAAGTGATACCTGCTGAAAAGGCTATTGATGCTATCAAGGACGCTATCAAGAAGACTTACGGCAAGAAGGGCGAGAAAGTTGTGCAGATGAACTCTGATGCAGTAGATGCTGCTGTAAACAGCGTTCAGAAGGTTAATGTGCCCTCCGATGCAACAAGCAAGAAAGAGATGGCGAAGGTTGTACCGGACGATGCACCTGAATTCGTTAAAGATGTGCTTGCACCAATTCTCGCCGGCAAGGGCGACAGTGTGCCGGTGAGCAAGATGCCTGTGGACGGGAAATTCCCCACAGGAACAACCAAATACGAGAAACGCAATATTGCTGTTAACATCCCTGTATGGGAGCCTGATCTGTGTATTCAGTGCGGTCAGTGTTCGCTGGTATGCCCGCATGCGGCTATTCGCGTTAAGGCATACGAAGAAGACAGCCTTAAAAACGCACCTGAGACATTCAAGAGCGTTGATGCCAAAGGCAAAGACCTCAAGGGCATGAAATTCACCGTGCAGGTGGCTCCGGAAGACTGTACCGGCTGCGGGGCATGCGTTGAGAACTGCCCGAGCAAGAGCAAGGAAATCGAAGGCAAGAAGGCAATCAATATGGAACATCAGGAACCGCTTCGCGATTCAGAAGCCGAAAACTGGGACTTCTTCCTGTCTCTGCCTAACACCGATCCTGATAAATACAAAGTTGCTTCTGTTAAGGGAAGCCAGTTTGTAGAGCCGCTGTTTGAATTCAGCGGAGCCTGCGCAGGCTGCGGCGAGACGGCTTATGTTAAGCTCCTCTCACAGCTGTTCGGCGACCGTGCAGTAATCGGGAACGCTACAGGCTGCTCCTCAATCTACGGCGGGAACCTCCCGACCACTCCTTACACCAAGAGAGAAGACGGATACGGCCCGGCATGGTCTAACAGCTTATTCGAAGACAATGCAGAATTCGGTATGGGTATGCGTCTTACAGCAGACCGCCTCAAGCAGCAGGCAATCGAAAAGCTCGATATGGCAGTGGAAAACAGCTGCGTTGATTCAGAGCTCGCAGAGCAGATTAAAGCGAACGTTTACACGAAAGACCAGTCCGGCATAGAAGACCAGCGGGCGAGAGTTAAGAAGCTTAAGGCTGCCTGCGAAGGCTGCGGCGAGCTGGGCAAAGAAATAGCAACTCTTGCTGATTATCTTGTGCATAAGAGCGTATGGATTCTCGGCGGCGACGGCTGGGCATACGATATCGACAGCCACGGCGTTGACCACGTGCTTGCGAGCGGAAGCGATGTAAACCTGCTCGTACTCGATACAGAGGTTTACTCAAACACCGGCGGGCAGATGTCTAAATCTACGCCGCTGGGTGCTGTGGCCAAGTTTGCCGCAGGCGGTAAGCAGATGCCGAAGAAAGATCTCGGAATGATCTCAATGACCTACGGCGGCATATACGTTGCCAAGGTGGCAGTGGGAGCGAATCCGAATCAGATGGTGAAGGCGTTTGTTGAAGCGGAAGCCTACAACGGCCCGAGTATCATCCTTGCATACTCACACTGTATCGCTCACGGCATCAATATGACCTGCGGACTTGACGAGCAGAAGAAGGCTGTAAACTGCGGCCACTGGCCTCTTTACAGGTTCAACCCTGACCTTGCTGCTGAAGGCAAGAACCCGCTCAAGCTCGACAGCAAAGCCCCGACTATGGGATTTGATGAATTCGCCAAAGGCGAAAACCGCTGGAAGGTACTGATGAAGAGCAACCCTGAGGCGGCTGAAAAGCTGATGGAAGAAGGCTCTAAAGACGCCAAGAGGAAATTCTGCCTGCTTGAAAATTTCGCCAATATGGAATGCGATAAGCAGTAAACTTTTCTCTCAGAAAAAATAAATCACAGAAAGGCCGGACGAAATTCGTTCGGCCTTTTTTATTTTCAGCTGTAATCTATAGATATGGCAGGCAGCTAGCCGACTCGCAAAAAAAAAAGGAAGAGCAGCTTAATAAGTTCAAGCCAATTTTCAGTTAATTGATTCATTACAGTTTTGAATATTTCAAACTGGGTATTTTGCGGGTCTTAATCAAGGCCAGATTAATTCTTTATCTATAAGTGAAAGGCACAAAACCCTGATTTACAAATAAACTTTACTGCATTTCACAGAAAAGATTAAAAATGACATAATTCTGAGCCTAATGACGCTCAAAGCAAATCGATTAAACATACTATTCTTTTGACTTTGAGCCTGAGAGATATAATATATTCAGGGATGGTGAGATTATATGCCGCAATTATTTAGCCATGGAGAGATTAGATGAAAATCATTTCACTTATAATATTTGCTGCTGCTGTTTTTTGCTCCGCAGAGCAGGTAAAAGACAACAAGGAAGACGATTCAGGTTTTACCCTGAAAACTCTGGTAAGCGACGGCTATTCCCTAAACTCAGAGAAAGGGACAATATCCTTCAGCAAGCCGGATAATACTTATGTATTCAAACCAACAAAAGACATAAAAGACTCCTCGGGCACAATATTTTCCGGCAGAAAAATTAAACTGCTGCCCTGCAATATTCTGGAACAGACGGAAAAGCATCTAAAATCTGAGAAAAAGGAAAGCATAGATGTCAAGGTTTGGGGTATCATAACAAAATACGATGAGGAGAATCTGCTCTTTATAAACTCAGTGATGCCTCTAAGCGATAAGCCCAAAAAAGAACAGCCTGAGAAGCCGAAATCAAAGAAGCAGAAAGAAGATGATCACAGCGATTCACTTCTGCCCATTGAGCAGATGGAAAAGCTTAAAAAGCAGTCTCCCATATCCGCGGAACAGACCACAATTTTCCAAAACGTAAATCCCAATCACATTGAAGCAGGGCTTACCGGCAAATTCGCAGATACAGGAAACGGCCTCGTGTTTCGCACTCAGCACATGGGACGCCAGCTCGGCTCACAAGAATTCAGAGTAATCAAATCGGCCAAGATGGCAAGGGTGAAGGGGGCGATTAGCCGCCTACCCTTCCGCCCGCTGTACCGAATAACAGGAATCGCTGCTGAATATAATGGCGATAATTATATACTGCTGCAAACGGCAGTTAGAAAATATTCATACGGCAACTTCTCAGGAGTATAAATGTATTCAGCAGAAAGCGAGAGATACAATAATTTTGAATATGTAAGGTGCGGGAAAAGCGGGCTTAAGCTCCCGCCTTTATCCCTCGGCCTCTGGCACAACTTCGGACGTGAAGACGATTACGAAAAATCCAAACAGACTGTTTTAACAGCTTTTGACAGCGGCATAACCCACTTCGACCTTGCCAACAATTACGGGCCTCCTCCGGGAGCAGCCGAGCAGACCTTCGGAAAAATCCTGCGTGAGGAGCTCGGGGCATACAGAGATGAGATAATCGTATCAACGAAAGCCGGCCATCCAATGTGGGACGGGCCATACGGCGACTGGGGCTCCCGAAAACACCTTACAGCTTCATTAGATCAGAGCCTCGAGAGGCTTGGGCTGGATTACGTTGATATCTTCTATACGCACCGGCCTGATCCGGAAACACCGCTCGAAGAAACGATTCGCGCAGTCAGCGATTCGGTTATGGCGGGCAAGGCTCTCTACCCCGGGATTTCAAAATACAAGGTTCAGGACACCATAAACGCTATAGAAATTTTCGAAAGGCTGGACACCCCCCTTCTCGTTCATCAGATAAATTATTCAATGCTCGACAGGACACCCGAAAACCTTCGCTTGTGGGATGTTTTAAAGGCCAAAGGCAAAGCGGCCGTTGTTTTCAGTCCGCTCGCTCAGGGGCTGCTTACCGACAAATACCTCAACGGCATACCGGAGGGCTCAAGGGCAGCCAGAGAGGGCACATTCCTCTCAAGCGAGAAAATAACGCCGAAGCTCGTAGAAAAAATCAAAAGGCTCAACGAAATTGCCCGGCAGCGGTCTCAAACGCTGGCTCAGATGGCTTTGCAGTGGGCAACAAGAGACGATTGCGTATGCAGCGCAATTGTTGGAGCGAGCAGCCCTGAGCAGATCTTGGACAGCCTTGAATTTGCCAAAGCTGAGCCGTTAAGCGAAGAACAGCTAAAAACAATAGAAAATATTCTTTCAGATTAAAAACTCATATTGGAAAAAACACACACCGAAAGCAGGCATTAACAAGGCAGAATATGATAACAGTAATAGATTATTCAGTTGGAAATATCAGAAGCGTATGCAACGCACTCGACAATATCGGCTGCGAAAACAGGCTTTCAAACCTGCCTGAGGACATTAGAAACTCAGACGGCATAATCCTTCCCGGCGTTGCCGCATTTGGCTATGCGATGAACGCTCTGGGAGAGGATTGCGGCGAACTGCTGAAGGAAGAGGCCGATAAAGGCAAGCCGCTTCTGGGGATATGCTCCGGTTATCAGGTGCTCTTTGATTCAAGCACAGAGCTCGGGTTTAATAGAGGGCTGGAAATGATACAGGGGACAGTAGAAAGGCTGCCGGAGGGGCTTATAATCCCGCATATGGGCTGGAACAAGGTTCGGATTAACCCCGATATCCCTCTGCTTGAAGGGTTCGGCGAGGAGGAATATTTTTACTTCGCCCATTCATACTACGCCTTGCTTTCAGACGAGAAAGCCGAATCGGCTATGACAGAATACGGGAGAACTGATGTGCTTGCCTGCGTTCAAAAGGATAACATCTTCGGGCTTCAGTTTCATCCGGAGAAAAGCAGCGGGCTGGGAATGAAAGTGCTGGAAAATTTCGAAAAGATTTGCAGGAGTTAGATTATGCTGGCAAAACGAGTGATACCATGCCTGGACGTAAAAGACAACAGAGTTGTTAAAGGGGTAAACTTTCTTAACCTCAGAGACGCAGGCGATCCTGTGGAACTGGGGAAGAAATACAGCGATGAAGGCGCTGATGAGCTTGTGTTCCTCGATATAACTGCCACTATCCGCAAAAACAAAACAATCGTGGATCTGGTGGAGAGGGTAGCGGAAAACGTTTTCATCCCGTTTACAGTAGGCGGAGGCGTTGGCTCTGCTGACGAGATAAACGTTCTGCTTAAAAGCGGAGCGGATAAGGTTTCGATAAACACAGCAGCAGTTAAGAAGCCGGAAATATTAACCGAATCTGCCGAGCGTTTCGGCGCGCAGTGCGTTGTGCTTGCGATAGATGCAAAATGGAGCAGCGACAAGGGCAGATGGCTCGTGCACCTCAAAGGCGGGACAGAGCCTACTGATATTGAAGCGATAGAATGGGCTCAGAGGGCAGAAGAGCTCGGAGCAGGCGAGATACTGCTCACATCCATGGATGCAGACGGCACAAAAGACGGCTACGACATCCCTCTCACGAGAGCTGTGGCGGAGGCGGTGGATATCCCCGTAATCGCTTCAGGCGGAGCGGGCGAGCTGGATACCTTCCGCGAGGCTCTGCAGGAAGGAAAAGCAGAAGCCGTGCTTGCTGCGAGCGTATTCCATTACGGGACATACACAATAGAAGAAACAAAGAAATATTTGCAGTCAAGAGGCGTGCCGGTAAGGCTGTGAAACGCAGAAAATCTGCCGAAAACTTAAAAATGAGAGCATGCTTTTGCTTTAGTTAGAAAGCTTGCATTATTTGTTATGTCTGTTTTTTGACTTAGATTTTAATTTGAAGCGCAACGCTTCAAATTAAAATCTAAGAAATGATATACCGCGACGGCACATACTTTTTGCGTACAAACCAGTCTGGCAAGGATGGTGCAGCCCTGTGGAAGGAATATATGCTTCAGTGCAACGTTGAGCAGGCATTCAGGGAGCTCAAGAGCGATCTGGGAATTCGTCCTGTCTATCACCATAAGCAAGACAGGGTTGAGGCTCACGTGTTTGTAGCGTTTATGAGCTATTGTTTGCAAGTAACACTGAGGCATAAGCTCAGGGCAAGCGCCTGCGGGATGACTGCTCAGGCGGCATTAGCAGCAATGTCTCGGATCCAGATGCTGGATGTTTCATTTGAAACGCAAGACAGCAGAACTCTGCTTATGCAGAGATATACCGAACCGGAAGACGAACACAAGCTGCTGCTGCAGAAATTGAAGATAGAACTGCCGCCGCAAAAACCTCCGAAAATATACAGCGGGAAACTGAAAAAATAACACATCTTTGGCGACAGACCAACCCCTCTGACGGGGGTAAAAACGCACATTTTACCCCCTAAGTGAGAAATCGGGGCTAATTCAAACTGTAAACTCGAAACTGAAAAGAGCCTCCTCAAAAACTGAGAAGGCTCTTTATATTTATAGAATATTTTTCAAGAGATTATTCTACTTTTGGATACAGGTTCGATTCCTGCCAGTCCAGTGCGAATATTGCAAAATCAGCAAGATCAACACGGCAGTTGCCGTTGAAATCATACATCAAAGCATCAGAGTACGGTTCTTTACAGAAAGTTTCACCTGTGATATCGTAATACTCCTGAGCAATATCATCGGTTGTGAGGGCATAGTTGTACATCTTTATCTCATCGAAAACACCCAAAGTAGTCTGTATTAACGTACCTGCTGCATCTATGTTGCTGCACATCAGATAAACAGGATTCTCGGCCTTGGTAACCTGATAGCTTTCATCAATCTCAACAAGTGCGCCGTTTACGTATAGCTTGCCCATCTCTCCGGACTCATTAACAAGGGCAACATGAGCCCATTCGCCGGGCACGAGATAATGCGCATCCGGAACACCCCAGCCATTGTAGCCGGGTGCATTGGCGCTAACCTGGCCGTTGTTTGTCAGCTCGAAGAACCAGTTGTTGCCGTTTTCTGTTGTGTTTTGGCCGTGGCTGCAAACAAGGCCTCCAAAAATTTCATCCGGATTAGGCTCGCCGCTCCATTTAATCCAGAGAGATATGGAAAGCTCATCTGTGTATTTCGCCGGCTCGTAGGGCTCGGTAGATGCAGCAACGAGAGCGTTAGGCTCTGTATCGAGAGCCTGGCCTGTTGCAGCAGGGTCAACACCATCAACCCACTGACTTGCCAGAGGCGTAGTGTTCGGATCTGCGTGATGCTCATCACCAGAATAGTCCTGATAATCACCGTCGAGAGGCCAGTAGCCAATCATACGCTTAACGCCGAGCATTGCAGAATCAGAATCTGCGATGCCGTCTGCATTAACAGCCCTGCAAAAATACTCTCCCTGATCGGCCTTTTCGATATTTGAAATAGTCAGGCCGGATGTATAGCTGTCGCCGTGCCGAGAGCCGGAGATAGTTATATCAGGGTCGCTTTCATCGAGGATGATTTCAGGGTCCCCTGCCTTAATCCATTGAACACTTGCTGGAGTTTTGCTTGTAAATGCAGCATTAAAGGTGAACTCAGAGCCCGGGAAATCTGCCTTGTCTTCAGGGGAAGCGGTTATTGCAGGTACTGCAGGCAGCGCCTTAAACTCCCACACCGGACCGACAATATTCGACGGATCACCTTTGGATGCGCCATTTACCTGCTCTTCAACCTGCCAGAATACTTCATCGCCAAGATTGAATGTATATGGCACTTGGGCAGGATCGCTGCCTGCGGTAACGAAAGTATCAACAGCAGCTACATTATTGGCTGGATTTGCCGGGTCGAATGTTGAGTAAATCGTTACAAAGTGCCCTGTAACGTCGGGGTTAGGGTTAGCTGTATCTGCCGGGTCGCCTGCAGTATCAAACTGAACTGATGTTACAGCGACAGGGTCTATATTTTCAGAATTATTTGCAGGCACAGGATTTCTCGGGAGTGTTTCCAAGTCAACAACATCCTCGAAAATCTGCCCTCTTACAGCAGAGCCTGATTCAGTATCCATAGCAACTACGTTATCTGTAGTTGCCAGAATATGAGAATCACCACCGCTGAGGCCGCCCATATTGCCGAAATCGTAGCTTTCACCTGCCCCAGGAACCTGATTCAATACGCTCACAGTTTTGCTTCCAGTAAGGTTAGCCGTTCCAACTGTACCGGATATAGTTTCCTCATAGAGCCATCCGTTAATCATAACTGCAAGCTCGCCGGTATTTGTGTTAAAAGAGGCAAAGGCTCTCGTTTCAACGCCGGCATAAACCGGCCCCATAGCAACCCCAAAAGCGCTGTCTGATGCGTCAGTATCGTTGAGATCAGCAATAGCTACTCCAAGACCGCCGCTTCCATTAGCTCCCTTAGAGCAGAACGTAAGCATACCATCGCAGATATAGACACCAGTTCCAAAAGTCGTACCGCCTACTTCTATAACGATCACAGGGCCGTCATCTTTTGTAATATCCGCTTCTGAAGGTGTAAATTTGGCTGCCATGGTCATCAGACCTGAACCCTGAATTGCAGGCATATCATCATTGTTTTGAACCTGACGCTCGGAGTAGTCAACAAGGGCATCAGCATCATCAAATCCGGGCACTATTTCCCCAGCAAACGCTGCTGAGAATGCGGCAAGACAAAACATTAAAACAAGAATTTTATATATTTTCGTCATTTTATTTTCTCCATAATATTTAAGTAACACTTAACAAACCGACTACTCACCCTCTGCGGGGAATAACATATCATTGAGCCAGTCTAATGAAACAGCTGCAAGGTCGTCTATATCCACTGTGCAGTCTCCATCGAAATCGAACTGCAGATTCTCAGCATTCGGAGCCACACAAATCTGCTCGCCGGTAACATCGTAGTAAATACCAGCCAGCTCTTCTGGAGAGAGCGCATAGTTGTACATTCTTACATCATCAAACTTTGCCTCGATCATTGTGTCTATAGTCCCGTCATTGTTGGCAAAATAAACAGGGGTGTTGTTTTGATTGATGCTGTATCTGCCCGGGTCTGTAATATCAACCTGCGAGCCGTTAACGTAGAACGCTGCCACTTCGTCCGCTGAAGAAGTAAATGCAATGTGCGTCCATTCATTAAGAGACAGGTTGGCATAAGAGTATGGATTGTAGCCCGGTGCGTTAACCTGCAGACCGGCATCTCTCTGATCTATCTCCCAGAACCAATTATTATCACTCGAAGATGAGCATATACCTCTGAAGTGGCCGGCGGCAGGATAGTCATCGGAGCCGGGGAAATTAATCCACGCTGAAATAGTGAGCTCGTCGGTGTATTCTGCTGCAATGAACGGGTCAGTAGCAGCTGCGGCTTCACGATTTACCGTAGTGTCAAGGGCCTGCCCCGTCTGAGCGGGTTCAACGCCGTCTATCCATTGCTCGGGGATCGGGTCAGCGTAAGGTGTGAGATGATTCTCCTCGCCTGAATAGTCCTGATAGTCTCCATCCAGAGGCCAGTATGCAATCATACGCTTGATAGCAAGAGAAGCGGAATCAGACTGGGTGTCTCCAGCATCGTTTGAAGCTATGCAGTAGTAGTAGCCCTGGTCTGCCACTTCGGCATTATCTATATAGAGCGTAGAGATGTATTCATCGCCGTTCTGGGCAAGCTCTAAGGCAATATCCGGATCGGATTCGAGCAGTTCTGTGTCAGGCGCGCCTTCTTTATACCAAGCTGAGCTCGCAGCAGTTTTGCTTGTGAAGGTAAATTCTAATACCGCCTGCTCACCTGCAAACACGGCCTCATCTTCAGGCTGATAAACCGCTGCCGGGGTAGCGGGAAGAGTTTCAAAATTCCATAGAGGGCCAGTTATATTTGCCGGATCCCCTTCAGGTGCTCCGCTTATCTGCTCTTCAACGCACCAGAAAACTTCCTGTCCGAGCTGAATCTGGAAAGTGCCTGCTGTGTTTATAGGCACCGTAATCGGATCAGCTGCTGCTGATACGAAAGTTTCATAAAGCGGGGCCATATCCAGATTAGGATCTCCGTTTGCTCCCTGATAGAATGTTACGAAGTGGCCTGTAACATCGGGGTTCTGAGAGCCTGAGTTTTCAGGATCTTCGGCAGTATCAAAGCTTACTTCTGAAATAACATCAGGGTCGATATTAACAGAGCCTGATGCAGGGACAGGGTCGTTAGCCATAAGATCCGGATCTGCAACAATGCTGAAAATCTGACCTCTTAACTCTGTCCCGGGAACTGGATTCATCCCCCATACGTTTCCATCGTTCAACAAAGGTTCTGAAGAAAGGTTTAGTCCGCCCATATGGCCGCCAATAATACTTCCATTCGTCAGAAAACTTACGCTCTGGTTGCCTGTGAGATTGGTTGAAGCTGGATAGGTGTCCAAATAGTAGATTCTTTTGACGCCGTTTACTGAACAGAGAACTGTTCCGGAATTTAAGTCGAGAGAAACCCATGCCTTAACTTCCTGTTCGGCCTCAACATCTCCCATTTTTACCGCTCCGGCACCGTCAGCAAACGCAAAATCATCAAATGTGCGGTCATTATTCCCGCTTACATTTGCCCTGAAAGCGTAATGCAATTCGCCGTTGCAAAGCCAGATGCCGCTGCCGTAAGTTGTTCCGCCGGTTTCGATTACAGCCACCGGTCCGCTGTCTTCAGTAACATCGGCCACTGAAGGCGTAAACTTAGCAGCAAAGGTAATCGAGCTGCCCGGATTTAGAGAAATAATGTCTGCGGGATTAGCAACTCCATCTCTGGCGGCGGTGTAATCCACAAGGGCATCGCCGTCGTCAAACTTGGGAACTATCTCCCCTGCCCATGCGGACGCCGCAACTAAACAACAAAAAAGGATTAAAAGCAATTTTTTCATAATTAATGCCTCCGTAAAATGTAACTAAAATTTACACAAGCAGTGAACCAACACTGCATCTAACTCTTATTTTTACAAAGATATAACCAGACTCGTATTTAACTACAACACTTTTTAGAAAGTTACAAAAAAAATGAAAAAAAAATCACAGCCATCCCATAAGTCCATAAATTTATCGTTGAGGGCTTGTTTATTGTATTAAAACGCCCTTTTCTTGAAGGATTTGAATTACCCCAGTTTGCATTTTTTTTTGCTTTTGTTCAATTGGCAGTTTTTTGCTCAATACTGCCCGCTCTCTTTTCACCTCTTTATTTTCGTAAAATCTTGCTACATATTAAAACCCGGCAAATAAGCCTGCTGAGGGCTGCCAACCATACGCGGTGAACCACGTGCTGTCCCACAGGCAGCCATAACGCCAAAAACATCCAGCCGGCTGAATAATACACCCCTCAGTAAAGTAAACAATCGGCTGAATGCTCCTTTCCACTGACCGAGGAAACCTATATACCTTATTAAAATATAAGCCAGCATAGCCGTCCATACTTGCCATAGAATTGCTTTTTGGCTATGCCCTAGGAAATCGCTTAGCTGCAAAGTCTGTTTTATCTGCTTGAAAAACACCTCTATACCCCAGCGGCACTTATATAGGTCGCAAATACTGCTCGGCGCCCACTGCATATTGTTCGTGATAAATTTCATAAGCTTTTTCTCGCCGTTAATTTCCACATAAGCCTTAACTAAACGGAGCTTCTTCGGGTATGCCTCGCGGCTTTTCGGCATTTCAAGTTCAATTAAAGCATCGTATTGGATATTACCTTTTGGTTCTGTATTCTGTTTAACAAAACGATATTTCATATTATCTTTGGCTCTGGTAACCCAGAATAATTCTCGCCTGTCAAGATCTGCTAGATGCTTAAAATCCACGTAAGCCTTGTCAAAAACCGCTATTTCGCCGCTTTTAAGGTCCTGACAGAGCTGATAAGCTTCTGTCGAATCATGGGTTGAGGCTTCTTTTACAATAGCAAATTGAGGCAGGAACGTCTGGAGATTCAGCTGCATATGGCACTTTGCAGCCGCTTTTCGTCTGCGATGTTTAGCCCAGTCAATACAGTTGGCTACAAGCTGGATCGTGGTTGAGTCAACCGCATATATTGCTCTCTTAAAACGCCTCGGAAGGCCGGAATACTTATGGCCTCTCCCAAAATCAAGATGTTTGTTCTGGATATGGGACAGCACCTCCCAGAAGAGAGTCTCTGCCATAAGAGGATCTCGAACCCTGTTTGCATGAGAAAGCCCATTCCTGCTTGAAGGGGTTGCACGGCGGATAGGAGTCAAAGCTCCAGAATGATTACGCAATGTGTCGGAAACGTCGTTGAGCGAGAGACTGTGAGCAATCTGGACATGAAGCATAGATACAATGTGCGACCAGCAAGAAAATGTTCGTGATTGCTTGTCAATACCGAAAGACCGAGACAATTTTGAAACAAGATGTGCAGGAATATGTTGGCATATTTGCTTAAGAATGCTATATTGATGTTTGGCGGGTGTCATGGGTTACTCCTAATTTGTTTAATTAGACTGAAAGAATTAGTGTAACTCATACCCCGCTGGTTTTAAAGAAACATCTTGTATTTTGCTCTTCTATGGGATGGCTGTGAAAAAAAAATTTTAAACAGTGCAATTTTCTCTATCAAACGCAAAAAAAAGCCGGCCCTTTGACAGACCGGCGTTAATTTTCACATTACCCAAACAAATATTATCACGTTACACGGAAAATAATCAGGGTACATAAAATCTATATTTTTTTTAAGCTTAGAACAGTCTTCCCATTGAGAAGCTGAAGAACTCTGTTTCATCTTCGCCTTCTTTTGTAATTGGAGCTGCAAGTTCAAACCGCATTGGCACCGGGCCAAACCACTGAGGTATCAGTATTTCAATGCCGGTACCGATTGAGGTTCTCGGCCCTCCTTCATCAATCATTCCAGCATCTGCAAACATAAGCCAGTTGTAGCGGTCGCTTGCTAGCGGGAATGTAATCTCGGCAGTTCCGATTGCGATCCAGTCGCTGCCGATTGGGTCGTCATACACGCCGGGGGTTGTTGTGCTCTCCCCTCTTGGACTTACGCCGCGGTAGTCGAAGCCTCTAAGACTGCCAGACCCGCCTGCATAGAATTTCTCGAATGGAGGGGCATCGCCCAGAATTGCAGCACCATAGATCTTCGTTGAGAATACGGTTCTCCTGCCTGCCAGGTCCTCCTTGAGTGTATTGTAGTTTGTGTATGAGGAGCTCACAACGCCAAAATTGTAGTCTCCTGTAACCTGCTCAAAAGAAGCATCGAATACATAGCCCTCAGTAGGTATGTATTTATCGTCTGTTACCTTTTTCTTTGCTGTGAATTTTGTACCGAAAAGGCCGGTATCGCCTTCAACGTCATAAATTTCCTGGGGCGAATCATCATCAAGGTCTGATACCGTAACGTTTTCAGCTCTCACTTTGATTCCGAGATACCAGTCGTCTTCGTAGCGTCTTGTAAGGCCTATGTAGCCTTTTGTTCTCTCCTCGTCATAGCATTCTCTGCCTCTCCAGTAGCGTGAGGAACCCAGATTAAGGCTGAACGGGCGTTCCCAAGCGTAAGGGTCGGTGAAATCTATTGAATAACGGTTTACCTCTGTACCGGGCTCAAGGGAGATTCTCAGCCTCTGACCAGCGCCTTTGAACGACCGCCCGTCGAAAAATTCACTGAGAGATTCAGGCCAGTCCTGAATATCGAAATTTCTCTGCTCGTAAATCACCTGTCCCACAAGGCCGTTGCTGCTGTCTATTCCAGCACCAAACATCACCATTCCTGTCATACCTTCAGTGATATTAACAACGGCATCCTTGGTTCCGGGCTTTTCACCGTCCACTGATTTTATAAACACATCCTCGGCCAGAGTTGCCTGTTTTACATCCTTCTCGAGCTGCCCCTTGCCGTTTCCTTTGGCCTCTTTGCCGTCGTACCATCTGCCCGGCTTGAAGCCCTCATAGTCAAGCTCCCTTCTGACAACCTTATCGTGCGTCTGGTAGTTGCCTGTGATTCTCACCTCGCCAATCCTGAACCGCTTGCCCTCATCAATGTCATAAACAAGCCTCACGTCTCCATTGTCTGTGAAATTCCTCTCGGCTCTGATTCGTGCTTCAATAAAGCCCTTCTCCAGATACTTATCCCTGATATCTTCTCTGGTTTTCTTCACGGCCTCGCTGTCGTAAGCTTGGCCTTTCTTAACCTTGAGCATCTTCTCAATCTGGTCTTTATCGAAATAGCTAACACCCTTTATGCTGTGGTCTAAAACCTTGCACTGCCTGCCTTCGCTGATATAAAAAACCACTTCCGCTTTATTGAGCTTTTCGTTTAAATCTGGCTCGGCGTTGCAGTCTGCATCTATATATCCAGCTGAACGATATTCTTTTTCGATAGCCTCAATGTCTTTTTGAATTTTTTTGGTGTTGTAGTCTCTCTTGAATAAAAAGAGGATTCTGGAATCAAACTTAACAACACTGTCGAGCTGTTTTTCGGTGAAGACGGTATTGCCCTCATAGCGAACGCCGGTAACCTTAACTCTCGGCCCCTCCTCGATTCTGAATATCACCCTGCCCTGTTCAAGCTCTTCTTCGCCGAGCTTTACTTCGGCAAAGTAATAACCCTTTTCGGTATATTTATTTCTTACGCTGTCCAGAGCTGAGGCAAGCGTGATTTTCTCGAGATAATCACCTTTATCAAAATCGACAAGGTCTGCAAGGGTTTTATCGCTGATCTTTTCATTGCCGAAAAATGATATCTCTGAAATGAGCATTTTCTCAACCACAACAAAATTCAGCCTTACTCCCCCGTCAACCGGCTCAGTATTATAGTAAGCAAACTGAACAGCATCCAGCTCAGCCAAATTTTCAGTATCCTGCGATAAAGCCTGCTCATCAAGGGTTTGCCCCGGGCGGGCTGATACTGTGCTGAGTATCTTCGATTTAGTGAGCGTGGCGTTGCCTTTTACGTTCAGCTCAACAATCCGCAAATCTTGAGCTTCTGCCAAACCGCAAGCCAAAACAGCAAACAATACTAATGCAACGACTCTTTTCAGCATAAAAAATCCTATACCTTTATTTAGAACACTTTCGGGCTAAAACGGGCTTTAATAGAGCCGCAAATCAAAACGGCTCATCAATAGTGCTTATGTTGTCGAATCTCGTAAATTCGCCGTGGAACTTGAGTTTCACGATTCCGGTAGGCCCGTTTCTCTGCTTAGCTATAATTATTTCCGCTTCGTTATCAAATTCATACTCGGCTTCCTGCCTGTGGTAGTAGTCTTCGCGGTGTATAAGCATAACAACATCTGCGTCCTGTTCAATACTTCCGCTTTCACGAAGATCGCTCATTCGTGGTCGGTGGTCTTCTCGCTGTTCGGCTGCACGATTGAGCTGACTGAGCACAATCACCGGAACATCCAGCTCTCTTGCCATTGCTTTGAGCTGACGGGAGATTGCGCTTATCTCATTCTGCCTCGATTCTACCCTGCCTCCGAGGCTCATAAGCTGAAGGTAATCAACGAAAACTGCCTTAATATCATACTGAGCTTTGAGCCTTCTTGCCTTGGCGCGAATCTCCAGAGGAGTCATTCCGGGAGTATCATCGATAAAGATCGGTGCCTGAGAGAGATTCTCGCTGGTATCCAGAAGCTCCTGAAATACTTCTGAATCCATCACCCCCCGCCTTACGGCCTGTGAGTCTATCATTCCACGACTGCAAAGCATACGCTCTGCAAGCTGGAGTCTGCCCATTTCAAGCGAGAAAATCAATACAGGCTGCTCTTCATCAGCTCCAATGTGCTCTGCAATATTCATGGCAAAGCTCGTTTTCCCCATACTCGGCCTTCCTGCCATTATTATAAGCTCGCCCTCATGGAGACCTGTAGTCATAGTGTCGAGCTGGGTGAAACCGGTGGGGATGCCCGTAATGGCCTCGCCCGTTCGTTTGTCGATCTCTTCAAATGCCTTTACGAGAAGGTCCCGCATAGACTCGGCCTCGCCGGTAACCCGCTCGCCGGTTACTTCGAAGATCTTTTTCTCAGCCTGATCGAGCTTGTCGCTTATCTCGCCGGCAGGGTTGTATGCCTCTTCAAGCACCTCACTTACCACATTGATAAGCTGCCTGAGGATATACTTCTCGTGAACAATTTCCGTGTAATATTCGGCGTTGGCAGTAGTTGCAACGCTTGCAGGTATCTTCTTTAGATACTCCTGCCCGCCTGCATCTTCAAACTGATTCCGCCTAAGCAGCTCATCCTTGATAAGAACGAGATCCATATTTTTATCAGGCGGGAGCTGTTCGTAAAGCGCTACAAGCGATTCATATATAATGCGGTTTTCCGGGCGGTAGAATGAATCCGGGCTCAGCTTCTGGACGACATCATTGACGCAGTTTCTATCCAGAATCATTGAGCCCAGCACCGAGACCTCCGCCTCGTATGATTCAGGCAAAGACTTAGCCTGAATCAAATCATAATTCGAAGACCGCTGTGGCTGCGAACTTTCATTAGAAGAATTATTCTTCTGAGTTTTCTGGCTTGGCTTCTGAGAGCTCATCTTCTTCCTGCTCCGGCTGTTCAAGCTCTTCTTCATTGAGCGGGATGCTGCCTTCGGAAACAACTTTTACTTCGATAGAAGCATCCAAATCAACCGAAATCTTGAGAGTAACACTGTGCTCGCCAACTTCCTTGATATGCCCTACAGCCACCATCTCATCTGCTATCTCGTAGCCGTTTTTCCTGAGCTTTTCAGCAATCATATCAGGTGTAACCGAGCCGAACAGATGTCCCTGCTCGTTGGCCTTGGCTTCTATAATAACAGAAGCACCTTCGACCTTTTCAGCCACTTGGCATAGTTTGTCATATTCAAGCTTGCGTTCGTTAGCCCGTTTTGCCTTTTCTTCGGCTATTGCCTCAATATTTTCTTTTGAAGGTATAGTTGCCAGCCCGCAGGGGACAAGATAATTCCTTGCATAGCCGTCTTTAACATCAACTATATCACCAAGCCAACCAAGGCTTATAATATCTTCAAGGAGCAAAACTTTAACCATTTGCTTTTTCTCCAATAAGTTTGTTTTTTAGTATTAATAAGCTCCGTTTTTGCAAACGCCTGTCTTAACCGTATCAGGTCTGGTATGGAAGCAGCCCCATATACCTTGCACGTTTTATGGCGTTCTGAACCTTCCGCTGACAGCTTGCACAGTTCCCGCTGCGCTTTCTGGAATATATTTTGCCGCGGTTTGTAAGAAGCTTTGAAAGCGTTTCAATGTCCATATAATCCACATACTCGGTTTTAGACCTGCAAAACCGGCATTGGTTCTGCTCACGAATTGTGGCAGTTCTTCTTTTTTTGTTTCTTCTCTGGTTTTTCATAATTTAATGCTCTTAAATTAAGTTTTAATTATCTAAATACAATTAACTAAAGCCCTTTTCAGCTCAAGCAGTTTTTAGAACGGTATATCATCTGGATTAAAATCATCACCGCCGCCGAAAGCATCTGAAGATGACTGCTGAGGAGGCTGCTGAGGCTGATTGTTCTGAGGGGGCTGCTGCTGATAGGGCTGCTGGTAGCCGCCCTGCTGATAATCGCCCTGTCTTTGAGAACCGCCGCCGCCACCGCCGGTGAATTCGAAATTCTCCGCCTGCACGCGCAGTCTGCTTCGCTTGCTTCCGTCCTGAGTTGTCCAGCTGTCGAGAATCAGTCTGCCTTCAACCAAAATTGAAGAGCCCTTTTTGAAATACTTGTTGATAACTTCCGCCCGCTTGCCGAACATCCTGCAGTCTGTAAAACAAACTTCTTCCCGCTGCTGACCGTCCTGACCTACGAACTTTCTGTTCGTGGCCACGGAAAACTCAACGAGCGGAGTGCCGCTTGGCAGATACGAAAACTGCGGATCTCTTGTAAGGTTGCCGAGCAGTATTACTTTATTAAAGCTGGCCATTTCAATCTCTCCGTTCTAAAGAAATAATTAAGCTTATTCTGAAGGCTCATCGGCCTTTTCAGGCTCACTTTCAGGCTCTTGGGCTTCCTGTTTTTCCGCTGATTCTTCGGAAACAGAAGCCGCAGAACCTGCTGCTGAAGACTCAATCTCCTGCTTTGCTTCCTGCTCTCTTTTCACCCTCTCTTCGGCTTCTAAAGGAGTTTCTTTATCGATCGGTTTTGAAGGATCGATAAAATCAGCACGCAGAACCATGGCACGCATAATGTCTTCCGAGAGATTTATATCCCTCTCAACATTACTGAGCTCACGAGGTTCAACATTAAAATAAACAAGGATGTATGTCCCGCGAGATTTGTTCTGAATCTCGTAAGCCAATTTACGTTCATCCCACTTCTTAAGGCTGACAATCTCACCGCTTCTTTTTTCCACCAAAGCGGTAATCTTTTCAACCAAACCTGTCCAGTCGCCCGCTGCTAAAGCAGGGTCCACCAGAAACAGGGCTTCATAAAGTCTTTTAGCTGTATCCAAGGTAATAACCTCCGGTTTACAAAATTTATTACACCGGCCTTCAGGCCATTAATTTTTACTGTTATATTCTGTCATAGCTTTTTCAAGTCCGTCTTTTATAAGCATTTCAATGCATTCAACCGCCCTTCCAATCCCGAGCTGAAGCTCCTGCCTCTGCTCCGGAGAGGGGCGTCCTAATACATATCCGGTACTGTTCGGCAGCGGGCTTTTTCCAATGCCCACTCTCAGCCTCGGAAAATCCTGACTCCCGAGCTTTGCGATGATATCTTTAAGGCCGTTGTGCCCTCCAGCAGAGCCGGACGGCCTGAGCCTTATTCTTCCCGTATCGATAGCCATATCATCTGCAATAATCAGTACATCGCTTATATCAATCTTATAAAAACCCCTCGCAGCTGCTACTGCCTGACCGCTGAGGTTCATAAAAGTTTGGGGTTTGAGAAGGATTATCTTATCCCCGCCGAACTCAAAAATCTCACAGAGCGAAGAAAATTTTCTGCCGCTTATGCTGACGCCGCACTTCTCGGCAAAACGGTCTAATACATCAAAACCTATATTATGCCGCGTGCCTTCGTACTTTTTGCCCGGATTTCCGAGCCCTGCAATAAGCCTGCATGCCATAATCTACCGCTACTTCTGCTCTTCTTCGTCTTCCGGTTTCTTCTCTGTAATCACTTCCGGCTCTACTGCCTCTTCCTCGAGCTCTTCGCCTTCTTCCGGCTCCGGGGCTACGGTAACTTCGTGGCAGTTTACCACAACAGATTCAGAATCTGTTATAAGAGATGCGCCGCGGGGAAGCTCGATATTACCTACAGTGATGTAATCGTTCAATCCCAGATCCTTGATAAGAACCTCAAAATATTCGGGGATCGAAACAACCGGACATTCAACGTCGATATGGTCTAAGTGTACATCCACCATACCGCCTTCGGCGATACCTTTTGCAGTACCTTTAAGGACAACCGGCACCGTAACGCTTGCCTTCTCGTCCATATCCACACGCATAAGATCTACATGAATTACATCTCTCTGGTAGTGGTCGTACTGCATGTCTTTTAGCAGAAGAGTTTCGGACTTGCCGTCGAACTCAAGGTCGAAAAGCCTGTTACCGCTGTGCATAGCCTTCAGCAAATCGCTAGTTTCTATGCTCACAGCCACCGGCTCCTGCTTGTGCCCGTAAATAACAGCAGGCGTCCTGCCGTTTTCACGAAGCTTGACAGCGGACTTGGTCCCCGTTTCCCGAAGCTCTGCTTTCAATGAAAATGTTTCTGTCATCTTTTCCTCACTGATAAATTATTACTATCACGCAGCTTAATCAAGCTGCAACTGATAACTACGAAAGCAGCAAACTGCTTATTGATTCGTTTCTGTGAACTCTTTTAATCGATTCTCCCAAAAGCTCTGCTACGCTCAAAACCGTTACGTTTATCCCGTTTCTAACGTCATCCCTGAGAGGTATCGTATCGGTTACAAAAATCTCATCTATGTAAGATTCCTGTATCCGCTCAACAGCAGGCCCGCAGAAGAGCCCGTGTGTTGCACCTGCAATCACCTTGTTGGCTCCCATCTTCTTTACAAGCTTCGCCGCAGAGCAGATAGTTCCGGCGGTTGAAATCATATCATCCACCATAACCACGTTTTTGCCTTCAACGCTTCCGATTATGTTCTCGCTGTGAACGTCTTTGCCGTTGAGCCGTTTTTTATGCACTATAGCAAGGTCTGCCCTTATATGGCTTACATACCTTGAAGCGGTTTTTACATTGCCCACATCCGGGGAAACGATAACCGGCTTCTGGATTTTTTTATCCCTGAGGTACTTCACCATCACAGGCTCTGCCATAAGATGGTCAACCGGTATATCAAAAAATCCCTCAAGCTGCCTTGCGTGAAGGTCTATACCCAAAACCCTCGTTGCTCCTGCTGCGGTAAGAAGATTAGCCACCAGCTTTGCAGTAATAGGGACTCTTCCATCATCTTTTCTGTCCTGACGGGCATAGCCGTAATAAGGGATAACAGCGGTTATTCTGTTTGCACTCGCCCGTTTGAGGGTGTCGATCATAATCAAAAGCTCCATGAGATTCCCGTCAACCGGCGTGCAGGTTGACTGAACTATGAAGCAGTCTTTACCGCGAACATTATCATCTATTTTAACGAATTTCTCGCCGTCCGGGAATCTGCGTATAGCAGCGCCGCCCGGGGTTACGCCGAGATAACCGCAGATTTTTTTCACCAGCTCCGGATTAGCAGAGCCGCCGAATACTTTCACACTCTCATTTAGAAACATTTATGAATCCTTCCCACGGCTCGGCCTTCAGTATATTCCAGCCTTACCGGCAATTGAAACCGCTTCCTGTTAAAGAAACTACCCGGTCTGGACTCGAACCAGAAATTTCAGCACCAAAAGCTGAGGTGTTGCCAATTACACCACCGGGTACCAAATTACGACAAGAATGCAGAAGAACTGCATATTAATATGCCGCGATTCCCGCTTCGAGCGGGGAGAAGTCTCATTACCTGAAGCCGGAGCTGACCATGTCGCGGACTGCCAACCCCCTTGCCGAAGCACGCTTCCGGGCAACGAGAGAAGATGAATTATAATACTTTGCAGCCCTTTTACAAGACTTTTTAGCCCCTAAGTACAAAAAAATCAGGGCTGCTGCCAAGAA
This sequence comes from Sedimentisphaera cyanobacteriorum, assembly GCF_001997385.1. Lineage (NCBI taxonomy): Bacteria > Pseudomonadati > Planctomycetota > Phycisphaerae > Sedimentisphaerales > Sedimentisphaeraceae > Sedimentisphaera > Sedimentisphaera cyanobacteriorum. The sequence goes on along the minus strand of NZ_CP019633.1, from coordinate 551,420 downwards.
AAATAACACGAATTCCACATAAAAGAGGAAAATACGCTGCAGGAATACTAATCTTTGCGTTTGAGCTTATCTGCGGCTCGCCTTTTCCTTCTTTTCTTCTGCTTACGGATCTTTTCGGCTTTGAACTGCTGTTTGCTTTTGACGCCTTCAGTTTTCGATTCAATCTGTTCGCACATAAACTTGCGAGCGTAATAGCGATTGAGGCCTTGGCTTCTTTCCTTATCGCACTTCACTTCAGTGCCTGTAGGCTTGTGAATAAGATAAACGCAGGAGGCGGTCTTGTTGGTTTTCTGACCTCCCGGGCCGGAAGAGCGGATGAACTTCTCCTCGAAGTCGGCCTCCTGAAGCCCGCACTGCTTCATTCTGCTCCGCAGGGCATCGGCCTTTTTCTGTGTTACAGGAAAAGTAATCATTGTTTTAAAGACGAAGATATACGATTGAAAAAGTTTTGTACAAGCTGATTCTCAGAATTCTTTTTCAGATCTTCAGGGCTTCCTTCAGCTATAATCCCCTTTACGCTTTTATCAAGCATAATCACGCGGTCTGCTATTGTAAATATGCTGTCAAGCTCGTGGGAGACAACGATAAATGTAATGCCGGTTTTGCGGGAAAGGGTGAGGATGAGGCTGTCGAGCTCTGCGCTTGTGATCGGATCGAGCCCTGCACTTGGCTCATCAAGAAATAGGATGTCCGGATCGAGCACCATCGCCCTTGCGATAGCGGCTCTTTTCTTCATTCCGCCTGAAAGCTCGGAGGGCATTAGATTGTAGCTCGTTTCAAGGCCTACGAGCGAGAGCTTTGAGATGCAGATTTCGTTCATCAGCTCTCTGGGCAGGTCGGTATAGATCTCCAAGGGCAGACGAAGATTTTCCAGCACGTTCATAGAGCCGAATAATGCTCCGTTCTGATACATCACGCCGAAATATTTCACAAGGTTTTTGAAGTCCTTCTCGCCTGCGGCGGATATATCCTCTCCCATAATCAGCACATTGCCGCTGTATGGCTTGTAGAGGCCAATCATATGCTTTAAGAGCGTGCTCTTTCCGCAGCCTGAACCGCCGAGGATGATAAAAATCTCACCCCTTTGCACATCAAAACTGACGTTTTCAAGGACGGTCTGGCCGAAATATCCGGAAGTTAGATTATTTACTCTGGCTACTGTTTCAGACACGGCTATATCCCCAGCACATAGAAGATTACAGAAAATACGCCTTCGGTGAGAACTATGGCAACTACGCCGCTTACCACTGCCTTCGTGGCAGCGTCGCCTACAGCCTTGCTGCCCGTCTGGGTGCTGAGTCCGCTAAGGCAGCCTATCGCAGCGGTTTCAAATCCGTACACGATTGCCTTGAACATCCCCTGAGCAAAATCGGACAGGCCCGTGAGCATAGTTACCTGATCGAATATTACCTCGAAAGGATAACCCATCGAACGCATAACGATGCTCATACCTACAAGCCCGAAAAGGCTGGTGTAGAGTGTGAGAACTGGAACAAAGAGTGTGCCTGCAAGAACTCTGGGAAGCACGAGAAACGGCACCGGTCTGAGACCGAAAGTTTTGAGTGCATCTATTTCCTCATTGATCTTCATCGTACCCAGCTCTGCGGCGAAGGCCGTCCCGCTTCTTGCAGAGAACAAAATTGCAGCTATAAACGGCCCCATCACGCGAAAAAGCGTTAGAGACACGAGACTTGCAACGTATATTTCCGCCCCGAACTGCTTCATTGATGTTGCGGACTGGAACGAAAGAATCAGCCCAAACAGAAATCCTATCAGCATACATATTCCGAATGAATTGACTGCTGCACTTTCTGCTATCCTGAAGAAATCCGCCCATCTGAAGGTCTTCGGGTTTTTAAGCAGCCCCGCAAACGAAGCGAAGACCCTGCCGTAATACTCAACCTTGTCTGTAATTGAGCTCAAATATCCACAGAAACCCTTCCCAAAACCTACAATAAATTCACGGAAAACATGGGCAGTTTGCTCCTGCACCTCCTCGCTGGGGCAATCTTTTACCAAATCGTCCACACTGCAAGAGAGATGCTCATCGTCGAGTAGTATATCTTTCCGGCAGCAGTATTTCTTGACTAAGGATATAAAGGCTTTGCCTGCGTTTTGGCAAATAAAACCATCACTGCTTTTTATTATGATTCTGGTCGGTGCGATTGAAGCTGTTTCGGATTTGAATTTTCTGTACAAATCGCCGGCCAGAGATTTATCCACCACCTCAGGCAGGCAGATACACAGCTCTTCACCCGAGAAATATACAAATTTTTCACTATCATTTTTCATTTATAAACAACGCTAACCATTTTTTTCGACTATAAAGCAAACAGTTTTTGATTCGCCCTGATGTTTTTAAATAATTTAACAGTAATTTCCAGAACTTTTTGCTAAACATACCGCTAAATTCTGAAAAAAATCAGCTTTTACTGATCATGTAGGCCGAAATAGCCATTAGCTGAAGTACCGCAGCAAATACAAGGGGTGTTAAAACCGAATCAATCCAGTTTATGCTTGCGAAAACACCTATTAAAGCAATCAAAAGGCAGGCAATACTTATAACCTGCACTGCCACGGCAAATGCCTTCCATTTGCTGAATACATTCCTGCCCCTTTGCAGTTCGCCGAGAATATTTTCTTCCATCCTTTCCAAGATTTTAGCCAGCTCAGAGACATCCGAATTCCTATCTGCAAGCCCATCTAAACCGTCTGCCTTAAAACTTCCTATATCCAAAACCTTATGCCTTCCTTCTTTCTTATGGTGATACATCATAATAATATTAGCCGCCTCTTTGATATTTACCGCTGCATAATCTGGGGGCGGGTCTGATTTATCTTTCCTGTCTTCATTCCCTGGCAGATTTATCAGGATGGTGCAGCACCCTGCTGAGCGTCCGGCCTTAATATCTCTGTATCTGTCACCTATAAGCCATGATTTTTCCAGAGCGATATTGTGCTCTTCAGCAGCCTGAAGAATCATCCCTGGGGCGGGCTTTCTCTGGAAGCTTTCCTTCCTGTACTCCTCCAGCTCACCTTCGGGATGGTATGGGCAGTAGTAAACATCCTCCAGCTCCACGCCTTCCTGCATAAGCAGGCTCTTCAATCTGCTGTGGATCTCCGCAAGCCTTTCCTCTGTTAAAAGGCCTCTGGCTATTCCGGACTGATTGGTAACAACGAAAAGCTTGTATCCCAACTGCTGCATGCAGCGAAGAGCCTTTCCCGCCCCGGGCATAAGCTTTACCTGCTCAGGTTTTGAAATGTAGCCCGTATCGGAGATGATAGTGTTGTCTCTATCGAGAAACACCGCCTTATCCTTCTGGCTTTCATCTAAATCCTCGCCGGACGAAGATTTCTCTTTAGCCGCCTCATCCTGCCCTAACTTAACTTCATCACCAAAGAGATTTTTCATCAATGCCCCCTTAGCAGAATTAAAAACTCTTGCCTTTTACCTTATTAATTATAGCTGTTGAGCTTATTCCCTCAACCAAATCGGCTAAGACAACCTCGCCGCCGTTCGCTTTCACAAATTCACTTCCTATAACGCCCTTTTTCTCCCAGTCTTTGCCTTTCACAAGGACATCCGGCCTTACAGCTTTGATTATCTCGAGGGGCGAGTCTGAATCGAAGATGCACACATAATCAACACACTCAAGACTGCTCAGTACCGCTGCCCTTGCATTTTCTGCGTTTACAGGCCTGTCTTCACCTTTCAGCCGCTTAACGCTTGCATCGCTGTTCAGCCCAAGAACGAGCACATCGCCTTGGCTTTTTGCAAAACCGAGAAAATTTATATGGCCTTCGTGGATAATGTCAAAGCAGCCGTTGGTAAACACTATCCTTTTACCCTCGATTCTGAGCCTTTCGCAAAGTTCGCTGATATCAGCCATTTTCACAATCTTGCTTTCCCCGGGGAAAATGCGTTTTTTGATCTCTTCGAGAATCTCAGCAGTGCTTACAGAAGCTACGCCAAATTTCTCCACCTCGAGCCCGCCTGCGATATTCGAAAGGTGTACGGCAATCTCGTATCGCCAGCCCGCAGCCAAAGCCACAGCAATCGCCGAGAGAACCATATCCCCCGCCCCAGCCACGTCGTACACAGTTTTGGGCACTGTAGGAACGAGCATTGAGCAATCGGCTGTCTTTAGGTATGCCCCGTCTTTATCCATCGTTATAACAACCGCATCAATATCAAGCCAGCTCCGTATTGCCTCGGCTGCCTTCCCGGCAGATTCAGGCGAATCAATCTCTATGCCAGAGATAAGGCGTGCTTCATTTCGGTTCGGAGTGATTACAGTACTTCCGGCAAATTTTTGATAATCGCGTCCCATAGGAGGGTCAACAACCACCATTTTGCCTGAATTTCGGGCAGCCTCAATTATCCTGCGGCACACATTCTCTGTTAATACGCCTTTATTGTAGTCTTCAAGGCATACGATATCAGCCTCGGGCAGCTTTGAGCTGAAATTGCTGAGAATATTCTGTTCTTCTTCTTCGGCGAGCTCTTCGCTGGATTCTTCATCGATTCTCATAAGCTGCTGGGGGTGTTTGTGCTGGGCAAGGCCAACTAAGCGGTTCTTGCAGGTTGTAGGTCTGGCGGGGGATTCTGCAAGGGCTGATGTATCTGCTCCTAAAGCCCTCAGCTTATCTCTCAAGAGCCTGCCGTGTTCATCTTGTCCGGTAATACCGATACATAAAGGCTCTGCCCCTAATTCGCAAATATCTGCAGCCACAGATGCCGCCCCGCCGCATTTGTACTCAGTGTGAACAACCTTTAAAACCGGCACAGGAGCCTCGGGACTTATGCGCAGTGCATCGCCGTGGGTATATTTATCGAGCATAAAATCCCCCACAAGCAAAACCTTCGGGCTGGAGAGGCTCAAAAGCTTTTCGTAAATATCCGTTAAAATTCTTTTATCTGCCGAGCTCATTTAATAAATCTTCCAGTCTGCCAAAGCCATCAACGAATTCCAAAGAAAGCTCAAAATAGCCCGCCTTCTTCCTGAACTCTTCCCAGCCGGAGAATTCAGCAATCCTGCTTACCTTAACAAAGTCTTTACGCGTCATAACGATTATATCCGAATTAGACGAGTCGGAAAGGATTAATTCAAGATCTTCGGCGGTGTAGCTGTGGTGGTCTTTGAAAAGCCTCCTGCCTGCAATTTCGATTCTGCTTCGTGTTACATTTTCCAAAAAGCTCTCAGGGTTCGCAAGGCCGCAGAATACAAATGCCCTCTTATCCTTCAAAGACCTGAGCTTCAATGTCTGTCCGTCCAGAGTGCGGAAGCATACAAATCTTTGACGGAGAACTGCAATAGGTGCGCTGGAATTATAAGAGCGAATTCTATTGCGAATATTTTCAATTTCCTTCTCGCCTGCGGTTTCGCATTTTGTAACAGCTATGCAGTCTGCGCGGGAAATATTTTTTATCGGCTCTCTAAGCAGTCCCGCCGGCAGGAGCCTTGAATATCCAAACGGACAGCCAGCATCCACAGCAGCAATATTTAAATCCCTCGCTAAACGCCTGTGCTGGAAGCCGTCGTCGAGGATGAAAACATTGCATTCAGAATTCGATTCTGCATTTCGGGCGGCCTGAGCCCTGTCCGGATTTATGAAAACTTCGGCCGAAGGGCACGCAAGCTTTATCTCCTCAGGCTCGTCTGCAAATCCCGAATCTGAGGCGTATCCCCGCGTTAGCACAGCAGGCTTATATCCCTTGCCAACAAGCAGTCGGCAAAGCTCGATTGCAAGGGGCGTTTTGCCTGTACCGCCTGCTGTAATGTTTCCAACGCTTATCACAGGATGATTGGCTTTAGAAATCTTGAGAAGCCCTTTATCGTAGAGCAGATTCCTCAGCCATACGGCGAATCGGTAAAAACAGGAGAGGACAATAAACACGCAAAGCATAAGCAGCCCTGCATGGCTTCTGTCCTCCCCGCTTACAATTTTTCGCCACTTATCTATCACGATGTAAAACTTTCTGCGGCGGGCAGTAAATCTACACGCCTTCGATTATTTCATTAAGTATTTCGCTGGGACGCATAGCCTTCTCAGCGAGTTTGTCGTCCGGCTTGTAGTATCCGCCTATATCAGAAGCACTGCCCTGAACCTTCAATAGATCTTCCATTATTCGGGATTCATTTTCACTGAGCCTGCTGAAGACTTTTGCGAAACGCTCTGCCATCTCTGAGTCCTCTTTCTGCTGTGCAAGATGCTTTGCCCAGTACATAGCGAGAAAATAAGTGCTCGCCCTGTTGTCCGGCTCGCCGGCCTTGCGGGAAGGAGTTTTCCCGTTTTCGAGATAGTCGCTGATAGCATTGTTTAGGGCATCTGCGAGAGATGCTGCCTTTTTGCTGCCCGTTTTTTGAGCAATCTTTTCGAGTGAAGGCACTAACGCGCAGTATTCCCCGAGCGAGTCCCAGCGGAGATGATTCTCCCTGAGGAACTGGGCAACGTGTTTCGGAGCAGACCCGCCTGCGCCGGTTTCATAGAGCCCGCCTCCGTTCATCAGGGGCACAATCGAAAGCATCCTTGCGCTTGTTCCGAGCTCGAGGATAGGGAATAGGTCTGTGAGGTAATCACGAAGAACATTGCCCGTAACGGAGATGGTATCTTCTCCCCTGCGCACCCGCTGGAGGGAGTATTTCATAGCCTCTCTCGGCTCTAAAATCTCTATGGTAAGCCCGGAGGTGTCGAATTCGGGCAGATATTTCTTCACCTTGGCGATAATCTCTCTGTCGTGAGCTCTTTTTTCGTCAAGCCAGAAAACAGCAGGCACTCCTTCCTCGCGGGCACGAGACACAGCCAGCTCCACCCAGCTCTTTATAGGGGCGTCTTTGGCCTGACACATCCGGAATATATCTCCCCTGCTCACCTTCTGAGACATCAGCACTTCGCCTGAATCGCTTACTACCTGAATCGTGCCGCTGGCTTCGGCCTCAAATGTCTTGTCGTGCGAGCCGTATTCCTCGGCCTTCTTTGCCATAAGGCCAACGTTGGAAACACTGCCCATCTCAGCCGGATTGAACTGCCCGTTTTCTTTGCAATCCTCAATAATCTGCTGATAAACGCAGGCATAGCTTCTGTCCGGAATGAGGGCGAGTGTGTCCTGAAGCTCATCGTCAGAGTTCCACATCTTCCCGCCGTCTCGAACTACGTTTGGCATTGAGGCATCTATAATAATATTGTTGGGAACGTGGAGGTTGGTAATTCCCTTTCTCGAATCAACCATCGCAAGCGAGGGGTTGTTTTCATACGCCTTGCGGATATCTGTTTCAATTTCATGCCTTTTGGAGGGTTCAAGCCCTTCCAGCTTGCTGAAGATATTCTCGAGACCGTAATTTAGATTAACTCCGAGCGAATCGAGAGTTTCGCTGTGTTTATCGATAACGTCTTTAAGGAAAACCTTCACGCAATGGCCGAACATAATGGGGTCAGAGACCTTCATCATTGTGGCCTTCAAGTGCAGAGACAGAAGCAGACCCTCTTCTTTTGCGAATTTCATTTTCTCGCTGTAAAACTGCTCGAGAGCTTCAACGTTCATAACAGCAGAATCCACTACCTCGCCTTCAAGCAGAGGCAGGCTGTCTTTGAGCGTTTTCTTTGAGCCGTCTTCGCATACAAATTCAATCTTCACGCTGCTGGGCTTTTCAAGCGTAACAGACTTCTCAGAGCCATAGAAATCGCCTTCCTGCATATAGGCCACATCAGCCCTGCTGCCATTTTCCGGCCAAGGCTTAACCATCCCGTGCGGATGCTTTTTTGCGAACTGCTTTACTGCCTTGGCAGGCCTTCTGTCCGAATTGCCCTCACGCAAGACCGGATTAACCGCAGACCCAAGAACTGCGGCAAACCTATCGATAAGCTTTCTGTCCTGCTGTGTTTTTATCTTGTGCGGGTAGCTCGGGATGTTATAGCCTTTTTCCTGAAGCTCCTTTATCGCACTTTCGAGCTGAGGGATTGATGCGCTTATATTCGGCAGCTTTATAACGTTTGCCTCGGGCTGCTTTACCAGCTCGCCGAGATAGGCTAAATCGTCCGGCTGTTTCTGCTCATTCGTGAGCTGATCTGGGAAATTTGCAATTATCCTGCCTGCCAGCGAAATATCCCTAACCTCAATATCAATTCCGGCAGCTTTGCAGTATGCCTCCACCACCGGCAAAAGGGAATAAGATGCCAGCGAAGGGGCCTCATCTGATTTTGTCCAGGTTATCCTGTTCATTGATTTCTTCCGTTATCCTTGATGATTATATCTGTAATAATATTTCTTTTAATACAACAATTATGCTGAAGTTATTCCACTGAAATAACTTCGCCAACTCCAGGCACCTGCTCCTTAAGCCTTCTTTCAACACCCATTTTGAGCGTCATCCTCGCCCCCGGACAGCCTCTGCAAGCACCTTGAAGGCGAACTTTTACGTCGTTGTTCTCCGTTACCTCTACAAGCTCAATATCTCCGCCGTCTGACTGAAGCATCGGACGTATCTGCTGGATACACTCTTTGATCTTATCACTTATCTGTTCGCTCATTGGTTTTCTCCAAAAGTTTAAGTTTATATTTTGAAGCAATATTTTACTTATAATCATTTTTTTTACAACTGCAGCGCTGGGAAACCCGAGAAGACAAATAATGAACTTCTATTGAACATCAGTATTCTAAAATTACAGTCAATCAACTGCAAAAATGAAAATATTACCGAGCGGCGACCCAGTTTTTTAGATAAACAGCGGCTTCTTTGCAAATATTCAAGCTGCTCTAGGGGTAAGAACCTGTGTTTTGGTTCCCACGAAAATGCGATGCAAAATCAGAGCGGCTCTCAAACGCCCGTTTAAAAGATTGCGCAAATCGGTATAATTGGCGGATATTATCACAATATTATTAAGACGAGCAGAATATGGCAAAAAACTACACAGTAACATTTGTATCTCTTGGATGCCCGAAGAATACGGTGGATACAGAGGTAATGCTCGCAGATATGGCCGAACGGGGCTTCATCTTAGACAGCTCTTCAGAAAACACCGATTTCTATATAGTAAACACATGCGGTTTTATCGAACCGGCCAAACAGGAAGCCTTCGAGGAGCTCAGGCAGGGAATAGAGCTCAAGAAACAGGGCAAGGTTCGCTTCGTAGCAGCGGCAGGCTGCCTTGTGGAGCGGATGGGCAGAGAGCTTGCAGAAGCCCTGCCCGAGATAGACTGCCTTATCAGCCTATGCGAGAGAGACAAGGCCGGCGAGCTGCTCCTGAAAACCGCAAAGTCTAAGGGGAGCCGAAAAATTGACACAGCCTCCGGCAAGAAATTCGTCTCAAATGACAGCGTACGCCTTCTTACAACATCGCCGGGCAGCGCTTATCTTCGTATAAGCGAAGGGTGCGGGAGAGGCTGCTCTTTCTGCACGATACCTGCAATCAGAGGCCCTTTCCGGAGCAAGCCTAAGGCTGAGATAATCCGCGAGGCGCAGGTTCTAAGCGAGAACGGGGTTCGTGAGGTGAATCTAATCGCGCAAGACACCACCGGCTACGGCAAGGATATTGGTCTTGAAGACGGGCTCTGCGAGCTGCTTGAAGAGCTTGCCAAAACAGATTTAGAGTGGATAAGGATTCTGTATCTCTATCCGGCCTCCGTGAGCGATAAGCTCTTAGACACTATCGCTTCGCACAAAAAGATCCTAAATTATATCGATATGCCAATCCAGCATATAGACAACGAACTGCTAAAATCAATGCGGAGAACGGATACTGAAGAGAAAACTGCCGAGCTTATTGAAAAGATAAGGGCGAAGCTGGATAAGCCTGTACTCAGAACAACTGTGATATCGGGTTATCCGGGCGAGACTGAAGAAAAACACAATAAACTGCTCAAATTTATAAAATGGGCAGAATTTGATGCACTCGGCGCGTTTGCCTTCTGCCCCGAAAAAGACACCCCCGCAGGCAGGATGGATAATCAGCTGCCTGAAGAGATAAAGCAGAAAAGGGTTGGTCAGATTATGAGAGCCCAGCAGGAAATCGCCTTCCGAAAAAACCGCAATATGCAGGGCAAAAAGCTAACCCTGCTAACCGAAGGCTTCTGCGAAGACTATACGCAGGCACGGTATTACGGCCAGGCCCCTGAGATAGACAGCGTGTGCGCAGTTCCGGAAAAGCAGATTGAACCCGGAAAATTTATTGAGGCGGAAGTTGCCGATACAAGCGATTACGACCTTATATGCCGGCTGATATAAAATAATTATACAAAGGCAGGCGAAAATTTTATAAACAGTGTTGATTCGCAAGCCAAATAAACCATAATCTGGGGTTGTTTATGTTTTGCATTTCGGTGCAGCCTTAAAATTTATTAAACCAAATTAAAATTGTAGATTATGCTAAAAATCAGCCCTCTTACAGAGCTTTACGAGAGGTTCGGTGCAGTTTTCTCCGAATACTACGGATGGAATATGCCTGCAGATTTTCCGGAATTCCCTTCGTGCGAAGATGCCCTGTTCAAATCGAACATAGCATTCGACCTTACTCCATTCGGAAGATTCGAGATTACAGGCCAAGGCTTCAAGCAGTTCGCTGAGAAGCTCGCAGGCGGGAAGCTCCGCGAAGGCGAATGCAGTTTCAGCAGACTCTCCTGCGGGGTGGTTAGAACAGTAACTGCCGGCGGGAAGGCGCTTGTTATAAGCCATCCGGCAAATAACGCGAGCGTTTTAAAACTTCTCAAAGATGAAGCTGCAGGCGGCGGGACTGCTGTAAGGGATATTACGGAGAATACAGCGATGTTCGGCCTCTACGGGCCTAAGGCTTATCAGGCCTTTTCGAGTCTTGCTCCGATAAGCCTCAATCTTGAGCGTGAAGAGGCGGATGTGATCTCGGCAATGATGATGAGCTTCACCGTAATGCGCTCTAGCTGGATCGGCTCAGACGGATTAGAGGTAATCTGCAGCAGTTCGCTTGCACGTATGGCAGCAAGCCCTATAGAAAAGTATCACAAGAAAGCAGACATAATCCCCGGCTCGGCCGGATGCCTTGATAAAGCAGCGGTCAAATTTATGGAAACCTTTGAAGAATAATCGGAAATAGCTATGTTTGCAATTATCAGCGATATTCACTCAAACATTGAAGCATTAAACACAGTACTCGAGGACATCGAAAACAGAGGCATAAAGAAAATTATCTGCCTTGGGGATGTTTTGGGATACGGGCCTTATCCGTTTGAATGCCTTGATCTTATCATAGAGAAAACAGATACCTGCATAATGGGCAACCACGATTATGCAGTGCTTTACGAGCCTACGAACTTCAACTACGGCGCAGAGCTCGCTGCATACTGGACTCGCGAGCAGCTCTGCACGGAAAAAGAAGTGAAGCTGGCTGAAAAAAGATGGAGCTTTCTTGCAGGACTGCCGATGAGATACAGCTTCGGATTGGAAGCTGAAGGGCAGAAAATTAATGTGGATATGGTTCATGCATCGCCGAGAAGGCCGATAAATGAATACGTTTTCCCTGACGACATCTTCACCTCGCCTGCGAAGGTTACCTCGCTTTTTGACAACGTAAAAAATATCTGCTTCATCGGGCATACACACCTGCCTGGCGTGTTTCTGGAAGACCCGGACTTCTACACGCCCGATGAACTCGGAGATTACTACCCGATTGAGCCTGAGGAAAAGGCTATTATAAACGTTGGTTCAGTTGGCCAGCCAAGAGACAGAGATAAAAGAGCAAGCTATGCTTACGTGCAGGACAACAAGGTGTATTTTGTACGGCTGGAATACGATATTGCCAACATTTCCGAAAAGATTTACAGCATCCCAATGCTCGACAACTTCGAAGCCGATAGACTTATTGAAGGAAGATAATGAATAACAAAGCTTACAATATATATTCACCGGATAAAACTTTGGGCAAATTACTGCTCCTACTGGCGGCTGTCCTCTTTACTGCCTCAGCAGCCTTCAGCGCAGAAAATGAAGGTCAAACTGACGGCGAAGAAAACTCAGGCCGCCCTGAAATAGACTTCACAAAGCTTTCCGCCTCGGGAGAAGAACAGAGAGATTATATTCTCGGGTCTGTACAGAAAGACTCTCCATACCAGTTCGAGCTTCAGCTTACCAATGAAGGGGCTTCTATCAAGTATGCCCGTCTGAACGGCTACTACAAACGCGGAAGCGAAGAAGACCCGTTCCTCGCCCTTGCTCCTGTATCAAGGCTCGAAGCAGGAAAGGCCTATTCACTGAAAAACACATACCTCTGGTTCAAGGGGATACCAGGCAGATTTCCGCTGGGCAAGCTCAACTGGAAGGCCGGGCAGGTTAAGAGAAACGATAAAGGCAGCGAAAGCTTAAGCTTCACCGCAGTTCTTTCGAGCGAGGGCTTCGGGGAAGTGCTCAGGATCAAGAAAACATTTCTCCTTCTGCCGGAAAAGCAGCATTTCGAGGTTTATTTCACTCTCGAAAATCTCTCCGATCAGGTCTTAAAGCCGGTATTTCAGGTTCACGGGCCGGTGGGCTTTATCAGAGAAGGCGTTCGTATGGACGGCAGGAGCATCGTAAGCGCGTTTTATGAAGGCGAAGAAGGGGACAAGATTAAATCCAGCAAAATCGAGCTCAAAACAGCACGCAAGGCCGAGATCGATTATATGAACACCGGCATTGAAAAAGAGCTGGAAGACGTTCAGATAAAGGCCCCGAAAGGCGCCGGCAAATTCAACTGGATAGCAAACGGCAACAAATATTTCACCTGCATACTAAAGCCTATAACCAAAGACTGCCGCGTACTGCCGGACAGGGCAAGATATTACGACAGCAAGCTGATTAAGGGGAAATCTGAGGGCGACCAGCCAAACACAAACGGCACTGAGAGCCTTGCTTACCTGCTCAAATTCGATGATATTACACTTCAGCCTGCAGGCAGTGAAAACAGCAAACAGATAATAAAGATGATCACCTATCTCGGACCGAAAGAAAAGAGCATCTTCGAAAATGAACCGATATACAAGAAGCTTCATTTTATACATGCGATTGATTTTCGTGCGTGCTGCGGAAACCTCTTCCGCCCTATCACATTTGCAATCCTCGCATTTATGAACTTCTGCTACGGGTTCATCCCCAACTACGGAATCATAATTATCATCCTCGTGTTCCTTGTTAGGCTCATTCTGCACCCTCTCACAAAGAAGGGGCAGGTTTCGATGATGAAGATGAGCAAGCTCGGCCCGCAGGTTGAAGAGATAAAGAAGAAATACAAAGACACTCCTAAGGAAATGAATCAGCATGTAATGCAGCTGTATAAAGACCAGGGGGCATCGCCTATGCTGGGGTTTGTTCCAATGCTGATACAGATGCCGATCTGGGTTTCGCTGTATTCTGCGATATACTCAAGCGTTGATTTGAGGGGGGCAGGCTTTTTGCCGTTCTGGATAACAGACCTCTCTTCGCCTGATGCCCTTATCACCTTCAGCCCGTTCACAATTCCTTTTATAGGGATTGAAATAGGCTCATTCAACCTGCTTCCTCTGCTTCTTTCAGTGGCTCTTTTTATGCAGCAAAAGCTTATGAGCACAGCGCAGCCAGGAGCTACCAGCCCGGAAGTTGCTCAGCAGCAGAAAATAATGCGGATTATGATGCCTATACTTATGCTCGTATTCCTCTACAAAGCTCCCTCAGGGCTGAATCTGTATATTATGGCCAGTTCGTTCGGCGGCGTTTTTGAGCAGAAGGTAATTCGCAAGCATATCAAAGAACAGGACGATAAGGATAAGCGGGTTGTAGTTCCGGCGAACAGAAAAGGCGGCAAGAAACGCAAGCCAAAGCCCAAGCAATATTAATCAGCCGGCAGTGAAAAATGAGCAAAATAATTCGTTTGGAAAACGTATGCCTTGATAAATACGGCAAACGTATATTGGACGGGATTAACCTCTCCATATCAGCCGGTGAGTGCTGCGGGCTTATAGGAGCAAACGGCTCGGGCAAATCCTCGCTGCTCTCACTTATATCCGGCTACGACTGGGCAAGCGAGGGGAGCGTCTGGTTTTGCGGCGAGAAATTCGGCAAGGTTAATCTGCCGGAAATCCGCAAGGATATCGGAATTTTGAGCCTCTCGAGAACGCCGGAATTCTCCAAACGTCTTACTGTTTTAGAGCTGATCAAAACCGGCGTTACCGGAACAATTATGCCCGCCTCTTGGCTCAAGAGCGAAGATAAGAAGGCCTCGCAAAAGGCTGAAGATCTGCTCGAGAAGTATAAAATTCAGCATTTCAAAACCCGTCGTATAGCCACCCTGTCAACCGGCGAAATGATGATGTGTCTGCTTTTAAGGGCGGTTGCGGGAGAGCCTAAGCTTCTTCCTGACTTCGGCGGTAAATTTTCATAAGTCCTTGTCAATAAAGGACTCGATTTTTTGCGCAGGCACTACAAACCCTATTTCGGAAGGTTTTTCGGCGGGTGAAATTACATTTTGTAAGGCGTTGTATTGGTGCTGAGATTAACTGTTTTATAGAGTTTTCTTGCGTCCTCGTTAATCTTTGATGGCAGGACATATCTGCACTCTGTTTTCTTATCCCAGAGTATGCTCAGCTGCACGTGGTTGAGGGCATTTACAATCCTCGCCACAGACATCGGCTCAAATCTCAGCCGAACCCTGTAGGCCAGATTTCTCGCGCAGGTTAGAGCGATAAAGCATATCAGTATATGGGCTTTGATTCGTTTCGGCGTCCAGTGGTATATCGGCCGTATCTTCAGATCGTGCTTGCTTATCCTGAAGCACTCCTCAATCAGCCAGAGCTGCCTGTAATGATCTACTACAGCCGAATCATCCATATCCTTGACATTCGTTATAACACCGTGAAGACCATCAAAATTCGCAGCCTGCGCGTATTTCTCTTCATCTATCCGGCAGTCTATATCGCCGGTAACACGCATAAACTTCTTGTAGCCGTAGTTGCTTATAAGTGATTTGGGGTTGCTGCTCTTTTCAAGCTTCTCCTGGAGCTTTCTTATAGCTTCATCCCTGTCGTGCTTATTCTTTTTAGCGAGTTTATCGCTGTAGGTAACAATAAGCCTTGTATCTTTGCCGTAATCAAAGCTTCTAAGCGGGGCATTGGATTCTGTAACCTTTGCTTTCCATTTATCAGTGAGGCTTTTAAGCCTCGCTGCCACAATATACTCAACTCCCTGCTTTTCAAGGTAATCAAGATTAGCCTTGCTAAGCATTGCGCTGTCTGCGGTGAAGATAACACGCTTGAGGTTGTATTTCTCTTTGATCTTAGGGATTACAGTATGCAGCGTATGCCCTTCATACTGATTGCCGGGGAATACCTCATAACCTACTGGAAGCCCTTCTGATGTGGACAGAAGACCAAGGACAACCTGCGGCTGATTGAACTTCATATCCTTGCTGTAGCCGTTCTTTTTGAGCTCATCTTCTGTAAATGATTCAAAATAAAGCGTGGTGCAGTCGTAGAAAAGAAGACTTATCTCTTCGCCGAGAAGGCCTTTAGCAGCACTGTGAGCACAGTTTTGAGCCTTGCTGATAATATCATCTGTGATATTATCCATCATACGGTAAACGCTGTCTAAAGAAAGGTTAATGCCGAAGTCTTTGGAGAGATCCTGAACGCTGCTGCGTTTGCTCACTGGGTTTGCAAGCCTTGCCATTGTGATATGACGAAGGTTTTTGCCTGCAGACTCTTTGCGTCTATCGAAAAGATTGTTAAAGCCAAGCTCATTGTAGATGCTGCCGAATACCTCATGGATGCCTGTAGTTATGCGTGCCTGTTCCCTGAGATTCTTTAGATTGACCCGCAAAGGCTTATCATCAATGTTTTTGCGGGCATCTATTGCAGCTTCTGCAAGATGCTCAGGCTTGAAAAGTGCCGGCGTTTTCTCGGCCTCAAGCTTGGCCTTCTCGAATTCGGCAAAATCCTTGAGCCGCTTAAGCTCTTCTTCTGTGAAGGCTGTGCCGAGATGACGAACTATACGCTGACGAGGCTGGTTCTTCTCGTTGCGATAACTCTCTACAATCTGTACCGACTGCTTCGGACTGTTTTTTGATGTCTTTACTCGTATAAACATAAATGCAGATTATACGAAATCAAAACATTGTGTCAAAAAAATAAAAAATTAGGCACTACGAGCGAACCGAACTTAACAAACCCTCATAACAGCCTCAAAACGCACTTTTTGCAGAGTTTTCCACAATCATACCGCCGAAGTCAGGAAATTCAGCATTTCAAAACCCGTCGTATAGCCACCCTGTCAACCGGCGAAATGATGATGTGTCTGCTTTTAAGGGCGGTTGCGGGAGAGCCTAAGCTTCTTTTGCTGGATGAGCCTGCAAGCGGGCTGGATATGTACAACCGCGCGATTGTGCTCGATTTTATAAAGAGGCTCAGTAATGATAAGCGCGCAATACTGAGCGTAACCCATCATTTAGAGGAGCTTCCGGAAGAGCTTGATTTGGTGGCGGTGTTAAAGCACGGCCGGCAGCTGCGTACTGGAGCCCCCGAAAATGTTTTGACAGATTCAGTTTTATCTGAAACCTTCAGCTGCAGAGTTGAGGTTATCAAAAGCAAAGGCAGATACCTTGCCAATGCGTTTCTTGAGTGAAACCTCGGGGAATCTGTTATTTCACGCCGAACCTTGAATAAAAACGGCCTAAGTTGGTAAGGCTTCCGTCTTCCTTGAAAAGAGCGGATGTTCCAAGATGTTTGCTGTTTCTGCCTGCGGGGAACCAAGCATATCTTTCAAGGAACTCGAGCTTCTCGAGCTCTGGAAGCACTTCTTTCATAAATCTGAGCACCTTAGCGGGCGAATGCCTGTTTTCCTGCACGCTTTTTGCCTTCCAGTCTCCAACGGCAAATTCGGTTATCCAAAGAGGCTTTCCGTAAAGCTTTTTCACCTCTTCGAGCTTTTTTATAAATCCTTCGGCATTCCCTCCGCCGTAATCGTGAACAGTTACAAAATCAACTCGGAGATTCTTCTTTTCAGCCTGCTCCATAAAATCGAGCATCCATTCATTATCCGGATGAACGCAGGCAGGACTGCCAAGCCGAAGGCCGCAGCCCTCCAGCTTTGGCCAGAGCTCTATAGCCTTCTCAACAGACATATTCGCCTGCTTTTTTCCGTCCGGTTCGTTGAATGTAAGCACATCTTCGGCCGCTCCGGAATTGCTTAGTCCCTCGAGATAATCAGCGGCCTTGTCAACGCCCCATTTTCCCCAAATCATTGGAACATGATAAATGCCTTTCGGCTCTTTTTCGGGCGTTTTAAGCCCCCAGTTGTAATGCCAGCTTACATTGAGCTGTTTTATTTTTTCAAGCCAGCCGCTTCCCGTTTTTGTCCCTAGGCCGATGCCCTTCTTAGGCGTTATGATTTTCTTTTCTTCGCTTTTTTCTTCCGCCAAAACACTCAAACCGCAGGCTGATAACGCCGCACTGGAAATAAGGAAATCTCTTCTGTCTAACATAATGTTTGCCCTTTAATATAGCATTATTTTTCTGTGAGCACCAGCTCTGGAGATACGAATACAGCCCAGTCTCCTCCGTTTGCATTGTCGTCCCCGCCATCGGATAGGGCAAGCGAGAGAAAACGGCTGGATGGTTTTACAGGAACGGATATAACAACAGAGGGGTCGCTGTATTTCATTCCTGTAATTCTCTTTACTGGCCTGCCGTCAATGAGAACCCATATATCAGCAAGACCTTTTATATCAGTATCGTTAATTCCAACTCTGGTTTTAAATTCTGTAATTTCAACACCTTCAATTCTCTGCCTTATCTGGTTCATATCGAATGTGATACCGAGATTAGCGCAGAAGGTAAGGATTTCCTGATCAACTTTAGAATAATCGATCCCGTCGAGAACAGGTTTTCGCCTGTTTACCACGCCATTGGAGAAACCTACAAACATATCGCCCCTGGAGGGCGGAAAATCATATTTCAGCCCTGTGGTTGAGAGGCTGCTGGCACCGCTGCTTCTGGTGGAGAAAACCGAATCAATATACGGAATTTGGTCAACCCTGTTCCACATTGAAAAGCCGTCCCAATACTGCAAATGGCGGTATTCGCTGTTATGCTCAAGCTTCCAGTCTGTGAGAGTAAGGGCCATATCTTTTCTGCCGGCATTGAGGCCGTTTCCGCCTCCTATCACGGAAGCTAACGAAAAATTCTGCCCGCGCCAGAGCAGCCCGCTGGAACTGCTGAGCTCCCTTGCGAAACGGTGTCCTGAGAATTCGGCGTTCTCTATTCGGCAGTTTCTGGTTACATTTACAGCTATTCCGTCCTCAACAATGCGGCTCTCCACGCTGCTGCCTTCCCTTCCGGATATCAGAGAAGCCCTGCCCTTGTAAACCTGAAGATGATTCTTCCCGTTTGTGCTGATTTCAACGCCGAATTGGGTGCCTAAATCTGTTACACGGAGCTTCTCGCTGTTTACCCTGAAACCCAAAGCATTTTTCGGCACCCTGCAGAATACCCTGCCCGAGGTAAGTTCGAGCTGCTCTAAATCAGACATCGAAAACTCAGCAGGCCCTTCTATTACCACCTTAGCACCGTAAGCAGAGATAAGCTGGGCTGCCTGAGAATCTGAAAGCTTTACTGGAGAATCTGTATTCAAGAGCTTTCCGCCTTCCTCAAGCCCTTGAACATCGCCGATAAGCTTTTCAACAGAAGCTGCCTGATAACTGTTCTCTCCGGGGCGGGAGTTTATAAGCAATATCAGCAGAAACACCGCTGCACCGGCAGCAAACCATGCTGCGGTTAGATGAAGTCTTCTTAAGAATTCAGTTTTTTTGGATTCGGATATTGAAAAGTCAAACTTTCTGCCAGTCTTGCTCGTTTTCCTGTGAAAAACAGCAGTTCTTTCCGATTCTGCCGGCGGAACCGGATCGAAACTGTTCTCAACACCTTTAGACTCCGCATCTTCCAGAGCAATATTAACTTTCAGAAGCTCGGCGTAATGTTCCTGAGCAGCTGGATCGTCTTTGAGAATCTGCTCTAATCGCCGGAATTCTCTTTCAGAGGCGTTCTGCTCTAAAGTTTTTACCGTTAATGCCCTAAGTTCTTTGTAAATCTCATTGTTCACTGCCAGTTCACCCCCCTCTTAACCCTCTTGGCCAAAAGGCTGTGAATCCTGCCAAGGTTGTAATATATCGCCCTGACGGTTTTTCCTGTCCTCTTTGATATTTCATTCACGCTCAGCTGGTCCCAGTATCTCTGTCTTATAAGTTCCCTGTCCTTTTCCGGCAGTGTTTGAATGCTTTCCTGCAGCTGGGCGGTGTAGGCATCTGCATCCCTGCAAGTTTTCAGGGAGCTTAAATTTATCTGCTCGAAGAGGTCGTCGCAAAATTGCAGTTTTGATTCCTTTGCTGCTCTTTTTCTGTGTTCAAGCACTTTGTAGTATGCGATTGTTGCAGCCCAGGCCAGAAAATCAGAGCCGAGCTCAAACTGCTGAAATTTCCGCCACATAGTAGTGGTAGTTTCCTGAAGTATATCGTCGGCATCATTATGATTTGCTACAAAACTCATAATATAAGCGTAGAGCCTGCCTCGATTGGATGAGAGCAGTCTTACAAATTCCTCAGTTCTTTGAGCGTCTTCATTCATTTAACAAGTATCCAGAACTCATATTTATCTAAGTATGAGGGATTCTGCCTTTAAATGAAAATATTTTTTTGATGCTGTTGAGAAAATTTAATGGATTGATAAAGGTATCTGCGACAAACAGCGTACAACGCACATTTCTCGTACTGCCTATAGGCCTTCGACCTGCTCACCTCCACCCAGAGGAAAACCTTAACCCGAATTTACAGAAAAGATTTTATACTACCTCACGCCTAAAACCGCCTTTGGATGCGGCCTGTGCGTAAATATCTGCGGGGGATTAAACTCCGGGCTTTCTCCCAAGCCGCTTTCATCATCTCTTGCGTTTCAAGCATAAAGTTATTTGCATAAAATTGCGGTTTTTTTACACAATTCTGCGCAGACACCCATTATTTTATTGATAGAATCTATTTCTTAGAGTATTTAAGCCTTCAAAATAAATATTACTCAAAAGAGGTTTTGTATGAAGCACTTCCAAACCGCAGCAGTTTTGATAACTGCTATATGCTTAAGCGCCCAAACTATTGATTTATCCGGTCAGTGGCGTTTTTCATTAGACGCAAAGGATGTTGGGATATCAGAAAAATGGTTTTCTAAGCATCTCAGTGATAAAGTGCAGCTGCCAGGTTCGCTCCAAGAGCAAGGATTCGGTGAGATTCCGAGCGTTGATACTAAATGGACAGTTGACGGCAGCTATACTAGACGTGTAAACAAAATTGAGCAATTTGAGCCTTATGTCGTTAAAAACGGTCTCTATCGCCAGTCGATGTGGTGGACCCCTGACCGAGTTTATGTTGGAGCAGCATGGTATCAAAAAAACGTTGAAATCCCTAATGAATGGGAAGACACAACGATTCTTCTAAACTTGGAACGTGTTCACTGGGAAACGCAGCTTTGGGTGGATAACAAACGTGTAGGGATGCAAAACTCAATTTCAGCACCCCATCAGTACAATCTCTCCGATTATCTAACCCCCGGCAAACATCGTATCACCGTTCGGGTGGACAATCGCATCAAAGAAATCAATGTTGGTGCTGGCGGCCATAACATATCAGACCACACGCAGAGCAACTGGAACGGTATCATCGGAGATTTGTACCTTGAGTCGAAACCTTTGGTACACATCGCTAAAGTGTCCGTTGATACGATTGACACTGAAAACCCAACCGCTAAAGTCGTTTTTAATTTGAATAACGCTTCTGAAAAAGCAGTTGAGGTTAGTGTAAATTATCAGGCTAAAACAAATTTCGGTAAAGGCCATCAGGCACCCTCCAAAACATTCACTGCAAGGATACCAGCGGGGAAGAATGTTGACGTCGAAAAAATATATAAGATTGGCAAAAACGCCGTTTTGTGGGATGAGTTTACGCCGGCTGTCTATACATTAAGCTGTCAACTGCAAACGAACACGACAGACGTAATGAATGCAGATGTCTATAATACAACATTTGGCCTTCGCCGCATTTATGCAGACGGCAATCAGTTAAAGATTAACGGCCGGAATCTGTTTTTACGCGGCACACTGGACTGCTGTATATTTCCGAATACCGGCTATCCGCCGATGGATAAAGAAAGCTGGGTCGAAATATATAAAATGGCAAAATCCTGCGGGCTCAATCATGTCCGTTATCACTCATGGTGTCCGCCCGAGGCCGCCTTTGAGGCTGCCGATGATGTAGGTATTTTGCTTCAGTCAGAAATGACCATGTGGGTCGGTCTTGGTAATAACCAGACCACCGACGATTGGCTTTTCGAAGAGGGAGCCTTGCTGCTCTTGGCGTACGGGAATCATCCCTCTTGTGCATTTATGGCCATCGGTAATGAACTGAGAGAGGAAAAAGGCTCAAACATGGCTGATAAGCTTTTGCGGCACTATAAAAAAGGCACGCATGGAACGATGCTCACCGATAATGTGAGACATATTTTTGGCAGGGAAGCTGAATTCGCTATTACGGGGCAGGGCAAATTTTATGACAAGAAACTCCGTTCAGTTCGTGCATCAGATACTGATTTTGATTACAGCAAAATTATTAACAGCAGTGACATTCCGATTATAACACACGAAGACGGGCAGTGGGCCACCTTACCCAATTTCGATGTGCGCAAAAAATACAAGGGCAGCCTACACCCCTATTACCTTGATATATACGAAG
Source organism: Sedimentisphaera cyanobacteriorum (assembly GCF_001997385.1). NCBI lineage: Bacteria > Pseudomonadati > Planctomycetota > Phycisphaerae > Sedimentisphaerales > Sedimentisphaeraceae > Sedimentisphaera > Sedimentisphaera cyanobacteriorum. Next base: position 529,685 of record NZ_CP019633.1, on the reverse strand, counting down.
ATTTTATGCGGGACAGGGGAACACTGAACCGATATGATGATTATTACATGGCTTCCGGGAAGTTCCAGACACTGTTGTATAAGTCAACGTGGGAAGCAGCTTTGCGAACACCTGGATATGGAGGAGTTCAGATGCTCGATCTGCGAGATTTCCCCGGGCAGGGGTATGCGCCCGTTGGTTCTTTTGATGAATTCTGGGAAAGCAAGGGCTATGTAACAACAGATGAGTATAACAAGTTCTGCAATGTAACTACCCCGCTGGCACGATTTGAGAGTTTTGTATGGCAAAACGATCGGGATCTTGAAGCTCAAGTTATGATCTCCCATTACGGCCGCAAAGATTTGGAAGGAAAAAATGTTAAATGGAACTTGACCGATAAAAAAGGCAAAATCATTGGCAAAGGCAGTTTTGGCCCAATTGATCTGCCTACAGGTTTTGTAACCACTGTTGGCAATATAAAACAGCCTCTTTCCTCAATCACAGAAGCCGCTCAAGTTAATTTAAGCGTTAAGCTTGAAGGGCTTGATAATGAAAATTCGTGGGATATGTGGGTTTATCCCAACGAAAAACCGGCAGAAATGAAATCTGATGAAATCATCTTAAGCCAGTTATGGGACGACAAGACCATTCAAGAATTAAATAAAGGAAAGACTGTCCTTCTCGTTCCTCGTCCAGAAAGTGTCGCAGGAAATACAAAAGGCAGTTTTACTCCGATCTTCTGGACACGAATTATGTTCAGCAGCAGTTCTGTCCATACGGTGGGTATTTACTGCGACAACCAGCACCCTGCACTCACGGATTTTCCCACCCAGAGCTATACAAACTGGCAATGGTATGATCTGCTTGAAAACTCAAAGCCGATGGTCATCAATTCATTACCGAAGAATTATAAAGCGATTGTAGAGCCCATTGATGATTGGACCAATCCGCGTCGGCTCGGCTTGATGATGGAAGCAAAAGTTGGCCGGGGCAAGTTAATGGTCTGCTCGATCGATATTCTCAATGACCTTAAAAATCGCCCTGCAGCACGCCAGCTCAGAAAAAGCCTGATTAATTACATGAAGAGCAAATCCTTCAAACCGTCCAAAACGATTGACATCGAATCCCTTTCAGAGCTTTTTTTTAATCCGTTGCGAGTACAAATGATCAAAGGAACAACCGCATCCGATTCCGCTGCTGGCTATGAGGTATTGAAAGCAATTGATGGCAGCGAAAAGACATTCTGGCATTCTCCTTGGAAAAACAACAAAAAAATGCCGCAGGAGATTATCATCGACCTTGGGGAAAAAGAAGTGATCAAAGGCATTACGTATCTGCCTCGGCAGGATGCCGCTCATGTTCGGGTTAAGGATTATGAAATCTACGTCAGCATGAATGGTCAAACTTGGAACGATGCTCTTCATTCCAGCAGTTTTGATGGCTCAGAAAAAAGAGAGACGATTCATTTCTCCAACCCTCCTAAGGGGCGTTTTTTGAAATTTAAAATGCTGAGTACTAACAGCGGGGATGAATCAGTTGCTGTTGCGGAGATTGAGCCAATTATTGAAGATTAACGTTAAAGCTTTCTTTGATTGATACAATCGGCAATGAGAAAAACAATTGAAGGAGCTGGGCTGTAAAATAAGAAGTGATTAAACTGCTGCAAGTCTAAGCACTCGGCAGTTTAATCCTGTTTAATTTATTATACCACTCTATGGTACTCGGATTCGATCGCGGCAGAAAAATTCAGGTTTAAAAGCTTTGTGCAGATGACGGGAAATTAGAAGATAGATGGCAGCCCTTACGATTCAGATGCGTGTAATTGACTGCTGATTTTACCTGTCATGATAATGGATTCGTACGTTTTCGCGATACTCGGTTTGCTCGGAATCTCTGTATTTAGAGCCGCCTACGCTCATAAAAATCTTTATGGCCGTTCCAACACACCAAATACCAGCTGCGATAAATACAGCAGCTGCAATGAAAATAAATACCATTTTGAAGACGAAAAGAAGTATGCTGAAGCCGAGAAGTGCCAAGCCAACTGCAAGGAATATCCCTGCAACCTTCTTGGTTGCATTGCCTATAATATCTGAATAAAATTTAAAATCCGATCTCAATTTTTATCTCCCTTCCTCCGCTTTAATCTGTTATCTTCTGCAAAAGCTTAACGCAGCACTGATAAATTATCAAGAAAAAAAGCGGGGCAAGAAATCTGCCCCGCCGATTTGATTCATTACATCATACCGCCGCCGGGCATTCCGCCGCCTGAAGAACCTTTATCTTCAGGTATATCGCTTACTACTGCGTCTGTAGTAAGCAGAAGCGAGGCGATTGAAGCAGCATTCTGCAATGCGCTTCTTTCAACCTTGGTAGGCACGATAACGCCGAATTCGATCATATCGCCGTACTCCTTTGTGAGGGCGTTGTAGCCGAAGTTAGGCTCGTCGTTTTCGTAAACCTTCTGAGAAACTATAGAGCCGTCAAGCCCAGCGTTCTTTGCGATCTGCTTGATCGGTGCAAAAACCGCCCTTTTCACGATATCAGCCCCTACCTGCTCATCGCCTTTGAGCTTGAGCGAACCGATATTCTTTATAGCTCCAAGAGCTGAAACGCCGCCTCCGGGGAGGATGCCTTCCTCTACAGCAGCCCTGCAGGCATGCAGAGCGTCTTCCACTCTCGCCTTCTTCTCTTTCATCTCGGCCTCAGTAGCAGCGCCTACGTTAATCTGAGCTACGCCGCCTGAGAGCTTGGCAAGGCGTTCCTGGAGTTTTTCTTTATCATAATCGCTTGTTGAGATATTGTGCTCGTTTTTGATCTGTTCGATCCTGGCTGAAATATCTTCACTGCTTCCGCCGCCCTCAACAATGGTAGTGTTGTCTTTATCGATAGTAACCTTCTTGGCCATACCGAGCTGGGCAAGCTCAACATTTTCAAGCTGAATGCCGAGATCTTCCATAATCGCCTGCCCGCCTGTGAGGATGGCGATATCCTGAAGCATAGCCTTTCTGCGGTCTCCAAAGCCCGGAGCCTTCACAGCAGCTACGTTCAAAATTCCTCTGAGCTTATTTACCACAAGAGTAGTAAGGGCTTCGCCTTCAATATCCTCTGCAATAATCAGAAGCGGCTTGCCCTGTTTGGACACCTTCTCGAGAATTGGCACGAGATTCTTTACAGAGCTAATCTTCTTCTCGTGGATAAGCACATAAGGCTTATCGAGATTTACTGTCATATTCTCGGTGTTGTTTACAAAGTGCGGGCTGAGGTAGCCTTTGTCGAACTGCATACCTTCTACAAGATCAACAGTAGTTTCCAGAGACTGACCTTCCTCAACCGTAATAACGCCGTCTTTGCCTACTTTGTCCATCGCTTTAGCAAGCACTTTCCCGATTCCGGGATCGTGATTTGCCGAACAGCGTGCAACCTGCTCAATCTGCTTTGAAGATTCTATAGTAATAGATTTCTTCCTGAGCTGCTCAACAATAGCCTCAACAGCGGCATCAATGCCCCTCTTAACTTTCATAGGGTCAGCGCCGGCTGTTATATTTTTTAGGCCTTCTGTAAAAATAGCTTCTGCCATAATCGTTGCAGTTGTAGTACCGTCGCCTGCAACGTTGCTTGTTTTAGAAGCTACTTCCTTAACCATCTGAGCGCCCATATTCTCGTAAGAATCCTCGAGCTCTATCTCCTTTGCCACTGTAACCCCGTCTTTGGTAACGGTGGGGCTTCCCATGGATTTTTCGAGAACTACGTTTCTTCCGCAAGGCCCGAGCGTAATCTTTACTGCGTTTGAGAGTTTCTTAACGCCTTCAAGAATCGCCGAACGGGCATCATTTTCAAAAGCAATCTTTTTTGCTGCCATCTTTTATTAATCCTCCAGCTATAAAGCTTTTTAAATCAAATTTAGCTTACCGATTCAGTCTTCTACAACAGCAATAATGCTGGACTGATCTACAATTAAATACTCTTCTCCGTCCAGCTTTACCTCTCTGGGGGCATAGCTTTCGAAGATCACTACATCACCTTTTTTCACCTTCATCTCTGATCTGCTTCCATCATCGTTGAGCTTGCCGGGGCCGGTTGAAATAACCTCGCCTCTGCTGGATTTTTCCTTAGCAGAATCAGGCAGTACAATTCCGCCGGCAGTTACCGCAGACTCTTCTACTCTTTTAAGTAAAACATTGTCTGATAGTGGTTTAAGCTTCATCTGTATTAAACTCCTATTAATTTATAAGTTAATATTCATAAATACCTGCTGGAAAATTAGCAACAAATATGCCATAATTCTTGAATCTGCGCAGAATTTTCGCAAGATATTCTAAAACAACAACTTAGCTAAACTGAGACTCAGAATTAAGTCTCAAACGCAGATTGCAACTGTCAAGTTGGCAGGAGGATAGATATAAAACCGGCTAAAATTGAAGGATTCAAATAAGAGTGAGGCAGAGAACTCGGCTAGAGTAAAGAAATGTTTGCGGGGGCAGGTTTATCAGATTCTGAAATCTGAAGAAAACGCGGAAAAGTCTAAAAAATCAACATTGCTGTCGTGCAGAATATCACAGAATCCGCACTCGCAGTCATTATTGCAGCTGTTTATAAGCCAGTTTTGCGATAAATTGTACACATCCATACGATTAACCTTCCCGTCCCTGTTGAAATCACTCAGAGGCGGGAAAACCTCAAATTCATAAATGCTCGGAACCGTTTGCGCCTCAGTTATAAGCAGACGTACTTTTAAGGTTCTTACTGGATCGAAGAGGTGAACTTTAAGGTCTCCAATATTACCAGCTTGCGAAAGGTCTTTCCAGCCTCCTTGGTAATATTGAATTTTATGGGACAGCACTCTATCCTGAAATTCACTGAGTTTGACCGATGATATAACAACAGGCTGCGGGAATGAAAGAGCGAGCCATGACCCGTTTACTTCATCCTCCATGCTGCTGTTCCATCTGGTTTCCGTGTTTTCGTCGCAGGCCTTGGAAGCGCTGTAATCGCTGTTCCATTCGCTTGAAGCCGATGCCGAGGAAGATAAGCTGAGATTTGGAAGCTCATTTTCATTGCAGGGCAATTTATCCGTATAAGCAAAGGCATCAATCACAACAGCATTTCCGCTGCTTTGAGAATTCTTCTCGCCGGTAGTCGAAATGCTGACAGTGTGATTTCCTGAAGGCATATACGGGGTTTCATAAAGCAATGAACTATGCTGCCTCTGCTCACTGAAACAGTCGATTTCAGCATCCTTTTCTTCACCAATATAGACCTCAAAAATTCCCGCATCATTCCTTAAAGAGCCGTAAATTCTCGCTGCCCTGCCGTTAAAGGTGAAAGTAGATGAATCGTCGCCCCCTCTTGTGTAATGAGAATTACCGCCAATAAATTCCTCAGTACTGTAAGTATACCAGCCGTCCCAGCTGATATCTTGGGATGTATTGTCTACCACCTTCCATCTGCCGGTATTTTTGATTTGAAGATTATCAAATTGATTCATATCGAAACTGGAGCCTAAACAAGGCTGACCTTTATCTCTGGAAGCATCCTCAATAGTAAAGAGTCTGCGGCCGTCAAGATAACCTGCGAGTTTGTTTTCAGCCACACGAATTTTCAGATTATGCCAGATATCACCGTCAAAACCCGAAACTGTTCCGCTTACTAATACACTGTCCTTTTCTAAAGCATTGTCGAAGCTGAGTTTCCATTTTCCGTTTTTGTATAAAACAAGCGCATAACCTGCGTGTTTCTGGGTTTCACCCTTTCGTGCGGCAACATAAACAAATCCCTGTTCTATGAAGACATCCGAGGAGAATTCGTAATTGCTCCACTGCATCTCTCCGAAAAGCGTCATTGCAGTATTCGGCTCTTCTCCTGTGTAAATCCAAGTATAATCGCCCATGGCGGGGAGTATCTGCTGAAGTGAAATTCCGCTTCTTCCCCCCTTCGAAGGTGCTGTTTCAAATGTACCCTGCATATCTGCAAGGTAATCAGGAGTTTCGCCTTCGGCATATTTTTCAAAGTTTTCCGAATAGGGAAATGGGAAATCCTCATACTCTGGGATTGAATTGGACGGAGAGCCTTTAGTTTGCCCAGAAGTAGTGGAAATTGTATAAATCGAATCAGGCTCACAGCTCAGAGAGAAGCTGCCTGAAGACACGGGAATATCATTCATACGGATAAACGATCTGTTTTTTTGAGTTCTCCAAACGCTTACTTTATCATCGGTGAAGCCGGATAAATCAAAATCCAGTTGTTCGGAATTGTCGGAATAAACCACCACGGAAAAATCTTGAGAGTCTGGTGATTTCAAGGCTGCAAAATTTCCATCGCCGGAAAGTTTGCCGCAGGCATTGTTCATATATTTCCAGCCTAATTCAGTGAACTGAGTGTAATGAGCAACTGCCCATACAGACGGAGAAACTCTGTAATATCCGGACCATGGCGTTTGAGTTTTAATCAGGCCTGTATTCGAGCAGTGCACTCCTTCATAGGCCGCATCGACCGGCGGCCAGATAAGCATCTGAGTAATGCGTCCATCAATGTACATTTGATTCATTCTTTGAACTATACCTTTCGCACCGCTCCAGTATCCTGTTCCAGCAGAATCTTCACTGTCCCAGAGTGTTTTGCCGGAATTTATCATAGACTGTGTAGGCATTCTGTCCTTCTGTATCGGCCTGTGAACCCCTACATACTCAATAACCTCATCATAAGCAGGGTCGTCTCCTAAATGGTCGAACACATCCAATGCGTGATAGCCGCCGTCAGGAGCGATAATCGGCAAATCGTAACCTGCCTCAACCAGCGTTGGCTTTAGGGTGTTGGCAATCCAGTCCAAATCTTGGGGGTATTCCATATTTTTTTCATTTTGAGGAGCCCCTATAAAGTCAAAGCTAAGCCCCCATTCGTCTGCGGCAAGGTCTAAAAACGAGACATAATAATCCGCAGCGTCCTGAGTTGGGCAGCAAAAACAGCTTATACACTCTTCACCATTAACCCAGTATGGATATGCCCATGGCAGACAGCCAAGCATAATCTCGGAATTTCTGTCTTTAGCCTCCCGCATCATCCAAAACTCATAGCCTCTTGATACAGGCGAATCAAGCTCTTCGCGGGTAATTGCATGAGTAGGCTCTGCACCGGAGGTAGAGCTTGTGCTCCCGCCCATCTCGGCCTTGAAAACCTGAAGAGAAGCCCCGAATTTGGGTTTGAAGAGCAAATCAAGTATATCGCTTTTATACGGCTCTTCGTAATCTGGCAGGAGCCTGGCATTCCCCCCTGCCGAGACCACTCCAATTCCGTCGTATCTCCTGCCGGTATCTGAAGAATCGACATTAATCTGAGTAGAAGCTGATGCTGTACCGCAGCAGGCAGTTAATAATAAAACAGAAATGCACAAAAATACGCCTGAAACTTTATTGATTTTATAATATTTCATTTTGAAAGCCTTTTAAATCTAATCTTTTAGCCAATGAATACGTTTTCTTTTCCCGGTCGGCCGTCATCATAATTTTCATTTTTAAGCGGTCTCTTTGCGTCCACTTCCATTATCCAATTTTCGATTCGCAGTTCGAAATCTAAAACCTTATCAGGGTATAAACTCGCGCAGTCATTTGTTTCAGAAAGATCCTCTTCGAGATTATAAAGCTCGCTGGGCTTATCAGAATCATACCACCTAATCATCTTCCACTTCCCGCTTCGAATCACAGCAAACGGGGCTATTTCGCCAGTGTAGTCAGAGATGTAATGCGGGAAATACCAGAACATATCTCTTTCCGGAATCTGCTGCTGATTTTTAAGAAGCGAAGTAATGCTTACTCCGTCAATATCAACCCCGGAAGGCAGATTTGCACCAGCAAAATCGCATACTGTAGGCAGCACATCAATACTGCATATCGGATACTCGCAAACAGAACCAGCTGGTATAACCCCGTCCCATCTGAACAGCCAGGGCTCACGTATTCCGCCTTCATAAGGCCATCGTTTCCCTTCTCTCAGCGGGGTATTGTCTGCAACCGGCTGATGTCCGCCGTTGTCTGAGGTGAAGATTACAAAAGTATTATCAGCAATACCTAAATCATCGATTTTAGAGATAATATCCCCCACCGAATCATCTACGCTTTTAATCATAGCCGCATGGACAGGGTCAAGGTGTTCCCAGCCGGATGGCTTTGGCTTGGCCTTGAAATAGTCTATATAGTCCTGCCTTGCCCTGATAGGCGTATGAACTGCATGATGGGCTAAATGAAGAAAGAACGGCTTTCCGTTATCTATAGAACTTCGCATCAAATTTTCGGCCTCATCAGTAAGCCTGTCTGTAAGGTATTCCCCTTCCTTGCGGTCTGGCAGGGAGTCGCAGTCGTATGGGTCGAAATAATCCCTGTGGCATTCGCCCATCATCTGAACCTCAAAACCCTGTTTATCCGGCGTGTATGGGTCTGATGTTCCCAAATGCCATTTACCAAGGTGGTAGGTATCATAACCTGCAGGGGCAAGGATTTCAGGAATAGTAATTTCTTCAAGCTCCATAAACTGATACCTTTTCGGAGTTTTGTACTCCATTGAGGGAGAGCTGATGTAGCCCTCGGGGTTTTCGGTAACATTGGGTCTGCTGATAAAATTGGTTACTCCCGTCCTCGCGGGATACCTGCCTGTCATAAGAGCGGCTCTTGTCGGAGAGCAGAGAGCTGCTGCGGCATAGCCGTTATTGAATTCCATTCCAGACTGTTTAAGTGCATCAATGTTGGGCGTTTCATAATAATTATGAGGGGCCTTATAGCCTACATCCGCCCAGCCGAGGTCGTCAATATGCATTAGTACTATATTCGGCTTTGAAAAGTTTTCTGCAGAATTTTCACTCAATGAAAACTCGGGAGAGAGACATACCGCACCGAAAGCGCCGAGGCACTTAAAGAAATCTCTTCGTTTCATTTATTTTCCTTTATTTCAAAATGCTTCTGTTGAAGGCGTAAACAGAATAATCCAAGATATCTACTTTATTATCCCAGTTATAATCACTTGCATAACTGCAAAAATCTGAATACAAGCTTAAATTTCCTGAGGAGCTCACCTGAGCAGCTGAAACCCCGCTGAGCCATTCAGATGCAAAAACTGATAATATATTTCTATGCGGAGAAAAATTTGAGCTGAGCTCAGTATTACCTGCAAGGAGCTGAACCTCCTGCTTGATATCAGATTCGTTTATGGCCCCTGCAAATATCTTAAACTCATCTACTGCACCCTGAAACTGCGTAAACTCCGAATAGTAGGGAAGGAAACCGTAATCTTCGTTTTTCAGATTTTCATAAGCTCCGCCGGATTCCAATCTTCCGTTGACATACAGCTTTATCTTATCGCCGCTCTTTACCACACTAACCATATACCATCTCTCTGGCACAAGTCTTGAACTGCCTTTGGCGATGTAATCCATATCATAAATAAAGCCCACCCTGAAATCATCAAGGATATAGAGCCCTTGACGGGTTTGAGGGCCGAGGCCAATCACCCTGGTAAATGCATCATTTTCAGCATCGATTTTCAAAAACAGATTCATAGACCATTCTTCGCCTTCTGCAAAAGATTTCTGGGCGAGCGTACAGCTTAGTTTGTTTCTGCTGTCTTTGGTAAATCTAACAGCTTTCCCGCTTACTCCGTCCTCGAGCTGAGGTGCTTGGGAAATATAAGCCTCGTTGTCAAAAACCGAGCTGTCTGAAGTTTGATACAAATCAGCAGACTGAGAAAAGCTGTTTAGCCCCAAACTGAGCAATTCCAGGTCTTTGCTGAATGTTACGAAGCTCATCAAGCTGCCCTGATGGACGCTGTCATTGTCATCAATAATATCAATCCGCCAGTAATAACGATTCCCTGCGGATAAAGGATAATCCAAAGACATACTCTCATAACTGCTTCGAATCTTCTCAAGAGACTCTGCAGACTGCCCAAGATAAATATCGAATTTCGGCTCGAAAAGATAACAGCCCGCAGTATCCCAGCTCAGATTAGCATCACAGGGAAAGCCTGCTTCCCCATCACCCGGCGTGATATTATATACAGCAGGCTCAGGCGAAACCACTTCTCCCGGGTTTGCGTAGATGTAATGTATCTCACTGTTGCTGAGCTTTCTGTCATACATCTGCACATCATCAATATATCCATTGAAAAATCTGCTGCCGTTCCTGTTTACACCTAGCGCTATTTGGTTGAAAATATTATCGCTCAGGGTCTTTGAACCTTCAAAGCTGCCGTTATAGTAAACTTTTGTCTCGCTCTCAGTTCCTGATACGGCAAGGTGTACCCATTGCTTTTGAGCTGAGCCCATTATTATATCACCGCTGCCGCTGATATACCTGTAATTTCCCGGGCTGCTGCCATCTACATCAATCTGAAAGCCGTTGGTGGAAGAGCCGTAAGTATTAAGCGGCGCGCAGTACTGCTTTTGGGAAAGGCTTGCAGCTTTAACCCAGAAACAAATTGTATATTCCTCAAACTCGGTGGAAGAAAAATGATATGAAGCGGACTCTGAGCTGCCGTCAAAGGAAAGGGAAGAGCCAATTACACCTTCGGATGAATTGTCTTCAAAGGTCTGTCCGAAAAGCGATGCTTCCCTTCGGTGTCCGCTTGAATCTGAGGCAGCCCTGCCGGAAGGTTCATCGAGTTTCCAGTGAAGCCACGGTGTTGATGCCTGCGAAACGGCAGTAAACGAAACTGCAAATATGCTAATAAAAGAAAATAGCTTAGTGAACATAGATAATTCTTTCAGTGAAGAAGTGCATTAATATAAAAACTTTACTTGCGGAATTTAAGAAAAATCGGCCCCGCATAAAGCGGGGCCTGTAAAACTTGAAGCTTAAGACTTAAAAACTAGTTTACCTGAGGATATGTGTTATCTTCAAGCCAGTTTATAAGGATAACATACAGATCGTTTTGATCTACCACGCAGTCCGGCTCGCCCTCAGGTCCTGTAACGTCGTACTGCTGGGCATATTCTTGAATGCAAACAATTTTTTGCTCAGCTGCAAATTCGTTATAGAGGTCAACTGCACCTTCTGCGCCGACATCATAATTAAAAACTTTAATCTCATCCAAGTATCCGCTAACGGGTAATTCCTTCCCATCTTGATTCCGGCGGCCAATCATAATATTTGTATTATTAGGATAAACATCATAATCGCCAAATGTCTCAAGGTCGAGCTCACCGTCCACATACAGCCTTACAGCATCGCTTCCGTTAAATGTACCAACAATGTGGTGCCACTGACCGTCAATAATATTTATTTCAGAGTTCAGCGCACCCATAGCCCTAAATCCAAAAAATGGTGAGTTGTCATGTTTATGTGTACCTATTTCCCAGCCGTTTCCATTTGATGTACTCTTTGAAATTGCTATTTCCCAGTCGGTGTTTGCGCTGTCATATTTTTTCCAGAAGCTGACAGTCAGCCCCGTTTCATAGTTGTTGAAAGCCTCGCTGCTTTCGGGTATTTCTATTGTTTCATTCAGGTTATTTGTAAACTGGCAGCAGTCTCCGTCAATACCTCCGCCTGAAACATAATTTGTGGTTGCAGCTGTGCCGTCCCATCCGTTTGGACTTGAATCCTGAAGATTGCTGTCGAGTTTCCAATGAGCCATAAGCCTCTCAACTTCAAGCCTAGCGGTATTAGTAGTAATTGAGAAATCGCTGCCGCTGACTACGCAGTAGTAGTATCCTCCGGAATCTGAGAGCTGAACATCCGAAACAGTGAGCTCAGAACTTCCAGACTCTATGAATACGTCATTATCGCCTACAGTTTTATCAGGAGAAGAGTACCATTCATAACTGCAAGGTGTTACAGGTTCGTTCAGAGAAACTGAGAATTGAGCATCTTCACCTTCCTGAACCAGCTGACTCTGAGGCTGCTGCACTATCCATACCGCATTACCTTCAAAGAGCTTAACGTAATCTATCATCTGCCAGTTGTTCCCGCCGTAATTTTTCACGGCAGGTGCTAATTTACTGCCAACAGTATGAGAGTATTCCATATCGCCTGAATCAAAAGAAAGCTCATATATCACCCAGCCGGTTCCAGTGTTAAAATGGTCTTCCTCGATTATTACAGAGCTGTCTCCCTCAAGCATTTGAAGCCCAACTCCCACAGAAGAAGAGTCTTCATCCATCCTAACTCTGGCTGCTAATGTATAAACAGTATCCGCCTGAATTACAGGCAGCGTTACGCCTGAAAGGGTTTCATTCTGAGTTATCCCGCATCCATCAGACCAGCCATACCTAATATGGCTTTCTTCTGCAACATAACCGGCATTCCCTAAACTTCCGTCTGGACAATGGTAAACTCTATTCACAGAGTTAAAACCGGTCCAACCATCAGGGAATATCAGCTCTCCGCTGATTTCTTCTCCTTCGTCGAATGTCGAATTTACTAAATTCAACTCTTGCGCATAAAGAGAACCTGTTAAAACAGTTATAGCTATGATTATTGTCATAAAAAATTTCATAATTTTACACCTCAATATTATTTTCATATTCGATCTTCACAAATTCAGTCTGCTGGATACAGCCCTGAAGACATCCAATCGGCGCTTAATGCTGCAAAATCAAGCAGGTCAACTTTGCAGTCCGGCTGGCCGTCAGGTCCGGTTGTGTCGAGGGCAGGTATGTCATCTTCAATGCAGAATATTTTATCCGGATCAGTAACGTCATTATAAATATCTATTACTTGATATGGATCTTTTGGATAGTTGTATATTCTCACATCGTCCATTAACCCATAAAACGGATTTCTCGGGCCATCGGAATACATATTCTCTGCCCCAATAACTACAGGCACCTCGCCTGCCGGGGTCTTAGCCGGAGCGCTGTCCAATACTACTGTAGGAGCATCCTGAAGGCCGTCAACATAAAGCCTCTGCTCCATAGTTTCAGAGTTATATGTTACTGTTATCATATGCCACTGCCCGTCAGCCAATTCTGTGCTTCCAGTAGAATTATCTGCTCCCCTGAAAGTAAAAGCTGCCTGCTGAGAATCACTGATGCCGAGATACCAGCCGCTCCAGTCAATGTCTCTGTCGTCCTTTGCTGTTATTACCTGCCAGCCATCAGTATATTCAGTATTTACCCATGCACTTACTGTAAGGCCGCCCTGATAGTTGTTGAAATCGTCTTCACTGCCTTCAATAACTACTCTGTTTGGCTCTGTCTGGGTGAATTCAATTGCGCTTCCGTCATACCCGTCCATTGTAAATGAGGGAGAGTAAGGTGCGTATAGAGTTCCGTCGTAACCGTTTACAGTGTCGTCTTCGAGATTGTCTTCAAATTTCCAGTGAGCCATTTTCGCTTCCACGCCAAGAAGAGCCATCTCAGAAGTGTCTGAAGCGGTAGTCTCATCATTGGTTACCACGCAGTATATTTTTTTGCCTGCATCCCCCGAGGGTACATCAGTTAGAACCAGCGTTTCTGAGTCTGTCCCTACTGGGACATCATTGCCTACTGCATCATCATCAGAGATATACCATTGGTAATGAACTTGAGAATAACTGGCTACACCCACACTGAATTCTGCATCCGGCGATGCTATATCATCAACGGGTTGTTCCATAACCTTAGGCTTATCAGGAACAACACTTACAGAATCTAAAGCAAGCCAGCACCACTGCCCCCAAGGGTCCTCATAATCACTCAATCTAATAACTGTAAGCATTGAATTGCCTACAATTTCAGGATGATTTGAAGTGTCAAGCTCTGTACTAAATTCTTCCCATGGGTAAACAGCATTCGGGTCAGGCCAGGTGTTATCACCGCCATACTCAAACCATTTCTCGTCATCTACGACATGAATGCCAGTTGTCTGATCTTTGAAAATAAGCCTAACTGCCTCACATTTGCCGTCCCAGTTCTTGGCAGTTACTTTCATCCGGTATTTCGTATTTTCCTCGAAAGTACCCATATTCTGCCATATCATGAGGCCATCAGCCCAGCCATAGCGGAAATAATTAATCTCCTCATCACCTTCCATTTCTGTTTCCAGATGATGGTGCCATTTATTGTTGGAAGTATGCTCCCAACCATCCAAGCCATCATCAAACTGCCAGTTCTCCAGCAAATCAGCTCCTTTTGCCGCATAAATGCAGCCGAAACACATTAATACAATTAAAACTTTTCTCATTGTAACACCTCTTTAAAAATTAAAAAACAGATAAAACTAAAACCAATCAACAAAGCTCTTGCTTTTATATCAAAGTTGAATCAATATTTAAGAAAGTAAAAGCTGAATACCTCATCAATCAGAACTCTTCGACATATCATTTATACTATGAATGTGCCCAATAAACAACGCAGTTTTGTATAAAAATTCCGCATTTTTGAGCAATTTGTAAAATCATCCCTTTGATCCTGTCTAATATATTACATCTTCTCAGTTTTGAATTAGAAATTAAAAATTCAACTTATCTGCCGGCAGGGATAATTACTAAACATTTGTTTAAGCCTTTCCTTTTATGCATAATTGCTTTGCACCGCCCTTTTTGTTTATCCAGTAACCTCCCTTTCAATCTGCTCAAGGGTTTTTCCTTTAGTCTCAGGCACACACAGCTTTATAAAAACTGCTCCCAGAAAGCAAATTGAGGCATAAAGCCAGAAGGTTTTGTCAAAATCAAGGCTTGAAATCAGGCTTGGGAATGTCAGAGCAAGCAGGAAATTAGCTATCCACATAGCAAAAACTGCAATTGAAGTTGCAAGCCCTCGAATTTTGTTTGGAAATATTTCTGAAAGAAGAACCCAAGTTACTGGGCCGATACTTGATGCGAAAAATGCTATTGAAAGCAGCACTAAACCAAGCACATGGATCCCTTGGCTGCCGATATTAAAACAAACCCCAAGGAGCGTATAGGATACTCCGAGAGTTACTGCACCTGCAAGTATAAGCTTCTTTCTTCCAAGCTTGTCTATCGAAACCATCGCTACAATTGTAAAGAGGAAATTCGTTATACCTACAATAAGCAGATTAAAGAGCACGCCGCTGACATTATAGCCGGCTGCTTTGAAAATATCATGGGCATAGTTGAAAATTACATTAATCCCGCACCACTGTGAAAAAATCGCAATAAAAATCCCCACAACAACAATCTTTGCTACTTTAGGCTTAAGGATTTCGGCAAGCTCATTTATATGATGCCCGCCCTTAAGTGAATCTTTGATATCAGCGAGATACATTTTGGAATAATCCTCACCCCCGATTCGCCTGAGGACATTTCCTGCTTCCTCCTCTCTCTCAACCTTACAAAGCCACCTCGGACTGTGGGGCACAAATAGCATACAAAAGAAAAACAGCAGCGCCCAGAACCCTTCAGCGAGAAACATCAAACGCCAGCCGGTTTGCCCGTTCCATGTGTCAAGCAAAGCCGCCCCGCTTACGTCTTCCGGGATTGGATGTGATTTCAGAATGAGATAATTTACCAGCTGGGCAAGAAGAATGCCAATAACGATGTTGAGCTGCTGCAGGGAAACAAGCCTACCTCGTATAGATTCAGGCGAGAGCTCAGAGATATACATTGGAGAGATTGTGGAAGCCATCCCCATACCTATACCGCCGATTATTCGGTAGATTATAAACTGGAAGAATGAAGGTGCATATCCAGAACCAGCTGCTGAAATCAAGAAAAGGATTGCAGCGATCGAAAGCATCATCTTTCTGCCGAACAAATCAGCAGGCTTGCCGACAAAAAACGCACCAACTATGCAGCCTACTATGCAGCTGCTAACTGCCCAGCCCTTAATAACCGGACTGCTGAGACCGAAGGTTAATTCGTAAAATTCCTTAGCTCCGCCGATTACAACAAGATCGTAACCGAAAAGCAGCCCGCCCAGAGCCGCTGCAAGAGATATTCCCAGAAGATAACTCTTACTGAGATTAGAATTTTTCTCTTCGCCCATTTTTTCTCCTTATTCCATTTTTTAGTAATGAAAGACCCGGGAAGCACCCGGAATACATTTTCCTATACCTGCCGGCAGGATTTTATTTAATAAATTTGAACCATAATTATATGGACGTGTTATCAATCGCTTTTGAACAGCCCATTGATCTGCTGCTTACTGACCTTGGTCTGCGGGTCGAATTCACTGCTTTTCATATAATTCAGCAAACTGTACCTGAATTGCCTTGCCACAAACCTGTTATCAAGATCATTTTCCAGATTCATGGATGATATTACCATTTTCCCTTTGCCGTACTTGCATTCAGCTAAGACTGCCAATTTCTTGTTTGTGTTCCAGTCGTTTATAAGCTGCACCAGAGGACGATACTCTTTTGGCCAGCTTTTTTCTTTATCCCACTGGTCGAGAATCATCGGTCTGGCATCAATCAGCAATTCATACCACTGCCAGTTTGAATGAAAGTCTGTAGGGAAATATTCGAAGAGTTTATGCTGCGGCTTACACAGGATGCCCATAGTTTGAGATTCTCCGCCGCCTGTCCAAGGGCAGTTCCAGTAAATGCTGGAGAAACACTGGGGCATATCGCCGGCAACATCATCCCTTTTGGCAAGAAGCAATACTTTTCCGCCAGCCTCAAGACGCTGACGGGTCGTTTCATCGAACTTATTTGTTATATAAATATCATCCGCAGAGGGCATATTAACCTGATCAGGATAAACCCAGAAATCCCAAGTATTTTTGTAATTTGTATCAGCCAGCTGAACTTCCAGGACATATTTGCCCAAGTCATAGTCTGCCAAATCCGCTTCGAAATTCCCAGCTTTGAAGCCGTTGCCAATGAGGATGTCCATTTTGGCAAGTTCGAGTTCTTCTATTACCTTTCCCTGATCTGATTTGACCCTGCAAATTATGCCGGCATTATTATATTTCTGCTGTGAAAAGTTAGCTATCTCAATGCCTGCTTTGAAGGTTTCGCTCTGTTTCCATACCCTTTTTTCCATCCGGGCAAGAGGTACTGTAACATCACAAAACTGGCCGAATTTTTCTTCACTGACATAACCCTTGTTATCCCAGAAAGCATCTATAATACCAACCAGCGCGGCTCCCTGCCCGGGGAAATCTTGAATTCCGAGAAGCTGGAAGCCGGCAACACCTTTTGTCCTCAATGCCGCTTCAATTTCTTCCTTAAACTGCTTGACCTGCCACTTGCCTGAGGCAGTTACAAAATTATCTGCCTGCTCAAGCATTCCTCTTTCTTTAAGCTGATCTCTTGCGATATCAAGGTATGCAGCATCAAATTGACCGGTATATTTGTGCCCGCTGTCCAGATTGGGATAGCTGCACCTCTGTACAACTTCGTAAGTCATCAAAGGCTTTTTGCCGAAAGCCTTTACAGCCTCTTCATAGTCGATTACCGTCTGCGGAGGCATTGACGTAAAATACGCGCCATCCGCTTCTGGCGGCCAGCCAGCCTGATAGCGTGTCCTATGGCCTTCATAATGCCGAGCAGCGTAATATTCATATTCTTTCTCTATCTCAGGCGTTATCAGCCAGTTGGAATTGCCCGGACCGCTGTAAAGCCTTCGCGGGTCTGTCTTCCAGTCTCTGAACATCTCCAGAATATCCTTACTGGCCATCCAGCACTCCTGACCGGGAGAAAGCAGGATAAAGGAGGGATGATTGCCGTACTGCTTCATTGCACGGCGGGCTTCCCTGCGAAGAAAGCGGTAAACAGGTTCTTCCTCGAACCTTGCCCAGAAGAATGAGACCTCTACGTACACACCTTCCATATCTGCGGCCTGAAATGCTGCCTTCGGCGGACACCATGAGTGAAAACGAAGATGATTCATTCCCCACTTTTTACTTATCTTCATTATCCGCCGCCAAGATTCAACATCCGTTGGCGGATAACCGGTATTGGGGAAAATGCAGCATTCTTCTATTCCCCGAAGGAATATGTCTTCGCCGTTGATAGAAACTCTTGTACCATTAGTTCCCACTTCACGCATTCCAAAAGAAACTTCCCGGCTGGTCTTATTTATTTTGTTATCAGAAGGTATCAATTCAACTGTAAGATTGTAAAGGGCAGGGTTGAATTCATCCCACAACTGCACATTATCTGACATTGGATAAACGCTATTCACATATAATTCACCAACTGAAGCAGTGATTTCAGTTGATAAAGGTTTAGGCTTGTGTTTTTTATCTGAATTATAGCTTTCAGCACTTAATCTCAAAGCCACTTGAGCTTTCTGATTTGTATGGTTGAAAATCTTGAACTTTACCCTGGCGGATTTGCTCTCTATGTCCGGATATACCTGCACATTTTCAATCCCAATGAGCGGCTCTGCTTCCAAAGCTATCTTCCCAATGATACCGTTCCAAGCACTCTGGGTATGATCCGAAACAATATGAGAATTGTATCCAACATCAAATATCATTGAGTTGTCAACCCTCACAGTCAGCTTGTTTGTGCCCAGTGAAATAAAATCTGTGAGGTCATAAACATGAGAGCTTACCAAGGAATCATTTGTGCCAACTTTTGAACCGTTGAGCCATACATCACTTTTCCAGTGGCATCTTTCCAGTGTCAATGTTACTCTCTGGTCCTGCCACTGCTGTGGAATGTTAAACTCTTTCTGATACCAGGCCTGCCCCACATAATGTTTTTCAGGCTGAAGCCAGTAAGGAAATTTGAGGTTTTCAGGCTGGCGGTACTTCTCATACATCGGATGAACAAACCAGCCTGGATATTTTGATTTTGCTTCCACCTGATCATAGCCCATTTCAGCATCCGTCATCGGCCCAACGCCGCTGGAATCAGCGATCCATCCAGTCTTGGCGGTTATATCATTTCCATAGCCCTGCTCCTGCAGGCTGCCCGGCAAGTTAATTTTATAAGGCAAATCAGTATTGAACCATTTATCACTAACACCCACGTTTTCACGGTCTATCTTAAAAGACCATTGGCCGCTGAGGTCAATTTGTTTTTTTTCTGCCCCGAAACTTACCTGAAGCAAAATCAAGAAAGTAAACGTAAAATAAAGGCACGACTTAAAAATTTTTGGCGACTTACTTAGTATCATAGAACAAATCCTTAATAGAGAAAATATTTTATCCCTTTTAACCCTCTGCTCTGATAAGCCATTTAAAAAGCAGAGTGATTATACCATAGACATCTAACTGTATCCCTTACCCTTGAAGTATGGAGGGATTCAGCTTTTCCATTTTTCCAGCTTTTTGATAATTGATTTCTGAACTTCCGGCTCACTTTCTCCAATACACAAGAAGATGCCTCTCGGAGACATTTCCTGAATAAATTCATCCAGCTCGTGAAGTTTGAGGTCAACCATAATACCTTTGCCTGCATCCTGCATTTTCTTGATCAGATCGAGCCATTGCATTATGGGTTCATCTTCTCCAACACCCTGTACCCACTGGATCCCGTTAATTTCAGGCATATCCAGTATCTTATCAATATGCCTTGCCACCCCGCTCCCATCAACATGAAATACATTATGGTCCATGTGCTTTATCTGCTCCAGGAGATAAGGCATTGCAAATTTATCAAACTGTGCCGGCGACATCATCGTTGCAAAATCACAGCTGGGTACATGGAATTTGCCATAACTCGGCACGCCAAGCCACGTAACAGAAATATGTCCTTGAGATTTAAGCATATTATCAAAATGATCGAAGATGTCATAGAAGTCTCTAGACGCAATCTCCAAAAGCTCACTTACTTTATCTGGGGTATCAATCATATCGTAACACAACTGCTCCATGCCCCTCCATGCCAACACACAATCCATAGAAGGATGAAGATCAGTGTATCCCACAAGATACCTCCCTTGGCACTTTTCAATGGCACACTGAGTCATTTCTTCAATCTTCCTAAAATACTTATTTTTCTTGTCCAGTTTGAGCTCTGATATCTCGCTCCAATCTTTAACGATAGGATGGGACCAGGAAGTAACTTCGCCGTAAGTCAGCTCGCCGCCATAAAATGCCGCATAGATATCTGGACCGAGGTTAGGCCAGTAAATCGGAAATGTTTCACCAAGAAATTGACAGCCCTTTATAGAATCAATAAAAGAATCAACCACTCTCTCAGTGTCAAACCAAATCTCTTTCCACTCCTGGGGAGTACGGTTTTCTTTTGATTCAACATTGTACTGCGCATTTGCTGCTGAAAACTGAACAGGCACACGGTCGATGATTTCATTGTTATACCAAGCGTAAACCCTTTCCATTGCCTTTTCAAAATCATTTTTTGTCGTCAAAGTGATTTTATTAATATTATTATTCATTTCTGTTCTTTTCTTGCTAACCTATGTTATTATTAGTCTAAATGTAAATTCGGCTAAAACAGCCTTACTCATTTTCCAAAATGTAGAGTTTTGTTTCTGCCTGATCCAGTACTACCCTAAGCTTATTATCGCCTATCACGTACTTTGCATCCTGCCAAATCTCCTGAGCAGTAAATACATCAGGTAATTCAAAACTTTCGGGGATATTGAAAGTGTTATGCACCCATTTGTCAGATGTATGGTTTATGCCTTCTTCAAGATTGCCGGCTAAGATGCGATAGTCCCCGTCTTTGGTTTTCCAGCAGGACAGCTGCATTGGCCTGTATGGTTTTATCTGATCAACGTAACACAGATCTGCTTCTTTGCTCATTTTATTTATTGCCCTTGCAGTGAGGCAATATGGGATAGGGCTTCCAAGGTCCTGATCCAGTGAGCCGGCGTTTCCGTATGGAATATTTGTTGCAAGCTCCGGAGGATCCCAGAAAAACAGGCTTTTTCCCTTTAAATTGTTGAGCACCAGTGCTGGGTTTTCCTGCTTAACCCAGTACAGAGTCTGAATCGGTTTGGTAAGTTTGTTCTTTGTAAAATAATGATACAGCGGAAAAGTATTAGGAAGGCCTTCAAAGATACCTTTCACCTGTCCATTTAATGTTGCAATAAATTCAAGCTTGCCGGTAGTTTTGAAGTTGGTTTTGATACCTATAATTTCTGCGATATCTTTATCAAGACCGCCTGCAGGGCTTCCAAAAATCGCTGTGGGCTTACCAGATTCGATAAGCTCAATTAGGTTTTCCTTCTCGCTCGCTTCCATGTGAACAGGAGTTTGGACGATAAACATATCACTTTCGACATCCTTGAGATATTCGAGCCTTGTGATTGACATAATTGGCACCGACCATTTCATAACAGCGCCGGCCTGTTCGTCTATCCATTCCTTTATTTTTATATTCGGTGAATTTTCATTTTGCCATTCCATGGCGCTTCTGTTGTAAACCAGAGTCGGGCCGTAAACTTCTTTAGTATTTCGGGCATCAATCAAAGCTGCATTTGTATGCTTCACAATGAAATCAACATCTTCCTCCGAGAGGAGCCTTTTTCCCTGATTGCACCAAGAAATATAACTTCCAGCGGGCATTTTCAAACCGCTTGGTGTTTTTACTGCGGCGTGAGAATACGCCCAGATGCCCCATCGAAGCCTGTCAGCGGCGGTGTGGATAATATCCCAAGACTCCCATGCATCAAACGTTTCTGTGAGGAAATAATGACGAACATCACTTTCAGCTAAAACGGCTGCGTGGCCGAGAATGTATCCAAGCTGATAAGTCCAGCCAAGACGCTGCGCGTTCCACAAACTTGCCCATTCCGGAGGTCTTTGTCCTATCTCATTCCATGCACCTGCCCAGCTCTGGTCTATCCATGCATCGAGGTAGCCTTCTTTTGCTATAGTTTCCAAGTCAAAACAGTTTACCCGCCAGTCTCCTACTGCACTTGCCGCAGATGAGTAGCCGATGACTAGGGCCTCAGGGTTAGACTGTTTTGTATGCCTTACCAGATCAGCTGTTGCCTGGCTCCATTGGGACACTTTTTTGGGCTCTTTTGGCGGGGTTCGCCCATAAGGGCCGTTTCTTACATAAATGCCGACACCCATGATGCTGTCACGAAGGACAATTGCATCGAGTCCTACTGTTTTTGAGAGGTCTCCCCACTGTTTGCCGAAAAATTCAACTAAAGGAGTACCCTCGGGAATTCCGTCAGGATAAGCTCCATATTCCCTCGGATCTTCTTTCAGTTTCGCTATAAGATTGGGAACTCCCCAGCGGATACCGCGTTTCAAATAAGCATTTTCATGTGTTTTAGAAAATGCAGATAACTCCCCATGATAAATGCTGCGCCAGCCAAGGGCAAGCATTCCAATCCTTATATCCTCAAGACCATATTTATCTCGGCCAACCTTTTTCAGTATAGTTACAAGTTTTTTCAAATCGCCGTAGGTCCAAGGAGCATAATTTACAACATTATAACCGTCCAGTGTCTCGAAACGATGCTTCCACAGTTTTTTTCGCTGCTCAGTGCTGCCGGTGAGCTGCCCTTCATCCTTGATAAACGGCCAGTGCTCCATATCTTCCGGCAAGTCGATTTTTTTATTGAGGCTGCCCTGCCACTCATATACAGTATCCATCAGCCAGCCGACATTAAGAATCACGCCCTTCCAGTTTTCAATATTTTCGAACATTGGGTAGTAACGGTCCCAGAACTGTTCAGCGCTGGCCTCCATATCATCGTAGTCAAACCAGTAAAGATCTATTTCAATCCAACGGTCCGCAGCAATCCCCTGATCTGAGGCGGCTTTATAGACACCCGCGTTTTCACCAATAGCTGAATGAGAAAGACTAACTAAAATAACAACTAAGCAGAAAATTTTTGTTTTTTGGATATACATAGTATAATTCCCTAAAAATAATAATTAATTACTCTATTACAGACAAGGACAAACCGTTTTTATCTTATAAAAATAAGCTTGTGCAAATTCGCTGGGCAATTAGCCTTAAATCTGCTCTTTTCTCTGAATTGTTTATACTGTTATCTGCACAATAAACAACGCAGTTTTGTATAAAAATTCCGCAAATTTGCGCAAATAAAAAAAGGCCGAAAATTGCTGCAACATATTTTTTGAAGGCGTGATTTAAAATCACCGTAAGTGAACCTGCGGAGGAGCTCAGGTTTTGCCGTTTTGCAGGAGGACAATATAGGCAGATTGATTCCTTTGAAAGTATTTTTCTATACCGTTGTATAATGCGCAATATCAGTAAAGATGTTTTTTTCGCCTGCACCAAGCTTTTCCGTTATTGTTTGATTGGGGGCGCGTTTTTTCGTATTTTTTTTTCTCAATATCTGCTTCCCCTCTCCGCACTGCAAAAATCACATCCGGCTGTTTAACCAAAAAAATCTACTTACTGCCCTGCTGAAATTCAAGCGTTTAGTTGCAAAAACAGGGGCTGAGTGTAAGATAGGTTAATTGTTTTAGATAGCGAGATAAACACACAAAGCAGGTATCAAATGACCGAATGGACAACCACGAAACTCCTGGACTGGGTAACCGATTATCTCAGCAAGGCTGGAGCGGATAATCCGCGGCTCAAATCAGAAATGCTTATTTCTGAAGTGCTGGGAAGGCAGAGAATAGAGCTTTATATATCACGCCCTGTATCTCAGGACAAGCTCGCAGAGGTTAGAAACAAGATACGAAAAGCCGCAGAGGGGATGCCGGTTGAATACATAATAGGTAAAACTACCTTCTACAGCCTTGAAATCAGTCTGAACGGCAAATGCCTCATACCGAGGCCGGAAACAGAAGACCTCACCGAACGGGGGATTGAGTTTCTCCGAGAAAGCGGTGAAGGGGCGAGATTTCTCGACATGTGCTGCGGGAGCGGGTGCATTACAGCTGCAATCCTCAAAAACTGCGGCGACTGCATCGGGATATGCGCTGATAAAAGCGAAGGAGCGATTAACTGCGCAAAGGATAATTTAGAACGGCTCAAACTCTCCGATAGAGCAAAAATCTGTAAGTCTGATATGTTTTCAGGGCTGGAAAACGCAGAGAAATACGATCTTATCATATCCAATCCCCCTTACGTATCTGAAGGTGAGTATAAGCAGCTCAGCAAATCTATAAGAGATTATGAGCCGCCGGAGGCCCTTCTTGCAGGCGAAGACGGCCTGGACTACTATCGCAGAATAGCGGAAAATGCAGATAAGCATATCCTGCCTGATTCGCTGATTCTCCTGGAGATTGGTTACAATCAGGCCGAAAAAATAGAGCAGATTTTTAGGCAGCAGGGCTATAATATCACAATCGAAAACGACTTTGCGGGAAATCCCCGCATTGCCAGGATATATAAATAGTAGCCACCTTTACTGCGGAGCGAAAAAATGCGGATACTTGTAACTGCGGGAGGAACGAGGGAATATATAGATCCCGTCAGGTATATAACAAACGCCAGCACAGGCAAAATGGGCTATGCAGCAGCAGCGGCAGCGATAGACAGCGGTCACAGCGTAAAGCTGATATCCGCCCCCACCTCCATAGCTCATCCAAAAGGTGCAGAGCTTCTCAGCGTTGTGAGCGCTGAAGAGATGTTTGAGGCGGTTAAGAACGAATTTTCCTCGTGCGACTGCCTCATAATGGCGGCAGCTGTATCGGACTACTGCCCTGAAAGGTATGCTGAGAAAAAGATTAAAAAATCAAAAGAAAAAATCGAGCTTATTTTTCACAAAACCCCCGACATCCTTGAGTGGGCAGGGGATAATAAAAACGGGCAGATTATTGTGGGATTTGCCCTTGAAGACGAAAACCTTCTTGAGAAGGCTGAAGAGAAGATGCAGCGAAAAAAAATGGATATAATCATCGCAAACGATCCGTCCGCAATATCGCAGGAATGTTCGCAGATATATATCAAACAGACCGGCGGGGAATGGCTCAGCAGACCTGAAAGGCACAAAAGCGAAACTGCCGTTGAAATAATTAGAATGGCGGGTAAAATTCACTCTCAGAGAACTGGTAAATGCACTTAGAAATATTAGAACCGGAGAATCAAATGAAGAAAACTGTAATCTTAGCATTTCTGCTTGCCTATTCAGCCGTTTTCGGCTTCGAGATAACGAGCTTTCAGCCTGAAGAACGGTTCAGGCTTTTCAATGAAGGCTGGAAATTTAAGGAAAACGACAGCAGCCGCTATTATCAGAACAATTTAGACGATTCAGACTGGCGGGATGTAAAACTGCCCCACGATATGGGTGTGGAGAAGGAGTTCAGCAAGGAGAACCCGAGCTGTCAGGCGTATCTTCCGGGCGGTGTGTGCTGGTATCGCAAGAGCTTCGAGCTCTCGCGTCAATGGCAGGATGAGAGCTTTAAGATACTTTTCAACGGCGTTTACTGCAACAGCAAGGTATGGTGCAACGGGAAACTCCTCGGCGAAAGGCCGAACGGCTTTATCTCTTTCGCATACGACATCACAGATTACCTCCAGTTCGGACGGGAAAACACTAATGTGATCGCTGTTCGGGTTGACCACAGCGACTACGCTGACTGCCGCTGGTACACAGGGACAGGGATAAATCGAGATGTTTACCTCGTAAAAACGGACAAGGTGCATACCAAGCTCTGGGGAACTTACGTAACAACGCCTGAGATAACGGAAAAATATGCAGATGTGAAGGCGGAAGTGAAGCTTGTGAACAGCTCGGAGGAAACTCGGAAGGTTGGCATTGAAAACCAGATTATAGACAAAAGAGACGACGTTCGTGCGAGAGAAAAGCGTTTTATCGATTTTGAACCGGGCGAGAGAACCCTGGAGCTGAATCTGAGGCTTAAATCCCCAGAGCTCTGGAATACGAAATACCCCGACATGTATGCCTTGAAAACAATAATAACCAGCGAGGATGAGGTGTTGGATGAATATTACACGCCTTTCGGGGTTAGAGATTTCCGCTTTGACTGCGATGAAGGCTTCTTTCTCAACGGCGAACCGATGCTCATAAAAGGCGTTTGCCTGCACGACGGGGCAGGAGCTCTCGGCACGGCAGTTCCAAAGCCTGTTTGGCGAAGAAGGCTTCAAAAGCTCAAAGACGGCGGCTGCAACGCCATCCGAATGAGCCACAACCCCCACGACCCGCACCTCTACGACCTCTGCGATGAGATGGGATTTCTCGTGATGAACGAGGCCTTTGACGAGTGGTACGAAGGCAAACGCAAATGGGTTGACGGCTGGAATCAGACCGAATTCGAACGCGACGGCTACCACGAACACTACGAAGAATGGGCAGAGAAGGACCTCACCGATATGCTGCTTAGAGACAGAAACCACCCTTCAATAATCCTATGGAGCATAGGTAACGAAATCGATTATCCCAACGACCCGTTCCCGCCGGGAGAGATGGACTTGATTCCTGAAGCTATAAAACTCAGAGAAATCGTGAAAGACCATGACCTTACCCGCCCTGTTACAGCAGCCTGCGCAGGCCCGGAGGCGAATGTGTTTATGGATTATCTCGATGTTATAGGCTTCAACTATAAGGAAAAGCTCTATGAGGATGTGCATAAGAGGTATCCGTATAAGATATTCACCGGCAGCGAAAACGGCAGAGGACTTGAGCCTTGGCTGGCTGTTAAGAATAACGACTACATCTCCTCTCAGTTCCTCTGGACAGGCATAGACTACCTCGGAGAAGCAGGGAAATGGCATAACGAAGAAACCGGCACCCATTCAAGGGGCGCACGTTCCGGCCTGCTTAACCTTGCAGGCTTCGCCAAACCCGCCTACTACAGGCAGAAAGCATACTGGGAAGAAGACCCGTTTGTGCACCTATATCAAAACGGCGACGGGCATATCGTCTGCTATTCGAACTGTGAAGATGTTGAGCTTTTTCAAGGGGAAAAAAGCCTTGGAGATTTTGAAGTGCCCGAATCAAAGCGGATAATGATAAGGAATCCGGAAGGCGAAAATTTTCGGGCTATAGGCAAAAGAGCGAGAGTGGATGTAGCTCAGGCAGTGTACAATGTTCCCGGGGAGCCGGCAAGAATTGTTCCAAATTTAGTGGAGAAAAAGCTCGTCCTCGACGGCAGGGATGTCGTTCATGCGGAGATATACGTGGTTGATGAAGACGGCTACCCTGTAGAAGATGCAGAGATAAAGATCGAAGCCTCTATTGAAGGGCCTGCTGAAATAATCGGCATCGAAAACGGCAATCAGGGCGATATAAGCCCATACGGGGAAATGACCAAGAAAACTTATAACGGAAAACTGCTTTACTACATTCAAGGCGGCAGAAGGCCGGGAGATGTTAAGCTTAATCTAAAACCTGAAGGGCTGGGCTCGGTTTCTGTGCTAATTAATTCAGGGATGCCTGTTGACTCAGAATACTGGTAATCGCAGGCTATGCCCTGCACAGAACGGCCTAATGCACAGACGCTGTTCGCAGATTTTCATGAAGCGAAAAATGGGGCGAACCTCCGCGTTCGCCCCTGCATTAATATATTGCATTTCTCCGACAACTCCGATCACTCTCCGCCTGCGGCGGACAGGAAACGGAGAGGATATTTTTTAACCGCTAATCTTCACTAATTTCCGCTAAGATGGTTCCTTCGTTGTGAATAATTCTCTTTAAAACGACGAAGGGCGCGAAGGATTTTTTTGTAAATGGTTTTACAGCAAGGCTTTACATTCACAAAATTATCTGTGTCATCCGTGCCATCTGTGGATAATAAACTTCGCTGCGATTTGACGAAGCGAACATTTAAACCGAGCCACGCATGAAGGATCCGCCTGCGGCGGACAGGCTCAATGTTTAATATTCCCCGTACTACAGCGGAGCGACGCAAGTCGCCCGCTAGGCATTCTTTTAGAAAAGATTTTTCGCTTATGATTTTGCCACTTGCCACTCGCCACTCGCCACTAATCTTCACTAATTCCAATAAAATATCGTTTTTTTGTGGTATAATCCAAATAAAATCTGTGACATCCGTGCCATCTGTGGATAATAAATCAAAACCATAACCCCTTCGTGTGTTTCGTGGTAAAACAAAACATAAAATTTTTCTATCTCTGTAATATTATCTGTAATCAAATAACTTGGTTTTTTGTGGCAGGAAGGCAATAAAAACAGTCCGGCTAGTAACATCATAAGAATTGAATATTTCATTTTAAACCACCTCATATACAACCATTTTACATAGATTATCTGTTGCTCTTACATTCTGACGACTTCTGTGTTACCTACGTATTTTTATGATGCCTAAAACAATCGAATTTACCAAGTTAACGGCTTTTCAAACGGCCCTTTTTGCTTTATTTTAGAGGCTGGCAAATTAGGTTTGCCCTTCGGATGAGTAAAACCCCATGATTCAAAATTCTTGAGCAGGTCAACACTTTCCCAGAAGTCACCATAGCAAGCCTTTTTGTCCCAGCGAATGCCCAAAACATATACTCTCCCCTCAGTTTTGAAAAGCAGGTTTTTAAAAGGAGCAGCATAATCTATACTTTTGCCTTCTTTGATACACTGGTAAACTGATTGAATCCTTTCAGTATTATTTAGTCGTTCCTGAAAAATCAATGATTTTGGGGAAACTAAAAAAATATATCAGGCTAATCGAGTCTTTAATTTGCTTTTCATTGCCAAATTTCTGTAAAATTCAATAATTTTAAGCATAAAAATATAGGCAAAAGTAAACTTCTTTAGAAGTTTACGCATATTGTACCCAAAAGCGCTGCCGAGGGCGTTCATTTTGTCCCCTTCTACACCTTTCAAGAAGTTTCTTCCCAACCTGTTGTCTTCTTTGAGGTGGCCTATCGTTGGTTCTATGCTCGATCTTCTCTTAATCCACCTCTTGATACTTCGTTTCTTTTTTCGCCAGCCCTTTTCTACAATTTCAACATTTCCAATATCTTCGCAGCCATGTTTCTTGTATCCTCCATCAACATAAACATCTCCAAGCTTTTCTCTCCCGATTAAATTCATTGTCTGCTTCAGATTAGCCCGAAGAGTATGGCCATCATAAGGGTTTCCTTCAAAGCCCAACGCTCCTACGATAAAATTATTCTTGGCAGTAGTTACAATTCCAACCTTATTTCCAAACTCATATTTCTTGTGGCTTTTGCCTTTCCCAATGCAGCAGACGTGAGGTTCGTGAATACTGTAGAGTTTATTTTTGCTTTTCTTTGTCTGGGCTAAAAGCTTCTTAGCGGCTTGAAGCAATGTATCAAAAATTATTCTTAACTGCTCATTGCCTGCTATATTCCGCTCGACCTCTTTCGTAATTCGCCGCAGGTAGTTCCTTAATTTCTTCACTTCTTTTTTAGCTCTTTTGAACTGTCTTGCACGTCGATACCTGCCCTGCATTACATACGCCCTTTTCCCAACCCTTTCGTAGCTTTGGCGAAGTTGGAGTTTTGATGCTTTTGCAAGATCTACAAGCTTAATGCGCAGTTTGTGGCAGAGTTTTGCGTCGGTCGGATAAGTGATGTTCTTCTGCTGAACGGTTGTATCTGCAACGAGCTTGTTGAAATCGTTCTTTTTGATAACCTTAAGCTTCAAGCCGGCTTTGATAGTTTCTTCGAGCAGCTCTTCAAGACCATCAGATTTTACCTTATTACGCCACTTAGTCATACTGGTTGGATCAATAGGAGGCTCGTACTGGAAGTATCTTTCGCCGCAGAAATACTGCCAGTAAGGATTCTCAACCCAGCCGGCAACGATTGCTTCATCGCTGAGATTGAAAGTGTACTTGAGATACTGAAGGCCGACCATCAGGCGAATCGGCTTGGCCGGCCTGCCTGAATCAGGACTGTATAAACTGCCAAACTTCTCTTCAAAGCGAGACCAGTTGACAACCTCTGAGAGTTGGACTAAAGAGTGATCAGGATTTACAAGAGGTTTTAATGGCTGCTGAAAGAGTAAGCCTGCTTTATTGTTTTTTGCCTTCATTATTTTGTCCCAATATTGCAATGTTTTGATAGATGTAAGATAAACACTTGCAATATTATACCATATCTCGAAAGCTTTTCAATCATATAAACCATTATCAGAAAAGAATTTAAGGAAATTTTAAACTTTTTCAGGGGCGACTATTTATAGGAAATATATTCTTGTATATCGGTCTCCATAACTTTGGTTCCTCTCCAGCTGAAGTAGAAACCAGGTCTACTTCAGTTACCTTGTTTATATCAAGCTTTTGGAAATTTTCTTTATTGAGCCTTACATACTCTGGTTGACAGCATCCGCTGACAAAAAGAAAAAAGAATAAATTTAAAATCAAAAATTTTTATTAACGTCCCAAAGTTTGTGGGTTCTGTACTTTTATAGTCTTTAGAGCAAGCATTACATTGTCCAATAACCTCAGTTTTTCGTGCCAGTATTTTTCCCATTGATTTTCTGAAGTAAATCTTTTAATGATAATTCTGGCCATCTTTGCCGCTCCTTCTTCGCTCCAGCCAAATGCGATGCGTTTAAGGCGTCGACCAAGCTCTCGCATCATCCGTTCTATCATGCTGGAAACCCGCGGAGTTACAATACCTGTCTCCAGCCAGCGGCGAGCATAGCTGAACATATTTTTAGCTGAACGGTTCAGGTAATCGGCTGCTATTTTATATCCCTTCTCCAGCAGTTTGCCTATCAGCTTATGAAGATCACTTTCGGCACTATTGACAGCATCTTGCAAATCTTTCTTGTCATCATCACAGACCTTTTCAAAATCTTCCTCGGGAATTTCAATACCAATTACGGCATTCAATTCTTTCTGCTTTTGCTTACGTTCAAGTTTGCCGGCATCATCCTTCCACATCGTATAATTCAGATCCCGAACCAGGTGCCAATGGCTTCTTTGGCTATCATTGCAAAGTTTGGCCAGACTCTTAACCAGACCTGTTTCGCCCTCGCTTACAAGCATATCGGCAACAAGCTCTTTGTTCTTACGTTCGCCCTTGACCAGCGAGGATATCTCGTCCCAGCTTTTACCGCTGAATGCCCCTAAAGGCACCACAGAACTACTTCTGGTGACTCCTAAGGCAACTCTGAGCTCACCGCGATTACTTATGCGTTTGTCCTTATCGGGCCGACGCTTAAAGCCGGTGCCGTCAGCAAAAAGAAGACTGAATGTATCTGTGCCGGTATCAATCTGATCGCAGTCGGTCTGTACAACCCAGCGATGGGCAGTGCTCTTTGGAACAGGTATGCTGCCGATAGATTCAAGATGAGTGCTGCTTCGGCGATAACTTTGTTCGCTTACAATTTCTGTAACCAGCTTTTCCAACTCCAATGTCTTTGACTGGTAGGGTGCAAGGCCTAAAAAATCTCTCAAAGGAGTTATTGTCTTGCCGCATTTAACGCACTTTAAGCGACGCCAGCTAATCTTGACTGTGCCGACAGAAGTCCTGAACTGGCGAAGAGACCTGTCATGATATTCAAACCGCTCATTGCAGCAGCATGATTGGCCGGTATTATCCGATTTACCTTGAACAATGTTCATACATATTCGCTCATCAATCAACTGAAGAATCAGGCTTACAAAACCTGCCATAGCCTCAGTTTCAAATAACTCTTTGGTCCTGAAAACCAATTCATCTAAAGAAAATCCATTTTCTGATGTGGCACTTATCAGTTCTAATGATATAATGTTCTGCATGGCTTGAGACTCCTGTGATAAAAGTATTATCTTATCTATAACACTATATCACTTCTCAAGCCTTTTGCAATTTATCCACAAACTTTGGGACGTTATCAAAAGTTTGCTTCTCCCGCTGCAAACGCAGCTCCCTCTTACACTTACATCGATTCCGGGGAAATAAAAACTTTTCCCGGAATTTTTATTTTAATATCTCGTTTCCATCTCGCCTGCGCAGCACAGTGCTATTGCTGCTGCATCTGCTACATCCGCAGGTTTTGGCGGCTCGGGAAGCCCCAAAACAGACTGCACCGCCTTCTGCATCTGCTGCTTTGTGGCTTTGCCGCTGCCGGTAAGAGATTTTTTTATTCTCGTTGCGGCATATTCAAGCACTCGAATATCTCTTCTTCCTGCTTCCAAAAGAATAACACCCCTTGCATGCCCCATGAGGATTGATGTTCTGGGGTGTTTGTAGTGGGCGTAGAGCTTTTCTACAGCAAGCACATCCGGCTGTATAGATTCAATAAGGCTTGAGATGTCTTCAGATATTTGGGCAAGGCGTTTTTCGAGGGGGATGTCTGTTTTTATTCTTATTGCTCCCGCCTCAAGCAGGCTTGTACTGAGAAGCCCCCCTTGCACGGCTGCGTAGCCGCAGATGCGAAGGCCAGGGTCTATACCCAGCACCTTCAAACGATTGCTCCATCCTGAATGGCAACCACCCTGTCGGCCATGGAGGCAATTCTCTCATCGTGGGTAACAAGCAAGATGGTTTGTCCGTTTTTGTGGAAGTCTTTGAGGATATCAAGGATTTCCGTGCCTGTATGCCAGTCGAGGTTTCCCGTGGGCTCATCTGCAAGCAGAACTCTGGGATTGTTTATAAGAGCCCTGCCGATTGCTGCTCTCTGCCTCTCTCCTCCGGAGAGCTGTGATGGACGGTGTTTGAGCCTTTCGCTCAGGCCGAGCCTTTCAGCCAGCTGTCGGCCTCTATTTTTTGCAGAAGAGCTCTTGGCTGCCCAGCGAATTGCAGAGCAGCCCGCCATTGCAGGTATGAGGATATTCTCCATTACATTGAGCTCTTCAATGAGATGGTAAAACTGGAATACAAAGCCTATATTTTGGTTTCTGTATGAATCGAGCTTTCTTCCCGAGTATCTGCTAATCTGTTCTTCAGAGAAAAAAACCTTCCCGGAATCGGGCTTGTCCAATGCGCCGAGAATATGAAGAAGCGTGCTTTTGCCCGAGCCGCTCGCACCCACAATCACAACAAACTCGCCATCCTGAACGCTGAGATCCGCCCCTTTGAGCACATCAATACGAGACTGGCCGAGCGGATAGCTCTTGCAGAGTTTTTCGCAGGAAATAATCGCTTTCATTTGCCGCCTTTCGGGCTAATCAGTCCGTAATGCCGAGGTCGTCTTTTGTGATAATGCTGGCAAATTCAAAGCCTGCATCCGTTATATTTTCTTCAGCCCCCTGCTTGCGGTCTATCACGGCAACGATCTTCTTAACCTTCGCTCCGGACTCTCTAATCACCTTTGCCGCCTCTACAACCTGCCCGCCTGTAGTGGCGATATCCTCCACAAGAAGCACTACATCGTTTTCGGTTATCTCTCCGCCTTCAACAACGTTGCCGGTGCCGTAGCCTTTTTTGCTGTTGCGGATTATCACCCATTTCTTCCCGCTTGCGATAGAGGCAGAGGCTGCAAGAGCAACTCCGCCAAGCTCAGGGCCTGCGATCAGGGTAACATCATCATCTGCATACTTTGCAAATTCCTCGCCGAGAGCCTTAAGGATATCAGGGCAGGCCTCGAAGAGGTATTTATCAAGGTAATAATGGCTTTTCTTTCCGCTTCTCAGCGTAAAATCGCCTTCAAGGTATGCTTCCTGTTTTATTCTTGCTGTAAGTTCTTGTTTATTCATATTTTCTTCCTGAAAATCGTATTTGTATTAGCTTTTTACACTTTCAGCTCTGCTGAGCACTTTAATTTATCTCTGTTTGCCTTTCTCACAGGCTCAACAGCCTGCTCGATAAACTCCTCCACCTGCTCAGTACACCTTCCGATATACAGAGAGGGGTCCAGCACCTGATCGAGATCTATATTTTTGAAGTCATCGTCTGCCCTGAGTCTTTCGAGCAGGTCGTTTTTCGCACCTTCATTTTTCACCTGCTGAGCGGCCTGCTGCGAATACACCCTAATCTTTTCATGAAGCTTCTGGCGGTCTCCGCCTGCCTTCACGCCAGCCATAAGGATATTCTCCGAGGCCATAAAGGGAAGCTCTGAATTGAGCCTTGCCTCTATCACTTTGGGATATACCACAAGGCCGCCGGAAATGTTGATAAGTATCTCGAGGATCCCGTCAACAGCGAGAAACGCCTCAGGCAGGACTAAACGCCTGTTTGCAGAATCATCAAGCGTTCGTTCGAACCACTGCTCTGAGGCAGTCATAGCGGGGCTGGAGGAGAGGCTCAGAACAAACCTGCTCAGGGCTGTGGCCCTTTCGCTTCGCATTGGGTTTCTCTTGTATGCCATTGCAGAGGAGCCGATCTGATTCTTGCCGAAAGGCTCTTCCATTTCCTTGAGGTTGGCGAGAAGGCGGATATCGCTGCACATTTTATGGGCAGACTGAGCAATTAGCGAAAGCGTATTAACGGCTAAGGTATCAAGCTTTCGCTGGTATGTCTGGCCTGTAACTATGCAGCTTTTATCGAAACCGAAGGCCTTTGTTACCTTCTCGTTCAATGCCTTCACCTTTTCGTGGTTGCCTTCGAAAAGCGATAGAAAAGATGCCTGAGTTCCCGTTGTGCCTTTAACGCCTCTAAAGGGCAGGCTGTCTATCCGGTGGGCAAGCTCGTGATAATCCATCACAAACTCATAACACCAAAGAGCCGCCCTCTTGCCTACAGTGGTAACCTGTGCGGGCTGATAATGAGTGAAGCCGAGGGTGGGCATAGATTTGTACTGCTCTGCAAATTTTGCCAGCAGGTCTATCACGGAGGCCAGCTTAGCTTTAACCAGCTCCATCGCCTCGCGGAGTATTATCAGATCAGCATTATCGCCGACATAGCAGCTCGTTGCTCCGAGATGTATAATTCCCGCTGCTGAAGGTGCGGCATCTGCGAAGGTGTGCACGTGCGCCATTACGTCGTGGCGGAATTTCTTTTCATACTCCTTCGCCTTGGCGTAGTCTATATTCTCCAGATTCTCCTGCATCTGGGCAATCTGCTGGTCAGTAATATCAAGTCCGAGCTCTTTCTCAGCCTTTGCAAGCTCAAGCCAGAGCCTTCTCCACGTACCGAATTTTTTATCTGCCCCGAAAAGCCTCGACATCTGTTCGGAAGCGTTTCTCTCTACAAGCGGGGAAGTATATTTTTCCATCATCAAG
This sequence comes from Sedimentisphaera cyanobacteriorum, assembly GCF_001997385.1. NCBI lineage: Bacteria > Pseudomonadati > Planctomycetota > Phycisphaerae > Sedimentisphaerales > Sedimentisphaeraceae > Sedimentisphaera > Sedimentisphaera cyanobacteriorum. The sequence goes on along the minus strand of NZ_CP019633.1, from coordinate 494,944 downwards.
CTTTCACTAAATTTAATATTAAACCTGCCTGCCCGATTCAACGCAGGCTTTCACAAAAGCAACATTTTACTAAAATAGCAGTCAAGGTAAATAAGCAGTCTATTTTGTTGTAATTTGGGCTGTTTTTTTTAATATAGGTACGGAAACTTAATACGGGATTTGAATTATGTTCTGGAACAAAGATAAAAACGAAAAAAGGCTTTCAAAAGCTCAGGAACTAATGGAATGCGACGAGTATGAGAAAGCTTCAGAGGTTCTTAGCGAGGTTATAGATTCACAAGAGGCTTCAGGCCAAACAAAAGCGCAGGGACTTCTTATGAGGGCTCACTGCCGGAAATGGCTCGCCACTCACTGCGGAGATGAAATTGACCCGGACTTCGACCCAAACGACCTTGGACCTGAAGAGGCTGCCCCAGAGCTCAGCGAGGAGGAAAAAGCAGGCATCAGGAAGGCCGTGGAAGACCTCAATGCTGTAATGGAGATTGAGGATGTTCCTCAAGAAATGCTTGCTGATGCGCTCAATGAAAGGCTCAAGGAATACGCCCAGCTCGGTGAATACGAGAAAGCTATTCAAGACAGCGACAAGATACTCTCTATGAAAAACAGCAGTGCGGGAATGACCGAAGCAGAGATAAAGCATAAGCAGGCTGAATTCTACTGCTGCCTTGAAGATTTTGACAAGGCTTGCGAGAAACTCAAAGAAATGATAAACTCAGATGAAACTCCCCTGCCTAATCTGGTAAAGGCGATTATCCACAGTGCAGAGCTCAATGAAGATCTCAATCGTATAGAGGCAGCAAAGGCTGATTATCAAAGACTGATTGATATGGCTGATAATGTTACAGGTCTTGCAGATATCTCACGTAATGCAGCACTGCGAATTGAAGAGCTTAAAAACAGGCAGGATGCGGAATAGTCCGGTTTTGATAATCAAGCCGCAGGAATTATCATGGATTACACTGAAGATTCTATAACCTCATACTTTGCTCAGGCGAAAAGATTAAACTCAGATAAATTCCCGATAGGGATTGGAGATGATATGGCGCAAATGCAGCTTGAAAACAATAACGCCCTTATTTCCACAGATATGCTGCTGGACGGAAGCCATTTTGATACAAATATTCACAGCCCTGAAAACATCGGCTACAAGGCCGCAGCAGTGAGCCTAAGCGATGCAGCAGCTATGGCGACGGTTCCTTTTGCAATGGTTGCAAGTGTCGGCATTCCCGACTGGTGGGGTGAGGAAAAGCTCAAAGAGCTTCATTCGGGGCTTTTACGAGCCTGCAGCAAGTTCAACTGTTCACTTATAGGAGGCGATATAACAAGCTGGCAGGCAGAAGGGAAGCTCGCTGTTTGCTCGACGATAATATCGCGTCCCGGTGAAACGAAGCCTCTTGAAAGAGGCGGTGCAAAGCCTGGTGATCTAATCTGTGTTACAGGGGAGCTGGGAGGCTCGCTTGAAGGCAAGCACATCAATTTTACTCCCAAGGTTAATGAAGCTCTCTGGATAGCAGAAAACCTTTCGCCCACTTCAATGATGGACATCACAGACGGCCTAAGCACCGACCTGCCCAGAATTCTGAACGCCAGCGAGGCTGGTGCAGTTCTCGAATCAGAGCTGATACCAATCTCGCAGGCGGCTGAGAACAAGAAAGAGCCCCTTTCAGCGGCGCTTAACGACGGCGAAGATTTTGAGCTTCTTTTTACAATTCCTGAAAAAAACAGCGACTTTATAAAAAACGCAGATTTTAAGATATCAACAATAGGTAAGATAGTTTCCTCTAAGGGGCTTAAGATTAAAAACGCCCAGGGACAGGAAACTGAAATAAAACCAGAAGGCTATGATCATTTAGGTTAATATTATGATAACATCAAACGTTGCTGAGACAATTGATATCGGAAGAAAAATCGGCGAACGTCTGAAAGGCGGAGAAATATTCGCCATTACAGGCGATCTGGGGACAGGGAAAACACACTTTATAAAGGGAATCGCCAGCGGGTGCTGCGAGGGAGAAGCTCCAGAAAAGACTACAAGCCCCACGTTTGTTTTGGTTAATGAATACGAAGGCAGGCTCATGATTTATCATATCGATGCCTACAGATTGGAATCCGAAAAAGAATTTGAAAATCTCGGCTTCGACGATATGATTAATGAGAATTCTGTCGTATTGATAGAATGGGCGGATAAGGTAGCCGGCTGCATTGCTGATACAAATCCTATAAAAGTGAGTTTGCAGCATATCAGCGAGACAGAAAGGCGGCTCAGCTTTTCTAATATGCCTGACTACATATCGGAGAATATGCAGGACATATCGTAATTTTTGTAATTAGTGTTTCCCGTTTTGATTCCGGCCGCAGAGCAGTTTTTGGACGGGGATAAGGAGTTAAGCTATGAAAAAAGTTAAATATTGGGTGCTTGCGGCTGTTGTATTTATTGGAGGCTGGATCTGCGGAGCAGTTTGTTCGAGTCATCAATTCAAGAGCATATCTCTTGCCCCTTTTTACAGCAGTTCACTAAACGAAGTGGCTACTGATGCAATAGCGCTGCATAAAGGCGAAAGTATGAAAGTTCTAAAGCGAAAAACCGCAGCCCTTCCATCATTAGCCAGAACGTATTATGAGGCTTTCTCAAGCTCAATGCCCAAAGGCAAAGCAAGATATTCATGCTTATGGCAGGTAGAAAGATTCTATGAAATTTCCGGCGAGGAAATACCCAAAGGGCTCATGGAAGTATTTGATTCGATTCCGGAAAGGCCGGAGAGCAGCTGCGAAAAACAGCAGCAAAAAGCTGAAACCAGCAAAAAACGCAAGCTTTGAAGTTGTAATAGCTATTCATTAAAAGTAAAAAAAGGGCAGGACTGAAACCTGCCCTTTTTTGCTGACTATAGATTATCCCTGATTTCGCGATTTATCCTCACACTGCACCAGTCTCTTCCGCACATTGTGCAGTAATCGGCCTGCTCCTGACTCATAGCACTGTTTTTGGAGGCATCGTCTTTCATTCTTTTGGCGGTTTTTGGATCGAGAGAGAGTCTTATCTGTGTGTCCCAGTCTAAATCAGCCCTTGCCTTTGACAGCCTTCTATCCCGCTCGGCGGAATCATTATGGCCTCTTGCAACGTCAGCGGAGTGAGCGGCTATTTTCGATGCCACAACTCCCTGCCTTACGTCTTCATTATCCGGCAGGCCTAAATGCTCACGCGGGGTTACATAGCACAGAAAGCTCGCTCCATAGTATGCAGCGGCCGTTCCTCCGATGGCGCTTGTTATATGGTCGTAGCCCGGGGCAATATCTGTAACCAGAGGCCCGAGAACGTAAAACGGGGCATCCTTGCAAATTTCCTGCTGAAGCCTCATATTCTCCTCGATCTGGTTGAACGGGACGTGTCCGGGGCCTTCCACCATCACCTGACAGCCCCTCTCCCATGCACGCTGGGTGAGCTCGCCGAGGGTGCGAAGCTCTGCGATCTGCGCATCGTCTGTAGCGTCTGCACCGCAGCCTGGGCGAAGGCCGTCGCCAAGAGAGAAGCATACATCATATTCGTGCATTATATCGCAGAGGTCATCGAAAAGATCATACATCAGGTTTTGGCGATTGTGATGAAGCATCCATTTTGCCGTTAAAGCTCCGCCTCGGGATACGATGCCGCAAACCCTTGATTTCAGCAGAGGCAGATGCTCGCGGAGAAGCCCTGCATGGATTGTGAAAAAGTCAACGCCCTGCTTGGCCTGCTTTTCCACTATCTCGAGGATCAAATCAGGCGTAATATCTTCTACATTCCGGCCGGTTATAGCCTCATAAACAGGAACAGTGCCGAAGGGCAGAGGGCAGGCACTTATCAGCTCACTGCGGACATAATCGAGATCGCCGCCGGTGCTCAAATCCATCACAGCATCCGCACCGGCATCCACAGCCACTGCCATCTTAGCCTTCTCGTCCTCAATACTGGAGCGCACATCGCTCATACCGATATTGGCGTTTACCTTCGTGCTGACCTTTCTGCCGATTGCTCGCGGGGTGAGATTCCATGAAAGATGCATAACGTTGGCGGGAACAACGAGCCTGCCGGCTGCTATCTCATCTCTAAGAAGCTCCGGAGAGAGCCCCTCATATTCTGCGGCGTTTTCCACAACGCTTGTTATTTCGGCCTTTTTGGCTGCTTCAAGCTGGGTAAGCATATTATTTCTCCTTTCTGCGCCGAATTATTCGGCTCAAAATAAAAAAACGCTTCCCCCGGTCGCGACGGGAGAAACGTTTCATAATTTCAAATATCTCTCCGCCATTCCTACGCAGTTGCCCTTTTCGGGACTGATCAGGTTCGAAGGGTATCTCTCAGGCCAATTCAGGCCACCCCCGGCTTTAAACATATTTTAGCAATAAAGCCGGCTGTATGCAATATTGGAAAAGGAAAAAACTAAAAAATAATTTGCCAACCCTATTCACAAAATGGTGAGTAAAATGACTGTAAGGGGAATTATCAAAACAGAGACCTGTTAAGTTAAAAAAAACTAAGTTTTTTTAAAAATAATATTATTTTTTCGAACTAACCAGCATCAATTATTGTAAGGTAAGTAAGAACAATAAGAAGAACAAAACAAAGAACAAAGCTTTTTCATAACGTACCTCCAAAACATATACTGCGAAGGCCGGTTGAGACTCTCATCCGGCTTTTCTTTTGCGCCTAAACCGCCCAACCGCAGTTAAGGGCGAACGTATTTGCCCGCCCTGAATCACAAAACGATAATGTCCAGCAAACTATAAGCTGCTTCTAAGCTTTTCCACCAGTTCGGCGGCCTTGCCTGCGGCTTCTTCCAGTTTTATCAGGCTGTTTTCGCTCTCGCTTCTCAGCTTCATCTCTACATTGCCTTCAGCAAGGCTCTTGCGGCCTACAGTTATCCTCACAGGTACCCCAAGCAGGTCTGCATCGTTGAGCTTTACGCCCGGTCGTGCGTTTCTGTCGTCCAGAAGCACATCAATGCCCTTCTCTTTCAGCTCGCTGTAGAGCTTTTCGCCTGCTTCGGCCTCATCTTTCTTGCCTATGGGCACAACCACTGCCTCGAACGGTGCGATGCTTATCGGCCATTTAATTCCGCTATCGTCGTAATTTGTTTCAATAGCGGATGCCATAATCCTGTTCAGCCCTATGCCGTAACAGCCCATAAGGCAGGGTTTGCGCTTGCCGTTTTCATCCAGAAATTCGCATTCAAGCTTCGTGCTGTACTTTGTGCCGAGTTTGAAAACCTGACCGACTTCAATCCCCTTCCTGAAGAGCAGTTTTTTGCCCTCGTGCGTATCGCCTTCAACGGCATTTCTTATATCAGCCGTTTGGATATTCTCGCCTTCGAGCGGGAAATCCCTGCCCGGAACAATATTTTTCACGTGATAATCATCCTTATTTGCCCCCACTGCACCGCCGGGCATTGCTGCCGCGCTGTGGTCTATAAAAACCCTGTGCGCCTTTTCGCAAAGCCCTTGAGGACCTGCAAAGCCTACTGAGGCTCCTGTAAACTCCTTAATCTGCTCTTCAGAGGCCATTTCAGTTTTCTCTCCGCCGAGAAGCTGAGAGAGCTTTTCTTCATTGAGCTCGTGGTCTCCGCGAAGAACAGCAACAATAATACGCCCTTCCCTGTCTGAATGTATCAGGGATTTAATCATCTGCTCAGGCTTTGTTCCCAGCATCTGGCAAACCGCCTCAATACTGCCTGCATTCGGCGTATGAACTTCTTCAGGTGCGTCGGTGATTCTTTCAGCAGCTGCCTCTGAGGGATCGATTGCAGCCTTCTCGATATTCGCTGCATAACTGCTGTCTTCTGTGTAAACGATTACATCCTCGCCGCTTTCGCAAGGAACGGTAAACTGATGAGACCCGCTTCCGCCCATCTCGCCTGCTTCTGCCTCGAGAATAACGTAAGGCACGCCGCACCTCTCGAAAATCTGCTTATATGCCCCGTACATCTTCATATAGGTTTTATGCAGGCATTCGGGGGTGGCGTGGTAGCTGTAGCCGTCTTTCATCAAGAATTCCCGTGAACGCAATACGCCGAAACGAGGACGGAATTCATCACGAAACTTAAAGCTTATCTGATACATATTTATCGGGAGCTGCTTGTATGAGCTTATCTCATTTGAGCCGATATAGGCATAAACCTCCTCTGCTGTGGGGCTGAGTACATTCCACCTGCCGTGCCTGTCCTGAAAGCGAGCCATGGTATCGCCGTAATCCTCATCACGGCCCGTCTGAACCCATAGTTCCCTCGGGTGTACACTTGGCATAAGGGTTTCGCAGCCGCCCGCCCGGTTCATCTCCTCGCGAACAATCTCTTCGATCTTGAGAAGAGATTTCATACCGGCAGGCAGATAGGCATACATCCCGCTGGCTATCTTTCGAATAAGGCCGGCACGTATCATAAGCTGATGGCTCGGAATTTCCGCATCAGAGGGCACTTCCCTTGTAGTGGGAATCAATGTCTGGCTGTATCTCATTTTCTTAAAGCTCCTGATAAATCCTGAAATAGCTGTCTTTATTTTCAAACCGTGAATGATAATGTTTCAAGAAAAATTAGCAAGCTGACGGCAAGCTATTGGTGATACGGATTGCGATGAGAGAGGACGCCGCATTTCAGCGGGCTTTATAATCCTTGGAACATTCTCGCAGAGCAGTCGCAGTGAAAACCCGTATTCGCCCCTGCAGCGACTCGGCGAATAACTGCCGAGATGATAATATTAAGAAAAATATCCCTAAAAGAGGGGCTGAAGCAAGGATTTTCGCTTGAAAATGCTCCTTTATTTGTTAGAATTCCTCGTCTATCTTTGCGCAGAGACCTTCGTACAGCAGTAAATTTATATGGTATCATAAATGTTTGAATCTCTAACAGATCGTTTCAACAGTGTATTTAAGTCGCTTTCAGGGCGCGGCAGGATAACTGAGTCTAACATCTCAGACGCAATGCGCGAAGTGCGCAAGGCGCTTCTGGAGGCGGATGTTAATTATCAGGTTGCCAAGCAGTTCTGCAAGGACGTTCGCGAGGCTGCTCTCGGAGCGGAGGTAGTACAGAGCTTAAAGCCCGGTCAGGTTCTGATAAAGATCGTTCAGGATGAGCTCACCAAGCTCATGGGGCCTGAGGGCAGCGACATATACTACGTATCCCCCGGCCCAACAGTGATAATGCTTGCCGGCCTTCAGGGCTGCGGCAAAACAACCACTGCCGCCAAGCTTGCAAACTACGTGCGAAGCGAGGGCAAAAAGCCTCAGATGGTTGCAGTTGACCTCCAGAGGCCTGCGGCTATAGAACAGCTGAAAACCCTCGGCGAGCAGATTGATGTGCCGGTGTACTGTGAAGACAGCAAGGATTCGGTGAAGGTTGCAAAAAACGGGCTCAAAGACGCAAAGAAAAACGATGCGGATGTGGTAATCCTCGATACCGCCGGCCGGCTCCACGTGGATCAGGAGCTTATGGACGAAGTGTCCAATGTGGCCAAAGCCGCCACCCCGCACCAGATATACCTCGTATGCGATTCGATGACCGGCCAGGACGCTGTGAACTCAGCGAAAGAATTCAACGACCGGCTCGAGCTGGACGGTGTGATCCTTACAAAACTCGACGGCGATGCAAGAGGCGGAGCTGCTCTGAGCGTTAAGGCTGTAACGGGCAAACCGATAAAGTTTGCAGGCGTGGGCGAGAAGATTGAAGACTTGCAGAAATTCCATCCGGACAGAATGGCCGGCAGGATCCTCGGGATGGGAGATGTGGTATCGCTTGTGGAGAAAGCGCAAAGCGAATACGACGAAAAAGAAGCAGATAAACTCAAAAACAAGATGGCCGAAGGTAAATTCGGCCTAGACGACTTCCTCAAGCAGATGTCTAAAATCAAAAATATGGGCGGTATAATGAGCATGATGAAAATGCTCCCCGGAATGGCCGGCAAGATGGATGATTTAGACGTTGATGAGAAGGAATTTAAGCGGATTGAAGCTATAATCCGCTCCATGACATACAACGAACGCAAAGACCCAGAGGTATTGACCGCTTCAAGACGCAGGCGTATTGCTGCAGGATGCGGGCTCACGGTGAACGATGTTTCCGGGCTGATAAAAACCTTCAAAAGAAGCCGCGATATGATGAAAATGATGGCTTCAGGGGAAACCGGGTCGATGAGCGCTATGAAAGGCCTTCTCAGCGGTGATATGAGTATGTTAAACTCCATGGGCGGGTCAGGAAAACAGAAGAAAAGGTCTAAGCGCAAGAAGGTAAAGGTTCGCGGGAAGAAACGCAAGAAACGCTGATTGTGCTATGAAAAATATCGAGGAATATCTTGAACAGGTTACCTCTCTTGAAGGAGACAGCTTCGGGCTTATGGTAAGGCAGCAGTTTTCCGATATTCTCTCTGGAGCCTCCGAGCTGGCTGCACTTGCCTGCCCTACTCAGCAGGAAGCAGAAGACCTGAGAAAAGCTGTTGCTATTATGACAGAATCGGAGAAAAAAGACGCTGAGAATCTCAGCGATGAAAAGATAAGAGCTATATCGGAGGATGCGGGGATAGATGAAGCCCTGCTTTCGATATTTATAAACGGCTATGCATTATATTGTAAACGTGTTCGCGGCAGTGAGCCGCGGAATTAAATTATATACTTTTTTACAGGAGCTGAAATATGGCAGTAAAATTAAGAATGACGAGGATGGGCAGAAGACACCGCCCGTTCTTCCGAATCAACGCAGTGGAATCCACTACGCCCAGAGACGGCAGGATTCTTGAGAAGGTAGGTCATTACGACCCTCTCAAGAAAGACAAGGACAGCCAGATCGAGCTGGACACCGAAAAGGCCAAGAAATGGATCGATAAGGGAGCTGTACCTTCCGATACAGTAGCCCAGATACTCGAAAAGTTCGAGATTGAGTGCCCAACGTACAAGCGTAAAAAGGCTCGCAGGGATAGGGCGAAGGCTCTTGCCCGCAAGAAAGGTGTGCCTTTTACCAAGCAGGAAAAACTCGCTGCAGCTAAAGCCAAAACCGATAAGATAGAAGCTGCCAAGGCCGAAGCCGAGGCTAAGGAAAAGGCGAAAGCTGAAAAGGCAGAGGCCGAAAACGCTAAAGCTGAAAAGGCTGAATAAGCCTGCATGGCCAAATGAGATTTGATATTCTTACTCTTTTCCCCGAGATGTTTGCCTCACCGATGGGCAGCTCGATTCTCAAACGCGGCCAGCAGACCGGAGCGTTTGAGATAGCTCTTTCAAATATTAGAGACTTTACAGACAACCCCCACCGCAAGGTGGACGACAAGCCCTATGGCGGCGGGCCTGGAATGGTGATGATGTGCGAGCCGGTTTTCCGGTGCTTCGAGCACGTTGCTCAAGCGGGGCCAAAGCCAGGGAGAGTTCTGCTGATGACCCCGCAGGGAAGGCAGTACGACCAGAAAATGGCTGAACAGCTCAGCAGAGAAGAGAGGGTTGTAATAATAGCCGGAAGGTATGAAGGCTTCGACGAACGCATCCGCGAGGGGCTCGGCGCCGAGCAGGTGTCTATCGGAGACTACGTGCTCACAGGCGGCGAACTGCCGGCAATGGTGATTGTGGATTCAGTGGCAAGACTGCTGGAAGGTGTGCTGGGAGATGAAGATTCGGCAAAAGACGAATCATTCTCCAACGGCCTTCTTGAATATCCGCACTACACAAGGCCGGAGAACTACCGAAATATGACAGTTCCGGAGGTGCTCTTGAGCGGGCATCACAAGAATATCGAAAAATGGCGGCTTGAAAAATCGCTTGAACGGACAAAGGCTGTAAGGCCGGATTTGTTTGAGAAATACAAAGATAACAGTAAATATCAGGAGAATAATCGTGAAAACTGAATTATTAAATGCTGTAGAATCAGCGAGCCTTAAGGACAAAGTGCCCTATTTTGAAATAGGGGATACCGTTGAGGTTCACTGCAGAATAAAAGAAGGAAACAAGACAAGGGTGCAGGTTTTCAGCGGCGTTGTGATTGCAAGGAAAGGACGCGGCATAAACGAATCTTTCACCGTTCGCAGAATGATAGCAGATCAGGGCGTAGAACGTGTTTTCCCGCTTCATTCGCCGAATGTTGTGGATGTTGTCCCGATTAGAAGCGCTAAGGTGCGAAGGGCAAAGCTTTACTTCCTCCGCCAGAGAGCGGGCAAGGCTGTACGCCTCAAGCAAAGGCACTCCGCACATACAGCTGTAAGAAAATCATAATACAGAACCAATTTCCGGCCGCAGCACTAAATGCGGCCGGTTTTTTATTTCCTCTTGAGCTTTATGAAAAGCTTCGCTCATATATTCTTTCGTAAAAAACTGCTCAAAAACAGTTCAGCCCTCGGCAGCTGGGGCGAGAAATTTGCAGCGGGAATGCTGAAGAAAAAAGGCCACAGACTTATATGTTCAAACTACCGCAAGGGCAGATACGAAATAGACCTGATCACTTCAGACAAGACTGGAAGAATTGTATTTACGGAAGTGAAAACCCGCAGGCAGGAAGGACTTAAACCTTCTGAGCGGGCTGTGGATAAGGACAAGAAAAAATTTCTCAAATCCGCAGCAAAGGCATTCCTCAGAGAAAACGGTCAACGCGAACGAAAATTTCAATTCGATATTATCACAATCATTCTCCCGCCAAAAGGACGCCCGAAAACCAAACACATCGAAAAGGCTTTCAGCTGAAAGTAATTTCATAATCTAAAAGCGCATTGAAAACGAATTCGGAAGTGTTTGGGCTTCTCAAAAGACTTGCTGCCCAGATTAAATCTAAACTTGGAACAAGAAAGAAAAGCAGAGGCGACGGCCGGATTCGAACCGGCGAATATCGGTTTTGCAAACCGACGCCTTAGACCACTTGGCCACGTCGCCGTAGATGATTTCAGAGCAAAAATGGGCCCACTTGGACTCGAACCAAGGACCGACGGATTATGAGTCCGTAGCTCTAACCAACTGAGCTATGGGCCCTGAAAGTCTTTGCTAAGGCAAAGAAAACCCCGATAAGTTTTTAATTTTACCGGGGCTTCAAATGGGCCGGGTTGGATTCGAACCAACGAAGGCTCTCGCCAACGGGTTTACAGCCCGTCCCCTTTAGCCACTCGGGCACCGACCCTTTTTGTCAAAGGAATACGGCATTTTATACATTCGTCCCGAGTTTTCAACCGGAAAATATTAAATTACTAATAAAATAATAAAATATTTTTCACAGCCATCCCATAAGTCCATAAATTTATCGTTGAGGGCTTGTTTATTGTATTAAAACGCCCTTTTCTTGAAGGATTTGAATTACCCCAGTTTGCATTTTTTTTGCTTTTGTTCAATTGGCAGTTTTTTGCTCAATACTGCCCGCTCTCTTTTCACCTCTTTATTTTCGTAAAATCTTGCTACATATTAAAACCCGGCAAATAAGCCTGCTGAGGGCTGCCAACCATACGCGGTGAACCACGTGCTGTCCCACAGGCAGCCATAACGCTAAAAACATCCAGCCGGCTGAATAATACACCCCTCAGTAAAGTAAACAATCGGCTGAATGCTCCTTTCCACTGACCGAGGAAACCTATATACCTTATTAAAATATAAGCCAGCATAGCCGTCCATACTTGCCATAGAATTGCTTTTTGGCTATGCCCTAGGAAATCGCTTAGCTGCAAAGTCTGTTTTATCTGCTTGAAAAACACCTCTATACCCCAGCGGCACTTATATAGGTCGCAAATACTGCTCGGCGCCCACTGCATATTGTTCGTGATAAATTTCATAAGCTTTTTCTCGCCGTTAATTTCCACATAAGCCTTAACTAAACGGAGCTTCTTCGGGTATGCCTCGCGGCTTTTCGGCATTTCAAGTTCAATTAAAGCATCGTATTGGATATTACCTTTTGGTTCTGTATTCTGTTTAACAAAACGATATTTCATATTATCTTTGGCTCTGGTAACCCAGAATAATTCTCGCCTGTCAAGATCTGCTAGATGCTTAAAATCCACGTAAGCCTTGTCAAAAACCGCTATTTCGCCGCTTTTAAGGTCCTGACAGAGCTGATAAGCTTCTGTCGAATCATGGGTTGAGGCTTCTTTTACAATAGCAAATTGAGGCAGGAACGTCTGGAGATTCAGCTGCATATGGCACTTTGCAGCCGCTTTTCGTCTGCGATGTTTAGCCCAGTCAATACAGTTGGCTACAAGCTGGATCGTGGTTGAGTCAACCGCATATATTGCTCTCTTAAAACGCCTCGGAAGGCCGGAATACTTATGGCCTCTCCCAAAATCAAGATGTTTGTTCTGGATATGGGACAGCGCCTCCCAGAAGAGAGTCTCTGCCATAAGAGGATCTCGAACCCTGTTTGCATGAGAAAGCCCATTCCTGCTTGGAGGGGTTGCACGGCGGATAGGAGTCAAAGCTCCAGAATGATTACGCAATGTGTCGGAAACGTCGTTGAGCGAGAGACTGTGAGCAATCTGGACATGAAGCATAGATACAATGTGCGACCAGCAAGAAAATGTTCGTGATTGCTTGTCAATACCGAAAGACCGAGACAATTTTGAAACAAGATGTGCAGGAATATGTTGGCATATTTGCTTAAGAATGCTATATTGATGTTTGGCGGGTGTCATGGGTTACTCCTAATTTGTTTAATTAGACTGAAAGAATTAGTGTAACTCATACCCCGCTGGTTTTAAAGAAACATCTTGTATTTTGCTCTTCTATGGGATGGCTGTGAATATTTTTCTGTAAATATCAAGCAAGCTTCTCAGCTGCTCTGCTTAAAAGCTTAGTAATAGGAATACTGTTCGGACACGCCCTCTCAGCAGCGGAAAAATCAGCAGAGGCAAACTGCTGTCTGTAAGCCAGCGGAATCTCATGGAAGGTTTCCATTGCCATCTCGTGCTCGCCGTAGCTGTCGTTGTACATCAAGGCACGCATCGCATCGCTGATATATGGATTGCCTGAGGCCTTTGAGCAGATCTCAGAACAGCCTGCGCAGTATCCGTCGCAATTTGCTTTTGCAATTTCGCCAAGCTTTTGATGATCGCTGAAAGAAAGCTTTTCATCCCTTAGAACAGCCTTGAGATTCTCGCTGAATTCCCTAACGCTCTTCATACCAACACAAGCTGAAGCGAAACGGTCGTCTGAAAGTATGGCTTTAATCTTTGCCTGCGCGGGAGTCATTCCTTTCTCGAGGAATTGCATAGCAACCTTTTTATCATCATCCTTTTCAATATCTGCGTTTCTCGCCATCACCTTCATAGCCACAAGCCCAATGCCGGCCTTGTTTGCCGCTTCAACAGCCTTATTCATCTTATCCTGCTGCATAAGCTTGAAATTGTAGCTGCACATTACCGCATCAATATAACCCGACTCTGCGCAGGCGTGTAGGCACTCTTCGATATTTCTGTGGGTAGTGATCCCGAAGAATTTGATTTTCTTTTCTTCCTTGGCCTTCTGAGCCCATTCCTTGAGTTCATCGGTGAGCTGTTCGGGGCGGGACATAGCGTGTATGCCGTAGTAGATATCGATATAGTCTGTGTTCATACGCTTGAAGGAAGTTTCAAGGCGATTGTCTCGTCCGGCATTATCACTTGCTCCCGAGGCCTTCGTTGCAATAATGATCTTCTTTCTCAGTTCCGGCTTTCTCTCAAAGAATTTACCGATGCCAAGCTCGCTGTTCCCGCCTGCGTATCCATGGGCGGTATCCCAGTAGGTTGCGCCCTTCATAGCAGAGGCCAGCAGAACAGATTGATTATTTACGGCATTGTACATAATTCCGGGAGCCAAAGTTGGAACTTTGAGCCCTGTTTTGCCGAGGGTTCTTTGGAGAACGGGACTTTTCTTTTCTTCACCCTTTTTTTCGCATTCTTTTTTGTCTTTCGGCTCAGCATACACCTTATAAGAAGTGCCTGCTACGCCGGCAGCACCAACTGCCTTGATGAAATTTCTTCTGTTAAAATCTGTCATAATATGTTTCCCCTGAAAAAGTTAGTATAGTATTACTAAAGTCACCAGACTCGTATGGGCTTTAGGAATCTTTCGTTATTTTGACAAGCTCATGAACCGAGAACAAGCCTGCTTTCCGGATCTCTGGATTCGCCCTCAGCAGTAACCCTTATTGCCCTTTTACCGCTTACCGGACACTCATGTTCGCATATACCGCAGCCAATGCACCTGTCTATCTCTACTGCAGGCCTCTGGAGATGGGCTAAAACCTCCATTTTATCTACCTCATTGGGATTGGTAATTTCACCCTCCACTGTAACAGTTCTGCCCTGAATAGACTTAATTCTGAATTTCTCCTCACCTGCGGAAATGTAATAATCGCCTGTTGCATAAGCGGAGCTGATATCCGAAGCCGATTGCAAAGAGCTCTCGCCCCCGGAAACCTCTACGCTTTCAAGATGGTATGAATAATTTCTTACACGCTCATACACATCAATAGTGTAAATAGCCTTCGGGCTCACAGGGCAGTTCTCCTGACAAACGATGCAGGGCTTGTTCATCGCCCATGGCAGGCAGCGGGAACGGTCAACAAAAGCTGTTCCAAGTTTGACAGGCCCCTTATCTGCATATTCACCAGTGCCGTGTTTTTCGTCGAGAGTAAGGTGTTTTATGGCACCTGTTGGGCAAACCGCTCCGCAGCTTGTGCAGTTCTGCTGGCATCCGCTCGTACCGATTTTGTTGTTCAATAACGGCGTCCACATCACCTCAAGCCCCTTCGCTATCGGGGCAGGCTGGAGAACATTCGACGGGCATACCCTTATGCACTGTCCGCATTTTATGCATCGCTGGAGGAAATCCTCCTCTTTGAGCGACCCCGGCGGACGGATAATCGAGCTGTCCCAGTTGCTCCCGCTTGATTTGTCCGCCGCTTTTACAACATAAGACCCCGCCCCGCCTGCTGCAAAAGACAGCAGAACTCCGCGGCGAGAGATATCCGGCTTTGATTCAGTTTTGCAGCTGCCTGCTGGCATATACCCGACCACCTCATCCGGACAAACCTCACGGCAGTTGAAACAGAGCATACATTCGCTCAGCTTAGTGGCGGTTTTCGGGGTTGCAGAGCCGTGGCAGGTTTTGTTGCACAGCCCGCACATCCTGCATTCATCCTGCACCTTTGCCACCCTGAAAAGACTGAATCTGCTGAAGATTCCCAGCAGCGCACCCAGCGGGCAAACGAATTTGCAGAAAAAACGCGGACGAATAATATTCAAAAGCGTAAATGCAGCAAAAACAGCGAATATCCCGAGGCCGAATTCGTAATGCCGCGTGAAATCGCCTGAGCCGATATAATCTGCAATCGGCATAACAGCGATATTCACAGACCTGTGGAAAAGGGGTATCGGGTCTAAGAGGCCTGTAAGCAGTGTGCTTGAGAGCCCCGTAACCGCAGCGCCGAGGAAAATCAGCAGTACGTAGTACTTAACAGCCTGAAACCTGCTGTATTCGTTTGCTTTGAGCAGCTCTGAGCTCTTGCGGCCTCGCCATGAGAGCCAGCTTACAATCTGATGGAAAGCCCCGAACGGGCAAATCCATCCGCAGAAAAACCGGCCGAGAAAAACAGTGGCAATAAGTATTATTCCACCTGTTATTAAACCTGCATGAAGGCTGCCAGAGGCCAAAGCCGTGCTTACCGCAGCAAGCGGGTCTGCCCCGAGGAAAAGGTTTACCGGCCAGCCTCTGATCTCATAAAATGCTGTTCCGAGCTGAATGGTAATCGAAAGCCATATAAAAAGAAGCAGAAATACTGCCTGAGATACCTTCCTTGCGGTTGTAATCTTCATAGCTTCGCCTCCATAAGAGCTGCCTTGTTCAAATCCATAGTTCCAACTCCTGCATCCTGAGCCATCGCAAGATAAGGCAGCGATTCAGGCTTTCTATCAAGAAGCGCTGAGCCGAGCGTATCTGCGGCGAGCATATCCGTGCTCGCTATAAGCGTATTCGTTTCTTTTAGGTCTGAGAGGCTCCCGCCTGTGGGGCCGTTTCGCATCATCGTTATTACCCCGTCAAGAACCACTAAAGTTGGCTTGACCATAACAGCAAGCTCTTTGATGATTCCGTTTATATCTTGATGGAATATGTTTCTGCGGCCGCCGAGCAGGCCGTACCAGTTTTTCATAGTCATTGATGCCCCGCTTCGATGGTGGTCTTTTACAGGAGCAGCTCCAATCAGCTTATCAGCCTTTTTCAGCGGATCATTAAATAGAGGCCAATCCACTATCAGCCCGCCTCCGGAAAGCGTGTATTTTGAAAACATCGAATCTGAGGGAATTATAACCTTCGCCCCCGCCCTTTCGGCAGCTTTGCTTATCCCGCTAATCATAAAGCAGCTTTGAGGGCTGTTTATAGGGTTGTCAAACACCAGAACCTCTTTTGCCCCTGCCTCGAAACACATCTTCGAAAGCTCGTAAACCAGATCGGGGCTTGTTGTTGCACCGAGAGATTCGGGCGAAGCGAACGCCACGTTGGGCTTGAGCGCCACAACATCACCTTTCTCAACAAATCGCTCCATACCCCCAAGCATACCTAATGCTTTTCTTGCCATCTCAGGCCTTGAAGAGCCCGAAACTGAGGCAATAGTTTTGCCGTCGATTCTTTCTGCCGAAAAATCAGGCATCGAAAAGCCGTTCTCTGTTTCCTTCTGGCCGTCTGAAGCGGAATACAGCCCAGCAGCTCCTGCAGTAAGGGCGGCCAAAGTTCCAGCTCTGGCAGCATTCCAAACAAATTCCCGTCTATTCTGCATTTTCATCAGTTTCTCCTTTAACAGCAGCAACTAAGCTGAGCAGGTCTTCTTTGGCAGGCTCTAAGTTCTCAACCTCGTGCACGCCTGCAAATACATCCCCGTCAACGTAAAAGTGTTCCTTTAAGCCGAAAAATTCATAAGTCCTTGAATTTTCGCCTTTTTCTGCAAGGTTGTAGCCGTTTTTGCTGAGGAAAGAATCGTATATCTTAAGCATTTGATCAGCGGCATCTCTGCTTAAGCACTTACTCCAAAAGAGCATTCGACCGTCTGAACTGGCAATCAATATGTCTTTAAGCCCTTCAACTCCGAAGGTGTTGTCGAGGCTGAGCTTTACAGTTTTATTGTCCAAGACGTCGCTGTTTTGAAGAAAAGCAACCGCTTCGGGCAGCTCATCAGCAGGCGAACCGGCCATATTGCGTCCGACCTTTATCATTTCAGCAACAAGCTCTTCAGACTGACTCGAGCCTACGAATTCAAAATACCTGCTGCCTGCAAATGCGAAATAGCCGTTTTCAGTACGGTATTCCCATAGCGGATTGTCGATTCCTTTGTATATCGCCTCAGGACGGCGCTGAGTGCTGAAGACGTAAAACGCGGCCTCTAGGCCGGCCATATGATACACATTCGCCTCAAACCACAATTCAGGATTGGACTTCATCGCAAATCTTGTGCTGCTGAGCTTTTCAAATCCGGCATCGGTATAGAGCGGTGCCTTGCCGTTTATCTTTTCGTAGAGAGTCTCTTCGGTGTAGGTCTTTTCGGGAGTGAAAATTTTAAATCCCTCCGGCACGTCCCCCTGTGCAGGTGCAGCTTGGCCTGCTGAATCTGCCTGCCGGCCAGAAGATTCTTCCGCAGAAGGCTTCAAGCCGTAACTGGACATATCATAATCATTCTGCTTGAGTAAAACTCCCAGTACCGCAGCAGCGATAATACCAAGACAAACTGCGGACATAGTGGTTTCGAGTTTTCTGTTTCGTTTGAAATCTGCCAATTAAAACCCCTTTATTAAATTCCTAATTGGTTTTGAAAAATTCTTCGGGAATGGAAAATAAGGATTGATTGAAAACTATGTTTGCACGCCAACTGAAAAATGAGAATTACTGCTGCAAAAATGCAGGAGGAAGTAAACAGCTCAGAATATGTTAAATCTAAAAGTATTGCCATTTAAGAAAGCCTTTTTAACTTTACTTTATAACATCAATTTTCCACTTTAGCATTTAATCGCAAAATTCCAAGCTTAATCATAACCTCAATGCGATTTACCGAACCGATATAGATGCCAAGGCTCAAAAAAGGGCTTACAAATTAATGTAAGCCCAGTTAGTCGAGTACAATACTTTTTATATTAGTGTTTTGTTCGAATTCTAATCACTGAAAAAATTCAGTGTGAAGGCAAAATTCATCGGCTCAACCTGCACCTCATGCTCGGGGAGCCGTTTTTTAGGCATATTCCCTACGCCTGCATGGCTTCGGTCGAGATGGAGATAAACAGTACCGTCAGACTCGAGCTGGTCGGTATGAGTGGCCTGCTTGAGCTGTTTTTCCCTGAAAGGTATTGCTGAAAAATCAAATGCTGCGTGTTCAAAAACCCCGTCTTCCGGAGAAAACATTTTTGCTGTGAAACCGAGCTGGTTTGAATTCATAACCTTCAGCCAGCGAACTGCGGTTCTGTTTCCGTAGGCCTGCGGGTTGATATAGGTCTGCTCTTCTTCGCCGACACGCTTATGATAAATTCCCACCGGCGCAGCTTCGCTGCGGTCTATGTAATTCTCCTGAGGTCCGCAGCCGTACCACTGAGCATTGACAAAGGATTTATCAAGCTCCA
This sequence comes from Sedimentisphaera cyanobacteriorum, assembly GCF_001997385.1. Taxonomy (NCBI): domain Bacteria; kingdom Pseudomonadati; phylum Planctomycetota; class Phycisphaerae; order Sedimentisphaerales; family Sedimentisphaeraceae; genus Sedimentisphaera; species Sedimentisphaera cyanobacteriorum. Next base: position 476,401 of record NZ_CP019633.1, on the reverse strand, counting down.
TCAGCCAGCCCACTCTCGGAAGGCCTTTCATATCGAATTTTTTGATGTCCTCAAGCGGTTCTAAGCTTGTATCAATATACAGCTTGCCGGAATTTGAAAGACCGTAGATTATGCGCGTCTTAAAGTAATTGTTTTGCTCATAGCCTACAGTACCTTTGACTGAAAGCCTTCCGTCCGGCAAAACGCTGCTTTTATCAAAGCTGAATTCCACTTCGGGAAGACCTGCCTTGTGCCATTTTTCTGCATAAATCTCGTATGTTTTGCCCCAGTTCTGCGTGTCGTTGTCTATTTCGGCGCGCCAGAATGAAAGCTTTGCGGGCGATTCGAGAATTTCTTTCTCATTGTAAACTATAGATGCAGGAAGGCCTTTTTCAATTTCAAGCTTTAGACTGCTGCTTTGAGCCGTGCCGTTTTCAAACTTAACGAAATCTGACTGTTTCAGCTTTTCTTTTTCGCCTTCATTGATCTTAATCTGCTCAAAAGCAATTTTATGCCCTGCCGGAACTGCGGGCACAGCTGATTTTCTATAGAAGGTGAAAGTTATAAACGCCTCACCTTCAACATCGGGCAGATTAACGTTCACCTTCTCAGTTTGCAGCTGCTCAGCGCTGAGGGCAGGGAGCCCTCCTTTTGAAACAAGCTTTCCGTTTTCCTCCACCTTCCATCTGCCTTCAAACTCAGAGAGAGGCGTAAATCTGTGGCGGTTTATTATTTTGAATACGCCTTCCTCCGGATTCACAGCCTCAACAGAAACAGGCTGATACGCCTTCTTAACCTGAAGAAGCTTAGCGGAAACCGAGCGGTCTGGATTAACTATCCCGTTGATGCAGAAGTGAGTCTGGTATGTTTTGCCGCAGCGAAGGCCGTAATCCCAGAACGTGCGGCCGTTTTCGGTCATTTTCCAGCCCTGATCTATCCAGTCCCAGATGAATCCGCCCTGCAGCCTTGGGTAATCGGGATCCCTGAAAAGGTCCCACATATCAGAAAGCTGGCCGAGGGAATTGCCCATACAGTGCGCCATCTCTTTGGCGATTCCCGGCTGTTCAAGGGTTTTATGCGCTTCAGAGAGCTCGGCAGCATTGCTGTAGCTCGGGCAGCCAACCTGATTATTGCCTTTATTGCCCCTGCCGTCGTTGAAGACTGCGCGGGTCGGGTCTTTCTTGAGAACCCAATCATACATCTTCTGCACGTTAGGCCCGTGGAAGAATTCATTACCCAAAGACCAGAAAACAACAGAAGGATGATTCTTATCCCGCTCTACTACGCCCTTGATTCTCATCATATGCGAGCCGAGCCATTCAGGGTCTTTTTCCAGATGGTTTCGCCAGTGATTTTCGAGACCTGCCTCATCCATCACCATAATTCCAAGCTCATCGCAAATCTCATAGAAACGCGGGTCGTCGGGGTAATGGCTTGTTCGAACTGCGTTTATGTTGTTTTTCTTCATCAGGCGGACATCAGCGAGCATATCCTCTCTTTCGACGGCCTGAGCTTTTTCGCCGTCCCACTCATGGCGGTTTACGCCTCTGATTTCTACCGCCCTGCCGTTGAGCTTTAGCTGGCTGTCTTCTATGCTCACTGTTCGGAAACCAGTATTGCAGCCGATTGTCTCGAGTGTAAGGCCGTCTTTAACAAGCTCTACTACAGTTCTGTAGAGGTTGGGCTTCTCATCCGACCAAAGCTTCACTGAATCCAGTTTTGCCGAGGCCTGTACTTGCGCCTCACCTCCTGAGGACATCTCGGGAATTCTAATGCCCTTTTTCGCCGCAACAACCTTTCCGGACTCATCAAAAAGCATTGCGTTTAAGGCGAGATTTGAACACTTCGAGGCGGATTTATTTTTGAGCTTTGCTGAAACCTTCCAATCTCCATCTGCGGCGGCATAAACTCGCCAGTCTTCAATGTAGGTTTTTGGTCTCATTGAGAGATATACATCACGAAACAGCCCGCTTAATCTCCAATGGTCGAAGTTTTCCAGATGTATTCCGTCGCTGCGGCGGTAAACTATTACTGTGAGGTTGTTGTATCCCGGCTTTAACTCTTCTGTTACATCGAACTTTATGGGCAGGTATGAACCTTCTGCATAGCCCACCTCTTCGCCGTTTACATAAGCGTGCAAAGCGCTGCGGGCTCCGCCGAAAGCGAGCATAACCCTGCGGCTTTGAATATCGGCCGGCTTTAGATAGCATTTTCTTCTGTAAATCCCCACTTCATCAGGCTCTACGGCAATCGTATGGTTTGAATATACGGGCAGACCGTACCCATGCCTCTGCCAGTTTGAGGGAACGGGGAGTTTGTCCCAGCCGCTGTCGTTGAATGAGGGCTTGGATACGCCGGAGGGGATATCTGATTTCGATTCGACCATATTAAACTTCCAAGGCCCGTTCAAAAGCTTAACCCTCTCAGACTCAAGATATCTCGAGGATACCGCCTCCTGCACATCTGCGCAGGGCGTTATAACTGAGTGAAAAGGCTCGCAGCCCTCACGGTTGATTTCTGGATTGTCGTAAGGCTGTGCGAATAAGATTGAGGAAAACAGGAAAAGAACTAAAAGTGCAGTTTTGGCGGCCGAAGTTTTCATTCAAGCTCCTTATTAGAAATTCAATATTTAAGATTTAAAACTCAATTTGCAACATGCAAAATTGACAATTTCAAAATTATTTTATTGGAAACTTAAAGCAATACAACACCATTTTTCACATTTTCCCCGCCAATTTGTAATCCCCCTTTACAGTAATTTTGCAGAGTTGCGGACAGTCTAATTTCTTATATAATAATTAAAGATAAATAAATTTAAATTAATGTTGGTTGATATGCCCTCAAACATAAATATTAGTTCTAAAATAAATGGAGAACTTACAGAATACGTTGACCATCTTGTTCAGGGACACACATCGTACTGCCAGAACACAGTTTCCGAGCTTCTCTCACGTGGCTGGGGAGTCTTGGATATTTTCGAAAATCTCTTTTACCCTTCTCTGGTTCTTGTAGGCAAAAGATGGGAAACCAATGAGCTTTCAGTAGCTCAGGAACATATTGCAACCTGCATAACAGAAACTCTTATAACAGGACTCTACCCTAAGATTGTCCAAGAGAAAAGGGCTTTCTCAGGGTTTAAGGCTGTTGTAAGCTGCATAGAGAATGAGCACCATCAGGTTGGTTCTAAAATGATCTCTTACCTGCTTGAGCTCTGGGGGCTGCAGGTTCTTTATTTAGGTGCAGATGTGCCCAAAACAGACCTTATGATCCTAACAAAAACAGAAAAACCGGACTTCATCCTGTTCAGCATAACGCTTTATGCAAATATGCCGATTTTTATTCAAACTGCAAAAGATCTGACGAGTATTTTACCTGAGAGTGAAATTATTGCAGGCGGGCAGGCGTTTGAAAATATGCAGAGCAGACTCAGCCTGCCGAGAAATGTTAATATTTTCAAAACATTAAGCAATCTGAAGAGTTACATAGAATCCAGGCTTGAACAATAAAGGGTCTTCATGACAAGAGAAGAATTATTTCAGCAGGCAAAAAAAATTGAACCTGTAAGCGGTGAAACAGCAGCCGAGCTTAACAAAAAGAATGATCTGCTCGTTAGTATTATAAACAAAAATCTCGAAAAAAGAGATGATATAGAAAAATACATAGGCTCAGGCAACATCAAGCTTATGAAAACAAACCACGATAATCATATTAATTTTATGACATCAGTTATGACTGAATACGACCCGAATGTATTCTCGGAGACTGTACTGTGGGCAGTTCGCACTTACATGGCCAGAGGTTTCAAAAAAGAATACTGGCAGATCCAGATGAATGAATGGCTGAAGATATTCAGAGAAAATCTGAGCAAAAAGGCTTACCGGGAGATATCCCCCTTCTACACTTTCATACTTGATAATCTTGACGATATTATCGAAACAAACGAAACAGACGGCTGATTTTAAGGTTTATTATCGCCGAGAACTTTCTGAACTGTTTCAAGAAGCTTATCACAGGAAAACGGCTTTTCGAGGATTTCCTCAGCTCCGAAAAACTCTGCATCTTTCAGGGCATCCGAGGCTCTTACAACTCTGCCCCCTCCGGAAATCGCTATAGCCTTAACATCGGGATTATAATTTTTTATGTCCATCAGAGTTCCGATGCCTTCTTTGCCGGGCATAATGATGTCAGTAACTACCAAATCCGGCGACTTTTCCCTGAAAAGCTCTACGCCTTTATCTCCGTCAGATGCTCCGAAAACTTGATATCCGGCATCTTCGAGAACCTCAGTTACCATTTCCAGGATTTGCGAATCATCATCTATAACGAGAATTTTGGTCAATTTGCAACCTCTCTTTAATATTATATAGTTGGATTTTACTTCTGAACGTAAATAATGTGCGAAAGAATTTCAAACTGCATATATATCATTTGCAATATTAACCAAAAGGGTTAAAATTGCAACATATTAATAAAGTAATTTTTCTAAGATAAAATTGAATTTTAAAAAGCCTAAATACTTAAAGACCTGTTTGAAGCTGCTTTTGCTTATCTGCGCCGCAGAGCTTATAGGCAGTGAAAAGGGCAGTGCTGATTTTCTCAGCGAAGCAGAAAAGGAATTTATAGCAGAGCATCCTGTAGTAAAGGTGGCGCCGGATAAAAACTTTGCTCCGATAGAATTTGTAGAGGACGGCGAAATCAAAGGTTTTTCCGGGGAATATTTGAGAATCATCTCCGAAAAAACAGGCCTTGAATTCAAAATCACACAGACAGACAATTGGGCTGAAACTTTAGAGAGCGCAATAGAATGGAATTCCGATGTACTCAGCGCGGCTGCATACACCGAAGAAAGAAAATCCCGTCTTCTATTCAGCCGTCCTTATGTAACTTTTCCAATAGGCATTTACACTAAGCTGGGAGGTGTATACGTTACAAACTTAAGGGAGCTCAGCGGGAAAAAAGTTGCTGTAGTTAATGATTATGCTGTGGAAAAATGGCTGAGAAACGACTACCCTGACATTAGAATTGTTGAAACTGATTCCGTAACAGATTCCCTCCAAAGGCTAAGCGAGGGTAAGGTTGAAGCTGTAATCGAAGATTTTCTTGTGGCCAAATACAATATAGCCAAATACGGGATCAAAGATATAAAGGCGGCCGGAGCAACTCCATATCAATATAAAATATGCTTCGGAGTTCGCAAAGACTGGCCGGAACTGAGAAACATAATAAATAAAACAATTGCCAGCCTTTCAGAGCAGGAAATAGCGAGAATCAATAAAAAATGGGCTGAATCTGCAATTATTCACCATATCAACATAAAGAAAGCTCGATTCTGGGTTACAGTATCTGCGGGGTTAGGGGTTTTAGTTACAACCCTTATTCTTTTGTGGAACAAAAAACTTAAATCAAGAGTTAAACAAAGCACAAACAAGCTTTTAGCAGAAAAGGAAAAATTCAAGACAATTCTGAACAGTGCTGGAGATGCTGTTTACGTGCACAGACAGGACGGCAAACTTCTCTTGTACAACAAACAGGCAATGGATGAGCTTGGCTATACAGAAAAGGAACTTTCTGAGCTTAACGTTATAGACATAGATAACAATCTTAATGAGCCTGTAGATGTCCAGAAAGCACTTGATAATACAGCTTATGGCAAAAGCTTTGTTTTTAAAACAGAAAACATAAGAAAAGACGGCAGCACTTTCCCAGCAGAAGTGAGACTTAAAAGCTTTGAGATTGACGGAGAGAAAGTTTATCTCGGAATTTCTCGAAATATAGAGCAGCGTGAGAGACAGGAAAAAGAACAGGAGGCGATGGTAAAGCTTTTCAGGCTGGTAAACTGCAGGGAAAAGCTCAGCGAACTCATTAAAGAACTGCTTCCGTATCTCAAAGAATGGGCAAACTGCGATGCCGCAGGAATCAGGCTCAAAAAAGGCGAAGACTATCCTTACTACCACACAGCAGGCTTTTCAGATGAATTTATAAACTCCGAGAATTCCCTTTGCATTCTGAATAAAAAGTACCGTCCTGTAAGGGGCTGGCGCAATGAAACTGATCTGGCCTGTATGTGCGGGGCTGTTGTAAGCGGTGAGATAAACCGCGATATTCCAAACTTCACAGAATCAGGGAGTTTCTGGACAAACTCATCAAGCAGTTTGAGAGATGACTTCATAAACACTGGTTTTTCTGAAAACATAAGAAACAGATGCTGCTCTGAAGGATACGAATCAATAGCCTTGATCCCTCTGAAGGATGCAGGTGAGATTATCGGGCTTATTCAGTTTAACTCAGAAAATAAAAACAACTTTGACATTGAAACAATCCGCTCTCTGGAAAGGATAGCCGACAGCCTTGCGTGCGTTGTTTCCAGATATACCGCCCTTTCCTCTCTGCGGGAAAGCAATAAACTTTTCAGGCTGATTTACGAAAAAACACTTCTCGGCTATCAATGCCTTGATACTCATGGAATAATCAAAGAAGTTAATTCAGCTTTCCTTTCAATCATCGGCTGCAGCAGAGAAGAAATGCTCGGTAAAGACTTTTCTGAATTCTTGGATGCAAACTCCGCCAATATGTTCAAAAAAGCCTTAAGCTCAGAGAAAAGCGAGGTTAGAGAGCTTTGCCTTAATCTAAAGTCTAAAAAAGGAGAAAACCTTTTTATAGAGATGGACTGGAACGCTGAGATCTCCCGTGAAAGCAGCATTGAAAATTATCACGTAATCATAAGAGATGCAACAGAGAGAAAGAAAAGCGAAGAGAGAAACCGAAAGCTTTCTGAGCAGCTCCATCAAAGACAGAAGCTTGAATCCTTGGGCACGCTTGCCGGCGGAATAGCACACGATTTCAACAATATATTAACCGCAATAATGGGGCATGCCGGGCTCGCAAAGAAAAACTGCGGAGAAGACTCCAACGCCTATAAAAACATCACCCAGATACTTCAGGCCTCCGAGAGAGCGAAGAAGCTGGTAAACCAGATACTCACATTCAGCAGATCATCAGATTTGCAGAAAACCAGCGTATCTATCTGCTCGATTATCGATGAATGCCTTCAGATGATCAAGCCTTCAGTGCCGGGGAACGTGCGTATATACAAGTTTATAAGAACAAGCAGCGATACAATCAGCGGCAATGAATCCCAGCTTTTGCAGATTATCTCAAACCTTATCACAAACTCAATACACGCTGTGGGCGAGAAGAACGGGCAGATTTATATTATCGTTGAGGAGGCTTTGCTCGAGGAGCCTTTGGTTACGATAAACGGAAACCTATCGCCCGGGAAGTACATAAAACTTACAGTAAGCGATAACGGCTGCGGGATGGATGAAGGTACAAAGGAAAAATTATTCGAGCCGTTTTTCACAACCAAACCTGTGGACAAAGGTACGGGGATGGGACTGCCCGTGGTTCACGGAATAATCAGCAGCTTAGGCGGGCTGATTACCATAGACTCGCAGGCAGGCAAAGGGACAGATTTCAACATATTCTTCCCGCCGGCAGAAAATCAGCAGCAATAAAAAAAGGTTTCAGACCCACCAGCTTAAAGCAAAGCAGGGTTTGGAACTAACTCTGAATTAACCAAAAGGCTTTGCCTTCGATTTACTGCCATGCCTTTTCTTTTATGCTCTCAAGGATTTTGTATGCGCACTGAAGGGCAGCAAGCCCCTCTTCCGCTGTAACTATCGGCCTCTCTCGCTTGCCGGCAGCGGCTTCGAGAAACGCAGACTGCTCCACCTTTAGCGGCTCTTTATCTTCAATCTTGAGGTTTTCGATGTTGAGCAGATCCGGCCAGTTTACATTTTCAAAGCTGAATCCCGGCTCTTTCTGCCGCTCTCTTATCCACTCAACTACATCAACATTCGGCGCAGTTTGAATTACAATCCCCTCTTTTCGGAAATAATCGAGGCTCAGATACGCCTGAGAGCTGAAAATTCGAATCTTACGCTCTGTTTTGAGTGCGAGCCTTGAGGCGGTTACATTGGCCATGCAGCCGTTTTCAAAAACTATCCTCGTATTGCAGATATCTTCATTCTGCCCTATAACATCAACTCCAACAGCATCCACGCTCTTAACCGGACTGCCCGCTATCGAGAGGATGATATCTATATCGTGAATCATAACATCCAGCACAACGCCGATATCCGTGGAGCGGAATGGATACGGGCTTACCCTGTTGGCCTCGATGAATCGGGGCTTTATCTCGAGCCTGTCCATCGCCTGCACAACGGGATTGCAGCGTTCGCTATGGCCTACTGCAACTGTTACGCCCTTCTCGCGTCCGAGGCGGGCAATCTCTTCGCCCTGCTCTACGCTTGAGGCCAGAGGCTTTTCTATAAGCACAGCGATGCCGTTTTCTATGAGGGGAGCAGCAATCTTCAGATGGCTGTCTGTAGGGGCGGCTATCGTTACCGCATCAACCTTCCCAATAAGCTCTTCCGGATCGGAAAAGCTGCGGCAGCCATATTTCTCTGCAAGCTCGCCGGCTTTAGAAGCATCACTATCTGCCACTGCCACGAGCTCGCTGAGTTCAAGCTCACTGTATATCCTCGTGTGAAGGCTGCCCATCTTCCCGGCACCTATCACTGCTGTTCTTAATTTCGCCATCTTAATTTCCTTTTTATTTGATGCAGCCTTCCCTAAGCTCAAATATCGTTTCTGAATAAGCAGACCTGTCTTTTTCAGCTTGCCTGTTTTATAGTTAAAAGATTATCCATTGCTTCAGCGCTTAAACCCAGCTCTTTTATGCAGCCAATCTCAATCGTTTCTTTTAGTTTCGAGGTATCTTCCGAAGCGGTGTTCGCTTGCACGGCTTATAAATTCTATAATCTCTCTTTGAACGTCTTTAAGAGACTCATCGCCCACCATCTCGCGTACCTTCTCAAGAAGCGGTCCTCCCTCTCTGTACACTTTTTTGAAGATATCGGTTACAGATTTCTGGTCTTCCTGGCTTAGTCCTGCCCTTGCCATTCCCCTGCGGTTTACCGTTCGCACAACGCAGGGATAATGCCCGCTTGCCGTCATAAAGGGCGGTATATCGTGATTTATGCCGGTCAGGCCGGTGGCATACGCCCAGCGTCCTATGGTGCAGAACTGGTGCACAGTAACGATACCGCTAAACCAGACCCCCCGCTGCAGCCAGCAGTGGCCTGAGATCTGTGAGTAGTTGCTCGTTACGATATCGTCTTCTATTATGCAGTCGTGGCCGATATGAACGCCAATCATAAGGAAATTCCGGCTTCCCACCTCTGTGGAGGAACCTTCAAACATACCCGGGTGTATTGTAACCTGCTCCCTAATTATGTTCGAGTCTCCAATAACCAGCTTGCCGTATTTATAATCGCTGGGCTTTCCAAAAATCTGCGGCCCGCAGCCGATAACCGCCTGCGGATACACCACATTATTTTTGCCCATCACAACATTCTTCTCAACTATAACATTAGCCGAAAGCTTTGTATTGTCTCCAATTTCCGCACCGCTGCCAACGAAACAGTTTGGCCCAATAACCACACCATCACCAATCTTGGCACCATCTTGAACTATAGCTGTTGGATGAATATTCGCATTATCCATAAATTCTGGTCCCCATTAAACATCGTCATCAATCAGCATAAATTTCAGCACGGCTTCAGCAGCAATCTTCCCATCCACCTTTGCCTGACATCTACACTGAGCGCTTCTTCTACGTACCTTCTCTGTTTCCGCGAGCAGCACGATCTGGTCTCCCGGTACAACAGAACGCCTAATTTTCACATCGTTCATTGTCATAAGCACTGCGAGCTTACCTGTATTCTCAAGCTTCTGGGCAAACAGAAGTCCTGATACCTGAGCGAGAGCCTCTACGATAAGGACTCCCGGCATTATCGGATTCGAAGGAAAATGCCCCTGGAAGAACAGCTCGTTGAATGTAACGTTCTTAACGCCTACAATCTTTGAATCGTGTTCAATATCGATGATCTTGTCAACAAGCAGGAAGGGGTATCTGTGAGGGAGTATCCGCTGAATGTTTCTGATATCGAGCAGAGCATCGGTTCCTCGCTTTTTCTTTCTCTGCTGCTTTCTTGAAAGCTCTGAAATCTTTGCAGCGAGCTTTCTGTTGAGCTCATGCCCGCTTCTTGCGGCCACAATCTTGCCCTTTATTCGCACTCCGGCAAGGACAAGGTCTCCGATGATATCCAGCACCTTATGCCTTACACACTCATCTTCGAAGCGGAATTCGTTGCTTATAGGACCATCTTCGCCAATCACCAGCACATCTTCAGGAGAGAGATGGCTTCCAATTCCGTTTTTCTGAAACTCCACCGCCTCTTTCTCAAGGAGGAAAGTTCTTGCGGGTGCTATTTCCTTTTCGAAGCTTTCGGGGCTAACCTCGTATGAGAAGAGCTGCTTACCTATAGCATCCACCTGATTGTAGTTCAAATCGAAGCTTACTGTATATTTCCCTTCCGCCCCTGGAAGTGCGTAAATAGATGCATCGTCTTCAACTATACCTATCGGTTCGGTTACGATGAATTCGTTTACGTCCTTAGCAAGCTGCTTTATCCCTGCATTTTTCAGAGCCTCCACATAAAACGCAGCGCTTCCATCGAGCCCGGGCAGCTCAGGCCCGGCAACCTCAATGACAAGATTGTCTATACCGAGGGCATAAACCGCTGCGAGGCAGTGCTCGGTTGTGCTGATTGTAACCTCACCTTTGCCCAGAGCGGTTCTTCTGCTGGTCTCAATCAGGGAGCTTACATGTGCTGGTATTTTGGTGGGCGAAGGGTTGTCTGTACGAACGAATACAATCCCTGTATCCGCCTGTGCCGGGACAAATTTCACCTCCACCGGGCTTCCGCTGAAAAGGCCTTTGCCGGAAAGTGAAGCTTCGTTTTTAATCGTTTTCTGTTTCATTGTTCAACCTTTTTTCCAGTGCTTTCAGCCTCTGGGCAATCTCAGGAAGCTTGCCGACTAAAACCTGACTCCTAAGATATTTCGCTCTGTCTATTCCGTTATTACCTGCAATTATTTTACCGGATTCTATGTTCTTAATGGCAGTAGAGGTAGCACAGATTGTAACTCTATCGCCTAATGAAATATTGTCGATAGCTCCCGAATTTCCGGCAAAAATGCAGCCGTCTCCGATTACGGAACTGCCCCCAATTCCTGACTGGCCGGCCATAAGGCAGCACCTGCCTATTTTTACATTATGAGCAATCTGACATAGATTGTCTATCTTTGTTCCTGCGCCGATAACGGTATCGCCGAATTTGGCTCTGTCCACGCAGGAATTTGCCCCAATATCTACGAAGTCTTCTATTAGCACCCCGCCATTGTGGGGGATGAGCTTCGGCATCTGGTTTACCGGACGATACCCGAAACCTGCCGACCCGATTACAGTGCCGGCTTGAATCAGGCAGTTTCTTCCGATTCTCGTGCGGGGGTACAGCACGCAGTTGGAGTCTATAACGGTGTTCTCGCCGATCTCGCACGGGCCTTGAATCTTAACGCCGGATTTAACTACCGCTCCAGCCGAAATTTTAACATCTCCGCGAACCAGAACAAAATCCCCGATATAAGCCTCAGGGCTAATCTGAGCTTTCTGATCTACTGCTGCGGTAGGCTCTATTTTCGGCTCGAAGCTGGGTTCAACAGCAAACATCTCAAGGGCCTTAATCAGAGCCTCGTTTACATCTGAAACAGCAAGCTGGACTTTCCCTGAAATATCTTTCCGCATCTCAGGTACAATCACGCCGCCTGCAGAACAGTCTGCAAGGCGTTTTAGGTGTTTGCCTTCTGCGAATGTAAGCTTGCTTTCATCTGCTAGGTCTATGCTGGTAATCCCTGCAAACTCTTTTTGCGGGCTGCCTGAAAGCTTGGCACCTAAGGCCTCGGCTATCCGGCCGGCTGTAAATTTTCTACTCATTTGCTGCGCTGATCGAGCCTTTCAATAATATCATCTGTAATATCAATGTGGGGCGCATAATAAATTACTTTATGGGTTTTAATTATGCCTGAAAGCTCCTGAGAATCCCTTGAGGGAAGCTTAAGCTGGTCTCGGTCTATAAGGATCTCGATATTTTTCTCTTTGCACACCTCTTTTGCAACGGCAACAATCTCAAGGTATAGCTGCTCCATAATTTCACGGTTTTCTTTAACCAAAGAATTCTGGAGGTGTTTTTTCCTCGCCTCTGCAACGGCCGTTTTCTCCATAACCTTCTGCTTTAGGTCTTCGTATTCTTCCGAATCAGGCTTGCGGGTTTTCATATCTGCCCTGAGCGAATCTATCTCGGCCTTATACTGCTCGAGCTCTGCAAGCGCATTTTCCTTCTCATTCTGCAGCCCCGAATCCAGCTGATTGGCGTATTCACTGCTGTCTATTACCTTGGGGATGCTTACTACAGCCGTACCTGAAGGTGCTGATTTGTCCAGACCGTCAACCCTGCTGGCTGAGAGAGAAATAACTGCTGCTGATACTGCTAAAATACTCAAAAATAATCTTTTACTCATTTGTGATAATCTCCATTTAATTTCAGTTTAATCATTCGGGCGTAGTATAATGATTAAGGTCAAAAAAGCAAAACCGAACAATTAACCTAATAAGGTTTTCAATTCGCATATTTTCTTCAATAATCCTATATAAATTGAATCCCGGAAAGTAATATTATTCATCTTTTTGTTTTCCGCTGTTTTGTATATCAAGCGGAATAGGCATATCCGAGGAACGTATGTGCAGGTCTGTCTGGGGGAAAGCGATTTCGATATTTTCCTCTCTAAACCGCTGGTCTATCCTGCTGTTTACCTGATGCCACACATCAAGATACTGTTTTATTGAGCTGATGTAAACTCTCAGTTCAAGGTCAAGACTGCTTGCACCAAAACCCTTGAAAATCACCCTCGGGGCAGGATTAGAATCTAAAACGTCCGGATGACGCTTCGCTATGTTGAGCAGAGTATTTTCTGCCTTTTTAACATCAGACCCGTATGCAACTCCAACCGGAAATTCTATCCTAAGAGTAGTATCCGAAAGGCTCCAGTTTACCAGCCTGCCGGTAATGAATTCCTTATTCGGAACAACAAGCTCCTTCTCATCCCACTTGCGGATTGTAGTAGCACGTATCTTAATCTTAGCCACTCTCCCGCTCACATCGCCTATAGTTATAGTATCACCAACCCTGATAGGCTGTTCGAAGAGTATAATAAGGCCCGAGATGAAGTTTGCGAATATCTCCTGCAGGCCGAAACCAAGACCTACCATAACCGCCGCCACAAGCCACTGCACCGTTGACCAGCGAATCCCGAGAACAAAGCTGGTATATACAATTCCTACGATAAACAGCAGATACCTGCAAAGGGTTGTTATCGCAAAGCTCGCTGCGGAATTTATCGGAAGCTTCTGAAGAACCATAATCTCTAAAAGCCCGGGGACATTTCGAGTTAGAACGAGGGTTATAATAAAAATTACAACCGCTTTGAATAAGCTGCCTAAGCTGATTATGATAATCTCGCCCTGCGAGTCTGTGGTTTGAGAGAGCTGGATGTTTTCCAGCGCTTCAAGGGCGGGAAGTGTGCTTTTCCATATCCACCATACGCCGAGAACAATAAGAAGCGTTGAGACAAATTTGATTACGCTCCTTGCCTGATCGGAGATTGTTGATATGGTATTGCCTGCCTCTTGAGCCATACTCACCGACTGCGTTTGTTCGGTATCGCTCTGAGCTTCCTCGATTGTCTGCTCCCTGAGCCTGTCTAACTGCTGGATAGCAAGGCGTCTTCTGGTTACCAGAAGGCTTCTCTTAAGAACAGCAGTAAGGAAAAACACAGTAACCAGCAGAGCGAAGGTGTACATAAGCTCCTGATGAAGGTGCATTGCGGCGTATCCGTAGCCGATTATTGAGAGGATGCAGAATGAAAATGGGACAAGTATTGCAATAGCGAAGATAATATATTTCAGCTTTTCGAGCCAGCTGCCTTCGTGTTTTTCAAGCCAGCTTCGCACGATTGTCCCCTTGGGGTTCAAAACTGTAATTAGAAATACAATAACAGCCGTCTGCTGGATGAGAAAAATAACACGCCTGCAAGCATCCTGCCCGGCCTTTGCGTCCTCCCCGAGCTGGAAGGAATAATACAGGAATGCCGCAGGAATAAGAACTGAAAAGAACCATAGCAAATTAGCTCCGAAAGTTTGCAGGGCTTCTTCGTTCATCCCGAAATGCGACCCGAGCCCATAAGGCCTTGAGAAAAACCGCATTATTCCAAAGGCAAAAGCAAGGTATGAGGCGTGGAAAAGGCCTTCTGCAAAATATGCTAAATTCGGGTAGTTTGCGGAATTCTCGAGCATGCGCCAGCCCAGAAAAACCATCACCAAAGGCAGAAAAGAAGCGTAAACAAGCATTACCACAACCTCCCGCAGGGTATAAACAAAGCGGTCTTCAGTGATTTTCTGAACCCTCTGAGAATCGGCCTTTGCGGTTTTTATTAGCTTTGGTCTTGAAAATATAAGCAGGAGAAGAATAACGCCGGCGGTTATGTAGTAAGGGGCTCGTTTGATAAAATCGCTAGTAATAACTCTGAACATTCTTGCAGGACTATTGCTTTGAGCATATTCCCTTACGCCTGAAATGATCTTGGCGATTTCGTTTTTCTGCACAGCGGAAGAGCTTTTAACCCATAAAATACTCTTATTGATGTAGCTGCGGTATTTTTCAACCGTTTTAACAAGCGATCTTTCAGTCATATCAAGCTGGGCAAGGGCAGTGATATGATTCATATAGTAATCTGCGATTTTCCGAACGATTTTGCGTCTGTCTCTTAGCAGCTCTTCTGCTTTGTTTTTTACAGAAAAATAGCTGGGCATATCTTCGGTTACGCTGTTTTCTTCAAGCATACTCTCTGCTTGAGCCTCTATTTCGGACAGCTCTGCCCAACGCCTGTCGTACTGGCTCCATTTGAGCTGCATGGTGGATGTTTTCGCTATTCTCTCGCTTATCTGCCTTTTATGCTGACGTACATCCTTGAGATTGTTCTTTTTTGCAACCAGCAAAACCCCCATAGCACTGGTTACCCTGCCTGCCTTTTCCATCTGCTCCTGAAGGCTGCTGAAATCCTGAGAAAGGCTTTCAACCTCAAGCTGAACTTCTTTAAAGTAGCTGTTTGTTTTTTCAATATCCTTTACAAGCTCAGACTGCTTTTTTGCAAGCTCCACGTTCTCATTTGCGAGCTTCTGAACGAGGGGATGAGATTTTTGGGACTGCTGAGCAACTTTTTTTGCCTCCTGCTTTGCCCGCTCAGCCTCCTTCTTTCTGGCCTGACCGAGAGCATCCTGCCAGAATTTTACCTGCTTTTCGAATTTGCTCAGTTTTGCGGCGGCAAGGTCTCTTCGAAGGGCGAGTATTTCGCTGGTTGCCTCGTAGGCCTTGAGCTCTTCTGCAAGAGAATCAAGTTTGGCATTTTGAGCCTTCAGTTTCGCCTTGAGAAGCTTTCTATTGGCCTCTATAAGCTCATCCTGCTCAGATTCAGCAGGCAGCTGACTGAGCTTTTCGTTCAGTTCGCTTATGGATTCCTTAATCTGCTTTCTCTGTTCGGGAATCTGCGTTCTTCTTTCCGCTCGCCTTTTGGGTTCATTTTCCAGCTTTGTACTGGTTTCTCTGGCGCTTTCGAGGTTCATATTTGCTTCAGCCAGAAGGGTTTCCAGTTCGGAAACAGCTTTACCTTCCGCTGCAAGTTCTGCGGACTCTTCTTTAATCTTCTCGAGAGACCCTTTCACTTTTTCAAGCTCTGAGGCTGCATTTTTCTGCATATTCAAGAAAGATTCCTTTTCAGCATTGTACTGCTTGAAAAGCTCTGCCTGCTCGATTATGCTGTTGTAAATCTCCAGATACTTACTTTTATCCTCCTCCTTCATTTCCTTATTATCAGTAATCCGCTGCTTGGCCTGCTCAATCTGCTTTATATCAACGCTCCAAACCTCTTCTGGCTCAGCCTTCACTTCTTCGGTTTGGGCATCTGCCTGCTGCTTTTCGTCCGAGCTGTTTTCTTCGGCAAAAGATAATCCCTGAATAAGCAGCATTGAAAATATTAGGAGCTTAGCACAAAAAGAGTAAATTACGGCTGTTTTTTGCATCTGTTCCCTCGGCAATCCTTAATGATAAATTTTTCTTGGTGCTGCATTTTAACAAATTACAAGGGAAACTTCTACAGGGAATTAAAATATACAAGTCCAGATGCCGGCAGCTTTGAAAGTGAAAATGCTGAAAACAAATTGACAGCGGTAAAACTTGATAGATAATCCGGCAGGTCAAATTGTTTACAGGAGCATTAATTGCAGATTTTTATAACAACATTTGAAGCTGTGGCCGCTTTGCTTTTAATCGGGCTTGCGGGCTTTTTTCTGATAATTCGAAAGGTAATACCGGAGAAGGCTATCAGTGTTCTTGCAACGATTGCTGTTGATGTGGCGCTGCCTTCGCTGGTATTTTCGAAGATAATTACCTCGTTCAATCCGGAGGATATGCCGGGCTGGTGGACAAGGCCGCTCTGGTGGGCAGGCTTTGCAGCAGCGGGAACTGCGGCTGCATTTATGGTATCTTTCGCCTCAAAGAAAAGCTTCAGGGAGGAATTCCGCTCGGGGCTGGTGTTCAATAATGCTGTTTTCTTCCCTCTTGCGATTATCACCAGCGTATTCTCGGAAGAGAGCCCGCTGGTTACGGAGCTGTTTCTCTTCACTCTGCTTTTTCCCGCATTCTATTTTGCGGCAGTGAATTTTTTCTTTCACGGCAGCAGAGGAGCGAAAATCCCTGTATCCAAGATAATAAATCCTGTGTTCGCAGCAACTCTTACAGCAGTTACGCTCGTTCTTACAGGGCTAGCTGATTTTGTCCCGCAGTTTGCTGTGCACGCTCTCAAGCTCACTGGCAGAACTGCCGCACCGCTGCTTATGATGATCCTCGGCGGGAGCATATATATCGATTTCAGGGACAAGGGCGAGTTCAAGCTCGCAGAGTCGGCGAAGTTTGCTTTTGCAAAGAACATCATTTTCCCGCTTATCGCCCTTGCCGCGGTTTACTTTTTGAATATCCCGAAGGCGGTCGGATTTATGCTCGTTCTTCAGGCGGCCGTGCCCCCGATTACATCGCTTTCTGTGATGACTGAACGCTGCGGCGGGCAGAGACACATCACAAATCAGTTTATCTTTACAAGCTTTATGACTTCAATTATAACTATTCCAGCTTTTATAATGCTCTACGATATGCTAATCGGCCTCGACGGAATGGGGTAAAAAGGAGAATGAAATGGAGCGGATAGAATACAGACCAATCGGGAAGATACACACCCAGTTCAAAGACGGGACGGGGGTTCCGCGTCAGGCGGCGGGTGCCTCAGAGCTGGCTGGCAGGATCGAGATATTTGATGAATATGTGGCCGGTTTGGAGGATCTTGAGGAATTCAGCCATATCGTTGTGGTTTTTCATTTGCATAAAGCATCAAAGCCGAGCCTGAAGGCTCATCCCCCTTGGGAGGGCCGGCGGCACGGCGTATTCGCTACAAGAAGCCCGTACCGTCCGAATCCTATAGGCTTATCGGTGGTTCGGCTTATCCGGATAGAAGGCGGAAATCTGCACATCGCCGGCATAGATATGGCAGACGGCAGCCCCGTGCTTGACATAAAGCCTTACGTCCCGGAACTCAATCCTAGCGTAGATATTCGGCTCGGCTGGCTCGAGGGCAAGGTAAACGGTATGAACAAGAGCAAATCCGGAGACCGCTAAACCCATAAGCAGCGATTGAAACAGTTTCGAGCCCTTCTGATAACGATGAAAGCAAAATCAGCAAGGGCAGCACAAATCGGCTGCCCTTTTTCAGTTAACAAAATCAATCTTGCGGGGGATTTGTCTGTATTCCGTAGCCTTTTACCCCCTGAAGCCACTGCTCTGCAATCTTTACTATGTCTTCGTAATCAATTATCCCGTCTCTGTTTACATCGGGGCTCGGGACATCCTCCCCAAAGCCTTCTTTTCCGAGGATATGCCATGGCATACTTTTGCTCGCCTGCTTTGTGTTTCCGTAAGCGCCCATATTGATCCTGAAGCCGTTAGGCATAGGTTCATCTCTGAACGGCAGGAACGGGCTTCCCGAATCAATGCTCGGGCTGTGGACATCGTCTTTCACCCAGCTGCCCGGCTTAACATTTCCGCTTGCGCTGAGAACCCTTCCGGGAACATATCGCCCTGTTTTAGATTTTAGATGATAATCCACAATAGGCAAAACAGGATCAGCGAAAAGCGGCTCTTTATCGATATTGCCCGGGCATTCAATAAGGCTCAGGTGCTGGTAGTAATCGTCAGTGCTCTCGCCTGCGAGAGGCTCAAGCCCGTCTTCAGGGCTGTAATTATCAAGCACTGCCTCTGAGGTTGGGTAGCCGCCCTGCACATTAGAGTATGTTACCGGGAACTTGTGCGGAGACTTGTAAATCACGATCTGCGTAGGGCTGTTGTACCATACGATACAGCTTTTTACCCTTATATCAGCGGCTCTTGAGTGTATTCCGGCTCCCGGGTATATCGGCATAGGATTAACCAGCCTGTTGTTTGCTATTGTACAATTCTCCACTGTAATTGAAGTTCGGGGGAAGACGGGAGCTGGAAGTGAGCCAATCTCATCAGCAAGCATTCTTTCAGCGAATATTCCCGCTCCGCAATTTGCAAGGTTGTTGGAAACAACGCAGTTTTTCAGCATCATCTCAGAGCCGGTTCCGCAGTAAACGCCGCCGCCGAGGAGGCTGCCGTCGGCTGAGTTGCTGTTGAAGCTCGACCCGTAAATCTTTGCCTTGCTTCTCCTGCAGTACAGTCCAGCACCTTTGCTGTTGTAATAGGCAGAATTCCTTACTACTCTGCAATTGGTTATGCTGAGGGCGGAATGCCTTATAAGCCCAATGCCCGCTCCGAAGCCGCCGGATTCGCAAGCGCCAAAACCTCCTGCAATGCAATCTCTGATTCTGTTGAAAGAGATATCCGGATGCGCTCCAACGCAGCCTATTCCGGCTCCCAGCTCTGTTCGGCAGTCTTTAATAATGCAGTTTTTGATTGTCGGGCTCGCAAACTCGCAGTATATCCCAGCCCCTATTGGATGCTCCGGCGATAAGTTCCATCGCATATCATCTGCCGGGATTTCTGAACCGCTTACAAAGCCGTTTGTTATCGTTAAATTTTTAATAACAGTATCTCGCCTTTCGCCCTGATGAAGATAAAAACCGCGTGAGATAATCTTCTCGGGCACCTCTTGAACTGCGGGCAAAATAACAGAGCAGTCTATTACGCTAGCACCCGGGCCTTTTGCTCCGCGCACTGTTATTGCCTTCCCGAGCAGGTCGATATTAACATTGCCCTGGCCGGAGTAGGTTCCGGGGGCAATTTGAACGGTCTGCCCGTCTTGAGCAGCATCTACAGCCTGCTGGATGGTCGGGTAGTCCTCAGGCACGTTTATCACATCAGGCTCATCATGCTCTATTTTCAGAGCCACGGAAAGGTTGTCTATAAAGGCATCTCTTCCTTCAAGGCTGATGTAGCAGGTGCCCTGGTCGGAGTAGAGCTCGATTTTCTGATGGCCGGATTTAAGGGCAGCGGGCTTTGTCCATTGCTGGCCGTCTGAGGAAACTGAATAGCAGAAATACCCTCTTCTGCTTACCTGAGTATCATCGTTATGATCTTCCATCTTCAGGTCGAACTCGATATACCCTTTCACAGCATCGACATTCTGGGCAGAAACCAGAGGAAAACAGTAGTTCAGATGCGCAAGCTTACCCTTGAAATCGTTAAACAGCAGTCCCCTTCGATTAACCGAATCCGTGTGATAGATGGTGGTGTAAACAAGATAAGGCTCTGCCGGCGGGAATGCGTTTTCAGGCCAGAAAACCGAATGGTCGTAGCTGTCGTCAATTGCCTTGTCTGTTTCGAAGTTGTCGGTGTAGGTATATTCCCAGAGGTCGCTCGTTTCAACAGATAAGACCGGCACAGCAAGAATGCCTGCAAAGGCTGTGATTAGAATCAGCTTGAAATAGTTCATTTTAATACTCCTTCAAAAAAACAACATTTTTAATACAAAGAATTACGGGCTGCAGGAGGTTTGTCGGAGGGAGAGCCAATCTCTATCAGCTCGC
This sequence comes from Sedimentisphaera cyanobacteriorum, assembly GCF_001997385.1. Classification (NCBI taxonomy): domain Bacteria; kingdom Pseudomonadati; phylum Planctomycetota; class Phycisphaerae; order Sedimentisphaerales; family Sedimentisphaeraceae; genus Sedimentisphaera; species Sedimentisphaera cyanobacteriorum. The sequence goes on along the minus strand of NZ_CP019633.1, from coordinate 456,294 downwards.
AATATTCATTTTACAAAATTAACTGACGCAAAGTCAAATTAAAATTTGAAGAACGAAGAAAAAAGCACAATAATCCAGCCTGCACTCAGCTCTTACAGTAAATCTTACAGCACAGCAGCCAAGATAATCAGAAGCCGAACGTATTTGTATTATAATTCTACTGCATATAATTGCAGGGTGGATTGGGGTCGGTGCAGCTGAGCCAGTCTGCAGCGAGCATAGAATAATCGAGCAGGTCAGTTTTGCAGTCCTGGTTTAAATCTCCGAGAGGGTACGGGTGGTCGAGGTCTCCGCAGACAAACGGCGGTGAATCAATCGTTATCTCATAATTACCGGTTCTCTGGTTATTTGGGTTATCATGTTTTACCTTGAGTATGTATTCACCGGCATCAAGGCTGTATGAAGCTGAATTATTCCCGCTTACTTCGAAATTACCCTGCGAATCGTGAGTTTCTCTGCCGTAAATCCTGAACCATAATGACCCTGAGATGTATTCTGTGCCAGTAATCGTATAAAAACCGTCGCTGGGGGCAGAGAACCAATAATAATCAAGGTCATAATTTAGGTTGGTAGAGTATTCAATCGAAGCGGTGAAGGTTTGGCCGTCGTTTGGCAGCTGCATTGCCTGATTCCAAGAGTTTGGCTGATTGTCTGTGAAAGAGCCAGCTTCTTCTATCGTAAATTCATAATAACCGCCCTGATTTCTTACAAGAGGCTGATAAGCAGATATTCTAAAGGTGTATGTTTTATCCTCTGGCGCTGCGAAATATTTGTCTATAGAGCTTTCTATCAACGGGCTTTCATAGATATTTTCATACATTGCGTAATTTATTCTGCTGTCTTCAGATCCGAAAGGCTGATAAAGACGAATCTTGTAAATCCTGCCCTTCTGGGCTTGGAGAGAGAAGAAGTCCGGCGCGGCACCGTCTGAACTGAATTCAACAGTCCCTGCCTTTGTTTGATTGGGTGATATTGGAGATGGGGCGAGGATGTCGTTAGAGAAGCTGTCGCCTATTGGGCCTAAATCCTCAATACTGAAATGATATTCGCCATCACCAATGGAAGAGTTTTCGGTGTATATCTTAAGGTAAACAGCTCCGGGCTCTTCAACGCTAAATTCGAATGAAGAATTGGGATCGAGCTCGATGGATGAGAAAGCATCGCTGTGGAAGCTTTCGAGAACATCGTAGTATCCTACGTTGTACATTTTCAGGCGTTTAAGCGAAGTTGAATCTGCGTGGTAATTGAAGCTGTACAGCCGCGTTCCCGGGCAGTCGAAAACGAATATGTCTTCATCGTTATTCAGCCCGGTAAGGTAATCTATAGAGCCTGAGACGGTGGAAGAATCTGGGCTGATGGGTGTTGCAAAATCAAAACTGTCTGAATGTTCGTCTGCGATATACCCGAGGTCTTCTATTACTAGCTGATAATAGTTGCCTATCTTGAACCTGTCAGCAACGGACGACTCTACCCTGATGCGGCAGTCTTCCCCGTTTTCAGGAAGGTAAGTTGTTTCGTGAGTATTGCTTAACAGAGAGCTGCAGCTTTCATCCAAAATGTCAATGCGGACGTTTGCGGAATCTATGTCTGAGTGATAAATTCGGTACTTGTGATTAGAAACCGCATCAAATGTAAACCAGTCTCCATCGGGATTTGAGATATCGGTATTATCTATCACTCCTTAAATAACAGTGGTCTGCCCCGAGAGGGTAATGTTATGCGGGCTTGAGCAGGCATCTGAGTACGAATCGAGGGGAAAAGCCCTGTCTGCCCATGCGCTTATTTCATAATCCCCATCATTATCGTAAACTTTGACATAAATTGCCGCAGGGGTTTCGCAGTAAATATAGAAGGTGAAGCTGGTGCTGCTGAGAGATTCTTCTGAAGTTATTTCGTAGATCATAGAATTGTATTTATTGGCTGAGAAAATCTGAAAATCTGTGTAACCTGCATCTATGCTGCTGCAGCTGACTGCATATATGTACTGCGGTGAAGGGATAAATTTCAGCCAGTCAACATCACCCCCAGTATTAAGGCTTCCTTCTACAACACTGCCGTCAGCAGAAAAAGTATGGGCGTTTTGCCAGTTATTACCAAAATCCGGAGTCTCTGCCATTGAAATGCAGCAGCAAACACCCAAGGAGGCAATTAGAAATATATTAAAACGTAAAACAGTCATTATTATTTCTCCCGATCACATGATAAAGCCAACAGTTTCTTTTAAGAGCAATTATGGGTTTGTATTCTCAAGCCAGCCATCAGCGGCAGTCGTAACATCCTGAAAATCAACATAGCAGTCTCCATTCATATCCCCTGCCGGTGCGGGGTAGTCTTCTCCGCAGCGAGGCAAAGGATCTTTAATACGCACGAAATAATCGCCGGTGTAATCGTTTTCAGTGCTCACCACTACCCTGCCAAGGCCTGCGGTGGGGAAGTTATGCGTTTTCGTAACCGTATCTCCTCTGTAAACAGCAAACTTGGAGATTGCAGGGTGATATTCAGTGTCCCAGTAATACACCTTGAAATAAACCTCCCTGTAAATTTGGTTATGGAATTCGAAGGCGTATTCGCCTGGAACCGAAATATCGAAAAGCAGAAGGTCGTAATCATCTCCCCTGTCGCTGAAATAATCTATTGATCCCGCATACAATGTTCCATCGGTTGGCAGACGGAAAGTGTCGCTGGAATCAAAATAATCAGGCCTTTCATCAGGGAAATAACCCTTATCACGTACAGTAAACTCGTAGTAAGAACCGATGATATTAGTTTCGTTTTCTGCGCATATATACCACTTATCGCGCTGTGAAGTATCAACGAAGGTTAAGGCAGCCTGATCATCATGATAATTTATAATGGACGAGCCGGAAGGGTCGAGGTTGCTTACACCGAAATTCAAGTTTGCATTATCAGACTTTGACACCCGCACCTCGTATTTATGCCAGTCCTGCGTATCAAAGTAAAAATAATCCTTATCGGGATGAGTAACATAATTGGGGTCGGTGTATTCCCCGAGAACTGCGCCGAAAATCCTTGTGTTGTCTGCGGGTATCTGCTGAGCTTCTTCAACGGTATTGGGACATAAATCTTCAGGGAACTCGCTTATCAGCTCTGCCGCCACAGTGTAGGACGTATCGAAATGACGTCCTGCCATACGGATATACAGCCTGCCGGATTCTTCTATCATATAATCTCGGCTGAACAGGTATGATGAAATCGGTTCGTATTCGGAGGTTGAGTAAAGCTCAATAAGAATCTCGGTTTCACCGGGCTCGGGTGTTCGGGAATAGTATATCTTGCAGTCTTTGTATCTGGAATCGTCATACCCGTCTATTGTGATGCGGTAAAGGGTGTTTGCGTTCACATCAACGCTGAACCAGTCTATATCTCCCCCGTAATTCGCGCCGAAAACAGCTCCCTTTAGCGGGCCATCGCCGGGGATGACCTGATGTGCAGAATCTTTGGAGTTGGGGAAGTCGTCGTAGAGAGGACCTTCAGCAGAAACCTTCATGCAATAGTAATTCCCAACACTAATGTCTTCGTATTCAGTGTAAACCGAATGAGAGCATCTTATTATAAAATCTCCGCCGTCGTTTGACACCAGCGTTATTCCCTCTTCTTCATTAAATGAACTAACTGTACCGCTGCAGTTTGAATCATAAATAGTCGCCCCTGAAAAAGTTTAAAATTTCCTTAAATTCTTTTCTGATAATGGTTTATATGATTGAAAAGCTTTCGAGATATGGTATAATATTGCAAGTGTTTATCTTACATCTATCAAAACATTGCAATATTGGGACAAAATAATGAAGGCAAAAAACAATAAAGCAGGCTTACTCTTTCAGCAGCCATTAAAACCTCTTGTAAATCCTGATCACTCTTTAGTCCAACTCTCAGAGGTTGTCAACTGGTCTCGCTTTGAAGAGAAGTTTGGCAGTTTATACAGTCCTGATTCAGGCAGGCCGGCCAAGCCGATTCGCCTGATGGTCGGCCTTCAGTATCTCAAGTACACTTTCAATCTCAGCGATGAAGCAATCGTTGCCGGCTGGGTTGAGAATCCTTACTGGCAGTATTTCTGCGGCGAAAGATACTTCCAGCACGAGCCTCCTATTGATCCAACCAGTATGACTAAGTGGCGTAATAAGGTAAAATCTGATGGTCTTGAAGAGCTGCTCGAAGAAACTATCAAAGCCGGCTTGAAGCTTAAGGTTATCAAAAAGAACGATTTCAACAAGCTCGTTGCAGATACAACCGTTCAGCAGAAGAACATCACTTATCCGACCGACGCAAAACTCTGCCACAAACTGCGCATTAAGCTTGTAGATCTTGCAAAAGCATCAAAACTCCAACTTCGCCAAAGCTACGAAAGGGTTGGGAAAAGGGCGTATGTAATGCAGGGCAGGTATCGACGTGCAAGACAGTTCAAAAGAGCTAAAAAAGAAGTGAAGAAATTAAGGAACTACCTGCGGCGAATTACGAAAGAGGTCGAGCGGAATATAGCAGGCAATGAGCAGTTAAGAATAATTTTTGATACATTGCTTCAAGCCGCTAAGAAGCTTTTAGCCCAGACAAAGAAAAGCAAAAATAAACTCTACAGTATTCACGAACCTCACGTCTGCTGCATTGGGAAAGGCAAAAGCCACAAGAAATATGAGTTTGGAAATAAGGTTGGAATTGTAACTACTGCCAAGAATAATTTTATCGTAGGAGCGTTGGGCTTTGAAGGAAACCCTTATGATGGCCATACTCTTCGGGCTAATCTGAAGCAGACAATGAATTTAATCGGGAGAGAAAAGCTTGGAGATGTTTATGTTGATGGAGGATACAAGAAACATGGCTGCGAAGATATTGGAAATGTTGAAATTGTAGAAAAGGGCTGGCGAAAAAAGAAACGAAGTATCAAGAGGTGGATTAAGAGAAGATCGAGCATAGAACCAACGATAGGCCACCTCAAAGAAGACAACAGGTTGGGAAGAAACTTCTTGAAAGGTGTAGAAGGGGACAAAATGAACGCCCTCGGCAGCGCTTTTGGGTACAATATGCGTAAACTTCTAGAGAAGTTTACTTTTGCCTATATTTTTATGCTTAAAATTATTGAATTTTACAGAAATTTGGCAATGAAAAGCAAATTAAAGACTCGATTAGCCTGATATATTTTTTTAGTTTCCCCAAAATCATTGATTTTTTAGGAACGACTAAATAGAGGCTTCTATTTCGGAAGAGTCCAGATAATCGAAGCTGATATGGTAACGGTAATTTTCAAGGGCATCAAAGGTGTAATAGTCTGCTGCAGGGAAGTTAGGTTCGGAAGTGTCTATAACCGCTTCTGTTTCGATATAGCCGCCTGAAAGATCCAATAGGGTTGGGGCTGAGCAGCTGTTGGAAAACGAATCAACATCAGCTGATTTCACTGTCTGCACTTCAATATGATACAATCCCGATGCGCTGTAGTTGCTGAAAACCTTGAAATATACGGGATAGCCGTATTCGCAATAGAAAGTGGAATATTCAGTTTCAGCAATTGAGTCGAGTGTTTTTATATCTCTTAGCTCCGAGTTGTAATTTTCCATTAAGACTGTCATATTTTTCCTGTCTGATGCCCCGTTATTGAGAAAGACACGATAAACCGTCTGGGGCACAGGATTTAAGACAAAGAAATCAATATCCGTTTCAGTTTGCAGCTCTCCCTCTATGGGCTCGCTTTCAGGAAGAATTTGAAAGCTTTCGGAAATATCGTCGCTGAAATCCCGCGTTTCCGCCGCTGAAGGAATGTGTCCAAAAGCATACAGCAGCATTACAGCAATAGTTACAGGCTTAAACATACAATCACTCCTAAAATATGTTTGCACTAACTTTTCTCGCTGCCTTTCTGTTAAAGAATAAGACAGCAAACATATTTATAAAACCTAATGCGTTTTAAGCCTGGAAAGCTGAAGCGGAACTAAGGAGCAAATAAACAAATGTTTTCACTTATAAATGATGTCAAAGGCTTAAAAGATCTTACGATTCTGTTCCAAGCCCAATCAGATCGTGTTATGCAAACGATTCTCAGAAGCCAAACTCAAACAACGGTCGAATTGTCTTATCACAGACAAAACTTAAGGTTCTGCGCTTTTGAAATTTATGAGCTTTGAAAAAGCACTGCTTTAAACCTCAGCTCAAACAATCTCAGTAAGAGGCAGATAAACCTATCTAATTACCTAACATTAACATATAATTTTTCAGGCTTGAAGTCAAGCAATAAATTAAAAAAAGGCAGCAGCCTTGCGGGCCGCTGCCTTGTGCATTTAATGTGATTTTATACTTGGACTAGTAGTTCAAATTCAGTAAATCGGAAATCTGCGGGCCGAATTTGATAACAACGCCGCTGAAAACAACAGAAACCATTGTCATAAGCTTGATGAGAATGTTTAGAGATGGTCCTGATGTATCCTTGAACGGGTCGCCAACGGTATCGCCCACAACGCCTGCGTGGTGCGATTCGGAATTCTTGCCGCCGAAGTGTCCTTTTTCAATGTATTTTTTGGCGTTATCCCAAGCCCCGCCTGCGTTGTTTAGTGTGATAGCGAGTGAAAATCCAGCAACAAGGCCGCCTGCGAGCAGACCGAGCACACCAGCAACGCCGAGAATCAGGCCCGTAAGCACAGGCACGATAATAGCAATCGCTGAGGGAAGGATCATTTCCTTCTGAGCGCCTTTTGTTGAAATGGCAACGCAAGTTGCGTAATCAGGCTTCTGAGATCCGTCAAGAATTCCTGGCATCTCCTTAAACTGCCTTCTCACTTCGTTCACCATATCGCCAGCAGCCCTTCCAACAGCCTTCATTGTCATAGCGCTGAATACAAACGCCATCATTGAGCCGATAAAGAGGCCGCATATCATTTTCGGATTCATAATGGTGAGGTTGTATGCCTCAACAAATTTCGCCACTGGAGCGGTTTTTACAGATTCGGCGGTAAACACCATCTCGCCCACTCTGTATATACCTTCTGCCGATTCATTGGCGAGCTTGGCTATCCACACACGCACCTCTTCGAGATATGCAGCGAGAAGAGCCATAGCTGTAAGAGCGGCTGAGCCGATAGCAAAGCCTTTACCTGTGGCAGCTGTAGTATTTCCAAGGGCATCAAGGGCATCTGTTCTGTTTCGAACTTCTTCGCCGAGCCCTGCCATCTCAGCATTACCGCCTGCATTATCTGCGATTGGTCCGTATGCGTCAGACGCAAGAGTTATTCCGAGAGTTGAAAGCATGCCCACAGCAGAAAAGCCGATTCCGTAGAGCCCCATAGCGGGATTGTTGAATCCGCCGCTGAAACCGTAAGCAAGCAGAATACCTATTACGATTGTTGCAACCGTGAATCCGGTGGAATACATACCGGCTGAAATACCTTCAATAATTGTTGTAGCAGGTCCCATCTGGGTTTGTTCGGCAATGCTTTTAGTAGGTGCAAATTCATCAGAGGTGTAGTATTCTGTGATTTGGCCGATGATCACGCCGACAATCAGCCCTGTTATTACAGCAGCGAAGATTCCCCAAGTGATGTAGCCTGTGAAAACGAGGATCATCAGAGCAATAACAATCATCACAGAGCTTGCAAGCGTGCCGGTTAGAAGTGAACGGAGGAGGTTTTTCTGGCTAGCCCCTTCCTTACACTTAACCATAAACATCCCGATTACAGATAGTATGATGCCAATTCCGGCAACCAGCATCGGAGCTACAACCACTTTGAAAGGGTCGAGGCCGTGAGGCAGGTTGATTCCAAGGGCAGCACCAAGAGCGGCAGTAGCGAGGATAGACCCGCAATAGCTTTCGTACAGGTCTGCACCCATTCCGGCAACGTCGCCAACGTTATCGCCAACATTATCTGCGATAGTAGCAGGGTTTCTCGGGTCGTCTTCAGGGATACCCGCTTCAACCTTTCCAACAAGGTCTGCACCAACGTCAGCTGCTTTTGTGTAAATACCGCCGCCAACACGTGCAAACAGAGCCTGTGTTGAAGCACCCATACCGAATGTAATCATCGTTGTGGTGATCACGATGAGCTTGTGGTCGGGGTTCATACCTGCCGGGACGAGGAAGCCCCATCCTTCTCTCATATGCTCTGCGGTATAAACCAGCTTATCCAGAAGCAGATACCAAAGAGAGATATCCAATAGGCCGAAGCCCACTACAACAAGCCCCATAACAGCACCGCTTCTGAAAGCAACTGTGAGCCCTTTATTTAGCCCTTCTTTTGCTCCGCTAGCAGTTCTGGCAGAGGCGAAGGTAGCAGTTTTCATGCCGAGATATCCGCATAAACCACTGAAGAAACCGCCTGTTAAGAAAGCAAGCGGAACAAACGGATTCTGAGCACCAGCCATCGCAAGGCCGACAAATATTAACAGCAGAACGATGAATACCACCGTTACAACCCCATACTGCCTTCTGAGATATGCATAAGCACCTTTGCGAACGTCTTCGGCAATTTCCTTCATCTTGTCTGTTCCCTCGGAGGCCTCCATCATCTTCTTGTAGAAGAATCTGGCAAATCCAAGAGCAACAAGCGAGGCGATAACACAAAAGATAGGCTCTGCCCAGCCTGTTGACACATCCGCTTCACCGCCGTTTGAGCCCTCTGCCGCCAGCGCGATAGAAGGAAGAGCCGCAATTGCAGGCAGCATAAATTTTTTCATACCCGTCATGTTCACGATTACTCCTTTTTCTTAAATAGAGTTTTACTAATATTTCTGTTAATAAAAAACGAACTGCGCATTCTGCGCAAAAAAACCTGTGCTATTGTAAATATATGATTTGATAAATCAATGAAATAGGTTTCGAAAATTAAAAAAAACACGGGTTTTCGCATTATTTGCGTTTCTCAAGCATCGGTGATTAAATCTGTATTTATCGCTAAACTAAAACTGGACTTTAACGCTTTTTTACGAGAGGGGTATATGGTTAAAGAATAGCTTTATTTTCGAAATAATGCCCGGTCAAGGGCAAGTTAAGTAAATCAATCGAGAAGCCTGAGGGTTTTTTAAGCTCTTCAGCAGTTTTCAGTGCATTGCTGAATACTGCTTTCTATACTGCAAGGGTGTAATACCGGTTTTTTGTTTGAAGTATCTTGCGATGTGGTTGGCGTCGTTAAAACCCATCGAATAAGATATTTCGGATATGGGGATGCTCGTTTGAGTCAGCATTTTGCAAATAGTGTTAATTCTAACGCTTTTGATTTGTTCATAAACGCTTGTGTTCAATACTGCTTTGAACCTTCGCTCAAGACTGCGTCTGTTGACACCGACATATTCGGCAACCTCGCTGACCTGCAGATGCTGCCTTCTGTTTTGGGTTATAAAGTGCAAAGCTTGGGCAATAGCAGGGTCGTTTATTGCCAGCAAGTCGGTCGATGCACGGGAAACAATACCATCCGCCTCCACGTTGATTCTCTGTTCGCTGCCAGTTTTTCCTTTAATAAGATTATCCAAACATTGAGCAGCCTTAGAGCCTGCTTTTACGATATTAAGCGATATGCTTGAGAGCTGCGGCGAAACCATCTCGCATATCATATCATCGTTGTTCACGCCCAAGATCGATATTTCTTGCGGAATCTTCAAGCCTGCTAATTTACAGGCCTCTATTATAGTTGCGCCTCTGACATCGTTGCAAGCCATAAGCGCAGATGGCTTTTCGAGCGAAGCTAACCAGTCTGATAGGCTCTGAATCTGTTTTTCGTAGCTGCCGCTGCTTTGCTGGGAAAAAGATTCAAACCGGCATCCTGAAGGCAGGCTGGCAGCGAAAGCCTTTTTTCTCTCGTGAGACCAAGGCATATTTTCAAACCCGCAGTAAGCGAAATTTTCGAAGCCCTTATTTCTGAAATAAGACGCTGCCATAGCTCCAATCTGCGAGGAATTGCTTACTATATTCGGCACACCTGCTATCTTATCCTGATAGCGAATTGATACTATAGCCGGGACACCCAATTTCAGAAGCTTCATATTTTCCGAGGTATCCCTCATAATTATACCGTCAAAGCTTTTTGCAGACAGCTCAGGCAATGAATCAGCAAAACCGCTTGGCTCGTTATAAAACACCCAATTTGTCGCTATATTGGCATACGTAAGTATCCCGCGTATCAGCGCTCTGCCGTAAGAGGTGGAGGTCTCGATTAGTAAAGCTATTCTTTTTGTATGCTGCATAAATGCCCGGAAGAGTCTAATTTTATTAACGAATTTATATTATACTTGCTTAACACTTTCTTAGCAAGAGTCTTTTGTCGCAATAGGGTGTTTTTTATTCGCATAATGGTGTTTGTCATGGTCGGATATATGTTAAAATTTCAGCGATGTTTCAGTTTTGAATAAGAAAGAGGTAAACACCAAAGTATAACTAATGAGAAGAAACTCAGCAGCCATACGTGTTATCATTATCACTATATATTTTGTTAAGTTTAATCTCTTATCTGTGTTCTAATATTTTTAATCTAATATTAAATCTCAAAAGAAGCTTATGCAGACACCGGAAAATGTATTTAAAGAGTTGGAAAGCGAGCGGGTAGTCGCTACGGTAGTTATAGACGATAAAGATAATGCTGCCGGACTTGCCGAAACCTTGTTGGAAGCGGGCATGAACAGCATTGAATTAACTCTGCGAACTGATGAAGCGATTGAGGCAATCAAGGTTATAAAAAACAAATACCCGCAAATGCTCGTTGGGGCAGGCACCGTCTTAACAAGAGAACAAGTACGGCAGGCCGCTGATGCAGGGGCTGAATTTGCAGTTTCACCCGGGCTTAATCCTGAAGTTGTGGAAGAAGCAATGAAGGCAGGTTTGCCGTTTGCACCGGGCGTTTGCACACCTTCAGATGTTGAACAGGCCTTGAGCTATAACTGCAAACATCTTAAATTCTTCCCCGCTGAGCCCCTTGGCGGTATTAAATATCTCAAATCGATGTCCGCTCCGTATCGCCATACGGGGATAAGCTTCTTCCCGTTGGGAGGGATAAATGCAGACAATTTTACAGACTACCTAAAGCAGGACTATGTTTTTGCCGCAGGAGGGTCTTGGCTTGCCCCAAGAGAGGCAATCTCAAAAGGCGAATGGAAATTGATTAGCGATTTGTGCAAAGATGCGAAAAACAGGCTTGAGAATTGAGCAGTTTACAAGATTATAGAAAGGCTTACAAATAATGAAAAAGGTGATAACTTTTGGCGAAATTATGGCAAGGATTATGCCGGAAGGCTTTATGAGGTTTCGTCAGTGTCTGCCGGGTAAGGTAAATATGCTTTTTGCCGGCGCGGAAGCGAATGTTGCAGTATCAATATCCCAGCTTGGGGGAAAGGCGGCTTTTGTTACAGCATTGCCGAAAAACGACATAGCCGCCGCCTGTATCGCCGAGCTGAGGTCTTTAGGTGTAGGCACATCGCATATAATACATAACGACGGCAGGTTAGGGCTGTATTTTACCGAAACCGGAGCCAATCAGCGTCCGAGCCGCATAATATACGACCGCTCTCATTCAGCAATAAGCAAAGCAAAGCCCGATGCTTACGATTGGAACGGTATCTTCGCCGATGCCGGCTGGCTGCACATATCCGGAATAACGCCGGCGCTTTCAAAAGAGGCAGCCCAGAGCACGCTTGCCGCTGTTAAAAATGCAAAACAGGCATCAGTAACAATATCCTGCGATTTGAACTTCAGGGGGAAGCTTTGGAAATGGGAGCCGGGGAAAGAGCCGAAGAGCCTTGCCCGAGAGGTAATGAGCGAGATTGTCCCCTACGTTGATGTCTTAATCGCCAACGAGGAAGACGCCGCCTGTGTGCTGGGCATAGAGGCTGAAAACACTGACGTTCAGGCGGGCAGGCTCGATGTAAATGCCTACAAAGACGTCGCAATTAAAATACACAAGGCGTTTCCAAACGTTGATAAGATAGCCACCACATTTCGGCAGAGCGTATCCGCTTCGCACAACAACTGGGGGGCAATGCTTTACGACTGCGAGCAGGCCAAAGCCTATTACGCCCCGACAGACGGCGGCGAATATCAGCCGTATAAGATAACGGATATCGTTGACAGGGTAGGCGGCGGAGACGCATTCGCCGCAGGTTTGATCTTTGCCTTAAACACCTCTGAATTAGCAGAATGCCAAAAGGCAGTTTCATTTGCAGCAGCTACATCCTGCCTTGCCCATTCAATCAAAGGCGATTTCAACTTCAGCAGCAGGAACGAAGTAGAGGCTCTTGCCGGCGGAAGCGCCTCGGGCAGGGTAGTAAGATAAAACAACACAAAAGGAATTTTAATTATGGAAAACGAAAACACAAAATCCCAATCCCCGCTTAAAAAACTTTGGCTGCTTCTGCTTTCTGTAGGTCCGGGGATATTTTGTATCGGTTATACTATCGGCACAGGCAGCGTTACTTCGATGAGCAAAGCGGGTTCTGAGTTTGGAACTCAGCTTCTCTGGGTTCTTGCGTTTAGCTGCCTTTTCGCATGGGTGTTGATGGAGGCTTACGGCAGATACGCGGTGATTACCGGGGAAACCGCGATACACAGCTTCAAGACGAAGCTCAAAGGCGGCAAATTTATCGCGATTCTGGTGCTTGTGGGGGTAAGCGTTGGTCAATGGTGCTGTCTTTCGGGGCTTGTGGGTCTGTCTTCTTCAGCTGTTTACGAAACGCTGAGAATTTTCTTCCCCTCATTAAGCCCTTCCGGCTATGCGCCTACTCTGATAATAGCTGTTTTGATAATGGCGGGGATGTATGCGATACTTTGGTTCGGGACGTATTCTCTTTTTGAGAAAGTGCTGGTGTTTTTCGTTACGATTCTGGGGTTGAGCTTTATTGTCTCGATGTTTATTGTGCTGCCTTCTCCAGCTAATATTGCCAAGGGCTTTATTCCGTCAATACCCGATGTCGAAGGTGCCAACCTGATGATAGCGGCTTTCGTAGGCACAACTATGGCAGCACCTACGTTTGTGGTTCGCCCGCTTCTGGTAAAGAGCAAGGGCTGGATTGAGGCAAATGACGGTCTTCGTCAGCAGCAGAGGGATTCTTTTACCTCGGCGGCGATGATGTTTGTTATCAGCGGGTCTGTTATGGTGTGCGCAGCCGGGGCATTGTTCGCTGAGGGCAAGGTAATTACTAACGTATTGGATATGGCAAACAGCCTCACCCCGTTTGCAGGCAGGTTTGCAGTAGCGCTGTTCCTCGTGGGCACGCTCAGCGCAGGGCTCTCTTCTACTTTGCCTATTATGATGGTTGCCCCGCTTTTGATTTCAGACTATAACAAGGGCAAGATGGTTACACGCTCGGTTATGTTTCGCTCGCTGACCGCTGCGGCTGCTCTTATAGGTTTGACCGTCCCGATACTCGGGGCAAACCCGATACTCGCTCAAATCGCAACTCAGGTATCGCAAGTTTTCAATCTGCCTCTGGTAGTAGGCTGCATAATACTACTTGTCAACAGCAAACAAATGGGCAAATACCGCGCCGGCGTGCTTCTGAACTGCGGGATGGCGGCAGCGTTCGTTTTCTCTTTGGTAATGTCGTATATCGCCGTATTGGGTTTAAGAGATTTCTTTTAACTCAAAAAACAGCAGCAGCCAATTATTTCGTAGAGATTTATTAAAGGAAAAAGCCATGAATGAAAATAAGCTTTATAAAAACAGCAAATATCAGAATGTTTCTCGCAGAAATTTTTTGAGAACTGCTGCTTCTTTCGCAGCCGGTTCCTCGCTTGCGGCAAACTTTATGCAAAGCAGAGTTTTTGCGGGACAGGAAAAAACAAAATCAAAACCTAATGTTATATTCATTATGGCTGATGATATAGGCTATTCAGACTTAGCTGCCTACGGGCAGGAGTATTTCCCCACACCTAATACAACCAAGCTTGCAAAGCAGGGAATACAACTGACAGATGCCTACAGCAACGCTGCTGTTTGCACTCCCACCAGATATTCCGTGTTGACCGGCACCTGTCCGTTCAGAAAGTATCATACAAGCCATGTAATGTTTAACGGCGAGCCGATGATTATCGGGAAAGACGAGTATAACATTGCCAAAATGTTTAAACAGCAGGGATACAAAACAGGCGTTGTAGGCAAATGGCATTTAGGCTTAGGAAAACAGCTGCCCAGAGATATAAATAATCCCGGTTTTGGGCCTAACGATATAGGGTTCGATAAATCTTATATTGTTCCCGATGGACACAATATGAAGCCAAAGTATTATATAGAAGACGGTGAGATTCAAGGCGGGACAAAGCCTCCGTTTGAAAGCAAAATAAAAATTCTCGACAGATACGGCTATAAGCTTGTAAGGCATATTCCCAAGGGCAAGTGGGAAAATCGCAGGAAAGATGATGAAATAGGAGCGAGGCTCGTTCAGAAAGCTGAAGAATTTATAGAACAAAATTCTGAGAATCCTTTCTTTCTTTATTTTCCAACCTGCTCAATACATTTCCCTATAGCCCCTGACAAGCGTTTTGAAGGCAAAAGCGGGATCGGAAAACACGGAGATTTCGTTATGCAGTTCGACTGGACAATAGGCAGAATAATGCAAACTCTGGACAGGCTTGGATTGGCGGAAAACACACTGCTGATTGTTACCAGCGACAACGGGGGATATCGGAATTCTAATGCTCACAGCAGCTGCAAAGAAGATTATCGTCCTGCTGCACCATGGCGCGGCCATAAAGCCACCGCTTATGAAGGCGGTTTGCGCGTTCCTTTTATCGCTCGAATGCCCGGGGCAATACCGAGAGCAGAGGTAAGCAGCGAGCCGATAATGCTTTCGGATATGGCAGCAACTTTTGCAGCTTTAACAGGATATACACTGAAACCCGACCAGGCCCTTGACAGCTTCAATATTTTGCCGGCTTTAACTGCTAAAAGCAGCAAAAACGAAATCAGGCCATATATAATAGGGGGCGACAGAGCGCTTAACTCCTTAGGTTTGCGTGAAGGTAAATGGAAGCTTGTTTACTACCCGGACAAGGATAAGATGGAATTATACAACCTCGAAGACGACCCCCAAGAAAAGAACAATCTTGCCGCCAAATTTCCCGAGATATTGTGGCGAATGAGAGCTCTGCTTGAAACCCATTTCACCTCCGGCAGCTCTCGAAAGGGTGCTGAAGGCAAACGCAAAACGCTCTCCGAAATTTTGCAAGAAAAGCAGGAACGAAACAAGTTGATAGAAGAGAAATTCGGCAGCGCCGGCTCAGACAATAAAGAAGGCGAACCGCTGATGAGAAAACCTGCCGCCCAAATTAAACAAACCCCGCAACTCAGCCTTGAAATTGGAGCGGTTTTATTTGCCGATCGTGATTACAAAGTTCGCAATTTACCCTATGTTTTGAAAAGGGCAAATTTCGTTCGGACTGATATGGACGGCACAAAAACTATTGTCTGCAAGAAAGGCGGAATGGTGCATTTCTTAACCCCACGGCCGCATAGAAATAAAGACAGCCAATCCCGCAGGCTTGAGATGCAAGGCTTTGAAAAGGTGGATATCCCGGAATTCAAATTCTTTACGGAAAGAGATTCCAATCATTGCACGCTCTATCAAAAGAATTGTAAAGATGGTGAAAAGCTGGAATTCGGCAAGTGGGCAGTGCCGGTGTTTTTTGATAAATGAAAAATAAGCATACTTGCTTGTCCAAAATAAAGTTCTGAGAAGTACGGGAATCTCGGCCAAAAATCACTCATCTGCAAAACCGAAACCCGGTGCAGCAGCAGAAGAAAGCTTGCAGTAGAAGGCCGGATATTGGCCAGGGGTATCGTATTAGGCCTGAACGATAAGCTCAGCAAGTTTTTATTCGTAATATTGAAGGCATCTCGGGTCTTGCGGGTCTTTACAGGAGAGCCAGCTCTCAGCCAGCAGCGCCAAATCGGAAATATTTACAGCCGAATCCCCAGTTATGTCTGCATTAACTGGAGAAAAGCTGAGCCAGCTGTCTGCGAGCAATGCATAATCGAACAGATCTACCCGGCAGTCGGGAGAATTTAACCTGCCCGAGATGTCTGCCTCGGCGCTGAGGCCGGCAAAAACAAGCTCACTGCACTCCATCAGTGAAACGACCTCGTTTCTTGAGAGGGCATAGTTGAAAATCTGGAGCTTATCAATACATCCTGCAAAATTTTCTCTCTGCTCGGAGTACCCTGAGGCAATCAAAGGCTCATACCAATCACTGCTGAGGGCTGAAGGGGGAATATCTTTGGCTGCGTCTAAAACTCCGTTAACATAAACGAGCATCTGCCCTTGAACCGCATCGTACACAGCAGCTATATGATGCCACTTTGAATTGCTCAATGTGCTTGTACCTTCAATGGTGAAGACCTTTCCTGAAGAGTTTTTTGCGGAAAAACAAACTCTCCCCCCTTCCGGCGAGCCTGCAAGCGGCATAATCCAAGCAGAAACAGCTGCCTCTTTGATATCTGCAAGCTCTGACTGACTGTTGCCGGAGGGCTGGATTTCATAAAAAGTATTTTCCCCGGGCATAAAACCCGCTGCTTTGCTGTTTTCTGGGCCTTCGCACCAGTTCTGACCGGGCAGACCGAAAACCATCCTCTGAGCCAAATCATTTTCGCCTGCTGAATCCGGGGCATCTTCATCAGGCTGCTGCTGGAATCTGTAATCCGCTAAGAGCTGTTTATCTTCTTCGCTAAGCACTTCCACGTCTATAAAAACAGAACCTGTTTTCCCGTGGATCTGTTCAGGGATTCCGGAAGGCCCGTCTGAAACATCTATCTTAATCTGATAATTCCCCGGCTCGGAGAAAACTGCCTGAGATGTCTGTTTATAGGGGGCTGTAAAACTGACACTGCCCGTACCGGAAACTTTACTCCAATAGAAAGTCTTCTGGAAAGAAGTGCCCTGCATCAGATTATCGCAGCCTTCGATAAAAGGCCTGCCGTCATCCTGAAAAGAACAGCTGAAGCTTCGCGGCTTGCCGGCATAGGCAATCTGGGCATCGCTTACAGATATTCGAGGCGGATAATTCCAGCATCTTTCCATATCAGAAAGCCGGATAACCTCGCTCTCAGAGAGGCTCCTCGAATAGATCCTAACCTCATCTATGCGCCCTTGGAAGCGCCTTTCGCCGTCTCCCCAGCCCGGTGCAGAATCCCTGCCTATCATTACCCCTTTCAAACTGCAGAAGGAATGATTGTCGAAATTTACGCTCTTCTCAAGCTGCCCGCCATAGGGTTTCACATAGAGCACCGCCCTTTCAGGCTCAATTACAACAGCGATAAAAACCCACTGATTGAGCGGGATTTCAAGGCCGCTGTCGAAGCTGTATTTGCTGTCGTTCCAGTAATATGCAAGCTGATTCTGGTTTTTGTAGAATGCAAGGCCGCACTTGCCCGAGGCCTTGTGAGTGTTGATAACTGAAACCCACCAATTCGGGATTGATTGAGTGTTAATCCACGCACTAAATGCAGCGTTCTGCGTGTTCATAGTAAACGAGGGAGCATTGATATAATCATCGAAGCCGTCGAGCTCAAGGCCGGCTGAAATATACCCATCGCAGGCTGAGGGCGATCCCAGCAGGATACCGTCAGAATTATTTCCGGAAAAATCTTTTATTATGCCAGAACCTGCCTCCTCAAATCTCCATGCCCCTGAGAGGCCTTGCGGGATCTGTGCACCTAAAACAGAAGAGGCAAGAAGCAAAACTGAAAGTGTAAATAATTTCACCATAACCTCCTTAGAGCAAAACATTTTCCCAGTACGCAAGATAATTTTCCCAGCCCTGCTGATATCTGCCCTGTTTGAATGGTTCTGTATCAACACCTCTTGCTTCAAGGGTGCTGTAGAAATTGTTTGTTCCCCAGTTTAACCCGACATTCAAATCGTCCGGCGGGTATTCGCCCATATCGCCAGTTTCTACAATCCAGCGGTCCAGTCTGCGGGAAAGGTGATCTCTTATTCGCTGATGCTGCGGGTTAGCCGCTAAATTATTCAGCTCCCATGGGTCGTTTTGCAGGTCGTAGAGTTCTTCTGCCGGGCGGTTCGCCCCGCCTGCTGTTTCCATAAACTTGAGCTGGGCAGGCTCAAGCGAGCCTTGATAATACTTTGCAAACTGAACCGCATTAACGGGATACTCATTTGCAATGTATCTGTTGAACATAGTCTGTCCCGGATTGTTCGTGTACGGCCTTTCGGGATAGAAATTGCGAATATATTTGTATCGTTTCGTGATAACCGCCCTTATGCGGTCGAAGCTTGCGCCGCATTTATCCCTCGCTGCGAAGGCATAGTTTCTGCCGGCGGTTTGGGAAGCGAGCCCGAGGGAAAAGCTGGCGCTGTCATAAACGAGTCTTCTGCCTTCTCTTGAAAATGGCATGCCGTGGAAATGGCCGGGCACATCAATCCCCGCCCATTTCATCGCAGTTGGAGCTAAATCAATAGTGCTGATAAGCTCATCGCTAACACTGCCTTCGGGGATCTCTCCGGGCCAGCGAATAATCAGCGGAATTCTTAGCCCGCCTTCATACAGCCACTGCTTATCCCAGATCTGAGGACGGCCGTGGTCTGAGAAGAAGAAAATTATCGTGTTTTCCGCAAGACCCTCAGATTCAATGCGGGAAAGCACCGAACCAACCTGAGAATCCAGCTTTTGCACCTTCTCGAGATAATTCGACCAGTCCTTTCTCGTAAGAGGATGTTCAGGATTAGTTGGAGGGAGCTCAATTTGAGAACCAGAGATTGGATTCTGCGGGTTCTGAACGGAATCTGCTGAACGGTGGGTAAGGGAAAAGCTTATTTGAGCAAAGAACGGCTGCCCCTGAGCCCTGCCGGAAAAGTCGGTTCCGTCGAAGCTGTCGCGATGGGTCGGGCTCTGCCAGTTCCAGTCGCCCTTGCCCCAGCTGGAGGTATTGTCCCAGCGCCCGCAGCTTGTATAGTATCCTTCATCTCTGAAATAATTCGTAATTACCCGGGCGGGAGAGGGCAAAATATACCCGTCATCTCGGTGGCTGCGGTGGTCTTGGGCGTCGAGCGTGGTCTGATACATACTGGTGAACAGAGCGCTGCGGTTTGCCGAGCAGACAGGTGCTGTGCAGTAAACCCTGTCGTATCGCCTGCCCTGCTGGGCGAGAGCGTCTATATTTGGCGTTTTTACAACCGAATTTCCGTAACAGGCCAAATCCGGAGACATATCTTCGCAGATAAGCCAAATAATATTCGGCCGGCTGCTCGAAGAACCCGCAAAAGAGGCACCTGCAAACGCACCTGCACCTAAGATTGAAGCTCTTTTAAGAAAATTACGCCTCGATAGATTCATATTTCAAGCCCCTTCAAAATTATTTGAACAGGTATTTTACAGCGATTAAAAAAGCAATACAAGCCAAAACATCAAAACGACGACTTATCCGAAGCCAATTGTTAGAACCTGACTGAGAAATTTGCAGCCGATTTTTGAGCCGCTAATCCGCAATAATTTTTCTCTAATGATTTTTTATTTTATGGCAGTAAAAACGGGGCGTCCGTACTGGTTCGCCCCGTAGATTTCAAAAATTATTTCCCGTTTTTCCTCTATTCAGGAGCGGCGCCGTTTAATATCTCTTCAAGCTTTTGAGAAAGGTCTTCAACCACGCCGGGCATCTTATCAGCAAGGTTGTTTTTCTCTGCCATATCGTTTTTCAAATCATAGAGCTGGGGCTTTCTTCTTGCGCCGGTATCTATGCCTGTCTGCCAAGCGGTTTTGGGCTCATCATTTGCCGGCATAAACTTCCATCTTCCGCCAACGACAGCCAGCCCTCCGATAGCATCAATTGCAAGATATTTCCTTGCATTTTCAGTCTTGCCGAGAAGAGCAGGCAGAACATTCTTGCTGTCCGGAGCGGTCTTCGGCATTTTCTGATTATTCATCGCTGCAAATGAAGCGAAAAGGTCTGTCTGGGATATGAGGGCATCAGAGGTTTTGCCCGCAGGCACCTCACCCGGCCATCTCAGTATAAACGGAACGAGCGTCCCTGCCTGATATCTGCTGTATTTTGCGCCGCGGTAAGGCCCCCAAGGTTCGTGGTCTCCGAGCTTTTCCACTGCCTTATCCTGATAGCCGTCATCGAGCACAGGCCCGTTATCGCTGGAGAACATAACGACAGTATCGTCCTTGAGCCCCATCTCTTCAAGCTCCTCGAGAAGCATTCCTACTGTCCAGTCGAGCTGGAGGATAGCATCGCCTCGCGGCCCCATCCCGCTCTTGCCTCGGAACTCCTCGTTTGGAAGGCGCGGAACATGCACATCATGGGTGCAGAAATAGAGGAAGAAAGGATTGTTTTTATTTTCGTACATAAAATCGCAGGCCTTGTCAACCAGCTTTGCGGCCATTGTCCTGTCGTTCCATACAGCGCTTGCCCCGCCCTTCATATAGCCAATCCTGCCTACGCCGTTTATAATTGCGTTGTTGTGGCCGTGGGAGTGCTTCATATTGAGAAGCTCGGGGTTCTTTTTGCCCGTAGGCAGGCCTTTGAACGGCTTTTTGAAGCTCACATAGAGTGGGTCGTCTTCATCAAGGTTTGCAACTTCGTGATTTTCCACATAAACGCAGGGAACTCTGTCACCAGTTGCGGGGATTATAAAGCTGTAATCAAAGCCTATTTCAAGCGGCCCTGGTGCTATCTTTTTGTTCCAGTCTATCTTTGAATCGCCCAGCCCCAAGTGCCATTTGCCTACAACAGCTGTTTTGTAGCCGGCTCTGCGCATTGATTCCGGCCAAGTGTGTCTGCCGGCTTCTATAATCATATTCGCATCGCCTGCTGCAATACCGGTATCTTCCCTTCTCCAAGGATACTCACCTGTCAGCAGGGCATATCTTGAAGGGGTGCAGGTGGCAGAGGCGGTGTGCGTGTTTGTAAAGCGCAGGCCTTCCTTGGCCAATCTGTCGATATTAGGTGTTTCGATTTCTGTTGCGCCGTAGCAGCTTACATCGCCGTAGCCGAGGTCGTCTGTGTATATAATTACAACATTAGGCTTCTTTTTTTCATCAGCGAGAACATTCTCTCCAAATGCAAGCCCTGCAGACATAACTCCAGCAGCTTTGAGAAAATTTCTTCTTGAATATTTCATTTTTATCTCCCAGTTAAACAATAAGACCTTTTCTATTTAATAATGTATTCAAACAGTGAAAATTTACCACAAAATTTAAAATACTGATGAAATTAACTGCATCAATCTAAATTTTTGCCCAAATTTGCGGTATTATTATACAATATTGAGTTAAATAATTATTGATTTCTGTTCTAATATACGTTTATGTGATTAATAAATTATTGCTCAACTTAAGGACAGGATTAAAAAATGAATTCAAGAGAAAGACTTCAAACGGTTTTAGAACACAAGCAGCCTGACAGACTGTGCGTTGATATCGGAGCAGGCGGGCAGACCGGTATAGGTGTATGCGTTCTGGACAAGCTGAGAAAAACAGTAACAGGGGATAAAGACTACACCTGCAAAATCTGCGAGACATTCCAGATGCTCGGCGAGGTTGACGATGAGCTGAAGAGAAAGCTTCAGCTGGACGTTGCGGGTATTTATCCGCTGTATGATATGTTTGGCTTGGAAACGGGAAGGTACAAGAAATTCAAGATGCCGGTTGACGGAACAGAGTGCCTTGTGCCTGAAGATTTCAACTATACTGTCAGCGAAAGCGGCGATGTTTATGTTTACCCTCAGGGAGACAAGTCTGCGCAGCCTTCTGCGATAATGCCTTCTACCAGTTATTTCTTTGATTCGATAGACCGTCAGAAACCTGTTGAGGAAGATAAGCTCAATTATCTTGACAACTGCGAGGAATTCGGCGTTCTCAGCGAAAAGGAGCTGAACCACTTCAAGGAAAAGGTAAGCTGGTACTACAACAACACTGAATTCGGCATCTACGTTACTCTGCCTGCAATGGCTTTCGGAGATATAGCTCTTGTGCCCGGGCCGTTTTTGAAGGACCCCAAGGGAATCAGGGGCGTTGAGGAGTGGTATATATCCACTGCTATCCGGAAGGATTATATAATGAAGGTTTTCGAGAAGCAGTGCGAGGTTGCTCTTGAGAATATCGAGCTTTTAGCTGATTCACTCGGGGATATGCCTCAGGTTGTTTTTGTAACTGGAACAGATTTCGGCGCTCAGCGCGGGCCTTTAATTTCTCCGGAAACATACAGAGAGATGTATAAGCCGTTCCAGAAGGCAATTAACGATAAGATCCACAAACTCACAAACTGGAAGGTATTTATGCATTGCTGCGGCTCTATCGCCCCGCTGATTCCGGATATGATAGATGCGGGCTTTGATGTATTAAATCCGGTTCAGTGCTCTGCTGAGAACATGGACCCTCAGATGCTCAAAGATGAATTCGGCGATGACCTTGTATTCTGGGGCGGCGGCGTTGACACGCAGAAAACCCTTCCCTTCGGGACGCCGGAAGAGGTGTACAAAGAAGTTCGCGAGAGAATTGACATATTCAACGAGGGCGGAGGATACGTTTTCAACAGCATACACAATATTCAGAGCAACGTTCCTCTGGAGAATTTGCTATCAATGATAAATGCTGTTGACGATGCACGCGGAGTGAAAACAATATAGAATAAATTTGATAACAGCATTTTTAAGGTGTTGAAATGGAACTAAGCTTTTTTGACGTATTCGTATTCGTAGCGTTTTTTGCTGTTGTAATAGGCGTAAGCCTATTCAAGAGCCGTAAAGAAACGAGCAGTGAGGATTATTTCCTCGCAGGCAGAGGACTGAAATGGTGGCTGATTGGTGTGTCAATTGTGGCAGCCAATATATCCACAGAGCAGTTTGTAGGCATGGCAGGCCAGGGCGCCGGAGATGTGGGTCTGGCTGTTTCAAACTGGCAGCTTCTGGGCAGTATAGGTATTGTAGTGATAGCGTTTACACTGATACCTCGATTCCTCAAGGCAGGCATATACACAATGCCTGAATACCTCGAATACCGCTACAACTCCGCAGCAAGAGGGATAATGGCTCTTCTAACTGTGGTAGTTTATGTGGCAGTGCTTCTCACGGCAGTGCTTTATTCCGGCGGTATTACTCTGCGTACAATCTTCGGGCTCAAGCTCGAATACGGCGTATGGCTTATCGGCCTTCTCGCCGCAGGCTATACTGTCTGGGGCGGGCTGAAGGCGGTTGCCTGGGCAGACCTTTTTCAGGGAGGTGCTCTGATTGTAGGCGGACTGGTAATCTTCTTCCTCGGTCTGCATGCCTGCGGAGGCTGGGAGCAGTTTTCAGAAGTAAACGAAGACAAGCTGCATATGATACTCCCTGAAGACCATGAGAAACTCCCGTGGACAGGGCTTGCCTCCGGTATGTGGATTGTTCTGATTTACTATACTGGCCTCAATCAGTTTATAGTGCAGAGAAACCTTGCAGCAAAAACCCTTAGGGACGGGCAGCTCGGCGTGATCTTCGCGGGTGCGTTATGGCTGATTGTTCCGTTTGCGATTGTGATTCCCGGGATAATGTCTAACCAGCTCTACGGCGATCAGATGAGCACTCCGGACGAGGCCTTCCCGATACTGATTCGCAATCTCGTTCCAGCAGGGCTGAGAGGTTTTATGTTCGCAGCGATATCCGGAGCTGTTATAAGCTCTCTGGGTTCAATGCTGAACTCCGCTTCAACAATTTTCACGATGGATGTTTATAAAAGGATGTTCGGCGGTAAGGCCGGACAGAAAGGTCTTTTGCTTCTTGGCAGATCGATGACGATGATTTTCGTGATAGTAGGCTGTCTGCTTGCCCCGATGCTTGATAATCCAAAGTTCGGCGGGGTTTTCCAGTATATACAGCAGTTTCAGGGGTATATCTGGCCCGGCGTAGTGGCAGCGTTCCTTTTCGGTATGCTCGTACCTCAGGCACCGGCTGCTTCAGGCGTTGTGGCTCTGTTATCAGGCCCGATATTCTATGCAATATTCCAGATGTTTGCGAAAACTCAGCACTTTTTGGTGGATGTGGCAATAAGCTTTAATCTTGTTATATGCATTATGGGGCTTATGACATTCCTGCGTCCTCTGGAAACGCCGAGAAAGCTGCCTGTGAGGGAAGATATAGACCTTGAAACCAAACCAGATGTTAAGATTTACGGGATTCTTGTAATAGCTGCTGTGATTGCTTTTATTGTCATATTCAGGTAAAAAAAAAACTGAATTCCGCAAAAACCTGAAAAGTATGGTTTGACATTAAAGGCAAGAAACGTTAAATTAAAGCATAAGAAAGCAAAACGCCGGCAGGCTTTTGCCGGATATAAAGACTAAAAACATAACCCCTCTAATTCTAACCATATTTACCGTTAAGCCAGACCTTTTGGTCTGGCTTATATTTTTTAAAACCAAAAAGAGCCCGCAAATAAAACGAGCTCTTCTACAATATGGATTAAATCTTCTGCCTATACGCCTTTTGCGTCTTTGCTTCGCTCTTTTTTATAAATCTGCACGAGTTCTGAAAACTTTTTCTTATTCGTATCGGCAAGGTTTACCGTTTCATACGGGTCGTTTGAAAGGTCATAAAGCTGCCATTTTGAATTCTGGCCGTTACGAACGATTTTCCAGTCTCCTGAGATTAAAGCCTCCCAAGTTCGGCCTGAATGCCATACAATATAGACATCTCTGCTCTCGTTTTTCTCTGCCTTTCCGGTGATATGTTTCCACATATCTTTACCGTCCCATTCTGGGTCAGTTCTGCAGCCCGTTAGATGAGCGATTGTTGGCATCCAATCAACAATGTGCATCCTCTGAGTCATTTTTTGAGGCTTTATAACGCCCTTCCAGTTCACGCATGCCGGCACTCTTATACCGCCCTCGAAGGCAGTGCATTTGCCTCCCCTCAGTGGGTCGTTCATACTGAAATCCTTACCGAGCTGCGGGTTTGGCTGTGGATAATGTTCGGGCTCTCCCAAGGGCGGCTTTCTGCTGCCGTCTTTGAGGCCGCCGTTGTCGGAACTGAAAACAATTAGAGTGTTCTCGCGAATACCAAGCTCTTCGAGGGTATCTAATAGCCTTCCAACACACTGGTCGAGGTGATACACAGCAGCCGCCATAAGCCTTCTGTCGGGATCCTTTATATAATCAAATTTGGCCACGGTTCTGTGATTCTCAACCAGAGGAATATGAACGCTGTGATACGCCATATACAGGAAGAACGGGTTTTCTTTTCGTTTATCTTCCTTCAGCCAGTTTACAGCTTCCCGGGTTACCAGATCAGTTACATGCCCGACCTCTTCCTCAGCAAACTCGCTGTTTCGATGCCATGTCTTAACGTATTCAGAATCAAGACGGTATCTGTGGTCGTACATACCTATAGCGCCTGAGAGCGAGCCGTAGCTGTAATCGAAGCCGTGGTGATTCGGCCCCCATTCAGGCTTAGAGCCCATATGCCACTTGCCCATTACGGCAGTATCATAGCCCTGCTTTTTGAGCATTGATGCCATCGTTTGAGTGCCTTTAGGGTATGCCTGCTTGTTGGATGCCTGGATGCAGTGGTTTCCGAAACGAGAGGGGTACTTGCCTGTCATGAGGGCAACTCTTGTGGGCGTGCATTGAGGCTGAACGTAGAAGCAGTCCATCTCGGCGCCGGATTTGACTAATCTGTCGATATTCGGCGACTGAAGCTGGCTGTCGTGATAACCAACATCCGACCAGCCCATATCATCTACAAGGATGTAGAGAATGTTTGGCTTTTTCATTTTCTTCGAAACACCCGCGGAAGAATAAGCGGGAAACAAACTCCCCGCCAGCAGTGCGCCTGAAGCCTTAAGGAAGCTTCGTCTTTGAATTTTTTCTGTCATAAAATAACCCTTCATAATTTATTTATCTCAAAATACTAACTGTTCAATCTATAAAAGCTAATCCAGAACAAATTCTCTGCTGACAGAATCGGCCACAGAAAAACCTTCCGGAGTGAGCCGGCAGCCTGAAACAGTTTTTTCAAGCAAGCCTGCATTTATGTTCTTTTCTATCTCAGCCGAGAAAAGCACTTCGAAATCAAAGCCTGTTTTATCGCTGAATTCAGCGGCGCAGACCCCCCTGTTTGTTCTGAGCATCAAGACCGCTGTCTGCCATGCATAATCTTTTTCTGTTAGAGCTGCAGACTCTCTTTTTGGATTCCTCTCTGCAGCGATATAGCCTCTAACATCAGCGGGATTGGTAAATCTTCTGCCGTTATAGAAGCTTCCTGCGGATGCCCCGAGCCCAATATACTGCTCAGAACGCCAGCAGTTCCAGTTGTGCAGGCATTCAAAATCAGGCAGGGCAAAATTTGAGATCTCGTACTGATAAAGCCCCTCTTCTTCGAGCCGGCAAATCAAATGCTCATACATTTTTCTATCGAGCTGCTGGCCTGGGAGTTTTAGCCTCCCGCTTTCTACAGACTTGCCGAGGGGCGTATTCTGCTCCACGACGAGGCTGTATGCGGAAATATGGCCGGGCTCAAAACTCAGGGCAATATCCAAATCTTTTTCGAGATCTTCGAGAGTTTGGTTAGGCAGGCCGAAAATCAAATCTATATTGAGATTCTCTATTGGAGAATCGCAGGCTGCATCAAGGGCATTCAAAATCTCTCTGCGTGAGCCTTTCCTGCCCAAAACCTCAAGCGATTTCTCAGAAAAGCTCTGCACGCCTATAGAAAGCCTGTTCACACCGAAAAGCTCCGCTGTAATAAGCTTGTCTCTTGTGAGCTGGCGGGGATTCATTTCAATTGTAAACTCAATGGGCGAGAATTTCTCAGTAAAAATACCCAGCAGATGCTCGAGGTTCTCTTCGGAAAGAATTGAAGGGCTCCCGCCTCCGATGTAGATTGTCTCGAGCGAATCTTCATCAATATCAAAGCTTTTGAGCTCATTTTGCAAAGCGCTCAGGTAGTCTCGGTGGAGGCTCTCTGCTGTTTCCGGGATTGAATAAAACCCGCAGCAGCCGCATTTGTAATCGCAGAAAGGTATGTGCACGTAAAGACTTTTTAAATCAAGCATAATAAGCCCTAATCAACAACACTTTCTACCGTTTTCCTCCCTGCGAATTCGGTAATAAGCCTCTGGCCCTTATTCAAATCGTCAGGCTGTTTTACTATATTGTTATCTTCGAGAGTTTTTGTAAGGGTAAAGCCTCGTTCGAGCACAGAGCGGGGATTCAGCGCAGAAAGCTTGCTCTCAAGCTTATCAAGCTGATTAACAGAGCTGTTGAGCCGGTTAGAAAAAGCTCGCTCCAAATGGTTCTGATTTTTTTCTATTCTGCTCTGGGCGTCTTTCATAAGATTGTAAAGAGAGCTGCCGGCAAGCTGATTCTGCAAGCTTGCCAATTCGCCTTTTCTCGTTAGAAGCATTTGCGACAAGGCCTGTTTGAGCTTCCCGCTGAGCTCATCGAGCTGCTGGGATTTATAATTGATTGCGTATCTGGGGTTTTTGAAAACTGCGGAGGCCTGAACAGTTTCCAGCTGCTGGCAGGCAAGGGCTGCCCTTTTGCGGAGGTCCTGCTTGAGCCTGTTTTCCAGCTCATCAAACTTAGCTTCCAGCTCAGATTTATCCGGCACAGCTATAAAGCCGGCCTTTGTTGGCGTTGAAGCAACAGCATCTGCAGCCAAATCACTTACAGTTGTGTCGACCTCATGGCCTACAGCACTTATAACGGGCAGCTCTGAAGAAGCAACAGCCCTGGCCACAGCCTCCTCATTAAAGCACCATAAATCCTCAAGGCTCCCGCCGCCCCTGCCGAGGATAATAAGGTCGAGCGAGTATTTCTCTTTCAAAACGTTTACCCGGCCAAGAGCAGCTGCAATCTGCTTTTCCGCCCCCTTGCCCTGCACCGGCACGGAATACAGATACAGCTTTGCACAAGGGAAACGGGAATGTATGCTCTCTGAGATATCCTTCACAGCAGCACCGCTTGAGCTTGTGATAACAGCAATATTGAACGGGTATTTCGGAAGAGCTTTCTTGCGCGACGGCTCGAAAAGGCCTTCCTCTCTGAGCTTTCTGCAGAGCTGTTCGAATTTCAGCTGAAGGCTCCCGACTCCCGCCGGGCTTATGCTTTGGCTAATAAACTGGTATTTTCCGTAAGGCGAATAAACGTCTATATAACCAGAACAGATCACAGAAAGCCCGTTTTCAAGCTCAAAACCGAGTTTGGAAACGCTGGATTTCCACATAATACACGGAAGCTGGCTGTTTTTGTCTTTCAGAGAAAAATAGATATGTCCGCTTGAAGGCCTCTTGAGATTGCTAACCTCCCCAATTACAGACATATGCCCGGGAAGGCTTGATTCCAGCGCAACCTTAACCATATTATTTATTTGTGTAACGGTGTATTGATTTTTCATAACAAAAAATTATACCTGAGGTAAAAACATTTACAAGAAACGGAAATCAGTTGAACTGTAAGGTTTAAAGCTTAAAATTTACATTTTCATTAGTTTAATGCAGGAAATAAAATGCTGTTCTCCAATAAAAGAATAGCCGTAACAATGGGCGATTTAAACGGTATCGGCCCTGAGATAATATTGAAGGCGCTTTATGACTCAGTGATAAGGCTTCAGGGGAGATTCTATATCTACGGCAGTGATAAGTATCTAACAAAGGCTGCCGGCGAGCTTGGAATAGAGAAATTCTGGTCTGTATGCTCGCCGAAAAGTTTTCCCCAAGAAGAAAATCAGGTTACGGTATTTGATTACGGCTTATCGATAGGAACAAGCTTGCGAGAGCCGAATGAAGATTCCGGAAGGGCCTCGCTTCTGTTTTGCAGTGATGCAGTTTCTGATGTTCTTGAAGGCAGGCTTGATGCTTTA
This sequence comes from Sedimentisphaera cyanobacteriorum, assembly GCF_001997385.1. Classification (NCBI taxonomy): domain Bacteria; kingdom Pseudomonadati; phylum Planctomycetota; class Phycisphaerae; order Sedimentisphaerales; family Sedimentisphaeraceae; genus Sedimentisphaera; species Sedimentisphaera cyanobacteriorum. The sequence goes on along the minus strand of NZ_CP019633.1, from coordinate 427,536 downwards.
GTAACTGCGCCTATACACAAGCAGAGCTGGAAAATGGCGGGGGCTAAATGGCCGGGGCATACCGAACTTTTAACCCATAAAACAGGCTGCAAAGATTCAGCAATGATGTTTGTATCGAGCGAGCTGAAAGTTGCGCTTGCTACAATCCACTGCGCATTATCAGAGGTTCCCGGCAGGCTCAGCATTAAGAAAATTACAAATACCCTCGAACTGCTCAATCAGACGCTGAAAAAATATTTCGGAATTGAGCGGCCGAAGATTGCGGTTGCCGGGCTCAACCCGCACGCAGGCGAAGGGGGAAGATTCGGCAAAGAAGAGAGCAGAATCATAAGGCCTGCAGTGGTAGCGAGCAGAGAAAACGGGATAGATGTTGAAGGGCCGAGCCCGGGAGACACGCTTTTCTCAAAGGAAAACAGGGAGAAATATGACGGATTCCTTGCAATGTATCACGACCAGGGGCTGATACCTGTTAAAACGCTTTCAATGAACGATGCGACAAACGTAACAATTGGCCTTCCTATAATAAGAACCTCGCCTGCTCACGGAACAGCATTCGATATTGCCGGAAAAGGCAAGGCTGATGAGGCGAGTATGAAAATGGCTATCAGGGTTGCTGCGATGATGGTTGACCGAAAACACAAATTCCAATCGAAAAAGTAGTCCACGTGCAGAGTAAGCAGCAGATACAAAGCATACTTGCCCAGTGCGGGGCGAAGCCGGACAAAAAGCTCGGTCAGAATTTTCTTTTCGATACAAATCTGATTAACTTTCTTATTTCTCAGGCCGAGATAAAAAAAACTGATGCAGTGATGGAAATCGGCGCCGGAACAGGAAGCCTTACCGAAGCTCTGGCCGAAGCGGCAGGCAGAGTTGTGGCAGTGGAATACGACAAACTGCTCGGGCAGTGCGTGAGCCGGCGATTCAAAGACTTCCAAAACGTTAAGATAATCTGCGCCGATGCGCTTGAAACGAAAAATCGGCTCAATCCGGATTTGATTTCTGAAGCGGAAAAAATGCGAGAGGCTCTTGGAGGCAGGCTGATTCTCGCAGCGAACCTGCCCTACAACATAGCCTCTTCTGTTATGATAAACGTTATTACAGACAGCCCTTTTGCAGACCAGATGTATGTAACGATACAGAAAGAGGTTGGTCAGCGGATGACAGCCCAAAGCGGAAGCAAAATCTACGGGCCTTTGAGCATAATAATTCAGGCTCTTGGAGAAGCTGAAATTCTTAAAACTCTTCCGCCTCAGGTTTTCTGGCCTCCGCCTAAGGTTGAATCGGTAATGGTGAAATTTGAAAAAAAATTGTCAAAAACCGCACGCATTAAGGATATATCTCTATTGAAGGAAGCGGTGAGTCTGCTTATGGGGCACAGACGAAAAACACTTAGAGCCTGCTGCCGTTTAGCGGACGGGAGACTATCGCAGATAAAAGACTGGGAAAACGTATTCCAGCAAGCCGGCATTAATTCAGGGATTAGAGGCGAGATGCTCAATCCCTCTGAATATGTTGAGCTTTCAAATATACTATTCGACTTATTACAAAATCGTTGAAAGGCTTCACTAATGGCATTAAATCGCAGAGATTTTCTAAAAGCCCTGCCGCTTGCATACTGCTCGGCAGCATACGGGGATGCATTGAAGAAAACCAAGAAACCCAACATCCTTGTAGTTTTAGTTGATGACATGGGCTATTCAGACCTCGGCTGCTACGGCAGCGAGATTTCAACGCCTAATATCGACAAACTCGCTGGAGAAGGGGTTCGATTCAGGAAATTTTACAACACCGCCAGATGCTGCCCGACCCGCGCATCTCTGCTTACCGGACAATACCAGCACAGCGTTGGCATGGGCTGGATGACTGCCTCTGATCTGGGGACTGATGCGTATCAGGGCGAACTGAACGATAAATGCATCACTATAGCCGAAGGGCTTAAGCCATCAGGTTATACGTCTTATATGCTTGGAAAATGGCATGTAACTTTCAGCAACAATATGGACAAAGACGGGGATAAATCCTCATGGCCGCTTCAGCGAGGCTTTGATCATTTCTACGGACACCTCACCGGCGGCGGGAGCTACTACAACACCCCTACAATGACCAGAGACAACAAAAGAATTGAGCTCAAAGACGGAGAATACCTCACAGACAGAGTAGCTGAAGAGGCGGCAGAATACATAGATAATCACTTCGAAAAAAATCAGAACAACCCGATGTTTATGTATCTTGCTTTCTATGCCCCCCACCGCCCTCTTCAGGTGCCGGATAAATACCTCAAAAAGTATCAGGGCAAGTATATGATCGGCTGGGATGAGCTGCGAAAGAGACGATTCAAAAAGCAGAAACAGATCGGCCTTTTTGACGAAAGCTACAAGCTTTCACCAAGAGACCCGAGAGTTCCTGCTTGGAAAGATATTCCTGATAACGAGAAAAAACTCTGGGATAAGCGAATGGCAGCGTATGCCGGCCAGATCGACTGCATGGACTACAATCTCGGGAAGGTGCTTGATAAGCTCAAGGAGAAAGGCGAGCTTGACAACACCTTGATAATGTTCCTTTCCGATAACGGCGCTTGTGCTGAGTCTGCTGGTAAAGGCAATATCGAAACCATCGGCAAGCCCGGCGACAATGAAAGCTACAAAATAAACTGGGCTAATGCAAGCGATACGCCTTTCAGAAAATACAAAAAGGACACGTATGAAGGCGGGATAACCACTCCACTGATTGTACGCTGGCCTAAAAAGGTAGGCAATAAAGGCGGCTATACAGATGAGTTTGGGCATGTAATCGACATTCTGCCCACTTGCCTCGATGCTGGCGGGGCTGAATATCCCAGCAAATACAAGGGCAATCTAATCAACAAAACAGACGGAATAAGCCTTATGCCGGCTTTCAAAGGCGGAAGTATGCCTCGCAGACCGATTTATTGGGAACATGAGGCCAACAGAGCTGTACGATACGGCAAATGGAAGCTCGTTTCTCCGGCGAAGGATAAGAAGCCATACGCCGGTCCTTGGTATCTTTACGATTTAGAAAAAGACCCTACAGAGCTAAACGATATTTCCGAGAAATACCCAAAGCTGAAAAAGAAAATGATAGAGCTTTGGGACTCATGGGCGAAAAAGAACGGTGTTTATCCTCTGGATAATTCGGGCTGGAGACCAAAAATCAAGAAAAGCGTTAGATAATAATTCAGGGCGGCAATACAGCCGCCCTTTTTTATGCTGTTTTTGAAAATGCAAAAGCTGTTTTAAAATGCATTATAAAACATAACACATATTCTTTTTGAACAAATCGCATGGTTTGATATTAAGGGAAAAGTGATTAAACTTTGAAAAAAATTAAGAGCAATACAGGGGTAAACAATATGCGGATTCTACTTACCAACGATGACGGGATTTTCTGCGAATCTCTCCACTGCCTTTATCAGCAGCTAACCAAACTTGGAGATGTTGAAGTGGCAGCTCCTCTAACCGGCAAATCGGGAGCAAGCCACAGCCTTACATTAAGCCCGATAGTATGCGAGGAGGCATCTGTTGACGGGCTTTTCACCGGCTGGGCAATCGAAGGGACGCCTGCTGACTGCGTTAAGCTTGCAGTGCTGGAGCTTTTCGATGAGCAATTCGATCTTATAGTTTCCGGGATGAACATAGGCTCTAATGCCGGGGTGGATATGCTCTATTCAGGCACGCTTGCAGCAGCTGTTGAGGGGGCTTTTTACGGGATACCGTCAATAGCAGTTTCCGCACGAATCGGACAGGAATCGATCGAAGAGGCAGCAGAGGAAGGCTTCAGGGCGATTGAGATGGTGGCTGGCGATATGAAGCCCGGGGATGTTTACAACATCAACGTGCCCTGTCTGAGAAAATTTAACGAAAAGAAGATAGCCTTCGTGCCTCAGGCAGAGCAGGTTTATAAAGAGAAATACTTCAAGGGCATCAGCGAAGAGGGCAAAAAAACATATCAGATTATGAGCGAGGAAGATGCTCTGGCTCAAGAAGAGACCGACAGAGAAGCGATAATGAACGGATTCACAACAATAACACCCGTAAAATACTTTATGACCGACAGAAAAAGACTTGAACAGCTCAAAGAAAATTATTCTGCCGGCCAGTGCTACTGCTGAAACCGTATTCCCAAACGAAAAACAAAACACAAAAAAAGTTATAAAATTTTTTGATTTTGTGAAAAATTGAACAACAAAAGCTTGACTTTTGCGTTATAATGTTTTTAATAAACATATTAAAAGGTATTAGGTGTTGATTTATTCAAGGAAATAAATTTTCCGGGAGTAAGGCCTTTATGGCAACTAACAAAAACTGCATTGTAAGGATTTCGCGTTATAAAAACGCTTTGACAAGGCTGAAATCGCTCGGTTTTGTTAAGGTATTTTCGAGCAATCTTGCAGATGCAACGGGAACCTCTTCTGCACAGGTTCGAAAAGATTTCTCACTGTTCGGAATTACAGGCAACAAGCGAGGCGGCTACAACATTGACGATTTGGTCGAACAGATGAACACAATCTTCGGCAAGCACGAGGTTCACAAAGTAATTATAGTGGGCTTTGGAAATATAGGCAAGGCTCTGATGAGCTATAAGGGTTTTGAGAAGGAATCTATAAAGATAGATGCAGCCTTCGACATAGACAGCTCAAAGGTTGATGAGGATGCAGAGATCCCTGTTTACCCCTTTGAAAAGCTTGAGGAATATATAGAAAAAAACCGCATAAAGCTGGGTGTTATTTCGGTGCCGGATGTGGCCGCTCAGCAGGTGTTTGAAGTGATGAAAAAAGCGGGGATAAAGGGCGTATTGAACTTTGCCCCGATAAATCTGGGCAGCAGCGACGAGGTGGTGATAAACAATATCAACCTCGAGATGGAGCTTGAAAACCTCATCTATTACGTAATAGCTGCAGAGAAGAACAAAGCTCAGAATATAGATGATATTTGAAACTGCGGTCAAACGCAGTTTTTTTAGGCGTATTAAAACAAGTTATTAGTGAATCTTTTGAAAGGATAGGATAAAGGTGTCAGATCCAATCCAAGCTATTAAAGAAATGCGCAGCGGAGCTGATAAATCTTATCAGCACGAGCGCGAAGGGATAAAACACGAGATATTCGTTGGTATGGCAACCTGCGAGATCGCAGCAGGTTCCCGTGAAGCAATGAAGGTGTTCAACGATGCTATAGAATCCGGCGAGCTTAAGGATACCCGGGTTTCACGTAAGGGCTGCGCCGGCAGGTGTAATGTAGAGCCTACGATAGAGGTAGTTACAGGCGGAAAATCATACAGATATATAAAAGTAACGCCGGAAAAGGCGTCTGAGATAGTTCAGAAGCATCTTATAGGCGGAGAGGTAATCACAGAATGGCTCCAGGGCGAATGCGGCAGCGAAAAGCCCGAAAGCGATGATCTGCATAACCGCTCTTACGGCAGGTTCGGCGATCTGCCGGTATTCGGCAAGCAGCTTAGAATTGCTCTGAGAAACTGCGGAATCATTGACCCTGAAAATATTGATGAATATATTCACAATCGAGGATATGAAGCACTTGCAGATGTGCTTAAAAACCATAAAGCCGCAAATGTTATTGAAAAAGTTAAAGAATCCGGTCTTCGCGGCAGAGGCGGCGCAGGTTTCCCTACAGGTCTTAAATGGGATATCACCGCTAAATTCCAAGACGAGGAGATGTACGTTATATGCAACGCTGACGAAGGCGACCCCGGAGCATTTATGGACAGAAGCACTATCGAAGGCGATCCGCATTCAGTGCTTGAGGGTATGCTTATAGGCGCATACGCAATCGGAGCCACAAACGGGATCATCTATATCCGTGCTGAATACCCGCTTGCTATTAAGAGGCTCGAAATTGCAATCGGGCAGGCAAAAGAAAAGGGGCTTCTCGGGGAAAACATCCTCGGTTCCGGATTTTCATTCGATGTAGAGCTCAGACTCGGTGCTGGAGCTTTCGTATGCGGCGAGGAAACCGCCCTTATCCATTCAATTGAAGGACGCAGAGGTATGCCCAAGCCGAGACCTCCTTACCCGTCCGAGTCCGGCTTGTTCGGCAAGCCAACACTTATCAACAATGTTGAGACGTGGTCTAACATACCTGCTTTAATGCTCGACGGGACAGACTGGTTTTCCACAGTTGGAACGGAAAAGAGCAAGGGAACTAAGGTGTTCGCTCTTGCTGGAAGAGTTTACAATACAGGGCTCGTTGAAGTTCCGATGGGAACAACGCTCAGAGAGATGGTTTATGATATAGGCGGCGGAATACCGGACGGGAAAGAATTCAAAGCCGTTCAGACCGGCGGTCCTTCAGGCGGCTGCCTTCCGGCAAGCTATCTGGAAACAAAAATCGACTACGACTCCCTCGCAGCAGCGGGTTCTATTATGGGCTCCGGAGGTATGATCGTAATGGACGAGACATCCTGCATGGTGGATGTGGCGAAGTTTTTCCTCGAATTCACTCAGGATGAATCCTGCGGAAAGTGCACGCCCTGCCGTGAAGGGACAAAGCGAATGCTCGAGATTCTCACACGAATCACTGAGGGCAAAGGCCGCCCTGGCGATATCGAGAAGCTCGAAAGACTCGGAACAATGATCCAGAAGTCTTCGCTGTGCGGGCTCGGGCAGTCTGCCCCGAATCCTGTGCTCAGCACGATCAAAAACTTCAGGGATGAGTATGTGGAACATATTGAAGAGAAGAAATGCCGTGCGGGCGTCTGCAGCGCGCTTCTCGGATACAGCATTAACGACAATTGCGTGGGCTGCGGTGCCTGCAAAAAGGCCTGCCCTGTTGATGCAATCAGCGGCGAGAAAAAAGGCAAGCACGTTATCGATCAGGAAAAATGCATTAAGTGCGGACAATGTTACGAAGTTTGTAAATTCGGTGCAGTTGACAGAGGATAAGACAAATGGATTTAATAACCATACACATAGACGACATAGAATATAAAGTGGAACCCGGCCAGACGATTATGCAGGCCGCAGACAAACTCGGCTACAAAATACCGAGACTCTGCTATCACCCCAAGCTCTCAATCGAAGGGGCATGCAGGGTTTGTATTGTGCAGGTGGAAGGTGCGAGAAACTTCTCGGCCTCCTGTGCTACGCCGGTTAGAGACGGAATGAAGATATATACCAACACCCCCGAGGTAAGGCGGGCAAGGCGGGATATCGTTGAGCTTATCCTCGATAATCACCCGCAGGACTGCCATACCTGCGAGAGAGACGGTATATGCGAGCTCCAGAGGCTTTCCTCATCTGTCGGCATTCAGAAAAGGCATTTCGAAGGCGAGAGAAAAGAATACAACGAGGACTATTCCTCTATCTCAGTGGTTCGGAATCCCAACAAATGTATTCTCTGCGGCAGATGCGTAAGGATGTGCTCAGAGATACAGGAAGTAACTAATCTCGGCCTTGCCAACAGAGGGTTTAAGACAGTTGTAATGCCGGCTTTTGATATGCCGATGAGCGAGAGCGTTTGCGCAGCCTGCGGGCAGTGCGTTAATATCTGCCCCACCGCTGCTTTCCTTGAGAACAACAGCTGTCAGGACGTTTTCGAACTTCTGGGCGATAAAACCAAAGTAAAAACAGTGAACGTGGCTCCATCTGTGAGGGCCTCTATCGGCGAAGCCTTCGGTCTTGAACCGGGAACTGATATGGAAGGCCAGATTTTTGCGGCTCTCCGCAAGCTTGGGTTTGACTACGTTTTCGATACAAACTTCGCAGCAGACCTTACGATTATGGAAGAGGCAAGCGAGCTTGTTCACCGAATCAAGAACGGGGGTACACTGCCAATGCTCACCTCCTGCTCAAGCGGCTGGATGAAGTTTGTAGAACAATTCTACCCCGAGCTTCTCGACCATCTCTCAACATGCAAATCTCCGATGAGTATGGCAGGTGCAGTGATAAAATCTTACTTTGCAGAGAGCTTAGGTCTTAAAAACGAAGACATTGTGAATGTAGGGATTATGCCCTGCACTGCCAAGAAATTCGAGGCTTCAAGACCTGAGCTCGATGTTGACGGCATCAAATCAACCGATGAAGTGCTGACAACAAGAGAGCTTGCATGGATGATTAAAAGTGCAGGTATAAACTTCGTAGATATCGAACCTGAGAAGCCGGATAATCCGCTCAGCGCATATTCAGGTGCAGGTGTGATTTTCGGAGCCACAGGCGGTGTTATGGAAGCTGCTATAAGAACCGCTCACTATATGATTACAGGCGAAGAGCTCGGTGAGGTAAATGTAGAAGCGGTTAGAGGAATGAAGGGCATTAAGAAGGGCTCTGTAATGGTAGGCGATATGGAAGTTCGCGTAGCTGCGGCTCACGGGCTTGGAAATGCCGAAAAGCTTCTCAAAGAAGCCAAAGAACACCCCGACAGATACCACTTTATTGAAATAATGGCCTGCCCGGGCGGATGTATCGGCGGAGGCGGACAGCCCTATCCGCTTACAAACAGCATCCCGCTCGACGAAGAATGCCTTGCAAAGAGAGCTTCCGCTCTATACAGCAGCGATGATTCAAACGATATAAGGGTAAGCCATGATAACCCCGACATCAAAAAGCTCTATGAACAATATCTCGGCGAACCTCTCGGAGAGATTTCACATAAATACCTTCACACGCATTACAAGCCGAAGGAGCCTAAGGGAGTGATTCCAACCGAACTGCCCTCTAAATGTTAGGGAAATAAGACTAAGAGCAGGCCGGAGACAGTCCGGCCTGCATAAGAAAGAAGTTTCAAGATGGACACAAAAAGCTGGATAGAAAACAGAATCAAGCAGGATGAAATAGATAAGTACCTCGACGGCGGGGAAGACTTTATCAATACCGAAGAGATTGAATCTGTACTCGCCGGCGCTGAGGGAAAAGAGCCTGACCCTGCAAGGGTGCGCGAGATAATCGCCAAAAGCCTTAACGTAGAGAATCTGACTCCGCAGGAAACTGCAGAGCTTCTCAACGTTACAAACCCTGATATGCTTGCTGAAATGCAGGAAGCTGCTCTGAAGGTAAAGAAGAAGGTTTACGATAACAGAATCGTTACCTTCGCTCCGCTTTATATGGCTAATCTCTGCGTGAACAACTGCGCCTACTGCGGCTTCAGAACAGATAACGAAAAGTCCTCCCGCAGAGCGCTTTCTATGGAAGAGGTTAAAAAGGAGGCGGAAGTTCTTGCAGGCAGGATTGGTCATAAAAGGCTTATCGTTGTTTACGGCGAACACCCCAGTACAGACGTTAATTATGTGGCTGATACAATCAACACTGTTTACAGCGCGAAGATGCCCACGAAAAACGGCTACGGATCGATCAGGCGTGTGAACGTAAATATGGCTCCTATCCAGATTGATGAGCTCAAATACCTCAGAGACGTTGGCATAGGCACTTATCAGGTATTTCAGGAGACATACCACAAGCCTACTTATGCCAATGTTCATCCACCCAACACAATAAAAGGCAACTACCGCTGGAGGCTTTACTGTATGCACAGGGCTCTCGAGGCGGGGGTTGATGATGTTGGAATCGGAGCGCTTTTCGGTCTTTACGAGAATTGGAAGTTTGAAGTGATGGGGCTTTTGTACCACTCAATTGAGCTGGAAGACAAATTCGGCATAGGCCCTCATACAATCTCGTTCCCTCGAATCGAGCCGGCAGTAAACACGCCTTACGTATCTCAGTGCAAAGGCGTGAGCAATGAAGATTTCGAGAGGCTGGTAACAGTAGTGAGGTTAGCTGTGCCCCATACAGGGCTTATCATTACGTGCAGGGAAGATTCAGAGTTTAAGGATAAGTGCCTCAGCTACGGATGCACTCAGACAGACGCCTCATCTCAGATAGGCATCGGCGGCTACGCAGAGCTTGCAGAATCAACGCAGGAAGAAATGAGGCAGCAGTTCGTCCTCGGAGATACCAGAAGCCTTGATAAGATGATAGGCGACTACGCAGAGAAGGGAATGATCACCTCGTTCTGCACAGCAGGCTATCGCTGCGGTCGTACAGGCAAGTGCATTATGAACCTGCTCAAATCCGGTGAAGAAGGCAAGTTCTGCAAGCTTAATGCAGTGATCACCTTCCGTGAATGGCTTGATGATTTCGCCAGCGAGAGGACAAAGCAGCTCGGCGAAAAGGTTATCCAGAAAGAGATCCAGGAAATCAAAGAAAAAAGCCCTGAAAAGGTTTATCAGCAGTTTATGAGCAATTATCAGCGAACGCTGAACGGTGAAAGAGATATTTATTTTTAGTAATTAGTGTTTCGTTAATAAAGAAATAGGAGAATACAGGATATGCCCGACTATACAGAATTAAAGCAGTATATAGACAGCCTTAGAGATAAGCCGCACTTCGAATCTTATCTGATTGCAGTTTTGCACAAGGCGCAGAAGCTCTATGGATACCTGACGCTGGAATCAATGAATATCATCTCTCAGCAGATGAATATCCCTACCGCTCATATTTGGGGCGTTGCCACATTCTACAGCTTCTTCAATCTTTCGGAGAAGGGCAAGCATAATGTGGCAGTATGTATGGGAACTGCATGCTATGTGAAGGGAGCTAATGTTGTGCTTGATACGCTCAAGAAAGAGCTTGGCGTTGAAGTGGGCGGAACAACAGATGATATGCTGTTTACGCTTCAGGAAGCTCGCTGCGTTGGAGCTTGCGGGCTGGCACCAGTAATGATGATCGACGATGAAATTTACGGCGACCTCACGCCTGAGAAAACAGTAGAGATAATCAAGGCATACAGAGAAAATGCAAAGGCAGCAGGATAATATCCTCCAATTTAACTAACAAATTCAAGGGGGGCTTAATGCCCCCTTTTGTATTCTTGAGACACATTAAATGGGCGATTTTGCCGGAAAATCGCTATGAAATAGATTGACAAAAAAGCACTGGCAGTTATTCTTAAATGTTCGTTTACAGCGGCAGCTATCTGGCTTTGATTTTCATCGATTTCAGAACGCCGGCGTATATCCCTACTAAGCATTTTTCAAAGACCGGAGATTTTTATGGCTCAAAAGATTTGGCTCAACGGCTCGCTTGTTGACCAGGAGAATGCCAAGGTATCTGTATTAGACCACGGCCTTCTTTACGGAGACGGTGTATTTGAGGGCATACGTGTTTACAGCGGAAAAATATTCCGCGAAAAGCAGCATATAGACAGGCTCTACAACTGTGCAAAGTATATCAGACTCGATATCAAAATGAGCAAAGAGGAAATGATAGATGCTATGCACAAGACAGTTGAAGCCAATGGAGTTACCGACGGCTATATCCGCCTTGTAGCCTCCAGAGGTGCTGGAACACTTGGGCTGAACCCGTTTCACTGCCCAAAGCCGACGGTATTTATTATTGCTGCAAATATCCAGCTATACCCCGAAGAGCTTTATGAAAACGGGCTTGCTGTAGTAAGCTCGTCATATATGAGAAACCCTTCTCAATGCGTGCCTCCTCAGGTTAAGAGCTTAAATTATCTCAATAACATACTCGCCAAAATTGAAGCGATAGATAATGATGTTCTCGAAGCGATAATGTACAACAGTCAGGGGTACGTAGCAGAAGCCACGGGAGATAATGTTTTTATCGTAAAAGATGACATAGTCTGCACTCCCCCTGTTCAGGCGGGCTCACTGAACGGAATAACCAGACAGGTAGTTCTCGAGCTTGCTGCTCAGGCAGGGTATAAAACAGCAGAAAAAAATCTCACAAGATTCGACCTCTACTCATCAGATGAAATGTTCCTCACCGGAACGGCTGCTGAGGTAATTGGCGTTGTGAAGATTGACGGCCGGACTATCGGAGACGGCAAGCCCGGGGCTATCACTAAAGACCTTAGAAAAAGGTTTTACAACTGCGTAAACGAATAAACATTTCAGGCTCTGAAACCCTTTGCGGTATCAAAGCCTGTTTTTTGCCAATATGCAATTAGTGGGTTTATCATGGCTGATAACAATAAACTTGCGGAAAGACTTAAACAGCAGAGAGAGCAGAAAGAATTAGACATAGCCCAGCTCTCCAAACAAAGCGGGCTGAGCACCGAACAGATAAAAAAACTTGAAGAAGGCTCTCTTGCTCCTTCTCTCGCCCCGCTCATCAAAATTGCCCGAGGGCTTGGAGTTCGCCTCGGCACCCTGCTTGATGACGACCCGGGACTCAGCCCTGCAGTAGTGAGGGGTGAAGAATCCGAGAAGGTTGTTCGTTTCAGCGGAAATTCGAAAGCCGCAAGGGAAAGCGAGCTGGACTTTACAAGCCTTGCCTCAGAGAAGAAAGACCGCCACATGGAGCCTTTCATCATCAGCGTTAAATATTCAGACAGTGTTGACCGCTGTCTTTCCTCGCATGAAGGCGAGGAGTTTATATATGTCCTGGAAGGCGACATAGAAATCGATTACGGCAAGCATAAATACAGCCTCTCCAAATCCGACAGCATATACTACGATTCAATAGTGCCCCACAACGTGCACGCAATGGGCAGAGACGCCAAAATACTTGCGGTGGTTTACACTCCTTTTTAAGGCTTTAATTTATGACAAACCAGCTTTTTACCCGAAACACGCTGGGCGGATTTCTATCTGAACTGTCCCAAAGCAGCCCCGATAAAGACTTTATCACATACCCTGACAGAAGCTTGAGATGGTCTTACAGGCAGTTTGAGGAAAGGGTAAACAGGCTCGCCGCCGGCCTGCTGAATACCGGAATTGACAAAGGCGATCATGTAGGAGTGTGGGCGAGGAATGTGCCGGACTGGCTGACATTTCTCTTCGCAACAGCAAAGATAGGGGCTGTGCTCGTAACGGTGAACACTCTGTACAAGAAATTCGAGCTGGATTACGTTTTAAAGCAGTCTGATATGAAAGCCCTTGCGATTGTTGACGGATTCAGAGACGTTGATTATGTGCAGACTGTTTATGAGCTTGTGCCCGAGCTGAAAACGCAGAAAAGAGGCGAGCTCAAAAGCAAAAAATACCCCGAGCTGAGAAGCGTTATCTATATCGGTCAGGAAAAACATCGCGGGATGTACAACACAAGCGAGCTTATGATTCTCGGCGAGCATACAAGCTGGGATAAAGTTTATGAGAAAGCGGCAAGTCTTGATTGTGATCAGGTGATCAATATGCAGTACACCTCGGGGACAACAGGCTTTCCTAAGGGCGTTATGCTCACCCACTCGAACATACTCAACAACGGCTACTACATAGGCGAAAGGCAGAAACTCACCAGCGTCGACAGGGTATGCCTGCCTGTACCGCTTTTTCACTGCTTCGGGCTTGTTCTGGGTGTTATGGCAACGCTCACCCACGGAGGAACGCTTGTGATGCTCGAACAGTTCGAGCCCCTGCTTGCTCTTGCGGCAGTCCAAAAGGAAAAATGCACCGCCATTTACGGCGTGCCTACGATGTTCATATCAGAGCTGAATCACCCTATGTTTGATATGTTTGATCTTTCAAGCCTGCGGACGGGGATTATGGCAGGGTCGCCCTGCCCTATCGAAACAATGAAAAGCGTTATGAACAAGATGCACTGCGACGAGATAACTATCGCATACGGACTCACTGAAGCCTCGCCTGTGTTTACGCAAACCAGCACAGACGATCCGATTGAGAGAAGGGTTAATACTGTGGGAACGAAGCTGCCGCATATTGAGGTGAAGATTATCGATCCTGATACGGGCGAGAAGCTCGGGCCGGGAGAACAGGGGGAGATCTGCTGCCGAGGCTACAACATTATGAAAGGCTACTACAAAATGCCGGAAGCCACCGCACGCACAATAGACGAAGACGGCTGGCTGCACAGCGGCGATCTGGCCGAGGCTGATGAGCAGGGCTACTACAAAATTACAGGCAGAATTAAGGATATGATTATCCGCGGCGGCGAAAATATCTACCCCAGAGAGATTGAAGAATTCCTTTACACAATGCCTGACATACGCAATGTGCAGGTGGTTGGTGTCCCAAATGAGAAATACGGCGAGGAAGTTGGGGCATTTGTTATTCTTGAAGAAGGCTCAGATGCAAAGCCTGAGGATATCAGGGATTTCGCAAAAACCAAAATCGCAAGATACAAATCACCAAAACATATTTTCATTGTTGATGAATTTCCAATGACTGCCAGCGGAAAAATCCAGAAGTACAAGCTCAGAGAGATGGCTGCTGAATTATCCAAAACAAAATAAAAGCGGGACTGTTTTTACCGCCCCGCCTGATTTTGCTAACTCTTCCTTGCCTTCATATCGGCCTTTCGGTCGTATTTGGGATTGAGCTTTTTCGGGATATCCGCATTTGTTTTTTCCCTCCAGCGGCAGAGAATATCATAAAGTTCTTTAGTTTTCTGCGGGTAAAGCTCTGCGAGATTCTTTGATTCGCCGATATCTGTTTTGAGATTGTAGAGCTCTATCTGGCCGTCTTCGAAATACTCATGCAGCTTCCAATCCCCTTTTCGCACAACCGAGCCCGGGCGAGTTCGGAAAAGCGGGTCTCTTGTTTCATCGTCTCCGCCCTGCAGGTATATCGGGAAATGCCAGAACAGAGGCCTCTGGGCATCGAAGAGCTTTTCATGCCCGAATAAAAGCGGGGACAGATCTTTGCCATCGAGGATTTTGCCCTCAGGCGGTTTTTCTCCCGCAATGCTGAGAAGAGTTGGGAAGAAATCCAGCTGGCTTACAGGTACATCGCAGGTAGCCCCGGGCTTAATCCTGCCCTTCCAAGAGAACGCAAGAGGCTCTCTGGTACCGCCTTCATAATATGAACCTTTGCAGCCCCGAAGAGGCGCCATATCAGTTGCCCAGTGCACCCCGCCGTTATCGGCAGTGAAGATAATCAGGGTTTTCTCTCGAAGATTGAGCTTGTCGATTTTCTTTATAAGCCTGCCGATATGTATGTCCACAGCCTCTATCATAGCGGCATAATCTGCGCGTTTGTGAAGCTCGCCCGGTTCGTAATTTTTATATTTTTCAAGAAGATCATCTCTTGCCTCAATAGGTGAATGAACCGAATAAAACGGAAAATACATAAAGAAAGGCCTGTCCTTGTTTCTGTCGAGAAATTTCAATGCCTCATCTGTGAGCCTTTCTGGCAGATGCTCGCCCTTCGGGCCGTCCTCAAGTGTGGGTATGTTGTACGGGCTGAAATAGGTTGGCGGGTGGCCTTTATGATAACCGCCTACATTCTCATCAAAACCATGCTTGAGAGGGTCGCTGTTTACATGATATTTGCCGAGAGTAATGGTTCTGTAGCCCGCATCTTTCAGGCAGTCTGCGATTGTAATTTCATCTTCATCGAGAAATTTCTTGTTTTTGGTCGGTATCAGCTTGCGGTATTTGCTTTTGCCCCTCTCAGAGCTGCCGACAGTATATACGCCGTGGCGTGGAGTATTTTTCCCGCTGAGCAGGCACGCACGTGATGGAGCGCAGTTGGCGGCCGCTGCATATCCGTCGCTGAAATTGATTCCGCTTCTTACGAGCCTGTCGATGTTTGGGGTGCGATAGAAATCCGAGCCGTTTACGCCGATATCCCGCCAGCCCATATCATCAATGTTTATAAGCAGTATATTGGGCTTTTCATATTCTTTGCCGTAAGCAATTCCTGAAGCAGCGGCGGCGGTGAAGCTGAATGCGGTTTTCAAAAAATCTCTTCGTTTCATTTTATGCCTCTTTATTTTGGGTTTTACTTATTTATATCCTGAGGCGGGCAATTTTTGACAAAAAAAAGGACGGCATAAAAAATACCGCCCTTTTAAGGTTCTTAAAAAACTGTTTGTTAATAATCCTTCATACCGTCCATCCATTCAGGCCAGTCCGGGTCCTGATCGGCGGAGGATGTCCATCTGCCGTGCGTATCAAAAGTTCTGTGCCATTTATATGTCCAGAGCTTCTTGAGGCCCACAGTATTAACTGCACCGTCTGCAGTTAAAACGTTCTGGGCATCATCGTGTCTGTTTTGAACGATACGCCAGAAATGCGAACTGTTGGAATTCCACCTCGTTGTCTCAGAAGGCGGAGGATTATCGCCTGCATTCGGCCATGCATCAATATGCTGACCATCTGTAAATACCGGCACATTTGAAGGCGTGGTTAAGGCTGAGCTGCGCTTCCAGAACTTTTGCTTGAAGTCAACATCAACATAATCCCAATATTTATTCTGGAGCCAGCCGTTGAAGAGATAGCTTCCGTAATAACCGTCAACCTTCCGGCCGAATAAGTTATTGCTCTTGTTGTAAATCCCCCAAGCTGCAAACGGCTCGTTGGCTTTTGGATTCTCCCGGCCGTCGTAATACTGCCTCGGCTCGTCCGCTGTCGGACAAACTCTCAGCTCGTCTATATCATCATAATATTCGCTCAGAACATCCATCCACCACAGGCTTTTCTCTGCTCTGTCATCTTGAGAACCTGAGCCATAGAAACCCGGCCAGAAGCTGTCGCTGTTGTCTGCAAGATATAGACTAGTTGCCTGCATCCAGCTGTGGAGGTTGGTTTTGCACATTGTATTCATAGCCTGCTTCCTTGCCTTGCCCAATACAGGCATCAAAACCGCCATTAAAAGAGCGATAATTGAAATCACTACCAGAAGCTCGATTAATGTAAATGCTTTCCTTTTCATAACGCTTTTCTCCTATCTGTTAACCTATTTTATTAAAGCCATTCATAAGTATATGTTAAAAACAAAAATTTTTCCCAATTTTTTTCAAAATAATTAATGTATTTTGAAAATTTACACAAAAACTTCAAAAATGCAGTAAGTTTCTGCTATAAAATGATTATCCCTTTAGAGCAAATCAAAATCAATTTTATTTCACGAAAAAAACCTGTCATTTTGCGCAATATTGAAGCTTCATACTATTCATTATAAGTATTAGCAGCGAGCGATACAACAATAAAAAATACACATCACGGCAGATAAAGCGTTTATCGAAAACCGGCCTTGAGAAGCTTTTTTTGTAAAGACAAATGAGGCTCTTCAATCTTCATCGCTGAGCGAGTGATATTTTTATTAAAAACGGTTGATATCCAATCACATTTTTTTATAATTCTTCTCTCGCTCAAGGAAACTCTAACGGAGGAGTGACCGAGTGGCTGAAGGTGGCGGTTTTGAAAACCGTTGAACGGAAACGTTCCGGGGGTTCGAATCCCTCCTCCTCCGCTTTTACAGAACCGCTTAGCGGTTCTTTTTTTTGCGCTTAACCGGAAGGAAATTATTCGTCCTGCAAATCCTCAATCCGCTCAATTGTCATATTTGCCACTTTCGCCTTCATTCTGTAAAAGCGTTTTATCCTTTCGAAAAAATCGCTTTTATCCTGAGTGGATTGAAAGTGGCTCAATTTCTGCTTAACATCGGTTAAATTTTCTTCAATCAGCAAAGGGATTTTCTCGCTGTCGTGCCGGACGGCATCTTTCGGACATACATCATGACACTTCCCGCAGCGAATGCACACGCTTTCGTCTATCTGCGCCGAAACTCCCTTTGATACCGAAATCGCATCTACAGGACATTCTGATTCGCAGATCCCGCATCCTGCGCACATTTCTTCATTAACCCACGGCATATAAACTCCTGCTTAAAACATCTTTTCTGTTAATTGTAATTATGAAAACGGACAGGTGCCCGTAGGACAGCTTACTGAATCAGCAGAGCTTGTATCACTGCCGGGAGAAAAGCTCGAAATCAGCTTTCTAACATTCGAACTGCCGCAATCAGGACAGCTCTGCTTCTTTTCCGATTGCATAGATTTCTGGAAAAACTGAAACTTCTTGCCGCATTCTTCGCAGCTGTATTCATACATCGGCATAATTTGTCCTTTCAAATGAGTTGACAATTTTGATTTTTTAATTTTAATTCGGCAAAATCCGTGCCTAAAGGTATGAATATTGTTTAACAGCAATGTGAAAGCTTGTTTCGAAGAGAAATAGATTACTGGTTTGCGCATACTGGGACATATATGCGCTAATTTTAATGAGTTTAGTAAGCGCTGAAAGATTACGGCTCAATATTATGAAAAATAAAGTTTTCAAATACCAGTGTTGCTATATAATCGGTTTGAGAACAAACAGGCAGTTTTAAAGTACCTTGGTATATAATTTTTAAGCGAAAGCGGGAAAATGGGAAATAAAATAAACGACACATTAAAAGAACTGCTCAAACATTCGCCTTACACTTTCGGCGGTGCAGCAATAGGACTGCTTTGTATGGTCTTGTTCAATAAAATCTTCCCCGATTCAGGGCACGGTTTGTTTAAGGTGTTCCATCCCGGGCATATAATTTTATCGGCTTGGGCTACAACGCTTTTGTTCAAGAGCAAAACGTTTAGGGCTTCCATCTGGAAGGTTTTTCTTGCAGGCTACATAGGCTCTATCGGAATTGCAACTCTGAGCGATTCGGTGATTCCGTTTATGGGAGAGGAAGTGATGGGGATATCAGTTCCTGTCCACGGCCACAGTGAAAACCATAATCATAACCATCAAGGCAGCGAGCATAACGACCATAATCACTCAAAAACTGAAGCTGAACATAATCACAGCGGGCAGCACGACCATTCAGCCCATGCTGAGCACAACCACGAATCTAAAGGCGTGCATATAGGCTTTATTGAAGAGCCGATTCTGGTTAACGGCTCGGCGCTTCTGGGCATAATTCTTGGATTTGTATCTCATTCAGCGTCAAAAATGCCGCACTTCGTGCACGTTCTGATAAGCGTTTGGGCATCAACTGCACATATAATGATGAATACCGCAAAAGAGCTGACTCTGCTGAATTACGGTGGAATTCTGATTGTTCTGTTTGCAGCGGTGCTCGTGCCTTGCTGCCTGAGCGATATAATCTTCCCGACTCTTGCAGCGAAATATACGGGCAAAGACCCCTCAGAATTCAACCATCACCACCATTGACAGCGAGGCTTTAATTTAATCTCTGCATGCAGATTGCTGATGAGAAATTTGATTTTCATCCCACAGGCTTAATGCAAAAACGAAAATCTACTTTGAGCCTATAAACGCAGCCCGTATGGGCGCCTGATGACCTTCAATAGTTTTAGATTTGTCCTGCGGATTGAGAAAATCGTTTAGAGATTCGAATCTCATCCAATCGGTTTTCCTCTGCTCCTGTGAGGTGGTTGGCGTTTTATCTATCATAGAAACGTTTTTGAGCCCGGCGTTTTCGAGCCAGCGCATAATAACTGAAGGCGATGCGAGATTCCAAACGTTTCTCATCTTTGCGTATCTTCCCTGCGGAGCGAAAACCGCATCTTCCTGTGAATCAATAATCAGCGTTTCCAGAACTATCTCACCTCCTGGGCATAAATTGCCGGCAAGTGAATTCAAATGCTTCAAGGCATCTCTTCTGTGATAGAGTACACCCATTGAGAAAACCGTATTGAAAGCCTCTGAATCCATCGGGAAATCATCAATGCCCAGCGGAAGAACGAAATTTCTGCTTGAATCGAAATACTTATTCAAAGCAAGGAACTGCGCGGCAAATAGCAGAGTAGGGTCCAGCCCGAGAACAAACTCAGCCCCGCCTGCAAGCATACGATAGCCGTAATAGCCGTTGCCCGAGCCGACATCAAGCACTTTACGCCCCGTGAGAGAAGAGATTTTATCCTTTATTCTCGCCCATTTCAGAGAGCTTTTCCATTCGGCATCAATATGCACACCGAAAATATCGAAAGGGCCTTTGCGCCAAGGATGAAGCTGCTTGAGGGAACTGCATATATTTTCCTTATCCTCTTGGGAAATCTTGCCGGAAGCGGTTACAGCATCGCTGCTGAAATCCATACTTTCAGGCTTAATATCGGGCATATTATGCACGGCCTCAAGCCAGCGGTCGAAATCGCCGTGGCCGGGCTGCTGAAAAACTGAATCAGACTTACGCCTGACTCTTGAAACTAAATCTGAAGGCAAACTTTCTGCAAGCCGGTTGAAAAATCTGTTGTATGCGTTCATATTTAAAGAAAAGGCTGCGGGCATAGCATACCGGCAGCCTGTAAAATCT
Organism: Sedimentisphaera cyanobacteriorum; assembly: GCF_001997385.1. NCBI lineage: Bacteria > Pseudomonadati > Planctomycetota > Phycisphaerae > Sedimentisphaerales > Sedimentisphaeraceae > Sedimentisphaera > Sedimentisphaera cyanobacteriorum. Next base: position 407,550 of record NZ_CP019633.1, on the reverse strand, counting down.
TAATTCTAATTATCGTATGGAAGACGAACTCCCCCGCTGCTGCTTTTCTCCACATTCGGTTTTCTGCCGCGGGGCGGCCTGCGGTGATGTATATAGCGATGTTCTCTAACAGGCCTGCATATATTGCCAACTTCAATATTGCCCTGAGTGATTTTGCCGTAGGAAACCTTCGCATTCACCTTTTCGATGTATATAGTGCCGGCAGGCTTCTCGAATCTGCCGAGCGATTTGCCTGAATAAGGGTCTTTCATTTCCTCGCCGCGGCTGTAAACCTTGAGCTCAGTGCCCGGCACAAGTACGGCCTCGCCTGCATTCACTGCCGCCCTGCCTGAAGAAACGCCGACAACCTGAATCGGGTAGAGCTGGTCTATGAATTTACTGCAAACCTTGGACGCAGCAGAGCCGAGCAGGCTGCCTATGGCTTTGTTCTCGGCAAGGTCGCGCTGGTCTGAGTATGTAAGGCCCGGAACCACATCCTTAACTGCGCGGTCATCCCAAGCAATGTCCATAGAATCGGCGAACTTTATCTTCCTGGTTTTCAGCTCAATTATCCTGTATTCATAGCGGAAAAATGCGCTGTACTTATCGTAGTCCATCCCGGCGGCCTCAATCTCGATATTTTCCTTCTTGAGATAGAAATCTGTAATGCTTCCAGCGAGCAGATAATCTGCCCCTTCCACAGAATCCACGACATCCATAATCTGATCTACTGTGGAGCGTTTCATAAGAAGGTCGATCTCGCTGTCGTATTCCCTTTCATACGCCCTGTCGAGCACTTGGAATCTCTGCGTTTTGCTGAGGGCTGAGGTGAGCGATGAGCTGAAGCGGGAAGCCATAATATCCGCTGGAATCAGGGAATTGTAAAGCCTGTATTTATCAGAAAACACCCTCGGAGGCAGAACTGCAATTGTTTTGGGCTTTATAGAGACATCCGCTTTAAGCATTTCGTCTTGCTTCTGCGAGGTTTGAGGCTTATCTGAAATGTTGTTTCGGATTCTGCGAGGCTGAATTTGCCTTCTATTATTTCTCGTCTGCTCGAGTTTTCTGCAGCGGAAACCTTTTTTGATATCTTCCGCTTTGCCTCTTACTACCCTGCACCTTGTGAGATTTTCCATAGGCTCAACAACCTCCAAGAGTGCTGCCGGTTTATCAGCAGAGCCTAAAGAGAGCCCTGTTTGCGGGTCTTTCACTTCTTCGCCCGGGCGGTAAACCTTGAGAACATCCGTATTGCTCAGCATGCCTTTGCCCTGATTGACAAAAACATCCTCTCCGGAAACCTTTGCCACCAGCGGCGGATATACATAACTGCTGATTTTTTCGGTAATTTTCTCCGAAGCCATCCGGGCAACTGAAGAATTCACTTCCTCAAAATCTACCTCTAAATCTGTGGGCACATCTCTGGGAATAAGCTCGTTAATCTGAGAGGGTTTCAAAGTGATCTTGAGATTATCAGAAAGCTTAACCGCCCTTTCCGGCACAGAAATCAGGCTGTAATTCAGCTCGGATTCAAGTTTGTAGAGCTTGAGTCTTCGTGCGGACTGCTTCCTCACAGCGTCCTGATAATTATGCTTTTCCAGCTCTCCGGAAACCATCATATCAGCTCCGAGAACGTTTGCGAGCCTCGCCTTTTCCTGCATATCAGCATCAGCACTGAGCCAGATATTTCTCTCACGTGCGAAGTCTTCAGCGTTCTTTCTGTCTAAAACGTTGAAATTATTCGTTTTGGAGAGACCTGCAATCAAGCGGGACTGAAGCTTTTCTGCATAATCCTTTGAAGAGCCTGAAGAATCAAACGGCATCACAACGATCCGCACCCTCTTATCTTTCGGCTCTTCAAATGCCGGCTTGTACTGATAAACCTCAGCACGAACCTTCACATAAAACCTCATAACATAGCGGGATTTTGAAGATTCATCGTCGAGCCGGCCGTCAACCTCCAGCTCGCCGGCCTTTTCTTCCTGAAGCTCAAGCTCAGCCCTGCCTTCCAGCCTTGATTTTCTTCTCTCAACTTTTCCGGTAAACTGAACCTTTTCCTGACCGGAATCGATTATCTCGTATGTCTTTATGTATCCGTTAAAACGCCGCTCAATCTGCGGTTTTGAATAATCGCTTCTTCTGGAGGGCGCAAACTTAGGCTCTATGCTGAGCCCGCCTGCCCTGCTTACCGCGTTGCTCAAGGCATCGTACAAAGCCCCGTTTTCGGTTGCTCCATAGCCTTTAGCCTCTACAGAAGCTGTGTTTGTCTGCTGAACTCCCTGACCTGCTGCCATTAAGGCTGCACAGGTTACGAGTAAAGCTGCTGCAATTGTTTTCATTTTATGCTCCTAAATTACCATGAGACTGACTTATTGCTTCCCCTTTTGCCGAGAACCACTTCATTCTGCCAGTATCTCATTCCTGATGTGAGGTCTGAAAGGGAAAGCTGGAAATAATATTCAACCTGCTGAGTGTTCTGGTCGTATGAGATGTTTCTCTGGATGATCTTGCCTGAAATGCTCAGCTCCGGCGCTATTAGCCTGCCTTTGTCTATTGTTGTTGACTGATCGAATTCGTCTGATTCACGCAGCTTTCTGGTCTCTTCGATCATCTTGTCTGTAGCACCTTCCTTGCGTCCGCTCACAGCGGAAGTGAAAACCACCTTGCCTGTATTGAGCATTTCTGATTCAATCTTGGCCATCAACTGGTCTGTATCGAAATACTGGGTAGTATCGTTTTTTATATCGCCTGTAGCCACGACATACCTCGAACCGTCCGGCTTTGTGAGAACGCCTTTCTGCACCATATCCTGAACCATTTTGCTGGCTGCCTGATCGAAATCTCGATAGTCTAAGGCCATCACAGCCTTGCCCTCATCATTTCTCACATCAATGTTCCTAGTGGGTGCTGCGCATCCTGCAAGCAGGACGAATGAGAAAACCGCTGTTAAACATATTGCTTTTTTCATAATTTACGCTCCTGATTAAAATTTGTCTCTTGTTACAACCCTGAAATTTTTCGCCTCACTGCGAGGGGCAACGCCCTTTATTGTGGCAGTGGAATTGCCGCTGATGCTGAACGGCAGCCAAGTGCTGGTTTTCGTAGGCACAAGAGCGCCGTTTTCATCTAACCACTCAAACTTGTACTGGAAACGTTTCGTCTTGTATGATTCGTTGCGGAGGGTTATATCCACCTGATAGAAGCCGTTGGAATTTACCGATTCAGTAACCGTCTGCACCTTAACCCCTTGGCCAATCAGATCACTGACCGCCTTTGTTATGGGTGATAAAACTGGACTGCTCTGAGACACTCCCTCCCCCATCTGAACGCGCGGGTCTGTATTCTGCTGGGCGCATCCGCCGGCAAATACAACCATCATAACAGCAATTGCTAAATAAAATCTCATAATATTCTCCAAATCAAACATCTAATTTAATTCTATCATCTCACAGCTAAGCTCCGCCCTGCTGCTGACTGCCCTTACGAAAATCAAGGCATCTTTCTCCGGCGGAACTTCAACTTTTTTCTGTCTGTCTGTTCCGGGCATAAAAACTATCTCGCCGCTGTTTGGCCTTTCCATTCTAAGCACCTGAATCTGTTTTGGAAGCGAAGTCCAGCTCCGGCAGTCTGCTGAGGTAGTGGCGAAGGCGTATGCCGCTCCGGCAAGCGAGAGCAGTGAGCCGCCCTCTTTATACAGAGCATACTGCATAGCAGCTTTTAATGATGCTGAAAGCACGGCTCTTGTAAAAACAGCATCGTATGTCTTGCTGAATTCTGCCTTTATTACCCTGTCGATACTGCAGAATGGCTCGGTATAGTAGAAATCATCACTTGCAGCCACTTTAAGCCTCTGCACTGGAGCAGAGCGGTATTTAAGTTTTGGAAGAGCAATTCCAACGTAGTTTATTCCGCTGGATTCAAGCATTATAGGAAGATCCATTCTGAATTCTTCTTTGTATGCAGCGAGTCCGTTCTCAAAAAAGATCCAAACTCTTGGCTCTTTATACGATTTGCCGGCTCGAAAGTTCTTAAAGTCTGAAACTGCATACCTGCTCTGACTAACGGCTCCAGCTGCCTGCTTAAGCAAAAATTCCGCCTTATCATCCTCGCCGTCGTACATAAAGTATATCCCCGCTGCGTAGGAGAGGAAAGGGTTTATGTAATCCCCGTAAGGCTCGAAATCCTTAAGCTCCGGATAACTGCTGTATAAGGTTTGCCTGAGCTGATTTCTCTGAAGGTTTTTCTGAGCGAGGCTCTCTTGCTTTGCCTCGTTTCTTGCCGCCTGTATCTTATCTGAAAAAAACTTTTTTGCCCTTCGCTGACGCTCAATAGCTCTGTTGAATTCGATTCTCGCATTATCCCACTCACCCATAGCAAGCATATTTACCGCCTTGTATGTGTTCAGCATCACCGCCTCGCAATGCATAGGGTAGTAAGGCAGGATATTGTCATTAACAACGGTTGAAGCGGCCTGATTTGCGGTCTCGTTTTTCTCAAGATTAAAATTTTTGAGATCCCTCTCGGCTTCACTGAAAAACTCATTGCTCCTGCCGTACAGACCAACTATCCTCGAGGCAGTGCCCGCCTGCATATTCCATAAGACATCATCTTTCGATGCCTTCGGATTATCCCCTATATGAGACTCTGCAAGCATCATAGCCCTGCCGTATTCACCTGAAATAATCCTTGAATTAAACGAGGTGATAACATTGCTGCTTGAACAGCCTGCAAGGAAAAATGCTGAGAAAACAAAAATTAAGTAACATTTATTCATAAATGGAGCTCATATAACACAACTTCGGGCATTGTAACAAAACAGTAAAGAGAGTCAATATTGGTATTTTAATCTTTTTAATAAATTTACGTTTACCATCCCTGTTCGGTTTATTTTTTCGGGAAAAAATGTAGTATCACAACATACCAAGGTGAATGCTGCAGTAAATACATTAAATTATTAACGGAGAAATTAGAATGAAGAAGGCCAATTTTGCTGTTTTAGTCTGCCTGTGCGTTTCACTTTTTGCCGGCAGAGAAAAGGTTTCTTTTGATTCGAATTGGAAGTTTTTTAGGTGCGGAAATATGCCGGACGGGACGAAAAAGGAAGAACCTCAGGGGCTGGAAAATCCTGCTTATAGCGACGATAACTGGAGAGAGCTGAGCCTCCCTCACGACTGGGCTATCGAAGGGCCTTTCAGGATGGACCTGCCGAACCGTACCGGGAAGCTGCCCTATGCGGGCATAGGCTGGTACAGAAAAGACTTTAAGCTTGCTAAAGGGGATAAAGATAAGCAAATCTACCTTATGTTCGACGGGGCAATGTCTGATACGAAGGTATGGGTTAATGGAGAATATGCAGGCCGCTGGCCTTACGGCTACAACTCCTTCTACTTCAACATAACAGAACACCTGAATTACAGCGGAGATAACACTGTTGCAGTTCGGCTGGACAACAAAGACAATTCTTCAAGATGGTATCCCGGAGGCGGAATATACAGACACACCTACCTTATAAAGACAGAGCCCGTTCATGTAGATATATGGGGAACATTTGTTACAACCCCGCTTGTGCAAAAAAACAAAGCTGTTGTTGAAGTGCAAACTGAAATTAACAATTTCACGGGCAAAGACATTAAGGCAGAAATAATTCAGCATATCACTGCACCGCAGAGCGGGGAGACAGTATGCTCTGAAACTGCACAGATAACCGCTCAGGCCGAGAAAAGTGAGAAGAGCCAAATGAGCCTCACTGTAACCGACCCCAAGCTTTGGAGCGTTGATGAGCCCGCAATCTACACGCTGATTACAGAAATCCGGCACAACGGTCAGACGGTTGACAAATACGAGACAGACTTCGGGATAAGGTCTGTTGAATTTACAGCCGACAAGGGGCTTTTGATAAACAATAAACCGGAGGAGCTAAAGGGCGTCTGCCTGCACCACGACCTCGGGCCGCTCGGGGCAGCTGTACACAAAAGGGCAATCGAGAGAAAGCTTGAAATCCTTCAGGAAATGGGCTGCAACGCAATAAGAACCGCCCATAACCCTCCTTCGCCTGAAATGCTGGAGCTTTGCGATGAAATGGGTTTTCTGGTAATGGACGAGGCTTTCGACTGCTGGGAAGACGGCAAAACAGAAAACGACTACGGACGATTCTTCAATGAATGGTATGATAAAGACGTAACAAATCTGGTTAAAAGAGACAGAAACCATCCATCCGTGATATTCTGGTGCTCCGGGAATGAAGTAAAAGAGCAGCGTCAGGGCGAAGAAGGACGTAAAATCTCAAGGATGCTTACAGAATTATTCCACGAGCTCGACCCTACAAGACCGGTTACAGTGGGCTGCAATTCTTGGAAGTCCGGTTTTAACGGCTTCCAGAAAACTGTCGATGTGCTCGGATTTAATTACAAACCGCATATTTACGAAAAATTCGCAAAAGAAAACCCCAATATGCCGTTCCTCAGCTCTGAATCTGCATCCTGCGTAAGCTCAAGAGGCGAATACTTTTTCCCTGTAAAACAGAAAAAGGATCAGGGCTTCTTCCAGTTTCACGTAAGCTCATACGATCTCTACGCCCCGAGCTGGGCAAGCAAACCCGACCTTGAATTCGAAGGGCAGGACAGAGTTCCGCAGTGTATGGGAGAATTTGTATGGACGGGCTTCGATTATATCGGCGAGCCTACACCTTACAACAAAGACAAAACCAACCTGCTGAATTTCCAGAGCGAAGAGGAGAAGCTCGCTATGCAGGAGAAAATGGAGAGTTTGGACGGGAAAGCGCCTTCCAGAAGCTCGTATTTCGGCATAATGGATCTCTGCGGCTTCAAGAAAGACCGCTTCTACATCTATCAGGCTCGCTGGCGTCCGGAGAAACCAATGGTTCACATCCTCCCCCACTGGAACTGGCCGGAAAGAGTTGGCAAAGTTACGCCCGTGCATATTTACACATCAGGCGACGAGGCGGAGCTGTTTCTCAACGGCAAATCGCTGGGCAAAAAGCAGAAAGGCGAATATCAGTACAGACTGGTATGGGATGAAGTAAAATATCAAGCAGGCGAGCTGAGAGCTGTGGCCTACAAAGACGGAAAGAAATGGGCTTCCGAGGTTGTAACAACCACAAACGAGCCCGCAAAGCTTGAACTCGAAGCAGGCAGCAAAACTGTCAAAGCAGACGGGAAAGACCTCAGCTTTGTGAAGGTTAAGGTAACAGATAATCTTGGAAGGATTGTGCCCGGGGCGGATAATCAGGTTTATTTTGAGATAGAAGGCCCAGGCGAGATTGCAGCTGTTGGAAATGGGAATCAGACAAGCCATGAATCATTTCAGGCAAGCCGGAGAAAGGCGTTCAATGGATTGTGCCTTGCGATAATACGCTCCCTCGAAGGCGAAACCGGAAAGATAAAATTAACAGCAAAATCCAGAAATCTTTCTTCCGATTCAGCAGTAATTACTGTAGAATAATGATATAAAGGCGCCGGAGGCTCAGAGCAGTCTCCGGATTTGCATTATTCTGTCAGTTTGATTGCTCCATATATGAAGAAAATCCTCAGCAAAAATGACAATATAGCAGTTACAGGTATAGCAAGGGGCGGGAAAACGGTGTTTCTAACGTCCCTGCTCGCCCAGCTCGAAGAATTTGATCAGGCAGAGTTCTCCTTTGCCGGCAATTCAAAAATCGAGGCATTCAAAGAGCTTAAAACGAAATCTGATTTTATCCGCCAGTTCCCGCTGGACAGATACCGAGATTTTCTCGCTATGAGAGGCAGCTGGCCTGAGAAAACCTCAGATGCATACTGCTACAGCTGTGAATATTGGCGTTCGGACTGGAAATTCTGGAAGCAGAGAGTTAATTTCTTCGACTTCCCGGGCGAGCGGATTGCAGACAGCGCGATAGCTGCAATATCAGATTACGGGAAATGGTCTGAGCATATTCTGAACCACTTGAGAAATCATAAATCCCTGTTTGAAGATTCAAGGGGCTATTTTGAAATTCTGGAAAACCCCAGCGCTCCGCTGGAAGAGATAATCTTCGAATACAAGCTCACCCTCGCAAGGCTTATCTTGAATTTTAAGCCGCTGATAACCCCTTCTACGTTTCTCTTGAGCAAAGAAGGGATAACAGCAAAAAAGGCATCTGAAAGCGAGCTTGCCTCGCAGCGGGCGTGCGGGCTGGATTTCGACAGCGAATTTGTCCCGCTGAGCAGAGAGTACTGCGAAAAAAATCCCGAAAACGCGGAGATTATGCAGAGCAATTTCAAGCTTTACAGAAAAAATGTGGTTATGCCGCTATACAGAGAGCTCGGTAAATGCAGGAAGCTGATTGTGCTTATAGACCTGCCCACCCTGCTTGCAGGCGGCGTTGGGCAGTATAATGACAATCGCCAGATCCTTCAGGACCTCTTCCAGACGCTCCGCCCTGATTCATCAATCGGAAGAAAGCTGGCAAGCACAATAAAATTCTGGCAGCGTCCGCTTGAGAAGGTTGCATTTGCCGCCTCCAAGGCGGATATGATTTACAACGGCGATATCGAAAACGGAAGAGCCGAAGGGCTTCTCAGGCAGCTTACAAGCAAGGCACGCAAGATTGTTCCCGAGGCTGAATACCGCTGGTTTGTTTGCAGCGCTTGTCAGTCCAGCAGGAAGGGCGAAAAGCCCTACACACTCTGCGGTAGGCCGGCAAGAAACAATCCCGACAAGCAGATTGTTGAATTCGAAGTGCCCCAATTGCCGGAGAACTGGCCGGACAGCTGGAAACCCGGAGACTACCGCTTCAAGGCGCTGCTGCCGGAAGTACCGAAAAATACGCAGAAACCCCCAAGGCATATCAATCTTGATGCTGTATTCGATTTTATTGCAAATTGAAGGGTTAAAAGATGCAAGACGAAAATGACAGCCTCGGAGACCCGCTCTCCGAAGATTTCAGCGAAAAGAAAAAGGCACAGGAAAAGCCTGATCCGAAAACTAACCCAAAGAACAACCCCCAGCCTGAAAACAGCGAGCAGTACCGCCCGGGGGATGACGGGCTCGGAATGCCGGAAGACGAGGCTGAGGATATCAGGGTAATCAAAGAACAGGCGGGAATTCTTGAAGATGAACAGCAGCTCAGCGAGAGCGAGCAGCAGGAGCAGTTTGAAAGGAAACTGCGGGAGCTGGAGAGTTTTTCCAGATTCCTGCGCTTCCCTGCGGGACTGAAAAAAATACTAACCCTTATACTGCTTATTGCAGCGGGCGTTTGCGGGCTTCTGATTGTCAGCCAAGGCTGCTCATTTTTCAACGAGCTCAACCAGCTCACCCAAGGCTCCGAAATCCTCAGGATCTCGCTTATGAGCCTTTTCGGCCTCTTCGCCCTTCTGATACTTTTCAGCATAGCCCGCCTTCTCTTTTTCACCGGCAGGCTCAAAACCTCCCAGGGCATAAACGTTCAGGCGCTGAATACGCTCTCTGAGCGAACCGAACTGCAAAAGGCAGCACGAAAAAGAAAAGCCGAGGCACGCAAAGAACTTCAGCAGTATCTAAAGGACTATCCGCTCAAGCGTGACAAGGCCGAGAAGCTTATCACATCAGGCCTCAAGAAGGAAGATATCCACGCTCTTACAAAAGCCAGAGACCGCCTTCTCGACGAGAACACCCCGCTAAGCGATACCGAATGGCTCAATGAGTACAAGCGTATTTTCCAGAGCACTCTCGACAAGGCTGCGGCGAGGATTGTCAGTCGGTATTCGCTGAAGGCCGGAGCTGCAACGGCCGCCTCGCCTGTGTCTTTTGTTGATCAGGCGATGGTGATTTATGTGTGCGTTTCGATGACGCAGGATTTGATACGTATATACAACCTCCGCCCCGCTGCCGGCCAGAGCCTGATTATGCTCTCGTTCAGCATTATCAACATCTATATCTCCGGCGCACTGGAGGAATCTACAGAGAGATTTATGGAGTCTGTCTCGGAGAATATACCCGGCGGAATATCAGGCACATTCCAGAGCATACTCGGGAAAGCATCAGAAGGCACTTTGAACGGCCTGCTCATCTGGAGACTCGGAAGGAGAGTTACCGGTTTTCTGATGCCTGTAAAGTAGTCAGGCAAAACGCAGACGAACATCACAACCGCTGAAAGGCGCTAAAATCAACTAAGATATTTTAGTGCGGGCAATTCACCCTGCAGTAAGATAACTGGTTAAATTTTGCTTATTTTCTTTTACTCCTCTGTAAACTGGATATTGTCTATCATTCCCATATCATTGCCGGCCTGCCAATATGAATCCTTGCAGTACGACCACGTAAAGGTATGTTCTCCGGGTGTGAATTCGAAGCTGATGAAATTGTTTCTCTTTACAACTGTATTGGCGGCCATTTTTTGGGTTATTTTTATGGTGATATTCCAATATGCCCTGGACAAGCCGATGGAAAACCCCAAAGCCATGTTTGTTGGAATGGTTTTCAGAGGAACTGCACTGGCAACCACCGGATTATGGTTTGCTGTAACCACTAAATTGCGTGATATGACTATCGCACTTGAAGCCTGGAGAATCCCCAATATTATTATCCTGCCGCTGACAATTGCGGTTCGGTTTATACCGACACTGCTCAATGAATCCCTGGTCATTCACGATTCTATGCGGCTTCGGCGCTTGGCTCATCGAAAACGTGATCTATTTACCCAACCCCATTTAATCGGCCAGAGCTATATATCACTGGTAACGATTAGAAGCCTGAAAATGGCAGATGAACTGGCCGCGGTTGCTGAGACACGGGGGCTTGCTCGCCCGAACCAAAGACAGTTTCTAAAGCCTGCAAAATTCAGGAAAAACGACTATTACGCCCTGAGCATCCTGCTGGCTCTGGCGGCTGTTTTAACCGCAGCGTCATTATATGTAAGGGCCGCTGCATAAATAATTCGCTCTTTTAAAAGTAAATAATTCCGGCCTTTCGCACAGGCCATAAGGATGGCTGAACCTTTTTGCGGACGGAATCGAAATCGGAATCGAAATCGAAATCAAAAGTAAAAACCTTCAGAAACGTTTTCGGCTGCTCCCGGACCCTTTTCGCGGCTCCCCGGACGGTTTTCCAGACGCCTGGGACGGTTTTCCAGACGCCTGGGACGACGTTCCAGACGCCCCGAATGGTTTTCCAGAAGCCCCAAACGCTTTCCGGGGCGTTCCAGGATGCTTTTGGAATGTTCCAAGACGCTTTCGGGGCGTTCCGGACGCAATCCGGGGTGTTTGGGAAAAAATCCGAATATCGTCAAAAAACCCTTGACGCCGGACAATATCCGGCTATAATACGACTTGTTTTGCCCGGCGGCGCAGCCGGGCAGGTGCGGTTCCGTCTAATTATTGTTAGACGCAAAAAAGAACGAAGATAGAAACATGAACCAGCGAATACAGAGGTCACACAAAGAGCCAAAAAGGGAAGGTCTTTCCTGGGATGACCGTTGGAAAGGTGAAGACAAAGGTTTAATCACGTGCTGGGAAGTTGGGCGAGAATTACGAGAAAAGGAACCAGAACTTGCCATCCGAGCGGAGAATGGTGAGCTTCCAGTATTGCGATGGAAAGGAGGCGTTGAAAAGAAACCAAAGAAAGGCGAAAAATTTGGAACGCTGTTTTATTTGGCGCAATGGCAAGGGCTACGGGGTGATGATCTTGATATAGATCTTTCCAAAGAACCAGAGATTACATGTTCCAGAACCGGTGTGCGGGTGATCTATACTGGCAATCCTAAAAAATATGGTAACGCCTAAAATGGACTTCGTAGCTATTGATGTAGAAACCGCAAATGCAGATATGGCGTCAATTTGCCAAATTGGCGTGGCGAAATATAGCGATGGAACACTGATTGAAGAGTGGTCTTCACTTGTCGATCCTGAAGACTATTTTGACTTCAGAAATATCGATATACATGGAATAACCGAAGAAGATGTAGAAGGAAAGCCAATATTTCCAGAATTAGTAAGTCAATTGGCTGATTTATTGAATGGAACCGTTTGCGTCAGCCATACTCATTTTGATCGAGTCTCAATTGCCCGCGCATTAGAAAAATATGGACTGCCCGGCTTTGATACCACGTGGTTAGATTCTGCCAGAGTAGCTAGAAGAGCTTGGGAGGAGTTTTCATGGGGTGGCTATGGTCTTGCCAATGTCTGCAACAAAATTGGCTATGAATTTAAGCATCACGATGCATTAGAGGATGCCAAAGCATCTGGTCGCGTGCTCTTAGCCGCCATTGAACAAACCGGCCTAGATATTTCCGCTTGGTTAAAGCGCGTCAATCAGCCAATCGATCCAAACAATGTATCTACCGGTGCTGCCATAAGAAGAGATGGAAACCCCGAAGGTGAGTTATACAAGAGAAAGACAAAGAGAAAGACAAAGATAAAAAGAGATGGAAACCCCGAAGGTGAGTTATACGGAGAGATAATGGTATTTACGGGTGCGCTGGAAATACCTCGCAGAGAAGCTGCTGATTTGGCTGCAAGTATCGGGTGTACTGTCGCAGCAGGTATCACAAAGAAAACAACGTTATTGGTGGTTGGAGATCAAGATATTTCAAAACTGGCAGGAAAAGAAAAGAGCTCCAAACACATAAAGGCAATGCAACTTATTAAAAAAGGCCAAAGCATCCGAATACTGAAAGAAAGTGATTTCAAAGAACTAGTCAATCATGCGTCAAGAATCGCCTAACAAGGGGATAGCATTCCGATGACACCATCAATCCCGTTCGGCATTCTATGCCGCCTTTACGGTAAACCGCTATTGCGGCGCGTTCTTGACGGCAAAGTCCAAAAACCAATAGCCATCTTTTAATACACGTTTGCCCGCTGCGAGTTGGATGGGATAATTAAAAAGCGGCCCATCCGTTACCACCGTGTTCAACTGGCCGGAAGAATTGAAAATAAGAAAAGGTGTCCCTGTAATTCGCCCGGAATTTGGACCACAGTTGATTGGCAATTTACGACTGAGGACGCTCGTATAAAATTAAAAAAACTATACCATGTATACCATGTAATTTCGGAATTACAGAGTACTAGTTTTAGAAATCAGTAAAAGCCCTCTTTTGAATGGCTGGTGGCCTTCCTTTGCTTCTGAATAATAACATTTCTTTCTTGTAATGCTCCCCCATTAAGCCCCTCAGTTAGGCTAAAATATTTGACAAATTTAACACTTTTTTACTTGCAATTGGGGGGGGTACCATAAAATGGTAAAAAATTAAACCTTTTTTGCCGGTGCTTCAGGTATAAGTTTCGATATTGTTGCAGTTTGAAAGAAGCGGCATTGCTCATATGGAAGGTATTTTGGAGAAATTTGATTTTTTAATCAACATTTGGGTGTTGAGAAACGCCTTATAATAAGGAGGGGGTTTGCGCATAACCTGTCTGGCTGCAAAATCTCCTTCAAATGCTGTTTTTGTATGGACTTAATGATAATATCTGGTAATTTAACTAAAATGATAAGAAAGGAATATGAGCCATGAAAAGAGGGAAAATTCTTGCGGTAGTTTTTTTATCAATTCTTGTAATATCTTCTATTGCCAATGCAGAAGTCTTACTTACAATAAACGGCATTGATGCAGCTAAGGAATTTGCTGAGATAAAAGGCGGTGAAGAAATTATAATCGCTATTGAAGGTGAGAAGGAGAAAGATGTTAATTATTTTGTCACTCCTGAAATGGGTTGTAAGATTGAACCAATTACCAATATTGAGTCAGTGGTGAAAGAACCAAATGCCTCCTACCTCTTCAGCTTTGAAGAAGAAGGTACTGCTCTGGGAGTTGTGAATCTGCACGCTGACGACGACCATATTTATGAGCTTGTTCTTTTTTACACGCCTGAAACTGATTTAATAATTGCCTTTGGCATTGGTTATGATGCCCTGCATTGGATACCCCCTGTTGAAGAACCGTTGGCAGGTAACAGTTTAGCTACGGAGACTGTTGAACAGGAGACCATAGTACCTGATACTCTTCAGTCCTGGAGATTCAAACCCAAAAGTGAGAGTCAGGATAAGGTTCTGATGACATGTCCTTCTGTCCAAGTTACCAAATCCGCCATTACCTCAAAAGAAGTGAGTGGTATTGAAAGGGCTTTTGCTACTACTACTACTACTGGCGGCGAAATGATGTCAGGTGGGACAGTTGTGGATATCACTAGCGATATCACTACAAATACAGTCTGGACATCAGATAACACCTATCATGTATTGAACCCTGTCGATGTTAATGGCGCAATGCTTGTTATTGAGCCAGGCACTAGGGTAGAGTTCGCTACAGGTGTCAGTGCAGGTATCAGAACTCTGAATGGTGCTGCTGTTATATCCAGAGGAACTGCTCAGAACCCTATCGTGTTTACGTCGGATTCAGCAACCCCTGCATACAATGATTATTATTGCCCATTGTATATAACTGAGACCAGTTCAACTGCAACTGAGATGACATATACTATTGTGGAATGGGCTTATTCAGGAGTTGTTGTATTAAACAGGAGTCTTGACAAAAACATTGAGAACAATTACTTTGTAAATTGTGTGTATGGTGTTGTCGAGTATGGACCTGAGCATACTCACATTGTGAATAATCTTTTTTTTGGATCATATTATAGTGGTATCGAGGTCTACTTGGCTTCAACTACTGGTGTAGCGGAGGCTAATAGTGTTATCTACATCGAAAACAATACCTGTGACTATTACCAGGACAATGGGATCACTGTTCATGGTGTTACTGCAAATGAAGATGCTGGCTTTGTTTTCATTGCGAATAACATTGTATCGGGCTCCTATGTTGCAGGACTCAATCTCGTTGATGGATACATGTTTGCATCTGTTCTGAATACAGGGTACTATAATAATGTCGCTAATAAGAACTGGGCATTTGATGAGATCAATCCTGTTGTAGTTACAGCTAACCCTTATGAGACTGGCGCAAGCGGTTATGCACCTATCTGTTATCTCGATCAGTCATGTGACTTCGTCGATGCAGGTAGTCTCTTGCCAGAACTGACGCAGTATGTAGGTAAAACGACTGCCACCACTCTTGTTCCTGATGGTAATATTGCTGATATCGGTTTTCATTATCCTAATTGGGATTATGTTAATTCGGGTGAAGGCGATTATTATGCAGGTGACCTTGATGAGAACCTTGTAGTTGATTTTAATGACTTTGCTGTTCTTGCTAATGGTTGGCTTACTACTTATGATATGAATGATCTAGCTGACTTATGCGAGAATTGGCTGATTACTGGTGGACCTGCACCGAATATTTTACCTAACTTTGATCAGGATCCAAATAACCTGAGTGGGTATGTGAAAGTGACTACTTCTATATCTGATCCTCAAATCCATATGGCTTGGCTTATGATTGATGGTGAGAAATATGGAGTTTTTGGAGAGTCTGATTATGGGTATAGCATAGATGTGAAGACTGAGCAATTTACTAACGGAATCCATTCTGCTAAGATTGTCTTTATGTATGGGGATTCTGTAATCTGTTCAGATGCTGTCCAATGCACGTTCAATAATGAAGTCAGTATGCTTATAGGCGGTGATGGGTTTACACCTGGTGAAGACTATCACTTATATGGCTTAGCTACAGGTACTTACCTTGTTGAGTTAGTGGACATAATCAATAGTTCAACTATCTATTCACAGAGTTTTGTGGATGGGCTCAACGCTCATGTTAGTGCGGCTTCTTTTACTGAAGAAGATGGTGCTTATGACCTTAGTGTTAAGGCAGAGGCGATGCTTCTTTCTGCTTCTTGGAGAGATGTAGTCGAGAGGATTATCGCTAGAAAATTCAAGAAGAAAGATTATCCGCAAGGTTGCAATGTCAAGATGGTTGTGTCTGTAGGAAATAAGGGTCTTGAAAGAGACAAAAAGAAATGCTGGAAAGCGGCACTTACTGCAGCTGTAAGAAAAGGGATTAGACCTGTATACTTGAATGCTAAAGCATGTACATGGGAAAATCTTAGCTACTGTCTCCTTCTTGATAATGTAAAGATTTGGTATCACTGCTCCCATGGTAATCATGATTTGTTGGGTCAGCCACCAAGACAGTGTATTACTACTGCAAGTGGCAAAGTTTTCTCGTATCTTAAGAAGGATTATGACCCTAACAACATACCTCCTGATTATGAGGAGCTTTCTTGGTACTATGAGAACAATCACTCGATAGCAGAGTTAGGGTTTGTTCAAGATACTGATAAAATGATATGGGTACAGTTCAATGCTTGCTATTCAGCCAGAACTGTTGAATTCCCTTATATGCTGGGGATTCTTCCTATTGATGATCCTATCAATATCGGTGAGCAGATCTTCATCGGTTGGAAAAACACAGCATTGGTCCATGATATACTTGGAAATTACAACCAGTTCGAGGAAGATTACTGGAACCGTCTGAGGCAGGGAAACATGCTTAAGACTGCTGTAGAAGACTCTCTTCCTCCTGGTGGTGGAACAAATATTTTAGAAAACTTTATGTACTATGGTGTGATTGACTGGCAATACGCTTGGTTTAGATATCCAGATATTAATTAATTCTGAGTTAAGGAGTAAATGAAAATGAACTGGATAAGAATATTGACATCGTTGATATTCGTATTTTTTCTGTTTTCAGCAGGATGTCGACAAAGTGAAAATAAAAATCTTGTAAACCAATACAAGTATTTTGATGCTGGAATAAATGATATTCCAGCTTTGAATAAAATAGAAGCTATATTAATAACGCCCCATTACCATCCAGAACTTTTCTATGGAGAAAAAAATGTTTATATAATAGGTAACCCTGAAAAGGTTGAGGAAATAATAGGCCATGAAATACTTGCTAAGAAGGCAATCAATGATCCTTCATGGCTACAGCGAATAACCACTAATTTCAAGAATGCCAAACGGACAAAAAAATGGTCTTCAAAAGGTTCTTTCAGTGAAGCGCGAGCTATATTCGTTACGAAAGAAAAGGCATATATGGTTCTAATAGATAAAAATGATGATGGGGATAATAAAGTTATATGTGGGCCTGACTACGAATCCATCCAACTCAGAAAAGACTTTGAAGAGATTGGCTTATTAAGTGAGTACAGCAAGCCTCCTGATATGAATGAAGTTATCAACGCACTTAAGGGAGGTCCTCCTGGTGTTGATCCAAACAGGATCAAGGAAGCTCAAGAGCGGTTGAGGCAGGAAGCTGAGAGGATGAAGAAAGAGAAGGAAGCAAATCAACCTTAAATTTCAGCCCAAAAACAAAATTTTGACAATTAGTTTGGTACTGGTTGTAATCACAATCAGTAGTTGCACAACTACCACCGTGTTCAACTGGCCGGAAGAATTGAAAGTAAGAAAAGGTGTCCGGGAAACAGTCCCGATTTATCGGGGTCCCGGACAGCCGTCGAATCCAGCGGTTGGATTTGAAAATCATTGTACAGCAGACTTTTGAGTAATTGTAATGCTGAAAATACAAGACTTAACATTTACATATACCCGGCAGGAGAAACCTGCTTTAAGGAATATCAATCTGGATATTTCACCGGGCAAGCTGGTGCTTTTGACCGGCCCTTCCGGCAGCGGAAAATCTACGCTTGTGCATTGCATCAACGGCCTGGCTCCAATACACTATGGCGGCAGGCTTAATAAAAAAAAACATAATATCCGTGCCATCTGTGGATAATAAATAAATCAAAACCATATCCCCTTCGTGTGTTTTCCGCCTGCGGCGGACAGGCTCAATGTTTAACATCCCCCGTACTACAGCGGAGTTCGCCGTGGCGGACCCGCCAGGCATTCTTTTAGAGAAGATTTTTCGTTTACCGCCGGCTCTTCACGTTTCGCTATCCTAGCGGGTTCGCCACGGCGAACTCCGCTGTAAGACGCTGCATTATTAAGCAGCGAACCGCTGGCTCAGTCTGTAAATGCTTCGTGGTAAACAAAAGCACATAAGAGGGAAGCAGGGGTCTGTTGCGGTCTGTACAGAGTCGGTGTGAGGGATTGATCTGCAAAAAAAACGCCCTGCCGGTATTCAGCAAGGCGTTATAAAGCGAGGCCGAAGGGACTCGAACCCTCAGCCTTCGGATCGACAGTCCGATGCTCTAACCAATTGAGCTACGGCCCCATTTTTTCTATTAAAGGTGATAAGCGAGGCCGAAGGGACTCGAACCCTCAGCCTTCGGATCGACAGTCCGATGCTCTAACCAATTGAGCTACGGCCCCGTCACCAATAATAGAACCGGTATGGTAATAAAGTGGTGAATTAAGTCAATCATATTTTCGCAAAAAAGCCCCTGATGAGAGAAAATTTCATCGTTTACGCTTTATCCCGAACAGCCCTGCGGCGTAGAGATTTATCTGCCAAATCACAACCCCGGCAACAGCGGTATATAGAGCCTCTGCGGGGATGGTGATATGGGGCTTTAATATCTGCACTTCAGTTTTGAGGCCAGTCAGCGGCATAACAAGAATATCAATAAACACTGCGAGAAAGAAAACAGCAGCTGCTCTGTTTCGCACCCTGTCCATACTCAAAAACTCCCTTGCATTTGAAAAGAAGCTGCCGGCGATTAGGAAAGTGAGGGTATGAGGCCCCATTGTAATGCTTGAAACGTCTGCAAGAAAACCGAGGGCAAATGCTGCTGTTATCGCGTCTCTGCGTGAGAATGTGTAGCAGAAAAAGCCCAGCAGAGGCACCATAAGATCGGGGCGAATACCGAACCGGCTGATTTCGATATACTCCAGAGCAGCACTTGAATTCAGCAGAACAGCAATTCCGGCAGTGATAGAGAAAAACAGCCACTTCATTCGCTCGAAACCTCCTGAGAAGGCGCAACTACTATCACAGCAACCTTCTTCAAATTCTCGAAATCTGCGGAGGGCTCAACGGTTATATCCCATATCAGCGGGTCCTGCATATCCTCCACCACCGTTTTCACTACGCCTGCAATCCTCGGAGTTTCCAGATACTGCCTGCCCGGGCTTGCATACACATAATCCCCGGGCTTAACATCCAGCTCAGCGGAGATATACGGGATCTCGCATGCATCCATACCGTTGCCCACCATATTAGCTCTAATGTATTCCTCTCTGCCCGGACGTACAATATGCACAGGTATCTGGAGGGTGTTGTTTGTGATGAGTGTGATCCTCGCCCAAGAGCTGGATATATCGGTAACAGTGCCTATTATTGCCCCCTCAGCGAAGACATACTGCCCCTTTTCAACGCCGTCGATTGAGCCTCTGTTGATGAGGATTTTCTGCCCCTGCTCGCGTTTGATTATATCAGCCATAACAAACATATCGCCTGTCTTCGGCATTGAGCTGCGGAATTGAGATGCCTTTTCGAGCCTTTTCTGGGCTTCAAGCAGGTCTGCATAGAGGTTCTGGTATGCCGCCCAGAGGTGGTCGTATTCGCTTTTAGAAACGTACTCTCCAGAAGCCGGCAGCGAGCCTTTCCCCGGCTTGCCCGGGATTTTTATATCTATTCCGATTACAGGCCTGAACAGCTCAATGAAAAATGAATTTAGATTTCGAGTAATCTTATGCGGCAAAATTAGCAGGGCAACCCCGGCAAGGAGCAAGCTGCAGAAAATAGCGCTGTTGCTCGAGTTTTGTTTGCGTTTTGCCATATAACTCTGCTTTTATATAAAGACCTCCGGCTGCCTGCCAGAAAACGGGTTAATCCCAGTTATAGCTGTCCTGATCGATGCTTTCCCTGAGGCTCTCGAGGTTTTCGAGGAATACGCATGTCCCTCTTGCCACGCAAGTTAGCGGGTCTTCCACGAGATTGACATTCAGCCCTGTAGCGTTAGCTAGGACTTTATCCATACCTCTGAGAATCGCGCCGCCGCCGCAGATATGAACGCCATTATCGATGAGGTCTGCGGCAAGTTCAGGCTCGGCCTTTTCAAGCGTTTGGGTAACACATTCTATAATCGAAGATACCGGCTCCTTTAGAGCCTCTCTTATCTCTTCGCTTGTTATAACAATCTTTCTCGGAAGGCCGGATATTGTATCTCTTCCGGCTATCTCCATGGTCATCTCTTCTTCGAGCGGGCCTGCGGAGCCGAGCTCAATCTTCACCTGCTCTGCTCGGGACTCGCCGATAAGCAGATTGTATGTTCTTTTGAGGTGGTTTATAATCGCTTCATCGAAATCGTCCCCGCCAACTCTCAGGCTTGTGCAAGTGCTTATATCAGCCAGGGACATAATAGCAACTTCTGTTGTTCCGCCACCTATATCCACAATCATTGAAGCGGTGGGCTCTGTGATCGGAAGGCCTGCCCCGATTCCTGCTGCCATCGGCTCATCTATAAGGAAAACTTTTCTCGCTCCTGCGCGTTCGGCGCTGTCTCTAACCGCCCTTCTCTCAACAGCGGTAATCCCGCTTGGTACGGAAATTACCACCTGAGGCCTGAGCAGTCCGCCCCTGCCGTGAACCTTGCGGATGAAGTAGCCGAGCATAGCTTCGGTGATCTCGAAATCGCTTATAACCCCGTCCTTGAGCGGACGGATTGCAGAAATGGAGCCGGGGGTTTTTCCAAGCATATCTTTAGCTACAAGCCCGACTGCTTCGCCGTTGTTCAATACTACGTTTGTGCCTTTGCGCACGGCGACAACAGAAGGTTCATTCAGCTTAATACCCTCACCTCGTACAGTTACCAGGGTGTTGCATGTCCCTAAGTCTATACCCATATCTGTACTGAACCAGCCAAGAATTGTATCGAGTATCACAGATTGACCCTTTCAGAAGGAAAAAGATATGCTTAGCAAAATTAAAAAGGCACGGGTATCCTTCCCGTGCCTTTAATAACGAGCTTATATCAATTAAACTTCAGCAGGTTCTCGGCTCCGAATGTATTAATACATTCCATAAGCACAAGCACCGCTGTTGTAAGTACAAAAAGGAAAGCTATCCCGAGAAATCCTGTATAAATATCACTCTGAGCCGTTTTTTTAACTTTTTTAGCCATTTAACTGCTTCCAGCCTTTCCTTACAGTTCGGTTGAAACGGTATCGCCCACTTTCGGCGCTGATTTCTTAAGCTTAATCACGCCGGCAGACTTTTCGACATCCACATCTGTAATTTCAATATCACAAACAAAGCTTTCGCCTCTTGTAATATGGAGCTTCATACCCTTCTTAACGCCGTCGGAACTGCCTACGCTCACAGAAACGAGCCTTTCGCCAACTTCTGAAACGAGGCCTGTAACAGGTGCATAAGAACGGGGCTCCAAGGCCTTGGCCTTGTCTTCAACTACAGTAACCGCCTGAGCCTGCTCGGGAGATTTTTCTTTCTCTTCAAGCATCTTTTCCATAGCGGCCATCTGCTCTTTGAGCCTTCTCTTCTCAGCCTTGAGAGACTGCACCATCACGATATGCTCATCCAGAGCGGTTGTCTTTTCGTTTAGCATATTCGAAAGCTTAAGGGTTTTGCCCTGCTCCTGCTGCAGCATACTTCTGGTAGATTCCAGAGAGGCGTGCATTTCGCTGATAGTCTGCTCAAAATCTTTCACAATTCCTGACAAACTGTTCACTCTGTCCTGCCATTTTACAGCCTTATTCTGAGCGTTTTTCAGATCGAGCATAGCCTGCTCTTTCTGCTGATTGAGCTCGCTGACTCTGTCTTTAAGCTTTTCAATCTGCTGCTGCATCTGCATTTTCTGCTCGTTAAGACTTGAGACAGCCACATTCTTGCTGTCCTGAAGGACTTTATAATCGCTTTTGAGCTGATCGTAATCAGCCTTCACGTCATTAGTCTTAGAAACATAAATGAACACAGCCCCGCAAAGAAATATCGCTGAAACTGACAAAAGTACTGCTAAAGTTTTTGTTAAAGTACTCAAAGCCTTGCTCCTGATATCGATTGTTTTTTTTATTAGCAACTATAACCGCCGGCATACCCGACGAATTAGAACCAGTCAGATTTTAGTTTTGAAATTGTAAAAGGTCAAGCATTTTGTTAGAGATAGAGAAGTTTTATAAACTTTTAAATGCTTTTGTTGGATAATCAAAAAGTAAAAAAGCGAGACTCACTTAAAAAAGCCCCGCTCTGAACTTCAATTAGGCCGATATTCAGCCCTGTGCCGCCTTATTATACCTTCTTTTAGGCGGTTTTACCACTAACCCGCTTTTTACAGCCTTGGCAGAGACAGTTATCTTTTTAACCTGCCCGTCCACCATAACCCGCATTTTCTGGGTATTTGGCTTGAATCTTCTTTTGTTAACTCCGCGTATGTTCAGTCCGACACCGCCGAGACGTTTTGGTTTACCATGACGGACAATACTGCGTCCGACAGAGGTTTTTCTTCCTGTTAACTGGCATTTTCTTGACATATCTGTTCTCCATGGAATAAAGAGTTCACAGTTTCCGATTTTTCTGAAGACGGGTTATTTTAGAAAAGTATGAACAGCTTTCAAGAAAAAAATCTCACTTATCCCGCCTCAAATTATAATTTTACGTGTTTTGCGACTGAGGTTTCAGCGTAGGGAAGAGAATTACGTCCCTTATGCTGGGAGAATCGGTAATAAGCATAATCAGCCTGTCTATACCAATTCCCAGCCCCCCGGCCGGGGGCATACCATACTCCAGGGCAGTAATGAAATCCTCGTCCATCTTGGCCATTGAATCCTCTTCGCCCTTAAGCTGGGTCATAAAGTTTTTCCTCTGCACTTCAGGGTCGTTGAGCTCTGTGTAGGCGTTGCCCACTTCCATCTTAGCGCAGAAAAGCTCGAATCTCTCGGCGATATTCGGGTTATCAGATTTTTGTTTCGTAAGCGGACAGATAGCAGCGGGATAGTCCATCACAAACGTAGGATTCACCAGATGCTGCTCAACTGTCTGCTCGAAGAGCTCGTTTATCACAACAGCATCATCCATCCCCGCCTCGTTTATTCCAAGCTCGCCCGCCTTTCTGCGAACGGCGGAGATGTCTTCGATATCGCAGCCTGAGTGTTCCTTGAGCAGGTCGGCGTATCTGGCTCTTCTCCAGGGGGTGGTAAAATCAATCTCCATATCTGCGTAGGTGAGCTTCCTGCATTCGCAGTGTTTTTCAATAATATTTGAAACCAGCTCTTCAGTGATATCCATCATACCGAGATAATCGCTGTAGGCCTGATAGAGCTCCATCATCGTAAATTCAGGGTTGTGGCGTGTGCTTAGGCCTTCGTTGCGATAGCTTCTGTTGATCTCGAAAACCTTTTCAAATCCGCCAACCAGAAGCCGCTTTAGGTATAGCTCGGGTGCTATCCTTAGATACATATCTATATCAAGGGTGTTGTGGTGGGTGATAAAGGGCTTCGCTGCCGCCCCGCCTGCAACAGACTGCATCATCGGCGTTTCCACTTCGTAAAAACCCTTCTCTATAAGCATACTGCGGATTGAGGCGATAATATCGCTTCGCTTCTTGAATTTCTGCATCACATCGGGGTTTGCCCAGAGGTCAACATACCGCTGGCGGTAGCGGAGGTCTCTATCCTGCAGGCCGTGGAATTTTTCCGGCGGCTGGATAAGCGCCTTCGACAGGATTTTTATTTCTTCCGCCCAGATTGTAAGCTCGCCTGTTTTTGTTCTGCCCAGCTGCCCGTCTGCGAATAGGATATCACCTAAGTCAAGAGATTTTGCAACAGGCCACTGCTCTTCCTGTACACGCTTTTTGCTCAGGCCGATTTGAATCGTGCCCGAGGAGTCGCGCAGAGTTATAAATATAAGCTTTCCGATATCACGCAGAAGAACAATTCGGCCGGCGGCCTTTGCCTTCTGGTCTTCGCTGTCTTCGATGTATCTTTCTCTTATGCCTGCTGAAGGCTCAACCCCCTCAACCCTGCTTCCGTACGGGTCTATCCCGAGTTCACGAAGCTTGGCGAGTTTGGCCTTTCTCTGCTCAGTAAGCTGATCAACAGATTCACTCATTATCTTAATTCCTTGAATATTAAAAAATAATTCGAAACGGGAGCTGCTATTGTTTTCCCCAGCAGCTCATTTTCTCAAAGAGGTATGCTGAGAGCTTGTCCTGATGCACCCTTTCCTGCGCCATTGTATCGCGGTCTCTAACGGTTACAGTGCCGTCTTCTTTCACCTGCCCGTCAACGGTAATGCAGAATGGGGTGCCGGCTTCGTCCTGCCGGCGGTATCGCCTGCCGATTGCCCCCTTCTGGTCGTAGAAAACGTTCCAGTGTGCTCGGAGGCTGTCAACGATATTGTGGGCAATCTCGGGCATTCCCTCCTTCTTCACCAGCGGAAATACCGCTGCCTTTATCGGGGCAATGTCCGGATGAAAACGAAGGAGATTGCGTGTTTCGCCTTTCACCTCTTCTTCGTCGTATGCATCCACGAGGAAGGCAAGGGTGCTTCTGTCCACCCCTGCGCTGGGCTCGATTACATAGGGGATGTATCTTTGCTTTTTCTGCTCATCGAAGAATGAGAGCGGGCCTTTGTGGTAGTCCGGCTGCTCGTCCTTCAGCTCCACCTTGGCAAGGTCTCTGCCGGACTCGATGAAATTATTCATACTACGCATACCCTGCTGGTGCCTGCGGAGGTCGTAGTCGGTGCGGTTTGCAACGCCTTCGAGCTCCTGCCAGTCGCCGCTGCCGAAGGGGAAGCGGTATTCAACGTCGATACAGGCCTTTGCGTAATGGGCGAGCTCGTCTGAATCGTGGTCGCGCATTCGCAGATTGTCTTTGTTAATACCGTATTCTACATACCAGTTGAAACGTTTCTCTTTCCAGAATTCGTACCACTGCTCGTCTGTACCCGGCTCGCAGAAGAATTCCAGCTCGGCCTGCTCAAACTCGCGAGTCCTGAAGATAAAGGCCTTCGTTGTAACCTCGTTCCTGAAGCTCTTGCCGATCTGCGCGATCCCGAACGGGACTTTCACCCTCGTGCTGTCTAACACGTTGCGGAAATTCGCAAAGATCCCCTGAGCTGTCTCAGGACGAAGATATACGGCCATATTGTCATCGGCGTTTGCACCCATCTGAGTTTCGAACATAAGCTTGAAGGCCATCGGCTCGGTAAACTCGCCAACTGCACCGCAGTTTGGGCATACCTTGTCTGAGATGATTCTGGGGTCCTGCCCGATATCCTCGGCCTTTTTCCCCTCTTGGTTGAGAAGGTGGTCTATTCGGGTTCTGGTATGGCATTTCCTGCATTCTGTAATCAGATCGGCGAACTTGTCTGCATGGCCGGATGATTTCCACACCATCGGATGCATCAGTATGCTGCTGTCTAAGCCGACAACATCATCACGCATCTGGACTGTGCTTTTCCACCACGCATTGCGGACGTTACGCTTGAGCTCGCTGCCCAGAGGGCCGTAATCATAGCAGCTGGCCAGTCCGCCGTAGATTTCGCTGGACTGGAATATGAATCCGCGTCTTTTGCACAGAGATACAATGTCTTCAAGTTTGTTAAGTTTTGCCATTATAAACCTTTAATTCTCATTAGATTGGCGGCTTTAACAAGATACAGCCCGCAAAGGGGCAAGCCGAAAACGAGCATTATATTTGCACTATTATTGATTACAAGATTTTTGTAATTGGTTTGAACCACGAAGTTTTTACATTGAGCCTGTCCGCCGCAGGCGGAGAGGAAGCGGAGGGGATTTTTTAGACAGGATTAACAGGATTGACAGGATAGATATTTGATAAGGAAAAGGCGGAGAAAGATTTTTGGGCGGGTGATTGGCTTAAACCACGAGCAGCACTGAGATATTTCAGCCACTGAGCGGCGCTAAGAAGCACTAAGGGGGATATTTTTAAAGTTCAAGGCAATGATAAGGGGAAAGTTTTTCATATTACAGCGGTGCGGCACAAGCCGCCCGCTAAGCCGACACAACGAATAGACTCTTCATATTACAGCGGAGTTCGCCGTGGCGGACCCGCTAGGCATTCTTTTAGAAAAGATTTTTCGCTTACCGCCGGCTCTTCACGTTTCGCTATCCTAGCGGGTTCGCCACGGCGAACACCGCTGTACGACGCTGCATTATTAAGCAGCGAACCGCTGGCTCTGTAAATAGAGAATAAATTCTGCAAAGCATTGCAGCATTAAGATTTGCGTTTTGCCGGAAAATATTGTCGTACACGGCAGACATTTAAGACCCTGAGAGCGACAGGATTTTTCGGCCTTCAATAACACTGAAACGCAATAAGGGGTAATAATCTTCTGTTTACCGCTAATTATCACTTATATACTGAAGGGTTTGACAGTCAACTTATTTAGCGAAGGCTTATTCGAATCAAAGCAGGGCATCAGTGCATAGTTTTTGAAATGTTTTTATTTTCAAAATGAGGCAATTGAATACAATTGCGGTTCTAAAAAAAGAATTAACAGGGCTTAAAAGCTTGAGTTTAAGAGATATACACAGCCAGAATCATATAATCACCGCCTTTGAAGACAGTCTCAATGCCGGCAGGGTCGGGCAGTCTTTTATCTTCGCCGGCCAAGACGGGGTTGGGCGGTTCAAATGCGCAGGCGAGATCGCAAAACTGCTTCTTTGCGAGAGCCCCGAGAAATCAGAGCAGAACGGCAGGCCTTTTCAGGACAGCTGCGGGAAGTGCAGAAGCTGCAGGCTTTTCGAATCGGGCAGCCATCCGGACTTCAAACACATATACAAGGAGCTGAACAAATATTCTGAGATTCCGGAAATAAGGAAAAAATCCCCGAGCGAGTTTCTAATCAGCGTAGTACGTGAATTCTTCGTTGACAAGGCAGGCAAAAAACCTCAGCTGGCGCATAAAACGGTGTTTGTGCTGAGCGAGTCTGAAAAACTCAACCAAAGCGCCCAGAACGCCATCCTGAAAACACTTGAAGAGCCCCCGCCCCACTGCATCATAATCCTTATCTGCACCAGAACAGACCGCCTGCTTGAAACGATACTCTCCCGCTGCCAAGTGTACAACTTCGCCCCCGTGGATAGAGAGATAATCGCCGGCGAGCTTGAAGGCAGGGGAATAGACAGGCAGGAAGCAGTTTTCTGGTCTGGATTCACCTCCGGAAGTCTCGGAAGGAGTATTGAACTGAGCAGCCTCGAGGCAGAATGCTATTCAATCAAGAAAGAATTGCTCGAGAAGCTCGAATCCTTTACCCTTGCAGACGCTGTGGAGCTGGCTGAATGGCTTGGGGGGCGTTCGGGAGAAATAGCCGGCGCTCTTGGGAAAACCAGCGGCGCAGAAGGGAAGGCAGGCCTAAAACGGCAGGCACAGACTATAACTCTCAATATGATTATGTCCGCAGCTGCAGATGCGATGAAGCTGGCAGCGGGCAGCAGGGATCTGATAAATCACGACCAGCCTGAAGTGATTACATCTCTGAGCGAAAAATTCGACCCCTATCAGGCCTCAAGGCTCGTTGAAGATATCAACTCGAGCATCTCGATGATATATTCCTATGTCAATGAAAAATTGATTTTTGAGGATATTCTGATAAACTTCGCCCGAACAAAAGAATGAAATTATTGTTCACGCCCAACTATCATTCGGGATAGCGGCAGTATTACAATTAGACAGCAAGGCTCAGAAGCATAATTATGACAGATAGATCACACAATAAACATACCAAAAGGATGCTTGTCCGATACGGCAAACTCGGATTTCTCGGATGGTTCAGCCACAGCGAGCAGAGCTTGCCGAAGACAAAAACGAAAGTTATCATAAAGACCGAACGCGGGCTCGAGTTAGGCGAGCTTGTTGGAGCGAACAGCTCATACGTGCACGGGAATTTCAAGGGCAACTTCAACACCCTGCAGGAATACTTCGAACTCGACCATCAGGACTACCCGCTGGCCGAGGGAGGGGAGTTTGTGCGAATCGCAACAGCTCAGGATATAAACGAAGCCCAGCACGTGCGCGACTCGGCCGGCGAGGAGCTCAAGATCTGCCGTGAATACGTTGATAAGCTCGGGTTAAAAATGAAAATCGTGGATTTCGAGCATATCTTCGGAGGCGAGAGAATCGTTTTCTACTTCCTCGCAGACGGACGTGTGGATTTCAGGGAGCTGGTAAAGCAGCTTGCTCAGAAATTCCAGACAAGAATCGAAATGCGCCAGATCGGAGCCAGAGACGAGGCAAGGCTTATCAGCGATATCGAAACCTGCGGACAGGAATGCTGCTGCAGGAGATACCTCAAGATCCTCAAGCCGGTGAATATGCGAATGGCAAAAACCCAGAAAGCAACTCTCGACCCATCCAAAATCAGCGGACACTGCGGAAGGCTGAGGTGCTGCCTGAGATACGAAGACAAGACCTATCAGCAGCTCAAGAAAGAACTGCCCAACAGGCAGAGCTGGGTGAAAACTCCAGCAGGATACGGGAGAGTGATAGATTATCAAATCCTTACTCAGATTTTGCAGATTCAGTATGAAGACGGGAAGATGGAAGCTCTGCCCGCTGATGAGGTGGAGGTGCTTGAGAAGATGCCCGAAGAGGTTCGTATTGCAAGGGAGGCTGCAAGAGAAAAACAGCAGCAGTCTGAGCAAAGTCCCCGCCGAAGCGATACAAAAGCCGAAGGGAAAAACGAACGTGAGCAGAACTGCTCGGAAAAGACCGGCGGCGAAGGAGAGCAGGAAGAAAAAAACCGAGGCGATTCAGAAAAGCAAAACGGGAATAAATCCCAAAACCGAAAAGGCAGAAAAGGCGGAAAAGGCAAAAGCAGGAAGGCAAAGAACTGGCGTAAAAACGGCGAGAAGAACGCCCAGTCTGAAGGGGAGGATGAAACACCTTCTGAGACTGCCGAGAACGAATGATAGAATCACAAAGCAAAATTAAATGAATTTCAGCGAAATCAGAGGTTATATATGCCCCGAAACATTGTAGTTACATCCGCCCTGCCCTACGCAAACGGGCCTATCCACATCGGACACCTTGTAGAATACATCCAGACGGATATATGGGTGCGTTTCCAGAAGCTCAGCGGGAATCGCTGCCTGTACTTCTGCGCAGACGACACGCACGGAACGCCCATTATGCTCAGCGCACGCAAGCAGGGCATAAAGCCCGAACAGCTCATCGAAAAAGTACACGGCGAACACCAAGATGATTTCAGCTCATTCGGCGTGGAATTCGAGAACTACTACACCACCCACTCCAAGGAAAACAGGCAGCTCAGCGAAGATATCTTCCTCAAGCTCAAAGAGAAAGGCTCTATTGAAACCAGGGAAGTGGAGCAGGCATACTGCCAGAGCTGCTCGATGTTTCTGCCGGACAGATTCATTGTGGGCAAATGCCCGAAATGCGGAGCAGAAGAGCAGTACGGCGATTCCTGCGATAAATGCGGGAGTACATACTCCCCTACCGAGCTGACAAACCCGCGCTGCGCAATCTGCGGGGGCGAGCCGACTACCAAAACCTCCAAGCACTACTTCTTCCGCCTCGGCGATTATGAAAAGCAGCTCAAGGAGGTTCTCGCCTCTGGCCATGCGCATCCATCGGTATTGAAAAAGCTTGATGAATGGTTCGAGGCCGGCCTGCGGGACTGGGACATATCCAGAGACGGGCCTTACTTCGGCTTTAAAATTCCGGGCGAGGAAAACAAATTCTTCTATGTTTGGCTCGATGCCCCGATCGGGTATATGGCCTCCTGCAAGAACTGGTGCGAGAAGAACGGCTTTGATTTCAATCAGGTGTGGAACAGCCCGGACTGGGAGCTCTATCACTTTATCGGCAAGGACATAATGTATTTCCATGCCCTGTTCTGGCCTGCAATGCTGATGGGCAGCGAAAACAAGATTGCAGATAAGCTCTTCGTACACGGTTTTCTCACCGTTGACGGGGAGAAGATGAGCAAGAGCAAAGGCACGTTCATAAAAGCCCAAACATTCCAGAAGCACCTGAACCCTGAGTATTTGAGGTACTACTATGCCTGCAAGCTCAGCGACGGGGTGGAGGATATAGACCTGAGCCTCGAGGATTTCCAGTCCCGCGTGAATGCCGATCTTATCGGGAATCTGGTTAACCTTGCAAGCAGGTCTGTACCGATGCTCAAAAAGAAGCTCGGCGGCAGGCTCGGCGAAATGGACGAAGAAGGCAGGGAGATGGTAAATGAGATACTTCAGGCGAAAGATTCAATCGCTCAGAGCTATGAAACGCTTAAATTTTCTCAGGCGGTAAGGCAGATAGTGAATCTGGCCGGAAACGTAAACAGATATTTCGACAGGCAGCAGCCATGGATTACCGTAAAGGAAGATAAGGAAAAGACGCTCAAAACCCTCACTGCCGTTGTTAATGCGGTTAATGCCCTGAATATTTACATTAAGCCGGTTGTTCCGAAGCTCTCTGAAAAGCTTGAAAAGATTCTCGGCTGCGAGGAGCAGGGACTTGAAGATTTGGGCATACTTCCGGAGGGGCACGAGGTGAATAAATTCAAAAGACTGATGAACAGAATCGAAAAGGAGAATATAGAAGCTATGATTGAAGAATCTAAATCAGAGCAGAAAAACAGCCAAGATGCCCAGCAGACCCAGCAGCAGGAGAATCAGCTCGATGAGCCGCTCGCTCCGGAGTGCAGTTTTGATGATTTTATGAAGGTTGACCTTCGCGTTGCTGAGATTAAAAAGGCAGAGCACGTGGAAGGTGCGGATAAACTGCTCCATCTCGAGCTGGATATAGGCGGAATAACTAAAAACGTATTCGCGGGCATTTCCAAGGCCTACAAGCCCGAAGAACTCGAAGGCAGGCTGGTGGTATGCGTTGCGAATCTCGCACCTCGCAAGATGCGTTTCGGCGTCTCTGAGGGCATGGTAGCGGCCTCGGGGCCGGGCGGGAAAGAAGTATTCCTGCTCAGCCCGGACAGCGGCGCAAAGCCCGGACAGCGGGTGCATTAATATAAGGATGCAGGAAAACAGATGCTGAAATACCTGCTTTGTCTGCGATATCTGCTGAAAGTTCGCCTTGTGGTAATCAGCGTTCTTGCAGTAGCGCTGAGCTGCGGACTGCTTGTGTCTATAAGCTCTGTATTCAGCGGCTTTATTGAGGCGGTTGAAAAAGGGGCATCCGATTCGATGGGCGATGCTGTTATAAGGCCTCATCCATCCCTTCAGATTTCAGACTTCAAAACCCTCACCGGCAGAATAGAAGATATTGAGGGCGTTAAGGCGGCCTCTGGCCTGCTAAACGCCCAGGGACTTGTGCTGATAGGCAGAGGACAGGTGAAGAAAACGCAGATTTGGGGAATCGATATTGAAAGTCAGGATGAGGTTACAGGCATACGCAATGATTTTATCAGCTCTGAGGGCAGGTTTTCAGGCGATTCGGCAGCCCTTTCTATCGGCCTGCTAACAAGCCCCGATCCGGTTACTGATAAGTACGATTTCGAAGAGGCCAAAAGCTGGACGGGAAAAAATGCCCTCGTCCTTACAGGCAGGCAGGGCTCCGGGGATGCCGCCAATTTCCAAAGGAGCGATCTGCGGGTTAAGATTGATGCGGTATCGTTCAGCGGTATAAACCAGTTCGATTCCTCCAGCGTTTACCTGCCCATCGAAACCCTCAGCAGGGAGCTTTATCCCGATAAGAACAGCCCGCTGGCAGACACAATCCAAATCAGATTCAATCAGGGCCTCAGCGACCGCAGACAGAGAGAGCTTCTCTCGAAAGTTCAGACAGTATGGTCGGACTTTGCGAGAAATGAGCTCGGCTGGCCGGCAAGCTGGGTGGGCTACAGCTCTATCGCCCTGAGCAGAGATATGCAGAAACGCCTCGTTGCAGAATACCACAAGCAGATGGATGTTCTGATGGCGGTGTTCTCAATCGTCAGCGGCGGCGTTGTCCTGCTGATATTCTGCATTTTCTATATGATTGTTATGGGCAGACGCAAAGACATCGCAATCCTGCGCAGCTTCGGGCAGTCCCGCGCAGGCGTCGCTGGGGTGTATCTGCTGTTCGGGGTGTTTGTGGCGATTGCAGGAACGGCGCTTGGCATCCTGTTCGGCTGGCTGTTCACAGAAAATATCAACACCATCGAAAACCTTATCAGCCGGCTCACAGGCGTGAAGATATGGAAGAGCAGTGTTTATATGTTCACCAAAATCCCGAACAGTTTGGATATCGGCTCTGCCGTGAGGATTTCATTTTATGCCCTCGCCGCCTCCCTTGCAGGGGCTCTTCTGCCCGCTGTATCCGCCGCAAGAACTGATCCTGTTAAAACGCTCAGATACGAATGATCTGATGAATGAGTTTGAGTCCAAAATACTCAGCGCTTTGGAAAGCGTGAAAGAATTGCATCCCTCCGCAAGCCTGCTTGCAGCATTTTCGGGAGGCCCTGATTCCTGTGCGCTTCTGGAGGCAGCCGCAGCTCTTTGCAAAGAAGGCAGGCTCACTGCCCCGCTTGCAGCCGTTCATATAAATCACAATCTGCGCGGCGAGGCATCAAAAAGGGATGAAGAGTTTGCCCGTAAGTTCTGCGAAGACCGAGGCATCGAGTATTACAGCGAAACCGCAGATGTTTCGGGCAGAGCGGAAGAGAAAAATGAGTCTGTGGAAACTGCTGCAAGAAATATCAGACTCGAAATTTTCAGCAGGCTTTCACGCAATAAAGGCTTCGACTGCATCCTCACCGGCCACCACGCCGGCGACAACTGCGAGACTGTAATCCACCGGCTCCAAAGAGGCACGGGTTTCAGAGGCCTTTGCGGGATAAGGCAGTCAAGGCGGGTAAACGGGCTCCTTCTTGTAAGCCCCCTGCTCTTCGCAGAAAAGGATGAGATCCTCGAATACTGCAGAGAAAAGGCAATCCCTTACGCTGTTGATTCAACAAACCTCACAAATGACTATCGCAGAAATTTTATCCGCAATTCCCTGCTTCCGGAAATCAGGAAAGAATCCCCGAATATCTGCGAAAAGCTCTGCCTTCTAAGCGAGGCAGCAGAAAGGCTGGATGAAAGCGTGTGCAGGGAGGCGGAAAACTGCTGGCACAGCACGGTAATCATAAGCGAGCAGGATTTTGTAACGGTAAACCGAAACGAATTCAACGCCCTTGCAGTCCTCGTGAAACAGGAGATTGCGCGCAGGATTTTGGTTCAGCTCGGGGCAGGCGAAAACAAGCTCACCAGAGACCATTACACCCGAATACTTGAGCGTGCCGGAGAGGCTCAAAGCTCAAAGCTCCAGCTGCCCGATGAGATCTACGTTTTCACAAATCAGGACAAGATAATCTTCTCGCTCTTGAAGACAGAAGGCCTCTCCGGCGTAAAAATCGAATCGCCCGGGAAATTCAGATTCGGCGTTTGGCAGATAGAAGTAAGGCAGGAGCAGTTCGATAAATCAAAATTCGAAAGATTCCTCAAAGAAAAGCCCAAAGGCACAACCCTTTTCGATGCAGAGAAAACCGCCCTGCCCATAACCGCAAGACAGAGGCAGGCAGGCGACCGCTTTATCCCGTTCAGCCTCAATTCGCCCCAGAGGGTGAACAAATTTCTCATTCGGGCGAAAGTAAACAGGATGGAAAGGTCTAATGCGGTTGTATTCCAAGACAAAACAAGTAAAATAATATGGGTAGCACCATACAGAACTTCGGAAGAAGTGAAGATAACGGAAAAAACGAAATGTATCATTTTAATAAAACTTACGAGGCTTCAATTAGGTGAGTAAATGTCTATGTATGTAAACGGTGAAATAGTAGAAGATACGCTTATCAGCGAAGAGATGGAACGTATGCGTCCGCAGTATGAGCAGGTTTTTGCGAATATGGAACAGACCGAGCGGGAAAATCAGCTCAAGCAGTGGGCAAAGGAAAACCTCACAGAGCAGTTCATCCTCAAGCAGGAAGCGGACAAACGTGATTATGACGTGGCAGAAGAGGTTCAGAAAACCTACAGCGACCTTATCGAAAAGGCCGGCGGGAAAGACAAGTTCTTCGAGGAAAGAGGGCTTGATAAGTCCAGCGAGGATGAGGTAATAAAGGATATTGAGCTGCAGACAAAAATACGCAGGCTCGTATCCGAGGTTCAGGACTCCGCTGATGCCCCCTCATTCGAGGAAATCGAGGATTACTACGAAAACAACAAAGAGAAATTCGTGATCCCCGAGATGGTGCGTGCAAGCCATATCGTTAAGCACCTCGCCCCGGGCGAAGAGAACGATGAGGCATACGAAGAGCTTCAGGGAGTTTTGGAGCGGATTACAAACGGCGAGAAAGATTTCGCTGAATTCGCAGCGGAATATTCAGAATGCCCGGACCAAGGCGGAGATCTCGGCTACTTCGCACGCGGGAAGATGGTGGAAGACTTCGAGGACATCGCTTTCGGGATGGAAGTAGGCGAGGTGAGCGAGGTTTTCAGAACCGAATTCGGCTTCCATATCGCAAAAGTTACCGACAGGCAGCCCGAGAGACAGTGCGGGCTTGATGAAGTGAAAGACTACATCGAAAACCAGCTTCAGGAACAGAAAAAAGAAGAAGCACTCGAGAAATTCCTCGATAAGCACGTTAATAAGGCCAGCGTCGAAGAGAAGTAGAAGCGGGACAAACAGAAAAAAGCAAAGGCGGCAATTTCAGCCGCCTTTTTTTGTCTTATGATTTAAAGGGTGCTGATTCTGATATTGCTCAGGCAGCCCTTGAACCAATTCTCCGAGGAGTAAGTTCCCACCTGCGAGATGAGGTCTGCCCCGATCTGGAGCGTGTCTCCTGCGTCGCGGGTGAAAACAGAGTCTTTTTGGCCTGAAGCAGTTAGCTCGCCGTTTACGTAAAGCTCCATCCTTCCGCTGCTGCTCAAAACTGCGGAAATATCAAATTTCCCTGATGGCACGTTTTCCGATCCTTTTATCGTTGTGCGGGAGTTTTCTACGCAAACGCAGAAGGCCGGCTTCCCGCCGTCGAGATACAGCGAATATCCCGTGCGGCTTCCGCCCTGAGCGAGCAGTACGCCGTCTTGGGCGTCCGGGGCGGCCTCAGCAGAAATCATAACGCCTGAATCCTCAAGCTTCGGGACATCCATAATAAACACATCCAGGCAGCCGCTTCCTTCAAAGCAGAATCGCTGCCCGCTATCATCCTGAGCCACATCCACGCCGGTATTCACCGCCCTTGCCTTGGATTTGCCAAGGTCTATCGTAACCGGAGCCAATGCGGGGGTTGGCGTATTATTCTGCACAGGCACTCCGACATCGCTCGCCCAAGCCCTGATTTTTCCCCAAAGCTCGCTTACCTTATCCGGATGCTCTTCAAAGAGATTATCCTGCTCTGAAATATCCTCACTCAGATTGTAGAGCTGGGCTTCAGACCCGTCTGGATTTATCAGAAACTTCCAGTCCCCGTCGCGCACCGCAAGGCTCGGGCTGCTGTTGAACGGGCTGCCTGTACCGGGTTGGAAGAACGGCTCGCCGCAGTGCCAAAATACCGGCTCATCCCTTTGCGGAGCATCGCCAAGCAGAGCACCGCTCATATTAAGCCCGTCGAGGTTTGCAGATTCAGGCACTTCAACCCCTGCAATACTGCATAATGTGGGCAGCATATCCATCCCGCATACAACGCTCTGCCTGTTCACGCTGCCCGCCTTGATCCTGCCAGGCCAGCGGGCTATAAACGGCATACGAATCCCGCCTTCATACAGGCTCAGCTTCCTGCCCCTGAGCTTGCCTGTAAATCCCGGAGGATTCCAGCCGTCGCTGTAGAAGTTGCCCCCGTCGGTAGGCCCGTTATCGCTCACAAGCACTACAAGCGTATCCTCAGCAACTCCATGGCTCTCAAGTGCGTTCATCAGCCGGCCGATCTGCTCGTCGAGATTCTCGAGCACAGCGAAAAATTTCTGCTCGTGCGGGTTATCCGTAACGTTTTTCCATTTGCCAATCTTCTCGGGCAGGTGCTGGGTGTGCACGTCGTCAGGCCAGAGGTTGATAAAGAAGCTTTTATCCTTATTCCGGCTGATAAAATCAATCACCTTATCCACATAAATGCCGCTGAGCTCGTGCTTATCCGCCCAGCGAATATCGCCCTTGCCCAGCTGTCCGCTCTGGTCTGAAAGGCCGTGGCCATTGATGAGCACCCTGTCTCCAAGTCCTTCAAAATTTACATAGCTCTCGTCGAAGCCGTATTCGCTGGGGAACGGGGCGTAGTCCACATCTCTTCCCCCGCCCATATGCCATTTGCCTATATGGGCAGTGGCGTATCCGGAGCTCTTGAGAAATCTCGCAAGGCTCGGGGCATCGAGGTCGAGGTAATCTGCCATTTCTCGGCTGTCGTTTCTCGAGCTTGAGGCGATGTATGTATGTATGTCCCAGCGGGTTGGATACTGCCCTGTAGTGAGCCCAACTCTCGTGGGCGAGCAGACCGGCGCATTGACATAGAAATTCGTAAGCCTAATGCCCTGCTTTGCGAGCCTGTCCATATTCGGCGTTTTCATCACAGGATTTCCGAAGCAGCTTGGGTCTGCATAGCCCATATCATCGATGAGGATGAAGATTATATTGGGCTTGGAGCCTGAGGCTGGGGTTTGAGCGAATGATAAACCGCCCGCAAATTGAGCGGACAGGACAGAACAGCCCGCCGCTTTGATAAAATCTCTTCTGGTATGTTTGTGCATAATATTTAAGCTTTCAAAAAATTACAAAAATTCCTGCCTTAAACTGCAAATATGAAGTTTTTCTGTTATTAAAATACAACTCAGCGAAAATTTTTTCATTTTTTATTCTATTTCGCAATAATAAATGCAAACTGAATAAATCAAAGCTTGCCGGCAATGGTAAAATATTTTACTGCCCGCCTTCGCCGGCTTCGCTCCGCCTTTTACGCACCCATTCAAGGAATTCGGCGTTTGCCCTGCTGCCGGCAGTGAAGATCGCTATCCGAAGCTGGTATGCCCTGCCTGCGTAGTTCTTTGCCCCGGGGCCTCCGAGCCTCTCTGAGAGATAACTGCGGAATTCCTTCATCGTGAAATCCCCGATATCCCCGCCTTCACCGGCAGAAGGCTTAGACGAATCCTCTGACATGTTTCCTCGTCGCTCGGGTTTGTCCGCAGAGCTGCCCCCCGCTTCACCGGCAGACCCTTGAAATCGGGCTTTCCCAGTGAGAACAGCCCCGTCCTTACCGGCTGCTGGTTTTCCCTTACAAGGCGGAGAACAATGAGCCCCTACAGAAGGCTCAATTGTTCGCTCCGCCGCCTTTTCTTTTTTATTTCTTTTACTTTTTAAATTATGTGTGTCAGTCTGACACTTTCCAGTGACAGCTTGGCACCCCTCAGTAACATTCTGACACAACTTAACGCCATCCTGACACGTGTCATTTTGTCGTTGTGCCAACCTGTCATCCCCCGCAATGCAGGTATCTGCTGTAATTATGGTGCGGTTGTTGCCGGATTTGTAAACACGGATCAATCCCATGCCCTTGAGCTCCATCACGATTCTTATTAGAGTTCTCAGCGATACGCCGCAGATTCCAGCAAGCTGGGCGTTGGAGAGCTTGCAGCCCTTGGGCA
The DNA here is from genome assembly GCF_001997385.1 of Sedimentisphaera cyanobacteriorum. Taxonomy (NCBI): domain Bacteria; kingdom Pseudomonadati; phylum Planctomycetota; class Phycisphaerae; order Sedimentisphaerales; family Sedimentisphaeraceae; genus Sedimentisphaera; species Sedimentisphaera cyanobacteriorum. The sequence goes on along the minus strand of NZ_CP019633.1, from coordinate 370,216 downwards.
GCCTGCCCGCCGCGAGCACGAGCTTCTCGGCACTGCCAACGGATAGATTCAGGATGTCCGAATCGATTTTGATGTAGTCGATCATTTCCTTCTCCTTATTAACCTGTTTAAGTTCTCAAAAAGGCTTCCGGCAGATTGAAGAGAGGCTGCAAAAAAACAAAACTTAACCAATCTGCCATAGCCTTTTAACAAAAACGACCTCTCAACCTTTGGCTGAATGTTAATAATTTGCGCGAAATTTTCCGTTCAAATCGCCGGCTGTAATTTGTAAATATATGAAATAAAAGGGGTTAGAAAATTCCAAAGTCTTTTATTTTTCCCGCTCTCAAACCCGCGTTTTATAATTCTCGATGTGATTTACAGCCGCTGAGCAGCGCTAAGATATTTCAGCCACTGAGAAACGCTAAGAAGCACTAAGGGGATATTTTTAGACAGGATTAACAGGATTGACAGGATAGATATTTGATAAGGAAAAGGCGGAGAAAAATTTTTGGGCGGGTAATTTTTTAATCCTCGTGGGATTGGTTTAAACCGCGAAGGGCTCGAAGGGCACGAAGATTTCTGTTAGTTATTTAATAGAAGGGCTTTACATTCATAAAATCTGTGGACAAAAAACTTCGATTCGGATTAATTCTGCGGGATTTTGAGGATTACGGTAAACCGGAAAACCGAGCCCTTCCCCTCTTCGCTCTCAGCATCGATTCTGCCTCCCATAAGCTCTACAAGCTCTCTGGAGAGCGCCAGACCCAGCCCCGTCCCCTCGTATTTTCTGGAATCAGATGCATCTGCCTGCGTGAATTTATCGAAAAGCTCCTCGAGTCTGCCTTCCGGCATCCCTATTCCCGAATCCTCAATAACAAATTTCACCGATGCCTGAATCTGATTGATATCTTCGAGTAATACCTTAATTTTCACCCCTCCCTCATGGGTAAATTTCACTGCATTCCCTGCCAGATTTGACAGCACCTGCCTTAACAGCTGGGTATCTCCGAGCATTTTCTCAGGGAGCTGATCATCTATTGCCATCTCAAATTCGATTTGTTTTTCTTCGGCTTTCTCGGATATAATCGCAGAGATCTCATCCATAAATTCCCGAATGCTGAATTCATCTTCCTGAACCTCAAGCCCCTTTGCCTCTGCCTTTGAGTATTCGAGGATGTCATTAATAAGTTTAGCAAGCTTTCGTCCGGATTTGAGAATAAGCTGCACGCCCTCGCGTTTTTTGTCGTCGAGCTGGTCGTCATCGATTACCTGAGACATACCTATAATCGCATTCAGCGGAGTTCGCAGCTCGTGGCTCATAGCAGAAAGGAAATGGGCTTTGGCTCTATTTGCGGCCTCAGCGGCAGCAGTAAGCCGGTTTGCGCTTTGCACCTGATTCTCCAAAACTTGGTTGAGTTTTCCGGAGTGTTTTAAGGACTCTTTGAGCCTTTCCTCCATCTTTGTCCTGTTTACCGCTGCCCCGAAAGAACCCTCCAAAGATGAGAGTATAGCCCGTTCCGCCTCGCTCCACTCCTGCTCAAAACGGCAGTTGTCGAATCCTACAAACCCCCAAAATTCATTTTCAATCTTTATGGGAACTGCGATCATTGAAATTATTTTCTGCGGGCGAAGCACTTCCTTCTCACTCTCCGGAAAATCCTTCACGTTTCCGGCAATAATTTCCCCTTCGGTTAAATTTTCGTACCATCTGGGGAATCTCTCTTCGAAACGAAAATTCTGCAGGATTTGGCTGTTAAGCTGAGAACCGATTTCTGTTTTAGCCCATTCATAATGCTGGCTTGCAAGCATTTTCCCGCTCTCAGGGTCTTTATGGCATTGGAATATGTACGCTCTGTCCTGATCGGCCGCCTTGCCTACTATCTCAAGAGCCCTGGGAACTGCCTTATCCAGATCGTTCTCTTCAAGCAGCAAGGCTGTTGATGTCTCTGCGGCTTTTAGCAGGTAAGTCTGCTGCTTCAGAGCGAGCCTGGATTTTACGTGTTCTGTGATATCCTTGTCCGTACCCCTGTATCCCAAAAGCTCGCCGGAATCGGAAACAACGGGAAAGCCGCTTGTTGAAACCCAAATCTCTTGTCCGTTTTTGGTTATAACTTTATCGTGGAAATTCAAGAATTTTTTCCTGTTTCTTATAATATCAAACGCACTTGGCATAAGCCTTTCTTTTTCATCTTCAGGCCAGAGATCGTAAAAATGCTGTTTACCTGCCAATTCCTCCGGTGCATATCCGATAACTTCTTTCGATATATCGCTTACATAAGTGTATAGACCTTCAGGATCAATCTCCCAAGCGAAGGTTTTGCTGTGCATTGAGAGCTGATAGTATCTTTCATTGTTCAGCTCAATCTGCTTTTGGTATTCTTTGAGCTCGGTTATATCCTCAAGCCTTTGCAGGATCTTTTCTATTTCTCCTTCGTCATTAAAGATTGGCACGCTTACCTCGGAAACCCATATATCCAATTGTTCAATATAACGTACTGCCGAAAAGGGTTTCTTTATTTCAATAGCTTTGCTGAATCCGCACTGCTCGCACGGTTCGTCCCTGCCAAACAGGGTGAAGCATTTCTGACCTGTCGTCTCCTCGGGTTTGCGCCCGATTATTTTCTGCGCAGCTTTGTTGCAGTATACGATAGTTCTGTCAGGCTTGAGCAAAGCAACCATATCAGGGAGGCCGTCCATTATGGTTTTGAGCTGGTCGTATCTGGCCTGTTTGCCTCGGGCTTTTTCTCTCTGCAGAAGTTTGAAAATAAGGATAAAAATGAGAACCGCTTCAACAGCTATAATCCCAATCGCAAGGATTATCTTGCCCTTATGCCTTTCAGCCCAGTTGTAAGGTTTGTTTATTATTTCATAATTTTGGATTGCTGGAGAATCTTCAAAGCCGAATCTCTCAAGGGCATTGTAGTCCAATATCACCTCTTCGCTTTCCCGCACAACGGGAATCTCTGAAGGCGGTTTCCCGGAGAGAATCTTCAAGGCCAGCTCGCCTGCAAGCTTGCCCTCGCCTGAGCCGCTGCCCACCTTCCCGCCGACAACGCCCGAACCGATATTCACCTTGTTCATGCAGAAAATCGGGGCAGGGCAGGCTTCTGAGAGAATGTCGGCAGATTCTTTGTATGTGTAGAATTTTCCGTCCGGCGTGCGGTTTACAAGGGTAAGAAGCGCTGCATCTGTTTCGGGGTTCAGGGCGGAGAGCTCTTTCAAGAATCCTTCCATTGTAAGCCCTGTGAGGTATCTTATTTCGATGTCTCTTACCTTGCCGTTGAGGGCTTTATGAACATTGTTCACCGCTCCAATGCCGGTGTTCGTATTATCCCCTACTACTGTAACGCTTTTGAGCTGCGGATTGAGCTTTTTTATCAGCTTGATTGTACCGAGCGGGTCGTTTATATCGTCCACGCCCGTGTACCACTCCGGATTGTCCAGCATATCCTCGGAGTAATCATTGATTCCGCAGAAAACTATCGGGGTTTGCGGGAAGAGCTCATTTCTGTGGCGGACGGTGAATTCAAGTGCATCATTATCTGATGCTATTACTAAATGAAGCCTTTCTTTGCTGTATTTTTCCTCCAAAAGAGCGGTGAAAGCCTCTTCTATTTGTGGAAGCGGGTGCCGTTTGGAATCGAGGTATTCCACGTGAAGGTTTATCTGCGGATATTCTATAAATTCATTTTCTACTGCCTCAGTGATGCGGTCTTCCCATAAATTGCCCTTATGATATGAATTGAGCATCAATACGTTTGATTTCGGGATCTGATAGCTGCCGGCATTTTCTGAATTTGAAAAACCAAGCGGGCAAAGAAATAAAAGGACAATTAAAAACACGAAACAGCTTTGGTAGGCTGAACAACTTTTATCTTGCACGCAATCATTCATCAAATATCCGATTTCCAACTTAGACAGCAATTATAACAAAAGACTCGCAAAAAAGCTAAGTACTTTTACGTAAAATCGTATATCTCGGATGGTATCAAGTATTCTGCCTTAATTCAAGTTAAAATTAAAAAATCAAACTTTTTTTGGCGGGGGATTGGATTTAAACTACGAAGGGCACGAAGAATTTTTTGTATATTGTTTTACAGCAGAGCTTTACATTCATAAAATTATCTGCGATGTTTAACATTCCCCGTACTACAGCGGTGCGACGCAAGTCGCCCGCTATCATTCTTTTCGCTTATCGCCGGCTCTTCACGTTTCGCTCTCTTGGCGGGGAGCTTGCGCTCCTCCGCTGTACGACGCTGCATTATTAAGCAGCGAACCGCTGGCTCTGTCCGTAAACGTACTACAGCGGAGTTCGCCGTGGCGGACCCGCTAGGGATTCTTTTATAAAATAGGTAACTGTCCCCTATTTTTCATCTGTGCCATCCGTGCCATCTGTGGATAAAAAAATCAATTGAAACCATATCCCCTTCGTGTGTTTCGTGTGCTTCGTGTGTTTCGTGGTAAAACAAAACACAAAATGTTTGCTATTTTTCCATCAAAAGAACTTATCTTAAATAATCAGTGAAAAATTAGTGTAGATTAGTGGCTGAAAAAAGCTTTGCAAAAAAATAATATCGCGTACATTTCTCTCCCCACAGCTGACTGTTGAATAATCTTATCCATTAGCTACAATTACGGGTCTGTAAACGTGGGCAGTATGCCTTCGGTTCGCATAGAAAAAATATAATTAGACAGGTATATGATATGCGGTGGATTTGGATAGACAAATTCAAAGAGTTCAACAGCGGCAAAAATGCCGTAGCGGTGAAAAATATTTCGCTCGCAGAGGAACATCTGCACGACCACTTCCAAGGTTATCCGGTGATGCCGGAATGCCTGATGATAGAGGGGATGGCTCAGACAGCAGGACTGCTTGTAGGCGAGCACGGCGGCTTCAAAGAGAAGGTGATCCTTGCTAAGGTGAACAAGGCGGAATTCTACGATTACGCCCGCCCGGGCGAGACAATCGAACACCACGCAGAGCTTGTATCATTCGCGCCGGAAGCTGCAAGCGCAGCAGGTAAGGTGTATAAGCAAGGCAATCTGCTTGCCGAGATCAATCTGATGTTCAGCCATCTGGACAACAACATATCAAGCAAGCGTTTCCCCGAGGAAAACTTCGTGTTTACAGAGATGTTCGAATGGCTGATGAGAGACTATCATGCCAGAGTTAAACTGGAGCAGAGCTGATATGGAACAAAGGATCGTTTTAACAGGGCTCGGGCTTATCGGGCCTCTGGGGCTGAGCCTCGAGGCGAGCTGGGAAAAGCTTATCGCAGGGGAATGCGGGCTCTCAGAGATTGAATGTTTTGATGCAGCCCGGATGCAGTGCCGGATAGCCGGCGAGGCGGAGCAGTTTAAGATGAGAAGCTACCTGCCCAAATACCACCGCAAGGCCGCAAAGCTTATGAGCAGGGATATCCAGCTTGCGGTTGTGGCGGCGGATGATGCCTTCCGCACGAGCGGGCTGGGCACCAAATGCATTGAAGCGGAGCCTTTAATAGAGCCCAAACGCACAGCAATCGGCGTTGGTGCGGGGCTTATAAACTGCGATATACCCGAGATAGCTGCCTCTGTGGCAGCGAGCCTTGAAGACGGGGAATTTGATATGCAGAAATGGGGCAGGGAAGGTATGGCAGAGCTCACGCCGCTCTGGCTGCTGAAATACCTGCCGAATATGCTTGCCTGCCATATTGGAATCATCCACGATATCCAAGGCCCGGGCAACAATATCACAACAGGCGAATGCTCAGGGCTTCAGTCTGTAATAGAGACAGCGGAAACGATTGAATCGGGCTTTGCAGATTACGGGATAGCCGGCAGCGGCGAGGCATCCGTGCACCCGATAACGCTGATGCGCGCTTTCAAGCTGGGCAGGCTGAATACGCAAGACAACGACCGCCCCGCCTCAGCGGTTCGCCCGCTGAGCGAAGACGCCTGCGGGACAGTGCTCTCGGAAGGGGCTGCAATGGCTGTGCTCGAAACGAAGGCAGGAGCAGACAGACGCGGGGCGAAAGCTTATGCAGAGCTTGCAGGCTTCGGCGAAAGCACGAGCCTCAGCGAGAATTACGCTGCGTTGGAACAAAGCGGAGAAGGCCTTGCAGCTGCAATCAAAAACGCTATTGAGATGGCCGGAATTGCACCAAAAGATATAGACCTTATAGTCCCCTCTGCGGGCGGGATTAAGGAAAACGACTCCGCCGAGCTGAATGCCCTTAGGGCAGTGTTTGAAGGCTCGCTTGCGGATATACCTGTTTGCCCGTGGAAGAAGTATTTCGGGCTGATGGGCAATGCGGCCTCCGGTGCGGATCTTGTGCTAGGGGCAAAGGCTGTGAGCGAGGGGGTTGTTCCGGGCATCGGTGAGCTTGCAGAGCAAATGCCCGAGGGAATCAATGCCCCGGCAGACACTCAGGAGAAAGAAATCCGCTATTGCGTTTGCTGCGGCTTCACCCCGGGCGGCCAGACTGCAGCAGCTGTTTTGAAAAGGAGCGGCGAATAATATGAGAAAGCGAATAGTAATCACAGGACTCGGGCTCGTTTCGCCTATGGGCTGCGGCGCAGAGAAGGTTTGGAAAGCAATCCTGAACGGCGAAGACGGCTTCAACTATATCACAAGATTCGATGCCTCCACCTTCCCCACCACTTTCGCAGCGGAAGTAAAGGATTTCAGGCTCGAAGACTACATCAACGATACCCGCTCACATAAAGACGCACTGAATCCAACGCAATTTGCGCTTGCAGCAGCTGCGCAGGCTTGCAGTCAGGCGGGGATCGAGATTGAAGACGCCGCTGATAACAGCAGCTTAGACAGAAGCCGGCTCGGGATATATATGGGCTCAGGAGAAGGCCCGATAGACCACGAAACATTCTTTTCAGCGATAGCAGGCTCTGCAAGCGAGAACGGCAGGGAAATAGACTGGCAGAAATGGACAAAAATCACCGATCAGATGATGCTCGCCCCGCGCGAGATTGAGCAGCAGCCTAACATACCCGCAGGGCATATATCCCTGATGACCAGAGCAAGAGGGCCTGTTCGAAGCTGCCTTACAGCCTGTGCGGCGAGCTCTCAGGCGATAGGCGAGGCCTCGCTTATGCTCAGAAGGGGCAGAGCTGATATAATGCTGGCTGGCGGGTCGCATTCAATGATTCATCCGCTCGGGGTAACCGGGTTCAACAAGCTCACCGCCCTTTCAGAGAGGAACGATGATATACATACCGCCTCTCGCCCCTTTACCAAAAACCGCGACGGGTTTATAATAGGCGAAGGTTCGGCAGTGCTCGTTTTGGAAACGCTCGAATCGGCAAAGGCACGCGGAGCCGAGATACTCGCAGAGATAGCGGGATACGGAAGCAGCTGCGATGCCTTCCGCGTTACAGATATGCACGAAGATGCAAGAGGAGGGTCTTCGGCAATCGAGCAGGCGTTGAAAGATGCCAACACCAGTAAAGAACAGATACAATACATCAATGCCCACGGCACCAGCACTGGTGAAAACGACCGCATCGAAACAAAGGCAATAAAGAACGTTTTTGGTGAGCTGGCGTACAAAATACCTGTAAGCAGCGTTAAGAGTATGCTCGGGCATTTGATCGGCTCAGCAGGAGCAGCAGAGCTGATAACTTGCGTTATGGCACTTAGAGACGGTATAATCCCGCAAACTGCCAACTACGGCGAGCCCGACCCTGAGCTTGATTTGGATTACGTTCCCAACAAGCCCAGAGAGAAGCAGCTCAAATGCGTCATGAGCGAATCCTTCGGGTTTGGGGGGCAGAATGATGTTCTGGTGCTCAAAAAATTTGAATAATCTTGGTTAATAACAGGGAGAGAATATGGATCTTTTTGAAGCTTTCAAAAAAAGACACAGCTACAGAGGGGATTTCACCGACGAGAAGGTAAGCAGGTATATGCTGGAAAAGATTGTAGAGGCCGGCATACTAGCCCCTTCCGGTAAAAACGAACAGACTACGCAGTTTGTAGTTGTAGATGATGAAGAAAAGGTTAAAGAAATAGCCTCGATTTCCGGCGGGCGCAAGGCCTTTCATACAGCTTCCGCTTACATTGTGTGCCTGATAGACAGAGAGCCTGAGCCTATTCTCAAAGATATGAATTTTCAGGTGGAAGACTGTGCAGCAGCAGTGGAGAATATGCTTCTTGCGGTATCATCTTTCGGTCTTGCAACAGTATGGATCGACGGCTGGCTGAGAGTAGAGGGAAGGAATGAGAAGGTTTGCGAGATTCTGGGCGTTCCGAAGAACAAAATTGCAAGAGTGATCCTTCCTATAGGATACCCTGCAAAGACTCCCGAAGGCCCTGAAAAACTGGGGATAAACGAAAGAGCCTCATTTAATACTTATGATTTAAGCTGAGAAAATGGCCTCCAACAGGAATAAAAAACCGCTTTATGAATCCCTCGGCGGGAGTATGGGCTCGCTGATGAACGAGGGCAAGCCGGCTAATATAAAAACCGGCAAGCCTATAGACATCGGCAAACAAACGAGCCAAAGCAGCGGGGAAAGGTCTAATAAAAAGCTCTTTCTCTATCTCACAGGGCTGATAGCGGTTGTATTTCTTTCTGCATTTATTGCATTTTCTCTGATAGATATGAAGTCTTCCGGGCAGACCGAACAGCCTGCCGGGGAAACTTACCAAGCGGAAGGGCAAAAAGAAAGCCCGACCAGCACAAAAAATGAATCAAATTCTGAATCTCTGCTGGACAAGGAGCAGGAAAATTCGTATAATTCTCCGTCCGGTTCTGAAAAACCAGCTGAGAAAGAGGTTTCTCAGGAAGGTTCAAACAGGATTGTAGTGGCTTCGTACGGAAGCAGGCGAGACCTCCAGCCGGTAATGAAGTATTACGAAGCCAACGGGATTCAGCTTAAAATAGTTGAAATCGGCTCTCGTTATTTTCTCGTTACAGCAAGAAAATTCGAGAGGTTTTCAGAAGGAAGCCGAGGCCGGCAGTACCTTGAGCAGATAAAAGAAATAGGCTTGGGGTATAACGCTCCAAAAGGCTATGAGAGATTCAGCTCAACGCCTTTTCAGGATGCTTACGGCAGGAAAATGAATTAAAACGTTTATAAAAGGATAAGAAAATGTCAGTTGATCGTTCTTTAAAGGTGTCTAATGCTCTCAACAGACACAGAAATGTGCTTTCAAGGGCAGAAAGAGTTGAAAGGCTTATTGATGAGGGGCGTCTGGAAAAAGGCGACTTCGTTACAGGACTTCCTAAAGTTTCAAACAGAAAAGTTGTAGCCGGCAAGAAGAAAGGCTAGAGCCCAGAGGAACTATTCCAGCCTTCACTTACTTATGCAAATGGCGCCGTTTTTCTGTTTAGCGGAAAAGCGGCTTTTCTGTGCGCAAATAAAACTTTCGCCAAATTTTAAGGAGCAAAGAAATGAATAATTTTTTATCACAGCGCAGCAGTCTGATAGATGCCAGCGGGATACGCAAAGTTTTCGACCTCGCTGCCAAACTGGAAAACCCTATAAACTTCTCTATAGGCCTGCCCGATTTCGATGTGCCCCAGCCGATTAAAAAGGCCGCTGCAGACGCAATCGATCAGGGCAAGAACAGATATTCGCTTACAGCAGGCATACCTGAACTTCGCGAAAAGATCAGCACAGAGGTTTGCAGTAAGTACGGCTGGGATAAGGCGGACACGCTCGTTGCAAGCGGAGTAAGCGGGGCTCTTCTGCTCACCTTCCTCGCCACTATAGACCCGGGCGATGAGGTTATAGTGCCTGACCCGTATTTCGTTATCTACAAGCATATTATAAACGTTCTGGGCGGGAGCTGCATTTACCTCGACACCTACCCTGATTTTCAGATAGACCCCGAAAAGCTTGAAGAAAAAATCACCGACCGCACGAAAATAATCATCCTCAATTCGCCCTCCAACCCAACAGGAGCAGTTTACAGCGAGGAATGCGTTAAGGCGGTCTCTGAAATCGCAAACCGCAGAGACATCCTGATTATGAGCGATGAGATATACGATAAGTTCTCATATTCAGGCCGCTGCCCAAGCGCAGCAGACTACTCGGAAAATACAATCCTTATGAACGGATTCAGCAAGAGCTACGCAATGACAGGCTGGCGAATGGCTTATGTATCGGTGCAGGATAAGCTAAAAGGTCTGCTCAATGAGATGACCAAGTTCCAGCAGTACACATTTGTATGCGCTCCAACCCCGTTCCAGTATGCAGCTCTCGAGGCTATGGACTTCGAAATAAGCGACAAGGTGGCCTCGTATGCCCGCAAGAGAGATATGCTCTATGAAGGACTGAAGGGGAAATTCGAGATTGCAAAACCTGAAGGGGCATTCTATATGTTCCCGAAGGCTCCCGGAATGAGCGGAAGCGAATTCGTGGAAAAGGCTATTGAGAATAATGTGCTGATTATCCCGGGCAGCGTTTTCAGCGAAAAAGACACCCATTTCAGAATAAGCTATGCCACCTCAGACGAGAAGATTAAGCAGGGCATAGATATACTGAACTCTATTGTGTAATTTTTCGTATTGCAGCGCAGAAACTCACGCTCTAAAAGCTTGCTTTGAAGCTTTGTTATGTTATTATTTCCAATAGACAGTAATGTTTTAGACCTAATTTCATATAAAGGACATAAATGCGCTGCATATTTATACTTTTTTCCGTTATTTTTTCTTCGGCTATGGCTGAGATCAGCCTGCCTTCAATGTTCTCCAACGGCATGATAATTCAGGCCGACTCATCAGTACCTGTTTGGGGGAAGGCCCCTGCATACGAAAAGGTGGAGATAAAGGGCTCTTGGATGGGCATGGCCAAGATGACAAGAGCAGACAGCGAGGGGGAATGGAAGACAAATATAAAAACCCCTGAGGCCAGCAGAGACACTCTCGAGCTTACCGTTACTACCGGAGCGGGCGAATTCAAGGCAATCAAAAACGTGCTTGCTGGCGAAGTGTGGCTGTGCTGCGGGGATGAAAATATGCAGATGCCGGTATCAATGGCAATGAACGCTGAAGCGGAAATTGAAAACGCCGACCGCCCTGAAATACGTTTCTTCACACCTCCTGAAAGCATTTCTGCAGCACCGAAAGAAGAGGTTGCTGGGAAATGGAAGGCCGCCAACAGGATGAATACCGGAAGCTTCAGCGCAGCGGCTTACTATTTCGCCGACCATCTCTTCGACCAGCTCAGAAGACCTGTAGGCATCATTTCTGCCACCTGCGCTTCCAGTTCGGCAGAGGCTTGGATAAGCAAAGAAACAATCACATCCTCTCGCAAGATGCTTGATGTGGTAAAGAAATACCCGAAACTTGAAGATTACGGCAGGAAGAAGATAGAATTTTCGGAGGAATTCAAACAGTGGCTGGAAACAGAAGAAGGTCAAAGGCCAACTGAACCCAGCTATCTCGACTACACAGACCTGCCTTCGGCCACCTATAACTCTACCCTGAGCCCCCTAGCTCCGTACAGAATTAAGGGAGCTTTTTTCTTTCAGGCTGATGCTAATCTGCAGCGTGCATATCAGTACCGATTTATCCTCGGGCTATTAATAGAGGACTGGCGGGAAAAATGGGACGTCCCGCAGCTTCCCGTGTACGCAGTTCAGCCGCAGATTGACGGCTATTCCGATGAAAAGCTGAAATTTATGCCGGAGTTCTGGGAATCACAGATTGATGTAACGCAAAAATATCAGAATACTGCACCTATTGTTTGCTACGATGTTGATAAAGACAATCGCCAGGAGCTGGGAAGAAGATTCTCTGTAACAGCTCTTGCATACAACTACGGTCTCCCGGATACGCCGCATAAAGGGCCTACATACGTCAGAAAGAGGATTGAAGGCAATGAGCTGAGAATCTTTTTTGATAACGTAGGCAGAGGGCTCACTACGCAGTCATTTGGCGCAGTAGAAGGATTTGAGATTGCAGGTATAGACAGAGTTTACCACCCGGCAAACGCTATTATCGAAAGAAATACGATACTTCTTTCCGCTCCGGAAGTAGAACAGCCTGTAGCTGCCAGATACGGCTGGAACCTCACTAGCGAGAACGAGAAACTGCCGAATCTCGAAAACAGATACGACTACCCCGCACAGCCGTTCCGGACAAGCCGCTGGAAATACATAACCAGAGATTAAAAAAGCCTTATTTTCAAGAGTACGAACCAAGAGCTGTTTGCAGAAATAGCTGCTATTGGTATAATTAAATTGCAATTATCATTAAAACAAATAAGGAAGCAGCTATGAACCCATTTTCACTGTTAGTTAAGCCGGCCGGCCCTGATTGCAATATCGCCTGCCATTACTGTTTCTACTCCTGCAAAACCAGCATCTTCGGCGAACAGAAGCACAGGATGTCTGAGCAGGTGCTGGAAACTATGGTGCGTGATTATCTTCGTGCAGGATTCGAGATGAATGCCATAGCTTTTCAAGGGGGCGAACCCACTTTGATGGGGCTGGATTTCTATAAGAAGCTGCATAAATTTGAGAATAAATACGCCAAAGACGGCCAGCAGATTACAAACTCACTTCAGACTAACGGGATTCTGCTTGACGATGAGTGGTGCGAGTTTCTCAGCAAAAACGGCTGGCTCGTTGGGATAAGCTTAGACGGCCCGAAGAAATACCACGACTACTACCGCGTGGACAAAGGCGGAAACGGTACATACGACAGAGTTGTAGAATCTATAGAGCGCTGCAAAAGGCATAATGTTCAATTCAATATTTTAGTGCTGGTAAACAACCTGAACGTTCAGGACCCGGATGAGATTTTTGATTTCTTCGTTCACGAACACGGAATAAAATTCCTGCAGTTCGTCCCGTGTGTGGAATACGACGAGGAAACTGGAGAGGTAACAGATTTCAGCGTAGATCCTGAGAAATTCGGGAGTTTTTTGTGCAGGATTTACGACCGCTGGAAAGAGTACGGCCCTGAGAAGCTGAGCGTTCGGATATTTGATTCAACTATGAATTATCTGCTCACCCGCCGGCATACAAACTGCAGCTTTGCAAAGCGCTGCGACGATTATATAGTAGTAGAGCATAACGGCGAGGCCTACTGCTGTGATTTCTTCGTAGAAAACAATTGGGATCTTGGCAATATTATGGAAAAGAACATTGCGGATATTGCCCGCAGTGAGAAGAAAAAGGCCTTCGGACAGCGGAAAACAAAGCTTCCGAAAAAGTGCGTTCTCTGCCGGCACCACAGCATCTGCCGCGGCGGCTGCCCCAAAGACAGAATCCCTGTAAACGGAGACCCCGTTCAGCCGAACTATCTATGCGAATCTTATCAGCAATACTTTGACCATGTCGTGGAGGACCTCAAAGCTATGCTTACCGAACGCGGCCTGCTCCAGCAGCAGGGCTAAAGCAGTATTCTTTATAAGAGGGCTTCAATTTCCTGTGCAGAAAGCCTGCCTGCTCCTTTATTAGCATCTATGAGCTCCTTGGCTGCCTGCCCTGTTTTGCGGCGGTATTGAGGGTCTTGAGCCGCCCTGCGGAAAGTATCAGCAAGCTCCTGCCCTCCTGAAACTTCAACAGCTGCCTCGGCTGAGACAAGCAGCTCGGCGGATTCGGAAAAGTTGAATGTATGCGGGCCGAAGGCGGTGAATTTTCCAAGCGCTGCGGCTTCTATCATATCAGAACCGCCCATCGGGCATAAGCTCCTGCCCACGAAAATCAGCTCGCTGGCGGCGTAAAATTTCCTTAAATCGCCCATAGTATCGCCGAGGATCACATCTGAAGGCTCTAAATCCTCTTCAAGAGCATCCTCCTTGATGCGGCTGTATCTCTTGACTCCAAACCCCGCATTTTCGATAATTTTATGAACCTGCTGAAATCTCTCCGGCTTCCGCGGCACAACAGCAAGCCTTAAATTGTCGAACTCTCCCTTGAGCTCTTTGTAAACATCCAGAATTATCTGCTCTTCTCCGGGTCCTGTCGCCCCTGCTGTGATAAGCATTTGACTTTCCTTGAGGTTAATCTGCCTGCAAAGCTCCTCCGCGCCGCTGAGCTCTTCAAGACTGCAAGCATTATCGTATTTCACGCTGCCGGTAACTGTTATTTTATCCCCAGATGCACCGAGAGCCTTGAACCGGTCTGCATACTTTTCAGTTTGAACGAGAAAGAGATCAATCTTTTTGAAAATCTTAGAGATAAAGAACTTAATCCTCTCATATTTCGGAAAGCTCTTATCGCTCAGTCTTCCGTTGAAGACAACTGTCTTAGCGCCGCAGGTATCAGCAGTGAATATGAAATTAGGCCAAATCTCCAACTCCACAAGCACGCATACCGAAGGCTTAATGCGAGAAAACGCCCTTTTGATAAAGAATGAAAAATCCAGCGGAAAAAAGAATATTGAAAGCTCATCGCCATAGAGCTTCTGCGCCCTGCTGAAGCCGGTATCGGTTGTTGTGCTCAAAACGATCTCCGCCTCAGAGCAGTCTTTTTTGAGAATATCTATAAGTCCTTTGGCCGCATTCACCTCGCCAAGACTCACAGCGTGTATCCAAATGCATTTTTCTTTGGCTGTCTTGCGTGCTGCAAAACCGAATCGGTTTTGCAGTCCCTTTCTGTAACGTCCCTGAAAGATGAATCTGTAAATCCCAACTGGCAGAAAACAAAGGAATGCCGCAAAGTATAGTAAGTTAAGAAGCCAGCGCAAGTATTACTCCTCTTTAGGAAGGTTTGAAAGCAGTTTCTTTATGTCTTTTACGAAGATGGTCTCTGGGTTATCCTCAATCAGAGTGGTCAGAAGGGTATTAGCCTGATCTATAAATTCGGCCTTTTTCGCCGGATCGCTTTCCTCAAGCCCAAGCTTTGCATATCTTTTGCCCATAAGATATTTGGCCTCTAATGCCCCATCTGCTTGCGGAAATTTCTCCACAAACTTTTTGAGATTCTCAACAAGAGAAAGGCCGTAATACTGCTTCTGAAGTATCTCAAGCCTCACATTATCCGCAAGCGGGCTGTCATCAGGCAGCCTTTTTTCTATAGATTTAAGCTTGCTGAGATAATCCATAGAGCGTTTATCCAGCCTTATGAATTTCGCAAGAAGGGCAGGTTCTGCTTCAAGATACTCCCCCTTGAGAAAACGGAGGTAATATCTTGTTCGATGCAGAAGTCCCTGCAAATCCATAGGTGTAACGACGGTTTCCGGGGGCTTTTGAAAGATTTCCGTTTCATCGTTTCTATTTTTCTCAACGATCTCTCTCTTCTTGTCCGCTAGATCCAAGACCTCTCTGCAAAGGCTCGCGGCAGTATTGAATTTTTTCCTGCCTGCCAGATTCATCGCCATACGCCACCTTGCCTCCAGCGATTCCACGCTTTCGGGATACTTGGCATAAAGCTTAATCCAGTCCGGATAGACCTCAGCCCTCGGGAATTCGCTGTAAAAACGAAGCACCTCAAGCTCCTTTATAGCAGGGATGTCCGGCTGATACTCATTAAGAATCGCCTTGTAGTAAAGCGCAGAAGCCACCCGACTGCTTCCAGGATGTTCTGCGGTGAAATAATCGTACTGCTCAATAACAGCACGCCTCTTTCTCTCGTAATCATAGAAATCCGAATCGCAGTTTTCTATAAACCAGAAAGGCCAAGTGCCCAGAGAGAGCATTTCCTGAAGCTCATAAATCAGCTCCTCCCTGTAGATATGCGGGTCCGGTGCGTATGCAAATCTCTCATCTGATGAAAAAAGCGGATTCCTTGCCGCCTTATCCAATATACTGCTTATATCGTGGGTCTGGAAATTTTCTATAGAATCCGGAGAATTGCTCTGGATGTAAAGTTTGTAGTCCGATTCTGCAAAGCTGATTCTGTCGAAGAAGATGAAAGCTGAAAGCATAAGCATTACTGCCCCTGCTATCCATATCTGCCCGGGACGGTAGCGTGTAAAATGCCCCACGCTGAGTATTATACCGCAAAGACCGAGCCCCAAAAGCCACGATAGAAGCCAAGGGGAAAATGAAAGTCCCCATTTAAGCGGGTCTGGATCGGGAGCTTTGCCCGTGATTATAAAATACAGCAGTACTGGACTGCTGCACAGAACAAGTGAAATAAATCTTGAACGGAATCGAAGCGGCCTCGCTGCAACCATAAAGCACGCTAAAAGCAGCATTACTGCAAGACCGGGCAGTCTTGCTACAGTAAAACAGAAAATTACCGGAAGGATGCTGTAGCTGAAGCTCAAGAGCTGAGATATCATCAGCGGCAAGAACGTGATCACAGCTGCAAGCCCCCCGAGAACAAAAATATGCCACGGGTATTCATAAATGCTCACGGGATTTTTCACCAGATGCCCTACAAGCCAAATATCAAGGTTTGAATTGAGCTGCTGGAATGAAACTAAATCTATATTCCCCCATAGCACCTTAGACCAGAACAGACAGGCTATAAGGTAAACAATTACAGCTAGCCACCAGCCCCGCACAACATTTGAATGTTTATAATGCAGGGTAGGCCCCATGGTCATAAATGGCTTTTTTTGCGGTCTTTTTGCTCCGGCCTCTTTTTTAGAAGCCGCTCCCGCATTTTGACTTTTATCTGATTTTGCCATTAATAATTCTCAAGAAACACTTAGAGCAGTTAAGGTAAGTTTGCAGAAAGCAGGGATGCCGATTCTGCATACAAATTAAATCTTCGCTGGAGGCAGCTCGCACTTATCCCCAATATCTTCTACCGCGTCCATTTCTATAACTCTCATCTTTTTCCACCTGCCCTTCAAAAATCTAATAAGAAATGCAAAGTTTAACATGTAGATGTAAACTGTCAAACCAATCCAAGGTATAAAGTACGGAAGCGAGAGCTTTACAGAGACATAAGAAGGCAGAACCATAAGCAGCCATGACAGGGTGATAGTTACAGTCATTACGAACCTCGTATCCCCGGCTCCCTTGAGCACGTTTGAAAATATAATCGCTCCGGCATCCGCTATCGAAAATGCCGCTATAAAACACATCAGAGGATACGCAAGAGACATCAGGGAATTTATCTGCTCCTCAGCCATCTCTCCTGTGAAAGGGGTTATAAGCACCTTTCCGGCAAATACATACATCAAACCCGTACAGATAAAGTACGCAAGGGCCATCGAATAGGCTATCCAGGCGTTCCTCACTGCAAGCCCGGGCTTGTTCATACCGAGATATTTGCCCGTAATAACGCTCACAGCCATCCCGAGACCGATAACTGGCATAAAAGCTATCATATTCACGCTGAATACGAGCGAGGCTGCGGTGTGTATATCCTCCCCGTATCGGCCGACAAAGCCGAGAAAGCTCGTAAAAGCCGCTATATCCAGCATAAAATTAACGCCGTTGGGCAGGCCGTATCTGAGTATCCTTTTTGTTAGAGGCCAGAGGAAAGGATAGCCGCTGGTAGCACCATACCGGCTCTGATTCTTTTTGCGGATGAAGCTCGCTGCATATACAAGCGTACCGGCTGCAATACTCAAGACAGTTGCGTAACCGGCGCCGCGTATGCCCATTTCAGGAGCTCCGAAATTACCGAATATCAGCGTATAATCGAGAATTATGTTCAGCACGCAGGTAAGGATGTTTACATACATCACCACTTTGGTTTTCCCCCTGCCTATATGGAAACAGGCGAATGCCTGCCCCACAAGCACCAGAATGAAAGATATGCACATTATCCTGAAGTATATCACTTCATAGCGGAGAGTTTCGCTGCTGTGCCCCATCCAAGTGAACAGAGGCTCTGCAAGAAAATATGCAAAACTGCCGATGCAGCCGAAGAAGACAGCCAGATAAACCCCCTGCCAGACAGACTGGCCTATCCTGTAATGACGGCCTGAGCCGTTGTACTGCGCTACAAATGTGCTTACGTAGGAAACAATACCGAGGAAAAATGCACAAATGCAGAAAAAGCACAGGCCTGCAAACATAGCCCCGCTCATCGCCTGAGGCTCATAACGCATCAGAAACACCCTGTCTGTGAAGGTTCGCACAGTATGAGCGCTAGTGCTTATGATAAGCGGGATTGCTACAGCAAGAACCTCTGCGGCTGACGCCTTTATCTCTGCTTTCTTGAGTAAGTTATTCATTTAATTCCTCGTCTTAGAATGCAGAGATTTTAAGGCTTAGAAAAGTTAGTCAACAACTCTTCAAAAATATTTTTCAGATTCAGCTGCTTATGAGCGGAAAAAGCCTGCAAAAAAAAACGGCTTCCGCCCGCAAGCCCCGCTTACAACTTGGATTTAACGCTGCATGTGCTGAAACCACTAAGTCCAAGAAGGGCACGAAGAATTTTTGTAATTGCTTTAAACCACGAGCAGCGCTGAGATATTTCAGCCACTGAGAAACGCTAAGAAGCACTAAGGGGATATTTTTAGACAGAATTTTTAAAGTTCAAGGCAATGATAAGGGGAAAGTTTTTCATATTACAGCGGTGCGGCACAAGCCGCCCGCTAAGTGTAGCTCTCCCATAGAATTGAACACTTTAAATTAGACGGTTCCTGAATAATATAAACCAACTCAAATATTTAGAAAGGAACTTAAAATGCGAAGATCGAGGTTTAGTGAAAGCCAGATACTTTCGATTCTCAAGGAGTCAGAAGCCGGTTTAGAGGTCAGTGATTTGACCAGGAAATACGGCATATCCCGTGCCACATTTTACAACTGGAAGAGCAAGTATTCTGGTATTGGCGGCAGTGAGATAAGGCGTTTACGCGAGTTAGAGCGAGAGAACGGCAAGCTCAAAAAGATGTATGCGGACTTATCATTAGAGAATAACGTTCTCAAGGATTTAATAGAAAAAAACTTCTAAAGCCTGCCGAGCGAAAGGATTTTGCCAGGCAGGCACATTCTAAGGGCTTATGCGTGCAATCATCTTGTAAAGCAGCAGGCATCAGCCGGGGCAGTTTTTACTATACTCCTTCAAGAAACGATGATGCTGAGGTAAAAAGACAGATAGAGCTGGTAATAGATTCCCGTCCTCGACGCGGATTTCCAAAGATATTCGACAGTATCCGCCGCAAGGGATATAGCTGGAATCACAAAAAGGTTTATCGTGTTTATAAGGAAAATGAATTTCAGCTTAACAACCGTAAAAAGAATTTGATAAGGCAAATAGAGCGTAAACCTATGCCAGAAGCTACGAGAGCTAATGAGATATGGAGTATTGATTTTATGAGCGATAGTTTGAGTAATGGTCGGCCATTCAGGGCTTTCAACGTTATCGATGAGTTTAACCGTGAGGCATTGGATATTGAGATCGACACGAGCTTACCTTCGCTTCGCATAATTCGTAGCCTTGAATTAATAGGCTCTGATCGGGGTTTCCCCCGCTTTATTCGCAGCGATAATGGGCCGGAATTTAGGAGCCTTCAATTTCGCAGGTTCTGCTGCCGAAACAGAATCAGGCACCGCCGTATAGAAGCAGGCAAGCCTCAGCAAAACAGTTTTATTGAACGATTCAATCGGAGTTATCGAGAGGATATACTTGATATGTACAGTTTTAAGAATTTATCAGAAGCTCGTAATTTAACTTTAGATTGGCTTATAGAATATAATTATGAGCGTGGGCACGAATCACTGGGAGGGAAAACTCCTGTAGAGTATGTCCGCAGTTTTTTGCCTTTCACCCCTCAAAATAATTCTGAAGGGGCAAAAGGAAAAAACTGCTGTTTGAAGGAATTTGTCTAATTATTACTGTTCAAAGACAGGGGAGAGGCACATAAGCATTCTTTTCGAAAAGATTTTTCGCTTATGATTTTGCCACTCGCCACTCGCCACTCGCCGCTCGCCGCTCGCCACTTATCTTTACTAATTCCAATAAAATCTGTGTCATCCGTGCCATCTGTGGATAATAAAATCAATTGAAACCATATCCCCTTCGTGTGTTTCGTGTGCTTGGTGGTAAAAAAACACATAAAATCTGTGGATAAAAATTTTACCAATAAAATATCCCCTTAGCGGGCTTAGTTGTAAAACAAAGCCCAAAATCCGCGTGATAAGTATAATCTGCGCATTGAAGCCGGCTTAGTTTGACTAATACATTACTGCAACGCAATAGCCTCGGCTGGATTGCTTAAATCACTCAATAACCGCAATGTAAGGCAGCTCTCTAAGCATACCCTTGTAGTCCAGCCCTACGCCTGCGAGGTATTCTGCTCTCTGAGTTTTCAGGCCGGCCATATCTGCCTTGATATTCACCTTCCGTTCGATTTCCCGTTCGAGCAGAACGCAAATCTGCACCTTGTCTGCCCCGTATTCCAGCATACGTTTCCGCACGGAGTTCATTGTCCCGCCGGTATCAAGGATGTCATCTATCAGCACAATCGTTCTGCCTTGGAGCTGGTCTTTTTGGATATGGTCGTCCTCAATTTTCACTACTTCGCTGCACTGTGTGGTTTCGTTATAGCTTGATGTTCTAATGGGTATAAGCTCTTTATCAACGCCCGCCCTGAGCAGTCTATGATTGAGCATCTCGGCAAATCTTCTGCATCCCTCAAGCATATAAAACACTAAAACGCAGCTCTGGTTTTGGATTATTCCGCGGAGCCATTCAGCGCATCGGTCTGCGGCCTGCTGCACCTGCTTTTCAGTGAAAAGCACTTCTTCTACAAGTTCTTCGTGATTTTCTCGGACATCCATCATTCGCCTGCAGGTGAAAACTGAGAAGGCTGCCCGATTGAGGTTATTCTCTTGTATCTTTTTTCGAGCAGCTGATCAATGTTCTGGTATTTCAGTTCATTCAGCTTTCTGAGTATAAAATTTTCTACATTGTAAACAGCGGTGTATTTATCCCTGTGTGCCCCGCCGAGAGGCTCAGGAATTATATCCTGTATCACTCCGAGCTTTTTCAAATCGTCTGCTGTTAGCTTGAGCTCTTCTGCGGCTTCTTCGGCTTTGCTTCCGTCTCTCCAGAGGATAGCTGCGCATCCCTCCGGCGAGATAACCGAATAGTAGGAGTATTCAAGCATTGCAAAGCTGTCTCCAACGCCTATGCCCAAAGCTCCTCCGCTTCCGCCTTCTCCAATCACGATTGATATTACAGGCGTGCGAAGACGTGCTAATTCCATAAGGTTTTGAGCTATCGCCTGCGCCTGCCCCCTTTGCTCTGCGCCGATACCGGGATACGCCCCGGGCGTGTCAATCAGGGTTACAACGGGAATGCCGAACTTAGCTGCAAGCTTCATATTCTTCAGCGCTTTTCGGTATCCTTCTGGGTTGGCGCAGCCGAAATTGCATTCGACCTTGTCTTTAACGTCCCGCCCTTTTTTATGACCTACAATCAGTACCCGCTCCATGCCGATATGGCCGAATCCTGTAACGATTGCCTTGTCATCCCCGAAGCACCTGTCTCCGTGCAGCTCGCTGAATTCCTTGACCATATCCTTAAGATAATCGCCTAATATAGGACGGTTAGGATGACGGGAAACCTGCACAGTCTGCCAAGCGCTGAGTTCGCTGTAGGTTTTCTGCAGCAGCTCTACCTGCCTTTTATGAAGGCTGTAGATCTCTGAGCTCTCAGCATTCTCTATTTTAAGCTTATGGAGCTGTTTGTCTATTTCCATTATCTCCTTCTCAAACGGGAGATAATTGCTTTCTTTGAAAGTTTCAGTCATTATTACCTTTTCGCGTAACCCTTAAAGCTTGATATATTTAAATCTTCCAGAGCATACGGGCAAAAATGCTGCCGCAGCCCGCTCTATCAGATCCGGCGCAAAGGTGTATGGTAATAAAAACAACCCTTTTATCAATACAAAACCTGTTTGAAGAGTATTCCCTGCTTGAAAAGATAAGCCTTCTAAATTGCCGCGACGTTAATCAAACTTTTTCTGGTAAGTGTGGCAGTATGGGGTTTTGCCGTTCTTTTTGTAGTACTGCTGATGATATTTCTCAGCATCCCAGAATTGGCCCGCTTTGGTAAGGTTAGTAGCCACATCCAGCCCTTTTTCTTCGAGAATCCCGATAAGTTTTTCGGCAGTCTTCTTTTGCTCCTGTGAGAAGTAGAATATCTCGCTTCGGTACTGGCTTCCGATATCCGGCCCCTGCCTGTTTACCTGAGTTGGGTCGTGCGTTTCGAAATAGATCTTTGCAACGGTCTGGTAGTCTGTTTTGTCCCTGTCGAACTCTACCATCACCGCCTCTGCGTGGCCAGTCTCGCCGGAACATACCTGCTGATACGTAGGATTTTCGGTATCACCGCCTGTGTAGCCTGCCTTCGTTTTAAGTACGCCGTCTATCTTGCCCAGATGGTGCTGAACGCCCCAGAAACAGCCTGAGGCAAATACTGCCCTTTCAATCCTGCTCTCAGGGACAAAATCCATAGATATAGAGTTCACGCAGTGTCTGGTATTCTTTTCTGTAAAGCCTTCGCCTCGGAACACGTGGCCGAGATGCCCGCCGCAGTTGGCGCAGGTAATCTCTGTACGCACGCCGTCTGCATCAGGGGTTTCCTTTACTGCACCAGCAATCGAATCGTCATAGCTCGGCCAGCCGCAGCCGCTCTTGAATTTGCTCGAAGAGCGGTATAAAGCCGCCCCGCACCTTCTGCAGGTATAAATCCCGTCTTCGTAATGGTCGTGGTATTCTCCGGTGAATGGCTTTTCAGTTCCTTTGTCTATAATTACCCGCTTTTCCTTATCGGTTAGTTCTTTGTACATCTCTTGCTCCCTGTAAAATCCGATTCCTTCAATTACTATATCCGCCTGCATTTTCTCGAATGCCGCTGCTGCTGCAATATATTTAATTTTTGCAGGGTTGAAACTTCTCCAAGTACCGTACTTTTCAAAATCATCGAAAGGCAGGTAATGGGTTTTGCTTTTCTCAGCAGCCGCAAAATCGTGCTTAAAGAATTCCCACGGAAACCAGTTCGCTGAGGTTCTGATATGCACAGAATACTCTTTCCCGTTCCCGCTTGCAGATATCCATACCCCGTCGTAGCTGCTCGCATCGCAATATCCCTTATCTGTCTTGAGCTCTTTACGAACTAAAATAAATCCGCCATTGTTCTCCAGCGAAACGCTGCCCTGCATTCTGAGCCTGCCCTCTTCAGTCTTGCTCATTTTACCCTCAGACACCCCTCCCATCACCTGATCGGTAAAAAACTGCCAATTATTCGTGCCTTCGCCCGAAAAATCATCAATAATATATCTTCCATTGTCTGCCTGAGGCTTATACTGCCTGCTGCATCCGAAAATGAAAGCTGCGCAAGACGCCGCAGCTGCTATAATTAACACCTTATAAATCATATTTGCTCCTTTTGCAACTACACCTTTAATATAAGTTCTAAAACTAAATTCTGTTCAGGAGATGATTTTGTTCTAAAAATTTCAAATTACTTTTAACAATTAACCCTCTTTGAAAGGGTTTCTAACGGCGTTTTAACAGTTTTTTTATAAAAAAACCAAAACTTTGAAAAAATGTGATTGACTGATTGACAGGTGTTCCTATAATTCGCCGTTCCCTCGTTGATAGGCTAATTCAAGCGTGCGGTTGAGAAATAGAAAGCTAAACAACTTTCTTGACATTACGCTCAGTTTAGTTATATTAATGTGTCTCGCTTTAGAGCGGGAAGTTACAGGGAGCTCTTTAACAAACGGAGACAGAATCGAGCTTTTGGGTTTAACCCCTTGGGCTCATAGAGATATGGGCTCGTAGCTCAGCCGGCTAGAGCGTTCGCCTGATAAGCGAGAGGTCGAAGGTTCGAGTCCTTCCGGGCCCACTGTTATCAGGGGGCTGTAGCTCAGCTGGGAGAGCATCTGGTTTGCATCCAGAAGGTCGTCGGTTCGAATCCGTCCAGCTCCAATGTTCTTTAACAATTAAATAGAGATAGCGAAAAGGTTAATTGTACCCATACAAATAAGCGGTACAATTTCACTGTAGATTAACACATATACCTAAGTTAGTTTTTTTCAATAAGGCGAACACATTAGTCAGTTAATGATTGATGTGGTCAAGTTACTAAGGGTATGTGGGGGATGTCTAGGTGCCGAGAGGCGAAGAAGGACGCGGCAGGCAGCGAAAAGCCCGGGTTAGGAGTCAAGCATCCGATTACCCCGGGGTTTCCGAATGGGTAAACCCATCAGGGCCGGGCAACCGTACCCTGATATCATCATCTGAATGCATAGGGTGATGAGGCGAACGTGGAGAACTGAAACATCTAAGTACCCACAGGAAAGGAAATCAACCGAGACTCCGTCAGTAGCGGCGAGCGAAAGCGGACCAGCCCGTGCCTTATCCGTATAATAGTCAGGCGAATGTTTCTGGAAAGCTGAGCCACAGAGGGTGAAAGCCCCGTAGCTGGAAGCTTTTATACGGATTGGCACATACGAGTATCACGGAACCCGTGGAACTCCGTGTGAATATGGGGGGCCCACCCTCCAAGGCTAAGTACTCCTCGGCAACCGATAGTGCATAGTAGCGCGAGTGAACGATGAAAAGTACCCCTACAAGGGGAGTTAAAAGTACCTGAAACCACATACCTACAATCAGTGGCAGCCCATTAATGGGTGGCCGCATGCCTTTCGCATAATGAGCCGGGGAGTTACTGTCTATGGCATAGGTTAAGTCCTTCAGGGACGCAGCCGCAGGGAAACCGAGTCTTAATAGGGCGATTCAGTCATAGGCGGTAGACGCGAAACCAGGTGATCTACCCATGGCCAGGTGGAAGGGAGTGTAAAAATTCCTGGACGACCGAACCCACCAACGTTGAAAAGTTGGGGGATGAGCTGTGGGGAGGAGTAAAAGTCTAATCAAACCTGGAGATATCTCGTTCTCTTCGAAATAGCTTTAGGGCTAGCCTCAAGTAATACCCGTCGGGGGTAGAGCTACTGATTGGGACTGGGGGGCCACCAGCCTACCCACCCCTACCAAACTCCGAATACCGTCGGGCTTATCTTGGGAGTTAGACTGCGGGTGATAACATTCGTGGTCAAGAGGGAAACAACCCAGATCGCCGGTTAAGGTCCCAAATTTCTGCTAAGTTACAAAGGAAGTCGGTTTGCACAGACAATCAGGATGTTGGCTTAGAAGCAGCCACCATTTAAAAAGTGCGTAATAGCTTACTGATCGAGCAATCCGGTGCCGATAATGAACGGGAATAAGCAGAAAACCGAAGCCGCGGACAAGCAATTGTGGTAGAAGAGCGCAGCATTCAGCGTTGAAGCGATACGGAAACGAGTCGTGGAGCGTATGCTGGCGATTATCCCGGCATGAGTAACGATAAAGCAGGTGAGAATCCTGCTCGCCGAAAACCTGAGGTTTCCTGGGGAAGGTAAATCCGCCCAGGGTTAGTCGGCCCCTTAGTCGAGGCTGAAAGGCGTAGACGATGGAGAAGCAGGTTAATATTCCTGCACCGTGTTGTATGACACAGGCAGTGACGTATTCTTTAAGGCAGTCCCGTGAGTAGTCGAGCGGGTCCCGCAAGGGCGAGGGCGATTTACGATCCCGAAGCTGCCGGCGAGAGTACCGAGAAACAGCTGCTGCAGACTGATTACAGCGCGACCGTACTAAAACTGACACAGGTAGGTGAGGAGAATATCCTCAGGCGCTCGAGAGAACCGTCCTTAAGGAACTCGGCAAATTGACCCCGTAAGTTCGCGATAAGGGGGCCCTACCCCGCTTCGGCGGGAAGGGGACAGAAAAGTAGCTCTGGCGACTGTTTACCAAAAACACAGTTCTCTGCTAACACTTAAAGTGGATGTATAGAGAATGACGCCTGCTCGGTGCCGGAAGGTTAAGGAAGCTTGTTCACGCTCGCGACTGAAGCCCCGGTAAACGGCGGCCGTAACTATGACGGTCCTAAGGTAGCGAAGTTCCTTGTCGGGTAAGTTCCGACCTGCATGAACGGCGTAACGACTGGAGCACTGTCTCAAGGACGGACTCGGTGAAATTGTATTTGAGGTGAAGATACCTCATACCCGCGGCAAGACGGAAAGACCCCGTGAACCTTTACTGCAGTCAGGTATTGGCACCTGGCATATCATGCGTAGGATAGGTGGGAGATTATGAAGCGGCCATTCTGGTGGTCGTGGAGTCATCCTTGAAATACCACCCTTGGTGTGTTAGTTGTCTAACGGTGTTCCTTGAATCAGGGCACCGGACCGTGCTTGATGGGCAGTTTGACTGGGGCGGTCTCCTCCTAAAGAGTAACGGAGGAGTACAAAGGTACACTCAGCATGGTTGGCAATCATGCGAAGAGCGTAAAGGTATAAGTGTGCTTGACTGTGAGAGTTATCGCTCGAACAGATGCGAAAGCAGGTCTTAGTGATCCGGTGGTTCCGAGTGGAAGGGCCATCGCTCATCAGATAAAAGGTACTCCGGGGATAACAGGCTTATCTCCCCCGAGCGTCCATAGCGGCGGGGAGGTTTGGCACCTCGATGTCGGCTCATCACATCCTGGGGCTGTAGGCGGTCCCAAGGGTTCGGCTGTTCGCCGATTAAAGTGGTACGCGAGCTGGGTTCAGACCGGCGTGAGCCAGGTCGGTCCCTATCTGCCGTGGGCGTAAGAACCTTGAGAAGATGTTTCCCTAGTACGAGAGGATTGGGAAGCACTGACCGCTGGTGTACCAGTTGTGCTGCTAAGTGCAACGCTGGGTAGCTAAGTCGGGAAAGGATAACCGCTGAAGGCATCTAAGCGGGAAGCCAACTTCAAGATTAGGGTTCTACAGTTCCCTGGAAGACTACCAGGTTGATAGGCCGGGTGTGTAAGTGTAGAAATACATTAAGCTAACCGGTACTAACGAACGGATACTTGACCATATCAATCATTGATTGACTTAACGTAGGTAAACGTTAATCCGCTGTCTCTTTTTCTTTGAATATAACGCTCATTTGAGCTTATAATAATCTTGCTGGTGACTATACTGAAGGGGAAACGCCTGATCCCATTCCGAACTCAGAAGCTAAGCCCTTCAGGCCGATGATAGTCTAAGCGAAAGTAGGTGATCGCCAGCTTTATGAAGCTCCTCAGGGAAACTTGAGGAGCTTTTTTAATGTATATAATTTCTAATTGATGCTGCAGGAAAGCAGCTGATATAATAATGTAAAAATTACATATTACACGCAAATAAAATCCTGTGAAACCTGTCAAAAATCATTTGCCGCATCATAGCTGGAGAAATATCCTTCTCAGTTAATCCGAACTAAGGGGCTCGCAAGCTGGGTTGGACGGATCTTGCTTGCAGTTGATAAGCCAGTTTTTCGCCATAATTGCCAAATCAGAAAGATCGACCTTGCAGTCCATATTGATATCACCCTGCAGAGCGTAATCGCAGCTTCTCACCGAACCAATCGCTCCAACAGCATCAATATCCGCTCCAACTGTTGCACCTGAGTTATTGCCTTCGTTATAATCATCAATCAGCTGTACAGCATCAAACAGGAGCTCTCCTGCGGAATATCCGGCAAAAAAAGCATCAATATCTATCGATGAAGTGCTGCCTGAAACCTTGCCGATTTCATAAAAGCCGTCGTCGTTGCTGTCATAGTCTTCCCCCGCAAGAAGAGCAGCTGTCTCCTGCGTAGGGCGCACGGCAACAAATGTATCTTCTACATCCGGCCCTATCTCAAAGATATGCATATCAGGTTCTTGAGTACCGTCGTTTATGAGGAAGTTGTCAACAAACTTGAGCTCTATCAAACCGCCTCTTCCCAAACTAACAAAATAGTTATCATCAGGGACTCCCAAAGCTTCCTGCGGATTTGTATTTGATGTTGAAGCGGGGCCGCCTGAGTAGAGCGGGTCGTATGTTATAACCTCATCTGCAAAGCTGAGCTCGCCGTTTGGAAACTCAATTCCGCCATATTCCTCTGCCGAGGCAGATGAGGCGAAAATAAATACTGATGCAGAAATTATAATCAGAACAACTCTTATTTTTCCCATTTCAAAAATCTCCCAAAACAATATTTATATACAAAATTTAATATACGACAGTTTCAATATAGCATAATTCTTAAAATTACCAAAATCTTTTTCAGCTTTTTCAAACTTGTATCATAAAATAAGGCTGCCGGAAAAACATCCCGGCAGCCCCTTTCTAACCATATCTACATTTGCAGAGGGAACTGAGTGCGTTTTAATTTTGCCCGTAGTATGCGTCTTTCCCGTGTTTTCTGAGGTAATGCTTATCAAGGAGTGTTTGGGAAATGGCCTGCATTTTTCCGGAAAGGCTCATGGTATCTAAGCCCATTTTGCATGCCATCTCCAAAACAATTCCATTCTTTACAGATTCTGCGGCGTTTTTGCCCCAAGTAAAAGGCCCGTGGCCAGCGCAGAAAACAGCGGGTATTGTTTCAGGTTCAATACCTTTGAAGCGTTCGCAGATTACTTTGCCTGTATTAAGCTCATAATCGTTTTCGATTTCTTCTTTGCTGATTTTCCTTGTAACGGGGACAGTTCCGTAAAAATGATCCGCATGGGTTGTACCGAGGCACGGCAGCTCGGTTTCTGCCTGAGCGTAAGCGGTTGCGCAGGGGGAATGCGTATGACAAACCCCGCCGATACCGCCCCACTGCCTGTATAGCTCGAGATGGGTGGGCGTATCAGATGACGGCTTCATATCCCCTTCCACCTTCTCGCCATCAAGTCTGACAAGCACAATATCCTCCGGCCTGAGCTTTGCGTAGTCAACTCCGCTGGGCTTTATAGCGAATATGCCTTTGTTTCGGTCTATCCCGCTAACATTTCCCCAGCTGAGTATTACAAGCCCGCTTTCTGAAAGCTCAAGATTTGCCCTGCAAACCTGTTCTTTGAGTTCTTCAAGCATTTGCTGCCTTCTCCTTTATCTCGAGAAGATCTTTCATTACGTTTCCAAGATCGCCGCCCTGCCCGATTCCAAACTGATCGTGAATCTGGCAATAGAGCCCGTAGAGTTTTTGGTAAACCCTGCCGTTTTCAGGATTCGGTTTGTAAGCCTGCTCTCTAACGCCTGTCATAGCATTTGCGGCCTCATCGAAATCAGCAAATTCGCCCGCTGCAACCGCTGCACCCATAGCTGCCCCAAGAGCGCAGGTTTGGCTGGAGCTGGAAACCTTCAGCTCGCGTCCGAGCACATCAGCATAGATCTGCATAAATACAGGATTCTTCTCAGCAATCCCGCCGCAGCAAATGAGGTTTTCAATTTGCACGCCGTATTCTTCTATTCGGTTGATAATCCTGAGGGCTCCGAATGCAGTAGCCTCGATGAGCGCTCGGTAGATCTCTTCTGGTCTTGTTTGGAGGGTCTGCCCCATAATCAGGCCTGTGAGGCGCTGGTCAACAAGGATGGTTCTGTTGCCGTTGTTCCAGTCCAGAGCGAGGAGGCCTGTTTCGCCGGGTTTGAGCTTGGCTGCCTTTTCTGTGAGGTCCTGATGAGAGCATTTATCACCTTCAGGCTTGAGATAGTTTACATACCAGTTCAGGATATCGCCCACAGCAGACTGCCCTGCCTCAATTCCGTAGCAGTTAGGCAGAACCGAACCATCAACGATTCCGCATATACCCGGAATGTCTTCAAGAGGCTTATCACTCGGCCAAACTATAATATCGCAGGTGCTTGTGCCCATAATCTTAACCATAGTTCCAGTCCTTATGCCGCTTCCGATCGCTCCGTAATGTGCATCGAAAGCGCCCACTCCAACAGCAATTCCGGGCTTTAGGCCGAGCTTCTCAGCCCACTTGCCGCTGAGCCTGCCTGCGAGCTTATCGTTTGTAAGGGTTTCGCTGTAGAGCTTATCGGTCAGGCCGGCAAGCTCAGGCGAGAGCTTTTCGAGGAATTCATTTGAAGGAAGCCCGCCCCACTGGGAGCTGAACATTGCCTTATGCCCTGCTGCGCATCTGCTTCTTACTATATCCTTCGGGCTGGTTATTCCGCACATGACAGCAGGAATCCAATCGCAAATTTCCACCCAGCTTTCTGCTGCATTGTACACCTCCGGCGCCGCATTTAGGCAGTGCCATATCTTGCTGAAGAACCATTCGGATGAGTATGTCCCGCCGCATTTTGCCAGATACTCCGGGAAGTCCCTGCGTGCTGTCTGGGTGATTTTTTCTGCTTCCTTATGGGCGGTATGGTCTTTCCAGAGCCAAGCATAAGCGTTAAGGTTGTCCTTGAATTTCGGGTTCTCATTCAGGGCGCAGTTTTCAGCGTCAACAGGCATCGGAGTGGAGCCGGTTGTATCAACGCCTATCCCGACAATTTTATCAGCAGAAAAGTGCGGGTCGCTCTCAGCCTTTTTAATCGCCTCATTTACTGTTATTTCAATTCCTTTGAGATAATCAGCAGGGTTTTGGCGTGCGAGATTATGGTCTGAGGAGTCAAGAAGGATTCCCTCTTCGCCGGACTCATAAACCCAAACGCTCGAGCTCAGCTCTTTTCCGTCTGCTGTATCAACGATAACGCTTCTTACTGAATTTGAACCGAAGTCCAGTCCTATTGTGTAAGCCATAAATTAACCTCTTAATCTACTTTAATTTTTATAAATTGCACACTCATTGCAGGAGCATTATATTCAAACTCTCTGCCTGCTCTAATTTTCATTGTTTCGGGTTTTATTCTTTCAGGGTTTTCGAAGGTGTTCTCAGCATCGCGTTCGCCTGCAATGAGCTTCACTTCCGCCCTTTTGGCAGCTGTTCTAACATTATTCAATTTAATTCGGGCATCTGCCGGCTTATCTGAGGAGTTTACCAGCTTCACAACCACTTCGCCGGCATTTTCATCTAAAGTTGCTGATGCAAACAAGGTTTTCTTCTCGAGGCTGTAATCGTGGATGAGTTTATTGTCCAGATAGCAGCGGATGCGCCCGGGAATTAGCTCAACTTTCATCTCATACCAGCGGTTGGGCTTTATGCTTCCGTTTTTCTGTGTGAGCACGGATTTGCGTCCATTGACGGTTTTCTCGATTGCGTGCTGGGAATTGCCCCAGCCGCCGATATTCCACCAATAGTATGTATCGCTGTCTTCAGCTCCGAAAACTATCAGAAATCCCTCATCACCTGCTGTTTTGCGTGCGCGGACGGAGTAGGTTATTTTTTCGCCGCTGAAATCTTTTGGAGAAAAGCTTATTGCAGGCCTCGCTGTGCCGTCTTTCTGAGAGAGCCTGCCTGCGCTGAAATCGAAATCACCTGAGCTTTCTTCGAAACGAGAAAGATCAAGCTTTCTGCCGTTTACTTTCGCTTCGGCTGCCTCAATTTTTGTATTCCATGTGCCAATGCCAACGCCTCCGCTAACAGTTTCAGGCTCCCGGTCTTTAGCCACTTCAACCTCATTGCCGAGATAATAATCGCCGGCGTTTTTGCTGAACATCTGCTGAACATAGTAGTTCGGGGTTTTGACAACCTCACGCTTATCGAACCAGATCAGGTCTGCCGCTCTCCACTGGGTATGATTTTTGTGGGCGAAGAGCGGGGCGTAGCAGGTCATATCTACGATATCTGCGTTCCGCTCGACACCTGTAAGGAAGGCGGCCTCTGCAACAGCATTGTAATGCGTATTTCCCTGCGAGGCATACTCGCCAACAAATATCAGCGGCTTGCTGCGGTCGAAATCATCGAAGCGCGTGTCATTGTTCAAGTACCACTCCGGAGCCATATAGTAATGCTCATCGGAGCTGTAAACATTGAGTTTGTCCATAAGCGGGTAAAGGGGTATTTCCGTGCCGAGCCCGGAGGTGCCGATTATCTTTATATCGGGATATTCTTCCCGAATGGCCTTTACGAAATGAGGAAAACGCTCGTGGAGTTCGGGGCGGTCGTGCTCTTCATTGCCGAGACAGATATATTCCATCTCGAAAGATTCCGGATGCCCCATCTCAGCACGGAGGCTGCCCCATTCGGTGTTAGTATCGCCGTTGGCGAATTCTATCAAATTCAGAGCTTCGTCAATCCATTCATCAAGCTCATCCATCGGTGCACATTCATACGGAGGCCTGAACCCGCAGGAAACTCCCACAGGAACTACAGGGAGAGGCTCTGCACCGATATCCTCGCAAAACTGAAAATATTCGAAGAATCCGAGGCCGTATGTTTGATGGTAGCCCCAGAGATTCCAGTTGCCCCTGCGGCTTGCAGTATCACCTACCGTATCCGGCCAGCGATAGGCATTTTCGAGACTGTGGCCGTGTGAGATGCAGCCGCCCGGGAAACGCATAAATTTCGGCTCAAGGTCTGCCAGGGCCTGGGCGAGGTCTTTTCTGAGCCCGTTTTTTCTTCCCTTGAATGTGTCCTGCGGGAAAAGCGAGACCATATCCAGATGAAGCTTTCCGGTGTTTTCTGCGGTTACCACCAGCCTTGCGTTATCTGTTGTTATGCGTGATTGAATCGTAGTTTCAAATTTCTTCCAGTTTGCCTGCAGGCCTTGTACAGCTGCGTTTCCGCAAACCTTACCATCCTGCGTTTCAAGGGCAATATTCAGCTTGGAAATCCTACCTTCTCTTCGGGCATAAACGGAGAAATCGTATTTCGCCCCCCTGTCCAGCGGTATGCCGTCGTAGCCGGTGTTCATAACTCCGGCCTCGCCTGCCTCGTCAATATGAACGGTAAGATAATGGTGATTGTTTCTGTTCAGAGGTATCTCACGCTCGGAAGTTAGTCTGCATTTGCTGCCATTTCTTTCAATTTTCTTCCAAGCATAAAGCGGGTGATACTTATCTCGCAGTGGATTCCTTCCCGGTACAGTGTGGTACTCGAAAGACCTGTTCTGCACGAGTTCGGCGTAAAGCCCTCCGTCTGCTGCAAAATTTATATCTTCAAAGAAGATTCCATATAAATGGTCGCTGATTTCAGCTTTCTTTTCATCGCAGTTTATGCTGATATTAACTGAATCAGCGTAAGAAAAACCTGCTGCAGCAAATAAAATCAAAAAGAAAATTGACAAATGTCTGTTCATATTATCCCCTCATAAAATACTATTTCAAAAATATAGGCAGCGATTTACTGAGCCTGTCTTTCACTGCCCTGTATTCCGGTTTATCTGCCAGATTAATAAATTCTCAACAATGCTTTCGTTCGAGGAAATGATAGATGATTAACGACCTGCTTTCAAAGCCATTTTAAGTATTTAAATTAACCAATTTGCGCACAAATCAGCCCCCAGCCGTGCCGAGCAGACCTGATTCTGAAAGTACTGTTTTAGCTTTGTTGAAAAATTCTTCGCTTACCGAGCCAAATCCTGATATCCCGCCTGAGCTGATTAGTGTTTTCTGTTTTTCCAGCCCGCCTTCGTTGTACTGGAGAAGGTCAATTTGTTTGACGCTGGATGCCCTGGCAATTTTGGCTACCTTTTTTATGATAGCGATATCATCGTTAAAGCCTCTGATAAGCGGGATTCTCACGATTATCTCAGCCCCGCATTCCCCGAGCATCTTTATATTATCAAGAATCTGCTCAGCGTCTGCCCCTGTAAATTCCCTGTGTTTTTCTGAATCGGTGTGTTTTATATCAACAAGGAATAAATCAGCAAGCTCAAAAGACTTTGCCAGCAGTTTTGGATCTGCGCAAAGTGTGGTATCAACAGCGGTATGGAGCCCTGCCTCTTTGCAGAGCTCAAGAGAGCTGAGCAGGAATTCGGGCTGCATAAACGGCTCGCCTCCGGAAAAGGTTACCCCGCCTCCGGACTGCTCATAGAAAACCCTGTCTTTCTCGAGAACCTCCAGCACCTCCTGCGGATTGTATTCTCTGCCCAGCAGTATCCTAGCGTCCGCAGCGCATGCATCGCAGCACCTGCCCTGACCGGTGCATTTTTCCGGTTCAGTTTCGGGCTGGCCGTTCTTCCAGCTTATAGCCTGCTCCGGGCACACATCCACGCACCTGCCGCATCTGATGCAGAGATTAGGGGCGAATCTCAGCTCAGGGCGTATGCTCCAGCTCTCCGGATTATGACACCACCTGCACCTCAGCGGACACCCCTTCATAAAGACGGTTGTTCTAATACCCGGCCCGTCGTGGACGGCGAATCGCTTAAAATCGAACACTATACCCTTATTTTCTTGGTGATTATTACAGCCGCTCATCGAAAAACCTTTGTGTTTTTTCAGCAAAAATATATCTTATTGAAATCTGATTTTAGAAAGGCATCGCTTAAAGAGGCGATTTTAACAAAATTTTTATAAAAATATAGAGCTTGCTCTAAGGCCAGCCTGATTTGAAAGGTTTGCCGGCAGAATTTTTAATTGATTGGAATGCAATTATGGCGGAAAATGCGGAAAGCAGCGTTGCAGAAGGGCTCTCAAAGAAAAATATAAAATCATGGGAGATTCACAAGAAGCTCTACAACTGGTTTCTCAAATGGGTGGAAACAAAGTACGGAATGACTGTGCTGGTTCTGCTTGCATTTTTTGAACCTATATGCGTTCCCGTGCCTGCGGACGTTATGGTTTTGGGGATGAGCCTCGCAAAGCCTAAGCAGGGGATAAAATACGGCCTTATCTGCTCATTTTTCTCCGTACTCGGCGGGACAACCGCCCTTCTTGCCGGACTGCTCATAGGCGATGGAGTGATAGGTTTTTTCAGCTCGATTGAATTTATGCACATTGGCGAGAAAACGCAGAAGGCCCTTGAGCTTTACGAAGAGTACGATTTCTGGGCGATATCGATTTCCGCCCTTACGCCCGTACCTTATATGATTTTCAGCTGGCTCGGTGGGCTTGCGAAGGTGAGCGTAGTCAAATTTGTGCTGATAAGCCTTGTTTTCCGTACGCTTCGCTTCGGCACAGAAGGCCTGCTCTTTTACCTATTCGGCGAGAAGGCAAGAGACTTTATCGAAAAGCATTTCAACACGGCAACAATAGTTGTGATGGTTCTGCTGGCCGGCCTTGCATTTCTGCTTAAATTCTCCGGCGGGGCGTAAAATCTGCTCAGACCGTAAATTAATCCAGATGAATACAGTTACAAGATGCGAACAGAACGATAACTTACAGGGTTTGTATTATGCCTAAAGAAATAAAAATTGCTGAATTTATAGGCAGTCTCTGCGTATCTTCAGATAACGGCCAGAAACTATTCAGCAAGCTCAAGTCTCTGCTTGAGGAAAACAACAAAATCATTCTTAATTTTGAAGGTGTGGAGATACTGATCTCACTGTTTTTGAATGTTGCTATAGGACAGCTATACGGGCAATTCAGCAAAAAATGAGCTTCTGGCTTTGATTATTTATTCTTCTTATGTTGCCGGGTTACAGGCAATTCCGATAATACTGCAAAGAAGAAGCGGGTTTTTGGCAAGTTATTCGCAGTAATTACCCGCTGTTTTCTCTTATGGGTCAACTTCAGGCGAGGGAATTTTCACGAGAGTAATTGAAAGCGGGGGCAGCTCGAAGGTAAGAGGGGATCTGGAATATTTTAAGGTCATTGTTCTTTTGCGGGTATCAAAGTGCAGCTTTGGGGTGTTGCGTGCAATGAGGGTTGTAAGCTGATAGTTTTTGGCGGGTGAACCCTGCAACACAAGGCTGATTTTTTGGCTCTTTTCTTTGGAATTTACCAGAAAGACGGAAATTTGCTTTTTTCTGGCGATTGATGCGAAATGGTATGGGGCATTCTCGGAGGCAGCGGTCGATTGGATTCGGTGAGTTCCCATATTTTTTGAGAACAGGTGTAGCAGCTCGTAGTTGGGCAGGGTGGAATTGTCTCGATGATCTAGTAGAGATCTTGGATGATGGTTACCAAAGCCGAATAAAGGCCAATAAAAAGCCATCTGCACATCGGAGTCAATGAATTTACCAATAGCTTTTGCCAGAGCAAGCAGTCGGCGGTTTTTTTTGACGCCCTGCTTATGAACGTTCCATTCGGTGATGATTATAGGAATTTCTTTGGAAGGGATTTTTTGGCGTGTAAGATTTTTTAGGCGGTTGAGTTTTTTTTGCATATTGGGCAGCTGGTAGCGGGTGTTGAAATACCAGTGAACAGAGACGATGTCTATGTGCGGGCCAGCAATATCAAAGACGTTTGACCACCATTTTGGAGGATTTTCCACTGTCTCCAGCTCATGGATCTTATCATACAGATCCCAGTTTCCATTTTCGTATTTCACTTCTAGCCGCTGGGCTTTTTCAAGATTTTTGCTCGATATCATGGCCTTGCGGCCCGGGTAATCAATGTTCCAATTACCTACAGCGGCGATTTTGATGTCTGGGTCCACGGCTTTCATCGCTTTTGCAATCTTGATGAACAGACGGGCATATTCTTTGGCGTTAAAGCGAGTGTGGAAATAGGGTTCGTTTCCGATCTCCCAATACTTGATATTGTAATTTTTTTCGATGTTGCAGTAGTGTACCCAGTCGGCTGCCAATTCTACAGAGCGCTTAGGGTTTTCGAAGAAGGCGATCTCAGTGTTCACAACCATCAGGGGCTCGGCATTAATCTGGCGGCAAAGGGAGATAAAGCGGTCGGTATCCATGGATTCAGGGCCTTGGTAGGCCGGCCAGCGGTTTGGGTCATGTACACGGTGGGCATCCCAGAGATAGTTGTCCGAATCGGTTCCGCCGGGAAAACGAAGTACGCGGATGGGCAGGTTTTTGAGATGCCGAGCGACTTTGCCGTCGGCCATTCGCCGGCTGCTTAGGTTGAAAAATGAAGGGCAAGTCCCGAAAAAGTTTGGATTGATTGAGGTGATTTTCTTTTCTGGGAAGACCTCTATTTGAGCAGGGCCTTTTTTATCTTTGCCAATGCAGGGCAGCGAAAAAAAGAAAAGAGCTGATATTATGAGCCAGTATTCTTTATTTTTAAACATATAAAGGGATTTCAATTCAAAAGCTGGTTATTATTTTATCTTACATTTCTGTTTTAAACGGCTGCAAATACTTTTCTAATAGAATCGGCGATTAAAACAAGCAGCATAGGATTTCTGAAAGCTGATAAGTTTTTACAAAAACACTTCATAAAATCAAATACCTTTCATTAAATAAGAGCTCCATTACCTCTTAACAAAGTATCATTTGCGTTCGTATATGCTTGCGCCGCGGGAGTCGTAGGCAACAACTGCCGGGAAATCCAACACCTCAAGGCGGCGGATTGCCTCGGGCCCGAGGTCGTGATATGCCACCACTTCGGATTTGACGATTGATTTGCTCAAAAGCGCCCCCGCCCCGCCTACAGCGCTGAAATGCACCGCCTTATTCTTAATCAGGAAATTGATTACAGCATCCCCGCGGTATCCCTTGCCTATCATGCCGGCAAGGCCGTTATCCAGAAGAATCGGGCTGAATGGATCCATCCTTGAGGACGTAGTGGGGCCTGCAGAGCCTGCGGGCCTGCCCGGGGAGGCAGGCGAAGGGCCTACAAAATATATAATCTGCCCTTCCAAATCAATCGGAAGAGGCTCAGAGCGGGCGATTGTTTCCGTGAGTCTTTTGTGAGCCATATCCCGAGCGCTGTATATAATGCCTGAGATAAGCACCTCTTCGCCTGCTCTGAGCTGTTCTGCTTTCTTTTTTGCCAGTGGAGTGGAAATCTTCTCTGCCATCAGAAGCCTTCCGCCTACTCCGCTGTTTCCTGCATTTGCTTTCCGGTGCTTGAGGAAAGGTATTTCAGGTATTCGCTGTCTGTTGAGAGAACAGCGTTTGCGCCTTTGAGGTTGTCCTTGTAAGACTCAAGGGTTTTGTAGAA
Source organism: Sedimentisphaera cyanobacteriorum (assembly GCF_001997385.1). Taxonomy (NCBI): domain Bacteria; kingdom Pseudomonadati; phylum Planctomycetota; class Phycisphaerae; order Sedimentisphaerales; family Sedimentisphaeraceae; genus Sedimentisphaera; species Sedimentisphaera cyanobacteriorum. The sequence continues at coordinate 332,716 of NZ_CP019633.1, read as the reverse complement.
TGCGAAGAAATCAGGGTCTAGCCCGTAGGCCTCGGCGTAGATATTAACGGCCTCTGAATCGGCTGAACCGCGAATCTGCTGAGATTCTCTATAGGCCTCTGAGATAATGCGGTTTGTATCATTTTCAATCTTACCCTGAATGTTCATCTTCTCGCCTTCACCTTCAGAGCGGTATTCCGCTGCCACGCGAAGCCTTTCTTCCACCATCCTCTCGTAAACCTTCTCACGAACCTGTTCGGTGTAGTTGATGCGTTTGATGAGCACATCCACAAGCTCAATGCCGAAATCCTTGGCCGAAACTTTCGCTTCCTTAAGAATTTTATCCTCAATAGCGTTCCTGCCCATTGAAATGCTGGTAACATCCTGCTCGCGAATATCCTTCACTTCCACCATCATCGACATCTCTCTGTTGGAATTGCGCACGGCTTCGATGAGCTGATTGCTTGATATCCTGTTTCTAACAGCAGAATTAATGATATCATCCAGCCTGCTCTGAGCGGCGGTTTCAGTGCGGAGAGTTTTCATAAATTCGAGTGGATCTACGATTCTCCAGCGTCCGAAGGTGTCAACGTTGATATACCTCTTTTCTACAGTAGGCATTTGCGTTGGTGTTCCGTCCCATTCGAGAAGGCGTTTCTCAAACATATTCACCTTTTCGACAAAAGGAATTTTGAATTTCAGGCCTGCGTCCTGCTCAACTCTCTTGTACTGCCCGAACTGAGTGATTACAGCCTGCTCGGTTTCCTTGACCGTATAGCAGAAAAGATTGAACGCCACAAAAAGGGCGATAAAGCCCCATAGGATGTAGTTTGCTATTTTAGTAGGATTCATTTAGATTCCCCCTTCTTGTTTATATTCATATGGGGCAGAAGAGATTCAACCTCTTTGTCCATAATATTAATCTGACCAATCTCAGGGAAGGCTTCGTTTATAGCCTCGAGATACATTCTTGTCCTTGTAACCTCTTTGCTGTTTTTGTAGTTGTTGTATATCTCTCTGAATCGGCCGGCATCACCTTCAGCCTCGTTCACCCTCTTAACAGCGTAAGCCTCGGCCTGCTGAACCATCTTCTGCGCTTCGCCCCGCTTTTTGGGGATAATCTCGTTGTACTCTTTCTTAGCGCTGTTTATAAGCCTTTCCTTCTCCTGCTGGGCAGCATTAACTTCATTAAACGCATGCTTTACCGGATCCGGCGGATTAACATCCTGCATTTTAACAGTTACCACAAAGAGCCCTGATTCATAATCATCGAGGATCTTCTGCATACCGTCTTCAACGAGCTCGTTGATCTCCATCCTTCGCTCTGTAAGCACTTCATCAACCGATGAATCGCCCACTTCTCTTCGAACTACCGACTCTGCTACATCACGAAGCATTTTGCGATGGTCTCTGATATTGAACAGATACTTCTGGGGATCGATAATCCTGTACTGCACAATCCACTGGACATCTGCAACGCTCAAGTCTCCGCAGAGCATAAGCGATTCACTGGAATAATCGCGGCGGTCGTACTGGCTTTCAACGCCCGCCTTGAGCGTCCTGAAGCCAAATTCTTCCTTGAATACAGTAGTTACTTTCGGGGTTGATACCGATTCAATACCGAATGGGAGCTTGAAATGAAGCCCGGGCTCGGCGGTACGGCTGAACTTGCCGAATCTGGTAACTACAGCACGTTCGTCGGTGTTCACTGTATAGAAGGACCCGTTAATGATCCCTATAATCAGCGCTGCACCTATACCAAGCAGGATATACTTGGAGAAATTACTTTCAGAATCAAAAAATTGTTTTACCATTTCTACCTCTTAGTCTATATTTCATAATTTCCCGCTATTCTAACAGAAACAACTGCAAACACAAAAAATAATCGCTGATACAGCAAAATACTATGCGACAATATTTTCCGGCAAAGCTTTTTAAAGCCGTATCTATCCGCTTACTCTCCGCCGGAGGCGGAGAGTAAACAGAGGGGAGGTTTTTTAGACGGGATTTACAGGATTGACAGGATAGATATTTGATAAGGAAAAGGCGGAGAAAGATTTTTGGGCGGGTATTTTTTTAATCCTCGTGGAATTGGTTTAAACCGCGAAGGGCTCGAAGGGCACGAAGGATTTTGATATAAATTGTTTTATCGCAAGCTTTTACACTCATAAAAACATCTGTGCCATCCGTGCTATCTGTGGATAATAAACTTCGCTGCGATTTCACGAAACGAACATTTATCTGCATTTCTCCGATACCTCTCCGCCTTCGGCGGACAGGCTCAATGTTAAACATCCCCCGTACTACAGCGGAGCGACGCAAGTCGCCCGCTAAGCCGACACAACGAATAGACTCTTCATATTACACCGCTGTACGACGCTGCATTATTAAGCAGCGAACCGCTGGCTCAGTAAATAGATAATAAATTCTGCAAAGCATTCAGCATGAAGATTTGCGTTTTGCCGGAAAATATTGTCGCACACGCAAAATCTGCCTTCCAAGATGTGAAATTGATTGCGGAAAGAACAATAAAAAGCCCCGCCAAAAGGAATTTTTACCAGTTTGGTTAAAAAAAAGAAGGTTTTGGGAAAATTTTGTATCAGAAAACGATTCAAGTCTGCTATGATAAAAAAAACAAAACAGTTCACTTTTTTTTAAGGAGTTCATTTATGAAGATTTGTTTAATTATTGGTGCAGCCTGTTTTTTTGCATCTTTTCCGTGCCTTGCGGAAGACCCCGACTATGGTGGTGACATTTCGACCGCTGAAGTTATAGTTCCCGGCTCTGGAGAGATTTACGGCACTCTCACGCCAAGCGGTGATAATGACTGGTTCAAGTTTTCAAGCCCGGGCGTAACTCTGTACAGAATCTCGCTCGACTCCACAGCAAACGGCTATAAATATATGGAGATTTATTTCGTTGATGCACTCGGCACAAGCGAAAGACAGACCTCAGACGCTATTCACTCAGGTTCGCTGACGAAGGATGTCTTCATTGAGCCGGCAGAGGATGTATGCATAAGGATTTGGGGCAGCGAAGGCAATTATTCTGTGCAAGCAGCAGCTCTTGGAACTTATCCCGAGGATTCATACTCCGATGACTGCTCCTCGCCTACTATGATTGCCCTTGATACGCTGATAGAAGGCACAATAACGCACTTCGACCCTATCCTTCAGCTGCCTGCAGATGAAGACTGGTTTGAATTCGAGGCAGAGCAGATGCACAGGTATCAGATACTGCTAGGCGATGCTGACAACAGAAATATGAACTTTTGGCTTTATTATGAAGACTGCGAGCCTGTAAACCTCAGCGGAACTTCCAGAACTATTGTATCTCTCAATGGGGAGAACTATAAAATCAAAGTCGCCGGCGGGCAGTATGAAAAAGGAGAATACTACAACCTTCAGGTTACAGACCTCGGAGTAATGCAGGATGACTATCCGAATTTCAGCGATCAGGCAGTTGAAATCACTCCCGGGGCAGATTTAACAGAAGGCTCCATCGAATACAATCAGGATCTGAATCCGGATTTTGATTGGTTTAAATTCACCCCGCAGGCGGAAACACTTTACAGGATTACAATAGTAAGCCGCAACAACGGGGGCTACAAGTATATTCAGGTTTTTCAGGAAAACGATTATGGGGAGTTAATTTCTTACTTCTTAACAGCAACTTGGAACAAGGCGGAAACCTTTGATGTTTTCATAGAAAAGGACGCTCCAGTTTATTACAAAATTTACGGCAGCGGCTACTTAGGCGACTATTCTGTTGGAGCAAAGATTCTCGAGGCCTTCCCGGAAGACAGCTACTCCAACGACTGCTCCACAGCAAGCGAAATAATTGTCGGCGAGCCGGCCATCGATGGAACAATAAACAGATCAGACCCTGCAAACAGCATCCCCATTGACACAGACTGGTTCAAATTTGAAACGCAGCGTCTGCATAAATACGAGATTGTTCTTACTGCTTCGGATTACTCAAACGTTAATTTCAAATTATACGATAATGATTGCAGCCTGCTTCAAAACATAAATTATAATTACGCCACAATGGTATCCTTGTACGACGGTTTCTATAAGATTAATGTACTTGGAAATGATTCGAAGATTGGCGAATATTACAATCTGAGCGTAATAGATTTGGGTTTGCAGGAAGAGGACCACGGCAATACTTTTGAAAATGCGACTCTTTTTTCTCAGCTAGACGGAACGAGACAGAGCGGCGAAATAAATTACTCAGCAAATATAAACACAGACTTTGATTTTCTCAAGTTCATCGCTCCTATGACGGGAACTTACACCCTGGGATTGGAAAATTTATCCGCCGCAGGCTATGTGTATTTGCAATTTTTCGTAGAAGAGACTGCAGGGCTGTACAATTACATGCGCGGTTCAAGCGACTATAAGGGGGGAAATTCTGCAGAAGATTCTCTAAACTTAATCGAAGGTAAGTATTATTATATGAAAGTTTACGGAGATCTCGGACCATACGAAACATACATTGTATCGCCGGAGCCGCGATGCGGAGATTTGAACCACCCCCATCCAGTTGGCGATGCTAATGAGGACTGCGTTGTAGATATGCTGGATATTGCTGAAATGGCCGGGAGCTGGCTTACAGATAATCGGCCTGCAGAGTGATTAAATCGAAAGATTCAAACGGGGCGTTCATCCGCCCCGTTTTTTTCGTATTGCTTTATCTCTGAGAGGCCTTGATTGCCTGCTCAAAATCTGCAAGTATATCATCGATGTGTTCAGTTCCCACAGACACCCTGATGAAATCCGGCAGAACGCCGGCATCAATCTTCTCCTGATCAGAGAGCTGCTGATGGGTGGTTGATGCGGGATGAACCACCATCGTCCTGCTGTCGAGCAGATTTGTTACGTGGGATGCAAGCCTTACGCTGTTGATGAATTTCTTTCCGGCTTCGGTGCCGCCTTTTATCCCGAAACCCAGAATCGCCCCCTGCCCCTTTGGCAGATACTTCTGAGCATTCATAAAATGCGGGTCGCTTTCAAGGCCGGGATAGTTTACATAGCTCACATACTTGTTTGCCTCGAGAAATCTTGCCAGTTCGAGGGCGTTTTGGCAGTGCCTCGTGACCCTGAGATGGAGCGTTGAGAGCCCGTGGAGAAACATATAAGCATTAAAGGGAGCCATACACCCACCGATATCACGCAGCATCTGTATTCGGAGTCTTGCCGAAAGGGCTACTCTGCCGAATTTTTCGCAGAGCTTCAGGCCGTGATAGCTCGGGTCCGGCTCTACCATATCTGGATACCTTCCTCGAGCCCAGTTGAAGTTTCCGCTTTCTACTGCTATCCCGCCAACGCTCGAGCCGCGTCCGTCTATTATCTTCGTGCAGCTCTGAACCACTACATCCACGCCGAAATCAATCGGCCTTATCAGCATCGCTGAGGTAACGGTGTTATCGCATACCACAGCTACCTCACTTTTGTGCGCGATTTTAACAATCTGCTCAATCTCGGGCACATCGTTCTTCGGATTGCCGATAGTCTCGAAATACACCATCTTTGTGCGGTTGTCAATATGTTCAGCGAAGGTGTCCGGGTCGGTTGAATCTGCAAACCGAGTTTCTATGCCCCATTTTTTCAGGGTGTGGGTGAAAAGGGTGCTTGTTCCGCCGTAAAGCGAGCTTGAGGATACTATGTTATCGCCTTCCCTGCAAAGCGCAAGCGCCACACCCGCAATCGCTGCCATACCGGAGCTGAAGGCTACCGCCTCCTGACCCCCTTCCAGAGCCGCAATACGTTTTTCAAGTATTCGAACGGTGGGATTAGTGAGCCTCGAGTATATATTGCCCTCTTCTTCAAGCTCGAATAAATTCGCCGCCTGCTCGGTGCTGTCATAATGGTAGCCGGTGGTCTGGTAGATAGGTTCATTAACGCTTCGAGTCTGCTTGTCTTTTTCGTAGCCCGCATGAATTGCAAGCGTTTCCAGATGATATTTGTTTTCCATAATTGCTCCTTTCGGGGTAAATTAGTGCTCTGCATTATACGCCGGCAGGGACGTTATTCAACCTTTAGGAAAAACTATAAAGCGTTTAATAAAAAAATATTTTCTTGAAAAACATTCTGCCGGATATAGAATCACCATCTTGAAAGTGCTATCTTTATAATTTTACTATTTATAAGCGTTTAGAGATGAAGTACATACTAAAGAAGAAATTTTTTCTTATTCTCCTCGCCTCAGTATTTGCTGCAGGCGGCTGCGGGAAAAACCCTGAAGATCAGGCGGCTGAAAAAGCGGGCAAACAGATTGAAAAAGCTGTGCGGACTGTGCAGGACTACAAAGCTGAAGCTGGAGGCCATGATTTTCAGGCCGCTATTGAAGAGGTGGAAAAGGCAAGAGACTACGCTGAGAAGGCGGGCGGAAAGGCTGAGCAGGTTAATCTGCTTGCAGGCAGGCTCTACAAAGCCAAAGCGGAAAAGCTTTCTGATAAGCTCAACACCATCTCGCTTGAAGCTGGCAATATGATTGAAGATGCGGGCGAAAAGCTCTCAAGGGTATCAGAATATGCCTCTGATATGGAAATGGTGAAGATGCTTTCAGAAACAGGGACTTCTGAGAAACAAAAGCTTCAGGAGCTGCTTGCCGAGAAATCAGGGATAGAGGCAAAGATATCCGAAAAGAAAGCCCAGCTCAGCACCATTGAGGCCAAGGTCAGTGAATACAAATCAAAGATTGAAGATGTTAAGTCTTCATTGATTAATATAAAATCTGAAACAGTGAGCCTTTTCAACAAAGCTGAACTTAAGAGCGGGGAAACAAGGGCAAAGCTTGAAGATAAGGCTTTCAGTATATTAAGAGGCAAGGCAAACGGCGATTCGCAGTTTTCACTGGAATCTGAGCTCCAGAAATTTATGGATAAGCTCGAGCCTCTCGAAGATGAAAAGGAAAGCATTGAAAACCTTCTTTCTATGCTCAAAAGCGATGCTCAGGAAGTAAAGAACAGAATAGATTTTCTCAAAAATATGGATTCTGAGCTTGGCTTTTCCGAGCAGCTCTCGTATCTGGGCGATCTGATTGAAAAGGGAAGGGCTTATGTTAAGGACAAGACAGGCAGCCTCGATTCTGTCATAGAAAGCTTTTCTGCAAGGACATCAGAGATTGAAAACACCTATTCACAGGCAATGCAGGCTTATTCTCAAGTAAAGGGCAATCTCACCTCCGATGCAGCTGTCCAGAAAGCGCAGGTTCAAAGTTCACTGGTTTCACTGAGAAAAACTCAGGCAGATTTCTTTGAAACAGCTTCAAAATCTTTGAATAACCTTCAGTCTCTCCAGCAGCAGGAAGCGGCAGTTTTGCCTGAAAGTTTGATAGAGAAATGCGAAGAAAAGCTGAGTGAAGCAGAAGACAAGATAAATGAGGCGTTCGAGAAAAGCTTCGAGCTCTATCAGAATGCTGTAGAAGCAGCAGATACCAGCTCAGGCAAAGATGCGGCCGCCAGAGGATATATGGCTCAAATCTACAGCAGGCTCAAGCTTGCTGAGGAAAAAGGTGGAAATGAGCAGCTTAAAGATGAGCTTCTCAAAAAGCTCGATTCAATAAAGGACTATTCAATCAAGCACGACCCTCAATTCGGTACAAGCTACCTTGCAGGGCTTTTCAAAGAATACGGGATAGACTTCAAAACCGCCCAGCAGAAACTTATGGAAAAATACGAAAACGCCAAGGTGGCATTTTCGCAGGTTTCGGGTATGCAGGAGCAGGACAGGCTCGACAGGCTGATATACCTAATCACAGAATTCAACAAGCTGGAAAAACCTGAAGACCAGCAGGCGTATCAGGATATTGTAAAATCAATCTTCGAGCTTCATAAAGAAGACTGGATAGAGCTTAGCGAAGACCCCGCAAACTCCGAAGCGCTTGATCCGTTTTCTGATCTGCTTGCCCAGGAAGTTCAGCCTGCCGCTGAAACGCAGGTCGAAGAAGGCGCAGGAGAAGCTGAAGCAGAAGAAGGTATTGCAGGCGGCGAACCGAATATGCCTTAATCCTCTGAACCCGAAAATAAATACTTAAACATATCAGCTGGCCGGTGCATAAAAATGTGCCGGCCAGATTTAATTATACTCACAATTAACAGTTAAAACAAACCCGCAATGCAGGGAATAAAATGCCTATAGATATTCAACACCTAAACGTTGTATTAATGATGGGAGTCGTAGTATTCGGCGGAATACTCGGAGCCAAGCTCTTTCAGCGTCTTAACGTACCTCAGGTAATAGGGTACATTGTGATTGGCGCTATAATCGGAGAGAGCGGGCTTAAGATAATCTCCGCAGAAACGATAAAAACCCTTGAGCCGCTTAATTTTTTCGCCCTTGGGATAATCGGTTTTATGATAGGCGGCGAGCTCAAGAGCGAGATTTTCAAGAAGTACGGCAAGCAGTTTATGAGCATCCTATTGGGAGAAGGCATAACTGCCTTTCTGCTGGTAGGAGCTGCGAGCGGCGGGATATACTACCTGTTCACAAAAGATCTCCAGATGGCCTCTGCTTTAGGCCTTGTACTTGGAGCGATTTCCTCTGCCACAGATCCAGCCTCTACGATACAGGTGCTGTGGGAATACAAAACCCGAGGCGTTCTCACAACCGCCGCTACAGCGATAGTGGCTCTGGACGATGCCTTAGCGCTGACGCTCTACGGGATCGGGACAAGCGTAGCTGGGATTATCGCAGGCGGGGCTGAAGGCGGGGTAATCACTTCGCTGCTGAGCGCTGTTTATGAGCTGGGCGGAGCGATTGTGCTGGGCGTTGCAGGCGGATTCATTTTGCAGTGGATCCTGAAGCGAACAAACGACACAGACAGTATGCTCACATTTGCCGTAGGCTCTGTACTGCTTACAATCGGGCTGAGCATAGCCCTTCATTTCGATGTAATACTCTCCTCAATGTGCCTCGGGCTCACGATTGTGAACATCGCCCCAAGGCTCAGCTCACAGACATTTTCAATGATCCAGAAATTCAGCCCGCCTATATACATACTTTTCTTTGTATTCGTTGGAGCGGGAATCGAAATACAGGGGCTAAAAGGCGCAGCACTCGCTATAGCTGCTGGATACGTGGTTTTCAGGAGCCTCGGAAAGATGGGCGGGGCCTTTATTGGAGCCAAGATTTCAGGCGCAAGGGCTGTGGTAAAGAAGTATCTGGGCTGCTGCCTCTTTGCTCAGGGCGGCGTTGCTGTAGGTTTGAGTATTATGGCGAGCCACAAATTCGCCGACCAGCCGGAAATTGCACAGATGATTGTGCTTGTGGTAACTGCTACTACCCTTTTCGTTCAGCTTCTCGGGCCGGTTTCTGTGAAGTATGCAGTTAAGAAGGCCGGCGAGATAGGCCTCAACGTAACTGAAGATGATTTGATAAAGAAGTACAAGGTGCGGGATGTTATGATTGAAAGTCCTGTAACAATACACGCTTCCCAAACTCTTGATGAGGTTTTAAGGATCTTTTCAGAAAACGACTTCACCTACTACCCGGTAGTTGAAGATTCCGGGAAGGTTATAGGCTCTATGTCTATTGAGGGCATAAAAGAAACACTAAAATACCGAGACACCGCAAGCTGGCTTCTCGCATGCGATATTATGAAGCCGATAGAAGACCATATAAGCCCCGATATGGAGCTTGAGGAAGCAATGCGGTATTTCCGTTCGTACAACCTTGAGTATGCTTGCGTTATTGAAGACGGCAGCGATAAAATCAAGGGACTGTTTGACATTCGCCTCGCTAACAAGAAAATCTCTGCTGAGGTGATTAAGTGCAGAGAGCACGCCGACCACGGCGAGACCTGCCCGGAATGCTCCGCTTAAAATATAACTAATGAGGCAAATGAAAGATTCAATATACTCAGAGTACCGCGAGAAGGTGGCGGATTTCGTGTTCGATAAGGACGTGGTGAGCGTTTTTGACGATATGATCCGCAGAAGCGTGCCCGGATATGCAACGGTTGCCGCTATGACGAAAGTTTTTGCCGAGCAGGTTGCAGAAGACGGGGCCGTGTGTTACGATTTGGGCTGCTCGCTCGGGGCATCAGCTATTGCCATGCGAAGAGGATTAGAGCATAAAACTGGATGCAGGATAATCGCTGTGGATAATTCAGAGGCTATGGCTGCCCGGTGCAGGCAGATGGTAGAGCAGGACCCGAGCAATGTGGAAATTGATGTCCGCTGCGAAGACATCCTCGATACCGAAATCGAAAACTGTTCGCTCTGCGCAATGAATTTCACTTTGCAGTTTCTCAGCCCCGAAAATCGGGATGAAATCGTAAAGAGGATCGCTTCTAACACCCGCCCGGGAGGGATGCTGCTTCTATCCGAGAAGATCAGGTATGAAGATAAGCAGGAGCAGGACTTTCAGGTAAAAATGCACCATAAATTTAAAAGTCTCAACGGCTACAGCGAACTTGAGATAAGCCAGAAGCGTAGAGCCCTTGAGAATGTACTATTACCAGACTCAACAAAAAAACATTTCAGCAGGCTGTCTGAAGCTGGATACTCTCAGATCTATCTGTGGTTTAAGTGTTTTAATTTTATATCAATTGCAGCAGTAAAATAGTTTGAATCAAATTTTAAAATCACTTGATTTATAGAAGTTGATGTTCACAATTGAAGGCAGTGTTCTTAAAATTAGGAAAAATCTTGAAAGGAAAAAAATGAAACTTATCAAATCTTTGTTAATAGTAACCCTGTTAACTGTAACTTTCGCATCAGCGGAAGAGGCGGACAAACAATCAGAAACAAAAGACCTCAGCGGCGTAGCGGCAATCGTCAACGGTGAAAAGATCGGGATGGAAAAGGTTGACAGCCTTGCAGAGATGACTCTGAGCAGATATCCCAAGCAGATGCGCGAATCTCAAGCGACAAAAATCAAAAAGCGCGTTCTTGATACCATCATCTTCGGCGAGCTCGTTTCTCAGAAGGCAGAAGAAATGGGTATATCCGTAAGCGATGAGAGATGCGAGAAGGAAGTAAAAGATATGATTTCTTCTAAAGACATCACTCTTGAGCAGTATAAAAAGATGATTAAAGACGCCGGCAAGGATTACGGCGAACTGCTCGATCAGGTGCGCAGGAGCCTCGAATTCGAAAAGATCATCAATAAGCTCTCTTCGGATGATGTAAAGGTATCAGATAAAGATGTAAAAGAGTATTTCGACTCGAACAAAGAAAAGCTCGCAAGTCCTAAGCAGGTTAAAGCAAGCCACATACTCATCAAAACCGAGAGTAAAGAAGACCAGCAGGCAGCTAAGGAAAAGGCTGAGGAACTTCTTAAGAAAATCAATGACGGCGGCGACTTTGCAGCTATAGCTAAAGAAAACTCGGACTGCCCCAGTTCTGAGCGCGGCGGGGACCTCGGCTTCTTCTCACGCGGAAGAATGGTAGGAGCGTTTGAGGATGCAGCTTTCAATCTTGAAGTAGGCGAAGTGTCTGATGTGGTAAAGACTAAATTCGGATACCATATCATCCTCGTTACGGACAAAAAAGAAGCCAAAGAGGCTGTATTTGAAGACCAGAAAGAGAAAATACGCGAGCAGCTTGTCAATCAGAAGATGGGCAAGGCGGCTGACAAAATCCGTGAAAATATGATGCAGGCAGCCACAATCCGCTACTCAGATGTATTCAAGCCGGAAGAAAAAGAGGCGAAAAAACAGTCTGAAGGCACTGAGCTGAAAATCGAAGAATAAACGCTCAGATTAATTAAAAGACCAAAAGCGGCTCAGGATCTAATTCCCGAGCCGCTTTTTTTGTGTTTATTTGAAAACTTTTTTCAATATTTTCAAAAACCTTAAGAACCTAAGAAAGACTTGCCCGTAAAGTATTGCAGTAAAACGGTTTAATGAGAATTAAAGCTAAATAAAAATTTTCAAAATTTTTCGCTTTTTCTCTTGACCTCTTTAAAAAACTTAATATCATAACAATTGTTTTAGAGGGAATGGTTTTTGTACGTCAAAACTTTTTCCTGTTAAACAATCAGTGGATGCGGGAGCTAAACGCAAAGCTGTTCTTAAGAAAACGGCTTGACTTTTTTTGCCGATTCAATATTATCTGCGTCTTCCCGCGGATGTGGCGGAATTGGCAGACGCGTTAGCTTCAGGTGCTAATGGGCAATACGCCCGTGGAGGTTCGAGTCCTCTCATCCGCAATTCTCCTTAAAAAACACATAACAACAACCAACACAAAGCCTCCTTAAAAACGCGAGGGCAGACCGCAACGGTCTGCCCACTCTTTTTTAAACGAACTTGATTTAATCTGTACTTGTGCCTCTCGAAGAGATTTAAACCGCCCCGCTTCTTCGCAGATAGCCAAATTAAATAAAAAACTGCTATTTTAAGATTTATAGTATGTAGCCGGAATCAAAAAAATATATGCCTCTCCGCGCATAAATTCGTTGCCCACCTGAAAGCGCCGAAGCAATACGATTAAGGCAGCGCGAAACCCTTTTCATTAGCTTCACTTACTGATTTTCACCTTTCTTGGCTATTCCCTTAACTCCTTGATGATTATATCTAAATCTGCGATCAGCCCCGGCAAATCAACTTGAATAATTTCCCACAGGATATCCATGTCAACCGCATCGTAGCCGTGTATAAGCCGGTTACGCAAACCAATAATCTCTGACCACGGAATTTCAGAATACCCATTCTGCGTTTGATTTGATACCCTTGCCGCAGCTTCGCCGATAATCTCCACTAATCGCGTCAACGCCAGTTCCATTTTCCGGTCGCTGTCAAGGTCTTTCCTGCTTTTACCTTCAGCCAGTTTCACCGCTTCTCTGGAATGTTCGAGCATATGCCGTAATTTAATATTATCCTTGCACTGCGTCATATAACACCTCTGCTTCTCTGATTACATCCTCACGGAAATCTCTGCTCAAAAAACCCGGCGTATTCAAATCTACCTTACGTTCAAATATATCCGATAACACCTTTTCCATCCTGAAAAACGCCAGCCCCACATGCACATCTGGCTCGAACTCCACCAAAACATCGACATCGCTTTCACCTGAGAAATCATCACGCAGCACGGAGCCAAACACTGACATCCGGCGTATCCCGTTTCGACGGCAGAATTCCGCTATTTTTTCTTTCGGTATGTCAATTTTCATTGTCATGCTTCTGTTCCTTTAAGCATTCTTCTCTTGAATATCAAAACGTGCCTTGGCCTTGGGTTTGATTCTCCACTGCTCAAAAAAGCCTTCTTCCGCTCTTGTGTAAGTTTGTAATCCGCCGCTGCTTTCTTCCGTGGCCATCTCTGGAAACAAAATAGAAACCTATATTAAAATACTAACGCATTTTACTTTCTACCGGCCGGTGATAATTCCGCCTGCAACGATATTTTCGTCTTTCACAAGCACGAATCTGCCCATCTCCTGGGTATTGTTGAAGTCGTCGAAGGCGATTTCCTTCTTGGTTTTAATCACCACCTCGCCCACTTCGAGATTTTCGAGTCTAGTGCCGTTTTCCTCGAGCACCTTGAGGGTGGAGGAGTCGATGCGTTTTTCTATGGTATCTATACTGCAGCGTGTCTGCTGGGTTGCGCAGCGTATAAACAGCCTTTCGGATGTATCGAGCGGGCGTTTGGTCATCCAGAAGATTCTCGCACGGAAGCAGTCTGCAAGAGCCGGCTCGCCGCCCTCTCTGCATACGATATCGCCTCTGTCGAGGAAGAGGGCATCTTCAGTTGTCAGGCCGATAGATTCGCCTGCGCACGCCCTATCCGTCTCTTCGAGAAACTTCTCCACAGACTGAACCTTTGTTTTCTGCCCCGAAGGAATCACCTTTACAGCCTCGCCCTGCTCCACGCAGCCCGCCTCCACGCGTCCTGCATTAATCCGCTTTTCATCCACCTTGTAAACATCCTGCACAGGGAAGATGAGGCTCTTATCCTCAGCCGGTATCCTGCCTTTAAGGCTGTCGAGGCTTTCGAGGAAGGTAAGGCCTTTATGCCAAGGCATATTATCCGAAGGCTTAGCAATATTATCGCCTTTTGCAGCGGCTATCGGAATCGTTATATCTGAGCTCGCCCCGATGGATGCGAGAAACTCCTGCACATCGCTTCGAACCTGCTCAAACCGCTCTTGACTGTATTCTACGAGGTCCATCTTGTTAATAACGGTGATTATCTGCTCAAGGCCGAGCATATTCAGCATATACGAATGGCGTTTTGTCTGCTCCATAACGCCCTCGGCGGCATCAACAATCAATACAGCCGCCTCGGCCTGAGATGCGCCAGTGATCATATTCTTCACAAACTCAACGTGCCCTGGGGCATCTATGATAACGTAATGCCGCTGGTCTGTGCTGAAGAAAACCTGCGTTGTGTCTATTGTAACGCCCTGCTTGCGTTCTTCCTCGAGGTGGTCGAGCAGGTATGCAAATTCATTCTCATCACGCCCGCGGGATTTGCTCATCTTCTCCATCTCGGCAATCTTATCAGGCTGGAGAGAATCGGTATCGTAGAGCAGCCTGCCGATGAGGGTTGATTTTCCGTGGTCAACGTGTCCTACTATTACGAAATTCAGTACATTATCCATATATGCGCCTTTGCTGTTTGTTATAATTTCTTTTCAACGTATTTAATTACTGTATAAAAACCTTTGTACCATTCATTGCAGTTTTCCGCAGCACTGGAAATATAATCAGGACATGCTTTTGCCAATTCTCTGATTATACTCCTTCTATTATCAATTAATCTCTTAGAGTTCAGACCGAGTATTTTAATAGTCTTTTCTGCATTGCTGTCTTCAGGGTCTGCCGGAATAACCTGCCCGTCGCCGGTATAAGTGAACCTTTTTTCACAGTCAGGGTCCGTTGGTGCTACCGGAATACAAGTGTTTCCTTTGGAGAATCCACACGAATCAGAAAAGTTGCAGGAAAGCAGAAGATTATCGTATGCGAAAGTTTTTTGAGGGTATTTACTTCTGGGAAGTAAATGCTCCACATGTGAATCCCTGCTGTTTTGGCAATCGTTTTTTTTCTCGCAATAGCAGCAATTCCCTTTCTGCTCTTGGGAAAGGGAATTCTTTAAATTCCGGCAAATTTCCTCTAATTTCGTAAAATCAGACCAGTTTGCGCTGCTGCTGCCCCGCTTCCATCTTTCGAAGTCTTGAGGACTCATTTTTTTCCTGATATGCCTCAATTCCTGATCTCCTCCATTCTAATAAGAGTATCAGCTCTCATTATTTCCGGATCCTCGGAGGGCATATCTTTTTTCAGTTCATTGAGAATACTTTTGGCTTGGTCAAATTTTTTCCATTCGATAAGCCGGAAAACACTGCTTAGTTTTTCGCTTACCTCCTTCGGCCTCGCCTCATCATCCATCACGAGCTCAACTACCCTGTCTATGCTCATTCCGTAAGGAGCATTTCCTGCGGAAACCGGGTGGCTGGATTCAAGGCCGTCCTCTAACTGCCTCAAACAGAAAACCTGATTCGTTTTTCTAACGTTGCTGATCACCTGCGGGGAATGTGTTGAAATGAAAAACTGGCAATTCGGGAAAGCTTCAAGCAGATTCGGTATAACAGTTCTCTGCCAGCTTGGATGCAAGTGTAAATCAATTTCATCTATAAGAATAATACCCTCGTTTTCGAGAGGATTTTTGCATTCAGGAGCTGAATTAACAAGCCTCATTGCAATATCACCAGCAAGGGCTATGAGATTCTTTTCACCGCCGGAGAGCTGATCGAAAGAAAGCGTTTCTCCCGCCTTTTCCATAACCAGCGAAGCCCCGCCGGCAGAATAGCTTTCTCTATCAACTTTTATATTAGACACCTCAGGCACAAATGTTTCTATGGTTTTCTTTACTGCCTCATATTGCCTATCGGGCTCAATCTCCATTTGCGAGGGGTTATTTCTGTGTTTGCGGTATGCCTCTGCCAGTTTCTGATTGAGCAAGTCTTCCCTTTCTCTTATCCAGTTGAAGAGAAGGTTGTAGTCAACCTTACCTAAAAGTGAGGATTTAATCACCTCAGGCGGATAAACACCAGGCTTCAATGAACCTGAAATCTTTTCGGTTATAGAACGCTCAACGGGATAATAGCATACAGCAGGGAAAGAACCTTCCTTCTGGAAACAGTCAATCAATGGGTTGATTTCAGAAATTTCGTTTTTGAGATTTTCTTTTCTGCTCTTATTGACCTGCCACTTAAATGTTTTTTTATCATGATGGGCGTATGCCAAAATAGAACAGCTTTTTTCATTAAATCTTATATCAGTTTCGTCGATTTTCTGCCCTGTTTTTTTGCCGGCTTTGCTTTTACTTACAAGCCAGGAAAGAGCAAGGCTGAGCGCATCAAGGATTGTCGATTTGCCCGAGCCGTTCACTCCGACAAATACATTGAGCCTCTTGTCAAACTCGAGATTGACCTCAGAAGCAAGACGGAAATTCCTTAATGATATTCTGTCAATTTTCATCTTATTCTTTCTACCTTTTATAAGCAGTTTCAGCTGCCATGATATTAAAAAGAGTATGGCATTTATGAGATTATTTCAAGCAAAAAGCAGGGTTAAAAGAACAGCTTCAGCAGTGTGAATAGGCCGAGAGCCATAGTTATCGCTGCTATGAGCATCTTCATATTCCCGGAGCTTACCTTCTTAACAGCAAGAGCAGAGAGCGGAACAGAAAGCACAGCCCCCGTGCAGAGCCAAGGTGCGAGGCGGAAATCGAACGGCTGCTTGAGCACGTACACATAAAGCACAACGCCAACGAGGCAGGTAAGCCCTTCAGCGAGGCTGGTAATGCCGACAGCGCTTTTGCTGTTTACTCCAGAGAGGATCTGACCGCTGGTTACCACAGGGCCGTATCCGCCGCCGGAGATTCCTTTGTTGAACGAGGCGATTATGCCGAGAAAAGTCATCTTATGCCACGAAAAGCGGAATGTTTTCTTGAGGCATATCATTATCAAAAGCCCCATAGAGAACACCAGAACGCCGATATAAAGCTTTAGCCAGAAATCCGGGATATTCACTGCCACGTAAATCGCTGCGACCGTACCAATAACGCTGCATAGCGAGAGCAGAATCGCTATTTTCAGATGCCGAGGGGTATTCTGCTTGAAGCTCTCGATATAACCAATACTGCTGAGCTGCTCTGCAATCTTTCGTGCATTCATCGTTTCCGGCCTCAGGTTCACGTTTCCGTGGGTGTGGTGCAGAACCGCTGCAAGAAGCCCGCTGACAAGCTCGCTCAGCAGCACCGCCGGGACAATCTCCAGAGGCTCAAAGCCGAACAGCAGCATCAGCACAGGCGTGAGCGTAGTGCCATAGCCCATACCGAGCGTGGCATCTACAAACTCACAGAAAAACGCTATGATTATCAATCCAAAGCTTTGCAACAGCTGCTTTCCTTCGCTCGGGCCTACGCCCTTTTACTACATATACCCCAGAGAGCGGAGTTTCTGCATCATATAATCATCTTCTTTGTCCTGAGCTCTTCCGCTGCGTTCGGAAACCTTTGTGCTCTTCAGCTCAGCGATTATATCATCAATGCTTTGGGCATTTGAATCTACAGGCCCGCAGCAGGTTTCGCAGCCTATGCTTCGGTATCGCTTGCCGTTTTTGGCAAGGTAGAGGGTTGGTATCGGGATATTTTCCCGTTTGATGTATTCCCAGATATCCACCTCACGCCATCCAAGCAGAGGATGCACTCTGAGATGTTCTTCCTGAGCGGCCTTAGTTTTATACTGATCCCAAAGTTCCGGCGGCTGGTTTTTGTAGTCCCATTCGAAGTCTTCATCTCTCGGGCTGAAAACCCTCTCTTTAGCCCTTATACCGTGTTCATCCCTTCTGATTCCCAACAGAAGCGCCTTAAACTGATAATCTGCTATTGCATTCTTCAGGGCGAGGGTTTTGAGCTGATTGCAGCATTCAAACTTGCCTTTATCCGGCCCCATCCCGTCGGCGAGAGCCTTCTCATTCCTTGCAACTTTCAAGTCAAGGTTCCACTTTTCAGCATACTTATTGCGGAAATCATAGATCTCCTGAAATTTATACGACGTGTCAATGTGCATAACAGGAAATGGAATCTTGCCGAAAAACGCCTTGCGGACGAGCCAGAGAAGTGTTGTGCTGTCTTTGCCTATAGACCAGAGCATAGCGATGTTTCTGAACTGACTGTACGCCTCACGGATTATGAAGATACTTTGGTTTTCGAGCTTATCGAGCTGTGTGTAGTTGCCGGCCATTTTTACCATCCAGAAAATTTAAGTTTCATTTTTCCAGCAATAATTATACGAAAAAACTTCGAAATTGCAATTGAACGATGGAAAATCAGCTTAAAGAAAAGGGGTTGATTAAAGAACTGCTGTAAGGCTTATAAATCTAAAAACACGCTTTTTCCGCCTCACTAATCTGTCTGGGTCTGCGTTGCCTCAAGCTGTTCGAGCATACGCATACAGAAGCGGTCTGTCATACCCGAGATATAATCGCAAACCATTCTCATACGCCCATATTTTTCTTCAAATGAGCGGTAGTAGCCCGGTATTTCGCCTGTGTTTTTATAGAAGTATTCGAAGATCCTCTCAAGCCAGCCTGCCACTTCTTCGGTAGTAGCGCGCACCTTCTGAGACTTATACAAATTTTCCAAAAGGAAGCTCTCGAGCTCGCGAAGGCATCTATCAGCTTCACTGGTTATATCAACCAGCGGCTCACTTCGCTGATATACATCGCTAAGCGAATCTATGCCTGCGTTTTGAATCTTGCTTATACTGGTTTCTATAGCATCGCTTACCAAGCTGTCGAGAATTTTCTTTGAAACCCTCACATTCCTAATAAAACCATCGCTTATGTCCTGCTCACGAAACTCATTTACAGCCTTTTTAACAATCTCAAGCTCCCAAACCTCAGGCACATCTATTACCCTTGCCTTTGCTCTGAGCCCGTCTTCGAGGTCGTGGCAGTTGTAAGCGATTCTGTCGGCAATATTTGCAATCTGGCCTTCCAGAGAGCAGTTTTTCTCAACGCAATCATCGCTGTGGGGCGGGTCGTAAGGGCTGAGATGCCTTGAGAGCCCGAGCCTTGTTTCATAGCACAAATCCAAACCGGGAAATGCGGGATACGGATGCTCCAGCACCTCCACCACTCTCAGCGTTTGGATGTTATGTTCGAATCCGCCCCAGCCGGCCATAATCTTATCGAGAGCCTCTTCGCCGGAATGGCCGAACGGGCTGTGCCCAAGGTCGTGTGCGAGGCAGATTGCCTCAGTAAGGCTTTCATTAACTCCAAGACACTTTGCAATTGTCCGCCCGATCTGGGCTACCTCTATGCTGTGAGTAAGGCGGGTGCGGTAGTGATCATCCTGGCCGGGCGTGAAAACCTGCGTTTTTCCCTCCAGCCTTCTGAATGCGCTGCAGTGAATTACTCTGTCTCTGTCGCGTTCAAAGGGGTCTCTGTAAAGATGAGGGGTGTTTTCGTAGATCCTGCCCTTTGAATTTGCCTCAGTTACAGCATACTGTTTCATCAAATATCTTTCAAACTAACAATGCTTTATCAGTTTGTCGTACAAATCTCGAAGCCCCTGGCTTACAACATCTGTCTGGCCGCATACTGCCATAAAATTCGTATCGCCGTCCCATCGGGGTACAATATGAATATGCATATGTCCCGGCAAACCGGCACCTGCACAGCGGGCAATATTTATCCCCACATTAAACCCATCCGGAAATATTTCCTTTCGCAAAAGGGATTGAGTTTTCTTAACCCCCTTAAACAGATCGAGCATTTCTTCATCCCTCAAATCTTCGATATCGCCTGTGTGCGTTAGCGGACATATCATAATATGGCCGTTGTTGTAGGGGAATTTATTGAATACGGCCATTGAATGGTCTGTTCTGAAAAGAACAAAATTTTCCGCATCCTTTTCCGGCTCACCTGCATAACCGCATAGAAAGCAGCCTTCTGATCTGCCGGAAAGGCCCTGGATGTATTCCATCCTCCAGGGCGCCCAGAGGTTTTTCTTTTCGAATTCGCTTCTCATTCTGCCAGTTCAACTGTTATCTTCTGATGCACTTCCAATTTCGGCACGCTGTCTCCAAGCGGAATCATAAATCCCGCCTCCATCAGCATATCATACTCTTGCGTTTCGCTAACAAGAACGCCTTGGAGCTGGTCGTAAACGGTTTTTCCCCCGCCTTCAAGGCTCAGTGGCTTGTAATTTCTCAGAAACCCGAACATACCTTTAGTTTGGAAGGAGCCTTCATAAGGCTTTGGGCGCGGCTCAATTGACGGTTTAAATTTCAGCTTCCCGTCTTCTGTCTCTTTGTATGTGCTGAGCTGATAGCTGCTTTTTATCACCATTGTGTTTTCATCTTCAGGCTGCATATCAGCAGGCAGGCTGTAGGTAACGATTCTCTCCGCGGGGATTCCCACAGCGAAAGGAACCATAAGCAGCGATTCCCACTGCTGGCCGGGCGATATACCGAAAGATTTCTTGTTTGCACTTGCCACAGCATTCCACATAGACCACTGCGTTGCGGCGAAATCGAGAATCATATCGGGGTCTTTAATGCGGCGTTTCCCGCTTTCTTTAATAGCCTGCTTTCCGGCCTTTGCAAGGGCATTCTGAAGGCCTGAATAGTCTTCAATCTCGCCTGCGGAGTTAATCTTTATTTCCCACTTCTGCCCTTCAAGCACCTCAAGCGGGTCAGAACTGCTTTTTTTGCCGGTAAAAGAGCTGCGTCTAACGCTTACATTCCTGCATTCCGCCTCGAGAACAGTGCTGCCCAGCTCATCAACTTCCACTGGTTTGTATGCAATCTGCATATTTAGCTTTTCAGAGGCATTCTGCTTCTTGCCGGATTTGCTTCCTTCAAGAGTGAGCGTAATATCCCGCTGGGACACAAAGTTGTAAACCATTTCCTGCCTGTCAAAGCCGAGGGAAAGATAGGTCTTTTCACTGCTGCATCCGGAAATAATAACTGCCGCTGCAGCAATTGAAAACAGTAAGACTCTTTTCAAGTTAGCTCTCCTCAAATTATATCGCTATTATTAAAAACAAAATGCCCGCTATGCTTTTTGCAGCGGGCATTCGAGTTTTTTGTCAAATCTTTTCAAATGAGTACTTATGAATAAATTTCATAGTTAAAACATCAGGGCCTTTTTCAGGATCGCCGTCTTTGGGCTGCTCAGCTGCAACGTGCTCGCTTACCAAATGCTCCTCAGACTTAACCACCTCGCCGGTTTCTGTATCGTAAACCATACTGCCTTCCAAGGTGTCTTTGGTGTCGAAAATGTTTGCCATAAAGCCCATAGAACCTGAACCAACATCGAGACCTTCTATTTCTTTATTAGTCTGCGAGCCGGTCATTTTTACGTGAGCGGTGCCGTCTTTCATCTGTTTAACATTATAAGTTTTCTTAAACGCCTTTGCATCGAGAGCACCCTTCGGGCTTGAAGAATACCTAACCCAAGACTTCCCTTTGCTTACAGCAGTTCCGGGCTTTGGAATGCCTCTTATGGTATGCCTTTTGATAATGTATTCATCCTTGAAGATTGTTTTGGCCTCTCTGCTGCGGCATTTTTTCATAATGTCTTCTTTGTCCACCACTTCAACAGTACCGTCGGGGGACATGGATATTTTGTAAGACTCACCAATAAGAGAGGCGAGCGTCCCGCCTTTGTCCTCTTTGCTGTTGAAATCTACATTAACCCCTTTGCTGTTTTTCGAGAAGAACACAAGCTCTTTTACAGTAATATCAAGGATTGCCGTGCCGTCAGGCTTAACTGAATCAACCTTCTGGTCGAAAACCATCTCAACTCTTCCTACATTTCTGTCGAGCTTGCTCTTTTCTTTTGAAGGCTGTTCAAAGCTCACCTCCTTTGTGGTTTCCTGAAGCACCTTGAATGTATCAACCTCACCTGGCTGATAATTCATTGTGAATTCTGCTGTTTGGCAGCCTGTAAGAAGGACTGCAGCACAAACAAACGACGCTGTAAAAACAATACGGAACAGTTTCATTTTAATCTCCAATAAGCGTAACATTAATGCTGATTAACCGCGTTAGCACAAAAATATTATATAAGAAACAGTTTTTACCACAAGTTATTACTAAAAAATAAGCTGCTAACAAAAGTTTTTCTTTCTTTAAAATACATTCAAACTGCCTGTTCAGTGCGTTTTATAATCTCGTTTTGCAGATCGCGTCCCAATACAACAAAATAATCGCTGTATCCTGCTACTCTGACAATCAGGTCTTTATGCTTTTCGGGATTCTGCTGGGCATCAAGAAGCGTTTCTTTGTCCACAACATTAAACTGGATATGATGTCCGCCCAGCTTAAAATAAGACCGCACAAGGTCTGCAAGCGCCTTTACTCCTTTGTCCTTCATAAGCTCCGGACTGAACTTCATATTCAGAAGCGTACCGCCTGTGAGCGAATGATCGAAACAGGCTGCGCTTTTTATAACTCCCGTAGGCCCAACATGATCGGCTCCCTGCGTGGGAGAAATACCGTCTGAGAGCGGCTCTCCTGCTTTCCTGCCTGAAGGCAAGGCCCCTGTTACGGAGCCGAAATAAATATGAGATGTTGTGGGCAGAAGGTTTACCTTGTATAACCCGCCCTTTGTATTTGGCTTTCCGTCTAATGCATCATAGTACATCTGGAAGACATTCTTGGCGATCTGGTCGGCATATTCGTCGTCGTTGCCGTATTTAGGGGTTTTGTTCAGCAGCTGCTGACGGAGATATTCATTATCCTTGAAGTTGCTCTTTAAGGCTTCGGCAAGCTCTTTGAAAGATACGTTCTTCTTATCGAACACGTTGTACTTCAGGCCTGCAAACGCATCAGCCGCTGAGCCAAGACCAACGCCCTGTATGTAAGTGGGGTTGTATCTCGGGCCTCCGTTATGGTAGTCGAGGCCTCGATTAATGCAGTCATCAACAAGCAGAGACATAAACGGAACCGGCATACGCTCTGCATAAAGCCTTTCTATCTCGCTGTTAAGCTCTATCTTTAAATCTATAAAGTAGTTCAGCTGCCGCTTATACTGCTCGAGAAATTCATCGAAGCTTTCGATCTGTTCTGGAGGTTTTGTTTTCAGCCCCACCTGATTTCCTGTACGCGGGTCAACGCCGGCATTTATGGTAATCTCGAAGATTTTAGGCATATTGCAGTAGCCGGTGAGAATGCAGCTTTCCTTCCCGAAAGCGCTTACCGTAACACAGCCGCTAGGGCCTCCGTTTCTTGCGTCTTCAAGAGATTTTCCTGCATTGAGCATTTCTTTTATTATAACGTCGGTATTGAACACGCTGGGCTGGCCGAACCCCTCGCAAATCACCTTGCAGGCTCTTTCGAGGAATTTGTCGGGATTTTTCTCGCTGAGCTGAATGCAGGAGCTGGGCTGGGTGAGCTTCATTTCTTCCACTACATCCAAAATTATATACGAGAGCTCATTAACAGCATCAGAACCGTCCTCGGGGAGGACGCCGCCAACATTAATCAGAGAAAAATCGGTGTATGTGCCGCTCTGTTCTTCCGTAATGCCAACTTTAGGCGGAGCGGGATGGTTGTTGAATTTTATCCAGAAGCATTCAAGAAGCTCAACAGCCTGTTCTTTTGTAAGCTCGCCTGCTTGAATTTCTTTCTCATAGAATGGCATAAGGTGCTGGTCTATCCTGCCGGGGTTGTATGAATCCCACGGGTTTGTCTCGATGATTACGCCCAGATGGATGAACCAGTACATCTGCAGGGCTTCGCGGAAGGTATCGGGCTTTGAAGCTGGCACTTTCCTGCAAATTCTTTCAATCTCGAGCAGCTGTTCTTTTCTTACACTGCTGCTTTCATTCTTTGCAAGCTCTGCTGCGCAGTCTGCATATCTTCCTGCAAACATAATCAGGGCATCTGCCGCTACTGCCATAGCCTCGAGTTCCTGATGCTTTTCTTTCGCCTCGCTGTCAGACTCAATCTCGTAAATGCTATCTCTGATCTCTTCCTTGAAATCATTGAGACCGCGGGAATATATTTTGCCGTCAAGGATGGCATGGCCGGGGCTTCTCTGCTCCATAAACTCAGTAAAAACGCCCGCATCAAAGGCCTTTATCCAGTCTTCATTTGCACGCTCGAAAACCTCCTCACGCATTGTTCTGCCATGCCAGAAGGGGATGATTCGCTCTTTGTAAACCTTCTTAACCTTATCAGACACTGCATACTGGGTCTTTTCCCGTGTGCTCATAATCTCGAGGTCTTCAAGACCGTGACAGCATATTTCAGGGTAGGTAGAAACGGCTTTCGGGCCGGACCCTCTTTCCCCTACTATCAGCTCACCATCGCAGATGTGTATGCTTTTGTTTGCGAGGATATATTCAAACATCCTTGCTCGTGCCAGTGGTGCAGAAAGCTTTTCGTCAAGCTCCTTGATGTAGAAGTCTGTTACAAGCTCTGCACGCTCGGGACAGATGAAAGGCTTAGTGTTTATACTCTCCTGCCTTAATTTCCTCACTCTCTGGTTCATTTTGCTGTCCTTAAAGTATTACTGAAAACCAAGTATTAAAATTGTATTTCTAATCATACCGTGATTATAAAACAAAAGTTTTAAATTTCAGCTTTTGAAACGAAAAAATAAATAAAAAATTAAAATTTCTTCCATCTCAATCAAGATTCCCTGCTGATAAGATAAATCGCCTCTCTTCCGAAAAGATTAGGCAGAAAATTGACAATGCCCGTCCCTGCGGTTCTTGGGACTATTCTCTGCTCAATACGGATATTAACACTGCGGCAGAGTTTTTCAAAATCCTTCATCGAGAAGAAATGGACATTTGGGCTGTCGTACCAGCTGTAGGGCAGAGAGCTTGTAGTAGGCGCTCTGCCTGTAAAAAAGAGCTGAGCCCTGCAGCTGATATGGGCGAAATTCGGAAATGTAATCACGGCCTTTCTCCCGATTCGCACAATCTCCTTGAGCAGTTCTTTGGGACGTTTGGTTGTCTGCAGTGTTTTCGAGAGCACAACATAATCAAACTGCCCGTCTGCGAAAGACTCAAGCGAATCCTCTATGTCCGCCCAAACAGCGGGGACACCCTTCTTCAGGCACGAACCTATAGATTCGGTATCAATATCAATACCCAAAACATCGCATTTGTTTACATCTCTGAGCCTTGCAAGCAGTTCGCCTTCCCCGCAGCCGAGGTCTAAAACATCCCCGCTTACAACAAACTGGTTTTGAATGATTTCATAATCAGACCTGCCCGGCTCACTGTTTCTTGTGTATGCAAATGAATCTGTAATCTTATGGGATGTAGCCCAAACGAAATTTTCTATGTACGGGCCGATAACATCAGTTTCAATCAAGAAGGCATCATGTCCGTGATGCGAGTTGATATTGCTGTATGAAACATCCTTTGCATTAGATACAAGGGCATCAACGATCTCCTGCGAGTGTGCCGGCGGGAAGAGCCAGTCGCTCGAATAGCTTACCACAAAAAACCTTGCCTTAACCGAGGCGAATGCCTTTTCCAGAGAGCCAAACTCCTTTTCGAGGTCGAAATAATCCATAGCTCTTGTAATGTAGAGATAGGAGTTCGCATCAAAACGCTCAACAAACCTTCTTCCCTGATGGTCAAGGTATGTCTCTACAGAGAATTCAGGGTCGAAATCGTAGCTGTAGTCGTCTGAGTTTCGAAGCGCGCGGCCGAATTTCCGCCTCATCCCTTCTTCAGAAAGATAGGTGATATGGCCTATCATTCGGGCAATCCCAAGCCCCCTGTCCGGACCTTTATCCTCCGGATAATGCCCGCTGTTGAACTGTCTATCTGCCAGAATCGCATTACGCCCAACTGCATCAAAGGCAATCGCCTGGGCACCCAGATGGGAGGTAGTGGCAATAAGGACAACGCTTTTGACCTTTTCAGGATAATCTATGGCTATTCTCATTGCATGCATTCCGCCCATAGACCCGCCTATAACGCACAGCAGCGTTTCAATTCCGAGCTTATCGACAAACATCTTATGAACCCGTGCCATATCTTTTATAGTAAAAAGAGGAAAATCAAGGCCGTATTTGAGCCCTGTATCGGGATTTATTGAGGACGGGCCTGTTGTGCCCGAGCAGCCGCCGAGAAAATTCGAGCAGATAACGAAGTATTTTTCTGTGTCGATATACTTCCCTGGTCCGATCATATCGTCCCACCAGCCGGGTTTGCTGTCTTCGCTGGAGCTGTAGCCGGCAACATGAGCATCGCCTGTAAGCGCATGGCAGATGTAAACAGCATTCGAGCCGTCTTCGTTGAGCTCGCCGTAGGTCTCATAGGCCACTTCGACCTCTTTGAGAACCCCGCCAGATTCAAGCTCAAAAATTTCCTCTTCTTCCAAGATGCTGAGCTTCTTGGTTTCTACTAAGCCTACGCTTCCCGGTATTCTGTTTTTCTTAAAACGATTCGCTTTAATACCCTTTCCTTAAGAACAAAACCTTGGAAAATATGTATTACAGAATAGAGATTTTAGCATTATGGCATTTTTTTTCAACTTTGCTTTTTTGATATAAACTATGTATTTGCAAGAATAAAGAATTGACTAAACACAGGTGTTTTGATTATACTTTACTATATGATGCAGCGCACGGGGAAAAATACGTTTACCCGTGCGGATAAATCTTAACTTTTTACCATATAACCCCATTAAAAAATAAAATGAACATTAAGACAACTCTGCAAATATTTGTTCTGCTTCTACTGCTTACTGCAAGCGGAGAGAGGCGTTTTGCATTTGCTGATGATGAAAATGAAAAGCTGGAAATATACAAATCCACTCTGAGCTCAGATAAAGAGCCTCAAATGAGGGTTTCCGCTGCCAAGCAGATACTTCTCAGCAACCAGCAGAATGAAGCATTAGAAATTATTAAGGATGTTTTCAGCTCAGGCAGCGCTGAATCACAGCAAGCCGTGCTTAAAGCAATAGAGAACCGCAATTCATGGGAGAAAAAACTTCCCCGTCAGCAGGAATATATAAACATTCTGATAGATTTCCTGTGCTCAAGCGATGCGGCTATGGCGCAGCGCGGGGCTGAAAGCCTTTCAGGCTTTGACTACTCACAGTACAGCGAACAGCTCAAAGAAAAGCTGCTCTCTGAAAAGACCGGAAAAAAGGGCAAGCTGAACATTCTGCACACAATATCTCTTAACCTCACAAAGAAAAAAGCTGTAGAGGCTATGATTGCTGCGCTGGATTTAAAAGACAGAGAAATTGCCAAAAAAGCAGCGGAGATACTTCAGGGCTGGGCACCTGAGGAAGACAACAGCAAGGTTTGGGAAGACTACATAAAAGAGCTCAAAGAAAAGAGCCCTGAACAGATAATTGAAAACAAGCTTACAGCTCAGAACAAAACTATAAAAGAGCTCCAGAGCTACAGCGACAGGCTCAAGAACGAGCTGCTCGACACGCTCAACAGGCTCTACGACACCACAGAAAAGACCGAGCAGAGGGTAAGTTTGATCATCGAAAAGCTTGAAAGCCCGAACTTCAATGTAAGGCTGTGGGCTGTAGGCAAAGCTGAGCAGTGGCGCAGCAATGCAGAAGTACCTAATAAGATAAAAGAAAAACTAAAAACACTCATCTCGGACGAAAAAACACAGGTGAGAAAAGCCACAGCAGAGCTTATGGTATATCTCGCTGAGAGCAATCCTTCCCAGGAGCTTTACACACAGCTTCAGCGGGAAACAAACCCCGAGGCCAAGCTGGCTCAGTTCGAGGCTCTTACCGAGAGCTGTTACTTCGGGCTCCTGCAGTCATCCGAAGTTAAAGTTGAGCCGGAGGTGCGGGTTTTTGCTCTCAATACAGCAAAAAAAATGATTCAAAACGGCAATCGCACAGAGGTTCTCTCAGCAGTAGAATCTATAAGGAAACTGCTCGACAGAAACGGCATCAGCGAAGATCAGACGCGGGAATACTTCACAGCGATTCTGAAAAAATATCAGTCTGCGGTTACAGAAGATCAGGATTTTGCGTCTGAGATTCTCAAACGTTCAGCAGGCCTTTTTGCCCAGAACGCTCATTACCGCTCTATCGCTGTTAAACTGTTTGAACCTGCTTTAAGCCAGACGCTCTCAAGCAAAAACGGCAAACTGCTCGGTGCAGCGGTATCCTGTCTTGAAGTTATAAGCAAATCAGACCTGCTCCAGAAAATCCGCAGCTCTGAGCTTTATAACAGATCAGAGCAGATACTGGCAAAATCTCTTCAGACAGCCTCTCAGGCAGGCAACGAAAAAGACATTAAATGGATCGAAAGCAAGATTAATCAAATGCCCGAACAGGCAGCAGATACGCTTAAAAGCATAATGAAGCGGACAGACGGGAATGTTTCTGACACTGTGGTATCTCATCTTCAGAGCTATGATATGCCTGAGAAAAAGAAGGTGGAACTGCTCGAGGCTGCAATGCAGAAAAACAACCTTTCGATTGAATCATTTAAGACAGCTGCCAACGCCTTCTACTCAAGAGATATGCATCAGCAGGCTGCCTCCTGCTACAGAAAAATTATGGGCGGGGACTCCCTATCCCCTCAGCAGCAGAACAGAGCGCTGAATGTGTTTGCTGCAGTAAAAGATTATTCAGGCTTCAGCGATGTGCTGAAGATGGTGATAAGCAGAAAAGATTTCACTAAAGACTCACAGGCTCACAAGCTCACTCTATCTCTCTTGAACGACAAAGAAATCAGCAAGGAAGACAAGGCAGGATTCCTCAAAAAAATTACCAGCATCCCTGCCACAGGAAAGCCGGAATGGAAGAAATTCCTCGATTCGCTTGCTCCTGAGCCGGAGAAGAAAAAGCAGGAAAAGCAGCCGAAAAACGAAAGCAAGGCCGCTGAAAAGCCTGCTGAGACGAAAGAAAAGCAGAAATAAATAAATTAAAAAAAAGCGGCAAAAAATTTAAAAATAACAGTTTTTAAACTTGATTGCCGTTTTTATTTTGATACGATGTTTCTGTAGATAGTAACGAAAGGGAAAATCTATGATTTCAAGTGCATATAACAGCTTTTACTGGTGCTGGCTTCCTGAGAAATGAGGGAAGCTTCCGGAAAAGTTGTGCGCTGAAATCGGGTACGCAGGCCGTAAGCTCTCTCAGAGTTTACGGCCATTTTTATTATATGAGAAAAATTTGAAGGTTATATTAAAATGAATTTAGACAAGTTCCCTAATTTTGAAGAGTTTAAGAAGCAGTTTGCAGAAAACAGCGTTGGGGTGGTATGCTCGGAGTTTCTTGCTGATATGGAAACGCCTGTATCGCTCTTTGCCAAACTCTACGACGCCTACGAAGGCCGGATTTTCCTGCTTGAGAGCGTTGAAGGCGGAGACCGCTGGGGCAAATACAGCTTCATTGGAGTGGGCGTTCACAAGAAGGTTGAGGTGTTTGCCGAGGATGTAGTAATAACCGGCTCGCAGGGCAGGCAGAAGATTAATCATGAAGGCCGGCCTTTTGATGTTCTTCGCAGGATTTCATCGGAGTATAACCTTGCCCGCATAAGCAGGATCGAAAGGATGCCTGCCGGCCTTGTGGGGTATATGAACTACGAGATGGTGAGTTTCTTTGAGAAAATCCCAAACAAGCTCGGGAAAGATGAATCGATTGCATGCTTTGTTATTCCGGAGGTGATTATATCTTTCGATAATTCCAAACATACCTCGGTATGTGCGGCACTGGCCTTCAAGGAAGAAGTTTCTGATCCGCAGAAGGCCTATCAGCAGGCCTCGGAGAAGGTGTTCTCGGTAAGGCAGATGCTTCAAACACCTGCAGTTTCAACTATAGCCAAAGACCACGGGGATTTCTCCGTAAAGCCTACATGCGGGAAAGAAGAATTTATGGAAAAGGTTGAAAATGTTAAGGAGCATATCGCAGAGGGCGATATAATTCAGGCGGTAATCTCGCACCCGTTTATATGCGACCACCGAGTAAGCCCGCTGTCGCTTTACAGGGCTCAGCGTTATATAAACCCCTCGCCATATATGTTTTTCATTGATATAGACGATAGAACGCTTGTGGGCTCTTCGCCTGAAACTATGGTTCGGCTTGAAAGCGACAAGGCTTTTTTGAAGCCGATAGCAGGCACGCGAAAGAGAGGAGCCAGCCAGCAGGAAGACCGCAAACTCGCCGATGAACTGCTCAAAGATGAGAAGGAACGGGCAGAGCATTTGATGCTCGTTGACCTCGGGCGCAACGACCTCGGCCGAATCGCTCAGACAGGCACTGTTCAGGTAACAGACCTTATGATAGTGGAGCGTTATTCGCATGTTATGCATCTTGTATCTAATGTAGAATGCAATATCAGGCAGCAGAAAGACTGCTTCGACCTCATCCAGGCCGCCTTCCCCGCAGGCACGCTGTCAGGCGCTCCGAAGGTGCGTGCAATGGAGATTATAGGCGAGATGGAAGAACAGCCCAGAGGCCCCTACGGCGGCTGCGCAGGCTACATCTCATTCAACGGCGATATGGATATGGCCATTACAATACGAACTGCGGTTGTGGAGAAGAATAAGGTTACAGTACAGGCGGGGGCTGGGATAGTTGCAGATTCCGACCCCGAAAGCGAATACATTGAAACTGTTAATAAATCTATGTCTATCCAGCGGGCTCTAACTTTCATAGAGGAAGTTATGCTCCCGGGAAGCCATTAATCAATAGAAACGAAAGGCTGAGCAATGATACTTTTAATTGATAATTACGACTCCTTCACCTACAACTTAGAGCAGTACCTCAGGGAGCTTGAGGCCGAAACTGCTGTTTACAGAAACGATGCGGTCAGCTGCTCTGAGATAGAGAAAATGAACCCCGAGGCGATAGTGATCTCTCCCGGGCCAGGGAGGCCTTCTCAGGCGGGTATATCCGTTGAAGCGGTAAAGAATTTCAGCGGGAAGATTCCAATTCTCGGGGTTTGTCTCGGTCATCAGGCAATTGCTGAGGCATTCGGAGGCAAGATAATCCGTGCGGGGAAAATTATGCACGGAAAAACCTCCGAGATAACAAACGATGCGAAGGGGATTTTCTCCGGCTTCAAAAAACCCTTCAGGGCAATGAGATACCATTCGCTTGTTGTGGACAGGGAATCGCTTCCTGAAGAGCTGGAGATATCCGCTGAGAGCGAGGACGGCGAGATTATGGGCCTTCGCCACAAAACCCACTTCACCGAGGGTGTACAGTTCCATCCGGAATCGATAATGAGTCCGCACGGAAAAAGGATGCTGCGGAATTTTATAAATCAGGCCAAACTGCTCACCGACAAAGACGGCGGGACAGGCAGATTCGCCGAGGCGTTAATTTAAGGGAGACTGCAAGATGATATCTGATGTACTGAATGATTTAATTGAGAAGAAAGATTTATCCCGCAGGCAGGTAGCAGAGCTTTTCGACCAGATGCTCTCAGGCGAACTTACCGGCTCTCAAACAGGAGCTCTGATTATGGGTCTTGCCTGCAAGGGCGTATCGTTTGAGGAGCTGGCTGGTGCGGCATCTGCAATGCGTTCTAAGGCGAAAAAGATGCAGCTTACCACCTCAAACCATATCGACACATGCGGGACAGGCGGAGACAGCCTCGGAACATTCAATATATCCACTGCCACCGCATTCGTGGCAGCGGGAGCTGGGGTAAGCGTGGCCAAACACGGGAACAGGAGCGTATCTAGCAAATGCGGCAGCGCAGATGTGCTCGAGGCTTTCGGAGTTAATCTGGATGTGGAGCCGGAAATAGTGGCAGATGCAGTGGACACTATCGGAATAGGCTTTCTTTTTGCACCAAAGTTTCACTCGGCGATGAAGCACGCCGCAGGGCCGAGGAAAGAACTGGGAATAAGAAGCATATTTAATATGCTAGGCCCGCTTACCAACCCCGCAGGCACAAGACGCCAGCTTCTGGGCGTGTTTGCTCCGGAGCTTACAGAGATGTTCGCAAATGCTCTGAATTTGCTTGGTTCTCAGAGGGCATTTATCGTTCACGGCAATGACGGGCTCGATGAGATCTCCGTATGCGAATCAACCCGCATAAGCGAGCTTAATAACGGTACAGTGAAGACATACGAGCTTTATCCGGATATCTATTTCGGCAGCTACGCAGAGCCCGAATCGCTGAAAGGCGGGGATGTGCAGCAGAATGCTGAGATAATTGACGATATATTCTCAGGCAGAAAAAGCCCTGCAAGGGATGTTGTGGTGATAAATGCGGCATTCGCAATTACCGCAGGCGGAGAGGCCGAGAGAATAGAGGAAGGGATAAAGATTGCTGAAGAGGTTATCGATCAGGGCAGAGCCAAGGATAAACTGAAAGAACTTGCGGAGTTTGCATAATGAAAACAGAGCAGAGAAACATATTAGCGGAGATTGTGGAAAGAAGGCTTGAGCTCGTTGCGCAAGACATTCAAAACAAGCCGATTGAAGCGGTAAAGGCGGAGATAGATTCCGAAAGACCCAAGCGGCGATTCTTCACAGCGCTGAAGCAGGATTTCGATGCAATAAATATAATCGCCGAGATAAAACGCCGGTCGCCTTCAAAGGGAATTATCAAAGAAAGCGTAGATGCTGCTGAAACTGCGAAAATTTATGAAGAAGGCGGGGCATGCGCTATATCAGTGCTTACAGAGCCGGACTACTTCAACGGCTCGCTGGAAGACCTTCGCAGCGTTAAGAAGGCTTCTACCCTTCCGGTTCTGCGGAAGGATTTCATCGTAACAGAGTATCAGATTTATGAATCTGCCGCAGCAAACGCTGATGCAGTTCTGCTTATTGCAGGCTGCTTGGAAGACAGGCAGCTCTCGGAATACTACCACCTCGCAAGAGAAATCGGTCTTGATGTGCTTGTGGAAATCCACGACGAAACCGAGCTGAGCAGAATCTCCGATATAGACCCTCGAATCGTGGGCATAAACAACCGCAACCTCAAAACATTCGAGACCAGCGTATCCAACGC
Source organism: Sedimentisphaera cyanobacteriorum (assembly GCF_001997385.1). Lineage (NCBI taxonomy): Bacteria > Pseudomonadati > Planctomycetota > Phycisphaerae > Sedimentisphaerales > Sedimentisphaeraceae > Sedimentisphaera > Sedimentisphaera cyanobacteriorum. Next base: position 299,845 of record NZ_CP019633.1, on the reverse strand, counting down.
CATCTCTCTTGCATCAAAGCTTGAGAGATATCAGCTTCCGGTAGCCCTGAGCGGGATCAACACAATTGCCGACGTGCAGCTTTCAAAAAACTACGGAATATCAAATTTCCTTATTGGAGAAAGCATTATGCGGAGCACAAGTCCTGTTGAATTTATCAGAGACCTGAGGGGGAAGCAGTGAATCTATCGGGACTGCAGGTTAAGATATGCGGGCTTTCAAATCCAAACGAGGCGGTTAGATGCTTTGAATACGGGGCATCTGCTGTGGGCGTTGTTTTCTACGAGAAGAGCCCGAGGAGCGTAGATTCAGCTCAGGCAAAGCAGGTTAAAGAAGCCGCGGGCGAAAGGCCTGTTGTGGCAGTTACTGTGGATAAAAGCATAGATCAAATCGAAGAGATTCACAGAGAAACGGGAATAAACTGGTTTCAGCTTCACGGCAGCGAGACGCCGGAATTTGCTAAGCAACTGCAAAACAAAAAGCTGAATGTAATCAAGAAGCTGAAGGCGTTTGAGGCAGCGATGGATCTGATCACCGAAAGATTCACGGGCTTCCCTCTGCTTCTGGAATCAGGCAGCGGCGTTCTCCCTGGCGGGAATGCAGTGGAATGGAACTGGAGCGATTCGAAGTGCATATCGGGGAAACGCCCGTTCCTGCTCGCCGGCGGGATAAGCGAAGAAAACGCAAGGCAGGCAATAAGCGAGGCTTACCCTGACGGGCTCGATTTAAGCAGCGCTATAGAATCAAGCCCGGGTGTTAAGGATATGGGCAGAGTGAAGAGCCTTTTTGAAACTCTTGAAAATGTGATGAAGGAAATTGAATACAAACGGAAAATACAAAGGATCTTTTAGAATGAACAGCAATTATAACTATCCGGACAGCAGAGGTCATTTCGGCCAGTTCGGCGGGATGTACGTTGGCGAGACACTTATGCCCGCTGTCCTCGAACTGGATGAAGCGAGAAAAAAGTATATGCAGGATGAAAGCTTTAAGAGCGAACTTTCGGAACTGCTTAAGAAATTCGTTGGCAGGCCTTCGCCGGTTTATTTAGCCTCTCATCTCAGTGAATACGCAGGCGGGGCAAATATATACCTCAAACGCGAAGACCTCGTTCATACCGGCGCGCACAAGATAAACAACACGGTGGGGCAGGGACTTCTCGCAAAATATATGAACAAACGCAAGCTCATCGCAGAAACCGGAGCCGGCCAGCACGGCGTAGCAACGGCCACTGTAGCCGCCCTTCTGGGGATGGAGTGCAAGGTGTTTATGGGCAGAGAAGACATAAAACGCCAAAAGCCCAACGTTGACAGGATGCGGCTCATGGGAGCTGAGGTAATTCAGGTGGACGGGGGGACAGGAACGCTCAAGGATGCTATGAATGCTGCCCTTCGGTACTGGACAACGGCCGTTGAAGACACTTTTTACGTTATCGGGACTGTTGCAGGCCCGCACCCGTACCCCATTCTCGTACGTGATTTCCAGAAAGTGATAGGTGAGGAGGCACGCAGGCAGATGCTCGAGGAAACCGGCAGACTGCCCGATTCAATCGTTGCCTGCATAGGCGGCGGAAGCAATGCTATGGGCATATTCTATCCGTTCCTGCCGGATGAAGATGTGGAGCTTGTTGGGGTTGAGGCGGCAGGAAGAGGAATCGAAACAGGCGAGCACGCAGCGAGCCTCTCGCACGGGTCTGTGGGGATCCTGCACGGGTCTAAGTCTTATGTGCTGCAGGATGAATACGGCCAGATTAATGAGGCTTATTCGGTATCAGCGGGGCTCGACTATCCGGGCGTAGGGCCTGAACATGCAATACTCAAAGAAATCAGCAGGGCAAAATACGAAACAATCACAGACAGCGAGGCTATGGACGCCTTCTGCCTGCTCTCTGAGAAGGAGGGGATTATCCCCGCACTCGAGAGCTCGCATGCAATAAGCTATGCAGTAAAATACGCTCCCAAGCTCGGAAAGGGCAAAAATATGCTGGTTAACCTCTCCGGAAGAGGCGATAAAGACCTCACCAGCGCAATATCTATTCTTGGTATGTAAAAGATAATAGTAACAGAACAGCTTTGGATAATAAAATGAGCAGAATAAAAGAAACCTTCAATAAACTAAAAAATAAAAACGCAAAAGCGCTTGCAGGCTTTATTACCGCAGGTGATCCGACTATAGAGGGCTCGCTTGCGATTGCCTCGGAGATGTTCGATAACGGGCTTGACATCCTCGAACTGGGCGTTCCATTCTCAGACCCCACAGCAGACGGAGATGTAATACAGCGTTCTTCGGCAAGAGCTCTTATGGCAGGAGCGAATCTTAGCAAAATAATCCAGATGACAGCAAAGCTCAGAGAAAAATACAATCAGCCGATTATCATCTTTTCATATCTCAACCCAATATACCGATACGGATATGAACGTTTTATCAGGGAGGCCATTGAGGCGGGGGCAGACGGGCTTCTTGCAGTTGATATGCCGATTGAAGAATCCGAAGATTTCAAATCTATCAGGAATAAACATTCATCTCAAGAGGATTTTGCGCTTATCAAACTCGCCGCCCCTACAACCAATGAGGCAAGGCTTGAAACAATATGCAGGGCAGGAGAAGGCTTTATTTATATGATTAACCGCGTTGGGATTACAGGTACAGGCGGGCTGGACCCTGAATCTGTAGCAAAGCACGCGAGGCAGATTAAGCAGCATACAGACCTGCCGGTATGTATGGGCTTTGGCATATCCTCGCCTGAGGATGCTGAGAAAATCGCATTTGCCGGGGAAGGAATAGTAGTGGGGAGCCTCTTTGAGAAAACTATAGAAAAGAATTTAGACAAAGGCAAAGAGGTTTATTCAAAGCAAGTGGGAGAAACGGTGCGGGCTATGAAGGCCCCGCTTCGCTAATTTGAATATCAATATCAGCGCATTAAAAAGCCCCTTGATTAAGGGGCTTTTATTTTCAATACGAATCTTATTTTACCTTCTTGAGAACCAGTGAGGCATTGTGCCCGCCGAAGCCGAGCGAATTGCTCAGCACGACATCAACATTCTGCTCCACAGACTCTCCGAGTATATGGTTGAGCTCAGGCAGACATTTCTCGTCCAGATTTTCGGTGTTCGCTGTAAGCGGAATCATCGAATCATCTATAGACCTCGCAGAGACAATAAGCTCTATCGCCCCGCTTGCACCGAGGAAATGGCCTGTACAGCTCTTTGTGGAGCTGAGGGCAGGCTTTTTCGCATGCTCGCCTAATACGCTCCTTATCGCTAGCGTTTCAGCAATATCATTGAGCTGCGTGCTTGTCCCGTGTGCATTTATGTAATCCACATCTTCAGGATTCACCCCTGCATCGTTTAAGGCAAGCTTCATACCTCTTGCCGCTCCTGCACCGTCCGGAAGAGGAGCAGTGATATGATGCGCATCGCCGGTGGCTGAATAGCCTGCAAGCTCGGCATATATCTTAGCGCCGCGTTTAACCGCATGCTCGTATTCCTCGAGTATCACAGTTCCTGCGCCTTCTGAGAGGATGAACCCGTCTCTTTCTACATCAAACGGACGTGAAGCCTTTTCCGGCTCATCATTTCTCGTGCTCAAAGACTTGAGCGAACAGAAAGAAGCAAGCGCTATCGGCGAAACTGCCGCCTCGCTTCCGCCTGTAATCATTACGTCGGCATCGCCGTCCTGTACCATTCTGAAAGCTTCACCTATGGAGTGAGCTGCAGAAGCGCAAGCTGTAACAACGCAAAGATTCGGCCCTTTGGCTCCGAGTTCGATTGACACGCATCCGGAGGCTGCGTTTACCATTAGTTTGGGCACACAAAATGCTGAAACTTTCGAAGGCCCTTTGGCAAGAAGCCTTTTATGCTGGGTTTCGATTTCATGTATGCCGCCGATGCCCGAGCCAATCAAAACTCCGGTTCTTTCGGCTTCTTCCGGGATAGACAAATCTAAGCCGCTCTCTTCAAAAGCTGTCATCGAGCTTACAAGAGCAAACTGACTGAATCTGTCAAGGCGTTTGGCTTTTCTGCGCTCTATGTATTTGCTTACATCGAAGTTTCTGCACTCGCCGGCTATTTTTACATCATAGTCGGACGGGTCGAAACCGTCGATTTTAGAGACGCCGCTATTGCCTTTACAGAGGTTCTCAAACAGACTGTCAACTGTCTCGCCATAGGCGGTTACACAGCCCATCCCGGTTATTACAACTCTACGTTTATCCATAATTAAGCTTGGTTTAATCGAGTTATTCTGCTACCTTCAAAATGTAATCAACAGCAGCGCTGACGGTTTGGATCTTTTCCGCTTCCTCTTCAGGGATGCTTGTATCAAAGGCATCCTCAAATTCCATCACCAGCTCCACTGTGTCAAGTGAATCCGCGTTCAGATCATTGATGAAAGAGGTTTCCTCAGTGATAGACTCATGGTCCACACCCATCTGCTCGCTTACAATCTCAACGACCTTTTCGAATACTTCCTGACGTTCCATTCTCTATTCTCCTAATAAATTAGAAAGTTTCTTTTCTGTTTCCAAATCCTGCGGCGGTATAATACCTACACGTAATGCAAATTCAAATGAAATCTTATTAAATTTTAACAATATTTTAGCGTTTCGTAACTTTGCGGCTACATTGCCATTCCGCCGTCCACGCAAAGGACCTGTCCGGTAATGTAGCTTGATTCATCTCTTGAGAGAAAAGCTACGGCCTTTGCCACATCTTCAGGCCTTCCGTATTTCCGCATTGGAATCACAGCCTTTGCGGCATTCTTAACCGCATCCGGCAAAACGCTTGTCATATCAGTTTCGATAAATCCCGGCGCAATGCAGTTTACCGTAACATTCTTTTTACCCACTTCTCTAGCAAGGGACTTGCTCATACCAATCAGTCCGGACTTGCTCGCAGCGTAATTAGCCGAGCCTGCCTGCCCCATAACACCTGCTACCGAGCTGATATTCACAACTCTGCCGAATTTATTCTTCACCATAGCCCTTAGAACGGTCTTGGTTGCCATAAAAGCAGCCTTCAGGTTCACATTCAGCGGGATATCGTAGTCCTGTTCTTCCATCTGCATCATAAGCTTATCACGTGTAACTCCAGCGTTGTTAACGAGGATTCCCACGCCGCCGTATGCTTCTGAAAGCTCATCAAGCGTTTTTGTCAGCTCTTCAAGGTTTGTGATATCGCAAATCCTTGCTTCCACTTCGAAGCCTTCCTTCTGGACCGCTTCTTTAAGCTCATTGAGCTGTTCCTGATTTATATCGAGCCCTGCAACGGCCCTTCCTTCTCTGAGCAGCTCAAGAACAATCGCACGGCCGATTCCTCTTGCCGCACCGGTTACTACTGCTAATCTTTTTTCTGACATATCAAATTTTCCTTCTCAAACCTAATCAGTCTTCAATGCTCTCGATAAATTTCTTTATCAAGTCTGAATTGCTTAGATTCGTAACCTTCTGCTTTCTGTCAATCTTTTTCATAAGACCGGTGAGCACCCTGCCCGGCCCGATCTCGTAAAATTCATCCGTACCGTCTTCGATAAGCCTTTCCATACACCTCTGCCAAAGCACAGAGCTTGTTAGCTGTTTGCAAAGCCCTTCTCGAACCTGCTGGGCAGAAGAATAATACTCAGCTGATGCGTTGGAAATCACCTTCACATCGCTTTGAGTAATCTGTTTGCTCTCAAGAGCCTCTTTTAGCGTCTCAGCTGCCGGCTGCATAAGCGGCGAGTGAAACGCTCCGGCTACCGCAAGCTCTACAGTTTTCAAAGCTCCCAGCTCTCCTGCGATCTCCGCAGCCCGCTTGCAGGCCTCGGGGCTTCCGCTCAGTACAATCTGACCGGGGCAGTTGAAATTCGCCGCTACGAGGGTATCGCCCTGCCGAGCCTTTTCCACTGCCTGCATAACCTTATCTTCATCGAGCTTGAGTACGCTGAGCATAGAGCCCGAGGAGTTCTCTGCGGCCTTCTGCATCGCCTCGCCTCTCTGCTGAACGAGCACCGCTGCATCTTCAAAGCTCAGCATTCCGGCTGAGTATAGAGCGGTGTATTCGCCAAGGCTCAGCCCAGCTGTTACATCAGGCTTAAGTTCTGTTCTGTTTTTAATCACTTCCAGCATCGCAGCGCTTGCCGCAAATATAGCAGGCTGGGATATGCTGGTTTTGTTGAGCTCATCCTGAGGTCCTTCAAAGCAGTACTGAGAAACCTTCCAGCCAACTGCTTCATCAGCCCTCTGAAAGATCTCCTTGGCTTCGGGGAAATCTTCAGCGGTTTGCCTGCCCATTCCAACAATCTGCGCTCCCTGCCCGGGAAATATAAATGCTGTACTCATATCAGACGCCTTCAATCAAAATTTTATGATGTTTCCGCCCCAGGTAAGGCCTGCCCCGAATGCAACCAGTGCTACGTAGTCGCCTTCAGAAATATGGCCTGCCCTGTTACACTCATCAAGGGCGATTGGTATTGAAGCTGCCGAGGTGTTGCCGGTTTTGTCTATATTTACAAAGAGCTGTTCCTGCGTAAGACCGAGCCTCTTTGCACTGGATTCTATTATCCTCGCATTCATCTGGTGCGGGACAACCTTCTTAATATCCTCGCTTTTGAGGCCTGTTTTATCAAGGCAGTCTTCTACTGTTTCCACTATCTTTCTCACGGCAAGCTGATATACCTCTCTGCCGTTTATGAACATATACTTCTTGGCCTCATCCTCAAGCGGCTTGTCCGCGGGATACTTCGAGCCGTAGGCCTGACAGTTCAGGGCAGTCCAGCCTGTCCCGTCTGAGCCCATATTGCTGTACAAAATCCCCTTTCCCTGCTCATTGGAGGCCTTAACCACAGCCGCACCTGCTCCATCTCCGAAAAGTATGCAGCTTGCGCGATCTTTATAGTTTGTAATCTTGCTGAGCGTTTCAGCACCAATCACAAGCACATTGTTCAAAGCGCCGTTATTTATTAGGTTTGCTGCGGTCATAAGGGCAAAGACAAAACCGCTGCACGCAGCTGAAAGGTCGTAAGCTGCTGAATTTTTTGCGCCCAATTCAGCCTGCACAAAGCAAGCGGTAGAGGGGAAAACCATCTCGGGAGTTACCGTGGCAACTATGATTAAATCAAGCTGCTCGGGGGCCATCTGTGCCTGCTCAAGAGCCTTCTTTGAAGCCTCAGAAGCAAGCGAAGCGGTGGTTTCATCATCGCCGGCAATGTGTCTTTCCTTGATACCAGTTCTCGTAGTGATCCATTCGTCGTTGGTTTCTACGATTTTTGTCAGATCCTCGTTGGTAAGAATCTTCCCCGGAAGCGCCGAACCTGTTCCGGCGATAACTGCGCTTCTTGAGGGCAATTGTATTTTTGGATTATTGTTGCTCATTGCGGAGTCTCCACAGGTCTGCTGGACAGCCAATCAACTATCTGGTCGTTTATTTGTTTGTTTGTGAATCTCTCGGCTGCAAGCACTGCATTCTTAATCGAACGTGGCACACTCGAACCGTGGCATATAACAGAAGTTCCGTTCACGCCCAGAAGCAGCGCACCTCCATACTCATGATAATCGTATTTCTTGTAAAAACGCTTCATCATACCCTTGAATTTAAGGGCAAACAGCATATTTTCTTTTTTCAGTTCATCTCTAATAGCCCCGAAGAGGTGGTCAACAAGCCCCTCGGTAAGCTTTAATACTATATTCCCTACAAACCCCTCGCAAACAGTTACATCGCAAACCCCTTTGAAGACATCCCTTCCTTCGATATTGCCAATGAAGTTCAAGTCTTCATCGTCTCTTAAAAGAGCTCGGGTTTTCTTGGTAATCTCATTGCCTTTGCTTTCCTCCTCGCCAATACTCAAAAGGCCGACTCTGGGCTTTTCTATCCCGAGCATCTGACTGGAATAAACGCTTGCCATTATGGCATACTGATAGATGTTTATCGGCTTGCAGGAGACATTCGCACCAACATCACATACCACATGCGGGCCTGTTTTTGTGGGGAAAACAACTGCAATACCCGGCCTGTTTACCCCGGGAAGATTTCTCATCCTGAGCTGACTTGCCGCTACGCAGGCACCTGTGTTCCCAGCTGAAACTATAGCATCTGCTTCACCCTTGGACGCCATTTTCGCCATTACAGCGATAGAGCTTTTGCGTTTCTTCCTAATCGCATCCACAGGAGGCTCTTCCATACCGATTACATCCGGTGCGTGGATTATTTCAAGATTGTCAAACTTTGAGGCGTTTTTAAATTCGCTGAGTTTGTTTTTAACAATCTCTTCCGGACCCACCAGATATATGGTATCGCCCTTTTCAATTTCCTTAGCAGCGAGCAGGGCTCCTTCTATATTAACCCCGGGAGCTCCGTCTCCGCCCATTACGTCCAAGGCAACTCGCATTTTCAGCTTGCGGCCTCCGTATCGATATCAATACTTATCTTCTTGTTGTAGTACCCGCAGTTTCCGCAGGCCGCATGAGGCAGTTTAGAATCACCACACTGCTGGCATACAGAGTAGTTCACAGGGCGAAGGGCATGATGGGCTCTTCTTGTCCTTGTGCGGGAACGACTCGTCTTCTTTACTGGCTGCATTATTGTCTCCGTGTATATTTGTTTGCTGTCAAATTATAGTACTTTACCACTAAAAACTATTGCCCCACGGCTTAACGCAAGCGGCGGGGCTTAATTCTTTATGCAAAACAGAGCAGATTAAATATAAAAAAACAGCCCCCTTGTCAAGAAAAAACTGCAGGGCTTAATGATACGGTTTTGACATTATCAGGCTTCTTTGCAGCGAGGAAAGCGTAAGCTTTTGTCATTAAAGCACTTGCAGCCGTCCTAAAACACGCTGGCCTTCAATCTTTCTCTCACAGAAGAACTGCTCAAAAAAAACTTTTACACAAAAGAAAACCGCACTATAAATTGCCTGATAACTAAAAGAACTATTAGAAATAAACTAAGACAAACTTAAATCAATTTTCACTTTCTGACAATTATACAAGACCGGATTGATTTTTGAGCATTAAAATATGCAGAAAATTTGCTGCTAATAGGGGCAAAAAATTATCAAAAAATGCTTTCCATTCTCAGAGAAGGCCTTAAAAGGGTTACAGGCTTGGTTTTTCAATTGTTTTTTTCTCGAAATGGGCTTTTGTATGAATATAATTAAACTCTGTAAATGTTAGTCCGCTTAACCATATTGAGCGGAGCGAATAATTCAGAGGCCTGAGAAAACCTTACATACAGCAGGAAATTAAGATTTATGGCAAAAAAACCAAAGTCTAACTGGGGCGGATTTTCGCTCAGCCCCCGGCTTGAAATGCCTGAAGGCGTTTGGATGCAGTGCAGCAGCTGCAAAAACACGCTCTACTGCAAGGCCGTAGCTTCGAATATGCATATCTGCACCGAATGCGGACAGCATTTCCGTATTGATGCAGATACAAGGATAAAACAGCTCGCAGACGAAAGCTCTTTTGAGGAATTCAATTCTGAGCTTACAAGCTCAGACCCGCTGAATTTCCACTTCCGCGGCACGAGCTACAAGGACCGGCTCAAAACAGATGCCGAAAAAAGCGGCTCTTCAGAGGCGGTGAAGGTCGGACGGGCATTTATAAAAGGACGAAGAGTAATTCTCGGTGTTATGGATCCGAGCTTTCTTATGGGGTCTATGGGCGAGGTAGTTGGAGAGAAATTCTGCCGAGCGGCCGAGAGAGCTGTTGAAGAAAAAGTGCCTTTTATAATGGTGGTCTGCAGCGGCGGGGCAAGGATGCACGAAGGTGTAATCTCTGTCCAGCAGATGGCAAAAACCAGCGCCGCCCTTGCACGGCTTGATAATGCAGGCGGGCTTTTTATCCCAATACTCACAGACCCGACCACAGGCGGAGTAACAGCGAGCTTTGCGATGCTTGGTGATATTATCGCAGCAGAGCCCGGGGCTCTTATCGGGTTTGCAGGTCCGCGTGTTATCAAGCAGACAATAAACGTAGATTTGCCCGAAGGATTTCAGAGAAGCGAATTTCTCCTTGAACACGGATTCGTTGATATGATAATAGACAGAAGGGATTTGCGAAAAGAGCTGGCAAAACTTATAGACTATTTATGGGACAAATGATGGGCTATTTCAGAGAAAATATTGAAAATTTAGAGGCCTATGTTCCCGGTTACCAGCCGGCAGAAAGCGATGTTATAAAGCTCAACACCAACGAAAATGCATTCGGCCCCTCCCCGAAAGCGGGCGAAGCATTGAAAAACTTCGATCCAAACCAGCTGCGCAAGTATCCGCAGCCCTCAGCTGATAAATTCCGCAAAATCGCTGCTGAGGTGAACGGTGTAGGCATAGACAATATTATCTGCACCAACGGAGGAGATGAGCTTCTAACCCTTGCATTCAGGGCGTTTACGGACGAAAAACGGAACGTTTGCTGGGCATCGCCCACATATTCACTCTACGACGAGCTTGCGGGCATTCAGGGCTGCTCGGCGCTTCGGGTAACGTATCAGCCCGACGAGGCTGTGCAGAAAATCGCAGAGATTTCCGCTTCCCTGAGCATACTTTGCAACCCCAACGCACCTACAGCAGATTTCATCACCCCGGACAGGATCTCTATGCTTGCAGCAAGGCTCGAGGGGCTCGGCATCCTTCTTATAGACGAGGCGTATGTGGATTTCGCACCGACAAGCTGTGCCGCAATTGTTAAAGAATTCGACAATATCATCGTACTTAGGTCTATGTCTAAGGGATACGGGCTTGCAGGGCTTCGCTTCGGATACGGAATCGTATCGGAGAATCTGCTTGAAGGACTCAATAAGGTGCGTGATTCGTACAACGTAAACAGGCTTTCAGTGGAAATCGCCTCAGCAGCGATTGCAGACCAGAACTACTTCCGCAAAACAGTGGGAAAGATAAAGGAGCAAAGGGAAATGCTCCGTGTTGAGCTGGTGAAGCTCGGCTTTGAGGTGAATAAGAGCCATACAAACTTCGTACTCGCCCAGCACCCGGAAGCTAAGCAGATATACAAAAAGCTTTTCGATGCAGGCATTATCGTCCGCTATTTCGACCTTGACGGTCTTCGAGATAAGCTTAGGATTACCGTAGGAACGAACAGGCAGAACAATAAACTGCTTGATTCCCTGAGCACAATATTACCGTCCCTTTAGGAGAATATTTATGTCAGACAGGAAAGCAGAGATAAACCGCAAAACCACCGAAACGCAGGTAAACCTGAGCCTCAATCTGGACGGCAAAGGCATCTGCAAATCCAATACCGGAATCGGTTTTCTCGACCATATGCTTGCTCACTTGAGCAAACACAGCGGGATTGACATCACAATACAAGCATCCGGAGACTACGAGGTTGACTACCACCACACCTGTGAGGATGCAGCGATCTGCCTTGGGACAGCCTTCAACGAAGCCCTTGGCGATAAGCGGGGAATAAACAGATACGGCTGGGCAAGCGTTCCGATGGAAGATGCTTTGGCCAATGCTTCTGTTGACATATCAGGACGCCCATATCTGGCTTATAATATCCAGTTTACAAGCAGCAAGATCGGCTCGTTTGATGTGGAGCTGCTGGAAGAATTCCTGCGGTCTTTCACGAATTCAGCGAGAATAAATATGCATATAAACGTACCGTACGGTACAAACAATCACCACATAGCTGAGTCAGTATTCAAGGCTCTCGGACAGGCCTTCGCCAAGGCGGTGGAGGTTACAGGAGACGAAATACCAAGTACGAAAGGTGTGCTGTGAGAGTAGTTGATACAACCTTCGAATACAGAACGGGCATTGGAACAGATATCCACAGGCTCGATGAGAATGAAAAGTTATTTCTCGGGGGTGTTGAAATCCCTTTTGACAAAGGCCTCGTAGGCCACAGCGACGGCGATGTAGTAATTCATGCAGTAATAGATGCTATACTCGGGGCTGCCTGCATAGGCGATATAGGCGAGTTCTTCCCGAACAACGATGAGAAATATCACAATATAGACAGCTCCAAACTGCTTTCGTTCGTTATTGAGATAACCGAATCGGAGAAATGGGAATTTGTTAATATCGATATAGTGATAAAAGCAGAAGAACCCAACCTTTCGGCCTATAAAAAGCAGATAAAAAGAAGCATCGCAGATATATGCGGTGCGGACTTTGCAAAAGTTAATATTAAAGCCAAAACCAACGAAGGCATGGGGGCTGTAGGAAGAGGCGAGGCAATTGAAGCGATGGCTATGGTGCTGCTTAGAAGAGCTGTGAAAAACAGATTTTAACCGATTATAAACCTGCTGAGGCTTCAAAAAGCCGAACATTATTATAAAGAGATGAAAATTAAACCTATAGAGATTGAAAGAGTTCTCCCGCTGATAAAATTCGCAGTTGAAGAAGATTTCGGCGGAGGCGACCACACCACCAGAATAACAATACCTCCAGACAGCAACGCAAGAACATACCTCAGAGCAAGAGAGGACTTGGTTTTCTGCGGGCGTGAGGTAGCAGAGCTTGTGCTGCAGGAATACAGCAGTGAGCTCCATATAGATTTTTTCGCAGGCGACGGACACTACGCAAAAAAAGGCGAAACCCTCGCAGCCATCTACGGGCCTCTTCGCGCAATGCTCAGCGCTGAGAGGGTGCTGCTGAATTTTCTTCAGAGGCTCTGCGGCGTGTCAACTGCAACAAAGAGATACGTTGATATAATCAAAGGCACAGGCGCAGGTATTTACGATACACGCAAAACAACCCCGGGCTGGAGGGAGCTGGAGAAATTTGCCGTTAGATGCGGCGGAGGCTTCAACCACCGCTACAACCTCTCTGATGCTGTTATGCTCAAAGACAACCACTTTGCCCACCTCGGAGAAGACCACGAATCCCAGCTTAGAAGATTCGTAGATATGAGCAAGGCCGTAGAAGGCGTTAAATTTGTATGCGTAGAGGTGGATGAGCTTGCTGAGCAGTTCCACACCGTTCTAAAGGTGGAAGGCGTGGACATAATCCTGCTGGACAATATGAGCCCTGAACAGATGTCTTACGCTGTAGAAGTGCGCAATGAAACCGCCCCGCACAAGGAACTTGAAGCCAGCGGCGGGATCACAGAACAAACCCTGCGTGCTGTAGCACAGACGGGCGTTGACAGGATATCGATAGGAGCCCTCACACACGGAGCAAGGTCTGTGGATCTTGGGCTCGATGATAATTAGCTTTCGGAGGTGAAATATGAAACGGCTGCTGATTCTTCTGCTGCTTGCAGCGGCAATCAATGCTTTAGGCAAGCCCTGGCGAAATTACGAAGTTTACCAGCCGGATCTTCACAAGTACAGAGTGTTAAGCAGCTCTGAGAGAACTGGCCGGCTCAACAACGGAAGCTCTATCGTATGGTTCAAAGGCGGGTGGTACTGCTTTTGGAACAGCCGAAATGAGGAATTCGAAAAGAATAACATATATTTCAGCATCAGCCGCGATTTGAGGGGATGGTCTTCCCCGGAAAAGCTCTTCGAATCCGACAGCTCAGGGATGAGCCCCGAACCTTTCGTTTACGGAAGAAGCCTTTGGCTCTTCTGGAAATCATCGTCAGGGAAGCTTGCCCTTTCCCGTTTTGATGAGATGGCCGAACCGGAGGCAACGGTTTATCCGGAAATTGAAGGCTTCGACAAGAATTCCGATATCACTCTGCAGGGCAGGCCTTATCTTGTAAATGCAGGCGTAGCGGGGGCACATTTCCTCGTGCTGGATAAGGAGTCTCGCGAGCTTCTTACAGCGCAAACCACAGACGAAGGCGAAACGTGGGAAAAAATCGGGCAGATTAAACCTCTTCCGGAAGGCGATTTCAATGCAGCCATCTGGCGCAGCGGTGAAACAAAGCTTTCAGCCTTTATCAAACCCCGATTCAAACCCGAAGACCCAAGCTGCCTGTACAGTGAATCAATAGACTGGGGCAAACACTGGAGCTACCCGCAGAAATTCCCCTTCGATATGGTGGAAACACCTCTTACAGGTTTCAATCAGGCCGAAAGTTTTGAGCAGTCTGAAAAGCTGACGCGTAATTTCATCGTTACCAACGACTCGAGATACAAAGCCGGCTCACAAAAGATAACTGCTCACGACAACCTTGCAATTTTCTGCAAACACGGCCCGAATTTTGATTTTGAAGCAGGCCGCACGATTTCCAGAACCGACCCGTTTGCCTTCAATCCCCACTGTTTTATCAGGGGCGAAAGGCTTGTGGTTTCATATACAAGCGGGGTTGAAAATCAGGTTATTAAGGCTGCTGTAATGCAGATGCCCGAAAGCGAGAAATACTATATTTACCCGCGTTCAAAAGGCTTCCCCGATACTGAAAGACCTCAGAAAAGGGACAAATATTACCACTTCAGCGCCGCCCAGCGAATCAATACTGAAGACGAGCTCGAAATCGATGAAACAGGCTTCGCAGCAAGCGCTTGGGTTCGCACAGGCAGAGGCGGAACAATCTTAGACTGCAAAAGCGGGCAAAGCGGGTTTATCTGGAAAATCGAAAACCGAAGACAGGTTCTTGTTTTCCCTGAGGTGGGGGAGATAGAGTCTGAGGTGATCGAAGATCTCGATCAGTGGCAGTGTCTCGGGGCAAGGCTTGATGCTCTGGAGGGGAAAATAATCTTTTATGCATCAGGCGAAAAACTCAGCGAAAAGAAATATCCAAAAGACAAGCTCGGCAGGCTCTCCGGAGGAGCTGCTAAAATCGGCAATTCAAAGTTTGAAGCAGGTTTCTCCGGCGACCTAAGGATTCTCAAGCTCTACAGCACGCCAGTAGAGGAAAAATATATCAGCGAAATGTACAAACGACACCTCTGGGAGCTCAAACGCAAGGCCTCGAGAGATAAGCCTATCCCCGAAAGCAAAAAGCTCATTCTAAATATGGATCCTGCTGAGCAGGAGCTGATGGAGAAATTCTCGCTCCCGGAAGAAAGCAATGCGGGAACAGTGGAGTATGGAACCGAAGCAGGCAGAAAATTCTTATACTTCAACGGCGAATCCTCCGCAGGACTGGACTTCGACTACAACACCAGAAAATACGGCGATTACCTCCAGCTCGAATTCACATTCAAGATGCTCGCTGAGGATGAAACCGTACTTTGCAGCTTTGGAGACAGAGATGTGCCGGTAGAGGTGGTGGCAAGGCAGAATGCAGTTTATATGCGTTTTGAGGGAAACGATCAGGTTCTTGGAGAGCTCAAGCCCCAATCTTGGAATACGATAAACATATTCACAGGCGGCTCTATCAGCAGAGCAAAAATGAACAACCACTCATACAGGCAAATCTCGCACAATCCAATCGCCAACTGGGCATATCTCGGCAAAGGCTTCCCAACTGGCGAGCAGCCAAGGTGCGGCCGCTTTATGGTGGATATATCATCTGTACGCTCAAGAATACTCGACAGCGAACTTTAAAAAATCCGCCCCTTCTCACGATATATAATGCTGGCCGTTTATGGCCATCTGAAGGAATATATCAAAATAACTGAAAGGGTTTGCCGTGAAAAAAACTCGAATATCAACTTTCACCTCCGCTTTACTGCTGTTTATCTCATCCGCAGCATTCTCTTCTCAGAATGTTGTTATTGATAAATCGACCTGCTGGGGCGAGTGGGAAGGCTGGGGATGTTCACTTTGCTGGTGGGCAGCTGAATTCGGAAACCGCCACGACCTTGCAGATATCCTCTTCACCTATGACTACACCGAGCTGAACGGAAAATCTCTGCCCGGGCTCGGGATGAATATCGTACGATACAATGCAGGTGCATGCAGCTGGAATTCAATCAACGGCACTCAAATGCAGGAATCGCCTAATATAGGAGACTCTCGCCAAATAGAAGGCTTTTGGATAGACTGGCGCAGCAGCGACCCGTATTCAGAAAGCTGGGACTGGTCTGTCGATTACCGGCAGAGACAGATGCTTCAAAAAGCCAAGGCCAGAGGGGCAAACCGTTTTGAGCTTTTTTCCAACTCGCCGATGTGGTGGATGTGCAAAAACAACAATCCCTCCGGATCAGCATCAGGTTCAGAAGACAACCTCGCTCAGGACAGATTGGATGAACATGCCTTGTATATGGCAGCTGCGGCAGAATATTTCAAGAATAATTTCGGCGTAAGCTTTACTACCGTTGACCCTTTCAACGAACCGATCGCAGGCTGGTGGGATGCCGACAATAATCAGGAAGGCTGCCATTTCGACCGTTCCTCTCAGGCTCAAATCATTGGTCTTCTGCGCGGCGAGCTGGATTCAAGGGGGGCTCTCTGAGCTCAAGATATCCGCCTCGGATGAATCAACATTCACAATGGCACTGAACACGCTTGATGCCTTCGACGCCGAAACAAAATCAAAAATCGGCCAGACAAACGTGCACGGTTATCAGGGAACAAACGGCCCGAGAGAACAGCTTTACTACCGAAATGCAGGCAAGCGGCTTTGGAGCAGCGAATACGGCGGCAGCGACCCGACAGGAATGGAAATGGCGAAAAATATATGCCTCGACTTCCGCTATCTTCATCCCAATGCCTGGTGCTACTGGCAGCCTCTGGACTGGGCAAACTGGGGCCTTATCGACGCAAATCTCCCGAACAGCTGGATCGGCCAGGCTGAGAACAAATTTTTCGTTCTCGCTCAGTTCACCCGCAAAATCCAGCAGGGAGATCTAATCCTAAGCAGCGGCAGGGAAGATACAGTTGTATCTTTCAGCCCTGAAAAAGAAAGGCTCGTGATTGTAGTTGTAAACGAAAGCGACACGCAGGATTACAACTTTGATCTGTCCGCATTCGAATCAGCAGAAGGCCCTGTAAAAAACTGGCGCACACTCGCGGATTCAAGCGAGCAGTATGAACGGCAAAGCGATATCCCCATTTCCGGAAAAACATTCACAGCAGAGATTGAGCAAAACAGCGTTCATACCTTTGTAGTGAAAAATTTACAGCAGCCGGCGGAAAGTATCGGCAGCGAGCCCAAACAGGGCTTCTGGTATAGAATCACTCCGCAGCACAGCGGCAAATGCATTGAAGTTAGCGGAGCATCCACTGCGGAGGGGGCTAATGTAGAGCAGAGCAGCTTCTCATGCGGGGACAACCAGCAGTGGAAGCTGCAGGATGCGGGCGAAGGCTTTTTCCGCCTAACCCCCCGCCACGCAGAGGATAAGTGCCTTTCGGTTAAGAATCAGTCTGCCGGCAACGGGGCGAATCTCCAGCAATTATCCTTCAGCGGTCATGCGAGCCAAAAATGGCGGCTTGTCCCCAGCGAAAACGGAAATTTCTCTCTTACATCCAAAAACAGCGAAAAGGCAATGGATGTAAGCTCGGTATCAAAAGCTGACGGAGCTAATATAATTCAGTGGCAGGGAAGCGGACAGAATAATCAGATTTTCCAATTCACAAAAATTGAGCCTGTATGCAGCATATCTCTAGCTCAGGGCGATATAAACGAAGACTGCAGAATAAATCTGGCAGATCTTGAGATTGCAGCTGAAAACTGGCTCTCTGCCTGCCTTGGCAGCGGGCTTGAAGAAATGCTCGGGGATGACTGCACAGTAAATTTAGCTCATTTTACAATCATAGCCGGCCACTGGGGAATTTCCGGCGCGCAGGATTAAAAACCCTCTCAGCCCCTTGCAAAAAAACCAGAAAAGCCTTGAACATGGGATTTAATATGTTAGTATAAAATGTAGAAGGAAGTTAAGTGAAAGGGTTAGCCATGAGCGTCCGAAAACACAACTTAACACGATTTGAAGGCGGCAATCATCTTGAGGGGGCAGAGATAGCTGTATTTATACTCCTTGTGCTGCTTTTCGCAGCAACATTAGCCCTCTTGAGCTTTGCAACCGCTGAAGCGGGCGGAATACCAGCCAACAGCTTCAATATGTTCTACTAAAAACTTAATCAATGCCAACCAGTCCTTTGCGGACTGTTAGAGGATACGTTTTATTGTGGACCGCCGGCGCTTTTCTTAAAGCGTCGGCCAAGACATTCAAACGCACCCTGCAAGCTCAGCAAATCTCGAGGGGCCGACGAAGACGATACCTAAAATGGCGCTCGACTGAGTGCAGGTGAAGGCGTTTAACGATAATTTGGTTTCGTTAAATTAAGGAGATTTTGCTAAACTAAACAGAAAGGCTCGTCCGAAAAAGGGGCGGGCCTTTTTTAATCGAACATCTCACGCTCCACCCTCTTCATTACCTTATAATACCTGCGGACTGTCTGCCTGCTGACCTTCGCATATTTCGAAGAATCGGGCAGGGCTTTGAGCACATCTTTTAAAGCAGCGAAATATTTATTCACAGTTTTATGCTTGAGGGCATAGAAAAAATACAGCCCGAGCTTCCGCATAAAGAAAAGTATATTCTGCGGAAACGGGAATCTTCGCGTAACAACAAAGAGATAATTCCGAAATTTGTAATAATCCCAGCGTCCGTCTTCGTTTGCCCCGCCCCCGCCAACCTTCGGATGCCACATAACCACATCCGGACGGGAAACCATCTTCCATTTTGAGTCAAGGATTCTGATGCCTAAATCCAGAGCCTCATGATACTGAAAGAAATCGTCCGGGTACAGCCCTACATCCGCAAGCATCTCCATGCGAAAAGCGCAAACGCCTTCATAGAAATGAGCGGGCTCTCTGCCTGCCTGTTCGAACTGCCTCGCTCCGGCATCGCTTTCAGGATAACGCTGCCGGAAAACGACAACGCCAAGGGCAGGGTCTGAATCGAAGGCCTCCCGCACCTTATCCACAGCCCCCTCTTCAAGCCAGCCGTCATCATCGAGATTTATGATAAAATCAGAGCCGCAGATTTTGAATATTTCATTTCGTCCGGCAGGCCCGCCCAGATTGGAGCTGTTTTTAATGTATCGAACCTGCGGATAGCTGTTTTTCACAACCTCTTCGGTGTTGTCGGAGGAGTTGTTGTCTGCAACAATCAATTCATCCCCCGGGCTGATCTGCGTAAGCACAGAATCTACAGCTCTTCGAAGCTCCTTTGAGCGGTTGAATGTGAGTATGCCTACAGCCGCTTTGCTCATTCCTGCACCTCGGCGGGCAGGCCGTTAGCTTTGATATATTTCCAGTAATCGAGGAATCTGTCGCTGCCTGTGAGTCCGGCAAGTTTGAGAATCCGATAAGCGCATCTCATAGCAGGCGAAGAGAACGGAACGCTCCTGCACAGACAAAGCAGTGCTTTGTAGTGAACCGGAAGCAGGTGTGAATATTTTTCTCCAGATTTCCCGAATGGCTTCCAAAGCTCAAGAAACGCCATAGAGAGCATCGCGTTCCTCACAATTTTACCTGCAAACGGGCGGAATTTTTCTAATCTGCCCTTCCTTCGGGCGTTCTCAAGGCTTCTGTCTATCAGCGGGAAGAGGTATCTGCCGTCTTTGGCGGCCGCTCTTTTCGCCATTGCCTCCTCGCTGCCCCGCCCCATATACTGAACGGACAGAGGCTTGTTTATAAAACCGTATTCCGGAAAATCCATAGCTATCCGCCAGTACAGGTCTCTGTCTTCGTTTCTGTAAACCTGAGGCTCAAACAGCCCGCTCACTGCAAACACATCGGCCTTTATCATTAGCGTTATCGTAGAGCTTGAGCAGAGGCCTTTATTCATAAGGGAAAAATATTCTCCCTTCACTTCGCCTTCCGTTTTAGATATTGATGTGTTTTGCAGGCCGTTCTTTTTGATTGAATAATTCGTGCCGCACCAAACCAGCTCAGGGTTATGTTTAAGAAAAAGCGTCTGCATTTCGAGCTTATCCCGCGCCCACTCATCGTCGCCGTCGAGAAAGGCTGCCCACTCACCGGCCATAGCCTTGATCCCGTCGTTTCTCGCAGCTCCCGGGCCGCGATTTTGGTCTCTCTGAAGCAAACGAATCCTGCCTTCAAAACCCTTGAGAACATCGATTGTTTTATCCGTGCTGCAGTCGTCCACAACTATTATCTCCAGAGGCTCAAGGGTTTGGCTGAGCGCAGAATCCACTGCCCTGCTGATCGTATCAGCATTGTTGAAGGCAGGGATAATCACAGATATTTTCATCTTATCACTCATCGATTTTCTTCGGCGGCCTGACTGCACGTTTTCTAATTCCGGTTTTGCGAACAACTTTAGATATCGCCCTGAGAGTTCGCATAGTAAGCCCGGGAGTTAGCGTGAGAGTCATTATAACAAAATATTTCCAAGCCGGTAAGTATCTCGCAAACTGTTTTGCAAACTGCCTGACCTGATATGCCCTGTTATCGAAGAGGCTCGCCCTGCACCAAGCAGGCACCTGCCAGCCGATATGCTCTGAGAAGGCATTAAGGCTGCCTGCATCGCCGGCGAGTTTTATGTGGCGGTTGAGCAGGTTTGCAAATTCATCTATCGTGCACAGCCGCCTGCTTATGCTCCATTCTGCATCTAGATGATATATAGCGGCCGGCTCGGAGGAATAACCTATCCGCGGATACCGGTGAGCAATGCGAAACCACATATCAAGGTCGTTCGCTATTTTCTGCTGCTCACGGAAAAGCCCGCATTCAAGCAGAACATCCTTCCTGATAACCATCGTATCCGTACAGCCTGAGGCCTGTTTCCTGAATGCTCTGAAATAGTTTTCGTGATAGTTTTTGCCGTTAAGTATATTTGCCGCAGTTTCGGGAGGAGTGAAAGGGAAGCTCCTGTTTTCTGATTGAAGGTAATTTATATGGTTCGCTGAAGACCAAACGAGAAACGAATTCTCAAGGAGTATGCTTTCCTGCGTTTCAAGATGTGTTTCCAGCCACTCATCATCGGAATCGAGAAAGGCAATCCAATCACCTTCTGCTGCTTTTATACCCGCGTTTCTCGCAGCGCTTGCCCCCTGATTTTCCTGTTCAATAAGCCTAACCCTTTTTCCAAAACTTCGAACAACCTGCGGGGTGTGGTCTGCTGACCCGTCGTTGACTACTATAATCTCATCGGGAGCACGCCTCTGGGAGAGTACGCTTTGTATGCTTTTGCCTATCCTTTCAGCAGAATTGTATGCCGGCAGGACAGCTGATATTTTCAGCCTCTTCTCACTCACTTCTGCCCGCCTCGTCAAGCACATCCTCAAGCTTGTGAAAGCTTCTGCCTGCGAACCTTTCACGGCAGAATCGCCTTGCAGGAGGGCCGAGAAGCCGCTTGAAGGCTGTCCAATACTTAAAGTACAGGCTGAAAGCCATTTCCCGCTGAAGCTTTGAATAGAGCTTTGAAAATTCCTTCATTTTCGGGAAAGACTGATGGAGAAATTCAGCATCCGCCTTCATCCCCCGCCTCGCACGCCTCCTCGCTTCCATAAGCGAAACATAGCTTATCACTTCTTCCATCTTGCCCCTGAGCTCTTTCGGACAGAAATTCAGTATGCAGGACGGGTCGAGAAAAATCGTAGGCAATTGCGATGGGACTTTGTTTGAAAGCCCGCTTGCATCTCGGTGATGTATCACGGCTGATGGGGTAATGATAGAATATTCGGCATTTGCAAGCACTTTATAAAAGAAAACCGTATCAACGCCGTTGCGTTTTTTGTTATCGAATCCCCGTACATTTCGGGCAAGGTCGGTTTTTACAAGCGAATTTCCGACATGGAAAAACTGAAGCCTTTCGAACGCGCTGAGCGTATTATCACGGGCAGATATCTTTCCTATTCCCTCGCGCAGAGCGGTTTTGCCAAGATTGTCTGCAATATCAATGCCCTTAGGGAATTCGTAGTAAGTTGTGCCCACGATTCCCACGTTGGCCCGCTTCATCTCATTGTAAGCGTTCTGCAGGTATAAAGGCACCCACTCATCATCGGCATCGAGAAAAGCAAGCAGGCCGGCGTTTGCGTTTTCAATGCCGGTATTTCTCGCCGCGCCCGACCCGCCGTTCTCGCGGTCTATTATGCGAATCCGCTGATCGCTGCAGCAAGCAGCAATTTCCCTGCTCGAATCGTTTGATTCGTCATTAACTATTATAAGCTCAAAATCCTCGAAGCTCTGAGCGAGGATAGAATCTATTGCCCTTTTCACAGTCTTTTCTTTATTGTAAAGCGGCATAATAACTGATATTTCAGGCTTCATCAGATATCACCCCTTTCGCCTGCTTCTTTCAATTCGGGAATCTTGCGCTGCAGGTAACGGTAATAAAGCTTCGGGAGGTATGACCCGAGACGGTTTGAAAATCTGTACCGGCTTGAAAAAAGGCTGCTGTAATCTAAGAGTATTCTTCTCACTGCACCGCTCTTCCTGCTGCGGATTAGAAGAAGTATCCACCATTTGAGGATTATCCTCAAGCTCGGGGCAAACTCCTCTCCAAGCCCTGCATCTTTTGCTTCATTAGAAAGCTTTTCGGCAAGCCTCAAAGGGATTTTCTCATCCATCACGCTGCGTGTTATAAAGCTGAACTGCCTCTGCTGTACCGCGAGAGGTGAATTAACATACAAAATTTCAGGCTGACGAAAAGCAGCACGGAACCACATATCTATATCATTAGAGCGTCTGAGATTTTCATCAAACAGCCCTGCCTCAATCAGAAGCGAGCGTTTTATGAGCATTGTATCTGTATGGCCATTTAGACCTTGAGGGTATAAATCAAGATAGCTTGCGGCAAAGCTCTCATCAAACTCATCATTCACTGCGGCAGGCTTTGCATCGCCGCTTTCATCTCGGCAGATTTTGTACCCGCCGGCAGACCAGCATATATGCGGATTCTCCTTGAGCACAGAAAGCTGGAGCTGGTTTTTCTCTTCAAGCCAGTAGTCGTCGCAGTCAAGGAAGGCTATCCATTGTGAGCCGGCGGCTTTAATACCCGTATTCCTAGCCGCTGATGCTCCTCGATTTTCACCTCTGATAAGCCTTATTTGATCGCCGAAACTCTCAGCAATCTCTGCGGTTCTGTCTTTAGAGCCGTCGTCAACAACGATTACTTCGTTTACAGGGGCAGTTTGCTTCAGGACGCTTTCTACCGCCCTTTTGATTGTTCTCTCAGCATTGTATGCCGGAATTACTGCACTAACAGAATATTCGCTGTTTTGAGAACTGCACATACCCTCAACTGCCGTTTATGATATTGGAGATATCGTTGAAGATAACCACCGCAAATAACAATGCAATAAGCGCAAGTCCGATGTAAATCAGCACCTTCTGAACGTTGTAGCTAACTGGCGAGCCCTTAATCTTCTCTATAACCAGAAGCAGAAATACGCCGCCGTCAACTACGGGAATCGGGAGGAAATTCATCACAGCAAGGAAGCAGCTTATCATACCCATAAAGTATAGGTAGAAGGCAAAATCCTGCTGCTCAACGATCCTGTGGCTTATGCGGGCTATCCCAATCGGCCCGGAAAGCATATCCGCACCAATCTTTCTTTCAAAAAGCCCTTTGATTGTGCTGATGCTCTGGCCGAGCATATCGCCCACCCAATACGTGCCGAGCTGGAAGGCCTGAATTATATTCTCGCCTCTATACTCAACCCGCAAATCATCGAACGGCTCAGGCTCTGCAAGCTCTTTTACGAGCTCAAATCTTTTGCCTTCATTGAGCTCTAAAGAGAAATCTTTCTTTTCCCCGCTGTCAAGCTCAAGCTTGAGGCTGAGCTGTTTGGTTTTCTCGTCTTTAAGCAGACTCACAATATCGAAGCAGCTGCTTACCTTTTCGCCGTTTGCCTCGAGTATTCTTGCAGCCTTGGGCAGGTCTGCGGCTGGATAATTCTCTCCAGAGCTTGAGGTGTCAGCGATAATCGGCATAGACATCGCAAGCACCGGGTTTATCCCTATTTTCGGATCTCCGCCTTTCTCACGAACCTCGGGGGTTACCGTAACACTAACCTCTTTCCTCGGCCCTTCCAGCTCGCGGAGAACCACAAGCTCAAGCTGTTTGTTTTCGTGTTTCGATACAACATCGTTGAGCTGATTGAACGTGGGGAATTTCACATCGCCAGCCTGAAGGATCACATCGCCCCTAACGAATCTGCTCTCTGAGAGCTTTTCCGGCTCATCAATTCGCGGGTCGAAAACGCCTATTCCGCCGTTTATTTTCAATGGCGGAACGATCGAGTGAATATTAGCCAGATTATCGGTTCTGTTGTAGAGATTACCCGTTGTTACAGGGTACGAGAGCTTGAAACGTGAAGAAACAGCCTCGAGCAAATCCTCATTCTCAGCAAAACGCTTTGCTGAAAACATGATGTAGGGCTTGTATATCTCTTTGAGCTTATCGCGGTAATCCTGATAAGAGCTGATATGCTCGCCGTTAATTGCGAAGATTTCATCGCCCGGCTCCAGCCCAACTCTTTCATAATATTCTTCAGCATCCTGAAACTCGGCCACCTCAAGAACTTTCGGCTTGTAAATCCCGAACATCTGCGTTCTGGAAGCGTTTGATGGCTCAATCTGAACCTGCTTAAGCTCATCCTCGCCCCTGCGGAGCTCCATTTCAACCGGCTCATCCTCCCCGCCAAGGATACCTGCAAGAACAATGTGGGTATAATCGAGATTAGACCTTCCGCCAACCTCCATCTTTCGCCCGTTGATAGAAACAATCTCATCTCCGGGCTCTATCCCTGCCTCCTGAGCGGGCGAATCCTCTGCAACATACCCCACCACTGCGGGGACTTTATCAAGCCCGTATCTGGCAAGGCCTGCAAAGAGCAAAAACGCACCAATAACATTGAAAATCACGCCGGCGGAGACAACAGCCATCCTCTTGCCAACGCCCTTATTTACGAACGAGCGGGGGTCATCATCCTTTTCCGAATCCACAGGCCCCGAATCATCCTGCCCCTTCATCTTCACAAACCCACCTATTGGCAGAGGACCGAGGCAGTATTCAGTGTCTCCGTCTTCTTTAAATCCCAGAGGAATCGTTACAATCCAAAGGCAGTCGTCCTCTATATTCTCCCTTACTCCGGAGGTCTTAGGAAGCAGCCTCACTCGCAGCCCGCCTCTTGCCTTCTTAATCCCGAAAAGATAGGGCGTACCTATAGACATACCGATGCTGAACGCCTCGCAGTCTATATCGCAGGCGCGTGCTACGAGGAAATGGCCAAGCTCGTGTATGAATATTATTAACCCAAAACCAAGCAGAGCGATCGCCCAGCTTGATGCAGTTTCCCAATTTGCTATAAAGAAATAGCCTATTAATGCCAGAAAGATTACTAATGATATTACTAAATCTTTTTTCGATTTCTTTTTTTCCATATTTTTATTTCTTCAAACTGTAAACATACCGGCGTGTTTGCTCATCAGCGTCGATAATATTTTCCGCTGTAACCTCGCCGGCTGCGGGGTAGTTGTTAATTGCTTTTTCTACAAATTCCATAATTTCAATAAAAGATATCCTGCGGCTTAAAAACAGCGCTACCGCTGCCTCGTTTGCCGCATTAAAAACGGCAGGCTTCAGCCCGCCTTCTGCGCATACATCATAACATAATCTCATTGCAGGGAAAAGTTCGCAGTTCGGCGATTTAAATGTGAGAGTTTGATAGCTCGCCAAATCTGCCGATCTGCAAAGCCCCTTAACTCTTTCCGGATAAGTGAGTGCGTATTGTATGGGCAGCTTCATATCGGGCTCGGATATCTGGGCAATCATTGAACCATCGACAAACTCTACCATCGAATGGACAAGTGCCTCCGGATGCACGAGCACATCAATTTTGTCTGCGGGAACATCAAAGAGCCACCTTGCCTCAAGCACCTCAAGGGCCTTGTTCATCATTGTGGCTGAGTCCACAGTGATTTTGCGTCCCATATTCCATCGCGGATGCTGAAGGGCCTGCTCATATTTAACCGCTTCAATCTGCTCAAGGGTGTATTCATGGAATGGGCCTCCTGATGCGGTGAGAATAAGCTTAGAAACCTCCATCGGATTTCCGCTTCTCAAACACTGCGCCAATGCAGAATGCTCCGAATCCACAGGTAGAAGCTCAGCCCCATACTGCTTTGCAGTTTTTGTAACTATGCTGCCCGCTGCGGCGAGTGGCTCTTTATTTGCAACAGCAATCCTCTTGCCCGCTTTTGCAGCAGCCAAAACCGCCTTAAGGCCTGCAAAACCCACCACTGCCACCAGCACAATATCTGCCTCGGGAAGTGATGCAAAATGCTCAAGGCATTCGCTTCCGCTGGATATACAGCAGTTACTGTTTCGAGTTTCTTTTAAACTGCTGTAAGCCTGCTCTGATACAATTCCGGCATATTTCGGCTCAAACTTTTGTATCTGAGCTTCAAGCAGTTCGCCGTTTTTATTGGCAGCCAGCGCAAGAACCTCAAAATCATCGCCCAATGCATCAATGACATTCAGAGCGCTGGTTCCTATAGACCCGGTAGAACCGAGAATAACAACACGCTTAGGCATAATTTATCAGCCGCTGATAAGACCCATCCGCTTGGAAACCTGCTTCTTCCAGGTGCATGCGTTGATCTGGGCAAATACAGCCAGAACGAATACAAGCAGCCAGAGGCCGGCATATCTAAGCGAACCAATAATTACGTCTATCCAGCTAAGGCTTGCGATCTTTTCAAATACAGCAATATCTTTCGGCAGATACATAGCACCTGCGATATAAAGCTCGCTGAAAGGAATCTGCCACGGGAAGAAAAATACAACCGCTGCCCCAGCAAAGAGAACTGCGCTGGTTATCTTTGACATACCGCCAAGATTTGCAGATACCGAAACGCATGTACTCATCATACAGGTCATAGCAAAAAACAGCAGTGAGAAAAATACCACACCATTGGAAAGATTAAGAATAACCTCCGCTTTCTCAAAGCTGAGCTGCCAAGCGGGCTGCGGTGCCTCTTCCTCGCCTTTCATCTGCTCTTCAGAGCTGAGCTCATCCGGGAGGTTTGCTTCAAGCTCCATTTCGCTTGTTTTAGCAGCCTTTTCAACTGCCTTTTCTTCGATGCTGTCAGTTGTCTGGCCGGTTTCAAGCTTATCAAGCTGCTCAACAGCTTCTGCGGCCTGAGAATCTATCTCTTCTGCCGCCTTGTCTATCTCGTCTGAAAGGTCTTGAGCCTGCTTTTCTGATTCATCAGAACTCGTTTTAGAATCAGCCTTTTCTTTTTGAGCATTTTCTTCTTCAGAAGCAATATCCTGCTTTTTTTCAGCCTTTTTTTCAGGTTTTGTTTCCTGAGTTTGCTCAGATGCGTTTTTGTCATCCTGGGGCTGATTAGGAGTTTTCTCTTCGGGAAGCGCGCAGTTTCCGCCGCCGCAGGAAGTTTTACTGCTTGAGCAATTGAAGGTGTAATCACCGGCCGAGCCGCTGATGCGTCCCATAAAGGATAAAACCATTATCCCAAGCGTGCACAAAAGACCAACTATCGCCACCACAAAGAAAAAATTCCGTGCTCCGTTTAAGATGTTTACCGTTTCAATGGCATCGACTTTGTTATCTACATTATTGGCGCTCATAATCAACTCTCTTTTAATCTAAAGCCATTATAAAGACAAAAAAGGCCTCCCGCCCTGCGGAAGGAGGCCTTTGAAAACGCTGTGTATTATATGGTTGTTCCGCCGTCGCCGGTATCGCCTGTGTTATCAGTATCGTCGGTATTGTCGGTATCGTCAGCGGTGTCGTCCTCTTCCTCGTCTGGATCAATCACAAGGCCAATCCTTTCGACATCATCAAGATTGAGCTCAATACCGAAGCTCCTGATAATTACTATCTGTTCCTGATCGTCGAGAGTATAGGAGTTGCCTTCGGCATCGCCGCAGATCACTTTCCAGCGGCTTGTTGTGCCGGTTGGCCCTATCGGAACTGTCCAAGTAACAGTACCGCCCTGATCACCTTCTTCAGCAAATGCAGCCTCGCCTTTCATATCCTCGATTTCTTCTTCGATCAGATCGGCATTTTCCTGCGGATCGAGGCGTTCGCCGCTCTCGTCAAACATTATGATTCCGCCCGGAATAAGCTTCGGACTGCTCAAGCTGCTGTTTGTCAGGCAGATAAACTGATACCATACAGGCTGAGATATATCAATCGAATCTGTAACAGCGGTGATAGTATGATATACATAATCATCCCATATCAAATATTCGCCATCTACGATATCAGCGCCTATTATGTAGCTCAGAGGAGCCGGCGGCTCGGTATCGATTATGTTTTCAATGCTTGCAAACGCAGAGGCCTCATCAGACCATTCGCCGAGGTTGAAGTTTCTGGAGAGGTCTCTTGTGCGTACTCTGTAAGTATAGAGCTCGCCAACCGGCAGATCAGTATCGATGTATTCAGGCTCTTCGATCCAGCCGCTGTCGTGCCCGTTGCCGCTTGTGCATTCGAAGTAGTATTCTACGCCGTTTTCGTCTGTTGCTTCAACAGCTACCATCTTTATATCTGCCAATCCGCCTGCAACGTTCACTACGTGCGGGCTGAGAAGCATACCTGTTTCAGATAGAGCCCATTTAGACTTATAAATATTTTCTGCGTTCAGATCGGTAATCGGAGGCGTTGAATCGTCGCCTGCAACAGTTCTGCCCGCAAGAGACCACTTGGTTTCATTGCCCTGAGCATCTCTTGCCCTGCAGCGGTATGCATATTCATCCCCTACATTCAGGCCGGTATCGAGGAATTCTCTTGAAACGCCCCAGTCCCGTGCAATCTTGGCTTCCGGGTATGTCATCTGGAACTGATACTCCACAGAGCCGATGCAGTTGTCAGTAGTCAGGCTTGCCACCATACGAATCTCGCCCACGCCTGAGCCGTTTGAAATCGGCTTGGTTTCCCAAGTCATCCTGCGGGGCTGGTTTTCAGTGAAGTCCTGCTCTACCAGCTCGCCGTTCTCTCCGTAAAGAGGCTGGGGAGCTACAGAATCCACCTCGCTGAGGCTTGCCATTACCGTTCTGTCAAGGGTATTCACGATCCCGTCTTGGTTGAGATCGCGTCCGTGGCACCAGTATGGCGGGTAGCACTCGTCGAGCCAGTATTCCGCCATAGACTCTACAGATTCAAACTGACTAATCACCCCGTCAAAGTTGAAATCGCCCTCGAGCCCTTCAGTTGTCGGAAGAACATAATGGTATCCGATATCAACACGGTCAACATCGAGCTCGTTGTCAGTAGTTGTAGTATGCCTGTAGATATCGTAATCCCTCGCATTGCCTGCACCCTTGTCAAAGCATGGGCTCTCAGGCTTGTTCGGGTCTATTGCTATGGATTTCTTGTTGAGATAATAAACGCCTTCCTGCGCCCATACAGGATCGCCAACGATATTATTCGCTGCCGGGTCCCATCTGTCGAAATCTGCGTTGTAGTTTATCTTGGAGCTTCCGTTGGTATATACAGGGCTGCCGTATTTAATATGGGGCTGGCCTTCTTTAACACGGAATACAAGACGTCCCATTGCGTTGCTGTTTCTCGAACGGGCGATAAGAGCTGTTGTGCTGTTATCGAGGAAGGCGCTTGGCTGCCCGCTTCCGCTGAGCTCGTAGAAGCTGCCCGGGCTGCCTGTTCCGTCTGAGAAACCTACAACAGCAGAATTTCCGCCGAGCCCGTCGGCTCCGTTCTGGTCGTCTCCGGTCTCCCATTCGATCTGGTCGTAGTTGAATTCGATATCGAAATCATTCTCGCCGCGGTCGCTTCTGTCTATTAGAACTAACTGGAACTTGTTTACCTTGTCCAGATGAGACTCATAATAGCCCACTTCATTCCACGTTACAGCAAACACCTTAGTGTCGATGTAAGACCCGTCTTCTGTAAGCACTCGTGCAGTTCCGCGGGCCGCTTTGGCGGTATTGCCTCTGCTGGTATCCACATCCGCATGGAACGGTGCGATTACCGGCGTGCCCAAATCACTGCTGAGAAGATAGTTCTGTATCTCAGAGAGCGCCTGCCAGAATGATATGCAGCCGTTTTCATTCACGAACACGCTGTTGGTAGTCTGCTCGTAGAAGTTTACGGTAAAGCCCATCTCAATCAGCGAGGATGAGAAGTCGTTCCCGTATTCTTCAGCATCGAAGACATAGAGGTCTGTTTCAGATTCGAGCAGAATTTCCTGATCAGATATGCTGTATGTTGATTCTGCCGGATTCCTAACAGGCCTTACTGCTTCAATGCCCATATCTATCGGTGCCTGCTGAACGTTGCCTTCTTCGATAAGGCTGTACCTTACATCTGCAGTTGAAGGCTCGCCTTCATTCACCTCATTAACAGCAATCTGAGCCCCGTTAGAGCTGAGGTTGCCGTAGAATATGCTGTTTATTGCTGAAATATAGCTGTCGTTAGTTGCAAGCAGACCGCCGCCTTTGCCGGTAGAGCTTGTAACGACATTATCTGCCAGAGTACAGTTGATAAGCTGCGGGTCTGAATATTTGCTGGTGCATAATCCGCCTCCGCCGAATGCGGAGTAGTTGTTATTAAGAAGCACATTCCGCAGATATGTAGATCTGTATTCGGTTGTCTCTAATACATCAGTGAGAGTTTTTCCTGAGATATACATACCGCCGCCGAAGCCGCCGCTGACATTTTCGCTCAGCACGCAGTCAACAATCTGATTCTTGCTGGTGAAAAGCGCCAACGCCCCGCCAAGGCCTGCCCTGCTGTATTCCCCGAGATCCACCGGATCTAAGACATTGCCGTCTTCGTCTGTATAGCTGGCTCTGATATCGGTGATAAACAGATTAGCCGTATTTTCGATGAAGTCGTTTCTAATAAATGCGCTGAAGCCGGCAGAATGAGATACAGTCTCGTTGAGCTTTGGTCCCCAAGGCTCGCCTGTGATCTGGTCTTCTTTCTGGCCAACAGCGAAATTCCATCTGTAAACATCATACTGATTGCCCTGATCGTCGGTATATATCAGAGGCCCGATACCCGGGAAGAGAGGATCCTCGGAAAGGAATTCATATCTGCTCTGAGAACCGCCGGCACTTGTTACAGCACCGCCAACTGAAGATATGTTGCCAGTAAAAGTGCAGTCTTCAACGATAAGATTCTCTATCTGGTCGGTTTCGTCATTGATTACGCCGATATTGTCCACAGCAATCGCACCGCCTACAACAGCCTCGTTGCCTTCAAAGCGGCATTTACGGAACACGGGCAGAGAGTTTCTGTTTGCATAAACTGCACCGCCGTAGCTCATATAGCTGTTGTCTTCCTGAATCTCACCGCCATCGGGATGAGTAGTAGGAATTTCGTAGTTTGCGATGTTATCCCTGAACAGGCAGTCTTCAAACAGCGGTTCACTTCTCGCATCGCAGAAAACAGCTCCGCCAAACGAAGGTACTCTCCAGTGCTGCCTCGGGCTCGCCCCAGAGCCGCCTCGAACACCGCTGGAACCGCTTTGAGAATTGTTCTCTATAAAATCGCACGAAACGAATTCCGGTCTTGCGCCGATGCCTATATACACAGCACCGCCGCGTCCGCCGTAGCTGGCTTTTGGCTCTATAGAAGAGAAATTCCCGTAGTAGGCGCTGCCGTAACTGTTGTAATAAGAATACATCAAATTCTGTTCAGGAACAGGGGATGGATAGCCCACTCCGCCGAGGACATCTATCTGCTCTAATCCGTCATCTCCGGCAACTTCGTACGTAAAGTAATATATGCCTCGTTTATGGAAAGGCAGAACAAATCTTGGGAATCCTATATTGCCTGCTCCATAAATATCATCATCATCATATCCGAAAGCTGGATTTTCCGGAGAATCCCACATTCCGCCGTATCCTGCAATACCGGCGCCGTTTCCGCCGTGTCCGCCCTGTATTTCACATCCTTGGAAAGTGCAGTTTACAAACCTCGGCTCGCAGAAATCGCTTATAGTTACCGCACCGCCCAGCGTGTATCCGGGCCAGCCGCCTTCGCCGAAGTTAGAATCATCAGATGCTCCATTGCTGCCGTCTGCAACATCGAAAGTTGCATTAATAAAGCTGCAGTTCTCAATGGTGGGCGAAGCCGTAATCCATTTCCCCTCTTCAGGGCCTTGCGTTAGTACAGGATAATAGCTGTTCCCGTAGTTCATCCATTCGTATTCCGGAACGAACAGCGAGCAGAACCTCATTACAGAACCTCCGCCCGGGGTTCCGTTATCACCGTTAAAGAACGGGTTCTCAGGGGTTTTGCCATTATAGTTCGTCAGTGTTCTGTAAGTCTGTCCGGTATGGTCGAAGGTGATATTTCTTATTATTGTATTTCTGCCGACATCCCAGAAGTTCCAGATTCCGTCTCTTATAGACACATCATCAGGGTTGCCCGTAGCGCCTTCAATAACAACCGGCCTGTCAATATTTATAACTAATCCAGTGTCTGGATATGTATTATCATCCCAAGAATATTCGCCCGGCAAAACTTGAATAACATCGCCGTCTTCGAAGGTCGGGTCAACCAGAATATTCCTGACAACATCAGAGAGGTTGCTGTCTCCCTGCATGCCCACAGTCCAGACATTCGGCTGGTAGAATTCAACTTCCACAACCTGCTGCTGCTCTCGGACTGTAACCTGATTCTTCAGGCTCAAAGAGGCGTCGTTATCCGTGCCTGTCCAGCGAACTTTATGCTCAGACTCGAGCGGCTCAACTCTTAGATCTACTACCTCGCCTTTTGCGTATTCTTTAACCGGCGTAAGCTCGCCGTCCTGATAAACTTTGCCGTTTCCGCTCTTAACGTAAACCGTAAGCTCTACTCTCTGTTTAACGAGCTCAGCAAAGAATTCCCTGTGCTGATCGATAGTCATAACAATCTTGTATGGTTCGCCGCCAATTTCATTATCAACATACATCGGCTGGCCGTTTTCATCGTAGAATGCGTAGAAATCAGAGTCCGGGTCATCGCCTCCGAGGATCTCCGTCATCTGCTCGCCGTCTTCATCCAGCCATTTCTCGAACATATATGAGCTGTCCGAGGATACCTCAAGGACTACCTGCTCGAAAGGCTTCACGTTGAAGTTGTTCGGATCAGCCGGGTCGAAACCGTACACGTATTCCTGCCCGGAAGGATTATCAGACAATGTAAAGTTTCCAGCTGCCTGTCCGCCTTCTTTCGGCGAAACATTGATAGACACCTTGAAAACACCGCCATAAACCTGATTCGGGTCGTTATAGTGGTATCCAATATCAGCTGAATCATTGTCATCAGGGGCATTGTCTGTTCTGGTAGAGAGGCTATCAATATCAAAATCGGAAGGCTCACCATACCCGGCATCAACACATGGGCTTGTAGCAGAGCTGCCCAAGTCAGAAGCAAGCCTGTTGTACTGATCAAGAATCTGCCCTGCACCTTCATTGCTCAGGTAATGGTCTCCGAGATAGCCCTGAACATACATCGGGTCATCATCGATGTTGCCGGTTGAATTCGGTATATTGTTAACTTGTGAGGCTCCAATATATCCAACTACATTCTCATCCCAGTAATCAGCTCCGTTGTTGAAGAATAGGTTGTTCTTAAGCTCCACATCAATCCCGGCAGCCGCCTCGTAAACTGCGTAACCCGGGGTATTTGAGAAGATGTTGTTGTAGAACTGGCTCTGGCCTGCTGCACCTGTAAGGTATATCGCTCCGCCTGCAACGAGGCCGTCGTTATTATCAAAAGTACAGTTGTAAACTTTGTTCTGATTATGTGGAGAATCAAAATACAACGCCCCGCCATACCAGCTGGAGGTGCATTCATAAAGGAGATTATTCACAAATTCTACAGCACAGTCGGAGCTGTAAAGTGCACCGCCGTAAATATTTACGCTGTTTGATACAAAACGGGAATCTCTAATAACGCTGTTATCATCTACAGACTCAAGGCTGATGCTGCCGCCGTTGAATCTGGCTTCGTTGTCTTCAAACCTGCACCGAGAAAATTCTACGTATCCGTCTTTGAAGAAAACAGCACCGCCGTCGGATTTGGAGGAGTTCCCTTCAAATTCGGTACCAGAGGCCATCACAGAAGACTGCCCCTCGCCGTAAATACACGAACCTCCGTCTCCTCTGCCTATGTTGCCCGAGAATTCGCAGTTTGTGAGCTCTATGCTGCCATTTTCCAGGACAAAGGCATTTGTATTATCAGAGAAATCATTGTATTCAATTGAAGGCGCTACAAGATTCTCGCCTGTTTCCGGATCTGTAACAAACTGGCCGGTATCATCTATTACTTCTTTAGGTGCTCCAGTTCCGTGTTTAGTGAACGAGCAGCTTTCAAATACTGCCAGAGAATTGTTAGAAACATTAATGGCTGAGTACGGATGCCCTGTAAATGCAAAATCTTCAAAGCTCACCTGCTCGCCCTGCGAAACAGTGAGAGAAGGAATTTCGTTCGGGTCTCCGGCCATATCAGGATCGTAATCCATATAATCGATATTAAATGCGATATTCGTAGGCTCAACAGGAACGGATTTGTAATCATCCATATAGTCCTGCCAGTTGTCATCGTTAGGATCGTTCGGGTCTGCGGCCTCTGCATATACAGCGAGGCTCTTGCCTACCGTATCGAGGAATTCGTGGTATTCGAAGCCGTCTGCAACGTAGATATCATCTCCGTCTTGAGCGGCATCAAAGGCTTCTTGAATAGTCTTAAATCTCTCAACTTCATTGGCCATATCAGTGGGGTCTGCACCGCTTGGACGAACTATTCTTGCATATTTTGGAGATATTTCAGCATAGAAAGTTACCTCACCGCCCGGCTCTGATATCTCATAAAGTCTCAAACCTGAAGGTTCGCCGTTCCACCAAACTGAATTTGGCTGAATATTCTGATCTGCGTAAAACTCCGGAAATCTGGGAGCGCCGAATAAATCAGTTCCATCACCCTGACCATTCCCGTTTTCGAGATCAAAATTTCCGTCAGCCTGTTCAAGCGAAACATGATAATGCCTATCAGGAGTCATATGCTCCTGGTCGTTAGCACCGTATCCGCCCTTGCCTTCATCGACATGCCATACTGCAAGGCCGTTATCTGCCGCAGAGCCTTTCCTGCCAGAATTGATTATATTTTCTATTACGAAGAATTCTTCAAGATTTTCCTCGTTCATAAATACAAATATATTTCCCTGATATTCGTCAAAGGTTTCCCAGTCTTCTTCAGGGGCTTCTGTAGCCTGCATCTCGCTGCCTAAAGCGGTGTGCAGATTGCCTTCACTTTCACTGGTAAGATACTGAGGGATTTCCCAGCCGCTGAGCCAGCGGAAATAGCCGTTTATAGCCATCGGATTTGTTCCGTTTCCGCCGTATGAACCGCCGGCCATCAGCCCGTAAGAACCGATTCCGCTGGATTCATAACCATAATCGTACAGGTCAGGATAACCGCAAAGCATATGTCCGTTTTCATGGGCGAATGTACCAATTTCCATCGCAGGATTTTCTGAAGTACCCATATCTGTAATCTGATATACATCGAACGTAGCTCCGTCTATGGTTACGGTAGCACCGCCGCCTGCACTCAAATTATACTTGTGCGGCCAAAGTCCTGCTCCCCATTCGTTAGGCCTTTGTCCTGCATACAACACGTTCAATGCCTGAACCTCTTCTGTAGCAGGGTCTATTGTAAGTGTGGAAACATCAATTTGGTCTGCAAGGCCGTTTAGAGCCTCTCTAATGAGCCCTCTGGCAGTCCCCGGGCCGTCATTATAGTAAGTAAAATCATTTTCAGCAGTATAATATCCTGCCACCTGATTTGTATATGTAAGCTTTCCGTTGGAAACTCCGTAATAGTAATCTCTGATAGATCCGTTGTTACCGTCAGCGTCGTATCCGACCAAGTTGCAGAAATTCTCAACGCATCTCTGTTCGTTATCGCCAAGTTCCTCCGCTGATACTGGTATGTCTCCGGATATGTCTGAAAATTCTATAACAATTGTAAGGCCTTCTATCTCACCGGTTACAGGCCTGTAGTATTTAGGCTCAAAGGTTTCCGGGTCGTAAGGAAGCTGCTGCAGTGACTGTTTCTGAGGACCCTGCTCAGCCGGAATCATATATTGATCAGCCTCATATTCTTCAATCTTGTTCAGGCGAATTTCCCTGATAACCTCTGATTTTATATCAAGACTTTCAGGAAAAACCCCGCGGTTATTCTCAGCAGCCGTACTGTTCCGGAATTCCGGAAGTGAAGTGTCTGTAGGTTCGGTGGGGTTGTATCTGATATCAAGCGGTTTGAACTGAGTACCATCCTGGCTGATATCTGCATAAACCAGCATACCGTCTTCGTCATTAGTCAGGGTGTAGCCGTCAAGGCTTTCAAATCGGCCGTAGAATTCGTCGCCGTATCCCCTAACCTTAACTACGCTGCCGTCAGGCTGGCGTACCTTGAAAACCCCTCCGTTATACGGAGCTGCAAAAACAGCCGCTGAGACAAACATTACAACCAGTAACGAAAATATTCGCTTAACCATATATATATCCTGCTGATATCTTATCGTTATAATTTCGCAATATGCGCCTCGGCGCATAACCGTCCGAGCGCCAAGGCATTACTAAAATCCGTCTTTGCTTTAGAAATTGCTTTCCATCGCATCCACGGCTTCTTTTTCCTGTTCGTCCCTGAGGATAATGGAAGGCTTAACGAGTATGAGCAAGATGCTCTGGTCTTTAAGCGTGCCTCTGTTTTCAAACAGCGGGCCTACGAAAGGCATTTTGCTCAAAACCGGCACTCCGCTCTCGGCGGTTTTCTGGCCTGTAAGCTTCTGCCCGCCAATTAGCAGGGTTCCGCCGTCAGGGACAGTTACCCTCGTACCGATTCTCGCCTCTTCCCTCACAGGGAGCTGGATAGGATACTCTTGCGTTCCAGTTCCAGTATCCGAAGGAACTGTATATGTATCGAAGTTGGTCTTGAGATACTGAGTCTGTATCCCGAGAATCACATATTTCTTGTCCGCTGTAATGGTTGGAGTAACAGTAAGATTAACACCATCACGTATCCTGTCGATCTCAGGGTCTGCAATCGTTCTTACAAGCGGGTTATCGCCTGTAGTTGAGAGGTCTTCAAATTCGTAATCGCTCACGAAGCTTGTTTCCTTGCCCACTCTGATACTCGCACGTTCACCATTGAGCACTGCTACCCTCGGGGCATTCAGGCTCTTTGCGTCTTTATGAGCCTGAGTGGCCTCTATCAGGAAGCTCACCTGAAGATCGTCCATAACATAGCTTCCGTTCATTGAAGATGCAATTGCACCTGCCAGAGAACCCGGCAAGCCTGAATCTGAAGGTGCGCCGCCTGATTTGTGAGATTGGGTAAATGCGATCTCATTCCAGTTGGAATCGTCCGGATTGATTACCATATCCAGATCAATTCCGATCTGCTCAAGGAAGTTCTCAGTTACCGTGAGGAATCTTGCCTCAATTGCAACCTGCTCGCCGAGAGTAAGGCGGAGCTCGTCTATAAGCTCTTTGATTTTCTCGTGTTGTTCGAGGGTTTGGCGGATTACCAGCACATTATTCTGGAAAGTGGTAATAGAACCATCGCCGCCGGCATCGTACCAGGTTTCCGGTGCAACAGTTTCCTGAATCAGATTAACAATAGACTGAGCACGTGTGGAAGCTCTCTGGGTTAGAGAGTCGCGGGTATCTTCCTGCTGGTCATCATCGTCGGATTCATAGTCATCACCGCCGCCGCCGCCACCGCCGGCAGTTCTTCCTTCGCTCTGTCCGTAGTTTGAAACGTCCATCTCAAAGCTGAAGTTCGCTGTTTCGCCCAAGAGCTCACGAACATCGTAGCGTTTTGTAACCATCTTATCGGGCAGTGAGCCCATAGTGGCAATCTGTATGATCCCGTCCTTAACTACATAGCTCAGCTCTGCAAGCCCGCCTGCAACTGAATCAAGCAGAAGCTCTAAGGCTGTTTTAACCTTCACAGGAGCCGGTATTGTGAGGTTTATTGGCGTGGTCTGGTCGATAAACGCATTTTCATCCAGATCTCTCCAGAGAACGATAATCGTCAGCGGAGGATTTGTGGAATTCCTGAGCACTTCAAGCGCCTCGCCGAACGGCATATCTTCATATAATGCCGAGAGGTCAACCTTCTGATCAAGCAGACGGTAAACATCAAGGTTTTCCTTGCTCATTCCGTCGCTCTCGCGCTGTTCACGCTTTTTAACGATTTCCTTCCAGTTGGAGGGGAATGTCATATCGTCTGCATAAGGGATTGATGCCTCATCGGCTTTGATGAGGGTTTCGATCTCTTCCCTGTGCATCTTATTCTGAACCTCAATCTGCTTGCGCCATGATATTGTCTGCTCTAATGTCTGCTTCTGGAGCAGTGCCATACTGTTGAGCGGGTCTATAGCGAGAAGGGCCTCGAGCTGAGCGAGGGCTTCTTCATAACGCTGCTCTCTCTGGAAGGCCATAGCGTTTTCCATGTAGTCTTTCACCGCCTGCTGGCGCTGACGTTCCATATCCCTGCGTATCTCCTTCTCGAGCTCTTCAGTCTGCTCACGTTCAATCTTGGCAGATTCGATCCTCGCCTCCTGCTGGAGGTTGTCTATCTTTGTGCTGAGAGAATCCAGGCGTGTTTTATATTCGCTGTATAGCTCATCGCCGAGGAGCATCTTGGTTTTCTCGATGTTTGCATAGGCCACCGAGAGCGCCTCTCTTGCCTTGGCAAATTGCTCATCGCCGAGATACTGGTTTGCCTTTGTAACTGCATCGTTCACTATCGCACGTGTGTAATCTCTCTGACGGTTCCTCTTTTCGCTGAGGACCCTCAGATAGCTGTCTTCTTTTGCCTCAGGGGATTTTTTCTGCTCGGAAGCTTTGGCCTCTGCGCTGATATCCGGCTTTTCCTGCTTAGCCTGCTGAGCTTTTTCTGCTTTCTTTTCAGCAGTCTGCTTTTCAGCAGTCTGCTTTTCAGCTGCAGCCTCTGCGGCCTTATCGGCCTTGGCCTTTCTAGCCTTTTCTATTCGAGCAAGGAAATCACTGCTGTCTTTACCCCAGTATTTCGGATTGAATTCGCTTTTCTCAACGAGCTGGAATCCCTCTTCAGCGGCATCAAAATTGCCCCCGCGATACTGCTCCACGCTCTCACGGAAGAGCTTATCCATAGCCTCTTCACGAGCTTTCTGCTCGGCTTCTTCCTTCTCTCTGGCCTTTTTCTCTTCGGCCATTCTGGCTTCTTCTTCTGCCTTTTCGGCCTCTTCAGCCAGCTCTTTGCTCTTATCACTGATCTTCTGAAGGAAGTATTCGCTGTCTCTGCCCCAGAAATTCTTTATATCATAGCCGCTGTCTGCAACTGCCTCGAATCCGTCTTTTGCGGCTTCGTAATTCCCGGCCTTATACTCTTCAACGCTCTGCTTGAAAAGCTCCATCGCTTCCTGCTTTGCGGTGCCCTCAGAGGCATTTTCCTGCTTTTTCTGCTCAGCGGAGGCCTGTTCGGTTTGCTTAGAAGCTGCCGTTTGCTCTGCATTGCTGCCGGCATCCATCGCCTCTTTGATTTTGGCGATATAATATTCGCTGTCTCTGCCGAACCAGTTGGAAACATCAACTCCGCTCCGGCTTACCTTCTGGAAGCCCTGCATAGCTTCTCTCAGCAGTCCGTCTTTGTAGAGCGATACGCTTTCGTCGAACAGAGATTCCATCTGCTCTTCAACCTTCTGCATAGACTCTTCAGCAGATTCAAGGACCGACTTAGCCTCTTCAACCTGAGCCTTGCTGGCATACTTATCAGAGACAACCTGATTAAGCATCTCAAGCCCCTGGCTGTAGTCTTTGCTGTTTACAGCTTTCTTGCCGTTTTCCAGCATCTCTGAAACACGGGTTCGAGCCTCGATAGCCTGATTTACCCTTTCAAGCATCGAATTAATCCGGCTCTTTTGAGCTTCGGTCATATCTGAAGAATATTCAGACTTGGCTTCAAGAAGCCCGTCTTTAGCTGTAGAATACAGGCCTTTGTCGTACTGAGACTGACAAACTTCGATGTACTCGTCAACTGCCTTTGTCAATGCAGCATCATCCTGAGCTGCAAAGC
Organism: Sedimentisphaera cyanobacteriorum; assembly: GCF_001997385.1. NCBI lineage: Bacteria > Pseudomonadati > Planctomycetota > Phycisphaerae > Sedimentisphaerales > Sedimentisphaeraceae > Sedimentisphaera > Sedimentisphaera cyanobacteriorum. Next base: position 260,058 of record NZ_CP019633.1, on the reverse strand, counting down.
CAACGACAACCGTAGAAGCTAAAGCAATAAGCCCAACGGCCAAAACGGTTCTTAGTAACACCATTCCTTTACGTGCAACAAGTGTCGCTAAATTAGCCACTATTACCTCCGGCAATGTATAAGTATATTAAGTGTCAATTTTATATGCTATCCGATCCGGAAACAAATTTCCGGAAATAGTCTGCTAAGTTTATAGTTAGGCCTTCAGCTTTGCAAGCCAAAAATACCTTTCGCTGTCAATAATTTATTGTCATTTGGATTTTTCACCCAATTTAATTTGACATCACGCCCTGAAAGATGAATATATTCCACATTATCTCGCAACTTTCAAGAAATAATCTGTAAACTCTTTTGAAATATTGAAAAATGGCTGAAATAATTCTCTGTATAGACACGTCAGGAAGAGCCGGTTCAGCGGCGATTTGCAATGATAATAATATTTTATGCGAAAAAAAATTTTCCGGACAGATCAGACACGCCGCTGAGCTTATACCCTCAACAAAAGATATTCTCCAAAAAGAGAATATAGGAGTAAATGAAATTGCCTATCTGGCCGTTACACAAGGTCCAGGGAGCTATACAGGCCTTCGAATCGGGATCACCGCTGCAAAAATGATGGTTTTGGCAGGCAGGGCTAAACTTTTAGGAATAAGCAGTCTGGACGCGTGCAGAGAAAACTGCCAAGCATACATCGATCAAAGCGGCGAAAAGTTCGACCGGATAATTCCTGTGCTTGATGCAAAGAGGGGGCAGTTTTTCTCATCAATGTATGAATTTAATGGCGAGGGCTGGGAAAAGAAAATTGAAGATTCCCTTCTCAAGCCAGAACAGATAATCGAAATGGCAGGCGGGAAAAATACCAGAACCGCCCTTTTAGGAGAAGGCCTGAAATATTATTCAAAAAAGTTTGAAGCTGAGGGGAATATTATTCTTCCGGAAGATTTTTGGGATGTAAAGGCAAGCTCGCTGTGCAGGCTTGCGGTGTTAGAAATTGAAAAGCAAAACTTTCAGGAACCATCCAGCTTTGCCCCAAAATATATGCGTCTATCTGACGCAGAAGAAAACCGCAGCTCAGCTTAGAGAAGACAAAACAATCTCCTGACACTGAGTTTTACTAATTCGCGCAAATCAGACAGCTTCCTGCCCGGATTAAACAGTATTGATTAGAACTCAGCGAAATCATAAACAAAATTTAGAGCAGTAAAAAAGCCGCCTGAGCTGTTTAACTCAGACGGCTTATGATTCACTAAAGAATATCTCAGACGTTAGTCTGTAGTGTCTTCAATCCATTCAGGCCAGTCAACTTCGGTATCTTCTTCTGAGTAGCGGCCGTGCAGATCGAATCTCCTGTGCCATTTTTGGTGGTAGAGATCTTTGATACTGAGCTTATTAACCGAGCCGTCCATAAACAAGAGGTTTGTTCCCTTCGGGTGCCTTCTCACTGTAAAGTGTGCCATTTCATAGCTAACATTAAAATTATACACTTCTTGCGGAGCCTGGCTGCCATTGTATTGGGATGGCTGGATTGCAGTTTCGCCTCGTTCATAGTGAGGCCCGCCGCCTCGCCATACAGCATCTGCAAAAAGCGGAACCGTATTTGCACGTGAAACTCTCGTTATATTACGCCAGTAATACTTTTGCTCTCTTCCCTGATAAATATTATCAGGAGCTCCGGGCGGTTCGTCAAATGCCCAGCAGTTCATCCCGTAGCTGGCATATTCCTGTACTTCGAGATCCTCTTCCTCATCGACATTAGTGTTGCCCATCCAGTAGGCCTCGTCTAAATCTCCATAATCGCCGTCTTCATTGGGTGTTTCCGCTTCAGGACATCTTAAAATGTCATTATTCGTTTCCCATTCGTGGCGAAGAGGAATAATCCATGCGCCACGCGGCCAGTTTATCCCGTATCTTTTGTCCATATCATTAGCACTGGGGAAACTGCCTCCGTATTTGCCCGTATAGATATTCCAGATAACGCCCCACTGCTTCAGGCGTGTCTGGCAGACCGTGGATTTGGCCTGTTCTCTCGCTCTTCCAAGAGCCGGCATAAGAACCGCCATCAGAAGCGCGATAATTGAAATTACTACAAGTAATTCGATCAGTGTAAAAGCCTTCTTTTTCATAACTGCCTTCCTATTAATAAAACCTTTCTTACAGCCTCTTGCTTAAGGCCGAATCTTTAAACTTATATATTAATTTATTGAGTCAGTAAAACTGCCTCACAATTAATAAATGCCTCAAATACGAAATTTTTACAAAATTTTTTAAAAAAACAAATTTGTTAGATAATCGCCCGTTTTTTTTTCTCAAAGCAGCTTATTATCATAAACCAGCTGGCACCAATTAGGACATAAAAATGCAATTTTTCATACCCATTATATAACTCAGCACATAAAACAAAAAAAAACCGCCTGAGCTGTTTAACTCAGACGTTAGTCTGTAGTGTCTTCAATCCATTCAGGCCAGTCAACTTCGGTATCTTCTTCTGAGTATCTTCCGTGAAGGTCAAACATCCTGTGCCATTTCTGGTGGTAGAGGTCTTTAATTGAAAGTTTACCTACCGAACCGTCCATAAACAGCAGGTTCGTACCCTTAGGGTGCCTTCTCACTGTAAAGTGAGACATCTCATTGTCGTAGTTCATAAACTGCCCATTTTGCGGGGATGGCTGAATTGCAGTTTCGCCTCGTTCATAGTGAGGCCCGCCGCCTCTCCACATGCTGTCTGCAAAAAGCGGAACTGTATTCGCCCTGCTGACTCTGCTGATAGCTCTCCAGTGGTACTCAGCTGGTCTTTGCTGAACATCTTTTGAATCATCAAAAGCCCAGCAGTTCATCCCGTAGCTGGCATATTCCTTTTCATCAAGGTCTTCCTCGTCTTGAATATTGCCCGGATCTCCCATCCAGTATGCATGTCTTAGCCCATTGTAGCTGGGGTCATCGGGGTCTTGCTTTGGAGCAGGCTCTTCTGCTTCTGGACACCTAAGGATGTCAGAGTTTGTTTCCCATTCGTAACGCAGAGGAATAATCCAAGCACCTCTAAGCCAGCCTATTCCGTATCTGTCATTGATATCATATGCGCTTGGGAATCTGCCGCCATACTTATCGGTATAAACATTCCAGATAACGCCCCACTGTTTCAGGCGTGTCTGGCAGACCGTGGATTTGGCCTGTTCTCTCGCTCTTCCAAGAGCCGGCATAAGAACCGCCATCAGAAGCGCGATAATTGAAATTACTACAAGCAATTCGATCAGTGTAAAAGCCTTCTTTTTCATAACTGCCTTCCTATTAATAAAACCTTTCTCCGGCCATTTTAATGCCGTTTTTTTAAACTAAAACTGTGTTCTTTTTTAACAAAATTGCTGCTTAATTAAATGTTTTTTACAAAAATTCTTTAAAAAAGAACTTAATTAATTGTGAGCTAATTGTAAAGACATTTTAACAGTTTATTTAAAAATTGCAAGAATATAGTTCGTATATGAAAAATTCCGTGCAGAATTTATGTAAAATATTGAAAAATCAGCTATTTACTTTATAACAAAAAAAGTTAAAGCACAAATTGCAACATTAAACTTTAAGAGGCTTAAGAATGATCAAAAGAAGAGATTTCCTTAAAAAGTCGATCCTTGCAGGCGCAGCGGCCGCCGCAGCCCCGATGAGCTTTGCTCTTAAAGAGAAAAAGCCCAATATTCTTTTCGTATTTATAGATGATATGGGCTTTGCAGACCCATCCTGTTTCGGAAACTACAAAATCAAAACGCCTAACATAGACCGGCTAGCATCCGAAGGCACAAAGCTGACTAACTTCTATGTAAACTCTCCTATCTGCTCGCCTTCGCGCGTAGCAGTTATGACAGGTCAGTACCCTCAGAGATGGAAGATACATTCATACTTGAATTCACGAAAGATCAACAAAAAACGCAGCATGGCCAACTATCTCACAGCAAAGGCACCTGTTACCGCGGGCGAGCTGAAGCGTGCAGGCTACAAGACTGCGCATTTCGGCAAATGGCATGTTGGAGGCGGAAGAGATGTTGATGATGCCCCACTCCCGCAGAAATACGGCTTTGATGAATCGCTGGTTTCGTTTGAAGGACTTGGGGAAAGGCTTCTTTTTGAAGACCACGGACTTTCCAGACAAAGCGCAAAGCTTGGCGGCAAGACCACCGAAATCCCCAAACATAATACAACTGAGAATTACGTGAACCGCTCGCTGAAATTTATGGAGGAAAGCGTTGAGGCAGACAGGCCTTTCTATATTGAGCTTTTCCCCAATGACGTTCACGACTGGCATCTGCCTAAAGAAGGCGAGGCAGAGAAAATGAAATCTGTAACGCAGAACCCTTGGCAGCAGGCTTTCTTCGCGGTACTCAAAGAGATGGACAAACAGCTCGGCAGGGCATTCGATAAAGTTAAGCAGCTCGGCATAGAAGATAACACGCTGATAGTCTTCACAAGCGACAACGGCCCGACAGACTGGCGGCGATACTACCGCGACGGCTGGAACCCTCCGGGATCTACAGGTGAATTCTACGGCAGGAAATGGAGCCTTTACGAAGGCGGAATAAGGATGCCTTTCATAGCGAAATGGCAGGGCAAAATCCCTGCGGGCACAATAAACAGCGAAGCGATATGCGCAGGGATAGACCTTTCGCCAACATTCCTCAATATTACCGGTGCAAAGGCCTCTTCAGAGAAGGACGGGCAGGATATGATGCCTGCGCTTCTCGGAAAGAAATTCCAGCGCAAAAAGCCAATATGCTGGCAGTACGGCAAACCTTTCGCAACGCTAATGCCGGGGAATAAGGAATTTATCAGTCCCTCATTTGCAGTTAGAGACGGCAAATGGAAACTGCTTATTAATCCGGACGGGTCTGACACTGAGCTTTTCGACCTCCAGAGCGACATCAAGGAAACCACAAATCTCGCTGCACAGAAACCTGAAAAGGTAAAACAGCTAAAGGCCGAGCTCAAGAGATGGGCAGAAGAGGTAGGCATCGACGAAGCGGTTAAATTTTAGTCTTAAACTTTTTTGAAGAGGATTATTTATGCGCAGAAGAGATTTTGTTAAATTAGCCGGCTGTACATTCGGTGCAGCTTTAGGCTCATCGGTTAGCGGAGAGGCATTTTTCGCTAATAAAGAATTGAAAATTAGCAAATCCAAACGCCCTAATATAGTTGTAATTATGGTTGATGATATGGGGTATTCGGATATCGGCTGCTTCGGAAGCGAAATCGAAACCCCGAATCTCGACAGGCTCGCAAATCAAGGCGTCCGATTCACGGATTTCCACAATACAGCAAGATGCTGCCCGTCTCGTGCGAGCATTCTCAGCGGGCTCTACCCGCATCAGGCGGGCATGGGATGGATGTATAAAGACCACGACCTTGAAGGCTATCAGGGGCATATTCACCGAAAATGCGTTACCATAGCTGAAGTGCTCAAGCCAGCGGGCTATTTCACATCAATTACAGGGAAATGGCATGTGGGCAGGGCTATCCCGAGCCAGATACCAACCTCCCGCGGCTTCGACCGCTTCTTCGGCTGCCCAACTGGTGCAGGCTTCTTCTACCAGCCGAACAAAGAGATTTATCTAAATGATAAACTAAAATACAACAGCAAATCGGAAATGCCCGAAGGATTTTACACAACTCACGCATGGGTTGACTACGGGATCCAATTCGCAAAAGAGGCCTTCAAAGAGGGTAAGCCGCTTTTCTACTACCTCGCTCATAACGCCCCGCACTGGCCATTGCAGGCACCGAAAGATACGATTGAGAAATACCGCGATCGCTATCTTTGCGGCTGGGATGAGCTGCGCAGGCAGAGATACGAACGTATGAAAGAGATGGGCATTCTCAAAGAACAGTGGGGGCTTTCTCACGACAAAAGGGAAGACTGGGACGAACTCAAAAACTCCAGCTACCGCTGGTATAAACGGGGCATACCTGCATGGGATGAGCTCAGCGAGAAGGAGCAGAAAGAGCAGGCCGATATGATAGCCGTTTACGCTGCCATGATCGACGAGATGGATAAGAGCGTGGGCAGGCTGGTTGATTTCCTCAAAGAAAAGGGCGAATATGAGAATACCGTGTTTATGTTCCTCTCAGACAATGGCGGCTGCGCTGAAGGCAAAGCCCAAGCCCACAACTTCGGCAAGAATACCGGCAGGCTCGGGGGCCCAGAAAGCTTTATCAGATGCGGCAGGGCCTGGGCAAACGCTCAGAACACGCCCTTCAAGCTTTTCAAACATTACACCCATGAAGGCGGAATCGCTACGCCGCTGATCTTCTCATGGCCTGCAAAAACGAAATATATGGCAGGCAAAATAAACCGCTCTCCCGGGCATATTATCGATATTATGGCAACCTGCATTGATATCGCCGATGCGAAGTATCCAAAGCGGTTCAACGGAAACGAAATAACGCCTTATGAAGGAAAGAGCCTTTTGCCCGCTGCTCTTAAAGACAAACCGATCGAACGGGACGCAATTTTCTGGGAACACGAGGGCAACCGTGCAATCCGGAAGGGCAAATGGAAACTCGTTTCGTATGTGCGTGAGATAAGAGATTTCAGCACCTCCGAAGGCTGGGAGCTTTACGATATGGATAAGGACAAATCTGAAATACACGACCTTGCAGACAAGTATCCAGAGAAGGTGGAAGAACTTGCCCAGCTCTGGGAGAAATGGGCGAGAAGAACTAAAGCCAAGCCATGGCCTTGGGGCTGAGCTTAGCTGTATAAACTTCATCTTTCCTTAAGGCAGGCGGCTTCAGAGCGTCTGCCTTTTTTTGGCAGAAAAACGCAAAGGGGATGTATTTTTCAAAAGAGGGTTTTAAAATGCCGGCTGCAAAGAGAGTCTTCCTTTCTGCGGATAATGCGCTTCCTTAATGAAACTGCCCGTAAAAGGCATCGTAATTTAGGTTAGAAACTGGTTGAAAGCCCTACACCTGCGTAGAAGTAGTCCGGATCGTCTGAAGCGTAGTAACCGTCTGCTTCTCTCATATCATTGTCCAGAAGGGCAACGTATGAAACGTTAGGGGTAAGAGTCCAATCGCCCATGGCAATCGGCATACCTACGTTTGCTTTGAAGTCCTGGAATGCATCATCATCTGAGCCCCAGTAAGCTTCGTTAGACTTATCATTAGCCCAGCCGACTGAAGCAGAGCACTCAAGCCCTACGCCGTCTGATAGATCCATAGACTCGCTCACGCAGCCGCGGATGTACATGCCGTCCTGAGCTTCATCAATATCATAGTATGCCTTGACCATTGGATTCAGCATCATATCTAAACCCAGTCCGGCATAAACTTCGCTTCTTGCTTCATTCATAGAGCCCATATCAAAGTCAAATCTTTTAGCACCGATGCAGTACTTCATAACATCGCCGAGCTTGTCGCCGTATTCAATGTAGTAGTCAACTTTGGTAAAGTTGTTTCTTTCTTCAAGGTCGTTTGTAAGATCCATATTTCCCCAGATTCCTAAACTGAGTTTATCCATTGTAAAATCCAGGCCGGTCTGCATTACAGACTCATCAGAAATAGCCTTACCGCGCCAGATATACTTGCTTGAATAGTCGATTGAGAGATCGCCTTTGATATCAGCATCGAAAGCCATTGTTACACCTGCCGTGCAGGCAAGCATAATCGCTGTGAGTATCATTTTTTTAAGCATCTTAATCACTCCTAAAATGTTTTTTTAACATTCTGCAGCCTGCCGGCTATTCCGTCAGCCGGCGGCATGCGAAAATCAGAAAGCACACAGCCTAAAGCTTATTCCGCCGAAAGAAAAACATCCTCTCTGCAGCCATTTATATTCAGCTTATCTGAAACAGTTAATGTTTCAGTAAAACCCTCTTCAGTTGTTAAAGAACAAACCTGAACTGCTCAGGTATGGTAATCAGCATTTATTTCAACGTACTTTTTGCTCAAATCGCAGCCCCAGCAGAAATCTGAACTGCTGCCTGCGCCAAGGTCTATTGAGATTGTATGCTCTTTCTGCGATACAATCTCTTCAGCACGTTTTTTATCAAACTTCACCGGCCTGCCTCCGCGAAAAACGGTAAGCCTGTCGAGCCGGCAAGTTATATTATCAACATTCACTTTAGCTCCGCAAGAGCCTATCGCACAAATTATTCTTCCCCAGTTAGGATCAGAGCCGTTTACAGCACATTTTACCAAATCATAATTCGCTACTGCCCTTGCGGCTTTGCGGGCATCTTTCTTTGATGCCGCCCCCGAAACAGCAACTTTGAATATCTTAGAGGCCCCTTCAGCGTCAAGAGCCATTTGTCTGGTAAGGTTACGACATACGCTAAGCAGTGTTTTTAAGAATTTCTTATAATCTTGGCTCCCGGCTTTGTTTATTCCCGCATTTCCAGCCTTTCCCGATGCAAGAATCAGGGCAGTGTCATTAGTGCTTTGATGACCGTCAACGGTAAGCTTGTTGAGAGACTCCCCTGCCGCTTCTTTCAGCGCTCTTTGCAGAAGTGTTTTGCTGATTGCGACGTCTGTAGTGAGAAAGCAGAGCGTAGTGGCCATATTCGGGGCTATCATACCTGCCCCCTTTATTGCGCCTGCGATTGTTACATCTTTTCCCGAGAGCCGGACGGTTTCACTGTACTGTTTGGCTGCGGTGTCGGTAGTTAGGATTGACTCGGCGAAATCCCTGCCCGCTTTTTGTGATTGAGAAAGCGAATCTGCTGAGGCCTTAATGCCGCAGCGAACCTTCTGCATGGGAAGATGCTGGCCGATTATCCCTGTAGAGGCAGCGAGAATCGAACTTTCTTCCGCCTTAAGTGCTTTGCCTGCCTCTCTGCACATACTGCGTGCATCGCTGAGGCCTTTTTTGCCTGTGCAGGCGTTTGCATTCCCCGAATTAACCACAACGCCGAAGCATCTGGCGCAGGCGAGATTTTCTCTGCAAACCTCAACTGCCGCCGATACAACTGCATTTGTGGTAAAAACTCCAGCGGCTTTCGCTCCTTCTGGACAGCTTATCATTCCAAGATCTTTACTGCCCGAATCCTTTATACCCGCCGAGACCCCTGAAGCGAGGAAACCGGCAGGGGCTGTTAATCCATGTTTTTTCATCATCCCTGACTTATAAACTGAAGCTTTATTCGGCCTTTTCTTCTTCTTCTTTTTTATCCCCGCCGAACATACCGCCTATACCTTCTACGATTTTGCCGGCTTCTTTGCCGATATTCTCGCCTGTTTTCGCTGCGCCTTCGAGGGCCTTTTTGCCGCCCTCAACTACGCCTTCTACAGCCTTTTTACTGCCTTCAACTGCCTCGCCGACTTTCTTGCCGCCTTCACCGGCAATCCCCGATACAGAGCCGAATACGCCCTGCCCGAGGTCTCCTAACACTCCTGCAGCTCCCTTAAAAGAGCCTCCAAGAGAATCGAGTACGCCCGTGGGGATTATGCCTTTGCCCTTCTGCATTATGGTTTCGGTGATTGTGCCGAAGATGATTTTTGTTAACTCAGCAAAGCTGAGCTTTTTGTCTTTCCCCACATCTTCCATCTCGATGCGCGGGAGGGTGAAGGTCATCTTGTCCATATCGCCTACAGGCAGGTCTATCAGCTTAACTGTAACCTTTGCGTTTGAGATTATGAGCTTATCCACCACAACCTGCTTCTTGCCTTTTTCAGCGGGCTTTTCTTCCTCCGGCTTCTTCTCGCCTTCGGCAGGCTTCATATTCTCTGTGATAGTTTGGAAGTTGCTCTTGAAGCCCCTGCTCTCGAAATTTATATGAAGCCCGTCGAAGTGCAGCTTCTTGATATGCACCTCATCACTGAGAAGCGAGCCTGTGTCCACGGCTATATCGCCCTGCCCCATCTTCATGGCATAATCGAGCTTGTAACCCTCGGGATTGTCAACAGTGAGCCCGTTTATTTTCCCCTCGCCTCCCATAAGGCTGAACGTGATTGCATCTATATCAACGCCAACACCAAGAGCCTTCGTTCCTGCCTTTTCCGCTGCGACAGTGGCCGCTCTTTCGCCGAAGAAGCTGAAAAGAACTGAAATAAGAAGAATTACAACAAGAACTGCTATCAGCAGTTTACGAAGCATATTGCTTTTTTTGGCTTTCTTTTTTTCTTTCTCGGCCATTTTTTCACTCCCTGCATATTTGCATAATTTTTTCCGGCTCTGCGCCGTAAATTTTGAGCCTTTTAACAGGATTCGACGCACCTGATACAAGCTCGATATCCTTTTTCTTTGCGTTCAAGCGTGAGGCCAGATACGAGATCAGCTCCTTGTTTGCCTTGCCTTTCTCCGGCGGCGCTGCCACCTTAACCTTAATCATCCCGTCGTGGCAGCCTGAAATCGCTGTCCTGCTGCTTCCCGGAACAATCTTAAAGCCCAGCTCAACCCAGCCCGGGCCTTCGTTTATCTTAAGCCTGTCCGCCATCTGAATTTTCTCCGCCTTCACACTTCATCGAAATGTCCAGCGCGTTTTCAATATATTTCTCAATCTCACCTGCCAGCTTGCGAACGTCTCGTATCTGAAAAAGCTCTCTTTCCACGAGCTTCTTGCCGGTGTCCTCGCTGCCACTGAGTATCTCAACTACTACTCGATTCCTGCTTTCAGCCGTTTGAAATTCCGACTCATTTTCCGCTCGCCTTATTACCGCCTCATGGTTCGGGCTAAGCATCACAAGCTTAAGCCCTGTATAAACAGCTGCCGGAAAGAAATTTGATAATTCCGAAAGAACATCCATTTTCATATAATCAGCAGGTTAAAATGCTGAATCCTTTACATACTCAATTTCACAATACGTTAGTATAATTATAATACTGCAAAAAACCAAATTCAAACTCATTTTATATTTTGTAAAGTTTTATGTGTGTTTTTTTAAGAAAAATTGACACAGCCATCCCATAGAAGAGCAAAATACAAGATGTTTCTTTAAAATCAGCGGGGTATGAGTTACACTAATTCTTTCAGTCTAATTAAACAAATTAGGAGTAACCCATGACACCCGCCAAACATCAATATAGCATTCTTAAGCAAATATGCCAACATATTCCTGCACATCTTGTTTCAAAATTGTCTCGGTCTTTCGGTATTGACAAGCAATCACGAACATTTTCTTGCTGGTCGCACATTGTATCTATGCTTCATGTCCAGATTGCTCACAGTCTCTCGCTCAACGACGTTTCCGACACATTGCGTAATCATTCTGGAGCTTTGACTCCTATCCGCCGTGCAACCCCTCCAAGCAGGAATGGGCTTTCTCATGCAAACAGGGTTCGAGATCCTCTTATGGCAGAGACTCTCTTCCTGACTTCGGCGGTAAATTTTCATAAGTCCTTGTCAATAAAGGACTCGATTTTTTGCGCAGGCACTACAAACCCTATTTCGGAAGGTTTTTCGGCGGGTGAAATTACATTTTGTAAGGCGTTGTATTGGTGCTGAGATTAACTGTTTTATAGAGTTTTCTTGCGTCCTCGTTAATCTTTGATGGCAGGACATATCTGCACTCTGTTTTCTTATCCCAGAGTATGCTCAGCTGCACGTGGTTGAGGGCATTTACAATCCTCGCCACAGACATCGGCTCAAATCTCAGCCGAACCCTGTAGGCCAGATTTCTCGCGCAGGTTAGAGCGATAAAGCATATCAGTATATGGGCTTTGATTCGTTTCGGCGTCCAGTGGTATATCGGCCGTATCTTCAGATCGTGCTTGCTTATCCTGAAGCACTCTTCAATCAGCCAGAGCTGCCTGTAATGATCTACTACAGCCGAATCATCCATATCCTTAACATTCGTTATAACACCGTGAAGACCATCAAAATTCGCAGCCTCTTCATATTTCTCTTCATCTATCCGGCAATCTATATCGCCGGTAACACGCATAAACTTCTTGTAGCCGTAGTTGCTTATAAGTGATTTGGGGTTGCTGCTCTTTTCAAGCTTCTCCTGGAGCTTTCTTATAGCTTCATCCCTGTCGTGCTTATTCTTTTTAGCGAGTTTATCGCTGTAGGTAACAATAAGCCTTGTATCTTTGCCGTAATCAAAGCTTCTAAGCGGGGCATTGGATTCTGTAACCTTTGCTTTCCATTTATCAGTGAGGCTTTTAAGCCTCGCTGCCACAATATACTCAACTCCCTGCTTTTCAAGGTAATCAAGATTAGCCTTGCTAAGCATTGCGCTGTCTGCGGTGAAGATAACACGCTTGAGGTTGTATTTCTCTTTGATCTTAGGGATTACAGTATGCAGCGTATGCCCTTCATACTGATTGCCGGGGAATACCTCATAACCTACTGGAAGCCCTTCTGATGTGGACAGAAGACCAAGGACAACCTGCGGCTGATTGAACTTCATATCCTTGCTGTAGCCGTTCTTTTTGAGCTCATCTTCTGTAAATGATTCAAAATAAAGCGTGGTGCAGTCGTAGAAAAGAAGACTTATCTCTTCGCCGAGAAGGCCTTTAGCAGCACTGTGAGCACAGTTTTGAGCCTTGCTGATAATATCATCTGTGATATTATCCATCATACGGTAAACGCTGTCTAAAGAAAGGTTAATGCCGAAGTCTTTGGAGAGATCCTGAACGCTGCTGCGTTTGCTCACTGGGTTTGCAAGCCTTGCCATTGTGATATGACGAAGGTTTTTGCCTGCAGACTCTTTGCGTCTATCGAAAAGATTGTTAAAGCCAAGCTCATTGTAGATGCTGCCGAATACCTCATGGATGCCTGTAGTTATGCGTGCCTGTTCCCTGAGATTCTTTAGATTGACCCGCAAAGGCTTATCATCAATGTTTTTGCGGGCATCTATTGCAGCTTCTGCAAGATGCTCAGGCTTGAAAAGTGCCGGCGTTTTCTCGGCCTCAAGCTTGGCCTTCTCGAATTCGGCAAAATCCTTGAGCCGCTTAAGCTCTTCTTCTGTGAAGGCTGTGCCGAGATGACGAACTATACGCTGACGAGGCTGGTTCTTCTCGTTGCGATAACTCTCTACAATCTGTACCGACTGCTTCGGACTGTTTTTTGATGTCTTTACTCGTATAAACATAAATGCAGATTATACGAAATCAAAACATTGTGTCAAAAAAATAAAAAATTAGGCACTACGAGCGAACCGAACTTAACAAACCCTCATAACAGCCTCAAAACCCACTTTTTGCAGAGTTTTCCACAATCATACCGCCGAAGTCAGGAAAATCACCATTCAGCAAAGGAAACAAGGCGAAGGCTGGAGTGAGACAGCTTGCTGACTGAATGAGAACGGTTTCCCCGCCAGAGCTGATAAATGGTCGCACGTTGCGGTGCCCCGCATAATTGACCGCTGCGCCCCTGAGCTCAAAAAATAAGAAGAAAAGTCAAGGGTAAAGGGATAAATTGAATTCTCAAAAACAGCAAAGCCAGTTATTCAGTGAGCGGCTTCAAATCGAATTTGATCACGGGTTTAATGAATACCCCCCAATCGTATGATGTTCCGTCGTCCTTGTCGGTGATTGCGAGAGTTAAGAATCGGGAGTTTTGATTTAATGGAACTGAAATTTTCCTGTTGAGGAAATCATTTGTCCCGGGCTGGAAACCGTCTGAGACAACTTCGCCGTCAACAAACACCCAATACCTGAATGCCCCTGTCCCAGAGCGGTTTATTGCGGTCTGATAAATTGTCTGAAAGAAAGACGGCCGAAGCGAAGGGTACTTTTTTCTCAAAGCCTGCAGGTCAAAAGTGATCCCTGAGTTTGAGTGCATAAAAATTACCGGATCATCATATCCTGTTTCAACATCTACAAACACTCCTCCCGGCTGATTATCAGAAATGTTCCAAACAACAGGCTCACCGCTGACAGGCGCCCAAAAGGCGCTTTCACTGTTAGAAAAGGATTCAAAAGTTATGCCGGAAGTGCTTATCTTGCATCCGTTTTTGTCTTTTTGAGGCACGAAAACTGAATCTATGTACTTACTGCCTTCTACTTCATTAAAAGTGTCCTGCGCCACGCGCCACCCTTTATAGCAGCTTTCAATGGGCTTAATCTTTCCGTCAGACAGATCTATAACCTTATTTCCGCTTTCAAACTTAAAACCATTTTTACCTGAAACCGCAGCGGAAAGAGAAAAACTTTCTCCTCGCCAAACGAAACTGTCTTCTGAAGAAAAATCACGAACATAACCCGTTTCAGGGTACTCAACATCGGCTAAGCCCCTGCTTTCATTAAATTCCACAGCCTGATACTGGCGTAATATTTCTGCGAAATGCTCTATGCTATGTTCAGCATTTGATGATTTATCCGACGATAACTCTACACTGCCTTTGTGAACATAAACCTTGCAATCTGCAAGATGCCCTACCTCCACTCCAAACTGCGTGCTAAGGTCTTTTATTACTGCATTCTTTGTTTTTACGATAAATCCTTTACCATCAGGCGGAACATTCGCATTAAGGCGGCCGTATTCAAGAATTATTTCGCCGGGGCTTACCAGTGTAAACATAGCCGGAGCTTCTAATATAGCTTCAGTGCCCTTTTCAAATTTTATCTTTAATATACCCTCCGAAAGAGAATAGCCGCCTGGTTTCAGTCCTTGATCATTGCTTAAATTTTTCTCAGCAGAATAAACATCAATACTGTCTTTCACATAAGCCACCGCCGGCCTGTAAATAAAATTGGCGTATATGAATAAAAACAGCATAGCCGCTGCGCCGGCGATTGCAGAGTAAAGGTTTATTTTTGATATCTGCCTTTTCTGGCGAAACGAATCAGGCGAATTCAGCTGATTTCGTTTAACTGAGTTGTGATGCTTTTGCTCCTGCCTGTTTTTATTGATTGGCTGTGCATTTTTCTGCTCTTCTAAAATCCGGTCAATAATGCTTTTATCAATATTAACTGCATCAGAAACGCTCAAATCTTCGTCTGATTCTATTAAGCTTTTGATTATGCAGCTGCCCTCCTGTGAGCTCATCATAGAATACATTTCCATAAAACGCGAATAATAATAAGCAGCATCTGAATCAGAACTGACGGTGCGCAGGAGCTCAGCCCTTTCTTTATCGCTCAAATCCACCTCAATAGCAGAAACGATTTTAATGTAAAGTTTGTATATCTCTTGCTTAGTCATTCCTGCCCCCATTGCTTTAAGGTCTTTTCAACGCAGTTTTGAAGCATCGCATAAATGTAAGCCATACGTTTATATATAGTATTAATAGAACTTTCTGTTTGTCTTGCAAAAGCCTTTAAACTTGTTCCGTTAGTGAATCTGGCTTTTATCAGCTCTTTATCATTATCGCTTAGTTTAGTTACGCAGCCGTTAAGAGCAGAAAGTCTGAGGTTCTCCTGTTGAGAATTGAATTGAAAATTACTGCCAATATCTTCGAGAAGCTGATTATCAATTAAATTAGAAAAACGTTTTTGGGTGCGATAATGCTCAAACACCTTATTACGAGCGACAGTACATGCCCAGCTGAAAAAGTTTGTGCCCTCTATAAAGTCATCAAACTTCTCCCACATCACTAATGCAGAATTCTGAAAAATATCATCAGCCTCAGCCTTATTGGGAACTAATGTAATTATATAGCAATACAGCCTGTTGTTGCAGGCTAAAAACAGCTTTAAAAACTCATCTTTTTTTTGCATAAAAAAACCTTAAAAGAATTCCTTCACTATCTTATGATTCAGACAAATCAGTTTAGTAAGAAAAAATAAGTTTTTTTGCGAAGAATTTCAAAAGTTGGCTGTATTCTGCCAAAAATCCAGGCTGAAGATTAAAATTTCATGCAGTTTCATACTCTAAATCAGCCAAACAGCGGCAATATATGCCTGTTGTAAATATTGTTCGTTACATTTTTCGAAATGCTGCTTTCATACTTATTCAAGGCTTGAGGGTATTCCTCTCCCATCTCAGCAGCAATCTTATAGCCCACATGGAGCAATTGCCTCATATCCGGATTGAAATCTTTTGAATCAGGTTCATGGCGGATAGCATCAGCAAATTTCTCAGAGCTCCAGACTTGAATCTCTTCTGCAGAAGGCAGGCGATCTTTGCTTATATCGATTACAGACCAGTACGGGGCAGTAAGCTCATCGAATCTCTCCAGAGACTCCTTGTAGATGCGTTTTGCAATTTCAAGGCCGCCTCCGCCGGCTTCCGCAAGGCCAATAAGCTCTTCAAGCCAGGTTGTGCCGGCAGTTTTAACGTGCACGCCTGCATTAAATTTCTTTAACGCCCTGTTGATTGGTTTATAAATCGAAAATTTATCACTGCCCGAATGCACGCTGAGCTTGATATTTCTCGGCAGTTTAAATTCCTCAGCGGCAAACTGAACTACGGCTATATCCTGATTGAATTCTTTCTCAAAGTCTGCAGGGTCCCCCACGTAATCAACGCCTTTTTTGAAGCGTCCGGTAAATTTCGGGGCGATGGTTTGCGCCGGAATGCCCTCCCGGGATATCATAAGCAGTATGAAAAACAGCTCTGCGGGGGTTTGCGGGGATTCGGTTTCATCCATTGAAACCTCGGTGATAAAGCTGCCATTGCCCTTGGCCTTCTCGATTGTGCGGTAGATTTTCCCCGCTTCCCTAACCGCAAAGAGATACTTGTCTGCAATGATTTCTATCTGCTCAGGTGAAACTTGATATTCCTCTTCAATGCCCGGAATTTTCAGTTTGCCGGCATACTCAAATGCTTCAGCGGTGAATTTATCCTTATCCTGCCCTGCCGGTGCAGTTCCGATATAGTCTCCGATATCAAGCGTGAAGAAATCGCTGAAGCCTATAAATTCCGATACATTGCTCAGATTGATATGGTCTGCATCTACGTGATAAGCCCCCTGCCAGCCGAGCGCCTGCACGCTTTGGTCTGCCTCGAGCCTTACATCCTCCGGACGGCTGCCGACTGCCTTGTGCTCGCGGTGTGATTTATTCCACACCGGCACAATATCCAGCCCCGCCTCTTTAGCCTGCATTATCGCTTTGAGCTGCCATTTCCCCTGACAGCCGAAGCGATCTCCAACACCGAATGAGTATTTCTCTAATTCCATTTTTTCACCATATTTATTTAGCTATTGTCATTATAAAACGAACGCTTCTCAAGAAGATAATTCTATACTTAAAAACAGACTATGAACAGTAAAAATCATCTAAAATCGAAAATCAAAGTACCAGAATAGTGTTTTTCTGCGGAATTTAAACTGCTCATAGGCCCTAAATCTTCCGGCTTTCTAAATTTCGTACCTATAGGGTTGATTGCATGCATAAAGCAGAGAAAACCTTCAGGGGTTTTAACCCTCGTATTCGCTGGATCCCTTCCGTTTTTGATATCACCAACTTTGAAATAAAGGTTATCGGTGGTATTATGAATCATAACAGACCGGCTTTCTGAGTTTAGCTCCAGCCAGTACCAGTTTGCATAATAGCCGGCGAAAACAGGGTATTCCCACGCCTGGCCAGGAATGCCTTCGTTGTATCGTCTTTCCCAGATATCGAGCCAGCCGCCTTTGAGTCGATTCTTCCAAACACGGCTCGGCCCCTGCCCAAGCCAGCGCATATTTTCAGCAGATTCCGGCATACAGTCGAAAGAAATCCCGAAGTATTCATACCGGCCCTTGAGAGAGTATGAATAATCCAATCCCAGCTTGCCGCTTGGATAAACAGACCATGTAAACTTCTTATCCCCTTGTTTTGAGGATGCTTTAATTCGGAAGATATCGCCTTTATAGCCGGAGCTTATTTGAGACACCGGAGAGAGCATTCTGCCGGGAATCACTTCAGCACGAGACAGGACAAAATACATTGAGTCTGCATTATTTTCTCTTAATACAATTTGTCTGCCTGAAACAAATTTGGAATACAGCTCAAACTCTGCGTCTGTAGTAGAAATCGTTTTGCCGGTTTTTTCCCACTTCTTCAGCCATTGAGGCAAGCTGGTCTGGCGAGAGTCGTATGCCACATATAAAGCAGCCGGTTTTGGCAGATTTATTTTCAGCCTTAAATCCTTCTTATGCTTATCATCATTGCTTCCTGCTACAAGATAAGCTCCCTTTAAGCTCACCGGATAATCAGTAACGGAATAATCGCGGTCCGTGTATATACGCGCCCCTTTCTCCAGCTTTTTGATGTTATATTTCTGCTGAGAATGAACTATTTCAGGGCCGTTTGTGATGCTGAATTCACTCCCTTTGTACATCGCTTTCTCAAGCAGGCCGCTGCTGCTGTTAAAACTGAAATTATGATCTGCTGTTTGCACAACGATACTGCTTCCCTCTTCTGCCGCTTCGGGCTTGCTCTCAGACTTCCGTGAAATGATCTCAGGGAGCATTTCATTTCGGTTTTTCAGGGCAAAACTCCAAGTCCATAAAAGCCGGTCGGCGGGGTCATAAGCCTTGAGATATAAAACATCATGCCGGTTCCAGTTTTCGGGCAAATCAAGCTTAAGACTGCCAGTTCTGCCTGGCTTAATTTTCGGCCCATTTATTCGGCCTGATTCTTTGATAATTTTATCAGCATTTTTACCTTTGGAAAAAACGGCCAGCTGCCATTTGAATTTAATCTCGCTGAGATTTGTAAAGTCATACAAATTACGCAGTTGTATCTTTCCTTTGAAATGCGAGCTTTCTTCAATAAAGGCTTCTACCGGGCAAAATATTTCTTTTATCGTATAAAAGCTTCCTTCTTTTTCACGGTAAGGCCCGACAATCCCGTCAGGTGCATGATTGCCGTCGGTGTCTATTCGGCCGTTTTTGTCTGTTCGCACAATGCCCTCATCTGCCAGAGCCCATAAAAAACCGCCTGCACCTACCGGCGATTTCATCATTGCCTTCCAGTAATCCTCAAGCCCTGCACCGTGGCCTCCATCGTAAAGCCCATGCAGGTATTCAGTAGGCATAAAGATATTCTCCCGCTTGGCAAGCCTTTTGATAAAATCCTCATAGCTGCAGTAATGGGCGGTATCAATGCCGTTGAATACCGAAGGGGAGTTCCATGAGGGCGTAGGATGTATCACTGTCCTTTCCTGAGGGTCGTAAAGAGAATACTCTGAAACCAAATCAAAGTTATGGCCTCCCTCATTTCCGTTCGCCCACAGCATAATGCTCGGATGATTAACATCTCTTTTTACCATCTCGGCAACAAGCTTCCTGCCCACCTGCGTATCATAGGCATCGTGCCATCCGGTAAGCTCATCAATAACATACAGCCCCAATTCATCACAGGCCTGCAGAAAGCTTTTATTTGGAGGATAATGCGAAAGACGCACAGCATTCATATTCATTTCTTTGATCAGCTTTGCATCTTTATAGTCTATCTCTCTGTTCACGCAGCGGCCGGAATCAGGCCAGAAGCTGTGCCTGTTTACGCCTTTGAAACGGATTCGAGTTCCGTTGAGATAAAACCCTTTCTCACGCACTTCAAAAGTTCTAAAGCCGAACTTCTCTTTTACTTTATGAACGGTTTTATCATCTCTGCAAAGCTCAACTTGCAGGGTATATAAATCAGGGCTTTCGGCAGTCCAAGTTTTATGGCCTTTTACCCGAGTTTTGAGAGTGCTGCAATCTTCCGATTTTTTAATGCTTTGCTTGTAAGGCTTTCCAAGCATTTCACCTGACTGATCAAAAATTTTTGCTTTAATAAGATTGCATTCTTGAACGTTTTTTATATAGACCTTCGCGGTAAAACTCCCGTCGGCCTGTGCATCAACAGCTGTCCAGCTAATAGATTCCTGAGGCACAGCTTTTAGATAAACCGGCCTGTAAATTCCGCCGAAAACCCAGAAATCAGCTTTTCGCTCAGCTTTTTTAACAGATTTGTTATCTGAAACTTTGCTTACCGTTACCTCAAGCAGATTATTGCCTCCTATGTTCAGCTGGTCTGTTATGTCATACTCAAATTCATAAAAACCCCCTTGATGCTCAGGACCTGCTGAGGAGCCGTTTACAAACACCTCTGCATCAGTCATCACGCCTTCAAAGACAATACTAATACGCTTGCCCTGCCATTCTGAGGGAACTTTGAATTCTTTGCGGTATTTGCCCTTCTCATCAGACTTGTTCCCGTCGTGTCCGTAGTTATAGCGTCCAAAACCGTGAAACTCCCAATTTGAAGGCACTGGAATAGTTGTCCAAAAGCCGCTCTGCCTTCCTTTTGTACAGTAAAACTGCCATTCGGTCTGCTGCTGAAAGCCGCTGCCGGAAAGCATTAATTTTTCAGTTTGAACCGAAAAACAAACATTAATAACTGTAAGAAATGCCGAGATAAATAACATTTTGCTGAAAAGAGTATTTTGTGCAGTCAATTTTTATACCTTTCACTTGCAGATAATAGTTAAACAATATTCTGTGCGGGCAAATAACATTATTTTGAGAGAGAAGGCGGAGCCGCCGAATTATCACTTCCCCATTGCATATTTGGGGTATCTGACATCACCATATCAAGCTTCCCCCCTTGTTTTATTTGTTCATAGCTTAGCCATGTGTTGGCAAGGTCTTTCCCATTCCAACTTACAGACTGTATATACTTGTTAGACAATGATGCATTTTCAGCCTCTATCACTAAATCCCCGTTTTTCATATGCAAAACCATTTTGGGGAAAAGCGGCGATCCTATAACATAATAAGGTTCGCCCATGCACACAGGGAAAAGCCCCATTGCGGAAAAAACAAAATGACTCGACATAGCACCGGTATCATCATCCATTGTCTCAAGCCAGCCGGCAGGTTGTTTTTTATATACCCTTCTGATAACAGGGCTGTCAAACTTGCCGTGATTGTGATATCGGCTCATAACAGTATCAGTAATGTAAACCCTTGACCAATACTGTGTCTGGTATGGCCGGCCGAGAAAGTTAAACAAGAAGGGATATGCTAAGGGAGGTTCATTCAGCGCCATATGCTTCCATGAATTGAAATAATATTCCAAATCATCCGCCAGTTTTTCCCCCACTCCTCTCAGCGAGGCAAGCCCATAAATATCATGAGGTACAAAAAAACGATAATGCCACAGTGAGCCCTCATAGAAATGAGCATCCACTTTATTCACCGATTCCTTCGGGACGATTTCACCGTCAGGAGTAAAAAAACCTCTCACATTGCCTTCCCCGTCTTCTTGAGATTCTGCCCAAAAGTCCTTGTATGAAAGTGCTTTTTTCCTGAACTTTTGAATGTCCTGTTTCTTCTCAAGGATCTCGGCGATTTTCATAGCAATATAGTATTGATAGGGCTTCTCAACCTGCTCATTGCCATCTATGGAAGAAATGATCCCTGAATAAGCTTTTTCTAAGTCATACTCTACAAGTCCTTTTTGGATTGTATCAAGTATTATGGTATTGATAAACTCATTTCTAACCGAAGGCGACGGCCAGTATCCCTCTGCCCAGGCAGGTATCCCCTCGCCGGCAAACATATCTAAAGCTGAAAGGACGATATCACTTAAAATATCAGGCTCAAGCAGGGATACAAGGCTGTACTTGCGATAATCATCCCAGCTGCTCCAGCCGGAATAATAATCGAAACTGCGGCTTTGATTTGCCGTTTTGCGGATAGTTTGCTGTTTGCCCGCCGGCCTGTAAAATCCGTCGCTGCTGGTTACGTTATGAGGCAGCAGGTAAGAACGGTACAGGCAAGTATAAAATAAATCCCTAAATTCTTCAAGCTCACCGCTAACCCCAAAGATTTCGACTTTACCAAGCTTTTCTTCCCATATCTTTTCGGCGTTTTCCCTTGGCGCCTGGAAATCCCATCCGGGAAGGTCCTTTCTGCATTCCATTACAGCCTTTTCAACACTGACTGGTGAAATACCAACCTTAAGCTTAATAACTGCGTCCCTGTCTTTTGAGGCAGAGGGGAATCTGCTCCATAAAGATTTGCCGCTTCGTTCAATTCCATCAAAGCATTGGTCAAACTTGACGGCAAAATACAGCTTGTAAAAGCCGTTACCGCAAACGTTTTTCCCTTTGGTGAAGCCTGCTATTGTATCAGAAGCAATCTTTTCCCACCCTGAATCAATACTGCCTGCATAACTTTGAGAAAGGTCAATAAGTATGCAGACATCCTCCTTTGAAACAGGGAAGGTGTATCGATGAAATCCTACTCGATATGATACCGTTAGCTCAGTTTTAATCCCATTTTCAAAACAAGCACTGTAAAAGCCTGGCCATGCCTTTTCTGATGACTTATCGAGAGTGTCAGCCGTTTTCATTCCAAATGACGGCTTAATCCTTACACTCCCCCCTGCACCAGAACAGCCTACTCCTCCAAGCCTTGTATGTGAAAAGCCTTTTATTTCTCTGCACGAGTAATCATATCCGGCATGGCCTTTAGAGGAGGTATCGGGGCTTAACTTCACAAGCCCGAAAGGCAGAGCAGCACCCGGATACATCTGGCCGTGATCAGCTTCTGTGCCGACAAATACATCAACGTAATCGATGACTCGTGCTTGAAGGCTGACTGCGAAAAAAATTAAAATTAACACTGAAAGTAACTTCAATGCTATTGTACTAATCTGGTTTCTCAATATTGGACTCTTTGATTTAATAAAGTTTCTGCGTTATCAATTTCAGCCGCCGGCGGGTTCTGCACTGAAACCTTTACACCGACTATTATACCCATAAGTAAAACTGTGCAATTGATATAACCTTCTTAACTTCAAAATATTATTTCAATTTACGAAGCCTTATTCCTCTATAAGCCAGTTTTCAAGTAGAATCAGTAAATCCTCTATTCCTACCTGATTGTTCGGAGGTTTTGCAATATCAGCGGACGGCTCGCCCGGTGCATCAAGCCATTGATCAGCTAATATCGAAAAATCTTCTAAATCAACCTTAGTGCTCTGGTCAATATCTGCGGGATTATAATGCCTGATAAAGCTCATATTATCGATGAAAGCGCTTGAGCTATCCAATTTCATCCGCAAAACCTGTCCCTGCCCGTCCGGGAGGACCAAATCAGGGATCACGGTTGTATGCCAGTCTGACCAGCCTCCTGTTGTATTCAAATCTGCAGACACAATATGATTCCCATCAAGAGATAATGTAAGCTGCTGACCGGAATAAGGCCCTGCGGAAAGAATTGAGAGATCATAGTTTCCGCCTGTTAAATCAACGGTGTATTCAAGCCATTCGCCGGCTTCTGCATACACAGCAAATCCGTCATTTACAGCAGCAATTTCCACGGCTTCATCAGGCCGATACCCGCCATAAGTATTTGCAGGAGTTGTATCATAAAAGCTTATATCATGGCCGCCGGTATCAAAATCCTCAAATTCTATCTGGCCGGGAATTGAGTGCGGAACATTTTCCGGATAGGGAATCTGCTTTGCGAACTGTACCCAATCCAGCTGGAAGCCCTCCCCTGCAAATTCAAGCTCAACTAAAGCATTCTGATTTTCCGGCAATGTTTCACAAGGTGCGGGAATAATTTGCCAGTTTGTTAATCCGCATGTATTGGGAACATCAATAACGGCCGAAAGCTCACCATCAATCCGAACAAAGATTTGGCCTCCGGACTGAACAGAAGCAACTTTGGCATATACATCTGCTGCCCCCTCATTACTGTTCACTGTATATCTGAGCCATTCACCTGCCTCAATACCGCCTACTGCATACCGGCTTCCAGAATCACCGATATCAGCAGCATCAACATCTTCATAATACCTAAAATCGCCGATGGCGTTATCAAAAGTAGTGTCGTAATACGCTTTGCCGGGACCGCCGAAGTCGTATTCTTCAGCCTGAATCCTTCCCGGAATCGTTGGGGGAGTTTCGCTCCAATGCCCTTCTTTCTCAATTCTAAGCCAGTTTACATCAAGCCCGCCAACCGGAAATTCCATCCGCAAAAGCTTACTTCCGCCAGCAGGCAAAATCACATCATTGAGTACAAAGGTTTTGAAATTATCAGAAGAACCTGTGCTACTGACTGTAAACTCGGCAAGCATTTGTTCTTCTAAACTGCTTAATTCCACAACCGAAGAACTTTGTGCCTGATTTTCAAAAACAAAAGCTAAGTCGTCCACAGCGCTCCAAATCCAGCTGTTATCGCAATGTACACGCAATTTTGTAATCCAGTATCCCTCAGGCGCCCTTATTCCTGAGAAACTGTCCTCGCTTGTGTCTCCGCTGGTCATATTGATATATCTTGAGGTGCTTGTGCTTCCTGAATCTTCTCCGTTGGTGTAATATGCAATAACGCGCCACCAGGCATTGCTGCTGCCGTCTCTGCCGAGAACAGTGATGCCTGCGGCGATTATGTCCTGCGGGTCCATCCCTGTAAAATCGCTGAATTCGAATTCATACCTGTTCGTATTGCCCTGGAGTCTTTTATCGCCTGAGATGGGCGTTCTACCGCCTCCGGAAGCTGTATTGTTGACAAAGCTGCTTGCACCCGAGCTGCCGGTTGCAGTAATGCTGAATTTTTTCTGCCCGTCGGCAAAGACTGCATTGAAAGACTCTGAACTACCGAGCTCGGTATTATCAAAATTGAGCACGCCTCCATTGCCGCTTAAGTATTTCTCTTCCACCCACGGCTTGAATTCTTCATACGTCATAACCTGACTTGCTCCAAGGTTTTGTCCGATACCCGTTGTCCATGAGGAATTGCTCGAATAGCTCATACTGTAATCAACTTGATTAGTCTGAACCTCCTGTTCGTCATACACTCCTGCAGCCTCAAAAAAAGGGTAAGTGAAATGTTTAATTAGAACTGGAGTTTCGTTTAAAGTTGTACTGGCACGCAGGTACATACAGTAATTGTCAGAATCGGGAATATTAACTGTATAATTAAGCCATTCATCAGGTTCGATATCGGTTACCGCAAAGCTGTTAAAATAATCAAAAACGCCCCGAATATCCACGTCTTCACCCGACCTGAAAGCTCCCTGCTCGTTTGCTATTGTAGAATCGTAATAAGCAATGCCCTGCCCTCCTAAATCAAAACGTTCAGCTGAGATTTGGCCGGGTATATCAGCAGGTGTTCCGTCATAAGGCTCTGAAGTCATACTTATATTAAACAAGGCATCAATTTCATTTTCATTGAGAGCATAATCAAACAAACGAATATCATCTATCCTGCCCTCATAATATCCATCGTAAGGCCAATTGCTGCGGCCTATAAAATTTGAGCTTCTAAAGACACTCCGAGGCGGCGAGGAAGTGCCTGTTTTGATAAGCTGTGAATCTTTATAAATCTTCACATTACCAATGCTGTCAATTGTAACAGAAAAAAACTGCCACTTATTCAGCTCTATGGCATTGGAAGCCCGAACCATAGTGCCGCCGGTGGCATTATTATATACCTTAAAATATAAATCATCAGTATCACTATATCTTGCGGCTACGATATTATCTCCATTTGGGCCATTGCCGAGATCAAAGAATCTCGCATACGATTTCACCGCTGTCGGATATACCCAGAAGGAAGCTGAAAAGCCATTTTCCAGTTCATCGTATCCATCGGGCAATTCAATATACTCATCACCATCCAAACTAAGGGCATATCCCCGCATTCCCTGAACAGAATCATTATCAAATGAGAGGCCGTTTTTCAAGCCGGCTTCCATCTGCTTGCCGGACAAATCAACAGCCGAAGTTCCGTTAGGTGCATCGAGTTTGTAAAAACCAATACATTCCTTGTTTTGGTCTAATGATATCGCTGGGAAGCTGACATGGTCCTTGTAGGCATTGCCCGCAGGGGTAATCCAGCCGTCATCATAAAACATCTCACGATTTGTGCACCACTGATAGATTGAATATCTTTCCACAAATGAAGCGGTGGAAAGCATTGAAAGCAGCTCCGCAATCTTATCGCCATTTTGCTCGTATGTGGGATGAGGGGCTGTCCAGTTGCAGCCGTTGTTCCACTCAGTAATCCAGAGAGGTCTTTTTGTTCTTTCGTGCACGGCTTTCAGCCAATTATACATCTGTGAGGCAGACCAGTTATTTTTATAAAAATGCACTGGGACAAAATCTACACGATAGTTCAAGGCATCGGCCTGATCAATAAAATCATACAGCCAGTTCAGGCCGCCGTCGCTGGGCGAAGGCGCTCCTAAACGCAGGCCTGAGGCAAGCAGATTCGGCCATCTGTCAATCGCTTCTGAAACTGACATATCAGCCTGATCCGGCCGGTCGGGTTCATTAAATCCCAGCACATGCGTTACATTTTCCTTTGCGTTGGTTACAGAATAGCTCGGCCATGTTGGGCCGTGTCTCATCGGAACATATTCCACATCCAGAGTAGTCTCTCCGCCATTGCCCCAGTCATACCGCCATGAACAATTCAAAGCTTCAGAAGCCGAACCTGAAACATAACTTGGAGTTCCGCCTGCCCAGCCTTTTTTGGTTGTCCAGTGCCATGGGAACACCCGGACAAACGAAACAGATTTATCAAGATTTGCGGGCATAACTCCAATTTTCAAATTCTTCTGGTCTGCTATATAAACTCTGCTGATTCCTGTACCGTCGCTATTTTCGGCAAATGTGGCCATATAGCCTCGTTTCAAAGTAAAAGAGCGAATTGAATCGTTCATAAACCCGAGCTGGTCAGTTTTGTAATAGGTATGCAGGCCGAGGCTGAGGGAACTGCCAGTAAAGTTCATTCCGCTGTACACTTTAAGCGGCTCATAATCCTCGCCATGCGGAATTAAAACAGCGCCGTTATGGTAACGTACTATTCTAATATTTGAATTCAATGCAGACTGTGTGCCGCTTACATAAATTTGGCTGAGATAAACTGGCGAATTGACCTCAGAGGGCTTCAGAGATGAAAAAAAAGCCAAGCTTCCGCAGAATTCAAATTTATCTGACAGTTATCTAATACAGTCGCGCTGCCGGAAAGGTGCAGCTCTGAGGTGCCGGTGATATTTACTGCAGTATCAGCAAGGGATGTGTAGGTTTGAATATCATTATCTATAGTTATGGTTTCGCCAAAGCTTTTGCCGGCAGCAGAAAATATTAAAATGACAGCCATTAAAGAGAGTAAATTTTTCACGAATCATTCCTTATAATTTTCTTAACAGATTGAGTTTTGTGCTTTTGAAAAAAACTGGAACCAGCCAACCCTTGCAGGCCAGCCGGTCCCGGATAAGGTTTTATTATTCACACTCAGGGTATAATCCGCAGCTTAGCCAATTCCCGGCAAGAGCAGCAAAATCAGAGATATCGATAACGCAATCAGGCTCAAAGCCTTCCTGCCCTATCACAAGGTCGGTGTTGGTATTTGCAACATCGAGCTGAGACTCATAATCTAATATGCAGGATTTTATGCCTGTAACTTCATAGTACATATCAGCCACAGCGAATTTATCTGCTGCATAATTTAGAATTTGAACATCATCCAGTTCGCTGCCGCTGAGCGGGTCAAATTCTTCGTTGACAGAAGGATTATCTACAGCACCCAGCATAATCATAGTCTCTGTTCCAGAAGATAGGCTGCCGCTTCCGGAAGCCTTCTCTAATCCATTGAAATAAACTTTGCCTTCTGAGCCGTCAAAGACTGCTGTTATCAACGTCCATTCATCAATCGGAAGAGATTCGCTTGTCCAAACGCTTAGTCCGCTGCTGTTGTAAAAACGGACAGTACCGCCCGGATATTCATTTCTAATTATCAAACTCCAGAGCATAGTTTCACTTCCCCAGATATCACGCTTGCTTACAATTCCTTTGTGGGATGAAGTATCTCCATCCCATTTAACCCAAGCGCTTACAGTAAGCTGATTGGAATACTTTGAAGGATTCCACGTACCTGCACGAGCCCAGCTGTTTACCTCGTCAATCAGAATCGAATCACCATCGATACCTGTATTAAATGCGGGTGTTCCGTTGGGGTCTGCGGGATAATAAACATCATCATCGCTGCTGACATCAAGATACTGCCCGCCGGAATAATCTGCCTGATCAAATGTCCAGTGCGCCATCTGACGCTTTACTGCTGCGTTGGCGGTATCAGAAGTAACAGACCCGCCGTTATTTGTTATAACGCAATAGTAGTATCCTTCGTCGGCAACAGCAATGCTGTCCAGATTCAGTGTATTTGAAGAGCTGCCTGCCTCAACGTCATCTTCGGGAGTATCGCTAGAATTATCATCAGATTTATACCAGAGATACTGCTCAGGAGACACGCTGCTGACTTCAACAGAAATCGAAGCATCCTCTCCTGCATCTTCCAGAACATCTGCAGGCTGAGTTTCTATAACCGGAACGCTTGAAAGCGTATCAAAGCTCCATACTGAACCGATGATATTATTTTCATTAACATCCTCAAGCTCACTTACCCCTACGGTTAAGCTCTGCTCGTATCCGTCAAGAGCCTCTACGACTGCCCACTGATAAGAAGCATCATAATTGAGGTCTGAAACGGCATATTCTGAGGAAGGATCTTCAGTGCCCGGGTCTTCGCCTGCAGCTCCAACGTAATAAAGGTTCGGGTCATCCCCGCCAGTTGTCATAAAAACGTACTGATCAACAATGTCGGGGTTCACAGCATAAACATCATTCTCATCAGGACCAGCCTGCCATGAAAGAACTGCATCTACCCCGCCGGGCTGGGCAGTCTGACTTACAGAAGGCCCGTAAGGCTTAGTTGACGATTCAAACACGAAGCCCAAATCATCTGCCGCGCTCCATGTCCAGCTTATATCGCAATGTACACGCAATTTTGTAATCCAGTATCCCTCAGGCGCCCTTATTCCTGAGAAACTGTCCTCAGTTGTGTCTCCGCTGCTCATATTGATATATCTTGAGGTGCTTGTGCTTCCTGAGTCTTCTCCGTTGGTGTAATATGCAATAACGCGCCACCAGCTGTCGCTGCTGCCGTCTCTGCCGAGAACAGTGATTCCTGCGGCGATTATGTCCTGCGGGTCCATCCCTGTAAAATCGCTGAATTCGAATTCATACCTGTTCGTATTGCCCTGGAGTCTTTTATCGCCGGAGATGGGCGTTCTATTCCCTCCGGAAGATGTGTTTTGAACTGTATCGCTAGCACCTGAATTTCCCGTCGCATTCACTGTAAACTGTTTCTGGCCTCCATCAAAACTCGCAGCGAATGAGGCCGAATCGCTCATTTCCGCATTATCAAAATTTATTACTCCTCCATCACCATCTAAATAATATTCTTCGACCATCACCTTGAATTCTTCATACGTCATTACCTGACTCTCTCCAAGGGTTTGGCCGATACCTGTTGTCCATACAGAATTGTCTGAATAGGTCATACTGTAATCAACTTGATTAGCCTGCATGTCCTGTTCGTCGTAAACGCCTACAGCTTCAAAAGTGGCAGCGAAGGTTAATCCGCAGCCAAGAAAAAGAAACAGCGCCAATATAATTTTGATATTATTCATTGTAATAGCTCCTCAAAATATTAATTAAACATTATAAAACTCGATTTGAAATTTCACCCTCACCTTTATCTAACCGTGGGACAGGCCAATTTGCTGATGGCTTATGTGATTCTTTAACAAAATCCCAGAACCATTTAACAAGCTCAGGATTCGATTCAGCAAGGTTTTCTTCCTCACCAATATCATCTGAGAGATTGTAAACCTCGGGAGGCTTATCCACATCATTGCAGACAAATTTCCAGTTACCCTTTCTCGCTGCACAGCGAAAACCTCTTTCATGGTCTTCCCAATACAGCGGTCGACTGTAGAGCTGCGGCTGCGGCTGAGACAAGATGCTTGGAAGAACACTTACCCCGTCTATATTCCCAGGCGGTGCAACCCCGGCCAGCTCTGCGCAGGTAGGCAATACATCCGGGAAATACCAAATATCATCGCTCACAGCACCCGCTTTGATACGGCCTGGCCACCTTAATACCATTACAGTACGCAAGCCCCCGTCATACATACTGCGTTTTTTCCCGCGCAGCTTTCCGGAACTGTTGAAAGTGCCCTCATAGCGATTAGCTGCGCCGTTATCTGAACAGAAAAAAACAATAGTATCCTTATCAATATCCATCTCTGTAAGCAGAGAAAACATTTTTCCCATATCCCTGTCCGCACGGGTTAGCATCGAAGCGTAAACTTTTTCCTTTTTAGACCAGCCAGCTTCATAAGCATATGATTCGATTTCAGGGTTTTGAAAGGAATCATGGGGCAGGCAATAAGGTACATAGAGGAAAAAGGGCGCTTCGCCAGCCCCGCGCCGCTTAATAAAATCCATTGCAAAATCAGTGAAAAGGTCGTGGCTGTAATGTGATTGATTTGCAAAGTTTTTTGTTGTGCCAGTATTGCCTTTAAGCTTTTTCTTTTTCCGGTTATCCCATAAATATTCAGGGTAGTGTGAATGAGCAAGATGCTGATTGAGATACCCAAACCATTCATCAAAGCCCTGCCGGTTAGGCAGGCCTGAAGTATCAGGCTCGCCTAACCCCCATTTTCCAGTAATGCCGGTTGCATAGCCGGCATCCTTGAGTACTTCTGCGATTGTAACATCGTCATCCTTCAGCGGTACTCGCGGCCCAGAGCCGCCGCTGCAGGGCACTGCGCCTTGCTTGAGATCACCCCAGTTGCCTCGAACTGTGGTGCGGCCTGTATGCTGGCCGGTCATTAGAGTGCTGCGTGCGGGAGCACATATCGTTGCGCCGGAATAAACCTGAGTAAACCGGATTCCTTCTCTGGCCATCTGTTCAATATTTGGCATTCGAATCCGTTTTTGCCCATACAAGCTTAAATCACCATAGCCCATATCATCCAGCATAACAAAGATGATATTAGGCTTTTTATTAGCAGAAGAATTCGCCTCTGAAGATAATCCCCAAAGAAAGCCTGCGCCAGTACCAGCTATCGCTGTCAAGCTCAAAAACTGTCTGCGGCTCATTCTCTTTGACATCATATATTACTATCTGTTAAACCTTAAAATATTATCTGCCGTTTCTGCGTTTGCGTTTATTTAGAGAAACAATGCAGCCGCCAAGACCAAATATCGCTAGAGTTGCGGGCTCGGGAACTGTTACAAATCCAAAATCATCATGAGCTGACCAAGCGCCCTGGTCGCTGTTTATCCTCATACCAGTAATCCAGTAACCATCAGGTGCAGCAATCCCCGAGAAACTATCATGGGTAGTATCCCCGCTGGACATATTTATCGTGCGGAAGGTACTGCTGCTGCCGGTATCTGTGCCGTTAGTATAACGAGCAATCACCCGCCAGTTAGCGGAGCCCGACGAATTGCTTCGGCCGAGGATTGTCCAGCCGATGGCCTTTATTCTTTCGTCTGATTCCATACCAATATAATCACTAAAGTCAAAATCAAGGGACTGACTATTTCCCTGAAGCCTGTCGGCACCTGATATTGGTGTTCTGTCACCGCCGGTCTCGTCAAACTTGAATGTGCCGGCTGCGCCGCTATTTCCAGTTGCGGTTACCGTAAATTGCTTGTTGCCCCCGTCAAATTTGACATCAAATGATGAAGCATCGTCTATTGTACCCTGGTGTTCGAAGTCAACAACTCCGCCGCGGCCGTTCGTAAAGGCTTGTTCAACCATAGGCTTAAACTCTTGGAGAGTTAAAATCTGATTATCACCAAGTGTCTGGCCAATACCTGTTGTCCATGAGCTGTTGCTCGAATAACCCATGTCGTAATCAACTTGATTAGACTGAACATCCTGTTCGTCATACACTCCTACAGCATTAAATGCGGCTTTTGCTGCACCCGCTGCAAATACTAAAAAGATTGCAAACAAAACTGATTTCTTCATGATTAAATCTCCTTCAAAAAATAAAATTAACTACACTGCATTTTCTAATCACTCTTAAAATGATTAATTTCGCATAAGACTTTATATTTAAAACCTTCAGCACATTATGCTTATATGAATCTATGAATTTCACAGAGCAGTTTAGTATGATTTTTTTTTAAAAAAGAATAAAAAGCTGCTTGAAAACAGATTTAAATCATTATTTAACACAGACTTACAAACACTAAATATTTTCGTGTTAAATTTAACAAACATCGAAGACTCTAAAAAAGCTGACAACGTCCCAAAGTTTGTGGTTAAATTGCAAAAGCCTTGAATAAGTGTGTGAGAGCACGTGGATGGAATACACAAACACAAACTTCAACCGGCAAATTAACGAGCTGCGGCAAACGGCTTTAGAGGCTCAGAAAAATATTGAAGCAATAGCATCGTTCTAAACTTTTACGAATTAAATCGTAGAACTCCTTTGAGGACAGACCATTCAGCAAAGGAAACAAGGCGAAGGCTGGAGTGAGACAGCTTGCTGACTGAATGAGAACGGTTTCCCCGCTCGAGCTGGCAAATGGTCGCACGCTGCGGCGCCCCGTATAATTGAACGCTATGCACCTGAGCTCAGAGAAACCGAGGGTGAGCTTAAAAAAAAGGGGAATTAACCAGTACTAGCCACTACTTTACCTGACAAGCATTAGCATTTTGTTCAATAGTTGTCTGTAAGTTATTGTTTAAACTTTTTACTGCTGCACCCAAAACTCAACAGTAAAAGGCTTTAATTCCCTTGAAAACTCCCGCCCCCGTCTTATTCCTGCGTACTTTCCAATATTATTTCTGGTTTGAGAAGTATAGCGATATCCTTTAAATTCAGCATCAACCCCGACATCAAGATTGAATTTAAAAGGTGCGTCACAAGAGCGATTGGTTAAAGCAAGAACCAACTTGCCCTCAGGCGTTTTCCAAGCCAGAATTCGCTGATTTTTTCGGGTCTGGTCTTCATCTACACGGCAAATAACTGAATCCCACGGCATATACTTCAAGAATCCGGCAATAGCGTTCCAGTGATACCAATTGTACTGCCAGTGATTCTTTTTGATGTCAACATAACGGGTAAAATCATTATCGCTTGAAGGCCGCCAAAAACCAAGCCCAAACCTTTCACCTATAAGAGTATCAGTAGGTTTTAGAGCGTGCAGCCAGAACCATGCAGGAGACTCATTAAATGCAAACCAATTCATAATAGACTGAGCAGTATTTACAAATCGCCACTGAGAACCTGCACCATCAAGATATTCAAATTCCACGTTCAGCACAGGCCTGCCTTGTGTATCTTTCTTAAATTTCGAATCGCTGTACTTGATCTGTTCATCAGAATTTTTCCCGACACGATGCCAAGACCAGCCATCCACATATTCAATCGCCTTGGAATCATCTCGAATAAGTATCGAGCCTTTGCCGTACTGGCCGGCCTGACTGTCGGCGTGTATAAAAAGCTCAGGAAATTCATTCTTAACAATCGGCGCGACTGCTCGAAACGTATCGCAGTATTCTTGCCCGCTATACTCGCAGCAGCCGTAGCCGGCTTCGCCAACGGTTGGTTCATTCTGCAAAGAAAACATTTTGACAGGTGCGATATTTTCCTGAACATATTTTAAATCTTTAACAATTGAATTGCCAAATTCAGTCAAAAATTTTTCATCAAATTTTTTCAGAGAACCGCCAACAAACCTATTGTTAGATTTGAAATACGGAGCTGGCGACCAGTATTCAAAATTAAAGCCTTCAATACCGGATTCTTGTATCATTTCTGCCAGCTGCTCGTTCTGAGAGCTCCAATTCTGCTGAAACTGCTTTTTCTCATCATCCAGCCCGGTATAAAATAGCCCCATAGGAAGCCTCATATATCGGAACCCATGGCCGAATCCGAGCAGTTCATTATAGAATCTCTTTCGCTCCGATTCGGTTAAATCGCCCGGGATGCCCTTGCTGCGGTTAATTCCGCCTCTCCTTTCGGCTTCCGGCTGGATCTCCACGCCAAGTCCCCAGACGGTTTGCTTCTCTTGAGCTAACTGAACTGTGTATGAACCAGACTCTGCATCTTGCAGAGATTGCGATTTCGGCTCTAAACCCTGTTTTTCAGCATACTCATATTTGATCGAATCGGCAATAACCACACCATCTGCATCGTTCGAAAGCTCCACATACCCTGAACGCCCTGCCCGCCCCTTCTCAAAGAAATGGCTGCCCAGCAGTTTCCATTCTCCGCCTGTCTTTCGCTGGTCAACGGTGTAGGTTGTTTGGCCGGAAATATGATGCACGGTATATTTCGCATTTGATGCACGGTCAGGGTCGCCGTCGGGAAGCCAGTAATAAACATTATACCATCCAGAAGCAAGAAAACCTTGAAAATCAGGCTGCCAGGGCCACCATGCTATTATTTCCGGCTCATCGGAGGGTTTCAAATTACGGTAGAAACGGGTATGACCCGCCCTTGAATAACGGTAGAATCTCCCGTAGTAATTATCTGCATAAGTCGATTTCGGCCACCACCCTTTAACCCTGCTTGAATTAACACCCCACCCGGATGTTACGATAATATCCGGGTCAACCAAGCGTATTGTGTCAAAATTTAACGAGTAGCCGGAACTTATCGAATTCTTCCCTGTGATTTTTAATTCTACAATATGCTCACCCGGGGAATCAACTTCTATAACGCCAGCTGTAAACATTGAATACTGCAAATCAGGATTGAAGGAATCAATCTTGCTGCCTAAATTTTTATTATCAAAAGACACTTTGTATTCAGCACCCGCAGGGCTTAATACGTTTCGTATTACGATTGCATAAAAACCTTCCTTTTCTGCCTTAACAGGATACTTCACAACTTCACCCGGGGCGTCAGATTTTATTCGATAATAGAAGCCGTCTTGTGAATTAACATCGCTCACATACTCCATATCTGAGAAATCAGAAACCTCAAGCGGCAGGATTTTCATGAGAGTCAGTTCAGAGAAGGAGAGATTGTAACTTTTGGAGTCTTTATTTTTGCCTACAGTCTTAAACCTGAATTTTTTAAGGCCGGCTGTCTGAAAACGATGCACGCCCAAATTGACATTTCTAAAACTGTATTCTCCGCAGAGATCGGCCTGATCGATCTTCAGGCCGCCGCCAGCCAAAGCAAATCCATCATTTTCACTGCCCAAAAGCAGCTGATAGATGCCGTTATCAGGTTGATTGAGCTGCTTTACCTTCAGGGCATACATCCCGGGTTCAGGAACATTAACAGCAAATTCAACGAACTGCTTCTTTTCACTAAGATATGCATGCTGGTAACCTTGCTCACGGCCATACCATTTCGCAGAATCTTTGCGAACTTCCAAAGAGACACCTTTGGAAACCTCCGCATCAAGCTCTGTAAAATCATAAGTAAACACATTCTCAGCAGATAGAGCCGAACTGCTCAAAAACAGTATCACTGCGAGAAATGCAACCAATTCTGAAATCCTAATCACGCTTTTTATCATCATAATAAAACTGCATCATTCATATATAAAATAGGCGGTGGCAACGGTTTCGGTATCGGCTGTTGTGCGCACCCAATAGGCATTGAAACCTTCAGGGAAGCGGTGCTTAACAGTACAGTCAGCAGGAATTTGAATCTTACGGTAAGTTTTCCAAGTGCCCTGTCCGTCGATATCCACTTCGATGCATACCTCTACCGGTTTATCGCTTTTATGAGAGAGCTCCAGAGTTTTATTCTCGTACCCTGTCATCAGATACTGATCTGAAGGCTCACCAGCTTTTACATGGGTATCTTTCCAAGGGCCTCCCCTGCCGACAGGTTTGCCAAACTCCCATAGGTCATCAACTGCGCCAACCCAAAGGGCAGCCTTGCCGTCCTCGGAACGAATAATATGTTTATTGCTCTCTGGGGCATTATCAGCAATGCCGGAAAGAATTAAAAGGCCTCGCCAGCTGCAGTAATCTGCGATACGGCGATTGTGAGTTGCAACTGGACGTATTTTGGAAAAACCGCCAGCGTTTTTCGCCGGGAGTTCATAGAACGTGCCGTGAGCATTGAACAGATCTCTTTCAGTTACAACTTCACGGGAAATACGCTCTGAACCAACCGGTCCGGTTTTATCAAAAGACTCATCGCCTTTGGGAAGACGAAAACGCTTGCCCTTTTCGTCAACATATATCAAAGAGGCCTGATCTACGCTTATAACATCTTCAGGAACTTCCATATTTTCCTGCATAAAGGTATGGGCTTGTTCATCATCAACTCTGCGCAAGCTCATAGAATCTTTGTTATCCAGCATCATCTCGTAATAGCCTGCGTTCTTAACTTTTCCGTTTTCTCTGGTTTTAGCTGAAAACTGAAGCGTTTTTTTGTTTTCCCCTCTTGCTCTAATATAACCTCCGCAAACAGCTGAACTTCCGGGACGAGCGATACCGTCGAAGATTTTATCAAGCTGGGTTGTGCGTTTTTCATGGCTGCTGTACTGGAAGAATACTGTTGCCTGTGAACAGTCCCTGTTGGTATGTACTCGTATCCATTCGCCCTTTTCTGAAGGGGAGAAAGCTGCCCATTTATAACCGTCCGCATCTACAGTTACAGTTTTCAAATGCTCCCAGCTTCCATCTCCAAGCTTGTCCACTTCGAATATAAAACTAACCGGCTTATCATTTTGATGTGCCAAATGCACGCTGCGCATGTCAAAACCGGCAAACAGGTATGGATCAGAAGCTTGACCTTTTTTAACAGAATCATTCAGCCACACTGCACCTCGGCCAATAGGTTTTCCAAAACTGTCCAAACGGCCGCTGTCGATAAACCTGAGATTAGATTGAGACTGGCCTGGCGAAGCCATATCCCCTTTAGCGTTTAGAGTATTCAAAAACTCGCTTCTGGCAGTAACATTGCATCCTAAAACAACCCTGTCCCGCCACTGAGCGAAATCACCAAGCACCATCAGATAAGTTGACATCGGCCTGATTCCGCTGCGGTCTTCACGTGAAAAGTTATTTGGAAACTGCCAAAACATTCCATGCATATTCATAAGCAAGTATTCTTCACCGATATCTCTAATTCTTGGCCACTCGGTATTCCAGCCGTGCGCACCGTCATAGGTATGAGAAGCTTTCGGTAAACGGTAAAAGCTCCATTGCCCCTTATCAAGCAGAGCGAGAATTAAAGAACGCTGATCCCAGCCAATTGACCACAGCTGGTCGGAACTGTTAGGATTGCCGTAGATCCCTCCTGGGCCTGTTACCTCAGTAAACTGATCTCTGCGAACAAGCTGCCAGTCCCCCTGCCCGTACCACTCTGCCAAAGCACCTGAGGGGATTGTAGGGTCGGTTTTTGCCTTTGGGCCTTTTTGTCCGTTATTCGCATAAACGAGCCGGTCTTGAGCTAAATAAAATCCTTTTCCGTGATAGCCGGGCAGATCACTCTTAATCCCTTCTTTCGGAGCACCCGAATTGCCGTCTCTAATCAAACAATTTACTTCAAGAGTATTAACGTTGACTTCATAAAGCCCTTCTTCCATGGTTGCATAATATACTTTCGATGAAGGCTCAAACAAATGCCGGGCAATCCCTGTATGACGTCCCATCATCTTAGAGTAAGGGATAACTCTAATATTACGCTCATCATCAACAACATAAGGGCCAATGAACAGCTGATTCGACTCACGATGAATCATACGAGCGGCGGGCGTGCCTCCAATGCTTTCAGGATGGGCAGTAAGATTTAAATCACTGTCAATTTCATAAAGATTCTCACCCTCCGAGCCTTTTGGGCTGTGAGGGGCGTAAGTAACAACCCAGAGCCGATCAGCCCAAGGCACAACTGCACCAGTGCCGCATTCTCTGTTATCATTGAAATATGCAAGATGCGGATAAACACCCGACCAGCTTGAACGAGGTTCTGACCCGCCCACAGCGCTGCCTGCCGAGAGAACAGCAAAACTAATCAGGAAAAGAAACATAAAAGATTGGCGCAATTTTTTCTTCCTCAAAAATAGCGAAATGATTTTTTGAGCAGTACTGAGAGCCTTAAACTTGGGCAATGAGCAACCGGATAAAAGTTCCACTTTGATTCCTTTCAAAATAATTAACTTCGCTTAATGCAATAAAACTGAGATGAAGTATAATTTATAGGGCAGGTTCTTCAACGCCATTTTTCACAAATCAATCACCAAATTTATCTTTCAATAAACGGAAATTTATAACAACTACAGCTAAAATAAGTGCAGATGCAGCAATTAACAAAACTTTCCTGCCCTGCTCATTAAGAACAGCAATAATCAGAATTACTAACCCAGTTGAAAAAACATAGCCAGAAATCAGAAAATGTCTGAGTCTCCCTGCCTTAGAGAGAGAGGGCACTTTTTCAGCAGAATCTTTTATAGCTCTAACTCTCGAGCAGCTTATTGATTTAGTGCTGCCTGTAAATTCAAACCACAGCAACACAGAAACAGGTAATATTATTCCAATAATCCAAATTTCCAGCAAAAGCGGGTTGTCTATAAACCCTGATCTGGATTCAATAAAAGGCTTCAATAAACTCATACCGCCAATACTCACCCCAAAGGTGGCAATAACAGAGCTCAAGCCAATTTTACGAGAAAACAAACTCCAAATTGAAGGAAGTACTATAGGGGTTACCAACATTCCTGTCAGATGCAGAACAACATTTTCTGCGCCCCCTAAAGAAGGAATCAAAACTGCAATAGAGATAACAATTAAGCCCAGCAATAAAGAAACAAAACGACCGAACAGAAGCATCGATTTTTCAGAGCTTTTAAAACGGGCAATTTTGCCGTATATCTCACGAGAGAACGCACCTGCAAAAACATTTATCTGAGAGTTAACCGTACTTGCCGTGGCGGCAAACATAGAAGCCGCTATGAGCCCCAGCATCCCAGGAGGCAATACAGACTGACAGGCGAGAATAAAGGCCTTTTCTGAATTTGCGTTTGAATCTATAATCCGATACATCATAGGAGGAAGCATCCAGAATATCGGACTGACAATGAAGAGCAGGCCAAACAGCAAAGCTGCCTTTTTTGCGTCTTGTTTTGATGAAACACACAAAAATCTCTGCACAAATGCCCACTGTCCGCCAATTTTGAAGAAATGAATAATGATCCATCCAACAAGAAACAACGGAGGGAACTCCCTGCTGTATGGTATAAAAAACCTTTCGGGCGCATTATCAATAAACGATTTAATTCCTCCAACCTCATTTAAGAGCAATGGGATTACAATTAATACTGAGACAGTCAAAACAACAAATTGAATCACATCAGCCATCAATACTGCCCAAAGCCCCCCAGCAGCAGAAACAAGCACCATTGCGAAGCCGCAAATCACAATCGCCCAGTAAACTGATATTGTCTCACCGTTTCTACCAGCTAAAAAATGCCCTTCTGGAACTGTAATAAGCGCTGAAAGTATCACAGAGACAGCATATAAAGCAATCCCAACATCAATCATACGGAAAGTCGTTGAAACCCAAGAATAAAAGTGTACTGCTGCGTGTCCAAAGCGATTTTCTATATATTCTGCAGGCGTAACTGCCCCTGAGGCTTTCCAGCGGGCTGCGATTGTGAAAGCCGCCATCCATGCAGAAATCCCAATCATCATCAGTATGCTGACACCAACCAATCCCTGACGAAAGGCAATGCCTCCCCAAACAACAAATGTTCCTGAAGTAAACATCGCCATATGCCCTGAAATCCCTGCTAACCACCAAGGCGAGCTTTCTCCTGCAGCAAACATATCTTTAGTATTTTTGATTTGAGAGGAATATAATATACCAAGCGCCAAAAGGCCGGCTATATAAACTAAGAAGGTAACAATGTCTAATTCAGTCATAGTTTTATCCTGCTCAATTAATGCTGCCTTCAGCCCTAGTCAGCTGCGTTGTTCTTTGAGTATCTTTTACGAAAATCATCCGGTGTTATACCGACAGCATTTTTGAAAAAACGTGAAAAATGCTGCGGATTGGTAAACTCAAACTTTGAAGCTATCAAATTTACTGAGAGTCTTGAATTGAGGAGTTTATTCTTTGCCATACCTATCCTGAGGCGGGTTATCTCTCCGGCAACAGAACGATGTATTGCAGCCTCAAATCTCTTTTCCAAGGCGCTGCGAGAAAAACAGATATGCTCAGTTACATCTGAAACTGAAATTTTGCGCTGATAGTTGTTTCTTATGAAAATAAGAGCCTCTCTGACAATAGAATCCTCTACTGCCAACATATCAGTTGACTGACGAGTTACAATCCTGACCGGCTCAATATTCATTACCCGGGCAGTTTCTTCTCCCGAGATAATCCTGTCTAAATGTTCGAGAGTACGATAACCGGCACCTTCAAAATCTAATTCAATGCTTGAAAGAGCAGGACGTGAAAGATGACATATCAAACTATCGTTATCTACTCCCAATA
Organism: Sedimentisphaera cyanobacteriorum; assembly: GCF_001997385.1. Taxonomy (NCBI): domain Bacteria; kingdom Pseudomonadati; phylum Planctomycetota; class Phycisphaerae; order Sedimentisphaerales; family Sedimentisphaeraceae; genus Sedimentisphaera; species Sedimentisphaera cyanobacteriorum. Next base: position 219,986 of record NZ_CP019633.1, on the reverse strand, counting down.
CAGAAACCTCTTCAGGTACACTTACAGAAACAAGTTTACAGGCATCTAATACAATCCTTGCGATGTCGTCATTACATACCAGCAGCGATATTGGCTTAGGCAGGGAATATATCCAATCCGAAAGTTCTTTACGAGCCCTGTTTATTTTTGTACTGCTGGACAGCAAAAGATTGTAAGAGTACAGCTCTGCCCCGTTCTGTTCTATAATCTCTTTAAAAGCCGTCTTTCGCTCATTAGCCCAAGTGATATTTCCACAATTACAATAACCGAAACGTTTGTGTCCTAAAGAAAACAAGTAATCGCTCGCCATTTGTGCAATAGCCTTAGAATCGGCCTTTAAGGCAGCTGCATCACTGCCAGCGGTATTATCAAGAGACATTACAACTTTGGGCTTGTTAAAAGAGAGGATATTCTTTATGTCATAGTAGCCAAAAACAATCATCGCATCCGGATTCTGCTGATAACACCACTTGGCTGGGAAGAGCCCGCTATCACAAACGTATTTTGGCGGGGGCATCAACACATCCCAAGATGGATTGAATCTAAGATAAGACTCTACTCCGGAAAGAAAACTTCTGCCGGGGCCTCGTGAGGTATCTACTAAAATAAGCAACTGTTTCATTCATTTCGCCGTAATTAAAAACACTTTTCAAGAGAGTATATAAAGCCGCATTTATAAATCAAGACTAGCCGAATCAGACGGAGATTTATTGGAAACTAAAGCCCTTTATGCGCAAACAGTTTAGAGTCTGATTATACATCTCCAGCTAACTGATAAAATGAAACTGCCGCAGTATTAGCCTGCGGCAGTCTTCAAGTTTATACATGGAACAATGCAGCTAAAATGTTTTTAAGTCATTCAGCAATTTTATAAATTGATTTGTTTTCTGAAACAAAAGGCCTCAAGCGAATCGTGTATTTATAGGGTTTGGCCTTCAAACGATATTTCTCATGAGGACGAGACCGCTTAGACCAGCTGTTATCCCCGCCCACACCCATCTGTTTATAATCTAAATTCACGGTATAAAAATCAGTTTGCTCAGGCAGGGCTGCCGTATGATCTGCGTTCGCGAGCTGCTGCTGGGTATATGGCCATGCACTGAAATTCATCAGATTTTCTGCAATTGCCATAAATCCGAGGCCATTGTCGTTATAAAATGCCGCCCACCTTACATCAGTACGGTTTCCGTTTTCCTGCGGACGGACGTAATCAAAGGGGAGCTCGCTGGTTTTCATCTCATACAATGCCACTGCTGCGCCGGATTTGCGATCCTGATAAGTTTCATGAGGCCCGCGGCCGTACCACTGAACGTTTGAAAACTCATCGGGAATCTGCATCTGCATACCTAATCTCATCATTGGAGGCTTATCTGGGTCTGGGTTAATTTCATTCGTGATAAGCACATCCCCATTTCCATAAAAAGTGTATTCAGTAGAATATGAAGCACGTCCTACAGTGAGCTCAGATTCCACGTTAATTACCGCAATCGAATCACTGCTCTGTTTGGCCTTAACGCTCTTTACCGTGCGTTTTGAGGCAGCATTCTTCCAATCGCTGAGCCAATGCCCCAGGCCGTTGCCTCGGGAATCATCATTATCTGTCATAGCCCGCCAGAAGTTCGGCGATAAGGGATTTTTAATAAACTCTCTGCCTTTATACTTCATACTGGACAGCTCGCCGGTACTCTTGGAAACGGCGGCTGAAAAGTCTTTGCCGCTAACTAAAAATCTGCCGTCTTTTTCTTCCAGATTCAATGCGGCTGTATTTGAATAATCTGTTTTTTCTGCGGCTTTGCTGAATGGCAGTTCAAACTGCTGCCAAGCTAATACGTGGCCTTTTGGAGCCCATTTTGTTCCATCTGAGAGCTTAAACTGAATGGTCAGAATGTATTCAACCCCTGGTTTAGGCTTAATCTTCCCAAAAGGAACGGTAACCTGCTCGGATGTTTGCGGGGCTATAGCGGGCAGACTGAGCGGTTCCTCTTTAATCACTATACCATTTTCAAGCAGCTGCCATTGACAATTAAGAAAACTGAGATTTTTGAAGAAATACTTATTAGTAATTTCTAATAGTCCCTTCTTCAGGTCAATCGCTGATACGGAAATCTCCTGATAGCCCTTCTTAACCTCGGGCAGTTCCGGACTTGGCGCCCTGTCCGGCATCACAATACCGTTAATGCAGAATGTGCCGGCGTGATTAGGCTCTCCGAAGTCTCCGCCATAAGCCCAATACTCCTCGCCGTCTTCAGTGGTTTTGACAAGGCCCTGGTCAACCCAGTCCCAGATAAATCCGCCCTGAAGAACATCATATTTTTCAATTGTTTCCCAGTAGTCCTTAAAATTGCCGAGGCTGTTTCCCATAGCATGTGAATATTCACACATAATCAGCGGGCGGTCAGGATCTCCCTTAGCATATTTAGTTAGAGTATTAATTCTCGGATACATTGGCGCAGCAATATCTGTTACCGGATGCTGCCATTTGGCATACCCGGGCAGATAATGCAAGGGGCGGGTCTTGTCGAGCTTGCGAAGCTTGTCAGCTGCTGCTGAGAAATTCTGCCCTATTCCGGCTTCATTACCGAGAGACCACATTACAATAGACGGATGATTCTTATCGCGGTGCGCCATAGACATAACGCGGTCAACATGAGCATCTTTCCAAAGGGGCTTGTCTGCTAATGTTTCCTCAGGATCGAATCCAACGCCATGAGACTCAATACAAGCCTCGTCTATAACATACAAACCGTACTCATCACACAGCCTGTAAAACTCTGGGGATTGTGGGTAATGAGAAGTGCGCACTGCATTAACATTATTCTGCTTCATCAACTCTATATCCTCAACCATCCGGCTGTAAGGGACAGTTTTACCCTGATACGGGTCGTGGGCATGCAGATTTACACCTTTGATATAGACAGGCTTGCCATTGACCAGAAACCGCTTGTTTTTCACTTCTACCGAGCGGAAACCAAAATTATGACTCAACATCTCAACCACTTCTCCCTGACCGTCTAAAAGCGTAAGCACAATGGTGTAAAGATTAGGCGTTTCGGCTGTCCATTTTTCAGGATTCTCAACAAAGCCATGAATATCTATTGTCTGCCCGCCCGATTTTTCAAGACCCTTAACTGATGCTTTAAGATTCGGGTCTATAGAAACGTTCTGACCGTGAGCGTCAATCAGATCAACTTTGACAGTATAAGGCGAGGAAATGCTTTTGCCGTAATTGACCAAATCCATATTAACTTTAAGTTCGGCGTTACGGTAATCATTGTCGAGTTCGGCGGTTACAAAAAAATCGCGAATATGCACTTTCGGCATTGCTGAAAGATACACATCTCTGAAAATACCGCTCATACGCCACTGGTCTGCATCTTCAATATAGCTTGCATCAGACCAGCGATATACCTCTGCTGCAATCGTGTTTTCCCCAGATTTAAGCAGATCGGTTATGTTAAATTCTGCCGGGGTCATACTGCCCTGACTGAAACCTACTTTTTCACCATTCACCCAAAGATAAAATGCACTTGAAACCCCATTAAAAGTTACAAACACCTCTCGGCCAGCCCAGTTTTGCGGGATATCGAAACTGCGCCGGTATGAACCAACCGGGTTTTCGTTATGATTTACATAGGGCGGATTAACTTCAAACGGCCAGTCATATACGAATCTATTAAGGTAAGCGGGGAAACCATAGCCCTGCATTTCCCAGTTGCCGGGAACATTTATCAAACTCCACTTGCTGTCGTCAAAATCGGTTTTGTAAAACATCTCAGGGCGGTCGGCCGGCCGCGGAACCCAATTAAATTTCCAGTCGCCATTCAGGGTATGATAAAATTTAGACTTCTCCAGCTCGCCTTTGAGCGCAAGAGTCCTGTTAGAATAAGGCATCAGCGTTGCATGCGGGCGTTCTTTATTTATATCGAAAACCTTGGGGTTTTCCCAGTCCGGAGAATCAGCCTGAACTGATGTTAGCGAACCAAAAATAAATATTGCCGCAAAAAAAATCCGACACAAATCTCTAAATACAATCTTCATATAAAACCTTTCTATATCATCCTAAGTTTTTAGCATTTTATGAAAACATCAAAATATTACAAGCAAGACACAAATACCAAATACAGCAATTTTACTGCTGCACCCAAAATTCGATTGACAGCGGAGGAACTTCACATGAAAGCTGGTCTCCGCTGCTGCTGCCAATGAACTCCCCGTCGTTATTGCGAGTCTGTGAAGTGTATCGATAGCCCTTAAAAACTTCATTTAAGCCAACATCAACATTAAAGATAAACGGGGCGTCTGAAGCTCGGTTGGTTATCGCTAATACTAATTTCCCATCAGGCCTCTTCCATGCCAATATACGATTATCCATACGGACGCTGTCTTCATCAACATTATATATTACCGAATCCCAAGGCATATACTTCAGAAATCCGGCAATTGCGTTCCAATGATACCAATTGTACTGCCAGTGCCCCTTTTCTATGCTCGCATATTTGCTGAAGTCGCTGTCGCCTGAAGGACGCCAAAATCCCAAACCAAACCTTTCACCTATAATAGTGTCTGTAGGTTTGAGAGCATGCAGCCAAAACCATGTTGGGGATTCAATAAACGAAAACCAATTCATTATTGACTGAGCTGTATTTATTGTTCTCCACGCAGAGCCTGCTCCGAGGTTATACTGCCATTCACTGTTAAAAACTGGCCTGCCAAGAGTGTCATTATTAAAATAGGGCTCTGCATATCTGATCTTTTCATCGGAATTCTTGCCTTGCCAATGCCATGACCAGCCATCGACATACTGCAAAGCTGCAGGATCATTTCGCAGCAGTTCACTGCCGTGACCATACTGTCCTGCCTCGCTGTCAGCATGGATAAAAAGGTCTGGGAAAGAAGATTTTATAATTGGCGCTACCACACTAAAGGCATCGTAATACTGCTGATGAGTATATTCGCAGCAGCCATAGCCGGCAGCTCCAACGCTGGGCTCATTTTGCAGAGAAAACATTTTGACAGGGGCGATATTGTCCTGAACATACTGCAAATCATCGACAATCGAATTTCCAAAATCGGTTAAAAAAGCATTGTCAAACTGCTTGAGAGAGCCACCGGTGAATTTGTTGTTTGATTTGAAATACGGCGCAGGAGACCAGTACTCAAAATTAAAGCCTTCAATGCCGGATTCCTCTATCATTTCAGCCAGTTCGCTGTTCTGGGAGCTCCAGCTCTGCTCAAACTGCTTTCGTTCCTCGTCCAGCCCTGTATAAAAGAGCCCCATTGGAAGACGCATATAACGGAATCCATGGCCGAATCCGAGCAGCTGGTCATAAAAGCGCTGACGCTCTGAATCAGTTAAATCAGAAGGTATACCACGAGCCCTGTTGGAATCAGCTCCTCTTTCATTTTCCGGCTGGATCTCCACGCCAAGCCCCCAGACGGTTTGTTTACTGCTGTCGTGCTGAACAACGTAGGTACCGGATTCTGCATCTTGCAGGGGCGGAGTTTGCGGCGGCGGAGCATCTTGAGAAAACGCATATTCAAATTTAATTGAATCGGCAATAACAATTCCGTCAGCATCGTTAGAAAGCTCTACATATCCTGAACGGCCTGCACGCCCCTTTTCAAAGAAATGGGTGCCTAAAAGTTTCCACTCTCCGCCCGGCTGACGCTGGTCAATCAAATACGTAGTTTCACCGCCTTTATGATATACTGTGTAAGGTGCATTTGAAGCACGATCATGCTTGCCGTCTGGCAGCCAGTAATAAACATTGTACCAGCCTGAAGCGAGAAAACCTGTAAAATCAGTTCCCCAAGGCTTCCAAGCAAATTTTTCAATAACATTGCACGGCTCCAAAGGAGGCCAGCGAAACCTGCAGTATCCGGGCGTAGAATAACTATACCATCTTCCAAAGTGGTTCTCTGCATATTGAGATGTTGGCCACCACCCAGCAGTTCTCTCTGCATTGATGCCCCATCCTGCTGTAACGATAATATCTGGGCTCTCCAACTGAATATTGTCTATGCTAATTTTATAACCACTGCTGCTGTCATTTTTTCCCTTCGTCCTGAATTCAAACATCTTAATACCAGAACTTACAACATCCAAAATCCCTATAATTTCCAGAGAATAAGACTTTTCGGGGCTGTACTGATCTACCATACTCCCCAGCGGTTCACCATCTATATAAAGTTGATACTGGCCTGCGTCTTGCCCATTGACATTTCTAACAGTAACAACTTGATTTCCAGTTTCAGTTATATCAACAGGGATTCGCAGAATCTGGTTCTGCAAATCAGAATTAACTTGATGATGATAACCATCCGCCGAATTCCAGCTGCTTTCATAACTCAAGGCATTTGAGGGCAAAGCCGAAACAGGCCTTACCTCTTTTAATACTATATCAATTAAAGACAAATTATAGTCGTCTGAATCTGAGTTTTTACCAATAACCTTAAATTTGAATTTTTTAACCCCCTCCGAGGCAAAGGTATAAAGCCCCAAATTTGCTTTTTCAACCATTGCTTCAGTAATGATATCCCCTTGGTCGAAAGAGATATTATTACCGACAGGGTTATAATCAGAGCCATTTTCGCTTATGTAAAGCTGATACATACCGCTGTCTGGCTCTTTTCTATTAAGAACTTGAATTGAGTAAGTGCCAGGGTTAGAGAGATAAACATCAAACTCAACAAAATCGTTTACATTCTGAAGGTCTGCATGGACATACTGATGCTGCGGCAGATACCATTTCCAAGACTCACTTTTATTTGAAACTTCCCCGCCAGAAGAAACAGTAACGGGCAGTTCGTTACAATTGTATGTTTGTATATTCGGCTCATAATATTCCGGTTCATCAGAAAAACAAAACCCAAAGGGATATAAGCCGCAATTAAACCAGCTTGAAGCTAACACTGCAAAATCTGCAAGGCTCACCCTGCAGTCCGGCTGGTCGCCTTCGTCGCCTCCGCCTGCAACATCAAACTGCAGATCCAAATCCTGCAGATTGCTGCAAACGGGAGTTTCGGTAACCTCGTAGCAGATATCTGCAATCTCAGCCTCATCCTTTGCGTAATTATAGATGCGCACATCATCCATAACCCCATTGAATGCGCCGCTGATTGTGCCGTCATCCTGCAAAATACTGCCCCCGATTACAAGCTGGGCATCAGTTTTATTTATCTTGAACTCGGGCTCACTGTCAACTTTGACTCCATTATAGTAGAGCTTTCCGCCACCGGCATCTACTGTGAAGGCAAGATGTGTCCATTCGCCAACGGCAGGCGGATCATAAGAGATATTCTTAGTACCAACACCTGCCGAGCTGATGCTCATAGAATCGCCTGTCGGCGATATTGTCCAGAACCAGTCAGCCCCGCTTTGCCAGTCTGAGCCTTCGCGTTTAGATATTATGCCTGTCCAGCTGCCGGGAACTCCTTCCCATTTTACCCATAAAGACACAGTCATTTCATCGCTTAATTCAGCGGGCGAATCGGTGCCGGCAAGTGCTGCTGCATCAGGATATTGGCCAAAATCGAGGCCTTCGTTGGTCTTAGCAGGATTAGCACCCTGAACAAATGCATCAATATCCAGAGCCGCTTGAGAGATTGCATCCCTATCCTCCCCGCTGCTGTCAATGTATTTATCGCTGCTGCCGGGGAGGTATTCTGAGCTTATATAGTCAGACAAATCCAATGTCCAATGCGCCACCTTTCTTTTAACAGCCAAGCTCACCACATCCGAATAAACCATACCGCCGTCGTGGGTTACTTGGCAGTAATAATAACCTTCATCACTGAGCTGGGCATTATCAATATAAAAGTCAGGGTTAATGCTGGGCGTGCCTTTTGGCTTATCAGTGGACGGGGAAATCTCGCCGCTTTCTGAGAAGTACCATTGACAAACCGGATTAGACAAATTTTCTATACTCACTGAAAACCCTGCACCATCGCCCCAATTCACGATTTTGTCGTTTGGCTGAGATTTAATAATATCCGATTCGTTCATTACACTGAGCGAAACATTATCCACCCAATGGTCTCGCTGCAGAAATTCTATTTGAAGTATTAAGCTGCTTCCCTCATCAATATTTGAACCAGTAAAAGAATCAGTATCTATAAGAAACTCAAAAGTCTGCCAGGCTAGCCAGTCTCCTACCTCTGTATCGCCTGTGTGCGTGTAGGTCATCGGTATTTCGGACGACCAAAGAAGCGATCCATCCTCCTGAAGCAAGCTTGCCTTTATAACTGCATCTGATGCGCTAGCAAGCCATCGAACTAAGCATGCGTTAAATTTCAGGCGAAAAAGTTCACCTGAAGACCAAGGATGCTCAATTACCTGACGAATTGTTCCGGTTGAGTTTCCCGCGGGAAGCCGAAGCACCTGATTACCCTCCTGCCCCGGAACAGATTTTCTGGTTTCAACAAACTTGGATTCAAGCCTAACTCTTTTCTGAGTACCTTCAATAGAATTCCAGTTAGGCACATCAATCAGCAGATTGTTGGCATCAGGCCTGTGCGGCTGCTCAAAATCACCGTTAGAAACCAACTCATCCTCTTCTGCAATTTCATCCTGCGGATTATCTTTAAACATCTGCCAAAAGAAAATCCATGGATCGATATAATAAGCTTGGCCTTCCTCAATAACTCGAAAAGCAAAGTGAGTATGGGGACGGCTGCCGCTGTAAACACCCCCCGAAAGGGCAAAATTTTCGCCCTTCTTCAAAGTTTCGTGTTCAGGCACCAGCATTTCATCAAGATGGTGCGCTTGGAGCCACCACGTACTCCCGTTATCCCAATGGCGAACACCACGCCAGCGATTATTAATATCGCCTGCCTCCAAAGAATCGAACAGGTAATGGTCATCAATACCAATCGGGGCATAAAGCGGCGTTTCCGGAGGCATATTAATATCCAGCCCTTCGTGCGTATATGTTGGTTTCTGCGGGCCTATCCACACATTTCTGCCATACCAGCAGTCTCGAATATCCGGGCTCTCGCGTGTCTCGGGATACCACCAATGAATTTGCTCCGGGCAGATTCGATCGCTCAAATCATTAACCACAATGCGGGCTTTCCGTTTTGGACGACATTTCGTCCTGTGAACCATCCAGCCTCCGTCATCCTCAAAGATATCGCTCACAGCATCCAGCCAGATTCGCATTCCATTAACCACCCACGGCTCGTAAAAACTTGCCTGATCTGCAACTATTCGCTCAAAACGGTAATTCTCTCCGTCTATATCAAATTCGGCAGAAAAAGAGTAGTTTGGGCTTTCAGTAATATGAGCTTCTGTTGAGAGCAATCTTATGCGGCGAACCTGACCGCTGCGTAATGTAAAATGGAATTCGTCGCCAATATTCAATTCAACCGGTGTAATAGTATTTTTGGCAGCTCTTTCAACCACACGCTGTGCTGCAGGAACAAACTTTACAGCATCAGCCACGATTTGAGCATTTTGTTTTTTTGTGCCGTCCAGTTCTACGTAAGAATCACCATCAAGCTGGTATGTACCCAGAAAATGCCAGCCGGGGTTTTCCTTTTGGATGAAAGGATGAGTAGTTATCCCGCCGGTATGCTTAACATTCCAATAAGCGAAAACATCTTTATCCTGATAATCCCGCCAGTACAAATACACATCAAAACGACCTTCAATATTCGGGGTGAAGCGGGCATAACTTGGAGCAGAATTGCCCCCATCGCCCACTGCAATAGTTCCGCCAAAAGAATTTGGATCATTGAGCATTGTAAAGCCGATTTGAGAAAATTTATCAGAGGCAGTATCTATTACAATCTGGCTTGCTGAACTGGGTTCATCGCCAAGTACAGCATTGCCATGCAGCAAAGATAAGGCAATCGCCCCAAACAGAAATATTTTTAACGAATGTGGCATAAATTTCTCCCTTAAGAGAATCTTTTCTGAAATTTTTATTAAAGCCGCCAAAAATTAAGCAGCATTATGACAATAAAACGCCGGACGGCTGATTAGAACGATCCGGCGAAATTTATTTAACATCGCTTAAGACTAAAACATTTTAATAACAATAGTCTTCTGGATATAGGCCGCAATTGAGCCATGTAGAGGCAAACTCAAGGAAGTCCGGCAGACCAATCTTGCAGTCCGGCTGGTCGCCTTCCGGGCCTCCGCCTGCAACATCAAACTGCAAGTCCAATTCAAGGATATTGCTGCAAACTGGGGTTTCGCTTATATCGTAGTAGAGATCTGCAATTTCAGCTTCATCCTTGGCATAGTTATAGATTCGCACATCATCCATAACTCCATTAAACACGCCGCCAATTGTGCCTTCGTCTCTCAAGATGCTGCCGCCAATTACAAGCTCGGCATCAGTTTTATTGAGCTCGAACTCAGGCTCTGAGTCAACGTTGACGCCATTATAATAGAGTTTTCCGCCTTCAGCATTAGCTGTAAATGCAAGATGAGTCCATTCACCTTCGGCTGGAGGATCATAAGACAAACCCTCAGAATCTACACCTGCCGAGTTAATGCTCATATTATCACCTGTAGGATCTATCGTCCAGTACCAGTCTGAACCGCTCTGCCAATCGGGTTCTTGACGTTTAGAGACGATGCCTACCCAGCTTCCAGGAACACCTGCCGATTTAACCCACAAAGATACAGTGATTTCATCGCTGAATTCAGCGGGTGAATCGGTGCCTGCAAGTGCTGCTGCATCAGGATTTTCGTCAAGGTCTAAGCCTTCATTGGTCTTAGCAGGGTCTACTCCGGGAACAAATGCATCAACAGCAGGAACGGCATACGGAATCGCATCGCGGCCTTCTGAGCTGCTGTCCAGATAAGTATCGTTTACAAAGTCAGCGGTGTCCAATGTCCAGTGAGCTACGATACGCTTAACTGCCAAACCGGCAGCGTCTGAATAAGCCGTTCCGCCGTCATTAGTTACTTCGCAGTAGTAATAACCTTCATCACTGAGCTGAACATTATCAATTGTGAGGGTTGGGTCAGTATCCGGAGAGCCAATAGCCTGATCCTGGGCAGGGTCAGCCACTTGGTCAGCCGATAAGTACCACTGATATGTTTCCTGAGAAATGCTGTCCGCAGTTATTGTAAAGGTTGCGGTATCGCCTGTAGAAACGACCTGATTCTCAGGCTGCTGAGTAATTATCGGAACACTTTTCTGCGTCTCAAACATCCAATCAGCACCGGCAATATTATCTGGACTGCCTACCGGATAGCCTAAACCCTCATCTACGCTCCAATAGTACAATCCGTCAAAGTTAAGGCCTGTAACAGTTACGCTGGCTGTCTCAGGAGATTCTGTGCCCAGGGCGATAGTGTCAACATAATATAGATTCGGGTCTTCGGAAACATTCTGGTCTTCACTCATAAACAGATGATGCTCGGTGATAGCAGGATTTATCTGTGAAGGGTTGGCTGGGTCTAATCCGGTGTTCCACTGCAAATTAACATCAACCAGATTTCCTGCCGGCGTGCCTGCATTTTCTGCTCCGTAAGCAGGAACAGGATTATGTGCACCAGCGGCCGGTTCAGCCTGCAGGGAAACATTATCAACCCAATGATTACGGTTAACTGAACTAACCTCTAAAATCAGATCAGAGCCTTCACTAACGCCTTCACCAGAAAATAGTGCAGGGTCAATCTCAAACTCGAATGTTTGGTAAGGCTCCCAATCCCCAACTACAGTTTCACCAGTATGAGTACCAGTCATATTGAATTCTGTTGACCAGAGCTCAGTCATCTCTGCATCATCCTGAAGCAGGCGGGCACCCATAACGCCATCTGTAGCTGGCGCTTCCCAGCGAGCAGAGCAGGCATTAAACGAAAGTCTGTAAACCTCTGCCTGAGACCATGGATGGTATGTTGACTGCTGGATAACACCGGTGGTCCAACCCCCAGTCATTCTAAGCACCTGATTTCCTTCAAGGCCTGGAACCGCTGTTCTGTTATCTTCCTCTTTGGTCTCTAATCGAACTAAATTGTCATCGTGTCCTGACACCCAATCTGCCACTGTAGTAACATAATTGTTCGCCCCGGGCAGGTTGGGATCCTGAAATCCTCCATTAGAGATCAGCTCAACCCCTTCGGCGCTGGCCGTGCCCCAAAGAGCAAAACACATCAGAGCCTGTTGCATAAATAATTGTCAGTGATTGCTCTTTTACAAGTGAATAAATCCAGCTTTTCGGTTATAATAGGCCAAAAGGATTGCTAAACATGTAAAGGATTACGAAATGGCTTACAATTTCCTGCCTTGCGACCGAAATCAGGCGTATCTTCTGCCTCCCTCATTGACGGATTGGCTGCCGGAAGATCATCTGGCGTGGTTTGTTCTTGATGCGGTTGAACAAATCGACCTATCGCAGTTTTACAAAAAATACCGTACTGATGGAGTCGGCAATTCAGCTTTTCATCCTTCGATGATGGTTGCTCTGCTGATATATTCCTACTGTAGCGGCGAGCGTTCCAGCAGAAAGATAGAAAAGCACTGCCAGACGGATGTAGCCTATAAAGTTGTTACTGCCAATCAATATCCCGACCACAGTACGATCAGCCGATTTCGCAAGGATAACCAGTCGCATTTAAAGAAGTTGTTTCTGGAAATCCTCAGGCTTTGTGTTGAAGCAGACATTGTTAAACTCGGCAATGTTTCATTGGATGGGACAAAGATCAAAGCCAATGCTTCGTTATCAGCCAATCGAACACTAAAGCACCTGGAGCAGGAAATCGATAAGATGCTATCCGAGGCGGACGCTAAAGACGCCGAGGAAGACAAAGCTTATGGCGCTGATAAGCGAGGCGATGAACTGCCCGAAGATATGCGGGACCGCAATAGCCGAATAAACCGTCTAAAGGCCTGTAAAGAGCGTTTAGAGCAGGAAAAAGCAGAAGCCGAAAAACAACAGCAGGACAAGATAGATGAGCGGAAATCCAAAGAAGAAAATACCGGCAAAAAGCCTCGTGGTCGTAAGCCCAAACCTGCCGAAGAAGCTGGAAACAAAGATGCCAAAGCCAATGTTACCGACCCCGACAGCAGAATCATGAAAACTCGAAAAGGTTTCGTTCAGGGTCTTAATGCTCAGGCGGTGACAACAGAGCAACAGATTATCGTTGCTGAGGATGTGACCCAAGAGGAAAATGATAAACAGCAATTACATCCGATGCTTGAGCAGGCCGAAGAAAATCGACAGGCCGTTGAAATCGAAGAGGAAATGGGTGTGGCTTTGGCAGATGCTGGCTATTGCAGTGAAGATAATTTTACAAAGGAGCCTGCTGGTGACATTGAGTTGCTGGTGGCGACACAGAAAGATTATAAGCAGCGAAAGGCAATGGCCGAGCAACCGCCGCCGGAAGAACCGATACCGGACGGCTTGTCGCCGACAGAATTGATGGAACGTAAACTGCTGACCGAACGAGGGCGAGAATTATATAAGATTCGAGGTCAGACAGTCGAACCAGTGTTTGGGCAGATTAAAGATGTTCGCGGTTTTGATCGATTTATGCAACGAGGCATTGAGGCTTGCCGCGGTGAGTGGTCGCTGATTTGCGCTACGCACAACCTTTTGAAGTTGTGGCGAAGCAAAAAGGCCTGCTGGAATTGATAAAAAGGCTGTTTTTATTCGTTTTGACGTGTAATTTTGCTTGTTTTTTTGGCGAAAACACGATACCATATAAAAAGCTAAGAAAAGGTGTTTGGGAAACAGAGAATTGAGCCGTCTGCCCCAGACAGCCGTCGAATCCAATGGTTGGATTCGAAAATCATTGTGCAACAGGCTCATCAGCATAATTAAACTAAAAAACCTTTTCATGATACACAATCCTTTCAAAAAAATTAAAAAATTTACCACACTAAAAATTAATCCTTGCACAATCCTTTACTCAGGCAGCTGACGCATCCAGTCTGGCCAATCTGTAATCTCTCGAGATTCCCAATTTTTGTGCCATTCTGTTTCCCAAAGATTCTTGAGCAGGATTTCACTAACCGAACCATCTGCAAAGACCCAGTTCACTCCGCCTGTGTCATGCCGGTTCGTGCATACTCGCCTCATCTCATCGCTGGTAGCATAATCATAATCACCATCATTCTCAGGCGGTTGAGCGTCCCTGGTAGGACGAGTTAGAAACGCGCCGCAATCACCGAGCATTGGAACTTGGCGAGGAGACCGCATCTCTGTTATACGCTTAAATTTATTCTTATCCGGATAGGCACCGCCATCCGATTCTTCAGTGCTGGTTATCCACCAGTTTTGACCGTAGCTGCCCTCGATATCAGCGATCTCTTCGTCCTCCTCCATTAACTGAGTAAAGAGACTCCCCCACCAACTAAATCGCCAGTTCCAACGGTTATTGAAACGCTCAGGTCTCTGCTCTGGAGCTTTGGTCGCTGCAGCGCATTCCAAAATTTCAGGATCTTGATAGTACGGCCTCATAACAACAAACCATGTGCCGGAACCTCGCGGGTTAAATTCCGGGTCTAAGCAGCTCGGGGGGAAACGAGAATCATTATCATTAGTGTACATCGTGTAGATAGCTCCCCATTGTTTGAGATGGGTCTGGCATACTGTTCGTTTAGCTTGAGTACGAGCCATCCCAAGCGCAGGCATCAGAACAGCCATAAGCAGAGCAATTATTGAAATTACAACAAGCAGCTCGATCAATGTGAAACCTGCCTGCGAGCGGCGGTTGTAAATGTTAGGCAATAAATTTTGGCATTCTATACCTAAGTTGGGTGAAACTTCTTCATTTAAAGATGTTTTGTTAAACCTTTTCATTGAATATCCTTTCTAGAATATTAAGGTTCTAATGTAATCAAATGGCCGTCTGCTAAAATCTTTACTGTAAATCCAAAGGTTAATCTTAATGCTGAAACATCAAGCCAAAGCAATATATGGTAAGATATCATTTATTCGAACCGTCTTCAACACCACTTTTCACAAAAGTATCACCATATTTCATTTTGTTTAACGGCTTGAAATCCATCTCAAGCATCACCAATCGGCTGAAAAATGGCTGCATTTATTATAAATATCTCCGTGAGATTAAATATTTAGACAATAAAAAACTTTTTTTGCTTATTGACCCGTTACTGAATTGCGAGACAGGGATTCCTCCAAAAAAACAACACCTGCACCAGCAACGAGAACTTGCAGGTTTTTTGGCGGGTTAGATCACATTCCATTGCAGGTTCTAACCAGAGTAAAGCGTTTTATTACAACCTCATCATCCTGCGAATCCCTGCTTAAGTTGAGGAATGCGCCTTGCATAACACCAGATTCAGGGAGTTTATTGTAAAATTATTTGGCTGTGAGATTGACATTATCTTGCTGAATATCTAAAATCTACTCTGTATTCATTTCGTTTTTGAAGCCCTTGGAGAGAAGAAAATGAATTCTGAAAAGATGTTTGAACATATATCCAAAGAAGAGCTTGAGAAGGCAAGCAGGATTTTCTGGAAGAATTTCGGGGAAGACATCTGGGCTTCAAACACCTTCGGCGACACTGTTTTCACGCCTGAGAAAGCTGGGCAGGTGGAATTCTGCGAGATAGTAAACTGCTCGGATGAAGGGAGAGAGAGGTGCCGCAAGCAGCGTGCAGACAGCATCAGGATGTCTATGGAGATCGGGCAGCCGTATATCACTATATGCCATGCAGGCATCCTTCTGGGCTGCGTTCCCGTGGTAGATCAGGACACTCAGCTTGGAGGACTTTTCTTCGGGAAATGCCTCTGCGAAAACGTATGCCAAAGCCTTCTTAAAGACATAAAAAAACGGCTCAAAGGCATCACAAACGACCAGAGCCAAATCCTGCATGCCCTGCTTGAGCTTCCCAACACCCCGCCCCGAAAGATCCATTCAGCAAGCGAGAGACTCTACGACATCCTGTACAGTGAGACCAGACTGAACCCTAAAATGCTGCAGTGGCAGAGAGAGCTTTCACGACAGCAGGCTGAGATTGGGGAATATATTGCAGAGCAGAAACGCCTCAAAAACGTATCAAGCACACCTTACGAATACGAAAAGAAGCTTATGAGCAAGGTTCGGATAGGTGATAAAACCCAAACACGAGAAATTCTGAACTGTATGCTTGCCTCTATTATGCTCAAATCGCCGGGAGAGCTGAACGTTCTGAAGGCACGCCTGCTTGAGCTTATCAGCGTATTGAGCAGAGCCGCTGCTGAGGGAGGAGTGGACATAGATATTATGCTTGAGCGAAATCTGAAAAATATTACACAGCTGATAGATGTCTCAGACCAGAAGGAGCTCTGCGCATGGGTGGGACGGGCGACAGACGACTTTATCGAGCTCGTACACGACACGGCAAATTCAAGAAAAATATCGCAGATCCGCCCTGCCACAGAATACATAGACCAAAATTACAGACAGCACATTACCCTTGCAGATGTTGCTAAGGCATCTCATCTGAGCCCCTCAAGGCTTGCGCATATCTTTAAAGAAGAAACAGGGATGACCATCGTTGATTACATAACGCAGGCCAGAATCGAACAGGCAAAGAACCTGCTTCTTTCAACGAATATGAACTGCACTGAAATATGCTTTAATGTTGGCTACAACAACCAAAGCTACTTTACCAGAACATTCAAAGAGCTGGTAGGGCTTACTCCCAGACAGTTCCGCTCGGTGAACAGATCAAGCAGTTAAAAAGCTGCCAAGCTGCCCTTCTTAAATAGATTAAGGTCTTAAGCCAGCAATTAAATGTAATTCTTTCAGGCTTCTCGGATCACGCATTCAAAATATTGCAAGCGTTTTTAAGCCTTAAAAGCTATTGTTCTGATTTTTTCGAGCCGGACATAGCAGCGAAAACGAGCAGCAATGCTGCCAGTGCCACTATGATATAAACCGCACGGGAAATTGGCGACATATCGCCGAACAGAGTAGCTACAAGATCAAATTTGAAAAGACCTACCAGCCCCCAGTTCAGGCCGCCGATAACTGTGAGAATCAGGGCTATCCAGTTTAACGGATCCAACTTCATAATATTACTCCTTATAAAGCTTAAAATTTCCCTTTTCGGTACATTCAATTACAATCAATCAATATACCGTAAGCCAAAATACCAAAATTCATACTCCGATTCAAGAAAAATCACAAAAAAAAACGGCAGTCAGTGAACTTTTTATGCTTTTGGTTTTTCGATATTTTAGCGGGGGTATTCAAATGCCCTTGCAGCCACAGTGAAAGAGCGGTGTCTGCCGACATTATTCAAAAGGCCGAGGGCAATCATATTAACCACAAGACTTGAGCCGCCGTAGCTTACGAAAGGCAGAGTGAGCCCGGTGATGGGCATAAGGCCTACAGTCATAGAAACATTAACTATAACCTGCATCATCAGCATTACCACAATTCCCACTGAAATCAGCTTCCCGAATGGGTCGGGGTTGAATCGGGATATCTCGAGCCCGCAGGCGGCAACAGTTGTATAAAGAAGAAAGACAAAAATGCAGCCTATAAGCCCCCACTGATGTGCTATAAGAGAGAAAACGAAATCATTATGAGCCTCGGGAAGTTTTATCGTTCCGTCCATATACGGGCCTTGGCCCCAGCCGTAGCCGGTGATTCCGCCGCTGGCGATTGCATTCTTGGAGTGCATAAGATGATAGCCTTTGTCTTTCTTCCAGCGTATAAGCTCGGCAGGCCCGCCAACGAGAATCTCCGCTGCTTTTTCGTGTTTAGAGGCGTAGTCGTAAACAAAATCATTCTGGAGTATCACGCTTGCCACACGAGTTCTCTGGTATGAGTGCATATTCATCCACAGCACCGGACTTAGAAAAAGGCCTATGAGTATCACCGAAATAAGATGCCTCTTTTTGGCTCCTGCTGCAAACAGCATCCCAAACAAAACAGGCAGAAGGAGAATCACCGTTCCGAGGTCAGGCTCGAGGATAATAAGCCCCATAGCAAGAAAAGTTATGGCAAATGGAGGGAAAAGCCCTTTGATTGTTCTGTAGTTTTCGCGGAAGCGAAGATACCATGCAAGCGAAAGTATAAAAGCAATTTTGCAGAATTCCGAAGGCTGCACTTGTACAGGACCTATCCTGATCCATCTTCTTGCGCCGTTGACTACCGGCACAATGCTGCGCCAGAACCCCGGCATTGGGATAAACCGCTCAATCAGCAGAACAGCAAGAAGAAACAGCACTGCCCCGTAAATCCAGAAACTGAATACGCCAAGGTCTTTATAATGCACCTTATTGACCAAAGCGAAAGCTGCGAGTCCTATTGCAAAATACACCAGCTGCTTAAGCCATCCTATTGAATCCGGCTCAGCTGCATAGATAGTTGAAATTCCTGTGAGGAATAAAACAAGAACTGCAGCGAACATTGCAATCCTTGTTGTTAGCAGTCTTCCTTTTATTATGTATTCAAGCAAGATTACTTTTTGCCCTTAATCATATCAGCAAGAGTAAGGTTTTTGAGAGTATTGTTTAACTGCCCGTCCACAGATTCATATTCACTGCTGGCATAGACACGGGGCATGTCATCTATAACAGACGCAACTTCGCTTAAATTCATCTTGTCTGTAGATTTTGACGGTATATACCCCACTACCTGCTCGCCCACTTCATATAGAATGCCCTTCTCAACAAACTCCCCGAGGAGGTCTGTTATGAAATGATATGGCACTCCGAATTTTTTGTAAACCTGTTCTTCTGTTACCGGCTCTTTGCCTGAATCAAAGTTTTCCCCTACAAAAGCAGCAATCTGAAGTGCGCAGTCTTTGGAGGGGTAATAGAATTTCCCTGCTTCTTCTGAGATTTTCTCGGCGGCATCCAGCTCCCTAAAATTCTGCACAATAAAAGACAGGTGCACCCCGAAGAGCACTATAAGCCACGAAATATTAATCCATAGGATTGTAATGGGGATAAGTGCAAGCACTCCATAGAGCTGTTTGAAAGGCTCAAATTCAAAAACGTAGTAGCCGTATATTTTTTTTACGAAAGTCCAAATAAGGGTTGTTACAAGAGCCCCCCAGAATGCAGCGTGAGGCTTTACCTTTGTGTTTGGCATAGACCAGAAAAGCAAATAAAAAGACAGTATAGTAAGAATCCAGTTCCAGCCTCCCAGAACCGTTACCACGCTTACGATTCCGTCGAGGTGCTCAGTAATCACGCCCATAGTTTTGAAATATATCCCGGCACCAATCAACAAAGGACCGAGGGTGAGTATTGTCCAGTAGTAAAACACCCTGTAAATGAAGGGTCTGTTTCGGTTTACCCCCCATACATAATTGAAAGCCCCTTCAACAGTGCTGATAAGTTTAATCGCCGCCCATAAAACAATAAGCAGACTGAAGATTGTAGCAGCGCCTCTATTGGTCTTTTTGAAAAAGCCGGAAACAATTTCCGAAAAGCGTTCTCCCAGCTGCACTTTTTCATCTGGGTTTTCGGGATCAGAATATGAAAATTCATCTATCTGAACCGCCTCGAAAATCGAATCCCTAATTGTGTTGCCGATATCTTCATAGCCCGGAAGGCTCTGAAACAAAATAAGCACAACTATCAAAAGCGGAATAAAACCGAAAATGGTATTGTAGGCGAGGGCTGCTGCCTGCAGGTCTGAACGGTTTGTCTTTAACTGCTTGAAACAGAGCGGCCAAATACGAAACTGAAACATCAGAAAACTGCTGAATGCCCCGATACCCTCGGCTGGGTTTTTAATGTGCTGTGAAATTTTTTCCCGAATACTATTCATTTCAATCCAGCAGTTTCTTGAGGCCTTCCTGAAGGCCGGTCTTTATTATCGATTCTGTATTCTTCTGGAGCAGGTCTTCTGTATCAATCTCAGGATTTGATGCGCTGCCGGTTAGAGGCAGGGTAATGCCGAACTGCCCGCTCTGGGTTTCTACAAGATTAAGCCCCTCGAAACGATACGGAATGGCAATCTCCATATCCATAGTACCATCTGTTTTAATATTTCCGTTAAACTTGAATTCTTTATCATCTACTTCAAGAATCATATTGTTATACGTAAAGACGCCGTCTTTTAACTGCAAATCCACCGGCCTGAGTCGGTAGCTAACCATAGAATTAGCTGATTCGCCCATAATGTGCATAAGCTGCCTGAGCATACCGGCAGGCATCGCCCTGATTTGAGAAGATTCGGCAGTTGCCTGTAATTCTGCGGTTTCTGCGGGATTTTTTGTCAGAGGTACTTCAAGCTTATCGCAGTATAGATTCACGCTTCCGCTGCAATCCATGGAATCGGAGAAAACCGGATTCCCGTAAGCAGCGAGCTGCCCTGCGAGCACCTCATTTATCTCCACTTCATCCAGCACTTTCATACCCTCTGAAAGTTTGAGAACTATCGGTGTTTCAGCAAGGTCTGCCTCAATCGCAAAATTAAGGCTTCCGTTATTAACTCCAATTGCTGTTTTCGGGACAGTGAAAAAACCGTTTTCAACAAGGAACTTTACATTAGACTTCTCAAAGCTAAGGCCTTTATAGTACAAGCTGTCGAAGCCGAGCTGGAATTCCGCGTTTAAATTATTTATCGCTTCTTTCGGATTTTTCATGGGGAAATTTGTGCTTAAAGAAGCTGGTAGAGTTCTTTTTCCGGAGGCCTTGAAATCCTGACCTGTCTTTTCAGTAAGATAGAGCTGCATAAAATCGAGGTCGTACACCGTTTCAAGCGTTGAATCAAAAATTATGTCTGACTGGTCAGAATAATCAACAATAAGATCACTGAAATCTAAAGTAAGCCATTCGTTTTTAATTTCAAAATCATTGGATGTAAATTTCGCTGCATCCGGCTGCCAAAACAAATTCGAAGAAATGCTGAAATCTGTAACTTCGGTTTTGTTATCCTCTCCGCCAAAAGCAACATCCTGAAAAGACATATCGTCTGTAATAAAACGTATACCATCTTCATATTTAACAATCTTGGTGGTAGTGGAGTATCTGCCTGCAAGGTTTGCGGGTTTATCCAGAGCATCAAAAAGAGTAATAAGGTATTCTGCCCTTTCGAAAAGATTTTTGTAATTAAAGAGCATCACAAACTCTTCACTGGATTTGGGGTCGTAATCGAAATATCCCTGCAAGAGCTCATATTCACCGAGATAATCGGATTTTAGATAAAGACTTGTAAGCCATAGCTTCTTCTCAATCGGGTCATTTTTGAATCCAAACGTTAAATCTATGAAAGGGTCTATCCATTTCATGCCGTAGCTGTTGTTCAAAACAAAATCTTTTATCTGAACAGCACCGCTCAGGATTTTGTTTTCCGGAAGCACATCACCCACGATATTAGCCTCGCCGGACAATTTATACTCCCCGAATTTCACAAACCCTGAAAGCTCATTCTGCAAGTCCTTGAGATTTATTGTGCCGTTGAATGACATATCACTATACGGACCGGAACACCTTACCTTGCCAAAACCGGAAACGATTTCGATTGGGTCTATCCAGAGCCGCTGATTTCTTGAGATAATCTCGCAGTTCAACTTAACAGGGCTGAGAGTGAGATTTTTACCGTTTGCGATTCCCTCAAAATCTACCATATTCATATTGGCAAGAAGGATTTTGCCCTCGCCTAAGGTTTCTGTTGAAATCCGCCCTGCTATCTTGCCGCTCTGAAGATCGAAGTTTTCGTTTTTGCTTTCTTCAGGCAGACGCCCAAAAGCTTTCGGCATATCGAGATTGAAAAAGCCCTCAAGCTCGGCCTCAGACTTTCCGTTCATCATTTCTACAAGACTTGTAAATGTTTTAGGAATCTGGCCTGTAAGATTGAAATCAAAAAAACCGGACTGACAGGTGCAGTCCATTATATCAACAAAGCCTTCATCTGTTTTGAAAAGCAGCTTCAGAGAAGTATCCCCGAATTTAAGCTCTTTGAATGCCCTCTCGGGGAAAGCAGCGGCAAGCCCTTCAGACTTAACCTTAACCTCAGACTCATTAAACATCCCCTCTTCAGCAGAGAGAGAAATTTCGGCATCAGCAACCCCTTGAAAATTAAAATCCTGCCCTGCCAGATCCATCAAAGGCTTTAGACCTTCGAGCTGAAGCCTTTGAACCGATGCGTCAATTTTTGCGGAAATACCCTTAAGCGAGAGAAGGGAAGGCTTTCTATTAAGCAAAGCGAAAAATTTAAGCGGTGCGCTGGATTCACCCTGCTTCAGCCTGCCCACCAAATCAGCTCCGGAAGTTTCCCCTGGGGGGTTAAGCTTAATTCTGCCTTGAAGGCTGTTGAGCTCAAACAGGTCTGCCTGTTCAGCATCTACCAAGCTCACTGCGCAATCTTTCAAATTAATCCTGAACCTCTTAACCGAATTCAAAGCTGTAAAGAAGTCCGGGCTTAATGAAGCCTCTGCATAATCATTAGCGTATGATATATCAGAATAGGCTGTTTTCGCTTTTTTGCCGGCCTCCTTCAGAGCGGCCTTATCAATTTTCAAGGTTGTTCGGCTGCCCTCAAGGAGGCATTTTTTAACGTCAACCTCTTTCCTTAAAAGAGCAGTTAGAGAGGGATGTATAAAAAACTTATCGGCCTTGAAGTCGATTCTGCCTTCAGGGTCTTTAAGATGCACATCGTACATCATAATCCCTTTAGTCCAGCCTACCCTGAGCTGGGAGAGCTCTATATCGAACCCTGTTTTGCTCTCAGCAAAACCTACTGCCAAACTGCTCACAGGACTGAATGAGATAATCAGAGGCGAAAAAACAATCAAAAGCAAAACAATGCCTGCTGCTATTCCCGCAATCTTGAAAAATGTGCCTTTATTTTTAGCACCCTTATTTTTTTTATCAGTTTTCGCCATCTAATCAAAAGCCTTTTTAATAAAATTCATTGCAGCAAAATCCATTCATCTGCTACACAGTCATCACTTCTTCAATCTTAGCCTTAGTATGTTCTTCAATCTCTTCAGTATATTTCTTGGTCATCTGATCTACTTCTTTCTTTGCGTGGTCTCTGTCATCCTCGCTGATAACCTTGTTTTTCTCATCATCATCGAGTTTCTTGTTGGCATCCCTTCTAACATTCCTTATAGCAATTTTCTGGGCTTCCCCCATCTGCTTGACTTGGTCTGCAATCTTTTCCCTTCTCTCCTCAGAAAGCGGAGGAACAGAGATTCTTATCGCTCCGTTTTCAGCTATTGGGTTAAGCCCCACATCGCTGGCCTTTATCGCCTTCTCAATATTTTTCAGCGAAGAGGGATCGAAAGGTTTTATCAGGATGTTTGTAGCATCAGGCGCATTAACGTTTGCCATCTGGTTTATCGGAGTCATACTTCCATAGTATTCCACCTTTATATTATCAACCAGACCGGTAGATGCCCTCCCGGTTCTTACGCCCTTGAATTCATTGTGAAGATATTCAACGCATTTTTTCATACTGGTTTCGTGTTCTTTGAGAATCTTTTTAACTGGCATACTTAAGCTCCTTAATTAATTCAAATTAAAATGCATTCTCAGGCTGAGATTTCCGTTCCTACTCTCTCGCCCTGAACGGCCTTAATTATATTTCCCTTTTTAAACATATTCAAAACTCTCAGAGGGATATTGTTTTCCCTGCAGAGTGTCATTGCTGTATGGTCTATAACCTTCAAATCATTGCTAATAATTTCAGAAAATGATATCTTTTCAATCAGCTCTGCATCGGGGTTTTTGATCGGGTCTTCGGTGTAAACCCCGTCCACCTTAGTTGCTTTTACGATAAGGTCTGCTCTAATCTGACAGGCACGCAAAGCCGCGCAGGTGTCGGTGGAGAAGAATGGACAGCCCGTACCGCCTGAAAGAATTACCACCTCGCCGGCCTGAAAATGCATCTCCGCTGCGGCAGATGTAAATTCTTCATTCAGCGCTTTCACAGGAAGAGCGCTCAACACCGCTGCAGGAACATTTACAGACTTCAATGCCTCGCATAAGGCAGAGCCGTTAATTACTGTAGCAAGCATACCCATATAATCTGCGGTATCTCTTGGTATCATATCAGAGCTCAAGCTCAGCGCTGCTCCTCTGAGCAGATTCCCCCCGCCAATTACCACAGCTATATCACTGCCTGCCTGAACTGCTTCTTTAATCTTTTCTGCTGTAAGCTTTGCTGCTCCGGAATCAATACCGGAACCGCCCTTCTCGCAGAGACTCTCGCCGGAAAGTTTGATGAGAACCCTTTTGTATTTCAATCCGCTCATAGTACTGCTGATATTCCCTAATTAATTATTTTCCAGTTTCGATTCTATCTCCGATATATACTCAAGCGTTCTCTCGAGCTTGTCGGTTAGGTCTCTTATCCTGAGCATAGTTCTTACTCTTGTAATAAGCTCAAGCTTTTTTACGGGCTTGCTGAGAAAATCATCTGTTCCGGAATTGATTGCCCTTTCGATATCGCCCAGTTCGGTGAGTGCTGTAACCATAATTATCGGGATGTTTTTCGTATCGGGTGATGATTTGAGTCTGCTGCACACCTCAAAGCCGCTTAATCGGGGCATCATAACATCCAGTATTATAAGATCTACCGAGCCGTCCTTAACCTTTTCAAGAGCGTCGTAGCCGTCTGTGGAAAGCTCTGTTTGGCAGTCTATATCTTCAAGGTACGCCTGAAGGAGCTCCAAGTTGGGCACATTATCATCAACTATCAATATTTTGGGTTTATTTTCGGCTTTTGCCGCCATTTTCTTTTCTCCATACTTTTTAGTTCAAAAACAATTAGGAATTATACTAAAAACTTGACTTTTCTTCCATAAGTTACTTATATTTTAAGGCGAAACTTTTATTAGTTAAGCTTTTCGGGCATAAAAATTGGAAACTATTATACAACAGAGTCCTCAAATTATATCCTTGATTCTGCTGCTTGCAATCTCCGGTTTCTTCTCCGGCAGTGAAACGGCCTTTTTCAACCTGAGCTTCACCGACCGTAAGAAACTGAGAACAAGCAAGACAGGGGAAACGGTTCTGCGCCTCATATCAAGGCCTAAGAGCCTTCTAAACACCCTTCTTTTCGGGAATATGATCATAAACGTCCTTTACTTTTCAGCCGCCGGTCAGACAGCGGTTGCTCTTGCAGGGAAAGGAAATACTGTTCTTGTTACGCTTTATGGAATAGTCTCGCTTTTCCTTTTAATAATTTTCGGCGAAATAATGCCTAAATCAATAGCTTTTTCTCACTCTCAGGATTTTTGTACGCTCACGGCATACCCTGTTTATATATGCCAGAAGCTTCTTGCTCCAATCGCATCTGTTTTAAATATTGTATTCATAAAGCCGGCAGTGAGGCTTACAGCCCCTGCAATCCCAAGAGCTGATAAAATCGGGCTGGAACACCTTCGTTATCTCGTAAAAAACAGCGGGAAAAAAGGGCTGATAAATCAGGAGGAATCCGAGCTTATCAGCAGAGTGATGGAGCTGGGAAAATCGAGGGTGAAAGAGATAATGCGCCCTAGAGTAGATATCGTGATGTGCGAAAAAGACACAGAAATCGAAGATGTTTTCGAATTGATGCGCAGCTGCAGAGTTAAAAAGATCCCTGTTTACCAAAACAGCGTTGACAATATATGCGGCTATGTCCACCAGCGTGATATACTCACAAAAAACCCGGACTGCATATCTGATGTGCTCAGAAGCACTGTATTTCTGCCCGAGCAGAAAAGCGTTGAATCACTGCTTGAATTTTTCCTCGAAACAAAAAATGAAATGGCAATGATTGTAGATGAATACGGTGGTATTAGCGGCCTAGCCACAATAAAGGATGTTGTAGAGAGTATAACATCGGGCTTCAAGGGCAAAGACAACTCTATAGAGCAGATCAGCGAGAATAAATACCGCTTGAGCGGATCTGCAAGCCTTTTGGAGTGGCTCGAGCTTATTGAACTGCCCAACATCGAGACAGACTACAGCACGATAAGCGGCTTTATAATATCCAACACGAGAAAAATCCCGCGCAAGGGAGACAGCGTTCGATATCAGAATCTGAAGTTTACAGTTGAACAAGTAGAAGAGAATCGGATTAAGACCGTTTTAGTGGAGCTGGAATGATACTTGGAGTTTTGTTACTATTTTTTCTTTTTGTCTTTATGAGCGCATTCTTCTCAGGGTGCGAAACCGGGCTCTACAGTGCGAGCAAGGTTCGCATAAATGTTGGTGCGGAGTCCGGCGAAAAAAGATACAAGAATTTGCTTGAGCTTATCAATGAGCCAGCGGAGCTTATTTTCACAATACTCACAGGCAACAATATCGCCACCTTGGCAGTATCTTGGTGCGGAACGTTTATCTTCTCTGCTTACTGGCCTGAAAATGCTGAGCTCATCAACACCTGCGCAGCTGCCCCTCTGCTCTTTATTTTCGGTGAGGTAGTACCGAAAACCTTATTTCTCTCCCGCCCCGAACCGCTTATGCTCAAATGTTCTTACCCGCTTCTTCTCATACACAGATTTTTAGGAAAAATCCGAATACGCGGTTTTTTCAAGAAGATATCAGGCTTCTTCGAGAGGATTTTTGATATCAGCAGCGACAACGAATACTACCGCATAACCAGCAGGATGACAAAGGTATTTGACGCTACAATCGAAGAAGGATATTTAAGCAGCATACAGCGTTCAATAATCTCAAGAACTTCCGCTATCACAAGGCTGAAAGTATCGCAAGTTATGATTCGCAAAGAGGAGATTGTTTCGGTGAGTATAGACGCAGGCAGAGACGAACTGCTCGAAATTATGCAAAAACACCCCTTCACTAGACTGCCGGTGTATCGAATAAACCGCAACGATATGGAGGGATACGTAAACATATATGAGCTTCTCAGCAAGCCCGAAACAGATTTCAGCATAGCAGGGAGTATGCTCAAAATACACACCTACAACACCAATGAGCCGGTAATATCAGCAATGAAGGATATGAATGAAAACGGAAGGCAGATAGCACTTGTGGAAAAGGCCGGCTCTAAATCCAAAAGGATTGTAGGACTTATAACTCTAAAGGACCTCGCCGAAGAGCTCACAGGCGAGCTGGAGGCTTTTTAGATTCTATTTGAAGTAGAATTTGCTTCCCCTTGTAGTACTCCCGTCCAGCAGAAGTATATTAACCCCATCAAAAGCCATAGACTGAGCTGAATTGTTTTTGTATGCATGGGGGAATTTTATTCTGTGCATAGGCAGAAACTTCGGATACGGCTGGCCTCTTACACCGACCTCTGCCGGAAAAAGCTGCCAGTTATCCCAAGTTAGCGCAATCTCTCGCATCTCCTCCGAAGTGAAATCCGGATACTTCTTTTCGAAAAACACCTGCGAAACACTGAAAGCGTATGTTACCCCGTAATCACGCATCCATTTATTGTTTCCGTCCGGACAAATCCAAACGTCGCTTCCCCCTTCGATTATCTGATTATCATCAAAAAGGCAAGCAAGACCGAAACTTTCTCTCTTCCCGTCTTCGGTAACATATTCCGGCCCGACGCGATAGCTAGTAACATCCAGCACATCCGGGTCTGGAAATTTATCATCATTGGAAAAAACGTAGGTATAATAACCTACGCCAATCGACTTTAGGTTTGAGGAGCACTGAAATCTCATTGCTTCATTGCGGGCTCTGCCTAAAACAGGTATTAATATAACAATAAGCAAGGAAATTACAGATATAACAACTATTACTTCTATCAAAGTAAAAGCTTTTGACGCACTTATGCTTCTCATTTAAGCTGGTATCCCTCTTTAATCATTCTTAAGGCGATTATATGAAATCTTTCAAGACTTCAAAACAAAAATTGAAATTTACTCACCGTTTTGGTGAAAGACGGGAAGCTAATTTGCAAATACCGCTTACAGATTACAGATTTTTCTAATATTAATCTCAAACGTGAATATAATGGCGGGCGGATATATTTTAGAGAAGGAAGCGGGAAATGAAACGCAAATTATTGCTTATCCTATTGATCTCAAGCTTTGCTTTCAGCGCAGGGGAAAAAAGTGAGATTCGTGCAATCGCAACCCATCCAAGCTGATGCTGAAAGGGAAGCAATAAGCAGAACATCTGCGTAAAGCTGAAATGAAAAGCGAGAACCAATCAGCAGGACTTTCCTCGAAAACAATATCTATGAAATTATATTTATTTAAATACAGCAAAGAAAAACTCTGCACTCAAAACAGAATGTACTTGAATAATTGCCTTTGACGTGTAAATTGCTGAAGCAGGAAATCATTTATGGAAGAGAAAGAGCGAAAATCATTAACTGTAATTTCAAGATGGGTTTTGGCTTTGATTGTACTGAAACTCATCCTTTTCTGGTTCAATCTTGCAGAATTTGTATCCGGGATTCTTGTTTTTGTCCCGACTTATATATTTGCAAGAAAAATAACTACGGTTAAATTTGCAATGCTTTACTCGGCAGCATGCTTTTTGAACATTTTTTCTTTCATTTCTCTTGCTCATCTGCACGCAAGGATTGTCTGCAAGATAGACGATAAAAAGCCAAAGAGAGCCAAATTCCTTGAATAGCAGCTGACAAAATGTAATAAAACCAGTTATAAAAAAAGAGCAAATCCTTTTTATTTCTTGTTATCAAGAAAAAATACGTTAGAATTCAAGGTGATGGTTTGGTAATTATATATTTCAGCCAACAGGACTAGTACATTTTGTTTGCAATTGAAAAAACTGCTTACTTCTTCAATAACTGGATAGGCATTTCGAGTTTGGGCATATGCTCAGCAGCAATATCTCGGTCTTTTTATTTCTGGCTGATAATTATTTCAATAATCGCTTTGAGTGTTATATGTATCTTTCTGATGATACTTTACAGCAGAAAACTCTCTGCCCTGCGAAGCAAGGTAAAATACGGCGAGCTGAGACATCAGACGGTTATTAGAAGCCTGAACGACGATATATTTGAAATTGACGCGGCCAACGAGCAGTTTCTTCTCTATTCAGTCAGCAAAAATATGATACCGAATGAAGAAAATAAATACACTTATAGGCTTGACGAGGTGGTTGAGTCTGCCCATCGCTCGGACAAACAGAAA
The DNA here is from genome assembly GCF_001997385.1 of Sedimentisphaera cyanobacteriorum. Lineage (NCBI taxonomy): Bacteria > Pseudomonadati > Planctomycetota > Phycisphaerae > Sedimentisphaerales > Sedimentisphaeraceae > Sedimentisphaera > Sedimentisphaera cyanobacteriorum. The sequence goes on along the minus strand of NZ_CP019633.1, from coordinate 191,035 downwards.
CTTTCGAATCTTTTCTCCGATATGCTCACAGGTATGATAGACGGCTGTTCAATGGAATATAGAGTGATGAAAGACGGCCGCGAGAAATGGGGGCACATTCGGGCAAGAACTGTAAGCTACAATCACAGCGGAAGACCCGAACGGATACTGGGTGTATGTTCAGATATAGACAAACGCAAAAAAATCGAGGAAAAACTCAATAAGCAGCAGGAGCTATACAAGCTCACAATGGAATCTTTGAACGATGCGGTTTTTGATTACGATTTGAGCAGAGATGAAATCACCTTCAGCAGCCAGTGGTACAATATGCTGGGCTACAAGCCTTTCTCATTAAAAGAAACATTCGACAAATGGATCGATCTTATCCATCCGGACGACAAAGATTCATTTCAAAAGACTTTCATTGAATCAGTTAATAAAGGCAAATTATTTAACATTGAATACAGGATGCTCAAGGCAGACGGCGAATACCGCTGGCTTCTGACAAGGGGCAAGGTAGTAGAATTCGATCAGGACGACACCCCATCGAGGGTTCTTGGAACTTGCAGGGATATCCACCAGCAGAAAATAGCCGAGCAGGAGCTCAGAACAAGGGAGGAAAGCCTTAGGAAGAGCAAATCTGAACTGCAGGACCTCAACGCCAGGCTGATAAACTCCAACGAATCCCAAAGGCGGTATCTTGCAAGGGAAATGCACGACGAATTCACCCAGCGGCTTGCTGTAGCAGCGATAGAGATTAACAAGCTGGAAAAAATGTTAGCGGAAAATTCCAGCCCTGCTATAATTGACAAAATAACTGCTGTAAAAACTGACATACTTGAGCTTTCAGAAGACATAAGGAAACTTTCAAGACATATTCATCCTTCTCTTCTGGACGACCTCGGCCTTGTGGCAGCGGTGAGGTCAGAGGTTTCGCTGGTGAAGGAAAAAAGAGACCTTGATATTGAAGTAATAGACAAGGGCTCATTTGAAGATATAGACAGCAATAAAGCTCTTGCAGTGTTTCGAATTGTGCAGGAAGCTCTTCGCAATGTCGTAAGACATTCGAAAGCAGAATGCGTTGACGTGCTTTTAGAAAGAAAAGAAGCCTCTATTGAAGTTTCAGTAGAGGATGACGGAATAGGCTTTGAAATAGATTTGAGAAAAACTAAGGAATCTCTGGGACTGATTAGTATGAAGGAAAGAGCCAGACTTGCAGGCGGCGAGTTGAACATTAATTCTAAACCAGGCAGCGGAACAGTTATTAATTTGGAGATACCCGTAAATGACTGAGGAAAAAACAAAAAGAAAAAGAATACTTTTAGCGGATGATCATTTTATTGTTGCCAGAGGGCTTGTTGAGATCCTTGAAGAGTCTTACGACCTTGTCGGGATTGCCAAAGATGGGCTCGAAATGGTTAAGATGGCAGCAGAGCTCAAACCCGAGCTTATTGTGGCAGATATCAGTATGCCGAATCTTAACGGGATCGATGCTCTTAAGGAACTCAAAAAGAAAAATTTGGATATTAAAGTGGTGTTTCTTACGATGCACGACGAGCCGGCGTATGCACGACGAGCTATAGATGCAGGGGCGTCAGGGTTTATAGTTAAAAGCTCAGCTCCTGATGAGCTTTCACAGGCCATATCTCTGGCCTTTGCAGGTGGCATTTACATTAGCCCTTCGATACAGAAAAAGATTGATGAGGCCCAGCCATCGGCGGATGATTTTACAGCTGATGACTTAACAAAAAGGCAGAAAGAAATCCTGCAGCTGCTCTCGCACGGAAAAAGCGCAAAAGAAATCGCTTCAGATTTGAACATATCTTCGAGAACAGTAGAATTTCACAAGTATCGTATTATGAAAATGCTGGGAATAGAATCCAGCGCCGGACTTGTAAGATTTGCGATAAAACAGGGTATCGCAGAAGTATAACAAAACTGATAAAAAGTTAATGCCTCTTTGATATTTATGAAAAGACTTTTAGAGACTACAACACTTGGCGGCGTAGAAGTTTCAAACAGGTTTGTTCGTTCTGCTACTTGGGAGAATATGGCAGACGAACAAGGGTATCCCACCGAAAAGCTTGAAAACTTATATACAGATTTTGCCCGAGGCGGGATTGGCATGGTCATAACCGGCTTTGCACGGGTTATGGAAGATGACCTTGCAGCGCCGAGGATGATTGGGATGTATGACGACTGCTTTATCGACAGCTGCCAGAAGCTCACAGAAAACGTTAGAGCTCAGGGCGCGAAAATTGCCGTTCAGCTTGCAGCAGGCAGCTCTCAGTCTAAATTCAGGGCAAGGAAAAGAAGGATTATAGGCCCTTCCCCTGTACAGGATAAGATGTATCGTGTAACGCCGGAAGAGATGACAGCCGAGGATATAAAAAAGGTTGAGAAAGCTTTTGCTCAGGCCTGTCTGAGGGCAAAAAAAAGCGGATTTGATGCGGTTCAGCTTCACTGCGCGCACGGATACCTTTTCAGCAAATTCCTCAGCCCATACTACAACCGCCGCAGCGATTCATACGGCGGAGCTGTGAAAAATAGGGCAAGAATAATTTATGAGACATACGAGCAGGCAAGAGAACTCTGCGGCGATTTTCCGATCTTCATCAAAATCAACGGAGAAGACTTCAACGGCAAAGATTCCGGGCTCAGCTTCGAAGAATCCCTCTCAGTATCCTCAAGGCTGTCAGAGAAAGGCCTTGATGCTATTGAAGTTAGCGGAGCTATGGCAGGCTCGCCGGAAATGCTAAGGCCGATTAGGCCAATAAAAGGAAAAGAAGACGAGTCTTACTTCTTCAATGAAGCCGCTAAAACAGCTGGCGCAGTTGACAGCGACGTGATTTCTGTTGGAGGGCATCGAGACTTTGAATGGATGCAGAAGGCTCTGAATGAAACTGAAGTGGGATTCTTTGCAATGAGCAGGCCGTTTACTTGCGAGCACGATTTGGTTGAAAGGTGGGCAAAATATCCAAACTACAGGCCGATGTGCATAAGCTGCAATAAGTGCTGGTCTGCACACGGTACAAGGTGCATACTTACCGAATCAGGTAAATAGTACAGCAAGAAAACTAAATATTTGGAGTAAATGGTTTTTGATATTTTTTCAAAAAGTGTTAGTCTTATATTTCAGAAATCATTTTAACAAAAAAGTTTTAAGATTATTCGGATTTTAAGAATTAATTATGGCCGGCGACAGTTCAGCTCTGCAGGAGGCAATAGGCTATCAGTTCAAAGATGAGAGTCTTCTCGAGAAGGCCCTCACCCACACTTCAAGTGTTTCAGAAAGGTCTTTGAGCAATGAACGGCTCGAATTTTTCGGTGATGCCGTTTTAGATTTGATTATATGCGAATTTATATACAATTCATATCCTGATTACAGCGAAGGCGAGCTTACAAAAATTAAGGGTTTGGTAGTTTCGCGGAAGGTATGCTCGAAGATATCTCAGCCTCTCAAGCTTAATGAGTATATAAAGGTTGGCAAAGGAGCTGAGAAATTCGGGTCGTTAAGCGGCTCGATAGCCGCAGGTGTGCTGGAAGCTCTGATAGCGGCTGTTTATTTAGACAGCGGCCTTGAACAAACAGAAGAGCTGGTTTTAAGGCTTTTCAAGCCGCATATAATCGAGGCGGCAGAAAGCCAGCATCAGGGAAATTACAAATCTCTGCTCCAGCAGTACTTCCAGAAAAAACACGGCGAAGCGCCTGTTTATGAAATAGTTGATGAACAAGGCCCCGAGCACCACAAGTGTTTTCAGGCAGAAGCTCTCTGGGATAAAAAGAGCCTCGGGAAGGGCTGGGGGATGAACAAAAAGGAGGCAGAACAAAAAGCAGCTCACAATGCCCTTGATAATCTAAGACTGCTGGAAGAAGATTCTCAGCCTGAAGGACACGAGAATGACGAGAATAAAGATGAAGACACTTCAAACAGTTTAAAACAGGTTCAAAACCGCTGAATATCTTTAAGAAAGTTTTAAATATGAAAAAAATTTACGGCGGAGAAAAAATTGATTCTGCTATTGAAAATATGTCCGAGCAGATCAAAAGCCGAGGTTTTGATAAAACCAAAATCGGAATCCTCGGAATTAGGAATAAAGGCGTAATCGTTGCAAGACGCCTGGCGGATTCGTTGAATAAAAAGCTGGACGGGGATGTAGAATTTGGCTCTATCGATATAACTTTCTACAGGGATGATATCACCATCCGAGGTCCTGAAGCAGTTCCTGTGGTTGGGGTAACAGAAATAAACTTTGATATCAATCACAGAATAATAATACTTGCAGATGACGTGCTTCATACAGGGCGTTCGTGCAGGGCTGCAATGGATGCTGTAGTGGAATTCGGCAGGCCTGCAAAAATTATGCTCGCTGTTTTGCTGGACAGAGGCGGGAGAGAATTCCCAATTCAGGCGGATTTTGTTGGCGATTATTTCGAAAACCTCGCAGAAGATGAGCTTCTAAATGTAAAATTCAGGGAAGCTGAAGGCGAAGACGGCATATTCATAGACAGTAAATAATTACCGAGATAGAGTAAAATACCGGAGCGGTTTGATGGCAGAAAGAAAAATCGAGTGGACAAGGAAGCACCTTCTCGGTCTGCGTGAATTGAGCAGAGAGGAAATAGAGCTCATTCTGGATACTGCAAATTCATTTGCAGAGGTGAATAAAAGGAGCATAAAAAAGACGCCTGTGCTCAGAGGCAAGGTAGTTGTAAATATGTTCTTTGAAGACAGTACACGAACAAGAAACAGCTTCACTCTCGCCTCAAGAAGGCTCGGCGCAGATGTGATAGAGTTTACCAAAAAATCAAGCGCTCTGAGCAAGGGCGAAACTCTTTTGGATACAGCGAGGAATCTTGAGGCAATGGGAGTTGACTTAGTTGTGATAAGGCATAATGCAGGAGGCACGCCAAAGCTTTTGAGCAGAAGCATCAATGCCTGCGTAGTAAACGCGGGAGACGGCTTCCACGAACACCCTACTCAGGCCCTGCTGGATGTGTACACTATAAGGGAAAAATTCGGCAGCCTCGACGGGCTTAAAATCGGGATTGTGGGCGATATTGCCAATTCGAGAGTGGCCAGGAGCAATGTCTATGCGATGACAAAGCTCGGGGCGGAGGTAACGCTGATAGGCCCGCCTACGCTTATGCCTCCGGTAGGCGATCTGCCGGTAAAGGTTTCGAACAATTTTGATGATGTAATCGAATCGCTGGATGTGGTTAATATGCTGAGGGTTCAGTTTGAAAGGCTCTCAAGCAACCCCTTCCCTTCCAAACGAGAATACACTAGGCTCTTCGGCCTCACTGAACAGCGGATGAAAAGAGCAAAGGATAATATCGCTGTAATACACCCCGGCCCGATGAACCGCGGGATGGAGATAGAAAGCTCTGTGGCAGACGGGGCAAACAGCCTTATCCTCAGACAGGTTACAAACGGAATTGCCGTGCGTATGGCAGTTTTGTTCCTTGTAAGCAGAGCACCGGAATAAACAAAAGCTAAACTTGCTTCAGCTGGGATATTTATGGGCAATAAAATAAACACAAACGAGCTACTTATAAAAAACGGCAGGGTCATCGATCCGCTGAACAATATCGATTCGGTATGCGATGTTCTAATTGAGGAAGGCAGGATTTGCTATGTCGGGAAGGTACAGAAGCAGATGCCGGAAGATAAGGTGATTGAGGCTTCGGGAAAAATTGTCTGCCCGGGGTTTATAGATATGCATGTGCATTTTCGCGAGCCGGGAGACGAAGAGGAAGAGACAATCAGAAGCGGATCTCATGCCGCTGTGGCGGGCGGATATACATCTGTTGTTTGTATGCCGAATACAGACCCGACTATTCAGGATGAAACGAGCATAGAATTCGTGCACAGAATGGGACGTCAGACTCGAAAAACCCACGTTTACGCTATGGGAGCTCTCACAAAAGACCGCAAAGGCGTGGAGCTTTCTGAAATGGGGCTTATGGCGGGCGCCGGAGCCGCAGGCTTTACAGACGACGGGACAGGCGTTCAGGATGCCTCGGTAATGCGGAAGGCACTGAAGTATGCGAGTATGTTCGGGCTTGTGGTAAGCCAGCACTGTCAGGACAGTTCGCTTTCGGGGAACGGCGTTATAAACGCAGGCTTCAATTCCATGCTGCTCGGGCTTCCCGGAATGAGCCCTCTGGCTGAAGAGCTTATGCTCTGGCGTGATATCCAGCTCAATAAATCCATCCGAGCCAAATACCACGCCCAGCATATATCTACCAAAGGCTCTGTGGATATAATCAGAAAAGCCAAACAGGAAGGTATTCCGGTTACCTGCGAGGTTACCCCGCACCACCTTCTTCTGAATGAACAAACAGTGGCGGAGTACGATACTAATTACAAGATGAATCCTCCGCTGAGGACGGATGAAGATAATGCGGCCTTGAAAGAGGCAGTAAAAGACGGCATAATTGATGCACTTATAACCGACCATGCTCCTCACCTACAGAGCGAGAAAGAGCTGGAATTTCTTTATGCACCTTTCGGGATTATCGGACTTGAAAGCGCACTGCCTCTGTTTGGAAAGGCCCTCATAGAAGATGGAATAATTGACTGGCCTGAGCTGGTTGCAATGCTCACTTGCAAGCCTGCCGAGATACTCGGAATTGACGAGACAAAAGGCTCGTTTACAAAGGGCAAATGGGGCGATATAACAATATTCGACCCCGAAGAGAAATGGCAGATTGATGTGAATAAATTCTTTTCGAAAGCGAGAAACTGCCCCTTCCACGGCTGGGACGTGAAGGGAAAGGTCTGCTATACAATCGTTGGCGGGGAAGTGAGATACAGCTCGGAGAGGGACTGATATTGAGGTATCTGATAGACGGCCACAATCTTGTATTTGCGATGAAAAACTCAGGGGAACAGCTGGCCGGCTTTGAGGTTCACCATGCGGCAGATTTGCTGTGTAAGGCTTTGGAAAGCTATCTAGTAAAACGAAATGAGCGGGCTGTGCTTTATTTTGACGGTACAGGCCCGATTGATAAAAGCTTCTATAACAGCCTGAGCAATGTTGAGGTCTGCTTTTCCGGCGAGGATTACGAAGCAGACGATTTTCTCGTGGAGGATATAGAAGACGATTCGGCACCATCAAGCCTTGCGGTGGTTTCTAATGACAGGGGGGTGCGCGATGCGGCAAAGCGAAGCAAGGCTGTAATAAAGCTCAGCAATGATTTCTGGCTCGACCTCGTTGAGGACATAAACCGAAAACCGCCCAAGAGAAAGGAGCCGGAAGCCAAACGAAAAGGCATAGACCCATGCGAGGTGGATATGTGGTTAGATTATTTCGGTATTGATGAGTAGGCAGATATGAAATATGAAAAGGCACGTTTCTGGCATAAAAAACTTGGCAGCACTGTAAAATGCGAGCTGTGCAGCAGGGAATGCGTGATAAAGACCGGTGAAACGGGTTTTTGCGGGGTAAGACAGAATGAACAGGGCGAACTGAAAACCCTTAACTACCACTGCCTCTGCTCTGCAAACTCAGATAAGATCGAAAAGAAACCGCTGAACCACTTCCTCCCTTCCACTTCAAGCTTTTCCATCTGCGCTCCCGGATGCAATTTCAGGTGCAAATTCTGCCAAAACTGGCAGATAAGCCAGATAAATCAGCAGCTGCTGGAGAGGACAAGCAAAGTTTGCCCTGAGGATATTGCAGAGGCTGCCCTGAAGCATAACTGCAAAAGCATCTCTTACACATACACGGAGCCGACAATTTTTTACGAGCTTGCAGAAGACACTGCACTTGCTGCAAAAGAGAAGGGTCTGAAGAATGTTTTCGTAACTAACGGCTATATGAAGCCCGCGGTTTGGGAGAAGGCCTCAGAATGGCTGGATGCAGCGAATATAGATCTGAAAGCAAACACTGAAGAATTCTACCGTGATTTCTGCTCGGCAGCTCTTGCCCCTGTTAAGGAAAGCATCAAAACTGCGTACAAACTCGGAATATGGATAGAGCTGACCACCCTGCTGATACCCGGACTCAACGACAGAGATGAAGAAATACGCTCTACAGCAGAATTCATTGCGGGCGAGGTGTCTGAATTTGTGCCTTTGCATCTGTCGGCATTCTACCCTTGTGCAGAGATGAGAGATACGCCCGCTCAAACGCCTCAAAGAATAAAAGAGGCCTGCGATATCGCACGAGAAGCAGGGCTGAAGTATGTTTATCCGGGGAATGTAATGCTCGATGCAAATACGTACTGCCACAACTGCGGAAGGCTTATCATCTCCCGATCAGGTTTCTCAGCAGACCCGGACGGAGTGTCTAACGGAAAATGCGAGCTCTGCGGGGCAGAGATCCCGGGAGTTTTCGAATAAACGCAGCAGAGTGGGCTTTAATCCCCTGCTCTACTGCTCCAGCTTCGATTCAGACTGATTTTCTCTATGGGAAAGCACGCTCCTCACAGCGTAGGTCGGGCGGTTTTGCGATTCGTGATATGTTCGAACCATAAGCTCAGCAAGCAGACCCATCATTATAAGCTGGAGAGCAGCAATCGTTAGGATTGTGCCGAGGATTAGAAGCGGGTTTCTGTTGATGGAGTATCCGTTTGCTATTTTCTGGTATATCATAACAACAAACGAAAAGCCTGCTGCCAGTCCGCTGTATATGCTGAACCTGCCGAATACGTAGAGCGGCTTTGTTGAATAGCTGTTCATAAACGAAACAGTTATCAGATCCAGCACTACCTTATACGTACGTGATAGGTTGTATTTCGTTTTGCCGGCTTTACGCGGGCGGTGGTTTACCTCGATCTCGCCTACCTTTGCCCCGAGCCACTGAGCAACAGCGGGAATGAAGCGGTGAGTTTCGCCGTAGAGCTTGGTTTGGCTTATCACCTCCCTGCGGTATGCCTTCATTGTGCAGCCGAAGTCGTGAATGCCAACGTTTGTTATCCTGCGGATTATGAAATTGGCGAGCATTGATGGGAGCCGGCGGGTGAATGCCCTGTCTTTGCGGGATTTTCGCCAGCCGCTTACGATATCGTAGCCTTCATCCAGCTTTGCCATAAGGGCGGGGATGTCTGCAGGGTCGTTCTGGAGGTCGCCGTCCATGGGGATTATCACTTCCCCCCGGGCACGTTCAAAGCCTGCCTGCATCGCAGCTGTCTGGCCGAAATTACGCCGAAAATTGACCACCGTTACATTTGAATCATTGCTGAATATTCCTCCAAGAACTTCCGCTGTCCCGTCCCAGCTGCCGTCGTTGACGAATATTATCTCATAGCTGTAGTCAACGCCGCCGGTTTTCATGGCTGAAGCTATCTGTTCATGAAGGGGCTGTATGTTATCCCGCTCATTAAACACAGGCACTATTACAGATATATCAATATTTTCCGACATCCATATTCTCCCAAGGAATTAACTCAGCTTACGATAAACCCCGCGTCTTACAAATTCTATAACGCCTTTATCCCGCAGCACCTGAAGCTTCTGCCGTATTTTTGCCCTAACGTTATTGTTATTCGGATACTTACTGCTCAAGGATCTTTCAAAACTGTAAATCTGAGCCAAAGTGAAATACTCGCTTTGAATCTGTTCAACGATTTTGAGTACATCTATCAGCCATTCACGCTGATCTAATTTGCTGTTTTCCAAAAAGCTGGTCTTGTTCCATTCTCTAAGCACCTCTGCTTTTGGCTGTATTTCTTTATTTCTAACAATATAAACCTTGCCGCTTTCTGGAATTTTGTTAAGCAGTATATCGCAGCCGACCCATCCACTTCTCTTCGCGTTTTTCGCCAATGGCTTTCTCTTTTCTATAATATCTGGAGTGAAATAGAAATTTGGTATAACAAGAAAATTGCTGACCATCCACTCAGTTTTATCATAGGTTAGAAAAAAGAAGTTAGGGTTTTCGCTAGACACAATCCTTTCGATCATTTTTTTATATGCGCTGTCTGGTGCTTTTTTGCCAACTCTTTCCCCGCTCCTGCTTTTGAGTTCAAATTGTTCACTGCAACGCTTGCAGTACAAATCAGCCACAGGTTGGTTGTTAGGGAATGAATTAAGAGCCAAATTTCCGCAGCTTGGGCAGTAGCAGTTTTTCTTTGCCCAATGTTCCGTTAAAACTCGAGCAACCTGAGATTTGCTTCTATAGCCTTCTGCCTTAGTTTGATCAAAATACAAATTCACAAAAAATTCCAGAAGTAAAGTAAACTCCGCAGCTATTTCAAGGCTTTCATTGCGATGTCGGTGCGGAAATAAGCGCCTTCAAAATCGATCTGTCCAGCGGCGGCGTATGCCTTTTCTCTTGCGGCTTCGATATTCTCGCCAAGAGCTGTAACACCGAGCACTCTTCCGCCCGCAGTAAGGAGCTCTCCGTCCTGAATTTTCGTTCCCGCCTGGAAAACTTTCACATCCTCCATCGCCTCTGCCCTGCTGATGCCAGTAATCTTTTTTCCCTTTTCGTATTCTCCCGGGTATCCACCTGAAGATATCACCACGCACACAGCCGGCCTCTTATCCCATTGGAGATTCACATCTTCCAGCCTTCCCTCGCAAACAGCAAGCATCACCTCGAGAAGATCAGTTTTGAGCCTCATTAGGATCGGCTGGGTTTCGGGGTCTCCCATACGCACGTTATACTCCAGCACTTTCGGCCCAACCTTCGTGAGCATAAGCCCTGCATATAAAACGCCCCTGAAAGGAGCGCCTGCCATATTCATTCCGTTCACCGTAGGCACAAGGATCTCGCCTATGATTCTGTCCATAAGCTTTTCATCAACGATATCCGCCGGGCTGTATGCCCCCATACCTCCGGTATTCGGGCCGGTATCGCCTTCGCCTATCGGCTTATGGTCTTGGCTGGTTTCCAAAACGTAGATATTCCTTCCGTCAACGAGCGCAAGAATAGAAACCTCGGGGCCGGAGAGCTTTTCCTCTACTACAATCTTGCTGCCCGCATCGCCGAAAATCTTATTCTCCATAATCTCTTCAGCAGCGTTTATAGCCTCAGAGGGCTCATCGCAAACGTAAACTCCCTTGCCCTTTGCAAGGCCGCTGGCCTTCACTACAAGTCCAGCATCTCTTGTAGCGATATAATCCTTGGCATCCTCGAAATTCTCGAACGTATGAAACTCAGCGGTGGGGATGGAATTAGCCCGCATCATCTTTTTAGAAAAATCCTTATCCGCCTCGAGCCTGGCGGCATCTTTAGAAGGCCCGAAGGCCTTAATCCCCGCAGCCTCTAAGGAATCCACGAGCCCTGCAGCGAGCGGGTCTTCAGGGCCTACAACCACAAGCCCTATATTTTTGTCCACAGCAAATTTCACCACGGCATCATGGTCGCTTATATCAATTGCTGCTGTAGGGCCGAGCTTTGCCATTCCCGGATTGCCCGGAGCGGAATAGAGCTTTGTGAGCTTTTTGCTCTGTGATAATTTCCAAGCGATTGCGTGTTCGCGTCCGCCGCTGCCGATAATAAGTACGTTCATCTCAAGCTCCTTTACTTCACCACTACCTTCGCGAATCTCCGTTTGCCCACTTTAAGCACCATCCCGTCTTCGGGCTGCACTTGGGCTGACGGGTCGCTCATTTTCTCGCCGTTCACGCTCACGCCGCCCTGCTTCACGAGCCGCTTGGCCTCGCCGCCGGAGGCTGCGAGCCCCGCTTCTGCTACCATTTTGCTCAAAGCGATCGGCTGAGAATCCAAAACCGCCTCCGGCATATCATCAGGAAGCTCTCGGCGGGCAAACACCTGCTCGAAATCTTCCTCCGCCTTTTCTGCGGCCTCACTGTCGTAAAACTGGCTTATGATATCTTTCGCAAGGGCAGCCTTAGCCTTCTTCGGATGCGTTTTTTCGGAGTTGATCAGCTCGGCAATTTTCCCAAAAGGCACATCTGTAAGCAGTGTGAAATAATTCTCCATCATCTCATCGCTGATGCTCATAATCTTGCCGTACATATCTGAGGGCTCATCGGTAACGCCGATATAGTTGTTCTTGCTCTTGCTCATCTTCTCAACGCCGTCGAGCCCTGCGAGGATAGGCAGGGTCATCACTATCTGGGGTGCCTGCCCGTTGATTCTCTGGAGGTCTCTGCCAGCAAGGTTGTTGAATGTCTGGTCTGTACCGCCCAGCTCTACATCGCTTTCAGTCATCACAGAATCATACCCCTGCATCAGCGGATACAGGAATTCGTGTATGCTTATTGGTTCGCACTTCTTGTATCTCTGCTCGAAGGTGTCCCGCTCGAGCATACGAGCGACAGTCATTGAGCTGCACAGCTTGATTATCGCTGCCAAGTCTAAATCCCTGAGCCATTCGCCGTTCGGACGAATCTCAAGCTTATCCTCTGAGGTATCGAGGATCTTCTCTGCCTGCTTGAAATATGTCTGGGCGTTTTTATCTATATCTTCCCCGCTGAGGACGGGGCGAGTGGTGTTCTGCCCTGTGGGGTCGCCTATCCTTGCGGTGTAATCGCCGATAATCAAAACAGCCTTGTGCCCGAGATCCTGAAACTGCCTGAGCTTGCGCATCACGACAGTATGCCCGAGATGCAGATCTGGGGCTGTAGGATCCATACCAAGCTTTATTCTGAGCTGCCTGCCCTTTTTTCGGGCATCGATTAACTTTTCCTTAAGCTCCTTTTCGGAGTATATCTCAACCGTACCTCTTTTGAGAATCTCAAAAGACTGCTCAATATCCTGCGTCATTTATTCAGTTGTCCTGTAAAGAAATCTTTCAAGTAACGTTTACGATGTATGTTATAAAACCAGCTGCAGCGATTACTGAAATAACCAAAATGGCAATCCACAGCATTGAAATATATTTGCCCTGCTTTGCAATCTGCACATTGAGCTTTGCAAACTCAGCACACATAGACTCTTCAAACCCGCAGCTCTTATCAACCGAGCTTTTCACCTCGGCGATTTTCTCCTGCTGAAGCCTTGCCTGCTCTGGAATTTCCTTTGCCACCTCAGAGAACTGCTCAGTAACTTCGGCCTGCTCTTCGAGGTGCTTATGAGTTTTTTCCATAAGGTCGGTTTGTTTTTCGGTAAGCTCGGGGATCACCTCAAAACGCCTCAGCAGCTCGCTCTGCTGTGAAACGTGCTTCTCGAGATGGCCGTTAATATTTTCGAGCTTGTCAACCATACCATCAAAAGAGGAATTTAGCTTATCGATATTCTCCTGCTGGGTTTTTCTAAGCTGGAGCTCCTTCTCTTCCATGAGCTCGGCTTTTTTTGTAAACTTCTCGAAAAAGTCCGTCTTGCTCTGCTGCTCGCCGGCATCTGCCTGCTGAGAGTTCTTTTTCTTCGGCTTGAAAATGTCTTTGAGTTTTTTCATGTAATTAAGCTCTCCTTCTAGCTCACTTTCTTATTTTTCCCGCTGACAGGCGTTTTCTTCTTCCTGCTGCCAAACAGATCTTTTTTCCCGTCAACCACGTTTTTATCAATCTTCAGTACGCTGCCTTCCTTTTTCTCGTCCGGCAGGCGATACATTATATCAATCATCAGCTCTTCCACTACGCCTCGAAGCGCCCTTGCGCCCGTATCACGTTTGAGGGCTTTTTCTGCAAGCACCTCGAGAGCGCCGTCGGTGAATTCAAGCTTGGTATACTCCATCTCGAACAGCTTAACATACTGCCGCACAATAGCGTTCTTCGGCTCTGTCATAATATTTACAAGCGTTTTCTTGTCGAGATTTTCGAGCGAGGCAATCAGCGGAAGCCTTCCCACCAGCTCAGGGATAATTCCGTAATGGATAATATCCTCCGGGGCTGCCTTCTTCATTATCTCCGCCCGTTCGAGGTTCCTGTCTCGGGTTTGGCCGGAGTCTTCCGCGCCGAAGCCTATAGCCTTCTTCCCGAGCCTTCTTCTAACGATATCTTCAAGGCCAACGAAAGTTCCCCCGCAGATAAACAGGATCTGGCTGGTGTCCACCTGTATGTAAGACTGCTCGGGGTGTTTGCGTCCTCCCTGCGGCGGGACATTCACAACAGTTCCCTCAAGCATCTTCAAGAGCGACTGCTGCACGCCCTCGCCGGAAACGTCTCTTGTGATAGAAACGTTTGCGGAGGTTTTGCCAACCTTGTCTATTTCGTCTATATAAACTATGCCACGCTGAGCCTTCTCAACATCATAATCCGCGCTCTGGAGCAGCTTGAGGACGAAATTCTCTACATCCTCGCCTACATACCCCGCCTCTGTTACCGTTGTAGCATCGCATATCGCAAACGGAACTTCGAGCTCTCTTGCGAGCGTTTTTGCCAGCAGGGTTTTGCCCGAGCCGGTAGGGCCTATCAGAAGCACATTAGACTTATCCAGCTCCACATCCGGCGAATCGTTCTGGAAGTGAATCAGGCGTTTATAGTGGTTGTGCACCGCAACAGCAAGGAACCGCTTTGCGTCGTTCTGCCCGATTACATACTGATCCAAATATTCCTTTATCTCTCGCGGAGTGGGGAGCTTTTCCGGTTCAAAGCTGCTTTTCGGCACTTCAATTTGCTCGGCAACGATTTTACTGCATATTTCAATACACTCTCCGCAGATGCATACGTCTTCAGGCCCTTGAACGATAGGCCTTTCATCGGTTGCATAACGCCCGCAGAAACTGCACATTTGAGCTGGCTTATTCTTTCCTGTTTTAGCCATATATTCCTCTAAAAATTTTCTTTTCGAATTTTCCGGCAGGGTTATTCTATAACATCCACCCCCTGCCTGCAAGTAAAGTTTACATTCAAAACGTCATATATGTGCGGGAAATTAAAAATTCAATCATTCAAAATTCAAAACAAACCCGCAGGAGCGGGCAAAAGCCGGCGAGAGGTTGTCAAATTTGCCCTTATTCTGTCAAATTGGCACCTGCTGCCCCGAATTAAGCGTGTGGAAACGGCTCTGCCGGGCTCTCTGCGAGGGGCTGAGTTTGGCACGGCGCTTGCATATATAAAAGCGAAATGAAGCCGGCCGGCTTTAAGGTGTTAGGAAAAATGAAAATGTTAACGAGGTAAATCGAAAGGAGAATTACCATGAGGAACGTACTTTCAAGAAGGAACAATAATCAGACTCCAAACGCACCTATGAGTATGGCAGATAAGATCGACAGGATGTTCGATGATATGTTCAGCGGCTTCCCCGCTTTCGGGCCTGCGGAAGGATTGATGAGCAAATTTGTCCCGAGCGTGGATGTTTCCGAGGACGAGAAGAACTACTTGGTTACCGCTGAGCTGGCGGGCATGAACAAGGATGATATTAATGTTACGCTGAACGACAATACGCTGATCCTCGAAGGCGAAAAGAAGGACACAAACGAAGAGAAAGATTCAAACTATTACCACGTAGAACGGACGTTCGGTTCGTTCAGGAGAGTGGTTCCGTTTGCTCACAACGTTGATGAGAACAAAATCGATGCGAGCTTCAGCGACGGACTGCTAAAGATTACTGTTCCGAAAACCGAAGAAGGAGCCGGCAGGAAGAAAATCGAGATCAAATAATTAAACAACCCAAAGCCCCGAGAAATCGGGGCTTTTTTTTATGCGGCGGGAAAATATTTGATTATATTATATCATTATTACTTGATTCTAACTTTTAAAATGCTAAAATTAAATTTAAAATCTTTTTGTATTTTATAAAAGGAATGTTGGGATTGGCAGGTTTAAATCTAGAAAGGGCAAGAGGAATGCTCTTACCCTTAGAAAACAATAAATGAGGGGATACCGAATATGGCTAACCCCGCAACCTTTGCTAAGCAAAGGCTTATTGTAACTTGCTTTCGAATATTATTATAGCGTTTAAAAAATAATTTCAAGGAAAAAGGTTTTACAAATGGCAAAAAACAGAGTTGTTTTAGGACTGGATATAGGAATTGGTTCAGTAGGCTGGGCTTTGGTTAATCTTGAAGAAGAAGAATATGATTACCAAACATACGAAGGCGAACACAAGAAAAAACTAAAGATATCGGGAGGAGAAATAATAGATTCAGGCGTAAGGACTTTTCAGCCGCCCCACAATGAACAAAAAAGCCTTGCAAAAATAAGAGGCGAAAAACGAAGGGCAAGATTAACAGGAAGACGCAAAACGAAAAGGATGAAAAGATTTGTTTCTCTTGCCAAGGAATTTGGGCTTATAGAGCCAAACATAAGATTCAAACAGGCCTGCAGGAAAATGATCCCCCCTGCCAGCACCGACAAAAACAAATGGAGCCCATGGAATATTAGAAAAGAAGCACTTTCAAGAAAACTTACAAACGAAGAGTTTTTCCGGGCTTTGTATCACATAGCACGACATAGAGGCGTTTCATTTCTCACAAAAGCAGAAGAATCAGAAAAACCATCCGGATCTTCCGAAGAAGGAAAGGTTAAGAAAGGTCTGCAGAATATCAGAGAGCAGCTCAAAGAGAGCAGATGCCAAACAATTGGCGAAATGTTCGCTGTTAATTTTTTAGAAGGTGAAAATGTCAGGCTTCGCAATTCTGAAAATGATTACACTAAATCCATTCACCGAAATTTACTTAAAGATGAAACTATAATTATTTTTAAAAAACAGAAAGCACTTGGCAACGAATCAGCGAGTGATGAACTGCTTAGGAGATATCTTGATGAAGTGCTGCTTTATGAAGCTGGAATACAGGAAGATAAACTCCTCAAGATGATGAACCGGTGCAAATTCACCGGCGAAATATGCGCTCCCCGCGAAGGCTATCTCAATGAACGCTACGTTTTGCTGAACAGGCTGAACAGTCTTCTGATAGGCGGAAAACCTCCAACTGATGAGCAAAGGGAAAGCATCAAGAAGCTTGCCTATAAAAACAAAAAACTGAAATTTTCCCAAATCCGAAATTTCCTTGATATTAACGAAAATATTAGATTCAACCTTTGCTCTTACCAAATGGAAAATCCTGAATATAATCAGAAACTGTCCTGCAAGGTTAATGAAAAAGAACCTTTGTTTGAAGATAAACATCAAATAAAAGCGGCAGCAATTCAATCATTAGACCGAGAGACCGGAACATTAGAGCACGTGGAAGATTATTCGCAAGAATATAAAGAGCTTATAAGGAAGGTGTATGCAAGGAGAGCAGAAAAGTACGGCAGTTCGAAGGTTCAAAAAATCGACTTTTATTATTATATTCTAAGAGCCAAGCTCGAGATTCCTTCAAAATACAGGTTTGTCCAGATACTGAACAAATACCCTAAGGGAGAGGAAGAATTCAAAAGCAAACTTGAGTATCTCAAACAATTTGAATCAAAGCAGGATTTCGTTGAATTAAAGGGATACCACAAGATAAAAGACTGCATCACAAATACCCTCGGCAATGATAAATGGAGTGAGATAGCTGATAGCCCTGAAACAATAGAGGCAATTTCTGAGGCCCTTGTTTACCATAAAACAGATGAAACAAGAGGAAACTATTTTAAAGAAAAAGGTATTGATGAAGAGATTGCAAAGGCTGCTCTTTTTATCAATATGAAGGAAGTTGCCAATTTTTCAAAAGAGGCTTTTCAAAAGCTGCTTCCGCATATGGAAGAGGGTAAATATTTTGAAGATGCCAGAATAGCTGCTGCTGAAAACGATCCCCGCTTCAAAGATAAGGAACATGAAAAACAATCCATACTCCAACCCTACCATGGGGATTTTGAAAATAATCCTGTTGTAATGAGAACCTTCAGCCAAACAAGAAAGCTGATAAATGCTGTAATCAGAAAATACTCCAGCGAATACCCAATAGACCAAATCAACATAGAAATAGCAACTGAACTCGCTTCAAGCCAGAAAAAGCTCAACGACATTTACAAGAAACAAACACGCTACAGAGATCAGAAAGAGCAGGCCAAAGAGCTTTGCAGGGAATTCGGGCTCAATCCGGAAGAAGGCCAGAATCTGCTGAGATTCAGGCTCGCAATGCAGCAGAAATACCGCTGCCCTTATACGGGCCAATATATCCACGCCTGCCCATACAGCGGCGAAGATATTTCAGGCAGTCTGCTGGACTGCGAAATTGACCACATTATCCCGATAAGCAGGTCATTCGACGACAGCCTCAACAATAAGGTTCTCTGCACAAAAAAGGCCAATCAGGAAAAGAAAAACATGCTCCCCTTTGAATATCTAAGCAAGGATCCAAAGAAATGGGAAGAGTTTGTAGTTAGAGTGGGGCATATGGGAACAATGCCTTCTGCCAAAAAACGAAAGCTTCTTACAAAGAAATTTGACGAGGAAGATAAAGACCGCTTCATTTCAAGAAATCTTAATGATACCAGATACGCAGCCAAAGAGATTGCGGGTTTTCTCAAAAAACATCTCGATTTTTCAAAATCACAAAGAGAAGACATAAACGAAAAGAGCAGAGTTCAGCTCAGATCAGGAAGGGTAACTTCGTTTCTGCGGTATCACTGGGGGCTTAAGAAACACAGAGAAGAAAACGATCTTCACCACGCTCTGGATGCAATTGTAGTTGCCTGTTCAACACAGGGGCATGTTTACCTTGCTTCTATGATAGCCAAAGATTTGGAAAATAAGGGAAAGGCAATAAACGGCAGGCTTAAAAACTGCAATTTTGAGCCGTGGGAGAGTTTCAGAGAAGATGTGCTCAAGAAGTTAGACGATATCTTTGTTTCTAGAATGCCGAGGAGGAAAGTTACCGGAGAAGCCCATTCTCAAAACCCTAAAAGCTGGAGAAAAGCAAATATCAAGGGAAGGGTTCAGCCGTTCAACAAGGGATTTTGCGGAATGGGACATATCGTCAGAGCAGATTTTTACAAAGGACCTGACGGGAAAAACTATGCTGTTCCGCTTTACGCATCTGATTTTGCAGCAAAAAGCCCTCTTCCTTCGAAATATCTTTCAAAAGGAGATACGCCGTATGAAGACTGGCCGGAACTAACAAATGAGTTTGAATTCAAATTTTCCTTATTTAAAGATGACCTCGTTAAATTCCAAGATCAAATGTATTACATAGATTATATAAGGGGGGGGAGGCCTGTGATATCGCTAAAAAAATATGATGGATCTTCATTTGACGAGGAGGGAAAGAGTTTCACTAAAGAATTCTCTTACAAAAATGCAAAATTAGAAAAATTTGAAGTTGATATGATGGGAAAATATTATTCCGTAAAAAAACCAGAGAGAGAAGGTAACTCATATGAAAAAGAATGGAAATAATGCTAAGAAGCGTTTCTCTGAGTGTTTTTTTAAATCATTTCCGCTTGTAAACTCCTTCATATCAGGAGCTTACAAGCGGCGAATTGTAAGCGATATGAAAATGAAAGCAAGTTACAACTCCGTAACGCATGCCTCTAAACTGCACGCCATTGTAAGCGATATGAAAATGAAAGCAAGTTACAACGTTTCCTCCGTTTTTAATTTCCGATTCGGCATTGTAAGCGATATGAAAATGAAAGCAAGTTACAACCAGACTCGCAAAGGGAATCGAAATGGGCGCATTGTAAGCGATATGAAAATGAAAGCAAGTTACAACCAGACTCGCAAAGGGAATCGAAATGGGCGCATTGTAAGCGATATGAAAATGAAAGCAAGTTACAACGACACCGTGTGCTTCAGCTTCGCTTCGCAGATTGTAAGCGATATGAAAATGAAAGCAAGTTACAACGACAAGCGTATATTGGTTTGACGATACAGATTGTAAGCGATATGAAAATGAAAGCAAGTTACAACTTCGGCTGACCCGCTTATATACCAAGTAGATTGTAAGCGATATGAAAATGAAAGCAAGTTACAACAAATAAGGTTAACTGTTCAAGAGCTGCGCTATTGTAAGCGATATGAAAATGAAAGCAAGTTACAACATTTTTCAGCTTCTTCTTTTGTGCCGAAGCATTGTAAGCGATATGAAAATGAAAGCAAGTTACAACGCAAGGGTTATCTTACAGATAGTTTTTGGAATTGTAAGCGATATGAAAATGAAAGCAAGTTACAACTTGACGCAATTGTAGGATATTCGTCCGCACATTGTAAGCGATATGAAAATGAAAGCAAGTTACAACGTTCATTTTCGCAGCACTACAATTCAGAGAATTGTAAGCGATATGAAAATGAAAGCAAGTTACAACATAAAATCGCCATCACGTGCATATCCATTGATTGTAAGCGATATGAAAATGAAAGCAAGTTACAACACAACGCTGTATTCGGACGATTCAAATATATATTGTAAGCGATATGAAAATGAAAGCAAGTTACAACGTAGCCCTTAGCGTCAAGCACACCCTCTATATTGTAAGCGATATGAAAATGAAAGCAAGTTACAACAAGGGTTGACAAATTTCGATTTTCGATTAAATTGTAAGCGATATGAAAATGAAAGCAAGTTACAACTAACCTTGTTATATTCTGCGTGTCTGCCTCATTGTAAGCGATATGAAAATGAAAGCAAGTTACAACGCTCCATGGCTTTAACTGCATTCTCTTTAATTGTAAGCGATATGAAAATGAAAGCAAGTTACAACTTTAGGGGGGGGGGGGGGGGTAGATAATGAAACGAATTATTGAAATATCAGAAAATTCCTGCAAACTGAACATTCGTTATGGCCAATTGGTAATCGCAAGCCAAAATGGTATTGAACGATCGATCCCATGTGAAGATATAGGAATTCTCCTGATAGACAATTCGGCCGTTTTATATACTCACAGCGTTTTTACAGAGCTGCTTAACTGCCGGGCAGCAGTTGTTCTTTGCAATGGAGAACATAACCCCGCAGGTATGCTGCTTCCCATAGATTCAAATTCTGTTCAAACAGAAAGGCAGAAGCAGCAAACCCAAGCCTCCCAGCCATTGAAAAAACGCCTCTGGAAACAGCTTATAAAAGCGAAAATAACTCATCAGGGAAAAATAATATCAAATTATAATCCTGAAGTCGGAATAGGGATTGCTGAGCTTGCCTCTAAAGTTAAATCAGGTGATCCTGAAAATATTGAAGCAAGGGCAAGCAGGCTTTTCTGGAAATATTTTTTGGGCGGAAGAAAATTCAAGAGGCAAAGAGGTGGCGAACCGCCAAATAATCTGCTTAATTACGGCTATATGGTTCTTCGGGCTGCTACAGCGAGAGCTATATGCTGTGCGGGCCTTTTGCCTACTCTTGGGATACATCACTGCAGCAGATACAACTCTTTCTGCCTTGCAGATGATATAATGGAGCCTTTCCGAGGCTATATAGAGGAAAAAGTTCTGAATATATGGCATGAAAATCCTAATCCCGCTGAGCTGCAGGATTTATCTCAATTACATAAAGCCCGCCTGCTGGAAACGCTGCATTCATCCATCGAAATGGAAGGGGTTTCCGGGCCTCTTATGACAGGTCTTCATAAAACAGCAGCATCTTTAACTAAATGTTTCGATAGGTCAGCAAAGAAACTGAGCCTTCCAGAGCTTTAAGGAAAAGATTATGAATTTAAGCGAGTACAGAATGATGTGGATTTATGTTATGTTCGATCTGCCCACTGATACAAAAATGGCAAGGAAAAGTTATTCTATCTTTCGGAAAAATCTTATCAAAGACGGCTTCACAATGGTTCAGTATTCTGTTTATGAAAGATTCTGCCCCAGCAAAGAAAATGCAGAAGTACACACCAGAAGAGTAGAAAATTTCCTTCCGCCTGATGGAGAGGTAAGGGTTCTTGTAGTAACCGACAAGCAATACGAAAAAATGAAGGTTTTTTGGGGCAAATTGAGCCGTCAAAAACCCCCTGCCCCAAAACAGCTGGAACTTTTTTAGTTTTTCATTCCCCGATAATTTTAACGAGAACTCTTTTCTTTCTGTTGCCGTCGAATTCGCCGTAGAAAACCTGTTCCCACGGTCCGAAGTCGAGGCGTCCTTTAGTGATCGCTACTACCACTTCTCTTCCCATTACAGTTCTCTTGAGGTGCGCGTCTGCGTTGTCTTCCATGCCGTTATGCTTATACTGCGAATGGGGCTTTTCCGGAGCAAGCTTTTCGAGCCATTTTTCATAGTCTTGATGGAGTCCTGGTTCGTCGTCGTTTATAAATACGCTCGCAGTTATGTGCATAGCGTTGCATAGGAGAAGGCCTTCCTGCACGCCGCTCTCAGCGAGGCACTGCTCGAGATCTGGAGTGATGTTTATGAGCTGTCTTCTCTGCTTAATTTCGAACCAGAGCTGTTTTCTGTATGATTTCATAATTATCCCTTCTTTTTTGAATTCAATTTTTCATCTCGCCTGCGGCTAAAAGGATAACACTAAACGAGCCTTGTTTAAAGCTAATTCAGCAGTAGGTATATAAATGAAACCGCAGAGATAAAAACGCAGTATATGCTGAAGTATTTTAGCTTTCTTTTTCTGCTTGCTTTTATCAGGAGCTTGAGTGCGATGATGCCTGTAAGGCAGGCCGAGAGCATCCCTGATACAATCACGCCCGGAGTCAGCACGCCCGCACCGAAAAGCTCCTTATGCTCGAGAGCAGTGAGAAGTGCGCCGCCGAGGATGGCGGGCATCGCAATGAGAAAGCTGAATTCCACCGCCCATTTGCGGTGCAGGCCGTATAGGATGGCTGCGCATATCGTAGCTCCGCTGCGTGAAATTCCCGGGATAATCGCTCCTGACTGTGCAACACCAATCAGCACAGCGCCTATAATTCCGAAATCGTGAAATCTGATTCGAGAGCGTTTCTTTTTGTCTGTAATGTAGAGCAGGGCTGCTGTTACCAGCCACATAATGCATACCAGCCAGAGCTTTCGTGAGCCTTGGAGAGGCTCCTCAAAGAGCTTGTATATAACCACTGTTGTAATGGTTGTTATCACTGCGCAGAAGGCAAAATGCCAAGCGAAATTCTTCTTGTACAGCTGGATTGGGTTTAGGCCGGTGCGATGGAAGCTTAGCAGATTGCGGGCGAAAAGTGCGATGCCCTCGCGGAATACAACGATAATCGAGAACACTGTGCCTACGTGTACGGCAAGGTCGAAAAGGAGCATCTCTTTGCTTTCCGGGTCTAAGCTGGGGATGAATGTTTCGAACATCACCAGATGGCCGGAGGAGGATACGGGGAGGAATTCTGTGAGCCCCTGAACGAAGCCGAGCCCTATAGAGCCGCTTAGGCCGGAGAGGTAGTCGCAGATCTGGAAGAGGCAGGGGTTTAAAAGCTCACCTGCGGAATGTACCCAGCCGAAAAGCGAAACAATAATGAAAATGATTCCGGCATATAGGCCGGCCATAATGTCGTCTGCGAGGATGCCGATTCCGCCCAAGAGACTCTCGAGGCGGTTTGCCGGCCAGATTTTCGCTATATCGAAAAAGCGGAACAATAGGAATAAAATTCCGATGCTTATCAAAGGATATGAGGCAAATGCGGAAACGAATGAACCGATGAGCAGAGCAAGCCCCTGGCCGGCGAATTCATCCGATACCACCTCGGACGGGTCTTCCCTGCCGGCAAGCTGAATAGCGTGCGAAGAGAATGCTGCTGTAGCCCAGGAGAAGAAGACTGTAAGGCCGGCGAGTGCGAGCTGGCTCGGCCAGAGCTGAGGGGTTAAAGCTGCGATTGCAATGAATACGGCGCAGGGTAGAAGCGAGCCGACAGTGCCCGGGGCGAAAGGCGAAAAGCCCAGCCCGAAGCATGAGGTGATAAGCCTTTTTGTGTTCATAGATAGATTGCTCTTGCGTTTAATAATTAATTAAGACTGTAAACGACGGTGCAGATTATAACAAAAACACAAAAATATTAAGCCAAAAATCGCAAGAGATTCTGCTTTTAAGCCAGAAAAATTCCCGATTCAATGAGATTATGTATTGGCGAATCAGGGGTCAGTTTTTAATCTGGGATTTCCAGTCTGAATTATCAAAATAATCCACAACATTGGAGAAAGCCTTTTTGAGCTCGTTGAAAAAGCCCGAAAGATCTGTGCAGGGTGTTTGTTTTGAGGCGTTTTCAAGATTTAAGGCGGCTTGGGCAAGTTTATCTGCAGCTATGTATCTTGCCGAGCCTTTGATTCGGTGCGCATAAAGACACACCTGTCCGCAGTCTTTGCCGGCAAGCCCCTCTTCGATCTTGTCAAGGCAGTATTTTCCGTCTTCAACAAAAACATCCACCAGCTCTTCTACTACTTCCGGAGATGCACAGAATTCAGAGAGAGAGTCGAGGGAAACAAGAGAACTTTCCGTATAACCCATTTCCGAATCTCCTATCAGTATTTTAATTCCGCAAAAAACGGAATAATGTTTCATAAAACAAAAGCAAACCGCCTGTAAGTAATAACACGTTACAAAAAGAGCGTTAATTTTGTTTTAGATTAGAAAATTTTCTTGTTAAATTTTAGAATTAAAATAGGGGCATGTCAAGAACGAAAGACGGTTTTATAAAAAAATCTGGCCAAAAAGATTAAAACCGCAAGAATATATCTTCTGGATACTAAGATTTTTTAGTTTTCTGCGAGAGTTTATATGAAAGAAGATATCAGAAAATACGCACTTGAGCAGGGATTTTTGAGGGCTGGGTTTGCCAGCGCCGAAGATCTGCCAGCAGAAAACCGCCAGCGTTTTGGAAAGTGGCTCGAAGCAGAGATGCACGAGAACACAGGTTATCTCGAAAGGAATTTAGATAAGCGTTTCTCGCCCGCAAAGCTCTTTAAAGATGCAAAAAGCGTGATTGTGTTTGCGGCAGGCTATAATAAAGCGCAGGGGGAAAAGCCCGATTCAGAGCAGGCAGGGAAAATATGCGATTATGCCTGCTTTGAAGATTACCACAGCAAAATCAAAAGCAGAATTTTCAATATCGCAGATTTTATCCGTAATAAGTATAAATCCGATCTGAAAATCAAGGCCTGCGTGGATTCAGTGCCTATAAATGAAAGGTCAGAAGCAGTTCTTGCAGGGCTGGGGTTTATCGGGAAAAACGGGATGCTGATAATCCCGGGTAAGGGATGCCGAGTTTTGCTGGGGCTGCTTATAAGCAATCTTGAAATAGAGCCTGATGAAGGAGTTATCGAAAACCGCTGCGGGAGCTGCCGGCGATGCATTGAGGCCTGCCCCTCCGGAGCACTCGGTGAAAACGGACTACTTGACTGCACGAAGTGTATTTCGTTTCAAACTATCGAGAAGAAAACCGAAATGAACAGGGAAGCTGAAGAGGCTTTGAGCGAGGAGCTCTTCGGCTGCGACAGGTGCATCGATGTATGCCCTTTCAACGAAAACCAGCAAAGCAGCTTCCTGAAGCAGAGGCTTAATAAATGGCTGCTGATTGATGAAATTCTGGAAATGGACAGCGACACATTCTCTGCGTCTTTCGGCGGAACTGTTGTCGAAAGAACCGGCCTTGAAAAACTAAAGAGAAATGCCGAGGCAATCTCAGGTAAGAAACGTTAAAGCTGAGCTTTATCTTACACTGAATCCTTCGGACAATCCTTTTTTCAGGTTTTCGAGACTCTTTTTCTGTTTGGGGGTCAGGGAGGTTTTGTCTTTGCCGATTAGGCATACCCTTACGGTACTTTTCTCGCCGGCCCAGCTGTGGTCCGGGAGACAGGGCTTCTGGTTTTTCCACCTGTGTGTAGGCTGGATAAGCCCGTCGGGCGTATCGCCGAGATTATTGCAGATTACGAAATGGTAATTGAGCTGCTCATCTGAAACGCAGCCGTTCATTTCTGCAACCAGCGACAAATCACCAGAACGCGTTGCTGTGAATTCGACATCAACCTCTGACCATCTTGCCGACTTTACTCCTCTGGCCAAACTCAAAACATCACCGCTTTCCATAGCAGATACACCGGAAGTGTGGGCTTTGAGGCTGTAGCCGGAGAATTCGATAGGCTTATCACTGCTTGTATCCATAAAAAGAAGCGCAAGCGTACCGATAGTGAGTGATACAACAAGAAGGAAACTGACCCTCATCATCCTGACTCGGTCGTTCATTTAAATAAACCCTCCGTGATTAAGTTACAGCTAATTCGGACGGATATATAATAGCAAAAGATAAAATGTAATCAAGAATTTTTACCGGAAAATCAGAATTTTTTGAAATTTTTTCTTGAAAAAGGCCGCAAAACCTCTCAATTCGTGATGTTTTCACATGAAAACCGGCGGTAAAGAAGCCCATTCTCTCACTGTTATCGGCTGGATTATCTAATCGCAGCAAAATACAAAAAGCCGCTCAACAGGACTTGCCATATTAAGCGGCTTTGAAGATTCAAGGGATGCAAAGCTAAGCGGATTTTCAGAACAGCCCTTCCACTTTGCCTGTCTGCGTATCAACATCGATTCTTCTGAAGGCAGGGTCAGAGCCTGTACCGGGCATAAGCTTGATTGTTCCGGCAATGGGGACAATAAGCCCTGCACCTTTATAAACCATTATATCCCTTACAGGGAGAGTAAATCCTTCCGGCCTTCCCTTAATTGCAGGATCGTGCGAGAGGCTCAGGTGCGTTTTAACCATACAGGTTGCCATCTTTGAGCTGTCAGGGTCCTGCTCAATCTGCTGAATCCTCTCCTCTGCCTCAGGCGCAAATTCAACACCATCAGCACCGTACACCTCTTTTGCAATCAGTTCAATCCTTTTCTTTACCGGCATATCAAAATCGTAGAGGAATTTGAAATCTGAGGGCTCATCAGCCGCTCTAATCACAGTTTCGGCAAGCTCTTCTGCCCCCTCTCCGCCTTTCAGCCAGTGCTCTGAAACAGCGCAGTATGCACCAGCAGCCTCTGCGGCTGTGCGAATTGCTTCAATTTCTGCAGGGGTGTCGGTATGGAAGCTGTTGATGCATACAACGGGTGTTACCCCGCTCTTTATTACCGTTTCGATATGTGCTTTCAGATTTGAGCAGCCCTTCTCTACGAGCTCCACATTTTGCTCTGTGTATTCCTTGGGCAGGGGCTTGCCCGGCTTAACCTCCGGGCCGCCTCCATGCATCTTGAGGGCGCGAACCGTTGCTACAAGCACAACAGCATCGGGCTTGAGGCCGGAATATCTGCACTTTATGTTCCAAAACTTCTCGAAGCCGATGTCTGCCCCGAAGCCACTTTCGGTAACGTGGAAATCAACGAGATTAGAGCCGAGGCGGTCTGCAATTACAGAGCTCTGCCCTATGGCAATATTTGCAAACGGCCCTGCATGCACGAAAACAGGATTTTTCTCCATTGTCTGCATCAGTGTTGGGTTTATCGCCTCAACGAGCCAAGCTGTCATAGCTCCGGCTACCTCGAGATCTTCTGTTGTAATCTCTTCGCCGGATTTGCTGTATGCAGCGACTATTTTGCCGATTCTCTCACGCAGGTCTTTGAGATCTCTTGCTACAGCGAGAATCGCCATAATCTCACTTGATACACTAATCGCAAAGCCCGAATCCATCTCGAAGCCGTCCATCTTCCCGCCGATGCCCATACGGATATTCCTCAGTCCCTGAGCGCAGAAATCAATTACCCATTTGAGCTGAACTTTTTGGGGGTCTATATCGAGGCGTTTTAGATTTCTCTGGGCGAGCTTTTCGTCGTCGTAGTTGTTTTCGTGCTGCATTCTCGCATTTAGGGCAACCATACAAAGGTTATGGGCGTTTGTGATTTTATCTATATCGCCTGTAAGGCCGAGGGAGAATGGGGTGAGCGGTATGCACTGTGCGAGTCCGCCTCCCGCTGCTGAGCCTTTGATGTTGAAGGTTGGGCCGCCTGAAGGCTGCCTAATCGCCCCTGCTACGCTCTTTCCGAGCCTTCCGAGGCCGTCCACAAGCCCAATGGTTGTGGTGGTTTTGCCTTCGCCAAGGGGTGTTGGGGTGATAGCTGTTACATCAATGTATCGAGCTTTTTTCTGCCCCTCTGTTCTGTCTAATACCTTTCGATAATCGACCTTGGCAAGATTTTTGCCGTAATAAATAAGCTCATCTTCTCTCAGGCCGAGATTTTCGGCGAGCTGAGCTATGCTTAACATTTTCTCTTCGGCAGCTTTCGCAATCTGCCAATCTTTCATAACCGTAGGATCTAATTTCATACAAACCTCTCGATCCAACTCAAAAGAACATTATATACTCATTCCGATACTCTTCTCAAGATTGAAAACTCAGGAAGAGGAGAGGTTAGTCTAATGATTTGTTCATTATTTGCAAATTCGTGAGTTTCGCCTTTCTGGTCTGTGAGCGGTTTTGGGAGGGTTGCTTCGGATAAACGGCCGTTTGGGAGCAATACTTCGAGCTTTTCGCCTGCGAAAATTTTATTACGTACCCGAATAAAGCAGCCATTATCTGAAGTCTGGTCTGTAACGTTTGCAGCAAAAACAGTTCCGCCCGTTGAATGGTTGTCCTCAAGCTGGCAGTCCTTAGATTCTGCGGGGCCGTCGATAAATCCGCGTGAGTAGCCGCGGTTTTTCACCCTGCCAAGGAGCTTGAAGGCCTCTTCGCTGCTAATCTCATCTCCGTCGATTATTCTTCTGTATAGCGAGACAACCGAGCCTATGTAGTGTACAGATTTCATCCTGCCTTCGATTTTCATCGAATCAACGCCTATCTCAGCCAGTGCAGGTACGTATTCAAAAAGAGCGAGATCTTTGGAATTGAAGAAGTACAGGCCTCTGTCGTCTTCAAAAACAGGATGATACTCCCCTGGCCGCTCTTCCTCCATCAGATGGTATTTCCAGCGGCAGGGATGAGTGCATTCGCCTCTGTTTGCCCGCCGGCCTGTGAGGTAGTCGCTGATTGCGCAGCGTCCTGAATACGAAAAACAAACCGCTCCGTGTATAAAGACTTCTGTTTGTATTTTTCCTGAAACCGCCGGCAGAATTGCTTTTATCTGCTGCAAAGAGAGCTCCCTGGCAAGGTTTACCCTTGAAGCTCCAAGCTCGGCATATTCGAGGGCAGTCTGTGAGCTGAGGGTGTTTGCCTGAGTGCTGATATGAACAGCTGCCCTGATCCCTTCACGCTTGAGCATCATAAGAACGCCGAGATCTGCGACGATAATCGCATCGGCATTCATTTCATCAAAATTGCGGGCAAGGGATAAAATTTTATCATACTCATCAGAAAATGGAAAAATATTCAGCGTTATATAGGCCTTTCTTCCGAAACGGTGAAGGTATTTTATGCCTTGTTCTGCCTGAGCGAGTGAAAAATTGCCGGCAAAATTTCTCAGGCTGTATTCAGAGCCGAAATAAACGGCATCAGCGCCGTATTGAACTGCCCATTTGAGCTTTTCCAGATTGCCTGCCGGAGCGAGAAGCTCGGGGCGTTTACTGCTTTGAGCCATCGGGAGAATCCTTGGGGGCTGCTCCTGACTTTTCAGCGAAATTATCAGCTCTTTCTATGAGGGCTTCTCTGGAAGGTTCGGAGGCCTTTTCCAGATCAAAATGCCAGCGGTATGTGTATGTTTTCCCGCTGTTGAAAATTCCCGCGAATATATCTAAAGGGAAATAATCGTGGAGGGGTCTTTTGATTTCTGCTGTCTGCTCAAGGGTCTTAAACCCTTTTTTGGCTATCTTAACATCGTATGTGCCGTACCAGTTGAAGTTTACAGATGCCGGACTCTTGCCGATCTGTTCGCCGTTTAGGTAAACATCTGCATTCTCGGGATTAGTAATAACCTTCAATTCCCTGTTAACGCAGCCCGCAAGAACAGTTATCAATAAAACTGCTGCGAAGAGTTTAACTGCTATTGTGCTTATTTTTTTTGCTCTCATCTGCATAATGAAAAATCAAGTATAAGCCAACTGAAATGCACATCAAGGAATCTGCTACATTAAACGTCGGCCAGTGATAATTATTAACATAAAGATTCACATCTATAAAATCTCGGACGTATCCGTCGTTAAATATCCTGTCGTAAAGATTGCCTGCTGCACCTGCTGTAAAAACAGATAGAAGCACAGCATACCTTCCTTTCACCAGTCCAAGCTCAAAGATAACTAAAGCAGCCGTAACAGCTGCTGCCGAAACAGCCACAAGCAGCCAAGTGCTCCCGCTGGCAATGCTGAAAGCCGCCCCAGGATTAACTCTTGCAGTAAGGGCGATAAAATCACCTAACAAAGGCCAACTGTATCCTTCTTTATCTGCAAGGAATTCGAAGATAGCGGATTTCGACACCAAATCCGCAGCCAGCAAAACAGCAAAAAGGAGAAAAAATACAACCTGCTGCTTTGCTCCCGGAATCTTATTCTTTAAGCGGGCAGACAATATTCTACTGCACCTTGACCTTAGAATACTTTCTTATAAGTCTTCTAAGCCCGGGCTGGTCTGGCTGAAGCCTCAAGGCAACACGCCACTGCTGTATTCCTTTATCTTTGATTACAGGGTCTTTATCCCTGAATCCTTTCAATATGTATGCCACACCCGAGCCCTTCAGAGAGAGCTGATCGCCGGGTTTTAGCGAACTTGCAACCCTGTAGTTCTCGATAGAGGCCTCGAAATCTTTTGCGCGAAGATCGAGATACCCGAGATACTGATAGATTCTGTGGTCGTCTGGGGCTACCCTTATCGTCTCATTCAGCAGCTCCCTTGCAACATCAAAGCTCCCGCTTCTTATGTATGCAAGGCCGAGAGGAATCATAATCTCCGGCTTATTGCCTTCACGCTCGAGAGCCCTTCTATATTCAGCGATCGCTGTTTCGTAATTGCTCGTTGCGGTGTAGATATCGCCGAAAAGGATTTCAAGCTCGGTGTTATCAGGGCTGATAAGCCTCGCCTCGGTGGCGTAATTCAATGCCTTCTCATAGTCTTCAAGCTTGTAATAGGTTTTGGCTGTGAAGTAGTTGGCATCGTAGCTTTCAGGATGAAGCTCCAAAGCACGAACGAAAGCTCCTATAGCTTTTTCGTACCTGTCCAAGGCATAATTAACTTTGCCGAGATTGTACAAATCCTTGAAGGAAACAGGATTATATTTCACAGCCTGCTCATAGGCCTGAGAGCTTTGCTCAAGCTTTCCCTGACGCTGAAAGATATCTCCTTTAAGGGAATATGCATCTGAAAATTCAGAGTCTGCCTTTATAGCTTCATCCAAAGTTTCTATTGCCTGATCGGACTGGCCTTTCTCATCCAGTTCAACGGCCTCGACATAAATTTTCTTAGGGTCTTGGCAGCCGGCTATAAAAAATGCGGCAACCAGAAGCGGCAAAAGTAATTTAGTAAATCTGCGTATCATATTAATTCCCATTTATCCAACTAAACACTCTTTTAAGAAGCCTTAGTTTCAGGCATTGATTCTATATAATCCTTGTAGGTTTTGAGGTACTGGTTGAAGTAGCCGCCTTTGAGAGCTTTCGCAGAAACAAGCGAGCAGCCTATCACATTAGCATTAACCACATCAAGCTCCCGCACAGTTCTTTGGGCAACGCCTCGCTTAGTCATCTGTGCGTTGAATACAACGAGAGTTGAATCAGCCATAGCGCTTAAGCTCTTTGCCTCACTCATAATCACAGGAGGAGCATCAATAACCACAAAGTCATACTTATCTTTTACATCACCGAGGAACTGATTCATTGAACGTCCTGAGAGCATCTCGGAAGGCATCTCGGGGAGCTCGCCGCAGGCCATTATGTCCAAGTTTGCAACCTGACCGGAAACAATAACTTCCTCAGTGGATTTATTGCCTGCTAACACTTCGCTGAGACCTGAAATCATGTGATGGTCTTCCGATTCACCTGATTGAGAGGCGTATATGCTGAAGGCAGGTCTGCGGAAGTTCGCATCAATCAACAGCACCTTATTCTGCTCAGCAGCGAGGCTGACAGAGAGATTCGAGGCTACTGTAGATTTGCCTTCATGGGGATTTGCGCTTGTTATCATCAGCACCTGACCGTAACCCAGAGCACCTGAGAGCTTAACATTAGATTTAAGCTGACGATATGCCTCGCCTGTTACAGAGTTCGGGGCTTCATTTACGACACGTTCAGGCTGAATATCCTCAACATCATCATCTTCACTGCTGTTGTATATTACACCGAGAACCGGGATATCTACCGCCTTGGATACATCCTGCGGAGTTCTAAGCTTATCATTAGCCAATTCACGTATGAAGGCGAATACTACTGCTATGAAACCGCCAAGTACAATGCCGGCAGGAATGAAGAGCTTTAAGTCCGGGAAGCTCTTCTGAAGAGGCAGAATCGCCTCGCCCAGAGGCTCAAGCTTGGAAACCTTCGGATCCCTTACGAGCATATTAAGGCTCTGGATATGGTCTATGAGCTTTTCAAGCCTTTCACGGCCTCTTTCTCGGATCTCTACAAATGATTCATATTCCGCCCTGAGCTCATCAAGCTCTTTCTGCTTGAGAAGAGCATCCTGAAGCTGGGCTCTGTAATTCTCAAGCTGGCTGACAAGGAAAGCACGCTGGTCTTCCGCATGCTGGAGCTCCGACTGTCTGTTAAGCTCCGCTATGAAGTTCTGCCTGCTGTTTAGCTCGGACTCAGCCATTCTGAGCTGCTCACGCATTTTTCGAACAGAGCGGTGGTTCTCGCCCAGCTTTGCGGTGAGCCTTGCAAGCTCAGGCCTGAGGTAAAGTATTCGCTGGCGGGCAGAGATTGCGATCGGGTCGTTCTCCATCTGCTCACGTACGACTTCGTCAAACTCGCCCTGAGCTCTGGATTCGAGAGTAGCGATTCGCGATTCAATCTCACTGATCTGCCCCTCAAGATCCATAACCTGAACCTCGAGAGAGTCGTGCTTTACCTTGATACTGTGCCTTTGGCTGCCAGTATCACCAGTGTCGCTGAATTCTGCTAGCGTAGGATTAGACTGACGGATATCTCTAAGAGAGGCCTCGGCCGCCCTGATCTCAGCACGCACTTTTCGCTCTTCTTCTTTTGCCTGAGCCAGCTTATCACGCTGGGTCTGCGTTTCTCTTTCAAGCTGGGATTTGGTGTACAGCTCTACGAGCTGGTCGAGAATAAGCTTTGATTCACGAGCGCTTTTACTGGAAAAACTGACCTGGATAATAAAGTTGTCTCTTGCAACACTAACCCCAATGCTGCTTTCTAAAGCTGCTAAAGCCTCAGCAATATCAGGCCTTCCGTCATCAGCTACAAACTGGCGGAACCACTGGGTGTTTCGCACCTGATCTGTTTCGAGAAGGTTTTGAAGCATATCCTGCTGTTTGATAAATCGAGCCTTCGTTTGACGGAACTGGTAGTAAGTGTCGGTATTAGACATTCTCGCAGCCAGCTTCATTGGGTCGCTGATTTCAGGCTCCAAAACCCTTATCGCAGATACAGATGTAAATTTCGGGGAATACTTTGCTAACATAAAATATAAACCTATGCCTATCGCCGCACCTAAAATTGGAAGAAGGATGATCAGCAGAAGATGCCTTCTTATAATCGTAAGTATATCTTTCGGGGTAAGCTGAATACCCTCTGCCTGAGGCTCCTGCATTGGAAGTCTGGATGTTATTTCAGATTCGTTAACCACTTAATAATCCTCTTAAGAACCTATTATAAGAATATAATATTCACTTCTATAAACCACTAAAAAATCCTCTTGGAAAGCCTTGAAATTCTTTCTTTGAGTTTATCCTGAGTTTCTTTCGGAAGCCTTTCATCAGTTTTCAATGCTCTTTCGTATGCTGCCTTAGCTTCCTCGGGCTTGTTGAGCCTTTCCAGAGCAAGACCGTAATGCTCATACACCTCAGAAGGTGCGTTTGTAGAGCTGAGTTCCATTTTCTGAATAGCTCTCGAAAGCAGGGATTCGGCCTTCTCGTATTTACGGTTCTTTATAAGCGTATAGCCGTAAGTATCAAGTACCAGCCCGTTATCTGGGGCAGACTGATATGCCTTTGCGGCCACCTGCTCTGCCCTCTCGAGATCATAATCACTCTCTGCAAGCAGATATGCAAGGTTGTTCAACACGTTAGTATCGCCAGGTGTCTGCTTGAGCAGCTCTTCATAGATCTGGGCAGCTCTTTCGGTATAGTCTCTGTCCGGGATTTTCTTATAAGCATATAGCAGTGTATTTGCTTTAAGTATATTAAACTGCCGATAAAGGATGTTTTCCTTTGAGATTTGCGAAAGAGCATCATCAACATAGCTTATAGCTTTATTGTAGTTGGCAAACTCAAAATTAACTTGGAACAGGCACAAATACTTATTAACTGTTTTCTCGCCCTTTTCAGCATAGCTGGTTACAATCTCGTAAGCGCTTTGCTTATCGTAGCTGTCCACCATTCTCTGAATTACAAACTTGATCTTCTGCAAGTCTATACCAGAGCTTTTCATAGCAACATGGAAATCCTCCATGGCATTTTCTTCATTGCCCATGCTATGTCTTGTCTGTGCCATCAGAGTAAATACAGCCACCTTGTATGGAGAATCAACATACTTGGAAAGCATTGAAAGCACCTGAGAGTTCTTACCCTGTTCGAGCAGAGTATTTGCGTATCCAAGTATGGAAGCGGGGTCATCTTCGCCTGAATTCAAAGCCTTGTCCCAAGCGGCCTTGTATGCATCCTCAGCTGCTTCGAAATTCTCGAGCTGGGTTTCCATATCTCCAAGGCGTCGCTGCCAGTAAGACTTTTCAGGGAAGCGTTTAATCATCAGGTTGTAATAATCTCTGAGCGGGGCAAACTTCTTAGCACGCCAGTAGATCTCTTCGAGCAGCCTCAAGGCCACCAGCGGGGTGCTCTCATCTTCCACAGCGCTGTTGAGCTCTGAAATAGCCGGCTCATACCTGCCGAGCCTGTCGTAGGCCCTTGCTATATCGATTCTTATTAGGCTGTCATCTTTGATTGATTTACATTCTTTGAAGTCATCGAGGGCCTTTTGATAGTCTGCGCTTAGATAGTTTGCCTTGCCTTTAATTCGCCATGCTGTAGCGTTTTTTGCGTTTTTATCGAGAATCTTCCCTGCGATCTCTTCCGCTCTGTCGAATTCACCCTTTCTAAGTGCAACAGTAGCTGAAAGAAGACGCAGCTCAACATTGTCCGGATTGTTCTCTATAAGCTTCTGGAGATCATTCTCAACGTCTTCAACAGCCCCTATTTCCACGAAAGATTTAACCTTTAGGATTCTGTTTGCAAGGGTGTCTTCCAATTCGAGAAGCTCTTTAGAATATTTTTCCACATTTTCTTTATCAAAGAGCTTTATTGAAACCCCAAGCAATCCAAGAACATAGTCTTTATTGTCCGGGTCTTTTTCCTTAAGTTCAAGAAGAGTTTCTTTTGCCTTGTCAAACTGTGAGCGGCGATAATAAGATTTCCAGAGAACCTCTTTTCTGTCTCCAAGGAGCTGTGTAATCTTATCTTCCTGACCGGAAATTCTGTAGAAATCTGCATAAGCGTCAAGCACCTCCGGGTCTCCCGGGGAGATTGCAAGAGCATTGTTGTATGCATCCTCTGCTATTCTGTACATAGCCTGTTTTTTGGGTGAATTAAACGCATCATCTGCATTCTTCAAGGCCATTCTTGCAAGCAGAAGCGCATTTTTCTTAGTCGGGTTAGACTTAAAGATAGTCTGCCTCATAGCAAGCGCGCTGCCTGGCTTTGTATCAGCAATGTACTCAGCATAAACGCTCTGAAGCTCAATATTCGCAGGATTAACCCTTATAGCTCTCAGGATAGCATCCTGAGCCTGCTTTTTCTGCTGGTCTGTAACATCGCTTCCAAGCTTTTCATTACGCTTGTAGAGCACCATAGCATAGTTCAGCGAAATATTGCTGTCTTTAGGCGAAAACTCAGCCGCTTTGCGGGCGTTTTCAACAGCCTGCCCCATCTTGCCCATTTCATTGTATATGATGCTGAGATTCAGATACGCAGAAGGAAAGATGGGCTTGATTTCAATGCATTCATTGAAACAGTCGAGAGCCTCTTGGTAGTTTTCCTGTTTGAGCGCCAGCCGGCCTGCGAAGAACTGTCCGCCGCAGCCGTCGATGTCCATTTCGACCGCCGTTTCCATATAGCCCGCAGCCCGTTCGTAATCCGCCTCTGCTATAGCCATATCGAAAAGCGAAGAGATGGCCGCTTCATTATCGGGGTCTAATTCAAGCGCCTTCTCGTAATAACCGTAAGCATTTTCATAGTCCTGCCCCTTGAGGTAAACCCTGCCTATGCTCAGCTGCTTCTGGATCTCATCCATATCTGTTTCTTCAAGGATATCAGCCTGAAACTCCCTTAGCTCTTCTTTATCTACAACCAGCGGGTCCGGCTTATTGAGCCTCTTTTTCATAAGACGCGCTGTAGGATTGTCGGGGTATTTCTCGAGGAAATCCTCATTAAACTCAACTGCTTTGGGCTTATACCCTTCCTGCAAAACATCAACCAGTATTTCAGAAACACCGCTGTAGTCTTTTAGCGATTCGGGATACTTATTAAAAATCTGACGCAGGAGTTTGAGCCTTTTCAGTCGAAGCTCTCTTATATCCTCACTCAAACTGCTAATCTTATTCTGCGCATTCGGCTCGTTATAGAGCTGCTGCCTTGCTCTGAGCTGAAGAAGCTGAGAAGCCCGCTGGCCGGCTATTTGCAGTTTATAATTCAGAGCCTTCAGGGATTCAGGCCCATACGCCTCAATCTGCTTTTCTGCTTTGTCGAACAGATTTGCCTGAATATATGCCTCGATAAGAATCTCGTTGCTTCTCTCATTTTCACCCATCACCTGTTCATATCTCTGAACAAGAGAAATGGCGTTGTCCGGAGAGCGGAGTTCAAGAAGGATTTCTGAATAATCAAGAACAGCTTCAGGCCTGCCTTCAAAAACAATATTGTTTTCTATTGCCTTTCCAAGATATTTCTGTTTTGCTCCAATAACACTCTCGCTCTTGAGAATTCGCGAAATGAAATAACAAAGCTGAGCATCAGGGCTGTTTTGGCCATCAAATTTTTCCTGAGCCTTAACAAGTTTGCGAAGGCCTTTTTCCTGATCCCCCTTCAGGTACTCAAGCATCCCCCTCCATTTAATAAGAATGGGGTTCTCTTCAACCATAACAATGTCTTTGATGTTCTTTGTTGCCTCTTCCAGAGAAGCGAGGAGTTTTTCTCTATCTTCGCCTTCGGTGTGCCTGGCCTTTTCTGAGTAGTAGTTTGCGAGCAGATTATTTAAAACAAGGATATTGTTATTATTTCTTGCCTGTTTAGGACCTGATGTTTTCTGTGCTTCCGGAAGCTCCAAAGCAGATTTTGCAAGACGAATGGCCTCATCTACCCATTTTATTTTTTCCCCGGACAGGCAGTATTTCATATAGTTAATCATAGAGGCGCGGAATACGTAATCGTAATCTTCCGGCTCTTTCTTAACCGCATTGTTAATAAGCTTTACGGCCTTGTCTATATCAAGCGGGTTTTTATAGTAGAAGCCGGCCATAACGTAATCAATTTCGGCATTTTCGGGGAATTTTTCCTTAACCCTCTGATACTGCTCTTCAATAGTTGCTTTTACATCGGCTGATGTCTTGCCGGACCTGCTCTCAAGTATCTTGAGCTTGAGCATATTAACGTACGGCTCGGACATCTCCGGATTTTTATCGATAGATTCCTGTATTATAGCCTCAGCCCTTTTCACACTGTCTTCTCTTGCACCTATAATCCCGGCATTATCGTCAATCTCGCCCTGAAGCAGTTCTGCGTGGGCGAGGTGCCAGAATGCATCGAAGTTGTTGGGCTCAAGCTTAAGAAGCATATTCATAAACTTCTTAGCATCATCGATTTCTTTTTGAGTATCTGATGCGCTGCCTGCTTTTGCGATCTCAAGGGAAGCCCTGCCTCGTGCGAGCACTACGAAAGGGTCAGGTTCCTTATTCTGCTCATCATAAAGAAGTAAAAGCTCGTCTGAGATTTCTCTTACTTCATTCCAAGAATCCGCCCTGCCCATATCGGCGAGTTCATAGCTGAAATCGAGCATTTTGAGGCGTGCTTCGATATTTTTGGGGTCTGTAGCAGAAATTTTATCAAAGATTCCCATAGCCTTTCGCCATTTTGGCTCTTTCGGCTCAATCCCCGCAGCGGGATCGCCGGGGTCTTCGATCATAGCAATCTCTGCGAGCTTGAAGAGGATATCTACTTTATCAAGGCCTTCTGAGAAATGATATGCCTTCCCGTAAAGCTCTTCAGCCTGCTTATACTGCTTATTTTCCAGTGCGGTCTGAGCCTCTACGATAAACTTTTGAGGGTCTCTTCCGCTTTTATACCAAAGATAAAATATTCCCGCCCCTGCGATGCCTAAAACGAGCAGGCCGGCAATTGCTACTTTAATATTTAATCTTGATTTTTTCTTTTTCTTTGCCATAATAATCCCTTAATGACATATTCAATCCAAATCGGGCCAGTGGTTTTTTTCGAGCTCTTCAACAACAAAGCCCATCAGGCTTTGAGAAGCCTTTTCAATCTCTTTTTTTGTCGGATGTGAGCTTTTTCCATTGAACCGCCACTCTATCTTAGCAAAGTACGAATATTTACCAAATAAATTCGTGGCCATTATGTTTCTTGCCTCAGTTCTGTTTGACGCAAACTCACCATTGACTTTCAGCAAATAACAGACGTAGAAAGGCTTTGAGCCTCGCCAGATACTGTCTGCCTTGCTGACAAACTCAACCATTCTGTATCTCTGGCTGAAATCATTCTGATCTGATGATAGTAAATCCAATTGTCCTTCGCGATAACCTTTCACCACATTCCCTGCACCGAAATAGCATTCCTCAGGCACATGGGGGATTCGGTCGTTAATTCCTGTGTAATATGTGATAAAAAGCGAGCAAAATTTAGTTGGAGACTCTGAAGGTGCCTCAGTGTTCTCCACCTCCCAGATAATGTAATCTGTAGTACCGAGTTCTTTTTCAATCTCTTTGTTTTCAATTTTTCTTTTCTTACGAACAACATACCCGTTTTTACCATCAATGTTCAGCTCGTCAAGAGATTTTTTAAGCTCTATCGGCTGTTTCTGAAGGTAGATACCGAGATTATCAATTATAATCCTTTTCCCAGCGGCTAAACCTCCGAGGATAAGCACGAGTAGAATAAAAACGATATTTGATTTGCTCAGCTTCATCGCTTTCTCCTGACTACCTTTGGAGAATCATCTTCTTTTTCCTTTTTTTCTTCTTCACCTTCCTGTTCGAAGAGATTATTCATAAACCAGTCAACAAGCCAATAGAAGAAAAGAGCAATCGGTAGCATCAGCATACCGAGCATATTATGATATATGCCTTTGGCGTACTGCTGTCCGATATAGATATATATAAAAGCTGTAAATGTAACACGAATTATATTGCACAGTATAGCAATCGGTATAATAGAAGCTATAAGGGTTGCTTTCTGCCATATCGGCCTGCTGTGTATATAAGCCATAGCCACACCGAGAGCAAGAAAAGCCATCATAAGCCTCATCCCGCTGCATGCATCTGCCACGTTGAGAGCAGTTTCAAGAGGCACCCCTTTGTAGGTAACCTCAATAATAACACCTCTAACCGTGGCATCTATTGCGGGAATAGCATTGAGGAAAGCAGTAGTAACCTGAGAGGCTATCATTCTCATAGGCATTGTGAGCTCTCTGTAGAGCCTTGTAGGGATCGGAACTGCAAAGATCAAAAATGCCACCGGAAGCCAGAGATGATAAATCATCCTCCAGCCGCAGACAGCGAGGACTACCGCCCCCAAGGCAGCTATCATAAGCACAGGCTCGCCGTAGGCGTATCTTATTTGTACGATATTGAAGATATATACTGCAAGTATAGCAGCCAAGGCCAAAACGCCTAAAAAAGAGGGCGAGGCCTTCTTTGAAAGCAGTTCTTCTTTTCTCTGATTTATCAGATACAAACTGAAAAGCGGAATCAGAAAACCGTGAGACCAGCTCGGGTCTTTCATCCATACCCGAACCATATCCTCAATGTTGTTCCAAAAAAGCAGAACAAAAAGCGCAGTCAGGACTGCCGTCTTTAGATAAAAGAGGCTCCCTAAGGATGCCCAAGAATATTTAACTTTTTCTGCCATCGCTTTTAAATCAGCCTAAAGAATTACCTGTTATAATTGTAGTCGTAATCGTATTCACCAGTACGGTAAATCCTGCTG
Organism: Sedimentisphaera cyanobacteriorum; assembly: GCF_001997385.1. Lineage (NCBI taxonomy): Bacteria > Pseudomonadati > Planctomycetota > Phycisphaerae > Sedimentisphaerales > Sedimentisphaeraceae > Sedimentisphaera > Sedimentisphaera cyanobacteriorum. Next base: position 151,172 of record NZ_CP019633.1, on the reverse strand, counting down.
TAATCGAAGCTGAAGCCGTAGTTTGCGGTGAATGCATTTCTCAGCACATAGAGCCAGTAGCTCACATCGCTTGTTCCTACATTAATCGTATCGTCACGTTTTATGTAGAAATCCGGCTGCTGCCCGCTTGCGATCTTATCGAGATTAACCATAACAATTTCTTCATGGTCTTTGCCGATTCGCCTTCTTACCTCAACATTTTCAGGCTCAGCGAGCTGGCCAAGGCCGCCTGCGGCAGCTACAGCCTGCATAAGAGTCATAGGTCTTCCGCTGAGAGTAACGTATCCAGGCTGATTTACATTGCCCATTACAACGCATTCGCCGATTCTGTCTGAAGGTACTGTAATCACATCGCCAGGCTTGATCACTATATTGTACCGCGGGTCTCCCTTTCGAAGAGCCTTCCACGGTACTTCAATAACCCTGACCATATACCTCACAGGGTTCTCCTGGTCCTCAACATAACCTTCAGGCAGCGAATCCCGAACGCTTTCGTCCGATTCTGTCTGCTGCTGTTCGGCCTGCTGCTGTTCTTGAGCTTGCTGCTGATCTCCAACGACCACTTCAGTTTCTTTCTCCTCGCCGGAGGCATCTTTCTCAACAGGAACCCATCGTCCGTTCTTGAAAACCCACTCAATATTTTCCGAATTCCCGTCTCCTTCAGCGAATGAAAGCACAGGCAGTTCAGCGGGAGCAATGAGCCTCAAGAGCTCTTCTTCGGCCTTTTTGAAGTCTATCTCTTCCTCTTCCACCTTCTTTTCTCTTCGGGAACGGTAAGAAACACCCGGGATCTCTACTCCCGGCGGTGCATACTGAGTTTCCGCTCTCTGCGCGATCTCGTCTTCAGAAAGCTGACGTGTAATGTAGATGTTTGTAACATTGAACTCATTACACCCTCCCGCTGTTGCGAGGGCATCAAGCAGTCTGAAATCTCCGCCTCGCGGAACAAGATATCGCCCCCCTGCTACATTTGAGAGAAGTCCTGTTCCGAGAACAGAAAAAGACCTGTAATCAGAAGAAATTAGTGAAACTTTGACTACTGGAGTTTTTAAGATATCAGGGGATAAAATCTGCTTGAGCTCAGATTCAAGTTCGTGCTCTGTGTAACCTTCAGCTTCCACGACACCAACCTCAGGAATCGAGATTCTGCCGCTCTCTGAAACTGTGAGGTCTTCAATATAAGGAGACCTCTCCTCAAGCAGCTCATATATATTCACGCGCACCACATCTCCTGGATGCAGAGCATAATCGTCCATATAAGTTACTACATCCTCGGGCTTGGGCGATTCTGTCTGAACAAACCTTTCAGGTTCTTCCTCGGCAAGTCCAAGAGAATCAAGTATTACGTGCTGGACAGGTACAGGCCTGAACCTTCCTATCTGGGTTGGATCCCAAAACTTATTACGGCAACCGCCTGAAAAGAGTATTCCAAGAGCAGCCGCTGAGAAAATCAACGCCTTTCTATGCATCATAAACCTTTAATAAAATATATCATAAAAGCGAACAAGAGCTAATCACTCTTCTAAACGAATTTTACACCTCAAGACCGCCTAAGCGGTGAGTGCGGGATTATGGCAAAAATTACTTGTATTGTCAATTTAATTTTATTCAACATTAAAACCCTGCCGTAAAGCAATATGCTAATTTCCTTTTCCATCTCCTGCCGGCTAAAAGCTGCGCATCTTGTAATTCAGAAAAAGGGCGATAAATCAATTATTAAGCCGGTCTTGAGCTTTTTGTAAAGTTTTCAACTAATTAAAAACTTTACTAACTTTCTGCAAAATTTTTTCGGAGTTTTCTGCAGAAGAGATTAAATTTCAGGCCATTATATGTTTTTAGGGCTCAGATTTAAGAAAAAAAATTGCTTTGGCAGGAATCTAAAAGCAAAATTATATGCAAATTTTGAAGACTATGAATATAATCAGCCCGATAAAGATATCTCAAGAAGCAGGCTAGTGAGAGCAAAATGGATTTTTTCAGGTTTCTACAGACAATTATGTTTTGCATTTGTATTGCAGGGGGCTTTTTGTTCCTTTCTTTGAGCTATGCTGCGCCTGAGATAGAACTTTATTTCCAGAACAGGCAGACTTTAATCGAATCTGAAAAAATGATTGAGAAGCTTCGTGAGAAAAAATTTATTTGCCAGTCTCAGATGGAAATGCTCAAAAGGGACCCCAAACTTTTGCAGGTATTTCATGACAAGATGTTTATTATTTACAAAAAAGCCAGCCCCTATCCCCAGCCAAGCGAGCAGGACAGCCGGAAGGCTGAAATGATAATCAAGGAGCTCGGAGATATAAAAACGGCAGACAAAAGCGGCTTGGAATGGCTTAGATTTGCCAATAAAGGGGAAAACCGCAAACTCCTTTTTGTATGCGGTACAGCGATGATTGTAACAGCGCTGACATTTTTAGGCGGATTCAATCCCCAATCCAGTCAAGATACCAACAGCCGAGAAAATATTTCAAGCGAATACGAAGAAGAGCTGGAGAAATGAACAAAGAAAAAAAACTAGAACTGCTCGCACCCGCGGGTAATTTTGACTGCCTTAAATCGGCTCTCAGTGCGGGAGCTGATGCTGTTTATCTTGGGCTCAAAACGCTCAACGCAAGAAAGGGTGCAGGCAACTTCAGCGCTGAAGAACTTAAAGAAGCCTGCCGGTACGCACGCTCTGAGGGCGCAAAGACCTACCTCACGCTAAATACGCACGTTTCTTTCAGAGAAACCGGACAGGCTGCAAGGGCATTAGAGCTCGCAGCTGAAGCGGGGGTCGATGCTGTTCTGGTAACTGACCCAATGTTCTTCGAGCTGGCAGGGAGTTTTCCTGAGCTTGATTTTCACTTCAGCACTCAGGCAGGGATCGAAAATTCAAAGGGCGTTGAATTCGCCCGCAGAGCGGGGATAAAAAGAGCGGTTTTAGCAAGAGAGCTCAGCGAAGAAGAGATAACAGCAGCCTCAAAACCGGATTCTGTGGAAACGGAGGTGTTTGTTCAGGGAGCAATGTGTTTCTGCGTTTCGGGGAAATGCCTTCTTAGCAGCTGGGCAGGCGGACGCAGCGGAAACAGAGGCACCTGCACAAGCCCCTGCAGAGTTCTCTGGAAAGATTCAAGCGGAGCTGAACTCCAGCGGCTTTCAATGCACGATTTGAGCCTTATTGAAAGGCTTGAAAAGATTAGAAAGGCCGGAGTAAGCTGCATAAAAATTGAGGGGCGTCTGAAAAAGCCTGAATGGGTTTACAAAACAGTACAGGTTTTTAGAAGAGCGCTGGATGGAGAAACTGAAGGCGAAATCCATAATGAGCTTTCCGACTATACAGGCAGAAAGCAGGCAGCAGGCTATTTCGACGGACAAACAAAAGGGCTCTGCGGGGAAGGCGGCAGAATCCCCAGCGAGTCCAGCATAGACATTGAAGACGAATGCAAACAGAACGCTGAAAGCGGCAAAGAATTCTTCACTGTGGCGGTATCCACTGCGAACGGGAAGTTTGAAGCAGAGGTGAAAATAAGCGAAGAAGAAAAAGAGCAAATCCGCCTGCCGCTTACAGCTGTAAAAAAAGCTAAGCGCGGTGTAAATGCGGAAAATATAGCTTACCTTCTTGCAACGCAGAATTATCAAAACGCAGAGTTTGCAGGTATCGAATTCGATGAACCGGAAAGGCTGTACTCCAAAAAGACAGCAAACTCGCTGGCCGAGGAGCTCAGCAGAATCTTCCACCAAAGGCAGAAGAAAGCCCACGATTATACAATACGCATCCACCTCAGAGAGCAGGCAAAAGACACCATCAAAGCCTTCGGTCGAATCAAAGAGAACAAATTTCCCCTCACCCGCACCGCCAAGGTAAATTCGCTTAGAGCAGATTACCCCTGCGCCAAACAGGTAGCAGGGAGCCTGTACTCATTTGAGCAGGTGGTTGTGGAGAATGTGGAGCTTGGGAAAATTTCCTCGCTTCGTAAAAACTGGATCGCTGCTATGCCGCATGTGTTTTACGAAGACAGAATCGAATACTTCAAAACCCTCGCAGAAAAGGCTAAAACTAACGGAATTACTCTTGAGGTTAACAGCTGGGCGGGACTGGAAATAGCTCTTGAAGCCGGCGCTGAATTCACTGCCGGCCCGGGGCTTATGATACTGAACCATACCGCAGCGATGGCCCTGAAAAATATTGGTGCAAAAGAGGCCTTTATAAGCATAGAGGCAGACAAAAGAAAAATCAGAGAGCTCTCTCAGGCCAGCCCCCTGCCCCTTTCGCTGACAGTAAGCGGCTTCCCCTGCCTCGGGATTACGCGTGCGGAAATTGATGAAAAGGCTTTAAAAGGGCAAACTCTTGAGGACGAAAGAGGAATAAGGCTGAGGCTCGAGCCCTCAAGCGAAAACACAATACTCAGATCTCAAGACCCTTATTCTATTCTCGGCTGTGAAGATAGAGGCATAATGGTGAGAAGGTTCTCAGCAGACCTTGCCGGAATCAAAGACCCTGCCAAACTGAAAGATGCAGTAAACCGGCTTAGAAGAGGTCTTCCCTTTACAGAAAAAAAAGCTTACAAGTTCAACTTCCAGAGAAACCTTGCCTAAACAGCCTGACAGCTAAAGCAGTTTTTCGCCTTTATTTTTGCGAACCTGCTCAATCATTTCCTTTATATCCCCGCATTTTTCTCTCGGGCATATAAAGGTTACATCCTCAGTGTGAGCTACAACCATATTCTCAACGCCGATCCCTGCTATCGTATGGTTATCATCCTGATTTATAATGATGTTATTCGAACAATCGATAAGCTCAGGGGTATTCCCCGCAAGGGCATTATTATCGCTGTCCTGATTTATCAGATCCGTCAAGGCATTGTAAGAACCCATATCGAGCCAGTCGCAGTCTAATTTGATAGAATAGACCGAAGGGCTCTTTTCCATTACAGCATAATCTATGCTTATCTTTGGCACTTCTTTGAACCGCTCTTCTATTACTTCATCCTGCCTCTTTGAGCCGATCTTTTTCTGAATTTTCTTAAGCGGCTTCTTGCAGTCCGGCAGATAGTGATAAAGACTGCTTAGAATCGCCTGCGCTTTCCAAACAAACATCCCTGAATTCCAGAGATAATTTCCGCTTTCCAGATAGTCCTCCGCCTTTGCGGCATCAGGCTTTTCTTGAAAACTTTCAACCTTGTAAACCTCGCTGCCGTCGTAAGGTGTTTTCTTGCCGAGCCTGATATAGCCGTACTGAGTGCTTGGGTATGTCGGGGTAATTCCGAAAGTGATAAGATTTTCCGGATTGTCGTTGACAAACTGAACCGCTTCGCTGAGTGTTTGGGTAAATTTATCCTGAGGCTCGATGATATGGTCTGCTGTAACTACAGTCATAGAAGCATCAGAATCTCTATCGGCAATAAAAGAAGCGGCCAACCCTACAGCTCCGGCTGTATTTCGCATATACGGCTCGCCGATAATGTTTTTTTTCGGGACCTCAGGAAGAATCTTCTTTACCTTCTTTGTATGCGCATCATTTGTTTGGACTAAAATCTTTTTTGGCTCAAAAACCGGCAGAAGCCTTTCGAAGGCCTTCCTCAGGAGGGTTTCGCCTCCGAAGATATCAATTATCTGCTTGGGTCTGTCCTTTCGGCTTAAAGGCCAAAGCCTCGTTCCTGAACCACCCGCCATAATTACTGCATAATCCATCATTCTCTCCAGTAAGATAGAACCAAAAAAGCCCGCAGATTCTGCGGGCTTAAATAACGATATTATTCGGATTCCTTACTGCTCAGTAAGCTGTACACTTCTTCGGCATCCTGAGCGTCCTGAAGCTTCTGCCTGAAATCTCCATCAAGCATAAGGCGGCTTATTTTCGCAAGAGCCTGTATATGCGGGCCTGTCTGGCCGGCAGGCGAGACAAGAAGAATAACGATACTTACCGGCTTGTTGTCTATGCTGTCGAAATCAATTTCCGAGCTGGCTATCCCCATAGCCATAATGAGATCGTTAACACCTTTGCTCTTACCGTGCGGGATAGCGATTCCCTGCCCTATACCTGTGCTTCGGGTCATTTCCCGGGTCATAACCTTGTCTAACACATCATCACGGTCTGTAAGCAGGCCGTTTTCATTGAGCTTGTCTATAAGCTCCTCAATTACATCATCTTTTTCTGTTGACTTTAGAGGTACTACAATTGATGATTTTTTCAGTATCTGTGAGATTAGCATTCTTATTTTTCCGTTTTTAATAAAACAATAGCTGTTTGATACAACCATCAGATAATTTTAATCCTTTCCCAAACCTTTTCAAGCTTTTTCAAAAATCGATGCTTTTGCCTGCTGGAGACAGTTGCAGAAAAGCCGGTTATTTGTAGAATAATCCGTAAACTTTTAAGAGAAACTGAATGGACAGAGCGTTTTTCAGAAATAAACACAGAATTGCAGATAATCAGCGGTTCAGGGAGATAATCAGAAACGGACGGCGTGAATGCACAAGCCTTGTGAATGTGTACGCTGCCCCGAACGGGCTTGAACATTCCCGTTTAGGCGTCTCGGTTGGGAAAAGGTTCGGGAAGGCTTTCAAGCGAAACAGGCTCAAACGGCTTGCGAGAGAATCTTTTCGCCTCAACCAGAACAAGCTCCTTGTGCCCTGCGATGTTATAATCCTTTTCAGCAGAAGACTCTCCAGCCCTAAGGCTGATGTTATGAAAATCAAGCAGTACCAGATTGGAAGGTGTATCGAGAAGGCCTTTGATGAATTTAACACCGAGTTCAGCAGAGGAAAATAAGCTCAAAAAAATTATCTTACATAAGATACTTTCCGGCAGTTTAGAAAAACCTGAGGCTGAAAAAATATGAAAAATCGGATTAACAGCTATATCAGAAAAGAAATTGTATCATTAGACATTGGATATTCCTGTGTAAAAATTGGCAGGAAACGGTTTTATGTTTAATTTGCAATAAAAGGCAAAACTATATTTTAATTAATTCAAAATTTTAATCTGAAGCGCAACTTTTTTCATCGCTCCAGAGCACTTCATTTGGTGTCCGATATTTTAAACATTTCCTTGGTCGATTATTGATTAAGGCGACAACTTTGTCAAGTTCCTTATCACTAACTTTCTTAAAATCAGTTCCCTTAGGGAAGAACTGACGAAGCAGGCCGTTTGTGTTTTCATTAGTTCCACGCTGATAAGAACTGTATGGATCAGCAAAGTAGCAGCATAGGCCGACTGTTTTTTCCATCTCTTTAAACTGGGCAAACTCCTTGCCATTGTCAACTGTCATCGTTTGACGCTTGGACTTTGGTATCTTCCTGAACAACCTTCGGGTGGTTTCATTCATGCTCTGGGCACTCTTATCTTTCATCCTGCCAGAGAGCAGATAGCGGCTTGCACGCTCGACAAGTGTCGCAATAAATGAACCGTGTCCTTTACCGCTGACGCTGTCACCCTCCCAATCGCCGAAGCGATTACGCTTGTCAACAACCTCCGGACGCTCACTGATCGAACGTTTGTTCGGTATCCGGCCACGCTTGTCATTACTGCCGTGCTTCTTTCGTCGTTTGCGACGGCCTTGACGCAAAAACTTGTAAAAAACACCGCCGTCAACCTTGTCTCGTTTAACCCAACTATATATGGTCAAAGGGCTTACACGCATTTGGGCATTATCTGGATAGTCGATTTCAAGACGGCCTGCTATCTGTTCAGGCGAGTGATATTGCTCGAGTTTACTGCATACTCGACGACGAAGACGGCCATTCTGTTCAAGCCGATATGGCTGCTTGGATGCGGCCCTGCGTTTGCTGTAATATCGCTGGGCCAGGTGGGGCTTATAATCATGGGTTGAGGACATGTTTCGATTCAACTCACGGCTGATAGTGCCCTTGCTCCTGCCGAGATATATGGCGATTTCCAGTAAATTTTTTCCTTCAGATCGCATTTTTAGAATGCTTTCCCGCTCATTAATGTTAAGATGTCTATAGCCCATTGCGGTTCCTTAAATAGAGTATTTTTCGTCAAAAAAACATTCTATCGAAAACAACCGTAATGGGTACTCTTTTTTTACTTTTTAAAAGCAATCGCCATCGCTATAATAGATTATCTTGTTGCAGGGGATAGGGCAATGCTGGAGAGCAACCCGAGCACCGCAACAATCTATACTGGATAGAGGCGGCTTAACCGCCGCCCTTATTCTTTATCTATTCAGGCAGCTAAAAGCGATAAACTCCAGCCCGCCACGCGGGCTGATTAAATTAGCGAAGCGTTGCGCTTCAAATTAAAATCTAAGAATTTAAGAAAGGTTCAGAAAATCATGAAGGCTGTCATTATAATCACAGTTGGTCTCTTTTTGTCTCAGGCACCATGCATATATGCAGACCTGCCCAAACTTAACGCCTCTTTCAAAACCTCAACAGCTGAAACAAAAGGACAGAATCTCATTATCTCTACAGGAAAAATTGAAAGAACATTCCTTTGGACAGGAAATGGCTTTGTTACTGAAGGGCTCAAAAATCAAGAAACAAGCAAAGAATGGCAGAATATTAAACCTTCTTTTAATATGGACTGGAGCTGTCCAGATTTAATAAGTGATGATTCAAAAGCAAAACTGCTGAAATTAGATGCCCGGAAAAGCTCTGACAAAGGCTTTACCAGCCCTCATCTTGAAGTGATTGCCGAAGTTTTTTATCCCAAGCAAAACCTAACTCTAAAACAAAAGATATGGGCATATCCAAACGCTTCAGGCCTTCGCCAACAGATATGGGCCAAGGGCAGCGCCCGCAAAAGCTCTCAAAAAGCTGAAAATGCTTACATAAAAGCAGAAAACGCAAAAATTTATCAAAATAACCAGTCAAAAGGCGTAAGACCAGACTGGGAGACTGCTGTGTTACTTAACAATAATGCACTAAAATTCACAATCGGCAATATATCTAAAAAGGATGAATATATAGTTGGCCTAAGCTGGTGGGATTACGGCAGCGGCGGAAGGAAACAATCGGCAAAAGTTTGCTCGGTAGATGGGGAAACGAGTATAGAAGTTATTAAACCCACCGTTCTGCCCGGCTGGAAAGAAGGCGGCAAGCCGGCGGAAACAAAACTGTTCAAACTTCCTCAAATTGCAAATATGGATGGAACAGTGACAATTGATGTAGAAAAACACGGCCCATCTAACGTGAATATAAGCGAGATATGGCTTTTCAAAAAAGGCAAGGCAAAAGCACCAATAAGGATAAACCCAAAAAGGAAAAGACAGCTCGAATCATCTAAGCCAAAAGGGTACTCGCTTGCTGCATATTTGAGTGGGTCTCAGGCAATAAAGAAAAGCAGCTTAAAGGAAAGAATTTCAAAAAACAAGCGTGTTGATTACTTACCAATTGATACAGCAGAAATGCAGGTTTCCGCTGCCGGCTACTACTCAGATACCCAGAACAGAAACAAGCCTGAAACGCCTGTTTTAAGAGAGGAGAAGCTGAAGCCTTCAGGAGAATGCGACTGGTCTAACCTTTTATTTATTCAAGACGGCAATGACGGCCTCGTTCTGGTAAAAGAATCTCATAAGACAGTTCAAACTCCCGGCGCTGATACCGGCAAATTCACTTTCGGAAACAATGGTATTACAAATACAGGATGGTGTCTCAGCCGGTCTGAGCTTTCAGAGGAAAAGTACAAATGGCTCTGGGGCTCGTGGGTAATTGTTCATAAGGTAGGCAAAGACAGCAGAGAGAGAGCGGTAAAAGCATTCGACAGGCTGAGATTCCCGACAGATAAGCAGCGTGATATGTGGACAGTGATGTGCACATGGGGTCATTCGCAAAATCCTTGGGACGGCCGAAAATACGCCCGCGAAGATCAAGTCCTTCGGGAGCTGGAAGAGTGCAGCGATATCGGGATAGATATGCTGCTTATAGATGACGGCTGGCAGAGTCCTGAGAAGAAGTTTATTGATGAGACACGCGGCTGGAAGCCATGGCAGGAATGGTACCCGAACGGATGGGGCAAGGTTACTGAAAAGGCGGAGAAGTTTAATATGAGGCTGGGTCTCTGGGCATCGCATATTATAAGTTCGGAAGAGATGCTTTGGAATTACAATCGCCTCGGAAACGAGCAGTTTAAGATAGACTTCGCCAATCTGCGAAGCCATACCAAGCTTAATGAAATGAAAATGAAAGCCCGCACATATATGCTTGAAAATAATCACAAAAGCATTGTAAGCTGGGACACCACAGAAGCTGCACCGAGATACGGCTTCTATCTCTTCAGGGAATACGGCAACGTACATTTTATGAACAGAAAACCGGAAGTGCCCGGCAACGTTTTATACATCCCGCACCTGTGCCTGCGAGACTTCTGGCAGCTCAGCAGATATCAGAATTTAAATAAATGGCAGCTTGTGATTCAAAACCCGGAGGTTGTGAAAAAGCAGTCGGACGGCTATAAAAGCGATGCGTATAAACACAGCGCAGATTACTGCGCAGCAACGGCTCTGATGGGTACACCCGAATTTATGGCTGTTGCAAGGTATTACAGCGAAGATGCAAGGAAAAATCTTAGGTCACTGCTGGAGGTCTATAAAGAACACAGAAGCAGAATCTGGGACAGCTTCGTTTATCCTATTGGCTCTAAGCCGAACAACAAGAGCTGGACGGGATTTCAGGCAGTCTGCGGTAAGTCAGAAGGATATTTAACTATTTTCAGGGAAATTGAAAACAGTAAATCAAAACACAAAATGCAGCTTAGAAGCATAACAGGAAATTCAAAGCTTCAATTCACTAACCTTATTACAGGCAGAAAATGGAACTCAACCCTTGATTCAAACTCAGCAGCAAATTTCATAATATCAGAACCCGGAGATTATCTTTTCCTGAAGTACGAAAAAAAATAGCGGCATTAGTGCTGATTATTCATACAGAGTTAAAAATCTTAAAAAACCATCTTCTTTTACAAGGGCGGACGAAATTCGCTCGACCTGTTTAATTGCAGCTGGGATCTATAAACATATCCTGCGGCAATCGGCTTTTTCTTGTAAATACTGAGCAAAACGATATATTAATGCTATTAGCTCATTAGTTTAGAGCAGTTTTAATGTATAAAGGCAAGTCATCGGCGAAAAGTTCAATTAGACAGGGTCGGTTTGAAGAGCTTATTTCAACATAAAGCAAGCTCCCCTTCAGCCCGCTTCGGAGAAGAATATGCTGCATAAGCCGGAGATGATTTTCAGGCAGATCAAGGGATTTTTCAGCAAAAGCAGATGGCTTGTGCATCTCTTGGGGCTGAAATATGTATCCAAAGACAGCGAAAAACGCGGACTGGTGCTTGTTCAGATTGATGCGCTTTCCCGAAAGCAGCTTGAAAGTGCAATCAGCACAGGGAAAATGCCCTTCGTAAAAAGCCTTATCGAAAACCAGTACTATAAAATCTGGAACCACTATTCCGGCATTCCCTGCGCAACCCCAGGAGCTCAGGGGGAGCTTTTTTACGGGATTAAAGGCTACGTTCCGTCTTTCTCGTTTTACGACAAGAAAACAAAAAGAATTTTTGCCATGTTCAATCCAGCGGAGGCGAGAGAAATCCAGTCTCGCATGGAGAAACTCGGCAGCGGACTTTTTGAAGGCGGAAGCGCATATTCAAACATATTCACCGGCTCTGCAAAAGAGCCCCATTTCTGCATTGCCCAAATCAAGCTCTCGGAGGTTTTCAGGCTTCGCCGAACAATCCGTTTTCTGGCGGCAGTAATTTTCCACTCATTCAGCCTGCTTCGGGTTGCAGGGCTTCTAATTGTAGAATTCAGCCTCGCTCTGATTGATTTCTTCCGCGGGCTCACTGCCGGGGAAAACCTCTGGAAAGAACTGAAATTCGTACCTTCAAGGGTTGGGCTTTGCATCCTTCTGCGGGAGATAATCATAATATCTTCGAAGCTCGATATGACGCGGGGGATGCCTATCATTCAGCTCAATCTGATCGGCTATCACGAGCAGTCTCACAGACGCGGGGCAAGCTCAAAATACGCCCTCTGGACTCTCAAAGGTATCGACAATTCCATCAAGCGGGTTTGGAAAAGCTCCATCAAAGCGGAAAAAGAATATGACTTCTGGATATACTCAGATCACGGTCAGGTTGACAGCGTTTCATACGAGGGGTATTTTGGCGAATCTATACAGGAAACAGTTCGAGATGCTCTAATACCAGAGGGAGGCGTATCCGATGAAAACAGAAGTAATAAGCACCTCACATTCCTCAACCGCCTCGGCTGGCGGCTTAACAAGAGAAAACCTGAACAGCCCGCAGAAAGCAAAGAATCTTCGGAGGTTATAGTTACCGATATCGCTCCTGAGGCTCAAGTTTATCTGCCGGAAGAGATGAAAAAACAAAAGAGAAAAGCTGCAGAAAAACTTATTGCAACAGGCAAGATTCCTCTAATCTTCTTTTGCGAGAATGAGAAGGTTCTGGCTATGAATTCAGAAAGCGAATTTGAAATCACGCCCGGAATGAAAGAGTTTTTTGATAATGAATTTGTACCTGAAGAGCTTGCTGAGGATTTTATAAATAAATGCAGGAATGAGAATGCAGGCGATCTGATAATATCAGGGTATCAGGGAAGAACACTGCCCTACTTCACATTCAAAAAAGAAAACGGCTCGCATGGAGGAATTCACGAAGAGGAATACACCGGCTTTGCGCTTACTCCGGAGAATGACCCGTTCAGGATGAAGGACAAGGATTATCTTCGTCCGCTTGACCTCCGCAAAGCTGCTTTTGAAGTTCTCGGTAAGTCAGATACAAGCCAGATTAAAAGCCAAGAGAAAGCTGAAACCATGCAGCAGGATGTTTTAAGGGTGATGACGTATAACGTTCACAGCTGCGTAGGCATGGACGGGAAGCTCTCGCCACTGCGGATTGCCCGCGTGCTTGAGCAGTACAACCCAGATATAGTATGCCTTCAGGAACTGGATGTTGGACGTGAGAAGACAGGGCAAAAAGACCAAACCAAAATAATAGCAGAAATTCTCGAGATGGACCACTTCTTCCTTCCCGCACTCGAATATGAAGAAGAGCAGTACGGCGATGCAATACTCAGCCGCTTCCCGATGAAACTGCTCAAATCAGACCTGCTCTCAGGAAACTGCAGCAGATACGACAATGAGCCCAGAGGAGCCCTTCTGGCGGAGATTGATATTTCAGGGAAAAAGGTTCAAATCATTAACACTCATCTTGGGCTTACAGGGAAAAATCAGAAGACGCAGCTGGAAGACCTTCTTGGAGAGGGCTGGAAGTGCGGAGCTGGAAGCGATGAGAATATTCTGTTATGCGGGGATTTCAATTTCGACCCGCGCAGCAGTCTTTACAGCAAGTGCACAGAAATCTTCAGAGAAGCTATCCCTGACAGCTCGCAGTACAATACCTACTGCGGAAGGCATCCGTTCCTGCGCATAGACCACATCTTCTATAAAGGCAAGCTCAAACCTGTCAAATGTTCTGCAGGAGACTCTGATCTTGACAGAATAGCCTCAGACCACAGACCGCTTACAGCAGACTTTGTATTCTCAGATTAAAAGCTGCTGCCCCGCAGCAAAGCTACTGCTGGAGGGTTTGCCTGTAGAGGCGGATATACTTCTCACCGGCAGCGTGAATTGAATAATGTTTTGCAATATTCTCTGCAGCAAGGCTCATAGAGCGGTACAATTCAGGAGAAGAATAAATTTTATTAAGGCAGTCTGCGTAGATTTTGGGATTCTGCGAACGCACGAGCAGGCCGTTCTGCTTTATGAGCTCCTCACTGCCCTGACAGTCGCTGGAAACTGCGGGCATCCCTGTTGATATTGCCTCAAGCACCGAATTGCTCATCCCCTCATTCTCACTGCACATAAGGTATATATGATTCTCGCTGTACACATCTGCAAGCCGGCTGTGGTCAATCGCTCCAAGGAAATTAACCCTGTTATGGAGCTTTCTTTCAGCGGTAAGCCGCTTCAGATCGGTAGTAAGCTCGCCTGTGCCTGCAATATTCAGCTCAGCATCAACGCCCATTTCAACCAGCCTCGCAAGGGCTTCTATCGCTATATCCACCCGCTTTCTGTAAGTAAGCCTGGCAACCATAAGCAGCTTTAATCTTGATGAGCTGAATGCCCTATCCGCGTGCGGGAACAGCTCTCTGTCAACACCGTTTGGAATAACTTCAATCGGCGAGGAGCTGTAAAACTTTTCAGCAAGGGCTTTCAGGCCTCTGCTGTTGGCAGCTATTCTGTCCGCAGAGCCCCAGATACGCCTGAACAAAGATGAAAGCAGGATATAGTCGAGACCAAGGGAGCTGTTGTATCCGGGGACATCCGAGCCTCTCAGAGAAATTATGTAAGGCAGTTTATTTTTCCTAAGCCAAGCAGGAAAGCCGGAAGGGAACGCGAAAAAACAGTGTGAGAGGTCGTAGCTGCCTTTTTGAACCATCTCTTTGTGAACAGAACCCGCTCGCCAGAGCCACTGAACAACCTCCTTCTTTCGCCATTTGTGAAGCTCTTTTTTCTCTATGCCCACCTTAACCAGACGGATATTTTCGCTGAAGTGTTCCTCGCGCACCCCGCTGCCTGCGAAGGAAGTTAGTAGGTCTGCTTCGATATCATCCCTTGCCGAAAACGCCTTGAGCAGATTCCGGTTTGCTATTCCCGCTCCGCCCCCGAGAGGCGGATACTCATAATTTATCATTAAAAGCTTTATTTTTTTCATACGCCTACATCAAACGCAAAATCTATTTTCCCAGAAACCGCTGGAAGTAATGATATTTCAAAAAGCTTAAATATAACAGAACTTTTTTTCTGCTGGATAAGTAAGATGGCGAAAGAGCAAAATAAAGTAAAATTTTTATGCTTTAGGCAGAGCTAAATATATGGAAAAATTTTCAAAATTTTGTATAATCTCGCAGATTTTGCTGTATAAGTATAGACCAGACACATAAAACACTGTAATCAGCATGGCAAAGGGAAATATAAGTGCCTAAAAGAGAAGACATTAAGAAGATTCTGATAATCGGTTCCGGCCCGATTGTAATCGGCCAGGGATGTGAGTTTGACTATTCCGGCGCGCAGGCCTGCAAGGTTCTCAAACAAGAGGGCTTTGAGGTTGTGCTGGTTAACAGCAACCCTGCCACGATTATGACCGACCCGGAGATGGCAGACAAAACCTATATCGAGCCTATTACCGCGGATATAGTGGAGAAGATTATTGAGGCTGAAAGGCCGGACAGCATCCTGCCTACACTCGGCGGCCAGACAGGGCTGAATACCGCTGTTGAAGTGGCCGAGAGAGGCGTTTTGGAAAAGTACGGCGTTAAGATGATCGGTGCGAACCTCGAGACAATCCAGAAGGCCGAGGAGAGGGATCTTTTCAAGAAAACCATCGAGCAGATTGGTCTTGAAGTTCCTCAGAGCGGCTACGCCCACAACTGGAAAGAGGCTCATGAGATCGTAGAGCGGATTAAATTCCCTGCAATCATCAGGGCTTCATTCACGCTGGGCGGAATGGGCGGAAATATCGCCTACAACATGGAAGAATACGAGAAGTACTGCAAATGGGGCTTCGACCTGAGCCCGATAAGCGAGGTTCTCGTGGAGGAATCGGTAATAGGATGGAAGGAGTATGAACTTGAGGTAATGCGGGACAACAAAGACAACGTTGTGATTGTCTGCCCGATAGAAAACCTCGACCCGATGGGCGTTCATACAGGCGACAGCATCACAGTAGCACCATCTCAAACGCTCTCGGACAAGGAGTATCAGGCGATGCGTAATGCGGCGATTGATATTATCCGTGCGATAGGCGTTGAGACAGGCGGATGCAATATACAGTTTTCGGTTAATCCGGATAACGGGAAGATATACGTAATTGAGATGAACCCGCGTGTTTCGAGAAGCTCGGCTCTTGCATCCAAGGCAACGGGCTTTCCAATTGCGAAGATGGCCGCCCTGCTGGCAGTTGGATACACGCTCGATGAGATCAGCAACGATATTACAAAAGAAACGCCGGCCTGCTTTGAGCCAACGATTGACTACTGCGTTGTGAAATACCCGCGCTTTACATTCGAGAAATTCCCGAAAACAGCTCCTGAGCTTACCGTACAGATGAAATCGATAGGCGAGGCTATGGCAATCGGGCGAACCTTCAAAGAGGCCTTCCATAAATCAATACGCTCGCTTGAGATTGAAAGATACAGTTTAGATTCAAAATATATCAATGCTGAAGTTTCCGACGAGGAGCTGCGTTCAATCCTCAGCGGAATGCGATGGGATAAGGTATGGTATATCGCTGAGGCAATGCGCAGAGGATTCAGCATAGAAGAAATCTTCTCGCTCTGCAAAATCGACCGCTGGTATTTGAATAATTTCCGCGAGATTGTGGAAATGGAAAAAAGACTCAAATCATCAAAGCTAAAAGACCTTTCCATTGAAACGCTCAAACGCTGCAAGGAAATGGGCTTCTCGGATAAATACCTCTCAGAGATTTACGGAATTTCTCAGCCGGAATTCAGAGCTCGCCGAAAAGATGCGGGAATTCAAAACGTTTACAAGATGGTTGACACCTGCGGAGCAGAATTTGAAGCACATACTCCTTACCTCTACAGCACATACGAAGACGAGTGCGAGGCAGATCCCACAGAGAGAAAGAAGGTAGTAATCCTCGGAGGCGGCCCTAACCGTATCGGACAGGGAATCGAATTCGACTACTGCTGCGTGCATGCAGCCTTCGCTCTGAAGGAAATCGGCATCGAAGCGATAATGGTAAACTGCAACCCTGAAACCGTCAGTACAGACTACGACACCTCAGACAAGCTTTTCTTCGAACCGCTTACTTTCGAAGACGTTATGAACATCATAGACAGGGAAAAACCTTACGGCGTGATAGTTCAGTTCGGCGGGCAAACACCCCTCAAGCTTGCAGACGCCCTCGAGGAAGCAGGAGTAAATATAATCGGCACTTCGCCCGAGGCGATCTCAAGGGCAGAAGACAGGAAGCTGTTTAATGCGGTAGTTGAAAAGCTCCAGCTCCAGCAGCCCTTCAGCGGAACAGCCCGCACCTACGAAGAAACGCTCGAGATTGCAAATAAGCTTGGATATCCCCTTCTGATTCGCCCTTCGTTTGTTCTCGGCGGGCGGGCGATGGAAATCGTTTACGACCAGAACGCCCTTGAGAACTGCGTTAAGAATGCAGTTGAAGCGGCGGGCAAACACCCGATACTCGTTGATAAATTCCTCGATGATGCCACAGAGCTTGATGTTGATGCGGTCAGCGACGGTAAGGATGTGGTTATAGGCGGGATTATGGAGCATATCGAAGAGGCAGGAATACATTCCGGAGACAGCGCCTGCGTTCTTCCGCCGATATCGCTTGATGAGGATGTAAGGCAGCGGGTAATACAGCAGACAAAATCGCTCGCTGTGGAGCTTGGCGTATGCGGACTTATGAATATACAGTTCGCAGTTAAAGGCAAAGAGATTTACATACTTGAGGTGAACCCAAGGGCATCAAGGACAGTTCCTTTTGTGAGCAAGAGTATCGGAAGGCCGCTTGCTAAAATTGCGGCAAAGGTGATGGCAGGCGAGAAGCTCAAAGACCTCAGCGTATTTGAGCAGATAGTCCCAGAGCACCATTCTGTAAAAGAGGCGGTGTTCCCGTTCCTCAAATTCCCGGGAGCTGATACTATTCTCGGCCCGGAAATGCTGTCAACAGGCGAGGTGATGGGAATCTGCAGCGAATACGGAATGGCCTACGCAAAGGCTCAGCTTGCCTGCAAGAACAAACTGCCAGTTAAAGGAACAATCTGCTTCAGCGTTAAAGACTGGGACAAACCAAAGGCAGTGGAGCTGGCAAAGCAGCTTGAAGAATGCGGATTCAAGATTACTGCAACCAAAGGCACTTGCGAGGCGATGAAGAAGGCGGGCATAAATGCCGAGCTTGCAATGAAGGTTAATGAAGTCCGTCCGAATATTGTTGATGCGATAATCAATATGGATATAGACCTCGTCATAAATACTACAGTAGGTGAGAAAAGCATTGCAGACTCTTTCGCTATAAGGCGAACTGCTCTGGACAAGGGGATTCCTTACGTAACGACGATGCGCGGGGCAGCAGCAGCAACAAAAGGGATAAAGACCTTGTGCAGCAGAGAAATGATGGTTAAGAGTATCCAAGAATACTACACAGGTTCATAAAGGATAATAAATTGAAGGCAGTTCTTTTATTAGAAGACGGAACGGTTTTTCACGGCCGGGGCTTCGGAGCGGAATCTTACCGCTGCGGCGAGGTTGTGTTTAATACGAGTATGACAGGTTATCAGGAAATCCTGACAGACCCCTCATACAACGAACAGATAATCACAATGACCTACCCGCTTATCGGCAACTACGGGACAAACAGCGAAGACTTTGAGAGCATAAGAAGCTATGCAAGCGGATTTATTGTGAAGGAGGCCTGCGACTACCCGAGCAGCTGGAGAAACGAGGCAAGCCTTGATGAATGGCTAAAATCTCAGGGCATAGTGGGGCTGGAAGGCATAGACACAAGGAAGCTCGTTCGCCATATAAGAGACAGCGGGGCAATGCGAGGGATTATCTCTCACGGAGAAACTGATGCCGGCAGCCTGAAAGAAAAACTCAGCGAATACCCGGGACTTGTTGGGAGGAATATTGTAAACAGCATAAGCGCAAAAGAGCCTTACCACTGGAACGAAGGTACGCACGACATTTACAAGACAGGCCGCAAACTGCCCGAGATTGAGTATAAAGTGGCAGCGTACGATTTTGGAATAAAGAGAAATATTCTCAGACTGCTCAGGTCTCACGGGTTCAGCGTTACCGTTGTTCCAGCTGATATGCCGGCTGAAGAGGTTATGAAGATGAATCCGGACGGGGTGTTCCTCAGCAACGGCCCTGGCGATCCGGCTGCGGTAAACTGCGGGATAGAAAACGTTAGAAAAATGCTGGGAAGGGTGCCTATGTTTGGAATATGTCTCGGACAGCAGATACTTGCTTTGGCGCTGGGGGCAAAGAGCTTCAAGCTCAAATTCGGCCACAGAGGCGCAAATCATCCGGTGAAGAATCTGGAAACAGGGAAGATTGAGATAACCACCCAAAACCACGGCTTCTGCATAGACCTTGACTCTATAGGAGATAAGGTTGAGGCTACGCATATAAATCTCAACGACAATACACTTGCCGGGATAAAATGCAGAGAGTATCCGGCGTTTACTGTGCAGTATCATCCTGAGGCCTCGCCCGGCCCGCACGACTCGAGGTATCTCTTTGAAGACTTCAAAAAGATGATAAGGCAGTTTAAGCAGTGAATTAGCACAATGCCCTGATTGAAACAAAATTGGGCGAGACCTTGGAGCTAATCAAAGATTTTAGAAAGCTCGGGTTTATCTTTGGAATACAGCCGGATAACCCGGGCTTTTTTCTTTTAAGAGAAAAATAAGCGAAAGATACTAAGCCTCGGTCTTGGCGTAAAAGTTGTATTGATTCAGTTTTTTATTAAAATGCTCAGCATAAAGAATATCAACAGAATAATTGGAGAAAAACAAATGGGTGATACGCTAACATACAAAATACTGAAATCGCATTTAATGGAAGGCAGCCTCGAGAAAGGCAGCCCTGCCGGGATAAGAATAGACCAGACGCTCACTCAGGACGCAACGGGAACAACAGCCTACCTGCTGTTCGAATCGATGGGTGCCGGTAGAGTGAAAACAGAGAAAAGCGTGAGCTATATAGACCACAATATGAGCCAGTTCGGGCCGGAAAATCACAACGACCATCTCTACCTTCAGACAGTGGCAGCTAAGAGCGGAGCGTACCACAGCAGAGCGGGCAACGGAATATGCCATCAGGTTCATCTGGAGCGTTTCGGCAGGCCTGGGGCAACCCTTCTCGGCAGTGATTCGCACACCCCAACCTGCGGCGGAATCGGTATGATTGCAGTCGGCGCAGGCGGGCTTGACGTGGCAGTGGCTATGGGAGGCGGAGCATTCTTCCTCACTGCACCTAAGGTGATCGGCGTTAAGCTTACAGGCAGGCTCCAGCCTTGGACAGCGAGCAAGGACATTATCCTCAAGCTTCTTAGCATTCTAACGACAAAAGGCAATGTTGGCTGCGTAGTAGAATACTTCGGCGAAGGCGTGAAGAATCTCAGCGTCCCTCAGAGGGCTACTGTTACGAATATGGGGGCTGAGCTGGGCGTAACAACGAGCGTATTCCCAAGCGATGAGGTAACAAAGAGATTTCTGAAGGCGCAGAAAAGAGCTGATGATTATCAGCCTCTTGAGCCGGACAGCGATGCAGAGTACGAAAGAGTTATAGAAATCGACCTGTCTTCGCTTGAACCGATGGCGGCATGCCCTTCCTCGCCGGACAATATCAAAACAGTTAAAGAAATTCAGGGCACCGAAGTGCAGCAGGTGATTATCGGAAGCTGCACAAACTCAAGCTATGCAGACCTTATGATGGCAGCGAAAGTGATGAAGGGCAAAACAATTGCCCCGTTCGTTGAGCTGGGGGTGGCTCCCGGGAGCAGGCAGGTGCTGAATATGCTCGCAAGCAACGGCGCCCTCTCGGATATAATAGCAGCTGGAGCAAGAATACTCGAATGCGGCTGCGGGCCTTGCATCGGCCAGGGCTTCTCCCCTGCCAACGATACGGCAACAGTACGGACATTCAACCGCAATTTCGCAGGCAGAACCGGCACCAAGGGCGACAACGCTTATCTCGTGAGCCCCGAGACAGCTGTTGCAGCTGCGCTTACTGGCAAACTCACAGACCCAAGAGAGCTGGGGGCGGATTATCCTGAGGTAGATATGCCCGATGCCTTTACTATAGACGACAGCCTCATACAGGAGCCGCTGGATAAAGAAGAGGCAAAGAGATGCCAGGTGCAGAGAGGGCCTACGATTGTAGTTCCAGAGGCGCCGAAATATTTGCCTGAGAAGCTTGATGGCAATGTACTGCTCAAGTGCGGCGACAAGATTACAACAGACCACATTATGCCGGCAGGGGCTTATCTGAAGTTCCGCTCGAATGTTCCTGAATATGCAAAGGTAGTGTTCAACTGCTTCAATGAAGAAGGCAAACCTACATTCGCAGACAGAGCCCTGAAGCTGAAAAATCAGGGCAAGGCGGGCATAATCATTGCAGGCGAGAGCTACGGGCAAGGGTCTTCAAGAGAACATGCAGCGCTTTGCCCGATGTATCTGGGCGTGAGGGCTGTGATTGCCAAATCAATCGAGAGGATACACAAGGCAAACCTGATAAACTTTGCAATTGTGCCGATAGAGTTCGAAAATCCTTCTGATTATGAAGGCATCTCTCAGGAAGATGAGATCGCTATCCCGAATCTTCTGGAGGCAGTCAAATCAGAAGACAGCTTGAGGATTGAAAACAAAACCAAAGGCAAAACTCTAACCGGCAAACTCACTCTCTCGCCCAGAGACAGGGATATCCTTCTCAGCGCAGGGCTTCTCAATTACACGAAAAATCTCAATAAAGAAAGCTGAATGCAAATGGAGCTCGATAAGAAAATGCTGGAAGAGGGCGAGGTTTTCTCGCCAAGATTCAACAAAGACGGCCTAATCCTCGCAATAAGCCAAGAAGAAAAGACTGGCGAGGTGCTGATGGCTGCATATATGAATCAAGAGGCTCTTCAAGAAACAGTCAAAACAGGCAGAGCCGTTTTCTACAGCAGATCGCGCGGGAAGCTATGGCGCAAGGGCGAACAGAGCGGGCATTTTCAGAAGGTGAGAAAGATATTTACCGACTGCGACCAGGACTGCCTTCTTTTGAAGGTTGAAATAGATCAGGGGCAGTGTCATGTGGGCTATAAAAGCTGCTTCTACAGAGAAGTTCTGGATGATAAGAGCCTGAAGATTTCAGATGAGAAGGTTTACGACCCCAAAGAGGCATACAGCAAGACAAACGGTGAATCGGGAAAGCAAAGCTGAAAAATCGCTTTTTTTCCAGCTGATATAAGATAAAATACTCGTTTGATTTAATCTAAACGAAAAGGAATGAGTTATGATAAATACAATTCAAGGCGACTTAAAGGCAGACGGCTGCAAATTTGCAATCGTGGTAAGCCGCTTTAATGAATTCATTACCGGCAAACTGCTCGATGGAGCTATAGACTCTCTCAAGCGGCACGGAGCAGACGAGTCAGACTGCACTGTGGTCTGGGTTCCCGGGTCTATCGAAATCACCCCTGCCGCGAAGAAGCTCGCCAAGAGCGGGAAGTACGATGCTGTAATATGTATCGGTGCTGTAATCCGCGGTCAAACACCCCACTTTGATTACGTATGCCAGCAGATATCCCGCGGCGTCGGGCAGATATACTACGATTCTGAAATCCCCGTAATGTTCGGCGTAGTTACAGTTGACAGCATCGAGCAGGCAATCGAGCGTGCAGGCACAAAAGCAGGCAACAGCGGAGCAAAGGCCGCTGAGGGCGCTATTGAGATGGTCAACGTGCTCAGGCAAATATAAAATAATGACAGATCGTAAAAAATTGCACAGAAAAACAGAAGCAAGGGAAATAGCTATGCAGCTTCTGTTTCAGCTCGAACAGCAGAACTTGTTTAATCAAGGCAGAAAATCCGAAAAAACTGAGCCGAAGCCGGCATGGAGCAGGGACGAGCTGATTAAGGATTTTGCATTGCAAAATGCCAGAGACAATTTCACAGCCGAGACAGCAAAGAAATGGGTTTACGCAGTGATTGAGAATCTGCAAACCTGCGATGAAATGGTGGGAACGGTTTTGGAGAGATGGTCTGTTGAGAGGGTTATGCCGCTGGAGAGGGCTGTAATCAGGCTCTGCGTTTATCAGATAATCTTCTGCGATGATATACCGCCGAAGGTTGCGATAAATGAAGGCGTGGAGATGGCAAAAAAATTCGGCACCGCGCACTCATCCAAATTCGTAAACGGGGTTCTCGATGCGGTATATAAACGCTACGGGCAAGACGAAAAAAGCGAGGCAGCTTATGAGAACAATATCCATACTTAACCAGAAAGGCGGCGTTGGCAAAACCACAACATCCGCAAATGTTGCCGCCTGCCTGGCAGAGATCGGGAAGAAAACTTTGGTTGTTGATATGGACCCGCAGGCGCATCTGACGCTTCATTTCGGTATAGACCCTAATGATATTGAGTTCAGCTTGTATGAACTGCTTACAGGCAGCTGCACACTGGAAGATGCCGCAGAAGAGATTCGGGATAATCTCAGCATACTGCCTGCAAATATTGATCTTGTGGGGGCGGAGAATGAGATATGGCAGGCCGAAGACAGGGAGCAGATTCTAAGACACGGGCTCGGCAGCTCAGAGCTTGAATTTGATTACGTTATCATAGACTGCCCGCCCTCGCTCGGGCTCCTGTCGCTAAATGCGCTTGCAGCATCGGATGAGGTGATAATACCGCTTCAGCCCCATTTCCTTGCCCTTCAGGGGCTGAGCAAACTGCTGGAAACCGTGGAAATTGTAAGCAGCAGGATTAACCCTGAGCTCAAGGTGCTGGGGGTTCTTCTTTGTATGTTTGATACAAGAACGAGCCTTTCTAAAGAGGTGAAAAACGATATTGCCGAATTCCTCGAGGCCAGCAGAAACAGCGGCCACCCATGGCAAAATGCGAAAGTAATACCGACAGCCGTTCGAAATAATATAAAACTCGCTGAAGCCCCGGGATACGGAAAAACTATTTACGAGTATGAGCCAAACTGCAACGGAGCCATAGACTACCGAATGGTAACAGGCTTTATCACAGGGGAATATATCGATTTTGAAACGGATATGATATAATCACATAATATTTTTTTGCAGAAACGATATTTATTCAGAATCGTATAAAATATGATACCCCTTGATTATAACAAAAATTAATTAGAGCTGATAAAATGCAAGACAAAGAAAAAATAAAAAAATACATTGAAAAATTTATAAATACGATAAAAACGTCTCTTAAACCTGACATTTCTATCAATGCAACGGCTTACCCAGCAGAAGAGGTCGGGGGAGTTTTGGAGTTTGATTTCGTTAAAGAAAAGAATCAAGAGCCGAGCATTGCTATAAAAGAACCTCTCCCCACACTTGCAGAGGCAGTTAACTCATCTAATCAAACTCTTGTCGGTTTTGCAGGGGAAGGGACAAACTTTACAGGAACTAATATATCTTTGCAGATAGGAAAGTTGGTGCTAATTAAGGGCACTCCATCTGAAGAAAAACAAAAAGAAGAAGATTTATGGAGCGAGGAGGCAGCTGAAAAAGATGTAGAAAGAATCAATAAGTTGGTTGAATCCAGAAGGAAGGCTATTTCACTTTAATGAACTTCAATAAACGTTATGAAAATTAAAGAAATCATAGAACTGACAGTAAAAAAAATAGATGACCTTGAAGAATTTTCCAGAGAACAGTATAAATATATATTCAGAGGTCAGTCTAATAATACTTGGGGGTTAAATACCACTTTTGAAAGAGTTGTTAAAGAATTACCTAAAGACAGATTGACTTATCAGGAAGATCTTGTGCGATTTGAATTTAAGAGGCAAGCTCACCATTACATAAATCATACCCCAAAATCTGAATTAGAGTGGCTGGCTTTAATGCAGCATTACGGCTGCCCAACAAGACTTCTTGATTTTACCAGATCTTTTTGGGTCGGTCTGTTTTTCGCTCTTGATGAGTCTGTTCAAGATGCAGCCCTTTGGGTAATCGATATATCTTCTGAAGAAAAGGAAAAGACAAACGATGAGGCATGGAAATTCAATATTACATCAAAATATAACGAAAAAGCAGAGGCTGAAGTTGAACAGATTCTGGCAATGTCCAAAAATCCCGAACAAATCAGTAAAATAAATCAGGGCATCATCATTGCAGAGCCTAAATATATGAATGACCGTCTAAGAATCCAGCAGGGAGTATTCACGTTTCCAAAAGATATAACATCAAGCTATTATGATAATCTGATCTCAAGCGGGAGAGCTGTTAAGAAAATTACAATCCCAAAAAAGTTTCATGGTGACTTACTTCGAAAACTTTACAGGATGAACATCACAAGCTCGACTCTTTACCCCGGTTTGGAAGGATATGCAAGAAGCATGAAAAACCATATACTGATTGATAAAGAGTACCAGAAACAAGTAAACAAAGACCTTGACACAATTTTTAAGAACTTTGATTAAAAAAGATTATGAAAAAAATAAGCGATATAAAGACAAATAACAACCCTTCAGAGGAACTTAAAGCTGAATGCGAAGGCTGGCCGGTATGGCAGAGCCCCGCAAGAGAGTTCGACTGGTTCTACACAGAAACTGAGATGGCTCTTATAATTGAAGGCGAGGTGGAGATAATCAGTCTGGACGGAAAAGAGAGCGTGAAGCTCGAGGCGGGAGATTATGCAGAATTTCCCGAAGGTCTTGAATGCAGATGGAACGTTACAAAAGATTTGAAAAAACACTACAATTTCAAGTAAGGGCTGGCAGCCGGCAAAAAATTTTAACACAAACCGATAGAGCAAAACAATGAAGATTCAGCCAGTAAAAGGAACAAGAGATTTTTACCCCCCGCAGATGCGTCTGCACAACTGGATAGTTGGAGGATGGAAAGAGGCTTCGCTCAGAAACGGCTTCGAAGAATACGACGGGCCTATTTTTGAGCATTTGAAGATGTATGAACAGAAAAGCGGGGAAGAGATAGCCGAACAGCTTTTCAGCTTTGAAGACCGCGGCGGCCGCGGGCTTGCCATACGCCCAGAAATAACCCCTACCCTTGCCAGAATGGTCAATCAGAGAATCAATTCCCTTCCAAAGCCTATAAAGTGGTTCAGCGTGCCTCGTGTATGCAGGGCAGAGAGGCCTCAGAAAGGCCGGCTGAGGGAATTTTATCAGTGGAATATTGATATTATAGGCGTAGAGGAAATTGTTGCCGATGCGGAGGTAATCCTCTGCGCTGTAGATTATCTGCGGCAAACCGGGCTTACCGAGAAGGATATCGCAGTTAAGATATCCTCGCGAAAGATGCTCAGCAGGCTTTTAGAGGCGTGCGAGATAGAGCAGGAACTCCATACCGGAATCTACGCAGCCTTGGACAAAAAAGCGAAAATACCCGAAGAGGCTTTCGAAAAACTGCTCGAGGAAAAACTGCCCGATCAGGAAAAACGGCAGAAGCTCCTTGAGATATTCGCAACAAAACAGCTCAGTGAGCTTCAGGAAAACTTGCAGTACAGCAGCGAAGCAGCAGAGGCCATCGATGAGCTTGTCGAGCTTTTCAGCCTGCTTGAGAGCATGGGAATCAGCGAATACTGCGAATTTGACATTGGAATTGTGCGCGGGCTTGCCTACTACACAGGCATGGTTTTCGAGATACACGACCGTGAGGGCAGTCTTCGTGCGATATGCGGAGGCGGACGCTTCGACAGCCTGCTCAAAGACTTCGGAGGCCCGTCAATACCCGCTACCGGCATGGGGATGGGAGACTGCGTTCTTGAGATTCTGCTCAGAGAGAAAGGGCTAATCTCGGAAGAAATGCCCAAACCCGCAGCGGACTATTTCATCGCCGTGATGGATGATGAGCTTGTCGAGGTGGCCGCAGGGCTTGCAGCGAAGCTGAGGCTTGCAGGATTCTCAGCAGAATTTTCGTACAAAAAGGCCAAGATGAAAAAGCTTATGAAGCAGGCCTCGGAAATGAAGGCAGAAAAGTGCATAATTCTCGGCGGGGAGTATATCGAGAATAAACAGATCGTTTTGAAGAATATGGAAACCTCCGAGCAGCGGACTGCAGATTACAAGCAGTTCTGCGATGAGCTCAAGTTCAGCGAACCAAATCAGGAAAATGGCGAAGAATAATCTGCCGGCTTGCTTTTATTCTTTAATAAGACAGCAGCTTATAGGAAAATCAGAAAAGATTTTGGTTTACAAAGTTCTTTTTACAGAAAACAAGCAGGAGAAAACAAATGCAGGGTTCAATTGGAGATAAGTTTCAGCAGCAAACCAAGTATGACAGGGACAAACCATTCGGCAAACAGTTAGACTGGTCTGCAAAACCTGACACCTACAAGAGCTATCCGGAGAGCAAAACGATAAAGCTCCCGGCAGCCAAACCCAACTCGGATATGAGTGTACATGAGGCACTGAAAACTCGGAGGAGCGTCCGCAGCTACTCTCAAAGACCGCTGAAGATAAACGAGCTTTCATATCTGCTCTGGTCATCCACCGGCATATCCGATACATCCCGCGGTTTTGCGTTTCGCACAGCCCCCTCAGCTGGAGCTCTTTATCCGATAGAAACTTATATTGCAGTAAACAATGCTGAAAAGCTAAGCCCGGGCGTTTACCACTACAACATAAGAAAACACTGCCTTGAGCAGCTCCGAGAGGCAGATGTTTCAGGCGAAACCGCCAGAGCCGCCCTTGGGCAGCAGATGTGTGCACAGGCTCCAGCTGTGTTTATATGGACTGCTGTTTTTCAGCGCATGAAATGGAAGTACGGCCAGAGGGCTTACCGGTATATCTATCTGGATGCAGGGCATATAGCAGAGAATCTCGCTCTTGCCTCTGCGAGCCTCGGACTGGGGAGCTGCCAGATAGCGGCTATTTTCGATGATCAGGTAAATAAGATTATCGGGGTTGACGGAACTGAAGAAAGCACCGTTTATATGAGCGTTGCAGGATAAATCAGCATAGATATAAATACCCCGCAGAGAGCTGCGGGGTAAAGTAAAATTATAATATGCTGCAGTTTTTATGTAACGGTGAACAAACGTTATCAAGGTGCAAGCTGCTTTAGATTGTTCAGCACATCATCAGTTACCCTGAATACAGTTCCATGACGCGTGCCTGAAGGGAAGGAAACCTGATCAGTTATATCGTTCCAGCTTTTCATATCTTCTGATGCAATCGCTCCCATATAGCCTTCGGTATAGGCATCATAGTAAATCACCCACTGCCCGCCGGCTTTAACCATTGAAGGCCCTTCAACCCATAGGCCGGAAGGTGATATTGGTTCTGAAGCATCTGAATAGGGTCCTTCGGCCGAACTGCTGAAAGCAAGGCGGAGATTCTTCTGTGCAGCGGGGGCTTTAGTTTCGTCTTTAACCACCATCGCATATTCATCAGCTGTTTTGGTTATGAAGGCATCTATCACGTTGAAACCGGGTTCGTAGAACAGCTGGGTATCAGAGTATGAGCTGAAATCTTTCGTTTTAACGCAGTATATCCGATGATTGTTATCGTCGTCGGGATTGTAGGTTTCCGGGAAGGCTCCGTCAATGGTAGTAGCCCAGAAGATAAAATAATTCTCAGACTGCTCATCATAAAAGATTTCCGGAGCCCAGCAGTTTTGTGCATCCGGCTCATCGGCCATAACGGGCAGAAAGGTCTGCTCAGACCAGTTTATAAGGTCGTCTGAGTGGGCAACGCCAATCCCTTTATCCCACCAGCCGGTAGTCCATACCATATGAAACGTTCCATCAGGCCCCTGAGAGATGCTGGGGTCTCGCATGAGGCCGCTGCCTGCATTCGGAGCAAGCAGGGACTGATCGTTATTCAGGGCGGTGAAGTTTTTGCCGTCCTCGCTGTAAGCCAGATGAAGACCGTCTTCACCATTGCCTTTGAAGTAGCTGTAAAGGAATTCGGTTTTATGGGGCTTGCCCGTTTCGACAGTAAGCACGCCCGCTGAGTAGGCAGGCATATTGAACCTTATAACCTGTCCGCTTAGGCCAACCCCCTTAGATTCAACGCTTACAGCATCAGGATTTTCCATCGTATTCTGTGCGTACAAATCGCCCGGTGCAGCGTATTCCAGATAGGCCTCTTCCGGCACGAATGAACCGTCGAGCTCGAATTCCAAATCCTGCGGCTCTGACTGCGGATTCACAATATGCACGTACAGAGTCTGCTCATCTTCCGAGAGGACAGAAGATATGCTCATTCCGTTATCAGGGCCTTCTGTCTGAACGTAATTCGGGGCATAATGGTCTCTCCAGAGCTTCATAACAACGTAGTTAGGGGCGGGAAACCAGTCGGTATGGTCGAAGTTTATGAAGGCATTATTCCAGCCGGAAGCTGAGGTATGCCTCAGGAAGAGAGCTGGGCCGCCGAGCTTGAAATAGCCGCCGTGTTTTTCGTACACATTAAGTATCCCGCCTGCAAAGAGCCCTGTTCTCCAGTCGATTGTCTGGAGATTCCATTCAGAATTATAAATCTTCATATCAGGGTTTGCAGAGCCTGCTATATAGCTTGAAAGATCTGTTAGGAAGTTGTCATAATTCTCAGGGCCTAATGCATAGCCGTCTGCGCCTTCATAATGGTGCACGCTGATATAATCTATCAATTCGGCGCAGCTGTCGATTATGTCTCTGTTCCAGTTCATATCATAGCTTCCCCCGCCAACAGCGATAAGCTTAATCGGAACACCCAGCTCATCCGCCTTCTGCCTGAGGGCAGGTGCAAATGCCTGCACTTTATCGATATACGCCGCTGAACCGGCTGCCCAAGTTTCGTTGTCAATCTCCCAGTAGGTTACGTTGTACGGCTCGGGATGCCCGTTCTGGGCGCGTTTTGCTCCCCATGTTGTGTCTGTGGAGCCGTTGCAGTATTCCATCCAATCCAGAGCGTCTTGGAGGTACTGCTCGGGGTTTGAATGCTTCCACTGAGCAGGCGCTCCGCATGCACTGTCTAAAACGCCTGTATTTATTACAAGCAGAGGCTCTGAGCCGATTTTCTCGCACATCCGGATAAATTCATCAGTACCGTAGGAGTTGATATCCTGATCGTCCCACATATAAGCGGGATAAATTGTTCTCTCGTGCTGAGGACCGATGGCATCCTTCCAGAAATAAAGCGAAGCGAAACAGCCTCCCGGCCAGCGTATTATCGGCGGGCTGAGCCCTTCTACCGCTTCGAGAAGATCAGGTCTGAATCCGCCGGCATCTATAGAGTCCTGCCCCATCATACTAACCTGATCGATCTTTACATCGCCTGCACCCTGCGAGAGAATTCGCATAGAGCCGTTTTCAGTTTCAGCAGAAGGCGTTATTGAGAAGGGATAATCATCCCAGCCTGATTCCGGAGCGGGAATTATCTCCTGTCCGAGAACAGTGTCTCCGTCGAGAAATTCAATCTTAAGCCCATCGGGCATTGACCCCTTAACCCAAAGCGAGCCATGGTAAGGCTGCTGTGTAAATTTGAAGTTGTTCTGCTGCAGGCCTGCCCCGCCGGCTGAAGCTGAAAGCTCTGCGCTTAAGCTGTTGTTAAGGGCATCAGATGATATGGATGCATCCACATCGCCATAAAGCTGCCAAGACTCTGCGTTGAAAGGCTGAATCGGAAGGTCTGGAAGACCGCTGAATAATACGTTCTCGCCGGAGAGGTCGGCAGCTTCAATATTGCGATAGCGAACCTTGGTCGCCCAGCTGCCAAGACCTATCCGCCCTGTCAGGAAAGGTGAGGTTGAGTCTGAAAAGTCAAACAGGAGATTTTCATTTACGTAAACCTCGAAATTATTTCCTTCGCAGCGGATTCGAATATCATACCACTGATCAGTATTTATACTGCCTCCGGCAGATACAAGAGTTGACCTGCCGCCGTCAGTTTCTTTCTCAACTGCATGCTGAGAGTTTTCCCATCCGCCCAGATTGAGCCAGTATAAATTGTCGCTGTCTTCAGCTCTGAAAACAATCAAAAATCCCTCAGCACCTTCGTCCTTACGTGCCTCGAGTGTCAGCTCATAGTCTGTCCAGCTTTGCTCTCCGAATTCAAAATGAATGTCAGTTCCGAGGCTGGACTGAATAAGCTCGCCGCTTTCTTTGCTCCAAGTGCCTGCGCCGTTTTCTGTGAGCTCAAAGCTCCTGTTCCAAATCATCTCTCCCCAAAGACCGCCGTTTACCGAATGGTAGATGTGCTCGAGGAAATGCCCGTAAACATTTATGTCAACTTTGTGAAGTATGTTTGAAGTGTCGATGAAGTTAGGCTCTTCCAGCTCCTGAATCGAGCGGCTGTATATCTGCTGGTCGTAGATGAGCGTATTGAGAAGCCAGTCGTGAGCGAGGGCTTTCAGCCCGATAAGAGGCACGTTGAGAAGATTTATATCTGCACAGATGGAATAATCCTCGATATCCACCTTGCAGTCCATATTGTAATCACCTTCGAGGTAGCCCCATATCCCGCAGGAATCATCCGCAATCTGCACCTCAACATCTCTAATCGCAAGTCCGTCGTACCGGGAGCTGGTGCTTGAAGCAGTATGCTGTATTGATGCATTTTCAAAGCTTGCGGATGGATCTGAAATTTGCACAGTTATCTGCTGAGGCGAGTCCCAGTTTTGCGAGGTAAACGTAATATCTGCAGGCTGCCCGTCGCCGCTGCCGAGGGTTAGGCCTTCAGGCGGATTCGCAGTTATCACTACATCCTCTTCAGGCTGCTCTGCCATAACTATGCTGTAGCTGTCTGTGCAGGCTGTATCGCTTCGGAAAAGCACAGTACCAGATTCTGTCTCTGTTATCAAGAAAGGACTGTATGCCATAAACTCGCTGGGAGATAAAACGCTGTCGCTGAATCTTACATTATCAAAAAATCCTGTGATATGATCGACGTTATTCCCGTCGTACCAGCCTCGGCCTACAGTCCAGCTGTAATCAGTTGCAGCCATAGCGTTTTCTGCCGGGGTTTGGGAGGATATATCGAGAGTTCCTGCAACCTGAAAGCCCCTGCCGTCAGTTTTATCGCAGTACATTGTGAGGGTTTGTCCGTCGCTGGTAACTGCAAGATGATACCAGTTATCAGCCTCAGCAGTGAAATCAGAATCAAGTATCCACCGCTCGCCTGAAACAGTTTCGTAATTCAGGCGGAACTGCCCGCCAACATCGTTTTTCTGTAAATAGAAATCCGCTTCTGGGTCTCCGTTGGTAGAGCCGTCTCTGCCGATGAACGTTTCCCAGTCTGAGAGGTCTTCAAGCTTCGCGGATATCTCTATTGTCCACGTTTGCGGAGACCATTCATTAAGGGCATACTCGGTTGTGTAAGCGTCCTGCTGTCCATTGCAGTATCCGCAGAGGCCTGCTGGGCTTTCGTCTGAGGCAAATGCCGGCCCGTAGGTGCTGTCGTAGCCAAGCAGGAGATAGCCGTTTACAACGTCAACACTTCCCCCTGAGGGCATATCTGAAAACGACATACCTTCTGTTCCATCTTCAAAATCCCACTGGGCTATTGTTTCTGCTGATAAATTTGTGAGCAGTAAAGAAAAAAATAATAATATATAAATCAGATAATTGCTTAATCGCATATCATAACCTCTCATATTCCATTTTTATGATTTTATGGGATGGCAGACTGAACTAACATAAAATGCACTCCGGCACATATAATATGCCGGAGCGCTTGGATTGTGAATTAAGTTTTCAGCTCAGATTTTCTCTATTCCCAGTCGCAGGCAGAATATGGAACTCTGCTGCATTTGAGCCAGTCGAGAGCGACAAGAGCGAAATCGGTAAGATTAACGCGGCAGTCGCCGTTGAGGTCGTAAAGATCAAGATCGCTTCCTTCTTCTGCCACGCATACATATTCATCCGGCCTGAAATCAACGTAGAGATTAGCAACTTCTTCAGCGCTTAGAGCATAGCTGTAGATTCGTGCATCATCCGCGCCGCCCTGAATGGCAGGGTTGCCGTCGAGATTGGAGCCGCCAATCCTGAACGGTGCATCCGGATAGCCCAGCGAGCTCATGTCAGCAGCGATTTCTTCTACGAAAGTACCGTCTGCATAGAGTTTTGCCGTACCGTCTTCAGGGTCATAAGTTGCGGTCATCATATGCCACTCACCGTCATTGTAGGCTACAGGCTCATCTGCATTGTGAGAATTCAGTCCCGGCCATCCCAGAGCATTTTCAATAATGAAACGGCAGTCCTGACGGGCGCCGGTATCAATACCGAAAAGCACTCCGGACGCTGATGTATTACCCGGTTCGAGCCTGATCATCGGGTGAGTCCAGCCGGCGGTTTCATCCATCTTATACCAGCAGCTGAAAGTGAAGCCTTCGTGGTAGAAGTTGTAGTAGTCCTGATTCGGAATCTCAACGAAATCGCCGTCGTTGAAGAACCAAGCGGCATCTCCGTCGATTGCTGTCTGACCTTCACTGCTTGCGTAGTTCGGGTCGCCTGGACCTGCGATTGAATCATGCACAGCGAGAACGCCGTCATTAGACGGAACGCTTGGATACACTTCATTCACAGAATCCTCGAGATTCCCGTCGAACTTCCAGTGCCCTATCAGGCGAGGCATATACCACCTTGCACTAACCGGATCGGATGAAGTATCGCCGTTGTAGCAGACGCAGTAAACCTCGCCTTCATCAGCAATTGTTCCTCCGGTGATAGTAAGGGTTTGGGTGGTAGTTCCCGAATACATACCGCCTTCAGAGAGCGGCGCATCTGTTTCGCCGTCGAACCACTGGTAAGTCTCGGCTGTGAGCGAGCCTTCTACAGTAAATGAACAGTTTCCGTTCTCATCTGCAACGGCATTCTCCGGCCCGCTTACGAACCCGGGCTTGTGGGAAACAGTAGTGAAGCTCCACGTTGGGCTGTAATAGTTGTTCGGGTCTCCTGCGGGCTTAGGATTGCCGGTGCCGTCATCGAGGCCTTCTTCCACGTACCACTCATAATCAGTCCCCTGTTCAAGAAGCAGCGGCCCGTATGAAACGTTCGGATCGCTGTAGTCTGAATGGGTAACTGTGTATGGAGATTCGATCATATCGCCGCTGCCGTCGCCCTTGGTGTGGTAGATGTAGTGAACGAGAATATCCGGGTTAACTGCTGTTTCCTTGCCTGGGCCGGCTTTAAAGTTGAAGCTTAAGGCCGCCTGATCGCCGTGGATATTGCCTACGGTTCCGTCCTCTGGGTGATAAGGCTGAGGGTCGGGATCGTATGCAGAGAGATCAGCTCCGAGAAATTCGGTTTTACTCAGCACTTCGTCGCTGAACCTGACATCATCAATATAGCCGTCAATATGATCCGCTTGGTTTCCATTGTACCAGCCACGGCCGAATGTCCAGTTGAATCCGCTTTGAGCAAGTGCGTTATCAGCTACGCTCTGAGAGGAAATGTCGAGCGTGCCTGCGTTTACAAATCCCTCGCCGTCCATTTTGTCGCAGTACATATTGACAGTCTCACCGTCACAGGTAACTGCAATCCTGTACCATTGATTTATAACCGGAACAAAATCGCTGTCTAATACCCAACGCTCGCCGCCAACGGTCATAAAATCAATACGGAAAGTATCATCCTCACCGTCATTTGACAGATAGAAATCTGCGGCCGCATTCCCAGCAGCAGACCCCTCTCTTCCGATAATAGTATCCCAGCCATCCATCTCTTCAAGATAAACAGCCACTTCGATTGTCCATACGCTTGGCGACCAACTGGTAAGTTCCTCGGCTGCTGCATAGCCGTCCTGATGATTGGCATCAGCGCTCATACTGAGGCCTTCACCTGTTGGTGTAACATCAGAATAGGACGGGCCGTAGTATTCGTCCCAGCCATACATAGGATAACCGGCAACTAAATCTGCAGAATAGCCGGAGCCGCTGGCATCACCTTCCGGTGTGAAAGGCTCGCCGGCAACACCGTCTTCAAAATCCCAATGGGCAACTGTTGCTGCCGATGCGGGCAGCGCAATAACCATTGCCAATGTAAACAATAATGTAATTATTATATTTCTCATAACAAGCTCTCCTGTTATTTTATTAACGTTAATTTAACCAGCATTAGTAAGACCATGAACAGGCTTCTTCACTAACACGTCCGCAATCCAGCCAAGCACTCATAATCTCAACCATATCAGTTAGATCCACGCGGCAGTCGCCGTTTACATCATAGCTGATCGGATTGTTCTCATCAGGCACACAGATATATTCATCAGTCTTTATGTCTGTGTAAAGCTGAGCAATCTCTGTTGGAGTGAGCGCGTAGGAATAGATCCTGAAATCATCCATGAGGCCGTTATAGTATGGGTCAGCTTCCCACTGGCTGTCGCCGATTAGGTTGTTAGACGGGTTGAATGAGTTTGGATTTGGCGTCATCGATTCATTCATCGCAATCTGTTCACCATTTAGAAACAGTCTGCCGGTATCCCCGCCGAGAGTTACGGCAACATGATGCCACTGGCCTGAGGTAACCCAAGTTGAGGTTTCCATAACCACCTCGCTTGTGCCGTCGTTAATTACGAAGCGAAATCCCGGATCTCCTCCGGAATCAGGAGTCATATACATATAGGTGGAGGTGTCATTGCCGAATCCGAAAATGCGCTGCCATTCACTCCCGCCGTTGCGGTAAACCCATGCAGAAATTGTAATATCTTCATAGTTTGCGATTCCTTCCGGAAGCGTTGCATACTGCCCGTATGCGTTGTTCGGATCTTCAGCGTCGCTGTTGTTGAAGAAAACGCTGTACTGACCGATATTAGCATTAACCACGTTCGGATCTGTTACAGGGAAGTCGAGCCCGTCGTCTGAATCGTTTGCCTCGCTCACGATAGACATATCAGCCCCGCCTGCAGCATCAGGAGAAGTTCTTGTTTCACCGTCGATATTGATTGTTTCGAGCGGATAATGATGGACGAGCCTGCGAGTAACAAGGCGTCCCGGCGCATCTTCGCTTGTATCAGAGCCGGCATAATTTTCCGCTGTGCAGTAGTAGTAGCCTTCTTCGTCAGGCGTTGCTCCGGTTATTGTAAGCGTATCTGTGGCTGTACCGCTGTACACTGCATCATCCGATAGCATAACATCTTCGGTATCGCCAACTTTATACCACTGATAGTTTACGCCTTCCACATCGCTCAATTCCGTAACAGAGAACACTGCATCTTCTGTTCCCCCGCTTGCAGTCAGCTGATACTGGGGCGAAACATCACTTAAAACTGGTGAGGCCGGTACAGTAGTGTACATTCTTCCTGTACCCTGATATACTGTGGAATCAGCGGCTACAGTATCAATACGCCAGTAGTAATCAGTTGAGTTTTCGATAGTAATGTCGCTGGCTGGTGTGTATTCAGCAGATGTAAGATTCTTGCCTGCAGAAGAACCGAGCTGGTCGTATGAAGATACATCGCTGATAGTCGAGTCTGCAATGTTGGGGTCTGACCCGAAATAGACATTGTAATGATCAACTGCGACTGAAGCTTCCGTTGTCCAAGTAAGGGTTTGATCGAGAGGAACTAAATCAGCACCGTATTCAGGCACAGAGCTTCTAATCACAATACCCGCAAGGCTCTCAGGTCCAATGAGATTTGTATAAGTTACCTCATTGGGATTGAGCACCTTGTCGTAAATGCGGAATTCATTTATAGAGCCGTACCATTCCGGGTCGTTCAGATATCCGCCTTTACCAAGATAGGCAAGCTCATTAGAAACATCGCTAAGATTGTTGTCTTCGGAAAGCTCAGCCGTGCCGACCAGATCTCCATCGAGATAGAAATAAATCTTATCAGCATCAATAGAGGCAGCCATATGATGCTCCACTGCATCATCGTATTCTGTTCCGTTCACACCTGTTTCTGTAGCCCACGGGTCGGCTGTATTGTTAGTACAGATAGCCGCCCTGCTGACATTATCTTCTCGGGCTGATGTCATAAAGAAGTAATTTATCCCCATCCATGTGGAATCAGGATTATTACCGCCCAAATACGAGAGAATTGTAAAGCCAGTGTTCCCGCCGGCTGTCGGAGTGTACCACATCTCCATAGTCAGCTCCGAATATGTGTTTGCTGCAATACCTGCCGCATCCATCTCAAGCCAGTCGTCAGTACCGTCGAGCAGAAGCTCTCCGCCGGAGACAGAGGCATCTCCCACAAGCGTGCTTGTAAGACCGCCAACCACATCATCAGCATTATCGTTGAATGTGTAGCGGTGATTCACTGCTGCTGATGATTCTGTTGACACTGCAAGTGTCAGCAATATCATTAGAATTAAGTTTAATCTGTTCACAATATAATCTCCTAAAAACATAACATATAAATTTTAGTTCTATGAATATCCTCCCGAAGGATATCCGCCATTTTTCTCATAACCATTTCTCTTTTTCTAATCATTTACCGCTAAGCACCTCTCTTTCATAACTCATTTATTCAAACAATATCATCGGTTCAGCAAAAATACACCAATCACTTTGAATACTGTAAATCGGCTCGCCGTCTTTATACAATACTTCTGGATCGCCTCCGTCAGTGGTAACGAGTGTGAGGAAGCGGTCTTCAGGGTTTATTTTGATGTTCAGAGAATCGATGACGCCTTTTTCTGTAACGTTTGTTCTGCTGTATTTAAGCTCACCGTCTATCAGAACCCAGAAATCTGCGTTGCACTGCTGCCAAGATGAATTGCACACGCCAATATCAGCCTTGAAATTTCTAAGAGATGCGCCGTCAAGCTGGTTTCTAAGAGCCTCCAGATCGAATGTAATACCGATATTAGCATGCATAAAGATCGAAGAATTTTTGTCTTTTCCGTAATCGATGCCGTTTAGTTCTATAGGGCGGTCGTCAAGTCGGTTCAGGTTTTCAGTAATGCCCACATAGTAGTTGCCCATGGTTTCAGGACACTGCTTGAAAAGGTGGCCTGCTGAGGCAATTATCTGCCTGAGAGCCCCGTTAGGAACAAACACCCCATCAATGAACGGGCTTTTAACGCTTCTGAATCTGTTGTCTGCAGTCCGGTCTTCTGATGATATTTTAGAGAATTCTGCGCTTGCTGGATTCAGCTCAACAGCTTCCCTGCCGCTTCCAAAACCGTTGCCAGCGGAAACTATATCTGCCAGATCAATATAATACTGCCCTCTGCGAATCAGGTTTGTTTCGGAGTTAATCTGCTTAACGAACATATATTTGCTGAGCTCAATATCCTGCACATCTGCTGAGCTTGGAAGCATCTTTTTAGCCTCCCCTGCAAGAACTGAATAGTTATGTCTGCTGTTGCCCTGCCCTGCCAAGAGCCTGGTTTCACCCTTATGAACATGCAGCTGAGTATCTGCTCCTGCTTTAACTCCAAATTCTGTGCCTAAATCTACAATCCTTGATGTTCCCGTATCAACGGTAAATCCCACAGCCTCCGGGGGCACTCTTGCATACAGGCTTCCGTATTCCATAAAGATCTGATTATCTGATTTGCAGAAAAATTCGCTCGGGGCTTCAATCACCACAGAAGCGCCGTAATCAAATTGAATCTCTGCATAGCCTTCCTTGAGAGTTATCGGATCTGCTGCGTTGGTAAACACATCTCCAATTTCAAAATTATTTCGAGCACCCTGCCACTGGGCTCCGATAGAATCCTTCAGCCTCGCTACCGGCTGCTTTGCGGGAAAGATCTGGGCATATATTATTATCAGCAAAAGCGCTGCAACTGAAGCGGCTGTGGAAACAAGCATAAATTTATTTACCCTCTCCGTCCCTGCTACCGGCTTGAATTTTTCTATCTTCTCTTCTGCCCCGGATTCACATTCTCTGCAAGCCTCAACCTTCGGGGCGAACTGCTCCTGCGCTGCGAGCTCTTCGAGAACATTGAACAGCTCATTGGTTTCTTCTGGGCTGTTCAGTGATGCCAGGGCAATAGCATTGCTCTTTTTCAAACGAGAAGCAAGCGAATAATAATCAGCTGCATAGCTCATAACCTCTTCGCTGCCGGCCATAAGCCTGTTTAGACGTTCGGTCTGTTCAGGGGAGGCTTTGTCTTCCAGAGTTAAATAAAGGAGCTGATCAATTTCACTTTTTAGGTTCTTATTCATATCTTTCATCTGCAGGAACAGCCTTCAAGCAGGCAAGCAGTTTGCCGTGTATCCTGCTCATTATTTTATATACATTAGTTACAGACAGCCCGATAAGGGATGATATCTGCCTCGGCCTAAAGTCCTGATAGTACCTCAGCTCCACCATTTTCCTTGCACGGGGATTGAGCTTTCTTATGCATTTTTCAAGATTTTCAACACTGTCATCTTTGGTTTGTTTCTGCTCTACCATATCAGAAAATTTTTCGAAAAGCTGCTGGTCATACTGCACTTTCGAATTAGCTTTTTTCTTTCTAAAATCGAGTATTTTGAAATAAGCAATCTGAATTCCCCACGCCACGAAATTATCAATCGGCTTAGACTCCTCATATTTTTCGAACATAGTCTTCACCGTATCCTGCAGAACATCGTCCGCATCGTGATAATTGCGAACCATACTGAGGATGTACGCATATATCCGAACTTGATTTGGTATTAGCAAATCAAGGAAATCATCACTCGCTTTTTTGCATTCACTATCCATACGCCGTTTTCTGCCTCCTATAATGAAGTTTGCCAAACACACGAAATTGGAACAAAAAATTTTAAAAAATTAATAGATTAGTCTTTTTGAACAAATTCGCCATCCGAATTCAAAAATTTAATGGTCAAGCTGAATCCCGCGGATTACATCGCCATACTGATTACGTCCGATAAACGAATCCTTAGACATCTCCACCACACATCTGTCTGCGGCATTAGATTCAGGCCAGTTAATCATTATTATATTGCCGGACAATTTCCATCCAGCCTTTGGATGGTTTGCTATTCGTCCGTCCGGGAGAAAGTCATAAATCTTCTGGGCGCCGTAATTAATGCTCAGCCTCCAGCTCCCGATAATATCATCGGGGCTCGGACTGGCTTGTTCGGTGGTTTTTGGGTTATCCTCGCTGAGCGGCTCGCCCACAACAGGCCAGCCGTTTTTGCACCAGTAGATCGGGCGAATTTGGAGGATTC
The DNA here is from genome assembly GCF_001997385.1 of Sedimentisphaera cyanobacteriorum. Taxonomy (NCBI): domain Bacteria; kingdom Pseudomonadati; phylum Planctomycetota; class Phycisphaerae; order Sedimentisphaerales; family Sedimentisphaeraceae; genus Sedimentisphaera; species Sedimentisphaera cyanobacteriorum. Next base: position 111,443 of record NZ_CP019633.1, on the reverse strand, counting down.
TCTGCTTTTCAAGCTGGAATGTATTGTATGTATGATGCACCATCCAGCTGCCCTTCTCTGTGGTAAGCACGGAATTATGCCCCGGGCCGCGCCAGTAGTCGTTGTTTGCAAGCACAAGAGTTCCCCCGCCTTCTGCAAGCGGTTTGCCTTCGTGATCAAAATACGGGCCGAGAGGATTTTCCGACCGCCCAACCATAACTCGATACGTGCTTTCTGCACCATCGCAGCAGAGCCCCCATGAAACAAACAGATAGTACATATCCTTATGCTTTACCATATACGCCCCTTCAATCGCATGTGAAGGAGTATTCGGGATCTCAGGCGTGTCCGGTCTCGCTGCCACGGTAGAGACCTCTGGATTGTCTCTGAGAGGTTTGCCCGTATCGGGGTTTATCTCAATGCTCTTGATTCCGCCCCAAAACGAACCCCAAACCATAAACGCCCTGCCGTCGTCCTGCTGGAAGGCTGCGGGATCGATAGCGTTGAAATCATCTTTGCCCGGATGTGATTCTATAACAAGTCCGAGGTCTTTCCAGCCATACTCGGGCGACTCGGGATTTAAAGAGCTGCTTCGAGCCACGCCAATAACAGACCGCTGGCTTCCGAATGAAGAAACGCTGTAGTAAACGTAGTATTTATCATTGAGCTTTACAATGTCCGGCGCCCATATCCCTTCAGTTTGCGGGATTGCCTTTTTCGACCATTGCGGTACGGGCTTATCGAATACAGTGCCCGCCCTCTTCCATTCAACAAGGTCGTCAGAGCGGTAAAACGGGAGGCCTTTACCCGTTGCAAAGATATAGTATGTCCCCTGCCCGTCCGAGATTACCGCCGGGTCAGGCATGCCTTCAAGCACCCCCTCCTTAGCATACAAATTCCCGGCAGAAGCAATTACAGCAATAACCAAATATAAAGCAAAACTTTTCATTTTTATTCTCCCAATATCTTCCTAAAAGTTATTTTACCGGTTCAACGCCTTCTGTTGTCATCTGCACTCTTTTCATCGTGCCCTCAGGGTTGTAGTATAGATAATCAATGCATACAGACCTTCTGAAACTTGAGCCTTCAGTGGAAATTCCGCCTGTATGATAGAAGAAGTAGTCTTTGCCCTTGAAGCTGATAATCGCCTGATGATTAGTATTGCAGTTGCCCGCGAGCTCATTGAGAATGCCCTTATATTCCCAAGGCCCTTCAATCGATTTGCTCATCGCATAGGCGGTTTTCTCGGGGAACTGGTATGCGTAAGACAGATAGTACCAGTCTCCGCGTTTGTGAATCCACGGGGCTTCGGTAAATTCCGGGAGACCTTCAACAGTATGGATTTCGCCCTCTGTTTCGATCATATTGTCTTTGAGCTTAATCCAGCGGCATTTCTGATTGCCCCAGTACATATAGGCCTGATCGTCATCGTCAATAAATACGGTAGGGTCTATATCGTCCCAAGAGATTTTAACATCTGTAGTCATATCGTTTGTAATTAGAGCTGAGCCCCGAGCATCTTCGAAAGGCCCTTCGGGGCTGTCTGAAACCGCAACGCCTATCGCCTTGCCGTGAATCTTTTTATGGGAAACCGTTACATACCAGTAGAACTTTCCGTCCCTTTCAATCACCTCTGATGCCCAGGCGTCTGCTCTTGCCCAGTCGAAATCCTTCGCCTTTAAAGGAACTGGATGCTCCTTCCAGTTCACCATATCTTCTGAGCTGAAGCATAGCCATTCATTCAGCACATATCTATGCTGCCGGGGAGGGCATTCATCGTGGCCGGCGTAAAGGTAAACCTTCCCCTCGTGCACCAAAGCTGCCGGGTCTGCTGTGTATTTATCCGTAATTATCGGATTGTCTGCAAAAAGCACAGAACTATATGCAGCGGTCAAAACTAAAATCAATCTGAACATAATTTTTTCTCTATTTCTAATCATATTTGCCTATTTTGTGTTTTTAAAACAATTATTCTACAACTGCAGCAAACCCGCCGTTTGCATTCAAATCTATCTCAAAGCCTCCTTCAGCCTGAAGCTCTTTATGCATAAAGCTGCGATTTTCGCCGTCTGTAATAACACTCACTGATTTGCCTTTGAGATTCTCAACGAAAGACAAATCTATACTGATATTCTTTTTCTCAGCTTCTCCGTTTATCCCTCCGATATACCAGCTGGCGCCTTTTTTGCGGGCGATTACAGCAAGTTTGCCCGGATATCCTTTGATAAAATGCGTTTGATCCCAGCTCACAGGCACATCCTGCAGGAAAGAAACAACATAATCGGGCATCAAATCATACTCTTCAGGCACAAGGCCGAAATGCTGAATCCCCGATTCGAACACAATCGACAATGCAAGCTCAAAGCCGAGAGTGGTTCTCAGCTGCACAGAGCGAATCTCCGGATTGAATACTACCGGCGTAAAATCCATAGGCCCCACGACATTTCGTGTGAAAGGGAGTATGCAGCAGTGCTGAGGCTGGGCATCAGCATTGCCCTGATTGAAAGTGCAGTATTCCATGCCTTTAACTGATTCGAGAGTAAGCATATTAGGATATGTGCGGTGCCAGCCGCGGGGAACAGTTGCTCCGTGAAAATTAACCATAATTCCATAATCAGCGGCGTCTTCCAGAATATCCTGATAGAGCTTCATTACTGCCTGTTTATCGCCGCCGAAGAAATCAATTTTAACCCCTGCAACACCCATCTCCTTGAGCCTGGCAAATTCGCTCCGCCTCACACTGCGAGTGTGCATCTTATGCTTTGGGGTTAGCGGAGCCTCATTCCAGAAACCGTTAGAATTGTACCAGAGGATAACCTTCACCCCCCTTGAATTGGCCTTCTTAACGAAATCCTCCATCTTTTCATATCCGATATTGTTGTCCCAGTAGCAGTCTATCAGCATATATTCCCACTGCATCTTTGCGGCAAAATCAAGGAATGAATTTGCATATTCAAGAGTGGAGCTGGAATCTGCATATCGAAGCCAGTGCCAAGCGGCGCGGCCGGGCTCTACAAACCCTGTATCCTCGAGCCTGCATGGTGAGGCGAGATCAGCTGCTGCTGTGGACTCGACAACTGCCCCGAGATTATCCCCAACCACAAGAACCCTCCACGGGGATTTGAAAGGCAGCTCAACTGCCGGCGATACGGGATCCTGAATGCCTCTGTGTTCTTCAGGCTGAGGAAAGCCTATCTTAAAACCCCCCTTATCATCCGCCTTCAGGAGCCTCGTTCCGCAATAATCGCTGTAAACATCTGTCTCAAAGAGCAGCACCCAATTATCATCGGCAGTTTTGAATAGAGCGGGCATAGACCAGCCCTGACCATATTTCGAATCCTCCCCCGCCTCTCTTCCGGCGGCATAATGTTCTTCGTATGAAGGCTGAGTTTTCTCCCAGCCTGTTTTGGCCTCTGCCATCGGATGAAGCCAGCTTAAAGTGTCTTCGGGGAAGTTGAAAGAGGTTTTTTCGTCTTTAATAACAGAATAAAATTTTCCGTTATCAGGCAGGATATACCGGAAAGCAGCAAAATTATCCGACACTCGAAATTCAATCTTTATTGCAGAGTTATGAGGAGTGGTGAGGGTATAAACTTTTCTGTTTGCCTTGTAAGAGCAGTTTTTCTTCTTGCCGTGAAGCATCTTGTATTTCTGTGAAACCTGCTGAACATCACTCTCTGAGGCAAGCTTGAGGAATGAATCAAAATCCGCCCATTCGCATACAAGACCAAGATCTGATTTTTCTAACACCTCCATGCCTGCATATTCCACTGAATAAGAGACGGCGTTCTTATCGTTCAGCGAAAAATAAACCTCTAATTTCCCGTCCGGGCTGGATAGCGAATCAGCCGAAAAAACAGCTGAAGAAAAGAACAAATATGCTGCAAAAGCCAATAGAATGTTCTTTCTTTTCATAAAAATTCTCCCTTAAAAAAGCTCTCGATTTATTAAAGCATAAAAAAATTTTTCAAAGGTTTAAGACCATTTTGCGTTAAAAGAAAACCATTTTGCGTTATAGCAGGCGATCCCAATTCGGTTCGATTAAAAGCAGTAAAAGGCTCAAGAACTGCATCCCTTAGTTAAGCTGCGGGCGGGATTATGCTGAAGAAACACCAAATCAGCCTGAAAAACAGCCGTTTGCGACAATTTTTTGATAACGTCCCAAAGCTTGTGTTTGTTACCACGAAACACACGAAGGGGATTTGGTATGGGCTGATTTTTTATCCACAGATGGCACAGATTTTATTTGAATGTAAGCGATTGCTGTAAAACAATTTATAATAATCCTTCGTGCCCTTAGCGCCCTTCTTGGTTTAAAAATGAATTATTCACCACAAAGAAACCATCTTAGCGGAAATTAGGGGAAATTAGTCGTTCATCAAACTCCTTAGCGTATCTAAGTGCTGCTCAGTGGCTGAAAATCCCGTCTAAAACATATTATCGCAAACTAACAGCCTTCAGCAGCAGAAAAGCTTTGAAGTATTGCCGGGTATATGTAACATTATGCCAGCCGGCGGGCTATAAAGCTGAATACGTAAAATTAAAATTACGCTCCGCCTGCCGCTGAAAACTATCCGCACGTTTGCTTGGAACTGGGAGCAGTATTATGGCTGAAGAACTGAAGGCAAAGCAGTTAATCTCAAAAATCAACGAATATACAGAGAATAACAACATTGATATGCTCTGCACCCTCCTCGACCAGCAGCGAACAAGCCGAATTGCGGAAGTTATGGAGCTGCTTGAGGGCGACAGGAATGCTGTGATTTTAGGATGCCTTCCTAAAGAAGAATCTTCTGAGGTTTTCGAAAAGCTCGACGAGGCCACAAGAGCAGAGCTCTATGAACTGCTCAATGTTCGTCAGCTCAAAACCCTCATCTACGAGCTCGACCCTGATGACGCAGCAGATATTCTCAGCGAGCTGCCACCAAGCGCCAGCGAACACCTGCTCAGGACAATGAAGCCCGACGAATCAGAGACTATCAAAAACCTGATGCAGTATTCGGACGATTCAGCGGGCGGTATTATGGATCCTCTGTTTCTCTCGGTTCCCAAAGGCTCTACAGTACACGAAACTATTGAACTTCTCAAGATACAGGAAAGCGATGAAGACTTCTACGCCGTTTATGTTGTTGATATTGAAGGCGTTTATCTTGGGGACGTTAGGATAAGGAATCTGTTCTCAGCGGAGCCTGAGCAGAAAATCGAGGAGCTTATAGAGGAAAGCAGCCTCTCTGTGAGCGTTTTTTACGATCAGGAAGAAATCAAGAATATTTTCAGCAAAAACGACCTTATAGCTGTGCCTGTTGTGGACGGGAATAATGTTCTCGTGGGGCGTATTACAGCAGACAGGGTGCTGGAAGTGGCGGAAGAAGAGGCGGCCGAAGACATATACACAATCGCCGGTACTGATGCTGAAGAGCTCTACGACACAAGCATATTCAGGGCAGCAAGGATACGTATGACTTGGCTTGCGCCCTGCCTGATTGGTACAGGTGTAACAGCGATGGTTCTGCTGTTTTTCAAGAATTCTTTTACTGAGGTTTACACTGTAGCAGCGGCATTTGCTCCGATGATAGCGGCTATAAGCGGTAATGCAGGGCTTCAAACTTCCGCTGTTGTTATATGCGGACTCGCAACAGGCCATATGGCAGCTTTGAATCTGGGGCAGGTTTTTATGAGAGAGGCGAGGATTGCCCTTCTTATAGCGATGTTCTGCGGGCTCATAGGCGGGCTTATTTATACAGGACTCTCAGATGTTCTCGGGAATCACGACCCTGCATCGGGAATGAATTACGTTATGGTGTCTCTGGCTTTCGGGATTGCCATGTCTGCAGCGGTAATGGTTTCCACTACGCTCGGACTGTTTCTCCCGTTCCTTTTCAAAAAGATCGGCATAGACCCTGCCATCAGCTCCGGCCCGCTAGTTACAACTGCCAACGACTCTATAAGCGTATCAATTTACCTGTTTACAACTCTCGCATTTTTGGGCTGAAGATTTTAATATTTAGCAACATCCAAAAGGTTCTCCAAGTCTTTTATCTGCTGCTTAAGCAGTTTATCTTCCCTGCTGAGCTTAGCGATCTTATCTATTGAATGCATTACCGTGCTGTGGTCTCGTCCGCCTATTTTATAACCAATCTCTTCGAGGCTCATCTTAGTTTTATGCCTCGCAAGATACATCGTAATCTGCCTCGGACGGACTATGGATTTCTGCCTTGATTTGCCCTTCAGATCGCTCTGCTTTACCTTGAAATACTTCACCACAGCTTCAATAACATCAGAAAAGCTCAAAACTGACTGCGGCTCAACCTCTTTGCAACCGAGAATATCGTTGCACAGATTTATATCTATTTCGGCGTTGTCTGTATAGGCTATAGCGCCGAGAGTGGTAATAGCGCCTTCAATCTCTCGAATATTTGAGGTAATCTTTGAGGCTATAGCAGAGGCCGCATCCTCGGGGATATCAATCCCTCGAATCCTCGCCTTTTTCTTAACGATAGCGAGCCTTGTTTCGAAACTGGGCTTGTCAATCCTCGCTACAAGCCCCCATTTGAACCGGCTCAGCAGCCTCTCATCCAATGAGGGTATCTCGCTCGGTGCGCGGTCTGCACTTAGGACAATCTGCTTTCGCTGGCTGTGCAGGGCGTTGAAGGTGTGGAAGAATTCATCCTGACTGCTCTCACGGTCGCTGAGGAACTGCACATCATCGAGGATCAGCATATCAACGTTTCTGAAAGTTTCCTGAAATTTGAGAAGGTCGCCGTTTTCGATCGCCTCCACAAACTTACTCACAAAAGCTTCGCAAGTGAGAAAGCGTATCTTGAGATTTTGATTATGCGAGGCCACATTTGTGCAAATCGCATGGAGCAGATGGGTTTTTCCGAGTCCCGCATTGCTGTGTATAAAAAGCGGGTTGTAGGTAACGCCGAGGGAATTGCTTATCGCAACACAGCTTGCATGAGCTAGCCTGTTGGACTGACCAACCACAAAGTTATCAAACGTAAGGTCTGGGTGGAGGGTGTATGGGATGTCATGGTTGGCACAATTCTGCTGAGGCTGGAATTGCGGGTAGTTTTCTTCAATCTCTTCGCAAATAAACTCTACACCCAGCAGATGGCCTGTAACAGTCTGAGCGGCAGCAGTAAAGGCATGGCGGCAATTCTCGGAAAGGAAATTTGCGATAGCTGTCGTTGGGCACAATACCTTCAGCGTGCCGCCTTCAAAACTCACCAGCTCGAGCTGTTCATACCAGCCCCTAGCGTTTGCCGGATCCGCTTTTCTGGCAGCATCTATAATACTGCTGAAATCAACCACATTCTGAGGCACTTTGCGCCCTTTCACAACAGACTTTCTAAACTCTTTTTCAAAACTGAAACTAAAAAGGCGCAGCAGCTTTGCCGCGCCTTGCGATATTTACTTTAAACTTTTGGGTTATTGCCCAAATAACCTGTTTCCGGAAGCTCGCCGCAGAGCGGATAGGCATATTCCTTGAACGCAGGAGTTACGCCGTTGCCTTCGTCATTGATGTATTCTTCCGGCAGGTCTTTTGTAAACTCAGCAACATTGCTCAGCTCTGTTCTCTCGAACTTAACGCCGTAGTTCTCGCCGCTGCCGGTGCGCTTCATAATAGCAGAGCCGCTTGGGTATTCCATGCTGAATTCTACAGCCTTGCGGCCTGTCTCGCGGGCCTCTGATACGTCTGTGGAGCTCTGAAGCCCTGCGAAAGACCTCTGGAGATAGCCGAATGTATCAGCGCGAACACGCTTGATACCTGTGCCCCCTTTGATCTTGCCTGCGAGGAAGTCTGCAAGGGCTCCGGTACCTGAGAGCTGAACGTTTCCGTGCGAATCAACTTCCGCATTCTCAGCGAGCTTTTTCGCCCATGTAGTTCCGTCGGTATCTTTAATGCCCTCGCTCACAGCCACAACGCAGCGTCCAAGCTTATTGTAAACGCCCTTGATATCCTCAACCATCTTCTCGATTGAAACAGGACGCTCGGGAACGTACACAAGGTGAGGCCCGTCGTCTTCACGCCTCTGGCCGAGGGTGGAAGCGGCGGTGAGCCAGCCTGCATCACGCCCCATAATCACATCAATCTTTACGCCGGGAAGTGCTCTGTTGTCCAGATCGTCTCCCATCAGAGCGCAGGCAACAAACTTCGCAGCTGTTCCGTAGCCCGGGCAGTGGTCTGTGGTTCTAAGGTCGTTGTCGATCGTCTTTGGCACATGGAAGGCACGCATATTGTAGCCGGCAGCTTCTGCCTGCTCGTTGATTATTTTGCAGGTGTTGGCAGAGTCGTTCCCGCCGATATAGTAGAAGTATGCGGCGTTTCTCTTCTTGCATATCTCAAGGATTTCCCTGCAGTATGCCTCATCGGGCTTATCGCGGCTTGAACCGAGGGCTGATGAGGGAGTAGAGGCAACGATGTCCAGAGTTTTGTAGTCTATCTCGGTTAGATCAACAAACTCATCCTTAACGATCCCTTCTACCGCATGCACTGCGCCGTAGATCTTTTCGATTTTTTCGCTCTTCTGAGCTGCCTCGATAACACCCACAAGAGAGGCGTTTATCACGCCTGTAGGACCGCCGGACTGGCTTACTATTGCATTTCCTTTTGGAGCTTCTGACATTTGTATATACCTTCCTGAATATAGTCGTTAATAATTTAAGAAACTGTAATCCGAAAACCTCCGCAGAGGACAACCAAAGGATTATACAAAATCTTGCCCAGCTGAAAAGCCCTTTTCAATTTCCGACAAATTCCGGGACGTTAATAGTATTTTTTGTCTGCGGGTTTTGTTGGCAATTAGAGGCAAACCTGCGTGTTCTCCCCGTCTGCGAAGCGGAGAGGATATAATCCACTGATTGCACAGATTTTTGTGGCAAGTGACGAAATCATTACCGACCATCACGGACTTCCACAAATGCGCACTATTTTCCCAAGTGTTTGTCCGTGAGAGTCTGTTTTCCGCAGCGATAAGATCCCCCGTACTACAGCGGTGTTCGCCGTGGCGGACCCGCTAGGCATTCTTTTAGAAAAGATTTTTTGCTTACCGCCGGCTCTTCACGTTTCGCTATCCTAGCGGGGAGATTGCGCTCCTCCGCTGTACGACGCTGCATTATTAAGCAGCGAACCGCTGGCTCTGTCCGTAAATGCTGCGGACAGCATATAGTAGATACTGGTTGTCCGCCTATTTCTCCGCCTGCAGCGAATTTGAATAGACAAACCCAAAGAGTTCAACAGCGGCAAAACTGGCTCAAGGGCTACTTAAGAGATGAAGGCTATGAAAAATTACCATTCATAGGTTCTTTACTTGGATTTTAATTCTTCTCCATTCTGCCTCTTGCCCACTTGAATTTGACACTTTGCAGCTTTGCGGATTTATGAGAGAAAAACGCTGGCTTATTATCACATACTATAAATTGATGCTGCGAAATTCTAAGATTTATTAGAAAAGGTTTCCGAACCGCTCTATCTCAGCTATGGAAATCTTCACAAACTGCTCAGGCCTTGATTATATCGATAATCTTATCCAAATCATTCGGCACTTCCACCGGCGGATTGCTCAGCACGCCCTCCCGCTTAGTATGGTAGTTTACGGTAAGGTCAGGGTCTTTAAGGGCGTGTCCTGTTAGCACGCAGGCCACCTTCTCGCCCGGGTCGATTGTCCCGTCCTGCACGAGCCTTCTTAGCCCAGCAACAGACGCGGCAGATGCAGGCTCGCAGCCGAGGCCGTATTTGCCCACCATCGCCTTGGCATCTTTAATCTCCTCATCAGGCAGGTCTATAACGAGCCCGTCGCAAATCTCTATTGACCTGAGGCATTTCTTGAGATTTACCGGCCTTGAGATTTCAATAGCTGAAGCGATAGTATGCGGCGAGAATTTCTTCGCAGTAAAATCAGCGTAGAGCGAGTTGATTTCTTTGCTTTCCACCCATCCGCTGTTCCATTTGAGCCCCCTTTGGTTCACCAGATAGGAGAGGGTGTCTGCCCCGCATGCATTAATGATTGCAAGGCAGGGGATCCTGTCTATCAGGCCGAGGTCTTTGAGCTCTTTGAATGCCTTCCCGAATGAGCTGGAGTTGCCCAGGTTTCCGCCCGGAACGATGATCCAGTCGGGCACCTGCCAGTTCAGCGATTCGATAATCCGGTACATAATCGTTTTCTGACCTTCGAGGCGGAAGGGGTTGAGCGAATTGAGCAGGTATATGTTCAGCTTCGAGCATACATCCTGCACCTGCTTCATGCAGTCGTCGAAATCGCCGGCAATCTGGATTGTCTGGGCGCCGTAGTCCATCGCCTGGCTTAGCTTTCCGAAGGCAATTCGTCCCTGACCGATGAAAACCGTGCATTTCATCCCGCAGCTGTGGGCATACAGGGATACCGCTGCGCTTGTATTTCCCGTTGATGCGCAGGCGCAGCTTTTCGCACCAACGAGGCTCGCATGGCTGAAGGCAGCTGTCATTCCGTTATCCTTGAAAGACCCGGAAGGGTTAAGCCCCTCGTACTGAAGATGAACGTTTCCCTTGTCCATCCCCAGCTCTTTTGCGATAAAATCGTTCTGCTGGAGGATTGTCTGGCCTTCGCCTATCGTAACTTTATGCTCGTCTTCGCAGAAGTTCAAGAGCTCGCGGAAACGCCATACGCCGGAGAAATCAAGACGCTGATTGCGATTTGCCCAGCGCTTAGAGAAATCTTCCATCTTCTCAGGCAGCTTAGCCTTAGACCAGTCGTACTGTATGTCCAGTAGATCGCCGCACTTGGGACACTTGAATATCGCTTCGGTGCGGTCGAATTCTGCCCCGCAGTCCGGGTTTATACATTTTTGATAAGCTGTAATTGCCATTTTTGCTCCTGTTGGCTCATTTATGGGTGAAACGGTAATCTGTATTTAGCATTCAGATTCCGAATTATATTTTTTACGGGCTGAAAGTACATAAAAATTCGAATAACAATTTACCGAAGAGCCGTTTTTTTCCAAAGATGACGCAGATTGTTTTATGAATGTAAATCGTTTCTATAAAATATCTTACAAAATCCTTCACGGGCTTGGTGTCCTTCGCGGTTTTAAAATGAATTATCCACCGCGAATAAACCATCTTAGCGGAAATTAGTGAAAATTAGTCGTTGGTCAAATTCCTTAGCGCATCTTAGCGCTGCTCAGTGGCTGAAATATCTCAGCGCTGCTCAGCGGCTGAAAATCCCGTCTAAAAAATCTCCCTTCCTTTCTCTCTCCCCTGCTGCGGAGATTAGCTGCAAAAAAAGGACGCAGAGAATATTCCCTGCGTCCTTGAGTGTTTAGTAAAGTGTAATCAGATTAGTAAAGCGGTTCAGGCCACAGCTCAGTTTTCAGCCATTCGCCTGCCATCAGTGCATAATCTGAAAGGTTTATCTCGCCGCTGTCATCAACATCAGCGCTGTTGTCCGCAAGCGGAATCGTCATGCTTGGAACGTCGGCAAGATAGAGGATTTCCGCTGGAGCAAGGGCATAGTCGTAAACCTGCACCTCGTCCATATCGCCTTCCATCCGACCCCAGCCGGTGGCCTCTCTAACGCCTCCGAGACTGGCATTCACAATCTCGCTGCCGATAATCTCAATATCAGCATTGTAGTTGGTTTCAACGGGCAGACCATCCATATAGATTGTTGCCCTGGATGCACCAGCATCTTTAACGAATGCGTAGTGAACCCATCTCTGATCAGCATCTGAAGGATAGTACTCATTAACACCATCAAGCTCTTTATCTCCAGAGCCGGAGAAAAATCTGATTGATTTTTCTGGAGTTAGGTTAATTCTGGCAGATTCATCTCTCCACTGGATTCTATAGATTCTCATTACATCTTGGTACGCACCAGTATCCGGAATCTTGAGCCACATTGAAATCGTAACCTGATCAGTAAGACTGCTGAAGGCCTCTCCCGGAGCAAGGAAGTGGAAGTTCCCGTCGAAGTCTGCATAGCCGCTTCCGTTATACCCGCCTGATGACTGAACTACTGCAGTATCTCCCGTTGTCGGGTAGGCGTCGTAACCGTTTCCTGAGATGTCGAAGATTGTGTTCGGATCGGTTATGCCGTTGAAGTCGTAGTGGACGAGTTTGTGAGCCTGATCGGGCTCTTCAGCGGTAAGCGTCTGGTCTGAATCCAGCCACTGGCCTGCCATATAGAGCATATCAGCCTCATCTACTGTGCAGTCGTGGTTGAAGTCTGCTGTCTGGAGGAATGAATCTGGCGTGCCGTCTCCTGTGGAGTCCCAAATGCATCTCGGCGCAAATATACTAACATTATCAATCAGTACCATTCCGCTGCCTGCGGGGGCTGAGGCTGTTTCTTCGCCTATCTGGATATGAACCTTCTTCACCTGCGTAAGGTCAGCGCCCTGCGAGGAGGCATCTGCGAGGTCTGCATTGAATCTGAAGCCTGAATCCCAGTTCGCAATAGGCCCGAAAGCAATATCCTCAGCGTCGCCTGCATAGCTGAGCTTTGCCTGATTGCCCATATCATCTTCTACGATAAGATAAATCGGCTCAACGTCGTTATCTTCAGTTCCCTTGAAATTGAACCCAATCGCCTGGATTTCCTCTCTTGTAAAATCCTGAACTGTTTCAAACGTTCTTGTTATCAGTGAGTAGTATGGGGCCTCGTCGTTGTTGTAGTACACCGGCATCATCTGGCCGTTTCCAGAGCCGCTCTGTTCCACATAAGGTGATTCAGCGTATCCTACCTGAGAGCCTGTTCCGTTGCCCGGGACAATATCAGGAGTTGAATAGCCAACCCCATCGTTCCATACTTCGAATACCCTGCTGCCTTCATCGCCTGTATAATCCTCGAAATCATCAATCATAAACTGATTCTGCGGGGTGAAAGACCATACATCGCCAGTCCAGATCTCTGTGCCGTCTGCGCTTACTTCATCTACGCGCCAGTAGTGCGGGATTCCCATGATGTAGTCAACGGCGATTTCGTTCGGGTCTATCCTGCCGAGGTAGAGATCGGAGCTTGTATCTGCCGCCTCTACGTCCGCCTCGTTATAGCCGAAGTAAACATCGTGCTTATCTGCCTCGGTCCCGGCAGTCCAGTCGAGCATATCGCGGTCGTAATCCACTCCCGCTGAATTGTCTGCGGGAATCGGATTGTTCGCCACAGTTAGCTCCAAGCTGGCAGTAACGACTGTTTCGTTATTCTCTTCGTCATACTCAGCTGCAATCCCGAAATCCTGCTTGGTGGAAACAATCTTGCCGCTGGTTACGTAATCGCCAACCTGTGTAACTTGATTGCCGTCAAGAATCAGAGTTCCATCGGAGATATTAACCACTGTAGGCTCTGTTGAGCTCTGGCCTACAATATCAATCTCTCCAGCGATAACTGTCCCGCCGTCGAGATTGAGAACGCCTGACCCGTCGCCGTACATGCCCATCGCAAGCTTTGAACCTACATCAATCAGCCCGCCTGTAATGTTTACAGTACCTTTCTGGCTGCTGCCTATAGTAAACCAGCCGCCGGTGGAAATTGTTCCGCCGCTCATATTGAGCGTTGCTTCCATCCCGCTCTTGTTATCTTTAGACATTACGAATTTATTGCTGACTTGAAGGCTTCCGCCTGTTACGTTCATCTCGAAAACCACGTCCTCAGTGGCTTTCCCGAGATAAACCTCAGCAACCTCAGTATCCACAGTTTCATCCATCTCCATCAGCGAACTCCACTCGTAGTCAAAGTAGAGGATATCTCCCAGTCCGGGAGGTATGCCGGCATAGTCTCCATCCCAATAATTGTCGGGATCGCTGATAAGATTGTTGTTCGGGTCGCCGCCGCTCCAGTAGTAATCGCTTGCTACTGCCGTACCGGCGGTAAAGATTAATAATGCGAATAAAACGAATACTAATTTTTTCATAGTACGCCTCCGATTAAACTAAAAAATTAAACATTAATATCACTACAGATTTGATTGTACAGCCTTGCAAAGCAAATCCCAAGGCAAAAACACCGCCAAAATTCACAAATTTCCCACCGATTTGTAAACTCAGCTCTTGCCCTATACAAACTGAACTAGCTCTGTGCAGGCCGGCTTAGTAAAGCAAAATCAAATTAAGCTCTGCGTTTCTTCCTGAAAGCAAAAAGACCAGCAGAAAGAAATGCGAGAGTTGCAGGTTCCGGAGCAGTTACAAGTGTCTGATCTAAATTGGAATCATAGCTTGCAGTTACATCATAGGAAGTAGTGGAAACTATTTTTCCTGCACTGACAAAGCTTAAAACATCCGATACTTGATCGCCTTTAAGTTTTAGAGTCCCATAAGATATATTAATCTTTGTAGGCTCTGTTGCGCTTTGGCCTATTATATCAATCTGCTCGGCACTAACTGTCCCGCCGTCGAGATTGAGAACGGCTGACCCGTCGCCGTACATACCCATCGCAAGCTTTGTGCCAACATCAATCAGCCCGCCTGTCATATTCACAGTGCCTTTCTTCATGGTTCCGATGTTAAACCAGCTTCCGGTGGAAATCGTTCCGCCGCTCATATTAAGAACACCTTCAACACCGTTATTATTTTGTTTTGCAATAAAGAACATGTCAGTTACAGAAATAGAGCCGCCTGACATGTCAAGCTGACACAAACCGTTATTTTCTTTGGCAATAGTAAATTCTTTTACTTCAAAATCTGTAACTGTTTCATCGCAAACAGCATAAAAACCTGGTCTTCCAATAAAAACCAAGTCATCCTGTCCCGGCGCAGGTTCAGAGCCCCAATAATTGTCTGGATTGCTGATCAGATCGTCGTCTGGGTCTGCTCCGCTCCAGTAATAATCAAGCGCCAACGCTTTTCCTGCTGCAAAAATCGAAACCAGCATTAAAATAAATACTATTTTTTTCATAGTACGCCTCCGATTAAACTAAAAAATTAAACATTAATATCACTACAGATTTGATTGTACAGCCTTGCAAAGCAAATCCCAAGGCAAAAACACCGCCAAAATTCACAAATTTCCCACCGATTTGTAAACTACCCGGTTCTTTCGGAACGCAGATTTTTGCGGTACTGTGTTGGTGAAATTCCCTTCTGCTTTTTGAAATACCTCGAAACATGGTCAGGGTCTGGGAAGTGCATTTTGTATGAGATTTCAGAAATGGTGAGATTTGTTTCAATAAGCAGCTCGCATATCTTTCTGATCCTGCATCTTCTGATATAATCGTGTACAGAGCATCTCAGGTGCCTTTTGAATTTGTTGTATAGAAACTGCCTCGAGCAGCATACTGCCTCGCATACATCTTCGGTTTGTATTGGCAGCAGAACATTGTCTCTAATAAATCGAAGCGCCTTAGCCACGTTTTCCTCGCGCACAGCGATAAAGTCTGTTGACTGTCTTACGGCTATTTTGCCCGGGTCTATGATGATTGTCTGCGGGGGGCATTTCTCGCCGTTCATTAATTTGCCGAGGAGTCTGGCGGCCTCAAACCCGCCGTCTCGGGTTTTTAGATTAACGCTTGAGAGGGTGGGGTTCATAAAGTCGCAAATCAAATCATCGTTATCCACGCCGAGCACCGAAACTTCATCGGGAACTTTGATATCAAGACGCCTGCACGCCTCTATAACGTGTTTGCCTGATAAATCGCTTGCGGTAAAAATGCCTACCGGCTTTGGTATGGAAATGAGCCATTCTTCCAAACCCGGGCGGAAAGGCTCTTTCATTGTGTATTTGCCGGCAGGTTCGTAAAAGAAGCTCCTGAGCATCTTACCCTGATTTTCAACCTCCTCGCTGAAAAATTCAAACCTCGCTTTGCACCAGTCGAAACCTTTCAGGCCAACGTATCCGAAGAATGAATGTCCGTAGCTTGTGAGGTGTTTGAAGGCTTCTTTTGCTACCGCCTGATTGTTTACCTGGATTAAATAATCGCCTTTGGCAAAGGTTCTCGAGGCGGAAGCGAGAATTACAGGCACTCCAAAATCAGGAAGCGAATCGAGATAAACAGATTCCACCATAATTATCCCGCTCACTCCCTCAGCGGACTGAGAGACATATTCAACAAAAGCATCTCTCTTCAGCTCGGTGGCGATTTCGGCATCGATAATCTTGAAGTTGAGATTTTTTACCATCCTGCCGTAGCTGCTTATTCCCTTGAGCAGCTCTCGGCCGTTGCTTTTTGTCCTGTCTATTACTAAAAGTATTGATCGGCGATTAAGCAAAGCTTTCACCTGAGAATTTCAAACATTGCGAAGCTGTACGGTTTCATTACCGCCTTAATTGTGCCTTCTTTTGCAGAAGATATTTTCAAAGGTGAAATAATATTATCATTTTCTGTTTCAAGAGGTGCTGCAATTTTTGCGGAAACCTCCAGGTTTCCCGCCCCTTCAATCTCAATTTCAGCCTGTCTTTCAAGCTCTGATTTATTGAGGGTAAAAACGTAAATCTTCCCGCTGGCCTCATCCATCGCTGCTGCTGAGGGGAGCGTAAAATCTTCAGGCTCTGATTCAATCAGCGTTTTGCCCATAACATTAGACAAAAGCCTGAAAACGTAGTACACGGGCTGGGGATTATCTTTGCCTTCGAAAAGATTCCTCCCGCTAAACCTGGCGTTCGGTCTGTTAGGGGTGTCTATAGGCCACATGCATGCGATATCGAGCCCGCCGTTTATGAACTGCATCATAATCTCTGCCTGCATCAGGCAGCATTGCCTTGCAGTTAGGTCCTCACCTTTGTCTTTAGGGCCTACGTTCCATTCCAGAGAAGAGAATTTAATGTCTCTGCCCAGAGTCTTTGCTCTCTTGCGGAAGATTTCTATAGTTTTCTCGTAGGACGGGGCATTCGGATGCCACTCATTTTTCTGACTCA
This sequence comes from Sedimentisphaera cyanobacteriorum, assembly GCF_001997385.1. Lineage (NCBI taxonomy): Bacteria > Pseudomonadati > Planctomycetota > Phycisphaerae > Sedimentisphaerales > Sedimentisphaeraceae > Sedimentisphaera > Sedimentisphaera cyanobacteriorum. Next base: position 94,638 of record NZ_CP019633.1, on the reverse strand, counting down.
TCGGCTTCTGTGAAAGCCAGCTCTTCCAGCTCGCCTTGCCCCAGTTCCAGTACCAATGCACGTCCACAACATCCACAAGCTCGCCGGAGTGTTCAATGATTTTTTTGATATGATTCCAGCCGGAGTTTTTGAAAACGCCTTTCTGCCAGTTGATGATAATCTGAATATCAGGGTCTATGCGTTTCATTCGGGAGGCAAAATTCTTTACTATCCTTGCATACTGCTCTGCAGAAATTGAAATCCGCGAGCTCTCGTGATAGGGCTCATTGCCGATATACCAGTATTTAACGCCGTAATCGTTTTCCTTGCAGTATCGCACGAACTCCATCGCCTCGCGGAGAGAATCAGCATTTCGATTGAAAACCAGTCCGGAATCGATATTCACGCCCACCATCTTCTCGCAGCCTATCTTTTCGCAAAGCTCGATATAATCATCAACAGTGAGGTAGTTGTCGTTCTCGGGGGCGAGTTCGGGGTCTAAATCGGGATTGTTTTTCCATGCATCATGCCAGCCGTCATAGGTTGGAAGCTTCCAGTGGAAGTAATCGCTTACCTCGCCTCCAGGGTATCGGAGAACGCCGGTATTGAGATCTTCGAAGAGCTCAATGTTGTTCCCGTAATACCAGAAATCCTTCGGATTCCAGCAGTATATCGCATTGAAACCCATCAGCTCTTTGCTGATCTGCCCCTGTTTGACCTCGGGGCTTACCTTCAGGGATACACTTTCCGCAACCGCTGAGTCTGCGGCAAGCGAGAAAGCCGTTAAAACAGTTAAAAACCTTACAATAGCCATTTTAAACTCAATAAAACTAATATAAATTCGCAAAACGCACATAAAACTTATAGCTTTTGAAAGTTATATGTCAATAGGGTTAATGTCAGAAGGGAGTTAAATTTATACTGTTTTTTGTTCGGGGCGAAAAAAAACTCAAACATCAAATCCGTATATTTAATCCGCAGCGAAGGATTTTATTGCGCAGATTTTGTGTTTTTTTACCATGAAAGGCACGAAAAACACGAAGAGGATATGGTTTCAATTTATTTTTTATCCACAGATGACGCAGATGACACAGATTTTATTTGGATTATACCACGAAAAAACGATATTTTATTGGAATTAGTGAAGATTAGTGGCGAGTGGCGAGTGGCGAGTGGCGAGCGGCGAGTGGCGAGTGGCGAGTGGCGAGTGGCAAAATCATAAGCGAAAAATCTTTTCTAAAAGAATGCCTGGCGGGTCCGCCACGGCGAACACCGCTGTAATATGAAGAGTCTATTCGTTGTGTCGGCTTAGCGGGCGGCTTGTGCCGCACCGCTGTAATATAAAAAATCATCCCGCAACGCAATAAGCCGGCGGCATACAGCGGAGGAGCGCAAGCTCCCCGCTAGGATAGCGAAACGTGAAGAGCCGGCGGTAAGCGGAAAAATCTTTTCTAAAAGAATGCCTAGCGGGTCCGCCACGGCGAACTCCGCTGTAGTACGGGGAATGTTAAACAGCGCACATATTTTTAAGAATGTAAGAGCTTGCTGTAAAACAATTTACAAAAAATCTTCGCGCCTTTCGCGGTTTAAACCAATCCCATGTATTTTAAAACCAAATCCCGCGCAGCTTAAACCAAATCATATCGCAATCGATAGTGCTTTAGTAGAATGTCAATCAGCTGTCCTCTTGCAGAGGGGGCCTGCCAAGGAGTATTGCTGCACCGAGGCACTGCACTAATCGATTTTGCTTGACTGAAAGCCCGAAAAACTTACTCTTCTATAGTATAGGCCGGCGCTGAAATCAGCCGGCTTCGATATGAACACTTATCGCATCGAAAGGAAAAAATGAGCCTATTTTCTGATTTGGATTTCGTGAAGGAAAACTATCCGCTCGCCGGCCATACTTGGTACGGCGTGGGCGGGAATGCCGAATATTTCGCTCCGGTTCAAAATATCAATGAGCTTCGCAGGGCGATAACAAGGGCAAGTCAGCAAAATCTGGATATAAAAGTCCTCGGACAGGGCTCGAATGTTCTGGTTCGGGAAGAGGGCGTAAAGGGGCTTGTAGTAAAGCTTGAGGGAGATTTCAGCAAGTTCGAATTCCGCGGCGGTGCAATCATCGCAGGCAGCGGGGTTAATCTGGGCAAGCTGGTTCTTGAATCGGTTCGTGAAGGTCTTGCGGGTCTTGAATCGCTCACAGGCATCCCGGGGAGTCTCGGGGGCGCAGTGAAGATGAACGCAGGAGGGCGTTTCGGAGAGATCGGGACATCTGTTGAATCTGTAGAGCTTATAGATATGCAGGGCAGCACCTTCAGTAAACACAAGCCGGAACTTGTATTCTCATACAGGCAGAACAACATATACGAATCAATTATCACCTCTGTGGAGCTCTCGCTTACCCCTGCCGATTCGGAAATGCTGCTCAAACGGGTGCAGGAGATATGGATCTACAAGAAGAATCATCAGCCTGTAAACCGCCGGACAGCAGGCTGCGTTTTCAGGAATGTATCAGGCCGCTCGGCAGGCGAGATTATAGAGAGCTGCGGGCTTAAGGGAGCAGAAAACGGAAAAGCCAAGCTCAGCGAGAAACACTGCAATATAATCATCGCAGAAGAAGGCTGCACAAGCTCGGATATCATCGGGCTTATCGAAAAAATCAGGGAAAAGGTTCGGGAGCTTGCCGATATTGATCTGCAGCTGGAAATTGATATGTGGTGATTGGCTCGTAACAGCGGGCATAATGCTTTATATGTTCGTTGTCGGGGCGTGCGCAGGCAGTTTTCTGAACGTTGTAATACATCGGCTCCCCCGCGGGGTATTTCTCTCGGAGAGGCGGTCTTTCTGTACGAGCTGCGGTAAGTTTATTCCGCTCAGGGAGAATCTCCCGCTGATCTCGTGGTTTATGCTCAGGGGCAAATGCCGCGGCTGCGGGGCGAGAATCTCGCCGAGATACGTAATTATTGAATTTCTAACAGCAGCCTTTCTCGCCCTTCTGTACTACTTCTACTTCAGCGCAGGAACGATAAGCTTTTCGAATTCACAAACGAATTTCGTAGATTTCTTCGCAGGCGGATGGTGGCTGTATTTATCGCATGCGGTTTTGTTCTGCTGCTTGATAGCTGCCTCAGCGATTGATCTGGAGATGTATCTGATACCTATGTCGCTGTGCATTTTCGCCGCAATCTTCGGGCTTCTCACAGCAGCTGCAGCCCCGTTTTTTATCGATTACTGGCAAATAACAGAGTTTCAGATTTTTCCGTATTCCTCTCTGCGTTTTTCCGGCCTCATCGCTGGAGGCGGCGCGGGGATTTTAGCCGCTAATATACTGCTGGATGCGGGAATTATCAAACCGAGCTACGAAGGCCTCGAGCTGGAAGCAGAACCGGCCGAGACGCAGGAGAATATATCCGAAAACCCGGGCTTCAACGACCGCAGAGAGGTTTTGAAGGAATTTGTATTTCTTATTCCCATAGTTTTGTTTGCGTTGGCCGGGTGGAAACTGCTTACCCCGCTTCAAAGCTGGCAGAATCTCGCTGCCAACCCGCATTTATCCTGCCTTCTGGGTGCAGCCGGCGGGTATCTTACAGGTGCGGGGATCGTCTGGCTCACCCGAATCCTCGGCACTCTTGCCTTCGGAAGAGAAGCAATGGGGCTTGGAGACGTTCATCTGATGGGGGCGATAGGCGTTTTCTGCGGAGCGCTTCCTTCGATAATAATTTTCTTTGCGGCACCGTTTTTCGGGCTTGCCTTCACCGTGATTCAGCTTATAACGAAAAAAAATAAGGAAATTCCTTACGGGCCGTTCTTGTCTTTGGCGGCGGTTTTTGTTATTATTTTCCGTGAAGCCGTTTTTGAATGGCTTTCAAATACAATGGGGTTTGCCGGCTGAAGCGTGATTTCGGTTGAGAAACCCTTCGGACGGCAAATAGAAAAAAAGTTTCTTTTACAGGAGTTAAAATGAAATCAGCATTATTAAAGTTATCTGTGCTCGCAGTTGCAGCGATGGTTCTTTCAGGCTGCACCGATTGGAAGAAGAAGTATGAAGGATTGAATGTGCAGTATGAAAATCTTCAGGGAAGATACGACAACTGTATGTCTTCGCTGGATGAGGCATCCGCAGCGAAAAGCTCACTGTCCAGCGAGCTTCAGAGCAAGGAAAATGAGATTGCAGAGCTGCAATCCAAGATTGAAGACCTCAACCAGACGCCCGAAGATGCAACAGGCTTCGGCGAGGATTATGATGTGGAGTTTGATGCCGACAAGGGCACAATCACAGTAACTCTGCAGAATACGATCCTCTTCGCCCCGGGCAAGGCCTCGCTCAAAAGCACACGCAATGCCGACCTTAACCACATATATTCGGTAATACAGAGCGAATATGCGGGCAAGGAGATTGATGTTGTAGGCCATACAGACTCAGACCCAATCAGGAAATCAGACTGGGACGACAACTGGGAGCTTTCCGCCCAGAGAGCCCTTTCTGTGCTGAGGTATCTCACCGATCAGGGGATTCCGGATTCCAAGATCCGTGCAGTTGCCTGCGGGGAGAGCAGGCCTGTGGCCTCAAACGCTACATCCTCAGGAAAACAGAAAAACAGGCGTGTTGAGATTGTCGTGAATATGAAATAGCAAGCTTCAAAGCAGTAATGTTTTAGCGGGGAATCTCTTAGAGTTCCCCGCTTTTTTTTTGCTGCAGGTTTGGCAGGCTGCCTCGATCCGTTTTTAGTTCAGCCGTGGAAAATTCCCATTTATTACGGCCTGAGGGCTCAGCGTTTGAGGTAATTTTCGTAAACCTTCGGGAGCCTGCCATTTCGGGGAATGCTGCGGCAGATGCTCCGGCTTGTCTCTGGGTCTGCCGGAAGCTCACTGCCGGCGGCGGGCAAAATGCCCTTCCCCGCTGCCTCTTTCATAAAACAGCCCCTTCTGGGCAGAGGGAAAAACTGCTCCATATCCTTCCATATATCGCTGAGCGGCCTTTCTAAAGCATTTCCAAACGAGAGCGGGGTGAGATCGCACGGGTTTACATTTCCAGCCGAATCAATGAACAGGTGGTGATAGCCTGCGCCGCAGCCGAACATCTCATCGGATTCGAGATGCGAGAAACTGCAAACCGCAAGGCCGGATTTGCGCTTGTTCCAGCGTTTCTGGAAATCCGCCATCTCTCTTGATTCTTCCTCCGAGAGGATAATCGAATCATCTCCGCATATACCGCCTGTTGGGATTGGCTCAAGTATGCGGAGCTCCATCGCGCCGAGGCTCTCGCACATGCGGGCAATTTTTTCAATTTCACCTGAGCGGATTTTTTCTCTGAATGCCATTGTGGATGCGGCGGCATACAGCCCTGCCTGTTTTGCGGTTTTGATACCTTCAGCGGCCTGCGGAAAAGAATCCTCGCTGCCCCGAAGCCGGTTGTGCTCTGCCCTGCTTGCTGATTCAATCCCCACCATAACACTGCTGAGCCCTGCGCTTTTGAGCTTTTCTGCAAGCTTTGGAGTTAGCCCCTGGGCAGTTGTAAACAGCACAGCAGATGCGTTTTTTGAGCCGGCTTCTATGAGTTCGGGCAAATCCTCCCTTAAAAGCGGCTCGCCTCCGGTAAACCCGATTACAGGGCAGCCCAGCGAATCGATCTGGGAGATTATATCGAGTGCCCGGGCGGTGGAGAGCTCTCCAGTCTGCCGGCCGGCATAGCTGCAGTGCGGGCAGGAATGCGGGCAGCGGGCTGTAACAGCGAAATAAGCAGAATACGGCGTTCTCGACCTCGCCAAAACCGAATCCATAAACCGCTCGAATGCGGGAGACGGGATAGGCGGGAAGAATGTGTTTATCCAGAGCTTCCCGCCGCAAAGGCGAGGGTTCTCACTGCCCAGCTTTCGGGCAAGGTAGAGAAGGTGCTTTGCCGGCAGCCTGCCTAGGCAGCGGAAGAAGTAATATGCGAGTACGGAAGCTGTTTTGATATTCATTACTGCTGACCCGAAGATTGGGCGTTTTTTATGGGCAGTTTTTGGAGGATGGCAATGCTTATCCCGCCGAGAACCAATCCGGCGTACGCCCCGAAAGTCGAGGCGATCATTATCGGGTAGGGCAGGTAGAAATCGTAAGCTGCAATAAGGATTAGATGCGCTGCTGAGGATGCCAGAAGGCCTGTTAGAGCTCCCGCTGCAGTTGCCCAGCCCATCAGCTTGAAGCCTTCGGGGGATTGCTGCTTCCATTTGCAGAGCAGGCCGGTGAAAATTACGCCGGCAGCAATCCCGGCTGCTGCGCCTGCGAGCCAGCCGATATTGTAATTCCTGTAATATTGAGAATAAAAAATCCCTTCTGCCAGAGCCGCAAAACCCGCTCCTGCCCCGCCCGAGAGAACGGTAATGAAAATCGCAAACCCCGCACGCCAGCGGAGAAAGATTGAGTGTTTGCGGATAAACGCCCCCGCAGCAGACAGGCAAATCAATCCCCCGATAATTGAAGATGCATAAGCGGGAGGCTCGGGGATATCCATCTTATCATCAACGCTCCAACGCAGATTCTCTGCGTATTTGGGGCGGAAAGTTTCAGTTTTTCCGCCGGCCAAAAATACTTTCACAAAATAAGAACCGCCTTCAGCATGGAAAAGCTCAAGGCCGCCGGAGCTGTTCCAGCCCTCTTTCACCGGAAAAACCAAAACCATATCATCAGGGGCATCTTCGCCAAGTGCGAGCGCTTTTTCATTTAATGCAAACGGGCAGCTCTCTTTGTCTCCTTTGCCGAATCCTTTAACATTATCCAAATAGGATTTTTCGCTTACTGAAGCCTTTATCTGATCGCACCATTTATCTGCGTCTGGGATTTGGCCGTTATTTCTCTCAGGGTAATCTAATACTACGCTGCCGATAAGAGGCATCATCGAAATTTCGCCTGATTGAAAAAATGATGCGTAATAAAAGCTTCCGCCCCATGCAGTTAATGCTGTAAGAATGATCAAAGCAGGAGTGGTTAAGCCCGGCAGAATGAATTCAGAGCTGAATATTGAACCGCCCTGCTTTTGAATTTGATTCTTTCTGAAAACAGCGAGCAGAAAAACCGCAGCTAATGATAAAAATGCCAACAGCCCAACAATCACGGAAGAAACAAAAATACCTGCCTCAGGCAGCAAAAAAGCCGGCAGAAATACAGCTAAAAACGGGCAAACTAAAATTAAAGCGTAAGAAAATCTATACCATATCTCAAGGGTCCTGCCTGTTTTCTCTTGAGGCTTAGCCGGCTGTTTTGGCGGGGCATCGGTAATCGGTTGATTATTTTCCTCATCACTCATATTGAATCCTTAAAACAAAATATTCTAACAGCGGAAATATCATAACACATTCCCGCCGGCCTGCAAGAAGCAGTAATTAAAAAAGCCCCCGCCAGCAGCGGCGAAGGGCTTAAATTTTCGTTTGAGCAGTGCTTTACTTTTCGGGCGTAAGAACGGCCTGCGAGCAGTTTACCATATCATACATCCTCGCAGCAGAGTTCACATCCTCCACGCTCACAGCCCTGATCTTCTCGATCTGCTCTTTTGTGGGGATGTATTTATCGAGATACACGCTATCGAATGCAACGCTGATGAGCCTGCCCATAGGCAGTTCGTTTTTCAGCGTAAGGGCGCTTAAGGCCTTGTGCTTTGCCTTATCGAGCTCTTCTTCTGTAACGCCTTGATCGCGCACATCTTCGAGCACCTTTTTTGCAGTCTGGATTGTCTTTTCGGAATTTTCCGGACTGCACTGGAAATAGCTGTAAAACGCACCGACGCCGTCCATATCCTCGTAGTGCATTGATGCAATCTCTGCGATTGCCGTATCCACGAGCTGCCAGTAAAACCGTGAGCCCTTTTCATCGCCGATAATCAGGCTCAGCAGGTTCATCGCATAATGTCTTTCGTCCTGCGCTGAAACTCCCGGGCTCACCATACATATATGCTCGCGGGAGAGGTTCTTCTTTGTGTAGATTTTGGTTTGTGCAGTACCTTCAGTGAAGCTGGTTTCTCGTTTCGTTTCCACCTTTTCCCAGTGTCCGCAGAGCTTTTCAATCTGCGCAGCGAAATTCTCCCAGTTGAAATTCCCGCAGCAGCAAACTGTAATGTTGGAGGGGCTGTATCTTCGGCGGAAGTATTCGAGCATCTGGTCTGCCTTGAGATTTCTGATTGATTCGCCCGTCCCGAGAATGCTGTTTCCGCAGGGGTGGCCTGAGAAGTGCAGCTCTTTTGCCTTGTCCACCACATCAAACTGCGGCATATCCTCATACATCGCAATCTCTTCGAGGATTACGTTTTTTTCCATATCGAAATCATCTTCCCGCAGTGAAGGACGCATAAGATCCGCCCAAATAGCGGTAACGTCTTCAAGGAATTCCGGAAGAACTCCCGCAAAGAAAACCGTATTCTCCTCGCTGGTAAAAGCGTTAAACTGTGCGCCTGTTCTGTCGAAGGCGGCATTCACTTCCAGCGCGTTCATATTCTCAGTGCCCTTAAACACCATATGCTCAAGGAAATGCGAAACCCCGCTGATTTCAGCTGTTTCATCACGTGAGCCGGTTTTAACGAAAAATCCAACGGCTGCCGAGAGTGAGCTGCTGGTGGTCTCGCCTACTATTTTGAGTCCGTTATCAAGGACTTTGCTCTTAAACTGCATGCTGCTACCTCAAATTTTCTTTGCTGCTTCGATTTCTTTCGGGCCGATGCTCACAATGCAGAATTCCTCAAAAGGATTTGAATCGAGGAATTCCTGAAGGCTGTCGAGAGTTACCGCTTCAATCCGCCTTTTGATTTCAGAAAGGCAGCGAACCTCGCCCAGGAGGTTATAGTCCCCGCCGATTGAAGATGCCCGAGACATCGAAGATTCGCTCCGCATTACGATTGTGCTTTTTAGCCCGGCCTTTGCACGGGCGAGCTCATCTTCGGACACTCCGTCTCTAAGCTTTTTGAATTCATCTATTACCACTTCGAGCGTTTCCTCTGCCTTGTCCGGCGTAGTGCCGGCGTAGCAGGAAATTCCCGCCTCGTCTTTCAGCGTATTGTAATTAGCTCCCACTGCATAGCACAGCCCGCGTTTCTCGCGAACTTCTGTAAAAAGCCTTGAGCTCATTCCGCCCGAAAGCACAGAGACCGCCACCTGCGCATCGAAGTATTTATCGCTGCGGATCGGGACGGTTTCGGTCATTAAGCCGATATGCACCTGCGAACCCTCGTGGGGCTCGTGCCAGTATCCTCTGCGCGGCTTTTCTGCTTTGAAGTGCGGGATGTTTTTATCTTCCGCCCCACCGAAAAGCTCCTCAAGCCGGCTGCAAACCTTATCAAAATCATAACTGCCCGCTACAGAGAATATCGTATCGGGCATACTGAAGTATTTATCGATCAGAGATGCTGTTTCTTCGCTTGTGAGCGAGTGGAGCGAGTCCATTGTGCCGAATGCATTCAGGCCGAGCGGTTCGGGGTAGAATTTTTCGCGGAGGTTTATCATTACCTTCTGCCTCGGGTTGTCATCGAGCCCCATAAACTCGCTCAGCGCAAGCTGCCTGCAGAGCTCAAACTGCTCGCTGCTTAGCTCGGGACGCTGGAGGATAGATGAATACAGCTCCAGCGCATCGAGAAGGCTGCCCGCCTCCATCGCTGCAGAAAAGCCCATCCGATAGCTGCCTACAGCGTTGCTTCGATGCAGGCCGAGCCCATCGAGACGGTCTGTGAGCTCTCTTCCGCTGAGACCCCCTGCCCCGCGCATTACCCAGTTTTTGAGTATCTTGCCCGATCCCTGGAGGTCTTTGCCTATGCGGGAAGTCCCGCAGGGAACGAGGAAATTAAATGCCGCCGAGCCAACCTCTTCCATAGGTTCGCCCAGTACGGTCATTCCGTTTTTCAAAATGTGTTTGTCTGTTTCTCTTTTCATATATCGCTTTCAAATTAAGCTGCGTCGGTATCTTCACTGTCGAACTTAACGGTAATCCGCTTGCTCACGCCCTGCTGCTGCATTGTAACGCCGAAGAGCTTGTCCGCAATGCTCATTGTCCGTTTTGCGTGTGTAACAATTATAAACTGCGAGTCTTTCTGGAACTCCTGAACGATCATATTGAAGCGTTCGTTGTTGGCCTCGTCCAGAGCTGCATCCACCTCATCGAGGAAACAGAACGGCGAGGGCTTAGTTTTGAAGATGGCAAAAAGAAGCGCTATAGCGGTCATTGTTTTCTCGCCTCCGCTTAGAAGGCTGATGGCCTTGGCGCCCTTGCCCGGGGGCTGGGCGATAATTTCGATGCCGCATTCGAGGATGTCGGGCTCGTCCTCATCGTCGAGATGGATATCGGCCTTTCCGCCTCCGAAGAGCTTTCGGAAGATCTCCTTGAAGTTCTCCCGCACCTTCTCGAATGTGTCCTGGAATTTCTCCCTGCTCTCCACGTTGATGCGGTTTATCAGCTCTGAGAGCTTGTTCTTGCTTTCGGTTAAGTCGTCTATCTGTTCGGAGAGGAATGCCTCGCGCTTTTCGAGCTCGTCCTGCTGGTCTATCGCATCGACGTTTACATTCCCGAGTCTGAAGATCTTTGCCTTCAATTCGGATATCTCCTGCTTGATTTCATCCCAGTTCACCTCAGACTCTTCAAACTGCTGATCCTGCTGTTGGGTGGTTATATCCGTCTCAAGTTCGTCTGCTGCCTTCTGGATCAGGTCTTCGATTTTTATCTTCGTTTCGCTGAGATCCAGATCGAGCTTATGGAGGCGGTTTTCGCCCTCAGCGTTAGACTCTTTCTTTTCCTTCAGGTCTTTTTCGGTTTCAGAGAGCTTCTCGAAGAGCTCTGATGCGTTCTTTCGCAGTTCAGAGGCCTCATCAGCGAGGTTTTCTTTTCGTGAATACAGCTCGCTGAGATCTGATTCGGCGTTCAGAACGGATTGAGTTGTGCTCTCGATTTGCTCATCTCCGCCTTCAATATCGCTTCGTACGGATTTGATATTCAGCTTAACGCTTTCAATCCTGCCCTTGAGCCCGCTGAGCTCCTGCTTAAGGGCATTACGCTTCACAGTATCCTGCCCTATATTGATCCTGAGATTAGTAACCTGCGAATTGAGCTCGTTTTTGTACTGCTGTTTCTCTTCGCTCTGGTTGCGGAGCTCTTCGAGCAGTGAATCGCTGGAGCTGGTCTGCTGCTCTATCTCTTTCAGGCTGGCTTCATTTTCCTCTTTCGCTTTCTCTGCCTCGCGGATTTTTTCGTCTATCCCCTCCAGTTCTCTCTGCGATTCTGGCAGATCGCGCTGGATATTTTCGATGGCCTGATCAACCAGCTGCATACTGGACTGAGCTTTGTAGCGGTCTGAGTTTGCCTGCTCTATCTCGCTTCCGATCTGCGAGGCTGTTTCCGAGAGCTCCTTATGCCGGCTGTTGTTCTCATCGATGCCGGCCTCTATCTCGCTGATGCTTTTCTGGACATCTTCAATCTTTGTATTCAGCTCGTTCATCCGGCTTTTTCTGGAGATAATCCCGAGATTCCCCGAGCCCCTGCCGAATTTTACTCTGCCTCCCGCCCCGACAATCTCGCCTGAAAGGGTTACAATCTGCTCGCCTTCTTTGAGCCCGCTTCTAAGCTGGAGGGCATTATCTATATCCTCCGCCACGATAAAGCTTGAGAAGAGCCTTTCTTTAAGCCCGCTGAACTTCTCGCTGCAGCGGACAAATTCCGAAAGCCTCCGATGCCTGCTTTGGCTTGCCGATTCTGCGGGGACCTGCCCGTTCTCAATTGCCCCAAGCCTGCCGGACTTATCGGCAAGCGGCTTCCAGTCTTTCACGAAGCTCTCGCAGTCTTCAACGATAAGCCAGTTTACCATCTCGCCCAGCCCCGCCTCTACAGCCACTGAATGCTTAACGTCCGATTCGAATATCTTCGAGGCCAGCCCGCAGATGTAGCTGTAGTTCTCCGGGGATTTCTCCACCTCATCCAGCAGTCTGCTTACAGACTTGCCCACACCCTCGTTGGATTTTTCGAGCTCATTGAGAAGCCTGTACTCCCTTTCCAATGCGCTTTTTTCCTGCTTCTCCGAAGCGGCATGGTTTACCTTCTCGCTTATCTCCTCGTTGAGCCGGGCTATCATATCCTTGTTTGCCTCAAGCCTGCCGCTAAGCTCTTCAAGGCGGGATTTAACCTCCTCAAGCTCTTTCTGCTTCTGCTTTTTATCCTGCTGAGATGATTCGAGCTGCGCCTGCTGAGAGCTGACACTCTTGGAAAGCCTTTCCTTCTCTATTCTCAGGTTTTCAGCCCTGTTCTGAGAGTTTTGTATTTCGTTCTTGATCTGGGTTGTCTTTCGCACAGCATCCAGAGCATTGGTCTTCTGGTCTTCTATGCGTGAATTGATGCTGGAAACATCAAGCTCGGCCTCGTTGAGAAGCTCCTGAAGCTCTGAGAGCTGGTCCTGCTTGCTCTGAGCCTGCGAGGCAACATCAGAAAGCTCATTCTCGCATCTGTACACCTCGGCCTCGAGCATAGTTTTTTGGTTATCGAGCTCTGAAATTTTCTTTGAGGCGTCGGTTTTTCTCTTGGAAAGCTCATCGAGCCTGTTCATCAGGAAATCCGCGCGCTGGCTGGTCTGCTCTATCCTGCCCTTAACGGCAATTATCTCGCCGTCTTTGCTGCTTATGGTATGCTCCTTCTCGCGGAGAGAATTCTGCAGCTCAGACTGTAAAGCCTCAAGCCTTGAGAGCTCCCTGAACACCTCCGCACAGCTTTCCTTCACGCCGGCAAGCTCGGTTTCGGTTTGAGCTTTTCTGCCCTCGAGCCTTTTGTATTCAGCAAGGTAATACTGCATGCGCAGCTTATCGAGCCTCTCCTTATACTCCACATAATTCCTCGCCTTGCCCGCCTGGAGCTTGACGCTCCTGAGCTGCTTTTGCACCTCGTTGTATATATCGGCTACCCTGAGCATACGCTCTTCTGTTTTTTCGAGCTTTCTCTGGGCTTCCTTCTTATGCGCCTTGAATTTGCTTATTCCCGCTGCCTCTTCGAAGATCATGCGGCGTTCTTTCTTTGATGCGCTGAGCAGCTGGCCAATCTGTCCCTGCTCGATAATCGAATAGGCGCTAACGCCCACGCCGGTATCCATAAACTGCTCGCGGATGTCCTTGAGCCGGCATGTTTTCCCGTTCATAAGGTATGTGCTGTCTCCGTCGCGGTAGAGCCGGCGGGTTATCTGCAGCTCGCTGCCTTCCCCGTCAACATCACCGAAGATCATCACAACCTCCGCCATGCCAGAGGCCTTGCGCTTGCTGCTGCCGCTGAAGATTACATCTGCCATCTGAGAGCTTCGAAGACTCTTCTTGCTCTGCTCGCCGAGAACCCATTTAACCGCATCAACCACGTTGCTCTTGCCGCAGCCGTTTGGGCCTACAATCCCCGTTATGCTGTCTTCAAAAGAGAATTCTGTCTTATCCGCGAAGCTTTTGAAGCCGTGAAGTATTATTTTATTAAGTCTCATATATCCCGAGGCTATTGATTGAGTTTTTCAATTCTATTCGATCTTTCCGGCATATCCGGAAGAGGGCCGAGCATAAGTTTTGATTTTATCGCTCCCTTTTTATCCAGCTCATTCAGCACGCGGACAACCTCTGTAAAATCAAGGCCGAGCCCGCTGCGCACCCCGCTGGATTTGACAGTTTTATCGCAAAGCCTGCTGATTAGGCTCTCAACGTTAAAATCTGCATAGATCGGCCCGATAACCCCCTTCTTATCAGGGTGCTGACGGAGCATCATAATCTGATCCTTGCCGGCCGGATTATCAAGCAGAAGATCGCCTTTATCCAGCGAGAGGAACACGTTCTGTCCGAGAAGAATGTCAATGCCGAAAAGAGCGATTCGGGGCTGATCCTTCCTTTTGATATAGATAAGAGGTTCGCTGTCTTGGGCGAGCATTGTGTCTATGCGGAAGCCGGCGGATGTAAGCTTGGGCATCACAGCAAGATCAGATGCCTCGCTGAGATACTTGTATGCCAGCAGTCTGGCCTGAAAATCATTATCCGAGAGGAATTCCCGCAAAAGCGATTTAACTGTAGGCGAAGCGCTTGATTCGCCAATCGCCTCAATCGCCTCATACTTATAAGGCGAGGGATTCATATTAGCCAGCTCCACTAACACTGACCCCGCATCCTCATAGCCCATATTGATAAGACATCTTGCCGCACGAAGACGAACAAGAGGCTTTTCGTGCTTGAGATAAGGAACTAATGTTTTTACCGCAGGCTTGCCGATTGCTTCAAGTCCGTATTCGATATCTCTGTTTCGAGGCTGGGTGAGATTTTTGGCTAGGATTTCTATTCTGGACTGCAAAGAGCTGTTATTTTCGTAGAGGTAAAGCGCTTCTACGAGGTTTGCAAATTTGCTGTAGTTTTGCTTGTAGCCTTTTGGGAGGTTCAGGTTTACAATCTGCGAGCTGCGAGCCTTGGCGGTTTTTTCGCCAAAACGCTCATTGATTCGGTCGCGTATTACAGCAGCGAGGCGGTAGTTGGGCTTTTTGAGCTCGATATAGAGCCTGTTGTTTTCCTGAAATCTGCCCCCGCCGATTACATAACCGCTTCGGAGATTCGGCTCTTGCCCGCCTGCGAAGTTTAAAAATACCGGCCCCTTGCCTTTTGCGAGAATCTTCGCCCCCTCTACTCCGAGTCTTGAGCGAGAGGTGAGATTGCAGGTGTAGAGGCTTCCGCCCTTGAGCGAAGTGGTTTGAGTGCTGGGGAGGGCTTCAACGAAAAGATCAAATTTCCGTCCCTGCCTCGCTCCTGCCGGGACGTAACCATAAACCCTGACAACTGCATTATCCTCATCACGAAGCATCCGCATCGCTTCAAGACGATTCGCATCGCCAAGCATCTGCTGGATGTATTTTATCATATACTCCCTCACCCGAGTAGGACATTCGGAAGACCCGTTCCCGTTGAGGTTTGCAATCAGCCCAAAACCTTCCACTGCTATCCCGTCCGGAGCGTAGAGATTGCAGAGGTTGCCTATTGTGCTGTTGAGCCGTAGAGGCGGTTTGTCCTGCTTCTCAGGCTTTTTAACCTTTGCCTGCTCTGAGCAGCCTGCCAGAAGTATTACCAGCGACAAGATAATAAAACAGCTTTTTTGTTTCATGGATAGATCCTCAAATAAATTCACCCCGCTTTGAACTTCTAACGGGACAATTTAGATGTTAAAGAATAAAGCATTGCCGTCAAGATAATAGCTTGCATGGCCAGAGGCGTTTGAGCCGGTTTTCTAAATACCCCAGAAAAAATTAAAAAAAACAAAAATTAAGCTTTAAATCACCTTCTGAATATGCTATCATCTTTATAAAATATTGAAATTCTTTTACTAATTGAAAGGTTTTTGAAATGAGAAGTATGTTGTTAGCAGTCTGCGGTTTGGCAGTTGCATTGGTATGTTCGTATTCCTATTCTGCTTATGAGCAGATAGATCTTGATCAGTTTGATAACGGTCAAGAGCTTACAGATCAGCTTTCTGGAATCACCTTTTCCGCTGACAATACTGGCGGCGGGCCTGATTCTGTGGCAATTTTTGATACTACTCTCACAGGCACGGCCGACCCCGATCTGGAAGGCCCTCCTAATACAGACTGGGAAGGCGGAAATCTATCTGATCTTCAAACATCAGTGGGGAATATCATAATCATTCAGGAAAACACTGATGGATACGACCCCGGCAATGGAGATACTATTTTTGACAACCCAGACGATGAAGGCGGAGGCGGCTCTATTTTTATCGACTACGGAAGCACTCTGATGAAAGGTTTCAAATTTGCCTTCGCAGATTCCGAAGAATACAGCTCTGGCGACAGCGTGTGTGTAGGAATTTCCTTCTACAGGGATTCCTTTTCAGATAACGATCTTGTTGCAGAGGTGCCTTTGGCAAACTATCTTGAACAGGGCAACTACTTCAAAGATACGTACAACTCCGATAATTCAATCGAATTTGAAGATCATTATGCCAATGAATTCGAAATAACCAGCGGAGACCTTGAGGATGCTTTTACAGGTGTTGCAGACGGGACATTCAACAAGATTAAAATCTGCCTCGACAATTCATCTGGCGGGTTCGGTATGCTCGAATATGAGCGGGTACCGGAACCAGTAACGTTTGCCCTTCTCGGAAGCGGACTGGTTATGATTGGCAGAAAAAAACGCTCTGAATAAGCCGAACGTTTGATCCGGCAATTATGCACACACCGGTTTGCCTGTGCATTGAGATGATGCTTTTGGTTTAAGAGAGAATCTGTCTGCCGGGGGTAAGCTGTGTTTGCGGCTGGAACAATTTGCCGAGAATTAATTTTTTACCAAGAAACTCACGAAAAACTCCAAGTTTTTGTAAATCCTTTTAAGACATAGCCTTAAATTCAATGAGAAGCAAATCCAGCTGCGGATTAAATTCTGCCTGCAGCTCACTACCGCGTTCTACTGCAGCAGATACAGCACGCCGGCGGTTGACCCGGCAGCGAGTATGCTGGAAACCACAATAATCGCAGCGGCAAGGTTCTTATTCGCCCCGAGCTGTTCAGCAATCACAAAAGAGCTCACTGCCGTGGGGCAGGCCAAAAACAGCATTGCTATCACCTGCTGTTCATACTGCATATCGAACAGGAAGTATATCGCAGCGAAGCCTGCGGCCGGCCCGATTACCACCTTTATAACAGAAGCAAGGAATGCGATATTGAAATCCGACGCCCCCCTCGAGGCCACGATATTCGCACCTATCGAGAGTATGGCAAGCGGCAGGGTCATCTGTCCGATTATCCGGCAGCTCCGCTCCACAGGCAGGGGTATCGAATCGAACAGCTGCGCATAGGCAAGCCCGCAAAGCACAGATATAATAATCGGATTCTTTATCATACGCTTGAGCACCTTCGCGGGGAAGGCGATGTCTATCTTGGCTGTCGTTGAAACCACGAGAAATATTGCAATCAGATTGAAGCTGGGCGTGAGAAGGGATATAGACAGAAGCACAAGCTCCTCGATCTCAGCAATCTTGCCTGAGCCCTGATCGGCAAACGTAAAAACGGCCAGAGGAAGACCGATAAACAGTATGTTGCCCCTGAATGCCCCCTGCAGGAATGCACCTTTGCTGGGTTTGTCCAACTTCAGCAGAAACGCAACAACTAATGCTGTTACCACAGACGCTGCCACCCCAATCATCACCACGTAATAGAGGTTTATTATATCTGCGAAGCTCTTCTCGGCAGCGGCAATCTTGTAGAAAAGGAATACCGGTATGCCCACCCAGAATACGAGCTTGTTGAGCCCTTCTGCAAGGTCGTCTGTGATAAAGTTCCAAGCCTTTAGAGCCGCTCCAAGCCCTATCATTATAAAAATGGGCGATATAATATTCAGTATATGCTGCAGGGCTTCTGAGTCCATAATACAGTTCCGTTATTCCGCAGCTATTCTGAGGTTTTCTTCTTGGCGGCAGTTTTTTTCGCAGCCTTTTTCGTGGTCTTCTTGGCTGCCTTCTTAGTTGTTTTCTTGGTTGTTTTCTTAGTCGATTTCTTGGCTGCCTTCTTTGTGCCGGAGGTTTTTCTTCCGAGGATCTCGTCAGCCTCTTCGATAGTATCAGGAGGCCAAACGCCCTCTGCCTGAAGCTCTTTGAGTTTATCGAGCATCTTGATGCTGATTATATTCCGACATCTTGGAAACTTATTACACCCAAGAAACGGCCCGCGTTTGCTCTGACGCACAACAAGCTCGCCGCTCTTACACTTATGGCATCTTATTCCCGTCGGCTCCGGCGGCGGTGCTGGCGGCAGGACATTGCCTTCCTTGTCGATCTTCATAACCGTCTTGCATTTCGGATAGTCCTCGCAGCCGAGGAACTTGCCGTAGCGGCCGGTTTTAACAACCATATCCTTACCGCAGTTCGGGCATTTGTGCCCGCTTTTCTCCTCCTTCACAGGCTTGCCGTCTGAATCGCACGGGCACGCAAATTTGCATTCGGGATACTTCGAACAGCTGAGGAATTTGCCGTTCTTCCCGAAGCGGTATTCAAGCTTCGCCCCGCATTTGGGACAGTCGTAATCGCTGGGCGTTGTTTCGGCTTTGGCGTGTTTCATCTGCTCCTGCGCCTGCTCGAGCCGACTGCTGAAAGGCCCGTAAAACTCCTCCAGCACCTTCACCCAGTCGTTGCTGTTCTCTTCGATCCCGTCGAGATTTTCCTCCATCTGACGGGTGAATGCTATATCCATAATCTCAGGGAAGAAGCCTTCAAGCTTCTCTGTTACCACAATCCCCAGATCAGTTGCACGGAGCTTCTTGTCTATCTGCTCAACGTATTTCCTGTCCTGTATTGTGGAGATAATCGATGCATACGTACTCGGCCGTCCGATGCCTTCCTTCTCCAGCGCCTTCACAAGCGAGGCTTCAGTGTATCTTGCAGGCGGCTTAGTAAAGTGCTGCTCGGGCTTTAAATCAACCGGTGCGAGCTTCTGGCCTTCCTTCATCTCGGGAAGCTGCTGCTCTGTGGAGCGGTTCTGCCAGATCTTCGTGAAGCCCTCGAAGGCGAGCATCCTGCCGGACGCCCTGAATTCGCATTCGCCAACCTCCGCCTTCGCAGATACCTTTACAGATGTGATGAACCATTTCGCAGGCGTCATCTGCGAGGCGATAAACCTCCGCCAGATGAGGTCGTAAAGCTTAAACTGCTCATCGCTCAAGTGCGGCCTTGCCTGCTGAGGCGTAATAGACGGATCGGTAGGCCTGATGGCCTCGTGAGCCTCCTGAGCGGCCTTGCTGGATGCGTAGAAATTCGGTTTCTCGGGCAGATAATCAGCCCCGAGCTGCTCACCGATATACTTGCGTCCAGCGCTTAGAGCTTCAGGCGATAGGTATGTGCTGTCGGTACGCATGTAGGTAATCAGCCCGATAGTTCCGAGCCCGCCGAGGTCAACGCCTTCGTATAGGCTCTGGGCGATTCGCATCGTGCGTTTTGCCCCGAAGCCGCTGCGGTTCGAGGCGGCCTGCTGGAGCGTGGAGGTGATAAATGGAGGCAGAGGCCGCGACCGAGATTCCTTCTTCTCAACACTGCTGACGGTAAAATCCCGTCCACTGAGAGACTGGAAGATCTCTTCGGCCTGCTGCTGGTTTTTCGCTCCGAATTTCTTCCCGCCCACTCTGGCAAGCTCGGCCTTGAAGGCGTTATGCTGTTCGAACCAGTCTGCAAGCTCAGGACGGCTGGGCTTCTTCTCGCCGGCGTTAAGCTTCTGCCAGCTCTCGGCGTATTTATGAGCTCCCTGGCCGGCGGATTCGTCTAAATCTGTTGTAAAAACCGCAGGTATGAGCCAGTACTCCTCCGGATTGAAAGCACGAATCTCCTTCTCACGCTCGGCAACTATCTTCACCGCAACAGACTGAACGCGCCCCGCACTCAAGCCTCCTGCAACCTTCTTCCAGAGCAGAGGACTTATCTGATAGCCGACGATCCTGTCGAGAATTCGCCTTGCCTGCTGGGCGTTCACCTTCGCCATATCCAGCTTGGAAGGGTCTGAGAAGGCCTGCTTGATGGAATTTTTCGTTATCGCATTGAAAACAACGCGGTATGTATGCTCTTCGGAAACGCCAAGAACCTCAGCGAGATGCCAAGCAATCGCCTCACCCTCCCGGTCGAGGTCTGTTGCCAGATACACGTTCTCGCTCTTTTTCGCAGCGCTTCTGAGCTGGCCGACCAGCTTCTTCTTGCCCGGAGTTATGTCGTAGGTAGGCTGGAAGCCGTTTTCAATATCCACGTTGATCCCCTTGCTGGGAAGGTCGCGAATATGCCCCATTGAGGCCTTAACCTCAAACTCCGAACCGAGATATTTATTTATCGTTTTCGCCTTCGCCGGCGACTCAACTATCACAAGATTTTTCATAATAGAAAGCTAAATGCCCTTCCTTTTTAGGCCTGAAAAGTTTTTTAAGGGCAGAGAAATAAGAACATTCCGGTGGTTTGTCAAGGAAATTCTAAGCCCTCAACAAGCTTTTAGGGAATGTTAAACTAATATAATACTCGCTTCAACCTGCCCTGATTCGCCTTTTCAAAGCCCATTCAAGGAATTCTGCGTTTGGCCGAGGTTATTGCACCAAACGCTTTTGCATATATAATTGCCGGAAAATCAACAAACATAATCATTGGAGAAATATATGAACAAGCTGAATATTGCAGTGATCCCGGGCGACGGGACAGGCCCTGAAGTAACAGCGGAGGCCTTGAAGGTTATACAGGCGGCGGCAGGAAAACACAACTTTGAGATAAAGACAACCGAATTCGATCTCGGCGGTCAGCGTTATCTCAGGACAGGGGAAACCCTGTCCGATGAAACCCTCGCAGAGCTTAAGGGCTATGATTCAATCCTTCTCGGAGCGATCGGAAGACCTGATATTGCCCCTGGGATTCTGGAGAAAGGCGTTTTGCTCAAGGCGAGATTCGGCCTCGATCAGTATATAAACCTTCGCCCTGTAAAGCTTTATCCGGGTGTAGAAAGCCCTGTCAAGAGCAAAGGCCCTGATGAGATAGATTATGTGGTCGTTCGTGAAAATACCGGCGGGGTTTACACCGGCACAGGCGGCAATACCCTAACCGGCACAGCAAACGAAATTGCAGTGCAGTCGAATGTGTATTCACGTTTTCAGGTGGAGCGGTGCCTGCGTTTTGCATTTGAGTATGCACGCAAAAACGGCAAGAAATCCAGAGGCGTTGGCGAGGATAATACACTTGCCTTAGTGGGCAAAACGAACGTGCTGACGTATGTTTACGGACTCTGGAACAGGGCATTCAACGAGATAGGCGAGGCTGAGTATCCCGATGTTAAGCGGGAATACTACCACGTTGATGCAGCCTGCATATATATGGTTCAGTGCCCCGAGATATTTGATGTAGTTGTAACGGGCAATATGTTCGGCGATATCATTACAGACCTCGGCGCCGCCACACAGGGCGGGCTCGGAATAGCAGCAGGCGGAAATATCAACCCTGAAGGCGTGAGTATGTTTGAACCAATCGGCGGAACAGCCCCCGCATTTACCGGCCTCGGACAGATCAACCCGCTTGCAGCAATATGCTCCGGCGCAATGATGCTCGAAACGCTCGGGGAAAGCAACGCAGGCGAGGATATCGAGAATGCTGTTAAATGGGCGACAGCCGAGAAACTCGAGAGCATGGCAGCCGGGAAGATGGGCTTTTCCACAAGCGAAGTGGGCGATATGATAGCCGATAAGGTAAGCCGAGGCTAACAAACCATCCGGCAAGAAATTGATTTTCCTCTTGAGCAGAAAAAAGAGACGCCAAATAAGGCGTCTCTTTTGCATTGACTTGAGATTTAGGGAAAACGCTTTTGCTTTCCCTTTTTTACAGCGTGGATTAGGTTGATTTAATCTGGCTGCAGATTTTATTCACCCAGTCCGGCCCGCCGGCTTTTTTCTCGGGCAGGTTCTGCATAAGGCTGAGCGTTTTGGCTTTATCCATAAACCCCTCAAGGAAGAGCAGCTGCACACTGTTGGCCGCTGCGAGGCGGTGATAATAATTCTCCGCATGGCAGGCATCTTTGAGCGTTTCGGCGGCTTCGCTGTTTTCGCCGAATCGAAGCAGGGTTTCTGCTGCCGGAATACGCACATCAAGGCTTTCATCCTTGAGCAGTTTCTGGATTGTCTGTATATGCGGACGGGCTTTTTTGCCGAGAATCAGATAGCCTGTTGCCGCCCAGTACCTGATTATCGGGCATTTATCCCCTGATGCCATCTCGAGAACTGCCATCTTCTCAGGATCGCCGTCTGAGGCGATTTCGGCTATCTCAGCAATACGCTGAATCTGATAATCCTTAGACTGAGCAAAATCGTAAATCGTTCCGTATTTTTCTGCGAGCCCCTCGAACATACCTTCGGGTATAAATCCTGTATCCCTTGTTTTTACAATCTCATTTTTCAGCTTTTCCTCGAGCTCTCTCTGCTTTGATACATACTCAACACTGTAAGCAAGATTGTTCATCTCATGAGGGTCGTCGGGAATGAAATACATCTCTCTGCCCGGCTTTTTCTGCCAGTATCTGGCTTCCTGCCAGCTGCATTTGCCCTGCTTGTACTGCTCGTACCAGAGCCCCATAATATTCTGCACACGGAAAGGATATCCGTACTGCTGCCCCCATGGGCGGTGCGGTGAGAAATTGCGTATATATCGCCATTTTTCAGTTCGCACGGCACGTACTGCATCGTATCGCTCATCCATACGGTTTCTGTAGAGATAGGCATAATCGCGTTTTGGCTGTTTATACTTCCCGAGAAAAGCCCTTCCTTCGTAGTTCTCCGGCGGCTTAACGCCCGCAAGGCTCAGAACCGTGGCGGGAAAATCTGCAAACGTTACAACATCCTCGCACCACTGCCCGGGCTCTACTGGAGCCAGATGCTTCCATTTTTCGGGGAAATACACGATAAACGGCACCCGCGTTCCTGAGTCGTGGATATTTCGCTTGCCTCGAGGCAGTGCGCCGCCGTGGTCGCCGTAGTAGAAGATGATGGTGTTTTCCGCCTCGCCGGATTTCTTGAGCTCTTCGAGCTTATCCCCGATCCACTTGTCCATAAGCGTCATATTGTCGTAGTAAACCGCAACGTTGTATCGTATTTCCTCGGTGTCCGGGTAATAAGGAGGGAGCTTCACCTCAGAGAGGCCGAGCCTCGGGGTTTTCGGTATTAGCCCTTTATCCCGCCTCTGCTTAACTCTTGCGTCGGTTATCTGCCCCTCGTGGGAGATGGTCGTATTGAAAACCGCCATAAACGGATTGCCTGCTGGTTTGTTTTTGTAATGAGCATTCCAGCTGCTCTTATCCCAAACGTTTCTGTCGCTCCAAGGGAAGTTGTAGTCTGTTTTTTTGTTGTTTGTGCAGTAGTAGCCCGCCTGCTGGAGGAGCTCACCGTAGGTTTTCAGGCCTCTGGGAATCTCCACGCTGCTTCTGTGGTTTTGAAGTCCAAGGGATGAGGCATACATACCTGTAATAAGTGTTGACCTTGCCACAGAGCATACCGGCGCGTTTGCGAATGCGTTTCTGAATCGAACACCGTTGCAGCCGAGCTTGTCGAGATTGGGTGTTTTGGCGTTTTCATCGCCGTAGCAGCCCAGATAAGGGCTGTTGTCTTCGCTGGTAAGCCAGAGAATGTTTGGTCTGTCGTTCTCAGCGGCAAATAAATTTACTCCTGAAGCCGCGAGGAAAGCTCCGAGTCCGCAGCTTTTTACAAAATGCCTTCTGTTCATATCTAAACCTTTAAATTAAAAATAAGAAAATAATTGGCCTTTACAAGTATATTGCATAAGCCGTATTTTTTTTACGCAATTTCCTTAAACTTTCTTTTTTTTATAAAAAAACGTCCTCAGAAACAAAAATCTGATTGATTATCCTTAAATTATGCAGAAATTTCTAATCTTTTCAAAAACAAGTGTTATTACTTTATAATTTTGCCGTGTTTTCAGTGAAATTGAAAAAGTTATCCTTGCATTGTTCTCAACGAAGAGTAAAACCTTTGTTTAATGGCTGATAGGCTTGCTTCAAGAGGTTTTAGTTTGTTTTTAATTTCTGTTTTTCTTGTTAAGGGTATTTTCATAATCTTCCTTCCGTTTCGGGGCTTAATATATGCCGCTGAAGAAAAAAGAACGATAAAATTGAAACTCCGGCTTGACATATTACCCGAAGGTTTATAGACTGCCTCGCTATTTCTTTGTATTATCTTACTTTATTTTTGCATTATTTTGCTATGAAAGGAGTTGTAAGATAACCTATGACTAACTCAGTTAAAGACATTATAAAAATCGGAGAATCTGTGCACGCCTCTATCCCCTCGATGAACAGGGTGATGAAGGTTGTGTTCGAGAATGCTTCCGGAAGCGAGCAGGCAGTTGAGAAGATCTGCGAGAAGATTCGCCAGCAGGCGGAAAACGGAGCAGACTACATCGAAGTGAATGTGGACGACTTCTACGCAGAGGATTCTGCCCGCGCCGAGGAGATGATGCGTCAGTTTGTTCAGCTCACTGCTGAGCACAGCCGCGGAGTGCCGGTATGCGTTGACAGCAGCAACGACGAGCTGCTTATCGCCGGCCTTGAGGCTTGGGAGCAGTCCGGAGCGGCAGGGAAACCGATGATCAATTCTGTTAAGCCGCATAGTATGGAAAGGCTCTTCGAGCTGTCTCGGGAAAAGCCCTTTGTGTTTATCGCTCTTATTATGATTGAACAGGGCAGCAGCGCAGAAGAAGACCTCGAAAAGAGCGTTTCAACAGCGGAAATGATATTCGATAAGGCAATCGAATACGGCTTTAAGCCCGAAGAAATGTATTTCGATACATCCGCATTCCCTCTGGCTATTGACCTGCCGATGAACCCCGGGCAGCCCGGAAGGACGTGGCTGGCATTCGAAACAATTAGAGCCATTAAGGGCAATCCGAAGTTTGAAGGCGTCCGCTGCTCGCTCGGGGTAAGCAACTGCTTCCGCGATTTGCCGGGGTCGAAAAATGCAATAGCAGCAGCGTATCTCGCTGTGGCCTTAGAATACGGCTTGGACGCAGGAATTGTAAACGTTTGCGGGAAGCTGCTGAAAACCGAGCCTGACAAGAACCTTACAGATATGGTAAGAAGGTTTGCCGCACTCGACGGCAGCCCCGAAAAACTCGGCGATGCTATGACAGCAATAAGCAGTTACTGCACTGAAAACAGGTAAAGGAGATTGTTATGCCTATAAAAGATTTAGTACAGAAAGGCGTTGTAATTGGGGATGGTGCTTTTGGTACGATGCTGTATCAGAAGGGCGTTTTCATCAATGCCTGCTTTGAGGAGCTAAACCTCACAAAACCGGATCTAATCAAAGCAATCCATTCTGAGTATGCCGCAGCGGGATGTGATTTCCTCGAAACCAACACCTATGCGGCAAACAGCATAAAGCTTGCCGGCTTCGGCCTTGCAGACAAGGTGGAAGAGATAAATATGCGTGGAGCGGAGCTGGCTCGTGAATGTGCGGGCGAGAGTCTTGTGGCAGGGTCTGTGGGCTCTGCCTCCACTGCAAGCGATGCTGCGGAGAGCGATAACTATCTTGATGATGTGCGCAGGGCGTATGCAGAGCAGATAGCTGCGCTTGATAAGGCCGGCGTGGATCTTCTGGTGTTTGAAACATTTGCAGATGTAAACGCCATGCTTGCGGCTCTGGATGCAGCTTCTGATAATACAGACAGGAAAATTATCGCAACCCTCCGCCCTGCCCTGAACTGGCGCGAGCGCGGGGCTGAGCGAATTAAATCCGCTCTTGCGCGAGTAGCCGAAAGGGAAAACGTATTTGCCTGCGGGTTCAACTGCGGTATGGGTCCCTCGGATATGCTTGAGCTTCTCGATGAAACCAGAGACCTTACAGACAAGCCATTCTGCATACAGCCGAATGCAGGCCTCCCTCAGAACGTTGACGGGAGGAGCATTTATATGTGCACGCCGGAATATATGGCCGAATACTCCAAGCGGATGTATGAAAAGGGCGCTGATATTATCGGCGGCTGCTGCGGAACTACCCCCGCCCACATAAGCGAGATCGCCAAGGCGGTTAAAGGCGTTTCAAAGGCAGACCAGCAGGCAAGGGTGTACAGCGTTAAGGCATCCGGGCAGGATGAAGAGCAGGAGAAACCCGTTGTTCCTCTCAAAGAGAGAAGCCTTGTGGGCAGGAAGCTGGCAAATGGCGAATTTCTAACTACCGTGGAAATCACCCCGCCGAGGTCTATTTCGCTGGAGACCACTGCTGAGAAGGCCGAAAAATGCAGAGATGCCGGCGTGGATGCTATAAATATCCCAGACGGGCCGCGTGCATCATTCAGGCAGTCTGCCCTGGCAACAGCTGTAAGAATCAAGCAGGCCGGCATTTCGCCTATCCTCCACGTATGCTCGAGGGACAAGAACATCATATCGCTTCAGTCTGATATGCTCGCCGCAGCCTCTATGGGCATAAACGATATGCTTTTTGTTACTGGCGACCCGCCTAAAGTGGGCGATTATCCGGATGCAACAGGCGTGTTTGATGTGGATGCTATCGGTATGGCAAGGATGGCGAGAATGCTCAATTCCTCCCGTGATATCGCTGGCAGCGAGGTGCCCGATGCCACAAAAATGACAATCGGGGTTGGCGTGAATCCGGGTGCAAATGATTTCGAAAGAGAAATCGAGCGTTACAAAATGAAAGTGGAGGCGGGAGCTGAATACTGCGTTACCCAGCCCGTGTTCGATTTGGATACGTTCTTCCGCTTTACAGACGCTATTAAAGGCTTCGAAATCCCTGTTATTGCAGGTATATGGCCGTTCACCAGCAAACGCAATGCTGAGTTTATGGCAAATGAAGTTCCCGGGATTGTTGTGCCTAAAGAGCTGATCGAACGAATGGGCAAGGCGGACAACAAGGAAGACGCTATTAAAACGGGAATCGAAATAGCAAGAGAATCAATTGATGCTATAAGGGATAAAATAGCAGGTCTTGCGGTGAGTGCGCCGTTTGGCAAGGTGGATTTAGCGATTTCCGTTATTCAGTAACGCTTAACAAAACTTGTAAACTCAAAAAGCCGCTGTTTGAACGATTCAGCGGCTTTTTCTTTTGCTTAGACCTAATCATTGATTATGCCCTGCGTTTTCTGATGAACGCACCTCCAAGCCCCAGAAGAGCGAGCGTTGCAGGTTCGGGGGTGATTGTAAGCTTGAAGTTTTCGCCATCGGCGAACTGCGAATCGTTTATTTCGTACGTCCCCGGGTCGAGCCCGAGCCCGGAAATAGTGCTGTTTTCAAATGTCGCAGACCCGCTTACCTGAACTATATTGTTTTCATTTATATCCGCTGACTTAAACGAGAGAACTTGAGTGTGAGATTTGGAGTCAGTATTAAATAAGGCAAAGGTATCTCCTTCAAAGCTGTCTGCAAACAAGTATTCGCCTGTCCCGAAAGAAGCAATCGTTGAGTCGAAATCGGTAATGTTAGTAAACTCATCTCCTGCCTCATAGTCAGCATATTGTATAATAGGTGAGGAGGGAAACAAAAGTGCTCCATTGCCGGATTCTGAGACGTTATGATATTCGACAGAGCCCTCTTTATTATAGAAACCGGTAAGATCGAGGCTCCCGCTGTACACTGCCAAAACATCCCCGTCCTCAGGGTATATCTCCATTATTATACCCGCACAATAAGCCTGCTGAAGGAAGGCAGGTGTAAAAACTGAAGCGAACAGTAAATTTTTCATTTTTGATACCTTTCCAAATTTATCTGCTTAAAAAAACAATAAAATGAACGTCTGCTTAGATTAACAAAGAAAAGTAAGCAATTAAAGGAAAATTACTTGAATCAAGAAAAAATTTCTTATCCCAAATTTTTTTTGTAAGAAATTCACGTTTTATCGGAATACTTAATGAAAGCAATTTTTTATTAACTTGGGCTGTTATGAAAAACGAGACTCAAAAAACCCGTCAGGAAGAGCTTACAGTCCTCTGGACAAGAGCACAAAGCGTTGTAGCGGGGTTTATTTCAACATTAGTGCCTGATTTTCAGGATGCTGATGACATCCTGCAAAATGTTGCTGTTATACTGGTAAGCAAATTCGACGAGTACGACCGGAGCCGGTCTTTCACGACCTGGGCGGTCGGGATTGCTCGAAATGAGATTTTGCGTTACTACGAAAAGGGCAAGGGCAGAGAGAAATGCCTTTCGCAGGAAGCTATAGATCAGCTTGGGAAGGCTTACTGTGAGGAAAATGAAAACATATCCAACCTCAAATCTGAGCTGAAAAGATGCGTTTCCAAGCTCAGAGGCAAATGGAAGCTCGTTGTGGAGCTGCACTACTACTCCGGATTCGCTCCCGCAAGGATAGCCCAGAAGCTTGGTATGACCACAAACAGCATTTATGTGCTTATGCACAGAATAAGGCTGGCGCTGAAAGACTGTGTTATGAAAGCTTCGGGGATTAAGTGATGAACCGCAATAACATAGAAAAACTCATAACCCTCTACCTTGTAAACAGCTCAGAGCTGTCTAGTAAGCAGCTTGAAGAGCTTTCAGGATGGATATCAGCAAGCAGGGAGAATGCGGTTTATTTTGCAAAGGCCGCCTATCTGCACAGGAACATACACGACTGTCTGTGCAGCAGCGCTATCGCTAAAGGGCTTGAGGATACTGCCGGCCTTTCATGTGACACGAATTGCTTCTCTATTCCGGCAGAAAAAAGCGAGCTGGATAAAATTGCCAGGAGCGAGGAGAAACAGCCGCCATTGCCGAAAAAGAAGCAGATTTCTCGGCAGACAAACTTAAAAGAACCGGAATTGCATAAAACAGAAAGACGATTTTCAAAAGGGCTTCTCGCTTTTGCAGTATCTGGCGTTGCGGCAGTCCTCTTTCTGGTAATATATGCGAATTTCATTCCTGTTCAGGCAGGAAAGCTGATACAAACCCATGATGTTCACTTCAGCGATGACACCAAGATTGGCGAGAATAATGAGATTTATGCAGACAGATATGTTCGCATTTTTGAGGGGATAGCAGAGTTTGAGTTTATCAGCGGTGCGAGGGCTGTTGTAGAAGGGCCTGCTGAGGTTCGCCTTACCGGCAAAAACAAGGCATTCTTGAGCTATGGAAAGTTTTTCGCTCACGTGCCTGAACGGGCCAATGGTTTTACGCTCGAAACTCAAAACTGCGATGTAGTTGATATCGGAACAGAGTTCGGCGTTGAAACGGGCATAGACGGACAGACAACTGTTCAGATGCTCAAGGGAGAAGCCAAGCTGAGCTCAAGCAGAACTCAGCAGACTATTAGCGGCAACGCTGCACGGGGACTTGATAAAAAGGGCGAGATTTCAAACATAGAGCCGAATACCTCAAAATTTGCGAGAAAAATCAATATTGGCAGTCTCGGGGTTTGGAGAGGTCAGAATATATCGATTGCGGATTTAGTTTGCGGAGGCGAGGGCTTTGGCTCCGGAAAAGGATACACCCTTTTGCCCCTCAAAGACGACTGGAAGCATATGATGGAGGCAGGAAACGTTTCCAAGGTGCAAAGAATGCCCTATCAGGTATTCAAGGAAGTTCCTGATAATAAGTATGTTGACTGCATATTCTCATCAAACGGAGAAAATGACTCCATCCAAATCACCTCTGAAGGGCTCGAAACAAAGGCCCTAAGGCTCTCGCAGGGAGATTCATTCTGGGGAATAGCTGCGGGCAAAAAGGGCTCTGAAATCCCGGTTCAGTTCAATAAGCGATTATTTACCGTGGAAAGCGAAGAGGCGGTTGTGTTTACAGCCAATCTGGGATTCACGATCGACCTTCGCAGGATAAGAAATACGGTCAGGCCTCTCGAGCTTGACAGATTCAAAAGCGGATTTGACATCAATCCGGGCGGAAAAGCTCTTGAGTCTAAGCTTGATGTATTTGTGCTTATTGATGGGGAGCCGTCATTTTCAAAGATGGAGGTTGTTCCCGAAGACAAGCAGTTTGAACTGGATATAACTATCCCTGAAGACGCCAGATATTTAACCCTCGCCCTCTGCGACGGGGGAAATTCCAACGGCGGTGACAACGGGGTGTTTATAAATCCTGAAATTGAATTGAAGTTTGAATAGCGCAAATTGCGCTGTTTGATATGTCGTTTAAATATTTTAATGTTCTTATTTTAAGGAGACCTAAATGAAAAAGCTATTAATTTTAACGCTGCTTGGCTTTGCAGCAACGGCGGGGCTATGCTCCACATTCAGCTCTGACGGAAATCTGGACTTCCCCGATGAGGTGTTCACAGACGGGATTTTGATTCAAGCTGAAAATCTGGGCAATCCCCTCAAAACCCTGGACGGAATAGGCGGTGATTTCCCGTGGACTGCAAACTACACCAATACAACCCAAAACGGGGTTTGGTTTGACGACCCTGTTGACGGGGCAAAGTACGACAACAGCTACGACGCTTCAGCCAATGATGTAGTTAAGAACGTTATCAGCTCAGGACTGAAATCCGGCTGGAACGGCTCTGTAACTATTACACTTGAAGATCTCGAAGTTGGTTCAGACTATCGGATTCAGGTTTTGGTAGGTCCGAGCTGGAGCTGGTGCGGATATTACCTTATCCTCCCTGTTGACGAAGACGGAGATACGCTTCTGGACTCAGCATTTGATGGCGGCAGCAGCGGGGATACAGCAGACATCATCCGGGGAACTTGGACAGCTCAGTCAGCAGAAGAGACAGTGGAAATAGATTTTAACGACGGCGACGGCTCTCAGGGGTTTGTAATGGGATTTGTTCTGCATAAAATGGTTCCTGAAACCTCAACAGCTCATAATCCAAGCCCTGAATACGGGGCAGCAAATATGGAAACTGATCTGACACTAAGCTGGAGCAAGGCTCTTGATCAGCAGACAAGCCTTCCGAGAACCGACATCACCGACCACTTTGTTTATGTTCATACAGAGCCGAATATGCCTGCAGGCGGGCTTACCCCGACCACAGTTGCTGATTCAGGCGGAACATTTACAACCTACAATGTTACAGACCTCTCTAATACTACAGATTACTACTGGAGGGTTGATGAATCCGTGAACGGCTCTGCAGCAGGCGATCCTGAAACAATCACAGGCCCATGGTGGAAATTTACGACTAAATCAGGCGCTCCTACTGTTACAACGCAGCCCGAGCCGAGATACTATACAGCCCCGGGCGAAGATACCGTTATAGCATTCGAGCATAAGGATGTAACTGGGTTCCAGTGGTACAAGTATGTTGACGGCGTTTCAGATACTGCCCTCGCGGACGGAGCAGACTACTCAGGCACAACCACCGATACGCTCACAATCCTTGATACTCAGCTTGCAGACGAAAGCGAGTACTACTGTGTTATCAGCGGCGACGGCCCAGACGTACAAACCGATAATGCCAAGGTTTGGACAGAACGCCTCTGGGCATACTATCAGTTCGAAGGCGACCTTACAGACAGCTCGCCAAGCGGCTACGACCTTACACCAAGCCAGCCTACATACCAATTCGGTGCCGGCCTTGGAGGCGGGTCTGCCCTCGAAACTACTCTCGAAGGCGATAACGCCTCGTACTACTTCGATCCAACTGAAACTCTCGATCAATATACAGTGATGATGTGGGCAAAGGCATCAGATGCTGAAGCCATTGGCGATTTCGATGCTGTTATAAACAACGGCGATTTCCAGCTTGGATACTATGAAGGCGATGTTGCAGGTGTGGAAGATATTTCAGAATGGTTCCATGTAGCACTCGTTCACGACGGCGAGTTTTCAAGGGTATTCGGCAATGGAACGCTCAACAACGAAAATGAGAACTTCGAAGGCGATTTTGAAAAGATTCAGATTCTTCACAACCGTGCCGAGGACAATACCTTTATCGGCCTTGCTGATGAAGTGAAGATCTACAACTACGCCCTCAGCGACGAAGAGATTGCTCAGGAGTATATCGATGTTGCCGGCGGGACGACCTGTCTGTATCCGCTCGAGTACGACGTGAACGACGACTGCAAGATAACTCTTGTTGATTTTGTTCAGTACGCTATGGAATGGAAAGATTGCGGACTTTACCCTGCATCTGCGTGCAGCGAGTAATGTTTGAGCAGTATAAGTTAAAAATGTAATTTAAATATCAGGAGAATCTAATGAAAAGATATATAATTTTAATGATGGCTCTAATGCTGGCTCTGCCCGCTTTTGGTGCAACGGGAACTTTTGATGTAACAAAGAACGCTGATCTTTCCAGTCTTGTCTCGACTGAAGGTGCATTCGAAAGAGCTCATAATATGGGTGTTTTCAATGAAGACGGAGAAGCACCTCAGATGGGATTTATCAGCGGCGTTCCGTTTACAGTAAATGACGAAAATGTAACGTTGGTTGAGCCCATTGATTATTCGCTGCCCAACCCTCAGCCTGCGCAGACTGGATACGCACTCAATGTTGCAAAGTCCGGTTATCAAGGCTGGAAAGACTTCCGGTCTGTTTCAGAAGATATAGACGGCTTGGAAATTGGCGCGCAATACAGGCTTGAAGTGTACTATATGTATCACTGGAGCTGGGATTGTAAAACCGGCCTCACTGTTACTCTTCCTTCTACTGGAGACCAGTATCAGAAGAGAGAGCATAGTAATGGCGGCCAGACTTATCTTGCCGAGCAAGGCTTTGTTTGGACAACAGAAGCAGCTGATGATACCAACTCCGATGGATATGCGGAAATTTCTTTCAAATTCAGCGGGCATTTGCTAAGAAGCAACGATCAGGACAGAGGGCATCTGATTGGCTACCAAATCAGAAGAATCGATCAGAATGTTGCGGGTATCGTATCACCTTCAAGAGCCGAAAATCTCGTGCCTGTTGATACAGAGCTGCACTGGATAAGCACTGAGACGGGTGTTGAGTCTTACAATGTTCACTACGTTGATGCCTCTTTGAGCACAACAAACGAACCGAATGCTATTGACCTCTACGGAACAACGGAAAACGTTGCCTACACAGACGGCAACGAATCGCTTATTCCTTCAGAGAGTCTTGATAACGACACCAGATACTTCTGGAGAGTTGATCAGGTGCTTACAGGCGGGGATGTTATTAAAGGTGATGTTTGGACATTCACAACAACTCCGCTTTCACCTGTAATAACCGATCAGCCGGATGATACAACCATTAATCCGTATGAAACGGCAACATTCTCCGTAGCAGGTACTAATGTAACTGGCTATCAGTGGTACAAGTATGTTGACGGCGGCGAGGATCAGATGCTCGTTGACGGGGCAAGGTTCTCAGGAACTGATACATCCGAGCTGACAATTTCAGACGTTATATACTCAGATGAGGCTCAGTACTACTGCGTTCTCACTGGCCCGGCAGAACCTCCAGCCCAGACGAACAATGCTTCGCTCACTGTGAACGTTGATACTCAGGGCTACACTACTGTTGCTGAAGGCGAAACTGGAATTATCGAAACTACAGAGCTCGACGGCGCAAGCTATCAGTGGTACAAGTATGTTGACGGCGTTTCAGATATCACCCTGACAGACGGTGCGGACTATTCAGGTACGCAGACCTATAAGCTCTCTGTGCTGGATTTCTCAGCAGCAGATGAAGGAGAATACTACTGCGTTATTACTGATGCAATCCACTCCTCCAAGGCAAGCGGTAATTCTGAGCTCGATATGAAAGAACTGCTCGCTCATTATAAGCTCGAAGCAGACGGCACAGATGAGACCGGAAACTATCCTCTTACAGCTGAAGGCGGAGATCCGAATTCTTTTGAAAGGTTCGCCGGCAACAACGCCCTCCACTTCAACGACTCTAACTACCTTGATAATCAGTTTGCTGAAGAGCAGGTCTTCCAGAACTTCTCGGTTTCCATCTGGGCTAAGACCTCAGAAGTTGTTCAGCCTGGCTTTACTGGTTTCTTCAACAACGACAGCAGCGGAAACGATTTCCAGCTTGAATGCGATGATGGAACTTGGGAATACAACGGAACTGGCGGAAGCCTTGTTTTAGCTGATGTATATCCCGATGAGTGGATCCATATTGTAATGTGCTGCAATGGCTCAAGTACAACCTTCTACGTAAACGGCGTTTATGAAGGATGGTCAGGCTCTGCTGCTAATAATTTCGGAAGCATCAGCGTTGGATCAAACAGGAGCAGGGTTATATTGTTTACGGGCGATATTGACGAAGTTAAAATCTTTAACTATGTCCTCAGCCCCGAAGAGGTTATAGACCTCACAAACTACGACCCTGATGCGAATGTGGTTCAATGCATCGAAAGGCCGGAATTCGATATCACCGGACCTGAAGGCGTTCCGGACTGCAAGCAGGATATTTATGACCTGAGAGAACTTATGGTTGAATGGCTGGAAGACAACAACTATCCGCAAAGCTAATAGCTTTCAGTAATTGAAAGCCTCCGAATTGAAGGCGGAAGGATATCAGTCCTTCCGCCTTTTTCATTCACGCATTAAATCAAACGCAGTTAATAAATGCAGCTCAAAGCGGGTGAAAGATTTTAATCCTGCTTTAAAACTCGAAAACCAGTATCGCTGACTGTATTCTCAGGCCGGTCGCAGTATGTATTTGAAACAGAGCAGCTTTCTCTGTCGTAGCTGAACCAGCCCCCGCCTACTGCAATCTGCCCGCCGTCTCCGCATACGCTCTGCGTCCATTCCCATACGTTTCCTGCCATATCGCACAACCCGTATCCGAAGGCGGGGTAATAGCCTGCCGGTGTGGTGTAGGGATAGTCTGAAAGGCCGAGCGGGTTTGTCCGGCTGTAATTGGCTTTGGAATAGCTTATTTCTTCTCCGCAGCCAAAATTAAATGAGCCTTGATAATCGCCAACCCCTTCCCACTGGTCTTTCGTGGGCAGGCTGAATCCGTAAAAATCGCAGAAAGCCTTCGCCCCGTACCAGCTTACCTCTGTTACCGGGTGGTCGCCCATATCGAAGCCTTCGCGGCCTGGAACGTAAAAATAGCCCGAAGAAAAGGTTATCTGGGCATTCGAGCCGCTCATATCATAGTAAATCCGGCCTGAATAACCCCCGCCTGCAGCGTAAACCTGCTCTTCGAGAATCTCTACAGCTCCTTGTGCATAGGCCTCATTGAGAAAATCGCAGTATTGCGAGTTGGTGGTTTCATATTTGCTCATATAGCCGGTGAAGTTCGGGTCGCTGATGAAAACCCAATGCATACCGCTAACCCTGTTTTGATTCCTTGTAGAGACAGTAAGAGCCACCGAATCGCCCGAGGCAACTGTCCTGCCTGCAAGGGGATACTGGCTGATTACTGTCCCGTCCGGAAATGATAAGCTGTGCTGCAGGGATAATGAGCCGATCCGCAGGCCGGCAGAGAGCAGCAGGTTTTCAGCCTCATTCTGTTCAAGGCCGAAAACAGCCGGCATTTCTAAATAGGGTGTTTCAAGCCAGTGAAGAGCAAGCTGAGAAAAATCGGTTATATCTACAATCTCATCGCCGTTCAGGTCGTATTTTGTATTCCATTGACTGAAAGATGGCACGCTTAAGCACAGGATTGCGATAAAAAGTAAAATATTTTTAGATAACTGCATAGCCTTTCCTTAGATAAAAACATACTAACTCAAAAATTACATTGACAGCTTTCATTTATTAAAATGATTCTAAATAGCGCATTTTTTCAAAAAACTTTTACTCGCCGAATTAATATTACCATCTTTTTTTACACGAGACAAACCTAAAAGCTTAGCGGAATATCAATTCATTCTGCCCTTATGAGTGGTTCACAAAGTTGAGGTTTTCAAAGCGGGAATATTTTTGTGGTTGAATTTGCAGCTCAAAAATTCATAATGCCCCACTGAATTAATAATATAGGCAAATAATAGCTGAGAAGCTAATAGGAGCAGAAATGGCAAAAGTAAGACTTCAAAAAATACTTGCTGATGCAGGTATAGCATCAAGGCGCAAATGCGAAGAAATTATCCTCGAAGGCGATGTTAGGGTAAATCGGGAGGTGGTTGACCAGCTCCCAGCATTCGCAGACCCCGAGACTGACCGAATCACCTATATGGGCAGGAAGATTCGCAGCGAAACAAAGGTTTATTTCCTTTTGAACAAGCCCAAAGGTGTTTTATGCACCAGCAGCGACCCTCTTAATCGGAAAAAAGCGATAGATTTCGTGCCGGTTAAGCAGAGGGTTTTCTGCGTAGGCCGGCTCGACAAGCAAACCACCGGCGCAATCATAATCACAAACGACAGCGAGCTTGCCAACCGGCTCACTCACCCCAGATACGAGCTCCCGAAAACTTATGAGATCCTCGTAAAGGGGCAGCTCGACGGCGAATCAATCGAAAAGCTCAAAAAAGGCATCTGGCTCAGCGAGGGCAAAACTAAACGCTCAATTATAAAAGTACTTCACCGCGGCCCGAATGAAACGCTTCTGGAGATGACCATCTTTCAGGGTAAAAACAGGCAGGTCAGAAGAATGCTTGCAAGGCTGGATTTCAAGGTGAAAAGGCTCAAGCGAACGAAGATTGGAAATATCAGCCTTAAGGGAGTGGGTATTGGGAATTTCAAACAGCTTACCGGCAAACAGATTACTTACCTTCGCAAGGCAACCAAGCTGGAGGAGAGGAAAGAGCAGAAATGAGAACTTTCGTGGCTGTAGTTCCTTATCCAGAGGTGCTTGATAAGATAGACAAGGTGCAGAAAAGAATTGCTCCAGAGCTGGAGCATTTCCGCAGTGATATAAAGTGGGTGAGGCCGCAGGATGCCCATATCACGCTTGCTTTTCTCGGAGAAGTGGACGATAACCACCTGCAGAGCGTCTGCGATATCGTTAGAACAAGCGTTACCGGAAGGACAGATTTCACGATCTCTGTTCAGGGCACGGGAACTTTCGGAAAAAACGCCCATACATTCTGGGCAGGCCTGACACAGGGAGCAGAACAGATGAAGGCTCTGCGGGAAGCAGTTTGCACGCCGCTGGCTGAGAAGGGCTTTTTCAGCCCTTCGAAAAGATTCGAACCGCATATCACTCTTGCCAGAATCAAATCTCCGCGTCCCGGGCGAATTATAAAAAGCATAGACCGCTCACTCAAAAAGCAGTCTTTCGGCAGCTGCCCAGTGGAAAGCGTATGCGTTTTTACAAGCGAGCTAACGAAGAAAGGCCCCAAATACACCGTTGCAGCTCAGTACTTCTTTGCAAAGCCCCGATAATACATAATGCCCTATCTGCGATCGCTTTAATATCTGATTAGCTTTTTGATAATTATTTCAATAATCAGGTAATAATACGTATTGTTTCGGGCGATTGAGTGGTTATAATGAGGTTAAGATGAAGTGTAAAAATATACTTTCCGTAAGTGTAAAGAGGGAGAGCCGAAAGAGATGAAAAGTTTGGTTTTAATCATTTTCTCGATGCTGTGCTGCAATGCTTCTGCAGCGTTTCAGTATCTAGATTTTCTTGGCGTTGAGCCGACAGAATCGCTTAAGTGTGAAGTCCCTGAAGAAGTATATGATGGTGGTGATTTTCAAACTGGAACGCACGTTTGGAAGGGCGACGGTCAGTATATAACTCCGGGCAGCTGTGTAGAATTTTATCAGAATGCAGGGCCTTATGGTGAAGGCGATTCTCAGGAGCTGGTAGTGCAGGAAGCGCTTAATCCGCTGGACTATGATGAATATACACAGCTGGTGATGAGGAGAGTTGGTTACGTATCAGATCAGCTGTACAAGAATATATTTGATAAAAGCACCGAAGTTCCCGATACTGGGCCTAATGTTACTGAAAGACAGGTTTACGGCTGCGCTGTTCAGCTGCTTGTATGGGAGATAAATTTCGAAACAAATCACGACAGCTACAGCCTTACCGAGGGCGAATTCACAGCAACTGCTTCCGGGAGCCAGTACGGCAACTGGTCAGATGAAATAACAGATATGATTATCCCCGTCTTCAACCAATTAGCTGCTCAGGCGGTTAATACCCCCTCAGACTACTTGCCTCAAGGCACTGTTTACGTGCCCGTCAAAAGCGGAAAGGATTATCAGGATTTTATCACTGTAATCGTTCCCGAGCCTGCAACACTCGCAATTCTCAGCATCGGCGCAGTTTTTATGAGAAAGAGAAAGATTTTATAAAAGCACCCTGATTATATATCTGACGCTTCTTTTTGAACCTTTGAGAAGGCCGCTTGGGCTGATATTGAAATCTGCACCATCGCCGCAAAGCTTAAAATACATATCGAGAGATTTTCAAAGCCTTTATAACCCGGCCGCGGCTAAAATTTAACGGCTTCAATCCTTTGTTATTATCTCTGAAAACGGGAAATTTAAGCTGACAATCTCATTAAATCACGAAAGTCTCTATATCTGCAAAAGTTTTTTTGGCGCAAAGCAAACAAAATCACTCAAAGGGCATATATACTGTTGACATACAAAAATCAATAATTATAAATTTCATTTTCAGCAGTTCTGTAACCTGCTGGATTTTACGGCTTTGAGTCGTTAATGTGCAAATCAGAGCCGGCTTTTTTTCAGCGGCAGAAAGTTTGAGATAATTTTCTGCGGGTAAAAAGTTTAAACGATTTTATGGAGTCTATATTTATGATCAAAGTAGAAGAGCTTCGTCGCACATTTGGCCCCATAGTCGCAGTGGATTCAATCTCGTTCGAGGTTGAAAAAGGCGAGGTTCTGGGCTTTCTTGGCCCGAACGGAGCAGGCAAGAGCACGGCTATGAAGATGATCACCTGCTTTTTAGAGCCAGACAGCGGCACAGCAAGTGTCTGCGGCTGCGATATCATCAAATCACCAGTTGAAGCGAGAAAGAAAATGGGGTATCTCGCTGAGAGCGCGCCGGCATACAACGAGATGACGGTAAGCGGCTTTCTCAATTTCATCTGCGATGCCCGAGAGATCAAAGGCCGAAGCAGGCAGGATGCGGTTGAGAGAGTTGTTAATATGTGCTCAATTGAAGAAGTTTACCATCAAACAATAGAAACCCTCTCCAAGGGCTATAAGCGACGTGTAGGGCTTGCACAAGCCCTCATCCACGACCCTGAAGTGCTTATCCTCGATGAGCCCACCGACGGGCTGGATCCAAATCAGAAGCACGAAGTTCGAGAGCTTATCAACTCAATGGCCAAAGAAAAGGCCACAATAATCTCCACCCACATCCTTGAAGAGGTGGAGGCGGTTTGCTCGAGAACGATAATCATCGACAAGGGCAAGATCCTCGTTGATTCAACGCCGGACGGGCTCAAGCAGGAGCATAACTGCGGCCTTGATGAAGTATTCCGTAAGATAACAATGTAAATGGAGAGCGTTTTATGAACGGTTTTAAATCTGTATTCAAAAGAGAATTCAAGGGATACTTCGCAACGCCTGTTGCATACGTATTCCTTGTGATATTCCTTTTCTTTTCAGGATATCTCACATTCAAGCAGGGATTTTTCGAGGCAAGGCAGGCGGATATGCACCTTTTCTTCGAAAACCTCCCGCTGCTTTTCGTATTCATCGTACCATCTGTAGCAATGAGGCTTTGGGCTGAGGAGAGAAAAACCGGCTCTATAGAGCTGCTCTTCACGCTGCCTATCACGGTAGGTCAGGCGGTGATGGGCAAGTTCTTCGCTGCCTGGGCATTTCTCGCTGTCGGCCTCGGACTCACATTCCCAATGCCTATGACAGTGAGCTATCTGGGCAATCCCGACGGAGGACTTATAGCAGCCGGCTATCTGGCATCTGTGCTTATGGCCGGAGGATTCCTCGCTATTGGAATTTTCTTCTCCGCCCTGTGCAAAAATCAGGTTATCAGCTTTATTCTCTCCGTTGTGGCCTGCGCTGTTTTCGTATTCAGCGGAATGCCCTCAACAATGGGCTATCTGGACACATTCCTCCCGGGAGGTATGGTTCAGGCAGCAGCGGGGCTGAGCTTCCAGAATCATTTCGATTCTATGCAGAAGGGAATCATAAGGCTCAGCGACCTTGGATATTTTGCTTTAATGATTGCCGGATGGGTTTACGCCTGCACTATTATTCTTGATGAAAGGAAGGCAAACTGATGAATAGAACACTAAAAGCATGGCTTGCAGTTTTCTTTGTACTTGTGATTGTCTTCTGCGCAAACACATTTATGCAGAGGACGCTTAGAAAAATTAAAGCCGACGTTACAGAAAGACAGATTTACACCCTTTCAGAGGGAACGAAAAATATTATCGACAAGCTCAATCAGCCGATAACGCTTAAGCTTTATTATGCCGAAAAGGCCGCAATGAAAGGGCCGGACAGGATTCGTTTCTTCAATATATACTACGATTTTGTTAAATCACTGCTCGAGGAATACGAATCAGTGAGCGACGGGATGATTGACCTGGAGGTTATAGACCCCCGCCCCTATTCAGAGGCCGAAACAGAGGCGATTGAGCACGGACTCAAAAAATTCCCTATTACTGAAGAAGAGAACTTCTTCTTCGGCCTTGTTGTTCAAACGCAGTTTGGAGTGGAGAAATCCATACCGTTCTTCTCGCCGGACAGGCAGGATTTCGTAGAATACGATATCAGCTACCTGATAGACACCGCTATAACACGTGAGAAGAAAAAGATTGGCGTGATAAGCTCTCTGCCGGTAACTGGGCAGGATGTTTCCGATTATATGGCTCGTATGATGCGTATGCAGGGACAGCAGCCGGAGCCTTCTTGGACATTCATAAATCAGCTCAAAGAAGGCAATTATGAGGTGGAAAACGTGGGCACGGATGTCAACAAGGTTGAAGATGTTGATATTCTAATGGTGATTCACCCCAAAGACCTTCCAGAGAACACGCTTTTTGCGATTGATCAGTTCGCAGTTACAGGCGGACGCACAATAATCTGTACAGACCCGCACGCATTTGTTGACCAGCCGGACAGGGAGCAGCAGATGAGCGGACAGATGCCCTCGCAAAGCTCAAATCTCAACGAACTGCTCGCAAAATGGGGCGTTGAGATGGAAGAGGATAAATTCGCCGGCGACAAATCCCTTGCGATTGATACAAACATCGGGCCGAGCCAGAGACCTGCTGCGCTTATCGGCTATCTCGGGCTCAAGGATGAATGCTTCAATAAAGACCATCCGATAAGCTCAAGTTTGAACGATGTGCGTATGCTCTTTCCCGGCTCGCTGAAATTCAGCGATAAGGAAGGGGTAAACGTGGAGCCGCTGCTTTCTACTACAAACCGCGGGAATACGTGGTCTGTGGATAATCAGTTTGAGCTGATGAGGCCGAATCCCGAAAGGCTGATGCAGAAATTCACCCCGGGGGATGAACCTGTAGATATGGCCTGCATTATTACAGGAGAGCTCGAAACAAACTTCCCCGACGGGATTGATGTGGAAGTAGAAACCGAAGAAGACGGCCAGGACTCACCCGAGGCAGAAAGCCAAAACAGCGAAGACCAAGACGGGAAAGAAGAGAAAACAAAAACCAAACACCTCAACCCCTCCGAGCAAACAAGCAAGGAGTGCGCGGTTGTTGTTTTCAGCGATGTTGACTTTATCTCTGATATGGTGGCATACCGAGATGCCTTCTTCGGCTCGAAGATGGAGGTTGCAGACAACGCCTCGGTTCTTCTCAATGCGATAGAGCATATCTCCGGTTCGAGCGACCTGTTGAGCATAAGAAGCCGCGGCACGCACAAACGCCCGTTCACTGTGGTTGAACAGATCGAGCAGAAGGCCGAAGAGAGAACGGCCGAACAGGAAGAAAAGATCAAGGCTGAGATCAGCGGCTTCGAAAAAGAGCTTCAGGAAATCATCCAAAACTCCAAGGGCGACAGCGAAGAGGTAATCGGAAGCTCTATAATGGAGAAGAAAAAAGAGCTCGAGCTGAAGATTAGAAAGGCCAAGGCAAGACTGCAGGATGTAAAACGCGAGAGACGCGAGGAGATTGAAGCCCTCGGCAATAAGCTGCGGAATATCAATATGCTCCTTGCTCCGGGCGTTATCCTCGTGATAGCAGTAATCCTCTGGCTTATGAGAGCTACCAAGAGAAGAAATTTCGTTTCAAACAGAAGAGATTAATCCGGTATTAGGAGTTCTTATATGGTAATGACAGACAAAAAACTATCGATACTTGCGGCAGCAGCTCTTGCGGCAGTTGTTTTAGTAACAGCTCAGTCTATGTTTACAGGCGAGAAAACCCGTTATGACAGCGGCCGGATTACATACCTTATTCAGGGACTTGATATGGATATGGTATCTGGGATTTCGATAAAAGGCTCCTCCGGGGAGCCGGTATCAATCATCAAGGAAGGCGGCGAGTATTATTTGGAATCAATGAGCGGTTATCCGGTGAAGGTATCAAAGCTCAACGAGCTGATTTCCAAATGCCTCGACGTTAAAATCGGGAAGGTTTATACCACCAACCCGAGCAATTTCGAAGACCTTGAAGTAACCAAGGACCAGGCAAGATACAACATTCAGTTTCTTGCTTCCGACGGCAAGGTTCTTACCGGGCTGATTGTAGGCAAGAATAAAGGCTCAGGCAACTATGTCCGCAAGTTCGCAGACAACAACGTTTACATCTCCGAGGAATCTTTCTTTGCCAGCACAAGCGCAAACAGCTATGTTGAGAGGAGCATTGTAAAAGTTGAGGGAACGGATGTTGAGAAGGTTTCCGTGAAGACGCCTGAAGGCAGCTATGAAATCTCCAATGAAAACGGGAATAGAAAGCTGAAGGGAATTCCTGAAGGTATGCAGGCCAAAGGAACTGATTTCCATTCAGTGCTCGATGCCCTTGGCAGGGTGAACTTTACAGACGCCGCAAAGGCCTCGGAAATGACAGAGCTGAATTTTGAGTATCAGTATGTATCCCGCCTGAATGATTCTACCGTTTACACCTTCGAGGTTGCTAAAAAGGGACAGGACTACTGGGCAAAATGCTCCGCTGAATTCACCAATAAAGAAAAAGTAATAAAGAAGGATGAGGTGGAAAGCGAAGAAGAGCTCAAGAAGAAAGAAGATATCCTGCTCAAGCGTGAGGCAGCTGCAAACTTCAACGACCGCCACGAGGGCTGGGTTTACAAAATCCCGTCTTGGAACGCAAAAAATCTCACCAAACACTTTAACGACCTAATTGAAAAGGTTCCGGAAGAAAAGCCCGAACAGGAGGCTGAAGGCAGCGATGCCCAGGCCGCTGAAAAAGCTGCGTCTGAAAAGAAAACTCAAGAAAGTTCAGATGAATCTGCTGAAAATGCAGATGAAAGCGAATCTGCCAACAGCAGCCAAAACAAGGCCGACGAACAGAAACAGAGCGAAAGCGAGCCGAAAGAGAAACAGCAGCCAAAACAGGCCGGCAGCGACAATCAGTCGGCAGAAGAACCTGAAAAAAGCTCATACTAAAACATTACAAAACCATTTTATAAAGGGCGATCCGATTGGTTCGCCCTTTTTCGTTTGAAGATTTCTACGCCAAAACCCCCTGCTTCATACATGAACACATATCAGAAAACTTCGGCTAATTTAAACTGCAACTTTAAATTGGCCGAAGTTTTAGCCCCGATTCTCGGTTGGGCTGTAAATATTTTCGATACATCTTAATGAGACCAGCATAAAGAGGCGTACCGGTCGGCACGCCCCTTTATTCGAATCGGGTGTCTTAAAAATTACTGCTCAACAGGAGATTTTTCGAAATATTCAGTATGCAGCAGGTGGTGAGATTTTTCTCCCAGAGGCTGCTTGAGATATTCAGAATAAATCTGCTGGATAAACGGATTCTCGCAGGAATTTCTGATTTCCTTGCCCTCGTCTTCAGTGAGAATCGCCTGAATCCTCTTCTGGCGAATGTTATTATCGGTGAATCTGGGCTGCCCGCCGCCGCTGATGCAGCCGCCCGGGCAGGACATTACTTCAATAAAGTGATACTTGGATATATCCTTCTCTTTGAGCACCTTCCTCACATTCGAAAGGCTGTGTATAACCATCACATTCAGCTCTGCCCCGTCAAGGAAAGACCACTCTTTAACCGGGTCTTCAATCTTCAGCGAAGCCTCCTTGATTCCTTCAAGATCCATAATATTCTTCAGGTGCATTTTATCTGTAGGCAGATTCCGCCCCGTTACAATCTTATAGGCGGTACGAACTGCCGCTTCCATAACGCCGCCGGTGTTTGCGAAGATATCAGCCGCACCGGAAGACTCGGGGAACGGGGAATCCATCTTCTGATCTTCCAGAAGACTGAAAAGGATTCCGCTCTGATTTATCATCCTTGCAAGCTCGCGGGTAGTGAGCACGTAGTCAACATCTGGATAGCCGCTGTCTGTGAGCTCCTCACGCTGGGATTCGAATTTCTTCGCCGTACACGGCATTACTGAGACAACCACCATCTTGGCAGGATCAACGCCTATCTTTTCAGCATAATATGTTTTCGCTACAGCGCCAAACATCTGCTGAGGAGATTTGCACGTAGAGAGATTTTTCAGAAGCTCGGGGTAATAATGCTCTGCGAAATTAATCCAAGCCGGGCAGCAGCTTGTAAACTGCGGAAGAGCTTGCTTCTGCCCGTCCCGCAGAACCTTTGTAAGCCTGCTCAAAAGCTCGCTTCCTTCTTCCATAATCGTAAGGTCTGCTGTGAAGTTGGTATCGAACACCCCGTCAAAGCCCAGCTCTTTGAGAGCTGCAACCATCTTGCCGGTTACTGGAGTTCCCGGCTCGAGGCCGAAAGCCTCACCAAGGGCAGAACGGATAGCTGGAGCAGTCTGTACTACAACGTACTTCTCAGGGTCGTCTAAGGCATCCCAAACCTGCTGGATGTAGTTCCGCTCGGTGATTGCCCCAACAGGACAAACCGCAGCGCACTGCCCGCATTGAACGCACGTTACCTCAGAGAGCGGGTGGTCAAAGGCAGGGCCTATTGTAGTATCAAATCCGCGGGACTGCGGCGATATCGCACCTACCGATTCCACTCCCTGACAAACCTCCACACACCTTCTGCATTTGATGCACTTGCCGCTGTCTCTGAATATCCCCGGGGTGCTTTCATCAATCTGTGATGAGGTTTTTTCGCCTTCGTATCTGAGTTCTTCAATGCCGAGGTCTCTTGCGAGCTTTTGCAGTTCGCAGTCGTTGTTTCTCTCGCAGGTTGTGCATTCGCCGTTGTGCTCTGAGAGCAGAAGCTCTACTATCATCTTGCGTGATTCACGCACACGTCTTGTGTTTGTTTTTATGTTCATCCCCTCAGCTGCGGGCGTACTGCATGCAGGAATGAGATTCTTCGCCCCCTCAACTTCCACCACGCAAACCCTGCACAGCCCGCGGGGCTTGAGGTTTTCAAGGTAGCAAAGCGTAGGGATATATATATCGCAGCTCTTCGCTGCTTCAAGGATGGTTGCCCCATCCTGCACCTGAATATCTTTATCGTTTATCTTTAGTGATATCATAAATTCACCTTTCTGTTTGCTTTTATCGCTAAGCATTACTCAACACCAGCCTGCATCTTAGCAGCAGGACACTTATATTTGCCGTAATCACATCTCAGGCACCTCTGAGCTTGTCTTATAGCCTCAGATTTATCCCACGGCTGCT
Organism: Sedimentisphaera cyanobacteriorum; assembly: GCF_001997385.1. NCBI lineage: Bacteria > Pseudomonadati > Planctomycetota > Phycisphaerae > Sedimentisphaerales > Sedimentisphaeraceae > Sedimentisphaera > Sedimentisphaera cyanobacteriorum. The sequence goes on along the minus strand of NZ_CP019633.1, from coordinate 49,643 downwards.
CTACTTCTGCGAAACTGTTTATTCGTCTTTCAATGGATAGCAGCTCCATCTTCTTGCGAGGATAGTTCTTTGGCTCCTCGTCGGGGTCGAAGTATGTATCTACAGGCACATCCTCACGCCAGAATGCGTGATTGGCGCCGGTGAGATATTCATCAATGCCAACTGCTGCCTTCTCGCCTTCACCTATAGCCTCTACAACCGAAGCTGCCCCCATGGCGGCATCTCCGCCGCAGAAGAGCCAGTTGATTGAGGTTTGAGCATTTTGATGGCCTGCGCTGATCTTGCTCTTGCCGTTAAGCCGGAGTTTTTCATTGCCCACTTCAACGAAATACTCATAGCCTGTTTCGCCTTGCGGATTGATTACTTTTCCAAATATCGGCTCGAGATTCATTGTCTGGCCTACTGCAAAGATAACCTGATCAGCATCAAGGGTGAATTCCTCGCCGCTGGCTACCGGCTTCTTCCTGCCGGAGGCATCGTAGTCCCCGAGCTTCATCTTCTTGCACTTAAGCCCGCTTACTCTGCCGTTTTCAGTAACAATTCTCTCCGGCGAGGCGAGCTCTATAATCCGCACGCCTTCCTGCTGGGATTCTTCAATCTCTTCTGCATAAGCCGGCATCTCAGACTGCGTTCTGCGGTAAACCACAGTAACATTTGCCCCGAGCCTCACGGCTGTTCTCGCTGCATCAATAGCCGAGTTTCCGCCGCCGATAATGGCAACGTTTTTGCCCGCTTCCACAGAGCCCTTCATATTGTATTCTCTAAGGAAATCAAGGGCTTCTTTAACGCCTTCAGCATCGCTTCCCGCCATATTCAGCATCACACCGTCTGGCTGGCCGATTGCAAGATATACCGCCTCATAGCCCTGCTCGCGCAGCTGCTGGAGGGTGAAGTCTTTGCCAAGCTTTGAATCGGTAACGAGCTTAACGCCCATTCCCTGAATCATCCTGTATTCGCGGGCGATGATCTCCTTGGGCAGGCGGTATTCCGGAATAGCCTGTACAAGCATTCCGCCCGGCCTTGAACGTGCCTCGAAAACCGTAGGCTTATATCCGAGCCTTGCAAGGAAGTATGCACAGGAGAATCCTGAAGGCCCGGCACCGATAACTGCAATCTTGCGTTTTGCGTTTTCATCATTCTCGTGCACCTCGGGAATCTGAGCAACGATTTCCTGATCAACCATAAAGCGTTTTACGCCTCTTATCGAAACAGGCTCATCAAGAGACGACCTTCTGCATTTTTCCTCGCAGGTGTGGAAGCATACCCTCGCACAAACAGCGGCAAATGGATTGCGCTCTCTATGCAGCCTGAGGGCTTCTGCATAACGCTCCTCGCCAACGAGAGAGACAAATCCCGGGATGTTCACTCCCGCAGGGCACGCGCTCTTGCATGGTGCGAGAACCATATCCGGACAAACGCCCGCCGGGCAGTGCTTATCGATAATGTGAGCCTCGTATTCATCGCGGAAATGGCGTACAGTTGAAAGCACGGGGTTTGGTGCTGTCTGGCCGAGTCCGCAGAGGGCTGTATCTCTGATTTTCTCGCCGAGGGCTTCGAGCCTTTCTATATCGCCCTGCTCGCCCTGGCCTGAACATATCTTATCGAGGATCTCAAGCATACGCTTCGTTCCCACACGGCACGGTATGCACTTCCCGCAGGACTCTTCCTGAACAAACTCAAGGAAGAAACGTGCAACATCCACCATACAGGTATCTTCATCCATCACAACAAGCCCGCCCGAGCCCATAACAGCTCCGAGCTTATTGAGTGATTCGTAATCCAGAGACACATTCAAGTGCTGCAGCGGAACGCATCCGCCTGAGGGGCCTCCGATTTGGGCGGCCTTGAAGGCCTTTCCGTTTGGTATTCCGCCCCCGATATCGTAGATAAGATCGCCGAGGGTTGTTCCGATAGGAACTTCCACAAGCCCCGAATTCCTGATAGCGCCTGCAAGTGCGAAAACCTTCGTCCCGCGGCTCTTTTCCGTACCGAAAGAAGCAAACCACTTCCCGCCTTTGGCCACAATCGCAGCTACGTTTGCGTATGTTTCAACATTATTGAGAACAGTAGGCTTATCCCAGAGCCCTTTCTGGGCGGGGAATGGAGGTCTCGGCCTCGGCTCGCCCCTCTTGCCTTCAATCGATGCCATAAGGGCTGTTTCCTCGCCGCATACAAATGCGCCCGAACCTTTTCGTATCTCGAGGTCGAAGCTGAAATCTGTGCCGAGTATATTCTCGCCGAGAAGGCCTGCCTTGTAACACTTTTCTATTGATTCGCTGAGCCTTTCGATAGCGAGAGGATATTCAGCACGAACGTAAACAAAGCCGCGCTGGGCTCCTATAGTATATGCTGCTATAGACATACCTTCGATAAGGCTGTACGGGTCTCCCTCAAGAACGCTTCTGTCCATAAATGCGCCGGGGTCTCCTTCGTCTGCATTGCATACAACGTATTTCACCTCACCCGGGCTTTTCTTTGTGAATGTCCATTTCATATGGGTTGGGAAGCCTGCCCCGCCCCTGCCTCTGAGGCCGGAATCCTTGAGCTGTTCTATAACCTCATCGCGGCTAATGCCAGCAAGCACTGCTGCGAGCCCGTCAAATCCGCCAACGGAAATTGAAGCCCTAAGGTCTGTAGGCGTGATGAGCCCGCAGTTTCGAAGGGCGATTTTTGTCTGCTTTTTGAAAAACTCAATATCCAGCTTTGATGCAGCGGGCTTGTCGGTTTTTTCATCTCTCCAGCAGAGCCTCTCTACAAGTTTGTTCTGCATAATATGGCTCTGCACGATTTCTTCTGCATCATCCGGCTGAACCTGCACGTAAAACGTTTTGTCTCTGCCCATCAGCAGAACCGGCCCAGCAGAACATGGCCCCATGCAGCCTGTTTCCACTACCTGAACCTTTTCGCTTAGTCCATTTGCCTGAAGGCAGGATTTCAGCTCGTCTCTGAGGTTCAATGCCCCTGAGGCTATGCAGCCCCCGCCTGTACAGATGAAAATCTTTTCAGTATCGCCGGGCTGAGTGCTGCTTTCTCTGAGCTGTTCGCTTATCTTTTTGAATTCTTCAAGAGAATTGAATTTTTTAATCTCATCCATAATCGTTATCCTCACTGCTCGCTTTCACCGTTTTTGTATTCTGAAAGTATCTCATTGATCTTGCATGCACGAACCCGCTGATAAACCTTATCGTCTATCATAATAACAGGAGCCAGCCCGCATGCACCGAAACATCTGCCTATATCCAGCGAGAACATCCTGTCTTCGGTTGTCTCGCCTACGCTTATTCCGAGGGAATTCTTGAAACCCTCAAGAAGCTCTTTCCCGCCGCGGACATAGCAGGCCGTTCCGAGGCATACGCGGATAAGATGTTTGCCGCGGGGAACTGTTGAGAAAAATGAATAGAAATTTACCACGCCGGCAACTTCACTGTATGGAATGTCTAACTTGAGGCTTACCTTCTTCAAAGCACCTTCAGGAAGGTAGCCGAAAAGCTCCTGCGTCTCCTGAAGAACTGGAATCAATGCCCCGTCCTCATCCTTGAGCCTTTCGATGATTTGATCAAGCTGGGGATAGAGCTCCTGCTCAGCCTGTTCAAGACTGCATCCGTTTGTGCATTCAACTTCACACATAGATTCTCCTTGTTGAAACTTTAGTTCAATATTTCCCGTATCTTCAGCAAGATAAGCCGAAAATCACGTTTGACGAATAAATTTTATTACTCTGCGGAGGGGGATGATTTTATTCCGGAAAGATGTTTTCTCAGTATGCCGCAGAAGAAAATTGACAGCGAAATATATATTTTGCCCTTGGGGGCAAGTTGTTTCAAAAAGGCTGCGCAGAAGTATTCAGGCCGGTAGTAGAGTGCTGAAGATTTTTCAGCTTGCCGCCGGCAGGAAAATGCGGGGAACGGTTTAACGCTCCCAATAAATTTTTCCCGCTTATCAAGCGCAAAATTACACCAATTACGTAAAAATTTAAAAATTACCCCTCTTGAAAGGGCACGTTCGAATTATAACACAAAAAGCCCTGAGGTCTAAAAGAAAATGTTACGAAAAGTATTTTTTATAAACTTTTAATTATTTTTTTGGCCTCAAACAGAACAATTATAATTTTTAAGCTTCAATTAATGTTACTAAATGACAAATCCAATGTTCTTGTATGTAACAAATCACAATAAAACCCCGAACAAGTGCACTGCTGCGGTGTTTTTATGTTCGATTATTCACAAAAATAAGACAAAACCTCAACCGCTGCCACAGTAAGTGTGCGACAATATTTTTTGGACAGGATTTACAGGATTTTTGGGCGGGTGATTTGTTTGAACCACGAGCAGCGCTGAGATATTTCAGCCACTGAGAAACGCTAAGAAGCACTAAGGGGGATATTTTTAAAGTTCAAGGCAATGATAAGGGGAAAGTTTTTCTCCTGTAGCTGCCGATAACTCAGATGTTTAACATCCCCCGTACTACAGCGGAGCGACGCAAGTCGCCCGCTAGGCATTCTTTTAGAAAAGATTTTTCGCTTACCGCCGGCTCTTCACATTTCGCTATTCTAGCGGGCCCGCTAGGCATTCTTTTAGAAAAGATTTTTCGCTTACCGCCGGTTCTTCACGTTTCGCTATCCTAGCGGGGAGCTTGCGCTCCGCCGCTGTGTGCCGCCGGCTTATTGCGTTGCGGGATGATTTTTCATATTACAGCGGTGCGGCACATGCCGCCCGCTAAGCCAACACAACGAATAGACTCTTCATATTACAGCACCGTCCGCCGTGGCGGACCCGCTAGCATTCTTTTCGCTTACCGCCGGCTCTTCACGTTTCGCTATCCTAGCGGGTCCGCCACGGCGAACACCGCTGTGCGACGCTGCATTATTAAGCAGCGAACCGCTGGCTCAGTAAATAGATAATAAATTCTGCAAAGCGTTGCAGCATTATGATTTGCATTTTGCCCCAAAATTGTCGCGTAACCACAGTGAATGGGTTCTTTCAATATTTGCAAAATTGGCGAATTTTGCTATAAAGGGGCGTTCTAATTTTAGATTATAGTAATACGCAGAGAATATATGGAAAGAATCGAAATCAAAGAGGCAATTGCCGACTTGGAGGCGCGAATACTAAAAGTTCGCGACTGGCTTTAACCTCCCTGAAAAGCAGGAAAGAAAAAACGAGCTTGAAAAGCAGATGAGCTCGCCGGACTTCTGGGACAATCAGGATAATGCGCAGAAAACCGTCTCAGAGCTGAGCTCCCTGAAGAGCGTGGTGGAGCCGGTGAGCGCTGCGATACAGGAAATCACCGACCTGAAAGACATTTTCGAGCTTGCAGAGGCAGAAGATGATGATTCCGCCATAGCCTCAATAGAATCGGATGTAAAACGTATGCAGACCGAATGCGAGAAGATCGAGCTTGCAGGCACTCTCAACGGCCCGAACGATACAAACAACTGCTTTCTGGGCATCCACGCAGGCGCCGGAGGCACTGAAAGCTGCGACTGGGCGGGAATGCTTCTGCGTATGTACACACGCTACTTCGAGACCAACGGCTATAAATACGAAGAGCTCGACAGCACCCCGGGCGAGGAAGCGGGAATCCGCTCTGTAATGCTCAAGGTAAGCGGCCCGTTCGCATTCGGGAAGCTCTCCTGCGAGGCGGGCGTTCACAGGCTCGTTAGGATAAGCCCCTTCGATTCGCAAAACAGAAGGCATACAAGCTTTTCGGCTGTGGATGTAACGCCGGAGGCCGGAGACGATATCGATATTGAGATAAACGACTCCGATATTCGAGTGGACTACTACCGCGCTAGCGGCGCAGGCGGGCAGCACGTAAACAAGACCAGCTCTGCGGTTCGAATCACGCATCAGCCTACGGGAATCGTTGTGCAGTGTCAGAACGACAGAAGCCAGCACAAAAACAAGGCCGAGGCGATGAAGATGCTCAAGGCAAAGCTCTATATGCTCGAACAGCAAAAACGCGACAAGGAAATCGCCGAGCTCTACGGCAACAAAGGCGAAATCGCCTGGGGCAACCAAATACGAAGCTATGTGCTCCAGCCTTATCAGATGGTGAAAGACCACCGCACAGACACCCAAACGGGCAACGTGCAGGCAGTGCTGGACGGTTCAATAGAGCAGTTTATAGAAAGCTATCTAAGATTCCGTGCGGAGAAAAAGAATAAGCAGGCCTAAGCGGATTTTCATACTTACAGCGTAATTTAATACCGGCAGAAGATGTTCAAAGGATTCAGGCAGATTGTTTCTTTTACTATGCTCAGCAGGGTGCTTGGTATGGTGCGGGACATCTGCTACAGCCACTTCTTCGGGGCAACAGCTCTTGGCGATGCTTGGATAATCTCCTTCCGCATACCTAATCTTGCAAGACGCGTTTTCGGCGAAGGGGCTGCGGTATCATCTTTCATCCCCGTTTATTCCGAAGAGCTTGAAAACAGCTCCGAGACAGCCCGAAAGCTTGCCAACACAATCACTACAGCCGTTTTTACCATTCTTGCAGGTGCGGTGCTTCTCGGATGGGCTCTGCTCCTTGGTGCGGGAATATTTTCGGATTTAACAGGCGATGGAAAGCTGATAATCCAGCTCACCTCCATTATGCTGCCCTACGCTGCTGTTATCTGCACGATTGCGATAATGGCGGGCATACTCAACGTTCACGGGCATTTCTCCGCTCCAGCAGCGGCTCCTGTAATACTCAATGCATTCATCATCTCAGCAATACTGATTTCAGGCTGGGCGATGGGTATGCCGCCAAGGACGCAGGTGTTTATCGCTGCATTCTGCGTGCTGATAGCGGGAGGCGTGCAAACCGCCCTGCAGATTTACGTTCTGGGCAGGCTCGGCATCCACCTGAGACCCGAGCTCGATTTAAAGATGAAGGCCGTTCGCAGAGTAATGCTGCTTATGGCTCCGATGATTCTCGGCGCAACTGTAACCCAGATCAACACGCTCAGCGACGAACTGATTGCGTGGTTCTTCTCCGGCTCGGAGGCCAAGGGCAGCGAGCTTATGATCTTCGGGCGATCTGCTGAATATCCGCTTTGGAGGGGCAGCGTTATGCATCTTTACCTCTCGCAAAGGCTCTATCAGCTTCCTCTGGGCGTTTTCGGGATATCCCTTGCCACTGCGATTTTCCCCGTGCTCAGCCGTGCGGCTGCGAGGCTCGAAACCGACAAGATGATGACTTCGCTCTCAGGGGGGATTAAGATGGCCGTGTTCGCTGCCCTGCCCTGCTCGCTTGGGCTGATTGTGGTAGCAGAGCCGCTGATAAGGCTGCTTTTCGAGAACGGCAGAGAATTTACAGCAAGCGATACCGCCCAGTCTGCCGGCGTGCTTTACGGATACGCTATTGGGATAACAGGCTTCTTCCTCCAGCAGATTCTCATAAAGGCGTTTTATGCCGCCGGCGATTCAAAACTGCCCGCCAAAACAGCCTGCTGGGCTGTGGGGATCAATTTGGTGCTCAATCTTATTCTCATCTGGGTTGCTGGGGCTGCGGGGCTCGCCCTGTCAACTGCCGTTTGCAGTTATCTGCAAGTGGCGGTTATGCTGCTGGTGCTGAGGAAAAGATACGGCGGATTCCATTCAGGTTTCAGGCCGTTCCTTGCAAAATCTCTTGCAGCTTCGGGGCTGATGTTTGCCGCAGGGCTCGCTGTGAATCACTTTATGGCAGGGCTCGATGAAAACGCTGCCTTCGATTCTGCAAGGATAGCCGCTGCTGTGCTGATATCAGCAGCAGTCTATGCAGGCGCATCCAAACTCATTTCAAATGAAGGCCTTGATATGGTTCTCAAACGCAGCCTGCCGGCTGATTAAATTTCTAAAATTTTTTAGATAATACCAAATTCTTCTTGAATATATCATTAAATATTGATTAACGTCTCAAAGTTTGTGGGTTCTGTACTTTTACTGTCTTTAGAACAAGCATTACATTGCCCAATATATTCAGTTTTTCGTGTCAGTATTTTTCCCATTGATTTTCTGAAGTAAATCATTTAACCCCGATTTCTCCATCTCATCCTGTAGATCCTGTTAATCCTGTCCAATATTATATCTTCTCCGATAACTCTCCGCATGCGGCGGAGAGGCTCAATGTTTAACATTCCTTTTACATCGGTGGTTAAATTATTCTTAATTGAGGCTGTTTTGCTCATCACCGGCCAGAAAGCTTCCCCGCAATTTGATATTCTCCACCAATGCGGGGGCTGAAGTTTTTACACAGAGGTATCGGAGGAAACGGAGGGGAGATTTTTTGGACAGGATTTACAGGATTGACAGGATAGCTATTTGATAAGGAAAAGGCGGAGAAAGATTTTTGGGCGGGTAATTTTTTTAATCCTCGTGGGATTGGTTTAAACCGCGAAGGGCACGAAGGAACACAAAGGTTTGTTATAAATTGTTTCATAACATAGCTTTACATTCATATTATCATCTGTGCCATCAGTGCCATCAGTGGAAAATATTTTTACCAAAACCATATCCCCTTCGTGTGTTTCGCGGGCCTCGTGGTAAAAAAAACAAAATCTGTGCGATCAGTGTATGCTTTGGGCAAGGGAAGTTTCCAAACGTAAAAAGCCGTCGGTTTAATGCCGACGGCTCCTGCTGAATACAGCTTTTTAAAGAAGGCTTTGTAAGAAAGCTTTATTTCCTTTTCTGTTGATGTTTATTGCGTCTCTGTCTTCTCTTCTGTTCACTTGAATCATCACATTCATCTTTATCGCGGTAACCTTTGCCCTTCATCTTGCGTCCTTCAGCCGCATTACATTCTTTTTTCATTTCGCCCTTATGAGCCTTGCGGGCATGAGAGTCCTGTTCCTTGCGGAAATCTCTCTTTTGCTTCCAGCTTGGATTCTGGGCGTCTTTGCGGTTTTTAATAACCATTTCTTTAGTGATTACTCTGCCGCAGTGCGGGCATTTGAATTTTAATGGCCTGTCCATCATTTTGCCCTGCATCATCGCACGAGGATGATCTTTGCCGGCATAGGGCATTGGTCTTTGCATGCGTTTATCCTGGCGGCCCTGCCTTGGAGCGAAGTGCTTTTCTTTTCTAAAGCCTTTTTCATCGCGGAATCTCTGCCCTTGCATCGGCTGGTTTTTGCGGGGGCGGAAATCCTGTTTGCCTTCAAATCTTCCCTGCTGCTTCGGTCCTTTCTTGTCCCGAATTTTGTCCTGCGGACACCTTCCCTGTTCCTGCGGGCACTTGGCGTCTTTATACCCCTTAGCCTGCCATGCCTTGCTCATCATCTTTTCGCTAAGCCTTTTGCGGAATTCAGGGTTCTGCATTGCCCTTCTTTTAACAGCTTCAAAGAAACGCTGCTTCTTGAAATTTTCAGCTGGGCCGCGCTGCTGGAAATTATGGGCCTGCCGGCGGTAATGATATGCCCTTGGCCCCTGCATTCTCTGCTGTGCAGGACGATACTGCTGGGCCTGCCTGCGCCAGTTCTGCTGCATCCTGGGCTGATACTTAGGCATCTGCTTTTGGTAATGCTGCATTTTCTGCTGCATATAAGGCCCGCCTCGACCTCTTTCAGGCTGCCACTTCTTCTCGCCCCAGTCCTGCTGCTTTGGAGAGGCAAAAACAGCTGCTGCAATCAGCAATGTAGAGATTGTTAATAGTTTTGCTTTCATGGTAAATCTCCTTTTAAAAAATTATTTATTGCTTAAACTGCCATAAAAGACGAAGCGGTATGGAAGTTTATTTCAAAAATTATTTTTAATTCCCTGCGGGTTGTCATAATGAGCTAAAATTATATACTTTCTGCGACTGCAGCAATAATCTGCCGGAGCTCAACAAAGAGTCTAATAATTGTTAGGTCTTGCAATGGTTAATGAAGACTATCTACTTCTTTTATTTATTATACCTCTGCTTGTGATACCGCTGCTTGTTTTCAGCAGCTCAAGAAAAGCAGCCCTGCTAAGACGAGCAGCAGACAAAAATCTCTTAAAATATCTCAACGCAGACCCATCACCCTCGAAGCGGTTTACCAAATGGGTTCTGATGATATTTGCCCTTGCGCTGATAATCACCGGCCTTGCACGTCCGCGATGGAATGCAAGCATCAAGCCGGTGCAAAACCGCGGCAGGGACGTAGTTGTTCTGCTGGATATATCAAGATCAATGCTTGCCGAAGACCTAAAGCCCAATAGGCTTGAACGGGCAAAACTGGCAATCAAGGACTTAATCGAAAAGATCAAGGGAGACAGGGTTGGCCTTGTAGCTTTTGCGGGAGATGCGGAAGTAAAATGCCCTCTAACTCAGGATTACGGCTTTCTAAGGCTGACGCTCGATGAGATATCTCCTAAAACCTCCAAACGAGGAGGAACAAACTTGGGCGATGCAATAAGGATGGCCTCGGAGGAAGTGTTCGACCAAAGCGGGAAGGATTTCAAAGATATAATCCTCATAACAGACGGGGGAGACCTTGAATCAAGTCTTCCGGTGAAGGCGGCCGCAGCGGCCGGGGAAAAGGGAATAAGGATTATAGCTGCCGGGCTCGGAGATAAACAGCAGGGAGCGAGGATACCCATTTATGATAAGGGTACTGGCGAAAAGAAATTTTTAGAATACAATGGGAATCAGGTTTGGACTAAACTCCAAGATGAAACGCTCAGAAAAACGGCATTGGCAAGCTCTAAAGGCAAATATATACCCGTGGAAACAGGCACTTTTAATTTAGGCGAAATTTATGAGGGGATAATCGCATCCAGCAGGAAAAGGCAGCTTGAGAGAAGCGAGAGAATTGAATACGAAGAAAAATTTCAGATATTCCTGCTTGGGGCTTTTGCGTTTCTGAGCCTTGAAACTGTAATATCTGATAAACGCAGGAAAAAGCTATGACTATCTTCTTAAGAACTCTAACTGCTGCTTTAATATTGACAGCCGGAATCTCAGCCGGCGGCGAGCGAGTAGAAATCAGCAAAGCTAACGAGCTTTATAAAAGCGGCAAATTTGCTGAGGCTGAGGAAATCTATTCTCAGGTTTTAAAAAGCAATCCTGAATCTGAATACGCCAAATATAACCTTGCAGCTGCAAAACTAAAGAGCGGCAGCAGTGAGGAGGGTTTTAATCTGCTCAGAGAAATTCTAAGCGAATCAGACAACAATGAGCTTATTGAAAAAGCAAACACCCAACTCGGCTTCCAGCTGCTCAGGGAGGCGGTAAAGGGGGTTGTCCCGAATTCAAAACTCAATCAGGAACAGATTGAAAAAAAGCTTGAGATGCTCAAAAGAAGCAGAAGCAGGCTCAAAAAGCTAAGCGGGCAGAAGAAAGAAAAGGCCCTTGAGATAGCAAAAAGATACAAAAAAATTCTTGAAGATATCAAGAAACAGCAAAACGAACAGAAAAAACAAAATTCCGATAAGAACGAAGATAAGCAAAAAGAATCTGATAAAAATAAACAGCAGCAGGAAAATCAGAACGAAAAACAGGACAAGAAATCTGAAAATAAGGATTCGCAGAAGCAGCAGGACAACAAGGAGCAGGATAAGAAACAGGATTCTCAGAATGAACAGCAGAAGCAAAGCTCTTCAGACCAGAAAGAAAAACAAGACCAGCAGAGAAACGCCAAAGATAAGCAATCCCAAAAAATGAATGAGCAAAAAGAGAAGCTGGCAAAAGAGAAGGCGGAAAAAATCGCAAGACAAATTCTTCAGAGAGAAAAAGAATTGAAAGAAGAGCGAATTAGAGCACGCAGAAAACGAATTGAAGTTGACAAGGATTGGTAGCAGATGTTTGGCCGTCCAGAAATTTGGTCTTTGAAAATTCTTGTATGTTTGGCCTGTGCTGGTCTTTCAGCCTTTTGCTCAGCGGCACTCGGTGAGGTGGAGCTCAGCGCTGAGATAAGCAGCGAAAGCGTGTATGCAGGGCAGGATTTCGTTTATCAAATAACCGTGCAGGGAGCAGACAGCGGGAAAGTGGCAGACAGCTCCGCACTTCAGGAGTTTTCACCTGAAGGCCCGACGATGTCTGATGAATCTCGCAGGTCTATTACAATAATCAACGGGAAAAGACGTGAGCGGGTTAGCAAGAAATTCACCGTCTCCTACCGGCTTAAGGCAAAGGAGGCAGGAAGGCATACTATTTCGCCGGTAACTGTGGAGGTGGAAGGGAAACAATACAAAACTGAAAGCATCAGGTTCGACGCCAAAAAGCCCCAAACGGACGAAAGAATGGATATCGAAGCGGTTATTTCCAAAAAGGACTGCTTCGTTGGAGAGCCTATTGAGCTTACTTGCAGCTGGTATATCCAGAAGCAGCTTTTGCAGAGGAATTTAGTGAAAGACTTGAATTTTTCCGTGCCTGCATTTAATCACCCTCTTATCACTGTCGAACAAAGCAATATAGACAAAAACGCAAAGGAAGAGCTCGAAATCAATGGACTTAAAACCGGCGTTCTGCAAACTTCAGCAGAGCATAACGGGATCTCAAGCGTTAAGGTTACTTTTTCTAAAATCCTGATCCCCAAAGCTGAGGGACAAATCAATCTGGGCAAACCGGGAATCACGTGCAAAATAGCCGTATCGGTAAACAGAAGCGGGGGCACATTCTTCGGCCGCAGATACAACTACGGTGTTTTTGCGGCAGAGGCAGAAAATATTTCTATCAATGTTAAGCCGCTTCCCGAGGAAAGCAAACCTGCCAACTTCAGCGGGCTTGTTGGAGAGTATAAGATTTCAACACAAGCCAGCCCTGTTGATATGAAAGAAGGCGATCCTATAACCCTTAAAATAAAGGTTCAGGGCAAACATCTCAAGCCTGTAGAATGGCCTGAGCTTTCAGAAATCCCCGCTTTCAGTGAAAATTTTATCATACCTGAAGAAAAATCGAGCCCGAAAATATCAGGCAGTACCAAAATCTTTACCCAGACAATAAGAACCAAAACAGACAAGGTGAGCGAGATTCCACCTGTAGAAATCAGCTTCTTCAACACCGAAAAAGGCGAATATATAACAGCAAAAAGCAAACCAATTGATATAGACGTAAAGCCTGCAAAAAACATAACCCTGAAGGATATTGAGGGTATGGAAGATGAACCTGTGGGCAGCGATGTCAAGAGCGTAGAGGGAGGGATCAGCGAAAACTTCCCTGCAGATGAAATTTTATATAATGAAAAATTCAATCTCAGAAGAGAGCTTCTCAGCCCTGTCGCAGCAGTTATGTGGGGGGTTCCCCTTGCACTTTTTACAGCCTCAGCAGCTTTGCGCCTTTTCTTCGGGCAGAGCGAGGAAAAGAAAAAGCTCAGGCTCAAACGAAATGCAATAAAGATTGCTTCCAGACGCATAAAAAATGCCCAGTCGCTGCCGGATGAAAAGGCACGAGAGGAGCTTTCCCGCGGGATTTGCGAATATTTTTCTCTCAAGTTCGATGTTCCCGCAGGGTCTATCACACCTGAAGACTGCAAAGAAAAGGCATTAGGATATACAGGAAAGGAAGACAGCGAAAGGCTCAGTGAAATACTCGCAAAGGCTCAGGCAAGCCTTTACAGCCCTTCAGGCGGGTCTTTCGATAAAAACTGGTGCAAAGATTCCCTGAGAATACTGAGGAGATTAGAAAAATGAAAGGATTAAAATTTTTAACAGCAGCAATCTTTCTGGCTGTTTTTATTTCCGCCTTCGGCAGTGAAACGCCAGTCTCTGCGAAAACTTTTGCAGAAAAAGCGGAGTCAGTATTCGAAAAGGCAAGCTCGGCAGAAAATTCCAAAAAGCTTTACGTTAAGGCAGCAAGGCTGTATGAGAAAGCAGCAGAGGCGGGGGCAAAAAACCATAAGCTGTACTTAAACATTGGCAACTGCTGCTTTCTTGCAGGAGACCTCGGAAGAGCGATTCTGAATTACCGCAAGGCAGAAAGGCTGAACCCGCTGAGCCGGGCTGTGCAAAAAAATCTTTCCGCTGCAAGAAATCTCAGGCTTGACAAGATAGACCCAAATCCAGAAAATATTATTGCTTCAAATATATTTTTCTGGCATAAAGACTTCTCATTGAAGACACGTTTTTATGCGGCTCTCTTACTTGTTTCTGTGCTTCTCATCCTACTGTCGATAAGGCTGAACTGTCCTGCATTTCCAGGTTTTTGGCCGACAATATTTGTGTTAGTTTTTCTGGCGTCCTGCTTTGGGATATCAGCAGGGATAAGTATATCACAGCCGGATAACAGCGAAGGCGTGATCACGGCAGTAAAGACCGTTGCACGAAAGGGTAATGGAGAGGTTTACAAAAAGGCCTTTGAAACCCCTCTTCACAGCGGAACAGAATTCGATGTGCTTGAAGTGAGGGATGAATGGCTCAAAGCAGACTTCCCTGATCAGAGCATTGCATGGATCAAGAGGAAAGACTGTGAACTTTTCTGAAGAATCACAAAAACCTGTAATCGGATTGCTCGGGGGAATAGGGTCAGGCAAAAGCTATGCCGCTCAAATTTTCAGCCGACTCGGGTGCGTGGTAATAAATGCTGATGAAATAGTTGCCCAGCTTTACAAGGATTCGGAAAGACTGAAGCAGGAAATCGAGAAAAACTTTGGCAGTGATGCAGTCTGCGAAGGGGAGATTAACAGAAAATACCTTGCTCAGCAGGTTTTTGCAGATGATGAAAAGCTCGGTAAGCTTAATTCCATAACTCATAGGGCTGTTTTGGAAGAAATAGAAAACAAAAAAAGAAAACTGAAGGATTCTGCCTCGTGCAGGGCAATAGTTTATGATGTCCCCCTGCTTTTGGAAAAGGGGCTTGAAAAGGATTGTGATTACCTGATCTATATAGAGGCCAGTAAAGCGGTTAGGCAGAAAAGGGTTAAACATCGAAGCGGGCTCAGCGAAAAAGAACTCGAAATAAGAGAAAAAAATCAGATTTTACTGGACAAAAAGAAAAATATTGCTAATTATAGGATTGTGAACAATTCATTAGGGGAAGAGAAGTTAGTCCCTCAAATTGAACAAATCCTCACAGAAATATTGAGCGGGAAAAAGTAATGAGCTTTTAGTCGCTGATTAAGATTTAGCTTATAAGTCAATTTTAAGTTTTAGGAACAAAAAAAACATACCATTTTATAGTCAAAGGTTATGTCTATCGCCTAAGGAGCAAGTATGACAGACGAAAATTTAAACGAATCGCAAGTTGAACAGAACAACTCGGAAACTCCCTCTGAACAAACAGAAGGGATAACAAAAAAGACAACCAAAAAACGCACAACAAAGAAAACAACCAAAAAGGCTGCGAAAAAGACCACAAAAACTGCTTCAAAGAAAAAGGCAGCAAAAAGAAGACAGCCGAAAAGCAGCCTGAAGAAATGGACTTGAGCCCTGCAAGCGAGGGGCAGGCAGATGATTATTCTGCGTCTGAGACATTTTCTTCCGATCAGGCTAACCTTGAGGAAACGCTCACTCCCGCCAAGCCGTCGAGCGAGAAAACTCAACAGGACGAAGGCGAACAAAGCCCAGAAGATCAGCAGAGAACAGAGCGTCCTCGCATTGCAAGAAGCGGGAGAAGCTCAGACAACAGCCGCGGTCCACGTCAGAACGGCCGTCAGGACAGCCGTCAGGGATACACGCCGAAAACTCGAAATACACGTTCAAACGGCTCACGTAACGGCAAGCGTAAAGAATCTGCACATGACAAATATGAACGGATTAAGAAGGGCAAGCTCTTCCTTACCGAGCTTCAGAACCTTACGGTAAAAGAGCTTCAGGAACTCGCCCGAGAAGAGGGTTTGGAGGATTATGTCGGGCTTCCAAAGCAGAATCTGGTTTTCAAGATTCTGCGTCAGCGTATTTCAGAGAGCGGGCTTTACTACGGCGAAGGTGTTCTTGAAATCCTCCCGGACAACTTCGGCTTTCTGAGAAATCCAAAATACAACTATCTCTCCAGCCCGGATGATATCTACGTATCCCCATCCCAGATTAGGCGATTCGGTCTTCGCAGCGGCAACATTGTGCAGGGTCAGATAAGGCCTCCTAAAGACAACGAGAAATATTTTGCCCTGCTGAAGGTTGAAGCAATCAACTTCTACGAACCCGACCAGCTCAAAGACAGGGTTGTTTTCAGGGATCTTACGCCCCTTCATCCGGAAGAACGTTTTATCCTCGAAACAGATCCGCAAGAGCTGAGCACCCGTATAATCGATCTGGTTACGCCAATAGGCAAGGGGCAAAGAGGATTGCTTGTGGCTCCGCCTCGTACGGGTAAAACAGTGCTTATGCAGAAGATGTGTAATGCAGTTAGCACAAACTACCCCGAAGTGCGGATAATAGTTCTTCTGATAGACGAACGGCCAGAGGAAGTAACAGACTTTAAGCGCAAAGTTAAGGATGATGTAGAAGTTATCAGTTCAACATTTGACGAGCCTCCCTCAAGGCACTGTCAGGTGGCTGAGATGGTAATCGAGAAGGCCAAGAGGCGAGTTGAATTCGGCGAGGATGTTGTAATCCTTCTCGACTCAATCACAAGGCTCGCAAGGGCATACAACACAGAAATGCCCCACAGCGGCAAGATCCTCACTGGCGGCGTTGATGCAAACGCCATGCAGATGCCGAAGCGTTTCTTCGGAGCAGCGAGAAATGTTGAAGAAGGCGGGTCTCTCTCGATATTCGCCACTGCCCTTGTAGATACCGGCTCGAAGATGGATGAAGTGATCTTTGAGGAATTCAAGGCTACGGGCAATATGGAAATCCACCTGAACCGCAGACTGATTGAGAAGAGGATATTCCCGGCTATTGATATCGGACGAAGCGGAACAAGGCGAGAGGAACTGCTTATAGGCAGCGATGAGCTCGAGCTTGTTTACCGTCTGCGCAAGGTTCTCAGCGAGATGACACCTGTAGAGGCGGTTGAGCTTCTGAAAACCCGTCTTGCCAAAACCAACAGCAACGCTGAATTCCTTATGAGTATGTCTCGAGGACTTTAGGCCTGGACAGTCAAAAATTAAGTTAATCGATAAATCAATTACTTGGTGGAGCATATGCTTAAAAGAACTCTGAAGTGCGGTGATGTACGCCTTGGAAACGTAGGAGAAGAGGTTACTGTATGCGGATGGGTAAATTCCTACCGCGACCACGGAAATCTTGTATTTGTAGATCTAAGAGATGTTTCCGGTCTCGTGCAGATTGTGTTTAACCCCGATATCAATCCTGAAGTGCATCAGCTCGGCAGAGAGCTCAGATGCGAATGGGTAATTGGGGCAAAAGGGAGCGTGAGAAAGAGAGGCGAAGGCCTTGAGAATCCCAAACTCCCCACAGGACACGTGGAAATAATAATTGATGAACTGGAGATTTTCAGCAAGGCGGAAACCCCGCCCTTCGAGCTGGACTCAGCGAATTCAGTGGGCGAGGATACGAGGCTTATAAACCGCTTTATCGACCTTCGAAGAAACGAAATGAAGGATAAGCTTATCACGAGGCATAATATTGCTTATGAGGTGAGAAATTATCTTTCAGAAAACAGCTTCTACGAAATCGAAACACCAATGCTCGGAAAGAGCACGCCTGAAGGAGCGAGAGATTTTCTCGTGCCGAGCAGGCTTTACCAGGGCTCTTTCTATGCCCTTCCGCAGTCTCCCCAGCTCTTTAAGCAGATCCTTATGGTAAGCGGGATGGACAGATATTTCCAGATTGTACGCTGTTTCAGGGATGAAGACCCGAGGGCAGACAGGCAGGCAGAATTCACGCAGATAGACCTCGAGATGAGCTTTGTTGACTGCGATGATGTGATTAAAATCAATGAAAATATGATTGCAAGGGTCTGGAAGAAGATTTTGGGCGTTGATATAGACCTGCCGATAAAGCAGATGACCTATGCCGATGCGATTGAAAATTACGGTACAGACCGCCCTGACCTGCGCTTCGATATGCAGCTTAAGGATATAACAGATATAGCGGGCGAATCAAGCTTCAAGGTATTTACCTCTACTGTAGAAAAAGGCGGGCTCGTTAAAGGGCTCTGCGCAAAAGGAGCAGGGACATACTCCAGAAGCGATATAGAAAAGACGCTCACAGGCTTTGTTGCTGACTACGGGGCTAAAGGACTCGCTTGGTTTAAGGCGGCAAAGAACGAAGAGACCGGCAGACTCGATCTCAAGAGCAATATAGCCAAATTCTTCACAGATGAGCAGAGAGAAAAAATACTGGACACATTCGGAGCCGAAGAAGGCGATCTGCTGCTGTTTGTGGCAGACAAGAAGAATACTGTAAACAGGGCTCTTGCAGCTCTCAGGATTAAGCTCGGCAAAGACCTTGAGCTTTACAGCCCGGGTGAATACAAATTCGTCTGGGTAACAGACTTCCCTCTTATGGAATGGGATGAAGATACAAAACGCTGGGACTCGCTGCATCACCCGTTCACCTCTCCGGTAGATGAAGACTTGGACAAGCTCGAAAGCGATCCGGGAAGCGTGCGGTCTAAGGCATACGACCTTGTGTGCAACGGCTCGGAAATCGGCGGGGGAAGCATTCGTATCCACGACCCCCAAATTCAGCGCAAGATCTTCTCGCTTCTGAACATTAGCGATGAGATGGCAGAAGAGCGTTTCGGATTCTTCCTGAATGCTTTGAAATATGGAACGCCTCCCCACGGGGGCATCGCATTCGGGCTCGACAGGCTCACTATGATCCTCACAGGCACTGAGAACATAAGGGACGTTATAGCGTTCCCGAAAACTCAGAGAGGCCAGTGCCTAATGACAGAGGCCCCGGGCGAGGTTGACCAGCAGCAGCTTGATGAGCTGAATATACACGTTCAAAAGCATCTGCACGAAGATGCTGAAAAACTCGAATAGTACAGTATAATAACAAATAAATTCTGAGCCTGCCCAGTGCAGGCTTTTTAATTTCACGGCAGCAGTGATATTTGAGGTAAAATTTGAACAAGAGGGTTCTGAAAATTTTATGCGCGCCCGAGCCGGCTTTTCTGCTCCCTGGCATTCCACCTGTTGTGATTGGCACGTCTCTCGGGGCAAAAGCTGCCGGCGAGCTTGACCTGCTTACTGCCTGCCTCGCAGTTTTGAGCATAATGTGCATAAATGCAGGCTCGAATATGCTCAACGACTACTTCGACCACCTCTCGGGAAACGACTGGCTCAACACAAACAGAACAGTTTTCGGAGGAGGCAGCAGATACATACAGGACGGGATTCTAAGCCCTGAGCAAATGCGTTCAGCAGGGCTCACTGCACTAATATCGGGAGCGCTGATCGGCCTTGTGATTGTGTTAATCTCCGCCAGCCCGGTTATACTACTGATGGGCATTGTCGGCGTGCTTGCGGGCGTCCTCTGGACGCTCCCGCCCTTCAGCATCTGCTACCGAATGCCCGGCGAGGCTTATATCTTTACGGTATTCGGCATCCTGCCCACAGCCGGTGCATACTACCTGCAGGCCGGGAAATTCTCTCCTGAAATCACTGCACCTGCCGTAATTACCGGGCTGCTTATAGCTGCCACCGCCCTTCTCAACTCCATACCGGATATCGAAGCAGACAGGGCTGCCGGAAAGAAAACATTTCCCGCAGTTTTCGGGGTTAAAAAGGCTGCAGCATTTTACAGATGCCTGATTGGCCTTTCGTATATAATTGCGATTGTGAGCGTTTCGCTGGAGTGCAGCTTTGCAGGCGGTGCAATGTTTTATCTGTTTGTTTCTCCGCTGGGAGCTGCCTGCTTAATATCGGCAAGCGAAGAAAGATTAAGCAAAAAGGGCGTTAATCTTCCAAACGCCCTTAATATTGCCCATTATGTATGTATGGCGGCCGCTTCTGCTGCGGGGATTGCAGCAGGCTGACCGGCCTTCGATTCGCTAATTTATTTTAGAACAAACTTCTTTTTCAAGCCGCCAGCACGTATAACAAATTCACCCGGCTCTATAACCCTTTTGCATTCTGCATTGATAAATGAAAAGGCCTCGGGGGGCAAATCAAATTCAACGGTTTGCTTTTCGCCGGGCTTTAGATAGATCTTCTTAAACTGCTTGAGGCGTTTATTTGCCGGGGTAACACTTGCCACTTTATCTGAAACGTAAACCTGAACAATATAGCCGCCCTTCATTCTGCCTTTGTTTTCAATTTCAATCGATACCTTCAGCCCATTGAAATCTTCCTTCTCATCAGAATCTCTTGAAAGCTTCAAATTGCTGCATTCGAAATCGGTATATGAAAGGCCAGCACCAAACGGCCACTGAAACTCAACCTTGCACTGGCTCCAATCTGCTGATTTTTTGTAGTCGTACCATTCAAATCCGCCGGCATATTTCGGATACGAAAACGGAAGCCGCCCGCTGGGATTAACATCGCCGGAGAGCACATCAGCTATTGCATCTGCACCTTTAACGCCCGGGAGATATGCCATCACAACAGCATCTGAGAGCTTCTCAATCTCCCGAACCACTCGAGGCCTGCCCTGAGTAAGAACGGTTACAATCGGCTTGCCTGCCTCGCTCAGCCTTTCTGCGAGCTTACGCTGGGAGAGGGATATTTCATAGTCCCTGATATTGCCTGAATGTTCTGTATATGTTTTTTCTCCCGCGCAGAGCACTATCAAATCGCATTTTTCTGCCTTAGCATAGGCCTTATCTGCATTGAGCAGCTTTTGGAAATCTGCTCCCTTTTCAAAGCTTACATTCTCTTCGCCGAATTCAGCCTTGACTGCTTCAAGAATCGTCTTTTGCGTTTCAGGATACAGATGCTCTTCCCTGCCCTGCCAAGTGCGGGACCATCCCCCATTTAATACACTTTTCAAATTAGCGGATGGGCCGGCAACAAGAATTTTAGTGCCCTCTGAAAGCGGGAGTATATCAGAATTATTTTTCAGAAGAGTAATGCACTCTTCCGCGCAGCGCTGATTGAGTTTTTTTGCATTTTCAGAAGCTATCTGCCCTGCTAACTTATTATCCTGGAAGGGATCATCAAACAGGCCTGCTTGGAACTTAACTTTCAGTATGTTCCGCACAGCCTCATCCACCCTCTCAACAGAAACTTCGCCCGCCTGAACGAGAGAAACTAAGTGCTTCTTGAAATCAATCTTGAACGGCGTCATACTCATATCAATGCCTGCATTAACACCGATTTTCACCGCCTGCCTTTGATTCTCAGCCACCATCTCACGCGTGTAGAGGTTGTCGATATCTGCCCAGTCGCTCACGGTAAAACCGCTGAATTCCATATCCTCCCGAAGAAGCCTTTTGAGATAAAACGGGCTTGCATGCACAGACCGCCCGTTAATCTCGGAGGAATTTATCATTGCAGTAACAGCGCCCGCCTGAACTGCTGCCCTGAACGGAGGTACGAAAATCTCTCTTAGCTGGATTTCCGGAATCCATGCGGGGGTTCTGTCCCGCCCTGAACGAGGATAGCTGTATCCGAGGAAATGCTTCATACATACTAGAACTTTATCCTCTGCCAGCGGGAGCTTTTCGCCCTGAAGGCCTGAAATGTATGCCTTTCCAAGCTCGGATGCGATGAAAGAATCTTCTCCGAAGGTTTCGTAATGACGCGGCCAAAACGGATGCCTTGCAACTCCGAGAACCGGAGCAAAATTCCATCTTATCCCCGCTGCTCTGGTTTCGAGGGCGGCTGCTTCTGCCATTTTGTTAACCAGCTCACGGCTGCCCGCTGCTGCCATAGCTATGTTGTGCGGGAAAAGCACAGAGCCGGAAACATAACCAGCTCCGTGTATTGAATCGAGCCCGTAGATAACAGGGATTTGCAGACGGGTCTTCTTTGCATATTTCTGAACCTGATTGGTTATTTCAAGCCATTTCTCCGGCGGCAGCGCCTGACCTCCGCAATTGAGAACTGAGCCTATCTTCTCTTCTGCAATGTATCTTTCGAGCTTATCCTTATTGAGCCTGAGTTCACTGCCTGATTTGCCGTTAGTGAATGACTTGAGGGTGAGCTGGGTCATCTGTCCGGCCTTCTCATCGAGAGTCATTTTAGACACCAAGGCATCAGCCTTTTTATCCAGCTCTGTTTGAGCCATAACAAGCCCGGAGAAAGATACCAGAAACAGCGAAAGTAATTTCCATATATTTTTATCTGCGTACATAAAAACCCCTTTTAATTAAATTTTTGCGTAACAGGGTTTTATTGTAGCGTAATCACAAATTGTTTAAAGCTTCGATTGGTAATCTGGCCTCTCATTTAGCCTGAATAACGAATGTTACAATACTTTTGGCAGGAATTTTGAATGAATTATCCAGCGAGCCTGCTTTGCAAGGTGCAAGATCGCTTGCCGAATCTGTGATATACGGAACAACCCTCGCATCTTCCGGCAGGCCGTCCTTCTCGAAACTCACAGACTCAGACTTGCCTGAATAATTCACGAATACCGCAGCAGCAATTTTCTCATTATTGCCGGCGTATGCAGAGGCCATAAGACCTTCAAAAGCGTTCTCGTTCTGCACGCCGTCGCTTCTTTCAAGCTCCGCACGATACATCCCGGGCCTTATAAAGCGGCTGAAATTCCCCATAGCCCAGAGCATTTTCGAATCGTTGTACCTGCCGTCTTTTATAGTTTTTGTGGTGTAAACAAGGCCGTCTTTATAATCATGCGGGGAAATACCGAGCCACCAGTCCCAGCCGCAGGCTTCAACAATTGTAAGGTCGTAATGTATAACCCGGGCGATAAAGAGCGCTGAGGTAATACTGAGATCACGGCCATTGCCTCCAAAGCCGTGGTCAGTTTTGCCGAGGATGCAGTATTCGGTGTGCCTGTAGTCAAGTTCGGGGTATTTATCAAGAGCTTTTCTAAACTTTACTCTGGCATCAACAAGCCCCTCAGAGGGGTCATCAAGGAAGTAACTGTGTCCGCACAGAAGGTTTGAAAGGGCCTTGCCTGAATAATTATCGCTGGATTTCTCAAAAAACTGCTCTATATATTTCCCTTTGGATTTATCTGAGCTGTCCTGCCAGTCGTAGAACGATTTTAGGTGTCCGGATTCAGGCATAAGCAGCCTTGCATTCACAGACTCTTGGTTTTCTATTTTGCCGTGAAGCGTTTTGGCAATCTCAGACATCTGGGAGTTGTTGTACCGGCAGCCTTCCTGGCTGCGCTTGTTCCAGTCCCATTCAGGCTCATTGATCGGGCTTATGAAATCAAATTCAACATCGTCAGCGGATTGCAGTGCTCTAACAGAATCTATTATATAATCGCAGAATTCGCCGGTTTTCCCTTCCTGCAAATTTGTTGAGCCGACATCTTTGCTGCAAAAGCCCCTGCCGTTTTTTGTCATATTTATCGGGGGGCTTATCGTAAAGGCAGTAAACTCTTCTACTCCCCTCTCACGGGCTGCCCTTAGGAATGTCCTCTGCCCCTTGATTCGAGGTCGGGTTTCCTTTTCAAATTCCGGCATATATATATCATCTTTTGCTTCATTGAAAAGCCAAGAGGACTGCCGCCATGGGTCTGTGATTTTATCATTAATATCGCTGCCCGCTCCGATATTGAACCGCCAGGATGAAAGGCCTATCCCTTTCGGGCTGCCGTCTTCTTTGAGACTGGCAGAAAACAGCATATCTGCTATTGCATCTGTCTTTTCTTTCGGCCACTGACCAACCATCTGGGCTGTCCAGCAGTCTGAAGCGCCGAAAGAGGTAATTTTCTGATGCTTTTTAGATGTATCGATTGATATTTTAACCGATTTGTCCGTTTTTGTTATAAGATTCCTGCTTCCCGGCCGAACTTCCACATAACTTAAAGCCCCACCAGAAATACAAAATAATAACACTGTTGATAAAATCTTTTTTAGCCCTAAATCCATAGCTTCCCTTTTTTGCTTAAGCTTATAAAACTGACTGTTTTTATTACTGTTATATCCCGAAAAGCTTATTTTTTCATAAGCTGGAACTGCAATTTAAAATATTTTGAATAATATTGCACATCTAAATTATCCAGCTGTAAATATATACTGCCTGCTGATTCGGAATTCAATGGGAAAGTTTGACAGGTTAAATGAATGCGTTGATTGAAACAGCGGAAAGGATATAATCTACTTAATTAATAAATCAATTTATAAACGAGCGATACTGCAAAAGGGTTAATTATTTGGTTACTGCAACATTACTAATTCTGCCGGTTTTTTCTTATCTGCTCGGTTCAGTACCTTTCGGCTTTTTAATAGCGAAATCAAAAGGCATTGATCTGCGTAAAGTGGGCTCAGGCAATATAGGAGCAACCAACTTAGGCCGTGCGCTGGGAGGGAAATGGGCAAAGATATGTTTCTTCTTAGACCTGTTCAAGGGTGCGCTGCCTATGATAGCAGCCGGATTGCTTATTTCTGGAGAGCCAAATCAATCCCAGCTTTGGCTTTGGCTACTGTGCGGTGCTGCTGCAATTGCAGGCCATATTTTTTCCATTTACCTCAAATTTAAGGGCGGAAAAGGCGTTGCAACCGGACTTGGCGTGGTTCTTGGTTTATGGCCGTACTACACAATCTGCGGGGTTATCTGCTTTATAATCTGGGTTATATGCCTTTATATATGGAAATACGTCTCGCTGGGGTCAATTTTAGCAGCTGCGATGTTTCCAATAATTTTATCAATAGAGATAGCCATAGTTGAAAGCTGGAGCTTTTATCAGCTGTGGCCGCTGATCGCCGCTGCAGGGCTTTTGACAATTCTGGTTATATACAGGCACAAGAAAAATATCATAAAACTAATAAACGGAACTGAGCAAAAGGCTCTATAAAGGTATCTATGAGTAATCATAAAAAAAGCTTGCAGGAACATTTCGGCGCAAACCACATATACCGAATCAAATTTACTTCTCTGAGAAAAAACACAGCCGAGATCCTCGCATCAGTCAACACACAGGAAACAAGCATATCCTCTCTCAATACGATTGAAGGAGACGGACAGTCGGCAGCGTTAGAGATGAACCTTTTCTCAAACTCCAGGCAGGCCGCACTGAATGCCCTGGAAACGCTTAAATCAGGCGGCGGTGAGATACAGGAATTTACAGACCTTGTAGAAGAATCACGCCTTGGCGGAATAATCGAAGTTAAGAGCAAGAAGAAAATCGAAAGCCTTACCGACCTGCGTATGGTTTACACGCCCGGTGTAGCAGCGGCCTGCAAGGCAATAGCTGAGAGCCCTGAGGCGGTTTCACGGGTAACAGGAATAGGCTCGCGCGTGGCGATAGTATCAGACGGAACGGCGGTTCTCGGACTGGGCGATATAGGGCCTAAGGCCTCTATGCCCGTAATGGAAGGCAAAGCCGCTATATTCTCGGAATTTGTGGAGATAAGCGGAGTGCCGATAGTTTTAGATACAAAGAAACCTGATGAGATAATTGAAACTGTAAAACATATCAGCCCGAGCTTCGGGGCAATACAGCTTGAGGACATTGCCGCACCGGCCTGCTTTGAGATAGAGCAGAAGCTCGACAGTATGCTCGATATACCGGTTTTTCACGACGACCAGCACGCCACAGCAACCGTAGTTCTCGCGGCTCTTATCAATGCGGTTAAGATTACAGAAAAGAAACCTCAAGACTGCTCGGCAGTGATTATCGGTGCAGGTGCAGCGGGTTATGCAATAACCAAAATCCTGCTGGAATACGGCATTAAGGATATCGTGGTTTACGATGCAGGCGGAGCTATATACAATGGCAGAAAAGAGCAGATGAACCCCTACACTCAGGAAATTGCAGAGCTGACCAATCAAAACAGCATTTCCGGCCCGCTCGAAGAGGGCTTCAAAGACAGAGACATCTTCATAGGCGTTGCAAGGCCGGATATAGTGAGCGGGGAATTGATCTCATCAATGGCAGATAAGCCGATAGTTTTCCCGCTGAGCAACCCGAAGGGCGAGATATCCGTCCAAGAGGCTCTGGAAGCAGGCGCTGCTGTAAGCGCAGACGGCAGAACCATAAACAATGCCCTTGCATTTCCGGGGATATTCAGAGGCGCGCTTGATTCCGGCGCGAAAACTGTAACCGCTGCGATGAAGCTCGCTGCTGCCCAGTCGCTGGCGGCGCAGTCTGAGGGTGGTATGCTCCTTCCGGATATGATAGACAGAAATATTCACATTAAAGTTTCGAAGGCAGTTTTTAATGCGGCGGCTAAAGGCTGAATCTCAGGAAAGCTTAATCCCTGTATGAATTTTGGCAGTAAAGGAAAGACCCACGAACTGGACTTGTATCTGCACAGGACATCTCGTCCTATATATTCGCTGATACTCGTGGCTATCCTTATCGTTGTTTACGAAGCAGGGCTTTCATCTCTAAGCCCTGATTTCTTTTCAACAAGCACCGAAAACATACCGGGTATTGTGGTTTCATTTGAATGGGTTCGCAAATTCCTGCTCTGGCTGAATTTCTCAGAAATGCAGGCTTGGGTGGGTACTCCGCTGGTTGTGATAGCGGCTCTTGGGATAGTGCAGATAAAATCTCGGGAGAAGATCGAGGTTGAATGGAGCGATCTGCCCATAATATTCGCAGAAGCCACGATACTCACAATCCCCCTGCTTGTGTGCAGTTCCTGCATAACCTACATAGCCGGCCAGAACGCCCCGGGCTACTCCCCTGTTCCGGCTGTGCCTGATATGTCTGCCGTTTTAGACTGGCAGACACCGGGCGGAATGTTCGCTGTTAATATAGTTTCCGGGATAGGTGCAGGAATTTTCGAAGAGCTCGTTTTTCGGCTTCTTTTGATTTCTTTCGCTACGCTAATCTTTGAAAAGCTCTTCGGAATGCCGAGAATACGCTCAACTATTACCGCAGTAATAATTTCGAGCCTTCTTTTCAGCCTGCATCATTACTTCTACATAATGGACTGGAGATTTGTTGCCGGCGAGCCTTTTCGAATATCCACGTTTACATTCAGATTTCTCGCGGGAATATACCTTTCGATAATATTCGGGATAAGGGGATTTGGAATTGTTGCTTCAACGCACGCTGTACATAACCTTATAGCCGCCTGCCTGATGTGAAAGAATGGACATAAATCTTTCAAACAAACCGAGAACAGACAGAGTATTCCTTAAGCAGGTTTTCATAGATGCATTTTTAATATTGATAATAAAAAGCGGGTAATTACTATTCTCTGCCAATGAAGAAATTTACTAAAACAGCTATATTATTTTTAGCAATCGCCTGTGCTGCTGCTTTTGTGCTGTACAGCTTC
This sequence comes from Sedimentisphaera cyanobacteriorum, assembly GCF_001997385.1. Lineage (NCBI taxonomy): Bacteria > Pseudomonadati > Planctomycetota > Phycisphaerae > Sedimentisphaerales > Sedimentisphaeraceae > Sedimentisphaera > Sedimentisphaera cyanobacteriorum. Next base: position 22,556 of record NZ_CP019633.1, on the reverse strand, counting down.
AGAGGCAGTGTTATAAATATATTCGAGTCTAAAATCACCCAAGGCCTCGAAAAAGCCTTCGGCGCAGAGCTTGAGTACGAGGAAATAGAAAAACAGGGTAACCGTTTTCTGGTAAGCGGGCTTAAAGCCTCTGCCGCTGAGTTCAATTTTTCAGCGAAAAAAGCGATTGTAAATTACTCACTTTTTGATAATGGGCTGCTATCACCTTCAATTGAGAAAATAACAGCAGAAAACGTTCAGATTTCAAACCCTGTTTTGGAAGTAATTGCTCCGAAGAAGGCCTATCCTTTATTTGTAAAAACAATTAAAGATGCAGCATCCCGGCCTTTTTATAATATATTCAAGTCTGGCAGATTTCCAGATTTGGAAGCAAAAAATGTGTCGATTAAGAGGCCTGAGAAAAAAGATATCGTTCTAACAAGCTTCAAGCTCGCCTCGGAAGGCAGCAGCAATATTTACAAAATTATGCTTACATCCCCTGCCGATGCTGCTTTTGGTGCTTCTTTTCTGAACGGAGAAATAAAGCCTGGGAATGAAGGTTTTATGCGGATCGCCGGAAACTTGAATGCAAGCATATTCGGGAGCGCATGGATGAGCAAAGAACTCAGTATTGATGCTCAGTGGAAACCGCAAAGTCCTGTGAGATTTAATCTAAACGCCTTAACAAGCAAATCTGAGATAGAAGTAAAGGGTTTTGCTGATCTTTCAAAAGATAATGCTCCTTATAGAGTTTCATTGAACGCTGAGAATATCCTCCTTTCATCTTCCACGAAAGTAAATGCAATTTACAAAGGAGAAAAACTCTACAGCTTTATAGGTAAAGGCACGAAATCTTTTTTGAAAGAATTCAACCCTGAAGGCAGGATGGATGCAGAGGTTAAGGTTTGGGGAGGCCTTTCTCAAAGACCGAATATGCGGGGTGTGATAAGACCGCAGGAAATGAGCGCCAGATACGTCTTTTTCCCTTATGAGGTGAAAGTTAGCGGTGAAATAGATGTGAGCTCAGAAAAATACAGTTTCGATTTGAAATGCAAGAACAAAAACCAGGAGGCAAAAGTTATCGGCTGGCATAATATTAGATGCACCAGCCTTCCAGACTATCCCAACTGCGATATAAAAATATTTTCCAATCAGGCTTATCTAACCGGAGATGTTTACAAAAGCCTTGAGGGCAGACTAAGGCAAATATGGAATATGCTGAACCCGTCAGGTGAAATCGGCTTTACATATCAGTATCTGCGGGACGAGAAAGGCAAGAGGTATCTTATAGACGTAAACTTAAAGGACGCTCAGGCAAAGCTCAGAAGTTTTCCCCTGCCTGCTGAGAGTATCTCCGGCGATATAAAAATCACACCTGAAACCATAACTCTCAATGATATAAGCGGCATTGCAGGAGAAGCTGATTTTAACATAAGCGGCACTCTTGAAAACGCCCTTTTGAAAGAACCGGACTACGATATTGACCTTTATGCCGAGGGGCTCACTTTAGACAGCGTACTGATCGGTTCACTGCCCGATGAGCCTGCGGACATGCTGGATGATTTCTACATAGATGCTCAAAGCACATCATCCCTAAGGCTTCGCAGAGAACAGAGCAATAAGCCGGACTGGGAGCTGGAATCTGAGATATCAGGAAAAGAGATCATTTACAAACCCCTTATGATCGCAATATCCAATCCGAAGATGAAAATAACAGCCGATAATCAAAGCTGGAAAGCCGAAATACTTAGAGGTAAAGCGGGAGGCGGAAAACTCACGGCAAATGCAGGCGGAGAGATAACAAACAGCTCACTGGAAAGCTTTGAAGGCGAGTTTGAAAGCGAAAATATGAATTCTGGAGAGCTTCTCAAACTACTTGGCTATGAAGAAACAAATCTGCTTGAAGGCAAACTCGGGCTCGACGGGGATTTCTCATATTCGCAGGAAGAAAAACTCCAAATCACTGCTGAGGCGGTTTTGAATAAAAACTCAGCCGCAGTGGACAATTTCAGGCTGAACGATGTTTCAGGAACTGTTGGTATAAAGGCAGGAGCAAAGAAAGATGCTTCGTTCAACTATTCAATAAGCGGAAAAAGCGAAGATTTCCCTGAGGCAATAATCAACGCGGACGGCAAAATAAAATATGAAAACGGAAAGCTTGAATCCTTAAGCAACATTACAGCAGAATCAGTTAATCTCAGCAAAACCGATTCTAAGAAATTCTCCCAATTCAGCGGCAAGGCGGATGCAGCGATAGAAGGGCTCAAATTCAGCAGTGCGAAGGATACAGTAGAAATCGAAAAATTCAGCTTCGAGTTCGAGGATTTATCAGCCGATTGGGTAGAAGGTTTGAGTTCTGCTGAAGGGCGCTTAACCGGAAGCTGCACGCTTAGCAAAGACTTGAGTGTTTTGAAATCCGAAGCAGAGCTCTACTGCTCCCGCCTGCTCTACAGAGGCGCTGTCTTCGAAGATGTATCGCAGAGCTTTAATTACTCTTACGGACAGCTTTCCTCGCCAGAAAAGGGCTCGGCAAGCCTTTACGGAGGGGCAGCGAGCTTCAATTATCGTCTCATACCTTCCGGAGATGCCCCGCCTGCATACGATTTTTCCCTCGATCTGAACAATGTAAACATCAGCCGCCTGCTGAATGATACAGTTGAAGAAGAAAACGGCAGGCTTGCCCTTTCCGGCATGCTTTCATCTCAGCTTAGCGTAGAAGGCGTGCTAGGCAGGCAAGAATTCAGGAAGGGACGGCTTGATATAGTTCTAAAGAACAGCCAAATCACACCCAAAAATCTAATATCAAGAATTGTATCGGCAGTGTTTTCGAGAAAGCCCGCTGAGAAGAGTATCAAAACCGGCCTGATCAGCGGTTATATCATCAAAGACAAACTCGTTATCTCAGATGCTGTAATTCAGCTCGAAAATCTCAAGCTCCAAGGTGCGGGCGAAATGAATCTTGAAAATCAGCAGCTCGATTTAAGCCTGCAGGTTTTTATGTTCGAGGATGAAACTCTTCGCGGCAAACTGCTCAACACTATCGGAAAACTCATAGCAGAGGTTAAGGTTAGAGGGCCTTTATCCGACCCTTCCATAAAACCCCGCACATTCGGAATCCCCCATTAAAAAACCCTTCCATCATATCTGAAGGAAGGGTCTGGTTTTTCAATACTTTATAAGCTTACTTCTGAGCTCAGCCCTGCGGGACTATATAGATTTCTACCCGCCTGTTCTTAACGTTTCCGCCGTTATTGGGCTTGTTTGGAGCAACCGGCCTGTATTCGCCGTAGCCCCGTACGCTGAGCCTCTCGGGGGTTACGCTTTCATTCATCATACTCTGAAGAACAGAGATTGCCCTGTGCGCCGAAAGATGCCAGTTGGTTGGGTGCTCACGTTTGGTAGAGGGCTTTGAAATCTTCATATCGTCGGTATGGCCTGCGATAACTATATCAAACTTCTCGGCCTGCTCTGATTTCACAATCCCGCAGAACTTTGAGATAGCCTCTTTTGCCTGAGAATTTATATTATCACTGCCCGGAGCGAAAGTTAAGTCGCTCTTGAATTTCACAACGCCTCTCTCTGAATCGAAAGTAACAAGATCAGGGTTGGCTGAAGCGAACTCCTCAAGCATAACGTTCAGCTCTGCCGGAAGCTTTACACCGCCTTCAAGAAGCTGTTTCTGAAGCTTTTTAACGAGCTCATTTTTCTCTTTAAGCGCTTCTTCAAGAAGCTTTATTTCTTCCTGAGCGGCCTGCTCGCCTGCATTTTCAAGCTCCCTTGCAGTTTCGAGTTTTTCCCTGAGCTGCTGGAGCTCGAGCTTTGCAGAGTTATACTTTGATTCAAGCTCTGAGATTCTCTCGCTCTGTGTTTCATTTTTCATTTTCAGGCTGTCGTATGCCCCTTGTGAAACACATCCACTAAGCATAAAAGCAAACGCAGCTAAAACTGTTACAATACCATACTTCATCGCGCATCCTCTCTTGTCTACAAATTCAGAAGCTAAAAGCTTCGCATCAATTCCGAAGCATACTTTGGCTAATTTTATTTCTTTTTCTTCTTCTTGCCTTTGGTTTTCTTTTCCTTTTTCGAAGACTTCTTGCCGCCGGCCTTTTTCCCGCTTGCAGAACCTCCGGAGAAAGCACCGGAAAGCCCAATTATAAGGGTAACTACGGCCAAACCGCCTGCAATATAAACAAAGTACTGCTGCACAAAAGGAACAAAAAGCGGCTCTGAACCATTCACTGCCAATCCGGCAAGGATAACAATTGTCATAACCACTGCGATGAAAGGCAGAAGCATAGCAAAGCCGAAGCTTGTGCCCTCTTCTGCTGATGAGGCTGCTGCTGCAGCCGCCGGCGCACTTGCAGCTGCCGGTTCGGGCTCTGGCTGCACTTCCGGATAGCTCAAATCATCCTGCCCCTCGGTCTGCTCTGCTTCAACTTCTGCGGCCTCAGGAGCCTCGTCCTGTTCGGGCTCTGCCTTCTGCTGGTCTTCGCCTTCCTCAATAGCGCCAACATCGAAATCACCGAAATCGTCGTCTCCCCCGCCGCCGCCTTCATCGCCGGGAAGAATATCATCGAGAACCGCACCGAGCTGGGAATCATCTGCCTGCAGGGAAAGGTCTAATATTCCAGAACCCTCCTCATCTGAGCCCATATCAGCATCTGCATCTATCTGCTGTTCACCCTGCTGGTCTTTTGAGCTTTCGTCCTTCTGGTCTGAGGAATTCTGTTCTTCATTAGAGGCCTGCTGATTATTTGAGCCCTGTGAGCTCTGGCCTTCTTCATTTTCGTTAGCCATGGTGTCCGCCAAGGAAAGCAGGCTGTCATCAGAGAAGCTTGCATCGTCTTCCTTGCCTTCAGACTCATCAGATTCTGAATCCGGAGAATCCTTCCCAACTGCTGTATCCGCATCTGAGAGCTCTATCATCTGTTCCATATCTTCATCAATATTAACTTCCTCGCCCTGATCATCCTCGGATTTGTCATCATCCAGAGAATCTAAGCCGCCAAGCGAGCTTTCTTCATCAAGACCGATTACAGAATCTTCAACATTGAGATTATCATCATCAACCTGCTTTTGGGCAAGAGAATCAATATCTTCTTTATTATAGAAAATCTTTGAGCCGTCCCTCATTTCGCTGATGTCGTTAACCTTGGCAAACTCCTTAAGCTGCTCTTGGGTCTTACCGAGCTTTTCTGCGGCTTGTTCAAGAGTATAATAATTTTCGGACATTGCAAATCCTTATCTTAACTACGTAGTTCGAATTACTGGCCAAACACAAAATAGCAATTATATAAATCGATTATAACTTTACAAATATATCTTGCAAGCTTTTAACAATGCTTATTTTTTATGCCCCTAAATTTCACTGCTCTGGATGCGAATTGTCCTCCTGTCATTTGGCATTCTATACCAAAGCCGAGGGCTAAACATCACCCTCTAAATATCAAAACCCAGCCAGTTTTGCTGGAGGAATAATTTCTGCCTGTAATGCAAACTTGAAACATATATAAAAGTAATAACGTATATATTAGCCTTGACATTACTCATATTTTAATTTTAATCTGACTGAGTCTTATTTGATTAACATATAGGAGCATTTACAATGAACAGGCGTTTATTTCTAAAAACTACGGGCAGTTTTGCTGTTTCCTTAGCTGCTTTGAACACATCTTCTGTTTTTGCTGAGGCCACCTCAAAACCAAATATTTTGTGGATAACTATTGAAGACACATCTTTGTTTTTCGGCTGCTACGGCGATGAAGTTGCCAAAACCCCAAACGTTGACAATCTCGCAGAAGAGGGCACGCTTTTCACAAACGCCTTTGCCAATTCACCTGTATGCTCGCCTGCGAGAACAGCGCTTATCACAGGTATGCACGTAGGCCAGCTCGGCGGAGGGAATCACAGAAGCGCTGTTGAAATACCTGATTCAGTAAAAGGCTTCCCTGTTTACTTAAGAAAAAACGGATACTACTGCACCAACAACAAGAAAACAGACTACAATTTCAAAGACGCCTGGCACTGGAAAAACCGCACATGGGACGAATCCAGCGGCAAAGCAACTTGGCGTAACAGAAAGCCCGGACAGCCTTTTTTCCACGTTAAAAACTTCATGGACAGCCATCAGTCCCGCGTGTCAGTAAATTCTTATGAAAGATTCAAGAAAAATATACAATCTCAGCTTTCCCCTGAAGAAATCACAAAACCTGAAGAAGTTAAGGTTCCGCCATTCTACCACGACACGCCTGAGGTTCGGAAAGCCTATGCGAGAATGTACGACTGCATTACGCTTGTTGACCGGCAGATCGGCGAGCTGCTCGATAAACTGAAAGAAGACGGTCTTTACGAAGATACAATAATATTTTTCTTCGCAGACCACGGCGAGGGTATGCCCCGATTCAAAACCAATCCGCTCGGGCTGGGTCTGAGAGTGCCTCTGATTGTGAGGGTGCCTGAGAAATACAGGAATCTTGTGAAGCTTAAACCCGGAACCAAAACAGACAAGCTGGTTAGCTTTGTGGACCTTGGGCCGACAGTGCTGAATATAACCGGCTCTAAGATTCCCGGCAATATGTCCGGAGCGCCAGTGCTCGGACCGAAAAAGATAGACAAAGAGTTTATTTTCGGAAGCACGAATATTGTAGGTACGGCCGAGCAGCACAGCAGAACAGTATCGGACGGCAGATACACCTACGTGCGAAATTATATGCCTCATCTTGGATATGCCCAGCCCCAGAGATACTGCGACGGGGCTGAAATAATGCATCTGCTGCGGGATTACCACAAACAGGGAGAACTAAAAGAGGCCGCTGAGAGATATATGTCTTCAGGAAGAGCTCCAGAAGCTCTTTACGACCATAAATTCGATCCTTGGAATGTACATAATCTCGCTGAAAAAACCGGCTATGAAACAATCCTCGAGAAAATGAGGAGCATAAACCAAAACAAGATCCTCGAAATACGCGACCTGCACTTCCTTCATCCGTGGGAAATCCAGACCAGAGGCGGGAAGTTCACGCCTTTCGAATTCAAAGACCACAGCCGAGTTTATCCGCTCGAGAAGATAATGCGTGTCGCAGAGCTGTCCGGGAAGGGAAGAGAAGTACTGCCCAAGCAGCTGAAGGCGCTCAAAGATGATGAGCCGGCAGTGAGGTACTGGGGACTTATCGGGCTTGAATCGCAAGACTGGGGGAAAGACAAGGTTTTTGCAGAAATAGAGCCTATGCTGGAAGACCCTGCACCATACATAAGGTATGAGGCCGCAAAGCTTACCCTGAATAAAAAAGATTCGAAGAAAGCCAAAGACATCCTTATATCAGGTCTGCATGAAGAGCACTGCATCCTCGTTTTGAGCGCAATGAGAAATATTCGCCTGCTGGACAGAGAAAAGGTGAAAGAACTGCTCCCTGAGGTAAGAAAGCTTAAAAAGCGAATCAGCGAACTTAAAGGCCAGAGGCTCAGCGGAACTGTGGGCTCAATAATTACAAGCACCGAGGCCTTTGCTGCAGGCAAACACCCTTCGCCTGTGGACAGCTTCTAATTTCAAAGCAGCTTAGACAGGATTAAGGAATCTCACCTAAATCAGTAACGTTTTCTTCATCGAGGCGGGTTTTCTGGGCGAATATAAAAAGCCCCTTATAGCCGGCGTGATTTGTGTATCGCGAATAGAAATGCAAGCAGCCGGCCTGTTTTAAGTCTTCGGCGATATCGTTTACAGGATAGCTGTTGAGCTGCATCATAGGTGCATCCCAAGGCTTTCTTCTAATGAGATTCAAAACGTTTTTTATGCAGGGTATGTGCAATCTCAGCCAGTAAGAAATACGCTTCAGCAACGAAAGCTCATTAGCATAGAGAATATGAAATGCTATAACGCCATTGTCCTCAAGCTTATCGAGCAATTGCGTTAAAAGCTTTCGCCCCTCGCTCAAAGGAATGTGCTGGAACACGTAAAGCGAATGCACGAAATCGAATCTTCCCTGAATGTTTGACAGATCGCTGCCGGTTTGAATAAGATTCAAATTATCCGCCCCGCGCCGGTGCTTATTCTTTTCCGCTTCCCTGAGCATATTCTCAGAGACATCCGTACCCACCACCTCTTCAGCAAGCTCTGTAAACAGGATTGATGTTCTACCTACCCCGCAGCCGAAATCAAGAATACGCTTCGGCGCAAAATCTTTCACTAAATGTGTTCTGATAACAGCTGTCAGCTTTTCGGCATACTGCTTTGCTTCAATGAAAAAATCATCTTTAACTTCATCGCTGAGATTCTCATTTCTGTACTTGTAGTTTGTGGTAACCGAGTAATAAGCTTCTTTTAAAGCATACTTTTCCCAGTCAGTTTTAACGCTTTTCATAAAATCCTAAACAAAACAAATACTCAAACATTTTCATACAAACACAGAGATATTTCTGCCAAAACTATTTTCTTCTGAATACGACCATCTGGCCGAAACGTTTGCTTCTCGGCCCGGTATTGGTGAATTTATAGCCGTCTTTATCAACTATTTGATAATTTTCCCTGATATATTCTCTCAGCTGAGAGAATGCCTCAAACCGCTCTGCCTCTTCAGGCTCAATTCTTTCTGCAAGAACATTTGAATAGGCCTTCTCATAGCTTTGAACCGCCCTTTCGTTTGCCGGCAGAAACCCTTTAGGTGTGGAAGGCCAGAATTCCAAAGGCGGGCGGTCGTGCGGGAAGTGCCTCTTGCGGGAATCCACGATATATTTGGGCTTGTGCTTTTCAAACTGGCGGATGAAATTATCAGCCATCTTTTCAAGCGTTGAGGCAGGCAGAGTGTGCATATCGCTCTGAAAGGCCTTTTTGCATACTGAGAGCCTCTGTGCTTTTACGTAAATCCCCGGATACCAGCCCCACACGTAAGTTCGCTGGTCTGGGGAGGTGTTGTTTTTTATAAACAGCCCTACAATCTCCCAAGGCGCAATACGTCCTTGGCGATGAGTACTGGCCTGCTCCATTCGCTGGATGTAACCTTTGCGTTTAACGCCTTCGCCGTAGGATTTGCCGCTGTAGGGGCTTTGGCTGATGCCTGCAAATATCGGCGAGCAGAATATCCAGAAAACCGCTGCAGATGCAGCAAATCCGCCAACAGTAAACTTCCTGCCTTTGCCTCTGCACCATTCAAAGATGCGGTAAAGCACGTATGCCCCTGCAAACGCTCCGGAGGCCGTGAGGGGAATGTAATACTGCTCGTATGGACGCGTGCTCACCCATACAAGGGCCATATCCAGAAGCCACCAGCAAACTAACAGAACTGTAAGCTTATCAGGAAGGCTTAGCTCGATACTGCTCTTTTTTGAAAGCCAAGCCCTTAAAAACCGTATTTTGGCAAGAATTATCGAAACAGCAGCAAGACCTATGGGCAGGATTAAAAGACCGTAATACCTGAAAACTACAGGTGCATGCTCGCTGTAGCTCCGCGTTTTCCTTGTACGTTCGACATAACTGCCCGCAGATTCTTCTTTTTTCTCTGCTTCAGCCTGCTTATCAACATCCCCCGCGGACTTTTGCTTCTCCGGGACGGGGCTGTCAGAGCCGAAATCCGGCATAACACGAACCAAAGCTGATTTATACGGCGTGCTGATTTGTGCGCCCGAGGCATTTATCCATATCCATACAGGGCCTGCAAAAATCAAAAAACCCGCAAGCAGAAGAGCACCGTGCGTTAAAAGCTGCTTGAATGTTTTCCATCTAAAAATAAGGCTTGAAAGGAAAAACACTGCTAATGCGCCGATTGCAGAGAAGCCTGTAATCTTGAAAAGAGGCGCCCAGCCTAGAAAGCCGCCCGCAAGCACTGCAAATATGCGTTTATCTGTTTTCAGATATAAAACAAACAGGGCAATTCCGGCAAGCATAAAGGCCGTCATAAACTGCTCTTTTACGTTGCCGTATTTGGCTATCAGAGGGGCCGAGATGAAAAAGCCGGCAGCGAATGCGGAAAAGAATGCCGGCAAAACGCCGAAAACGCGCCTGATGCTGTAATACATAAGCCCGAGCCCTATAAGCTGAAAGAAACCCTGCACTATCTTAGGGCCTAAATCGTTGAAACCGAAAAGCTGTACGCCAAGCATATTCATAAGCAGCGTGCCAACCTGAGCGCTGGGGTCTTCTTCAATACCGATTTGAGCACCTTCGAGGATGTGCTTTGCCGAATACACATTTGAGCCGCTGTCGAACGGGCCTGGAATATTGAATTCGCAATATTTACCGAGAATAAACGGTACAAGGATAATGATAATAAAAACTATATCACGCAGCGAAATAGCCATATATTTATCTATATTTTTCAAATTTTTCATTTTACCCAGCATTTTTTATTTCCATTTTCCGCAAAAATCTCAATTCATTATTGCGAATTCGCCGGAAATTTAAAGTAATTGATAACATAAATTTGGCCGCAAATAACTTCAGCAAAAACAGAAATCTTAAAAAGCATTTTAAGTAATAATACTTTACAAATTGTTTTTTGTAAAAATATAATGATAACTTAGTTTTGGAATTATTGTTTAAGTGCCTGATAGATATGAGCTTATGTTAGAAATTTCTAATAATCAGTTTTTTTTTGTTTCAGATTAAATTTTTCATTTGAATATTAGTTCTAATATGATAAGGAGACTTTAGTTTTTCATGGCAAAACTTGAAATTTGTTTTATTAGAAAGGGATTCTTATGAAAAAATGTATTATGTTAATGGCTGTGTTGGCCATTGCCGGTTTTTCAACTGCCGGTTTTTCAGTTTCTTACACGGAAATAATTGACGATGGGGCAGACTCAGGTCTTCAGCCCGGCCAGGATATTGATAAAATATACATGGCCGAGGATGCTTCTAACTATTATTTCAAAATGGACATGGTTGGTGCTATGAGTCTTACCGGTAATAATTTTGCTGGATACAACGGCATCTATATTGACTTAGACCAAAACGATAGCACAGGTTTTACTGGCAGCAACTACGACTATTTCCACAGCAGTCTTGATGGGTTTGAATTTTTAGCAGATGCGCATTTTGGCGGAACTGTAAGCCTGAGCAACACAGTTAATCACTACCATACTCTTACCTCTCCAGATGGTCTTGATGCAGGCAACAACTCAACATGGGACGGTTCTTATACTATCGAATACAGAATCGATAAAGAATTTTTTGATGGAGATATGTTCTGTCTCGCAGGTGCAACTGTAGAAGAAGGCTCTGAGCCTGAAAACTATGACACTACCAGTTCATATTGTGTACCTGAACCTACCACTATGGCATTATTAGGAGCTTGCGGACTATTTTTAAGAAAACGCAAAAGCTAATTGACTGATAGAAGTAAATGACTCATTAAAGCCTCAATCCTGCCGATTGGGGCTTTTTTTGGTTTAAATTCAATTTTTAAACCGAGACATAAGTTAAAGCTCTGCATTTTAATTTTAGAAAAGAGCAAAAAAATTGACCGCAAGGGATATATACTTAAAATTTTTAGCTGCATAAATTAAACCGAAACTTTATTAAGGGAGCTTAAAGTGCATTTACGAAAAACAGTAATACTTTTTATATTAGGGACATTAACATTGTGTTTTGCACAAGAACGCCCCGAATGGGACAATCCGAAAATAATTCAGGTAAATACAGTTGCCCCGCACTGCTCGATGAGTTTGTACGACTCGTTCAAGGCCGCTAAAAATGGCGGCGAATCCAGCCTCCAGAAGACTCTCAGCGGCGAGTGGAAATTCAACATAGCTGAAAAACCCTCAGAAGCACCGAAAGACTGCTTCGGCGCTGACTATGATGATTCAGGCTGGGATGATATCACCGTTCCCTCCTGCTGGCAGATGGAGGGCTTTGATTTTCCGATCTATACGAATGCCAAATACCCCTTCAAGAAGGATAAATTCCGCGCTCCCAGAGATTTCAATCCAGTAGGCACATACCGCAGGGAATTCACTCTGCCTGAAGGCTGGAACGAAAGAAGGGTTTATATCCATTTTGAAGGCGTTGAATCTGCGTTTTACCTTTACATAAACGGAAAGCAGGTTGGATACAGCCAAGGCAGCAGAACTCCTGCAGAATTCGACATCACAGAATACGTTAATTCCGGGGAAAACACAATCGCAGCACAGGTTTACCGCTGGTCTGACGGTTCTTATCTGGAGGATCAGGACTTCTGGCGTCTCAGCGGGATCTACCGCGACGTTTATCTCTACAGCACAGATTCTGTGCATATTCGCGATTTCACTGTCCGCACCGATCTTGACGAAAATTACGAAGATGCAAAACTCGAGCTTGCAGCGGAAGTGATAAACAGCTCAAGCAAAGAAAGAAAGCTGCGAATGAGCGTTGATTTATTCGATGTGGAGGGCAAATCGGTAACCTACCCCACCTCAAGGAATACAGAGGTTAAAAAAAGCGAAACAGTGAGCTTTGATATTAACGTAAACAGCCCTGAGAAATGGTCTGCTGAAAACCCATACCTCTACAAGCTCGTAATCTCTCTGCTGGATGAGAAAGGCAGAACAATTGAAGCAATTCCGTGGGATGTAGGCTTTAGAGAAATAGAAATCAAAGACAGCCGCATTCTTGTAAACGGCAAGCCTGTAATCTTCAAAGGCGTAAACCGCCATGAGCACAACGCCGAACGGGGCCATACCATCAAAACCGATGATATGCTCAAGGATATATTCACAATGAAGCGTTTCAACGTGAATGCGGTAAGAACCTCGCATTATCCGAATATGCCGGAATGGTATAAGCTTTGCAATAAATACGGGCTTTATGTTATGGATGAGGCAAACATAGAAAGCCACGGTTTCGGCGTTGGGATGGACAGCAAAATTGCCAAGAATCCCGACTTCGATGATGCCCATTTCGACCGCGTAGAGAGGATGGTAAAACGTGATAAAAACCACGCAAGCATATTCTCGTGGTCTATGGGCAACGAATTCGGCGAAGGCCCGGGGATTATCAAAGCGGCAAACTGGACGCGCAAGTACGACCCCACACGCCCTATCCACTGCGAAAGCTCATCAGCTCACGGGACTGGTCAGGCGGCAGATATAAACAGCAGGATGTATGCAAGACCTTGGAAACTGGAGCGAATTGCTCAAAGCACGCCGGAAAAGCCATTCCTGCTGTGCGAATATTCACACGCAATGGGCAACAGCAACGGCACTCTTAAAGAATACTGGACTGAGTTCTACAAAGACAACCGCGTTCAGGGCGGTTTTGTCTGGGACTGGATGGACCAGGGACTCACCCAGCCCGTGCCTGAGCAATACCGCAAAAGCTCAGGACTGGAAGAATTTTACGCATACGGAGGCTGGTGGGAAGATGAGCGGGACATACATACAAACCGCGACTTCTGTATGAACGGCCTTGTTGATTCAGGCTGCCAGCCTAAGCCGGGACTGCATCACCTGAAATACTGGCAGCAGAATGTTAAGGTTGAGCCGGTAAATGCTGCGGAAGGCGATTTTAAAATTATGAACCGTTTCTACTTTACCAACCTCAATGAGATATATCAGGGGCAGTGGTCTCTTACCATTAACGGCGACGAGCTTGCTACCGGAGAATTTGATATAGACCTGCCTGCCCAGGAGACAAAAGAAATCAGGCTGAAGACACCGAATATCGAACCCGACTACGGCAAGGAATATTTTATAAACGTTGGATTTGTGCTCAAGGAAGACACCGCCTACGCCCCAGCGGGCACTGAAATGTCACTCGAGCAGTTTAGACTGGATGAATACCTTGAACCTGAAAAAATAGATTCAGGAGAATTTCCTGAAATCAAATATCAGACAAAATCGGATATACTGCTCGTAGGCAACGAAAATTTCTTCGTTAAAATCAGCCAAAAGACAGGGCTTATTGAAGATTACACTTACGGAAGCCTCAAACTCCTTGAAGAAGGTCCGAGGCCTTACTTCTGGCGCGCCCCGACAAACAACGACAGAGGCGCAGGACTTAAAAACAAACTGAAGAAATGGGAAGATGCAGGGCTGAGCTTCACCGCTGAAAACGTACGGCAAGATATGAGCGATAATATTGTGCGGGTAATTGTTGACGGCAAGCTTGAGAAGATCAACGCAGACTTCAACATTCGCTACCAAATCTACGGCAGCGGAGATATACTCGTCGATACAAAATACGTTCCAAGCAGCGAAAAAGACAAGCTTATGTTCAGATTCGGAACAAGGATGGAAGCTGTCAAGGGGCTGGAGAGATTTTCTTGGTTCGGACGCGGCCCGGAACCGAGCTATCCGGGCAAGACAGCTCAGCCCATCGGCCTTTTCTACTCTAAAGTAAGAGAAGAATGGGTGGAATACGCTCGTCCTCAGGAAAACGCAAACAAAACCGCTGTAAGATGGGCAGCACTGACAAACGAAGAGGGCTCGGGAATTATGTTCATCGCTGGCGAAGAGATGCTTAGCGTAAACGCAAAACACTTCACCGACAAGCAGATGCAAAGCAATGACTACACCTTCCAGATGGAAGAGGCTGAAAATATTATTGTAAATGTTGATTACAGGCAGCTCGGTGTAGGCGGGATGAACAGCTGGGGAGCTTTGCCGGCAGAGCAGTACAAGCTATTCAACAAGCCAATGAGCTTCAGCTATCGCATCTCACCTGTAGAAGGGGCTCAATTCGAACAAACCTACAACTACAGACTGAAATAACAGCGGGCTGAAATATTAGATTTCATTAAGGACGCTTTAATCATAAGGCGTCCTTTTTGATGCGCAGACTGAGCTTTCACAATAATTTGTAATATATTTCCAGAAAACTTTGTTAAAAACACAAAAATAGGTTTGAACAGGCGGGTAAAGTTTTGTAAAATAAATCTAATTGATTTAATCTTTATACGAAAGGATTTGTATAATGGATGTTTTTAAGGTTCACGGCGGAACCTCTCTATCGGGAAAAATTCGCGTAAGCGGATCAAAAAACTCAGCCCTTCCTCTAATGGCAGGATCACTTCTGGCTTCTGGAATTACAACTATCAAAGATGTACCTGTGCTTTCGGATGTTTTGTTTATGCAGAAGCTCCTTGGCGAGATTGGAGCTGAATGCAGGCGAAAAGAAACGCATACCCTAAGCATAGATGCCTCCGACATCAGCAAACCCTACGGCGACTACGAGATAGTGCGCAAGATGAGGGCGAGCATCTGCGTTCTCGGGCCGCTTCTTGCCCGCTGCGGGCATGCTGAGGTTTCAATGCCCGGGGGCTGCTCTATCGGGACAAGGCCTGTTGATCTGCACATCAGAGGACTGAGAGAGCTTGGCGCGGATATTCGCATATCCAAAGGATACATCATCGCAAAAGCACCCAAAGGCCTCAAGGGCAAAAAGATATTTCTCGGAGGGCCATTCGGTTCGAGCGTTCTTGCAACAGCGAACGTTATGATGGCTGCAGCACTTGCAGAAGGCGAAACGACAATCGAATGCGCAGCCTGCGAGCCGGAGGTGGTAGATCTTGCAAACTTTCTCAAAACTATGGGGGCAAAGATATACAACGCTGGCTCGCCGGAGATGCGGATAGAGGGAGTTCCCGAGCTTCGACCAACAAACTACCGCGTTATTCCGGACAGGATAGAGGCGGGTACATATATGGTAGCAGCGGGGATTACAGGCGGAGACCTCGAGATAGATAACTGCCGGCTCGACCATCTCGGAGCAGTAAGCGATGCTCTTGAAAAAATGGGAATGAGGATTAAGAAAACCGAAAGCGGATGCCTCATAAGCTCAGGAAAGGTAATTAAGCCTGTTGATATTACAACTCAGCCTTACCCGGGCTTCCCCACAGACCTGCAGGCGCAGTTTATGGCAATGCTTTCAGTCGCTCACGGCAACAGCGTGGTTACAGAGAAGATTTTCCCGGACAGATTTATGCATGTCCCTGAGATGACAAGAATGGGGGCACTGCTCCGAAAAGAAGGGCAATGTACTATAGTAAACGGAGTGCCCGGGCTGACATCCGCACCGATTATGGCCTCAGACCTCAGGGCGAGCGCTGCGCTTGTTCTGGCCGGGCTGGCTGCGGAAGGCGAAACCACAATCAACCGCGTTTACCATATCGACAGGGGTTATGAGAAAATCGAAGAGAAGCTTAATAAAGTTGGTGCGGAGATAGTGAGAGAAAGCGCTTAAGATGGACGAAGTGGTAATATACAGCGATGGGGGATGCAGCCCCAATCCCGGTCCGGGGGGCTGGGGAGCTGTGCTCATTTCTCCCAAACATCCAGACAAAACCAAAGAGCTCTGCGGCGGAGAAAAGGATACTACAAACAACCGTATGGAGCTTACCGCTGCTATTAGGGCTCTGGAAGCCCTCAGACGCCCGTGCAAAGTGCATTTTCACACCGACTCGCAGTATCTGCAGAAGGCATTCGTAAACGGCTGGCTCGAGAAATGGCAGGAAAAAGGCTGGAAAACCGCCGGCAAGAAGCCTGTGAAGAACAAAGATCTCTGGCTTAAACTTCTCGAGCTTACAGACGTACACGATGTTCAGTGGAACTGGGTTCGAGGACACAGCGGCGATAAATACAACGAACTCTGCGACAGACTCGTGGCAAAGGCAAGGGAAAATCTGAACGGCTGATACGGGCTTTCTACACTTTTAACACTTAAACGTTATTTGCAGGCCCGCAGGTTAATAATTGAATAATATTTCGGAGAAGCGATGAATAAAAGAGATGTAGTAAAAACGGTTCTCAACGGCAAGACTCCTCCGTATGTACCTTGGTCTTACAAGTTTACACAAGAAGCAAATGATCTGCTCATTGAACACTTCGGCACAGAAGATATAGACAAAGCCGTTGACAATCACATCGTCAGGCTGGGAAGCGATATTGGCTTTTTCAAAGATCTGGGCAGCGGGATCTATCAGGACGTTTTCGGAGTAAAATGGGACCGCACGGTTGATAAAGATATCGGCGTAGTTTGCGGTAAGGTGTTAGAAGAACCGAGCCTTTCAGGATACAAATTCCCCGATCCATTAGACCCGCGTTTTTTTGAGAATATCGAAGATTTGATTTCAAGATATTCAGATAGCTTCCGGCTTTTTGAAATTGGTTTTTCGCTCTACGAACGTGCCTGGACAATGAGAGGCATGGAAAACCTGATGATGGATTTTTTTGACCATCCGGATTTCGTACACGAGCTGTTCATTAAAATAGCCGACTACAACATTGCACAGCTTGAAAAAGCTGCTGAGTATGATATAGACGCCGTCTATTTCGGCGACGACTGGGGGCAGCAGCTCGGCCTGCAGATGGGTCCGAAATGCTGGAGAGAATTTATCTTCCCGCAGCTCAAAAGAATGTATTCGGCAGTAAGAGACAGAGGCAAATACGTTTTCATACATTCCTGCGGTGATGTTGACGAGCTTTTCGATGATTTGATTGATGCCGGGGTAAACTGCTTTAATCCATTCCAGCCGGAAGTTATGGATATATTTGAACTGCTGGAAAAATACAGAGGCAGAATAACCTTCTTCGGCGGGCTCTCAATGCAGGAAACCCTCCCATACGGGACAGCAGAAGATGTAAAATTGGAGTCTGAGAGGCTCTTGAAGGTTGGTGCGAAAGGCAGTTATATCTTTTCCCCGTCTCACTCGGTTGAAGGAGATACATCCCTTGAAAATATGCTCGCATTTATTAACAAAGCAAAAAATCAGGACGGATATAAAAACAGCCTCGCATAATTTGTTATCCTAATCAAAAACATTGTTTTCATCTCTAAGGGTGTATTAGAGGACATAACTATGCAGAAAGAATACACTTTCTTCAGGACCTTCAGTTTATTTCTTATAGTTTCATTTCTCGCAGGGATTTTTGCGTCTGCTCAAGCCGGCAATTCTGAATTGCAGAAATTAGATTTCAAGGCGGAAGAATTCAGATTGAGTGATGTGCGTCTGCTTGAGAGTCCGTTCAAGGCGGCTATGCAGCGGGACGGGGAGTATCTTTTGAGATTAGAGCCGGACCGCCTGCTCGCTTGGTTCAGGAAGGAAGCCGGCCTTGAGCCAAAGGCAGAGGTTTACGGAGGCAGTGAATCTAGTAGAGGCGCAGGGCACAGCCTCGGGCATTACCTTTCGGCCTGCGCTATGATGTATGCCACCTGCGATGATGAAAGATACAAGGATAGGCTCGATTATATCATTGATGAGCTTGCCCTTTGCCAAAAGGAAATCGGCAGCGGGTATGTGGCAGCTATTCCTGAAGGCAAAAGGGGATTTGAGGAAGTTGCAAAAGGAATAATTCGTTCTTCAGGCTTCTATCTAAACGGGGTGAAGGTGCCTTGGTACACAAATCACAAGGTTATGGCCGGTCTGCTGGATACTTACAGTTTGACAGACAACAAGAAGGCCAAAGAGGTGCTTGTTAAGTTTGCAGACTGGGCGATTGAAGTTACTAAAGATCTAACGCCGCAGCTATGGCAGAAAATGCTCCACTGCGAATACGGGGGAATGAATGAGGTTTTGGCAAATTTATACGCCATTACCGGCGAGGAAAAATATCTATCCATAGCTAAGAAATTCTGCCATAAAGACGTGCTTGACCCTCTCGCTGAAAGAGAGTACAGTTTAAAAGGCCTGCATGCCAACACGCAGATTCCCAAGGTGATAGGTGCAGCGAGGATCTATGAGCTGACCGGTGAGAAAAAATACAAAACCATCGCAGAATATTTCTGGCAGAGAGTTGTAAATCATTACACCTACGTAAACGGCGGGAACAGCACCTTCGAACACTTCGGGACTCCGGATGAATTCTCCGACCACCTCGACGATACAACCGAAACCTGCAACACCTACAATATGCTCAAATTGACAAAGCATCTGATGAAATGGCATCCAGAAGCCGAGCTCGGAGATTACTGTGAAAGAGCTCTGTTCAGCCACATTTTAGCAAGCCAGCACCCTGAAACCGGTATGATGAAGTATAAAGGCTATCTTGAAATGCCCGCAAAGAAACACTTCTCAACGCCGTTCAATTCGTTCTGGTGCTGCGTGGGAACGGGGATGGAAAACCACGCCAAATACGGCGAAAGCATCTACTTCCATAAAAACAGCTCGCTCTATGTCAATCTGTTTATCCCTTCTGTATTAAGCTGGGAGGATAAGGGGATAACTGTTCGGCAGGAGACAGAGTTCCCTTATGGAGATAAAGTTAGCCTGCGTTTTGAATGCAGAAAACCGAAACGGCTGAAGGTGCTGATGAGAAAGCCTTGCTGGGCAGAGAATTTGTCTTTGAAAGTTAATGCTCAGCTGATAAAACCTGATCTGAGCGATAATGGATTCATCCAGATCGAAAGGGTTTTCAGGAATAACGATAAAATTGAGCTCAGCTTTTCAAGAGAGCTCAAAATTGAAAGTATGCCGGATAACGCCAATCGCATTGCTTTTGTGCACGGGCCGGTTGTGCTTTGTGCTGACCTTTCTCCGGACAAGCCGCTTCCTGTTATTGCTGCAAATAAGGAAAAGCTGCCCTCTTCCGCTCAGCAGATACAGGGCAAACCGCTTCATTTCCGGATTCCCGAGGCAGCAAAAACAATGACAAAAGAAGCCGAAAAAACCGTAGATATAATGCTCGTTCCGTTCTTCGAGATTGCAGATGAAAAGTATTCGGCGTATATAGACGCATTCTCGCCGGAGCAGTGGCAGAAGAAGAAAGGTGAATACCTCAAGAAGCAGAAAGAGCTTCGCCAATTGGAGCAGAGAACAGTTGATGTGCTGAGAATCGGGGAAATGCAGCCGGAACGGGATCATAACCTCACGAGCAGCAAATCCAGAACTGGCGAATTCAGCGGGAGAAAATGGCGGGATGCCTACGACGGCGGCTGGTTCGAATTTGAAATGGACGCTTCGCCCGACAAGCCGCTGGAGCTTATATGCACGTACTGGGGCTCAGACGCGGGCAATAGAAGATTCGATATTCTCATCAATGGAAAGAAAATCGCGGAACAGGTTTTAAAGAACAACCGCCCTGCCGAGTTTTTCAGTGCCGCATACCCAATCCCCGAATCTTTAACTGAGGGCAAATCGAAAGTTACTGTTCGCTTTCAGGCAAAACCGGGCAGCACCGCAGGAGGCGTCTTCGGCAAGTGCCGCTTAGTAAAACAAAATGCAAACGGCTCTGATTAAAGGATTTCACTAATTTTGAGCTTTATTTTACTGCTAAGGGGATATGATTAAAATTGAATTGAAAGACTTAGCGGGAAAAAGATGACACAAATTTATGCCTTATTGAAGTTTTTTATCCACAGATTGCACTGACGGCACAGATTTTTGTGAATGTAAAGCTTTGATATAAAACAATTTACAAAATTTCTTTGTACTCTTCGCGCCCTTTGTGGTTCAAAAAATTCGCCCGCCCCAAAAATCCTTGATTTGAATTGCGCTGAAAATTCAGACCAAAACTGACCCGCCCCTGCCCTACAAGCTCAAAAAGCTCTCAATCACCTCATTGAGGATAAAAGGGTCGCCGGTGGCGTGGTCTAACCTGGAATAGAGAGGCACGTAAAGCCTGCCGTCCTGCTGGTATCTTTGGCCGAAATAGAATATAGGCCTTCCTGTATCGCGCTTATTGAGATGAACGCCGAAGGAGGTAAACCTCATATAGCTGAGATTGCCGATGAA
Organism: Sedimentisphaera cyanobacteriorum; assembly: GCF_001997385.1. Classification (NCBI taxonomy): domain Bacteria; kingdom Pseudomonadati; phylum Planctomycetota; class Phycisphaerae; order Sedimentisphaerales; family Sedimentisphaeraceae; genus Sedimentisphaera; species Sedimentisphaera cyanobacteriorum. The sequence continues at coordinate 1,941 of NZ_CP019633.1, read as the reverse complement.
CCAAATGTTTTTCCAAATCTCATTTGGCACGGGGCGGTAGTCTGAGGGGCTTTTGCGTATTCTCTCCAGCCCCCTGCAATACTGCTCTGCGAAATCTGGAAAGCTCAGCCTTGCGGGGCTGTCTATTATTATCTCCATAAAGCGTTTATCCCCTCCCACAGCCACTGGAAAGAAGAGCGGTAGATTATCAAAGCAGTACCAGCTGCCTTCGATGAACCTGTATCTGAGAAACTCGATTCCGGATGCGGCAAGAAGCAGCTTATGAACGAGGAATGAGGTAAAAGTTGAATTTATGCCTGCAAAATCCCGGTCATATTTCTCGCGAACAGATGTAATATCAAGCTGGAGGGTCATATGCAGGTTCGGGTCTGCAATTTCGCTTTTATCGTGGAAATATTCGAGGGCAAATTTGGGGTAGTCTGCGAATCTGGACAGATCAACCCTGCTGCCCTCGAACATCTCGAGCAGGTCTTCGAGTGAATACCCGCCCTCTACTTCAAAACTTTTCGTATTGCTCATATCGTCCAATGCTGATTAACTCTGAAGATTTAACGAATCTGACACCTGCTTCAACACAGAGCCGATCTTCTCGCTTCTCTTTAATCCTCTGTGCTTCCAGTCAACAGTTGCATTGGATTCAATCAGGGACTGAACCTTCCTGCAGGCCTGTATTACAGTGCTGTGATTCTTGCCGCCGAAACACCCGCCTATTTCGGGATAGGACATATCGGAGTGTTCGCGGAGAAGATACATTGCAACTGAACGGGCAAGGCTCACAGTTTTGGCCTTTGCCTTCGAGCGGAGCTGGCTTGAAGATACGTTGAAAAACGAGGCTGTAGTTTCGATTATGCCTTCTGCATCCGGCCCGGATCTCGCCCTGCTTACCATATCTGAAATCAGATACTGAGCTGAGCCGAGGGTTATCTTCTTCTCCAGAAGCAGCTGCTGGGCAGAGAGCTTTTTCACCGCCCCCTCAAGCTCGCGAACGCTCACTGTAACGTTATGGGCTACGTATTCAATCACTTCCTGCGATATTTTGAGCCCCATTTTGGCCGCCTTCGTTTCTACGATCTTCTTCCTCGTTTCAAATTCAGGCATCTCCATTTTTACTACCATGCCCGAGACAAACCTGCTCACAAGGCTCTCAGTAAACTGCTCAATCATCGTCGGATGAGAATCGGAGGCGAGAATTATCTTCTTGTCTGCATGGTCTATGGAGTTGAACGTATTGAGAAATTCTTCCTGCGTACCTTTCTTGCTCGCAAGGAAATGCACATCATCAATCGCCAAAACATCCACTCCTCTGAACCGCTTGCGAAAGCTGTTCATATCTTTACGGAGGGTGCTGTTTACGAACTGGTTTGTAAAATCCTCTGCTGATATATACTTGCACTTCAGGGACGGATTGTTTCGCGTTGTCTCGTTCACTATAGCCTTCAGCAGGTGGGTTTTTCCCAGACCGTAGCTCCCGAAGAAAAACAGCGGATTGTACAGATCGCTGCCGGAACCCGCGCACGCCCTTGCAGCCCTGTGGGCTATTTTATTTTTCCTGCCTACAATGAAATCATCGAGATTGTATCTGCCTGTTCCAGCGGGAGAATCTTCCACCACAACAGGCCGTGCTTTGGGATATTTGAGCGGTTTTTTTGCATTTGCAGGCTTCAAACGCCTTTCTGAGCCCTGCTGACTGGGCTCTCTGCTCACCACAAAAGAAATACCAACTTCACTGCCCGATACGCTGCTGCCAGCTTCCTCTAAGATAGCAAGATAGTTCCTCCTCAACATACCTTCCATAAAGGAATTAGGGACCAATACCTGAAGCTTGTCTTTCTTAAAGGACAAATCGAGCTGTGAAAACCACATTTCGTATTTTTCCCGTCCAATCTTTTCGAGCAAATACTCCTTTGCTTTGGATTCGGGGCTGTCCTTTAGTTTAGTCAA